>CAZNDO010000002.1:0-658277 GCA_964571855.1 uncultured Gemmatimonadota bacterium
CTCGAACGCCCGCGAGCGAGGCACCGGGGCACCCGGCCCGTCCGGTCCGTCCGGTCCGTCCGGTTCCCCGTCTCGACGCCCCGCCCGCGGGCCTCGCCCGCCTCGCTCCGCCGTTCCTTTCGGAGGACTGGTTCCACCGCCCGCCGCCGGCTGGCGCGAGGGCCAGGCCGTGGTTCGGAGATTGTGGAAGGCACGTCGGAACGAGAATAGAGACAATGGCTTGAGGTGATCACTTCAAGTTCTGGAAGTGATCGGGCGGAATCGGCGACGGCCCAACGGCTTCGGCCCGGGCGTCCACAATCTCCGCGCCACGGCCTTCTACTTGCGGGATTTCCAGAGGCCGACGGCGCCCAGGGCGGTGAAGACGGCGTTCGGGAGCCACGCGGCCAGCCACGGGGGCAGCGCCCCGCTCAGGCCGTACGTTTGTCCCACGCGGAGCAGGATGTAGTAGCCGAAGCCCACCAGCATCGCAAGGCCGAAGCCCAGCGCGTGGCCGCCGCGTCGGATCGCGCCGGCGAGGGGGGCGCCCAGGAGGATCACCACGAAGGCCGCGAAGGGGAAGGCCCAGCGGCCCTGGGCTTCCACGCGCAGCCGGAGCGGGTCGCCGCCCGACGATTCCGTGCGGCGGGCGTGGTCGTGGAGCTCGGCCAGCGTCATCTCGTCCGGCTCGCCGGCCACCTGCAGGAAGTCGCGCGGGGTCTCGCGGATCTCGGGGAACACGCGCTCCCCGAAGTGCTCCACGCGGGGAGGACCGTCGGCCGTGAACGTGCGGAGGTAGCCGTCGCGGAAGATCCAGCGGCCCGCCTCCCAGTCGGCCCGGCGCGCGTCGATGCGCTGCTGCAGCGTGCCCTCGGCGAACTGCTGCACCACCACCTCCTCCATGCGGCCGTCGTCGCCGTCGTACCGGCGGATGAGGAAGAGGCGCCCGCCGGTGCCCAGGTAGTTCAGGTCGCGGCGCGACGAGCCGGTCAGGCGGGGGCGCTCCTTGATCTCGTGGTCCCAGATCTCGTTCGCGGAGCGCGTGCCGCGCGGGGCGAGTTCCGTGGAGAACACGAGGCCGGCGGCCGCGAGCAGCACGCCGGCCCCGAGCAGCGGGGTCAGGATCCGGTACAGGCTCACGCCCGCGGACGTCATGGCCACGAGCTCGTGCCTTCGCGCCATCCCGCCGAGGGAGAACAGCACCGCGAGCAGCGTGGCGATGGGGAGGATCACCGACACGAGGAACGGCATCGTGGCGAGGTAGTACTGCAGCACGACGGACAGGGCCACGTGGTGGTCCAGGAAGGTGTCCAGCCGCTCGAACAGGTCCACGATGATCGCGACGACGAGGAACGCGCCGAGCGCGCCGCCGAGCGCGAACGCGAACTTGCGCAGCACGTAGCGGTCCAGGAGCCTCACGCGGCGCGTCTCCGCGCCGCCCAGCGCGCGTCGCGGCGGAGCACGAGGTACAGCCCGATCCCGCCCAGGAGCACGTTGATGGCCCACATCCCGACGGCGGGCGGGACGATCCCGCGGTCCCCCAGCTTCTCCCCGCCGAGCGAGGCCATGTAGTACAGGAGGAAGAACAGGAAGGAGAGCGCGCCGCCCACGCCGAGGCTGCCCCGGCGCACGCGTGCGCCCAGCGGCGCCCCGACCAGCACGAACACGAGGCAGGCCACGGGGAACGCCCACTTCTTGTGGATCTCCACCAGGTACCGCCGCGCCTCGAGATCCTTGCGGTCGATCCTCCGCTCCGTGCTGCGCACGCTCCGCAGCAGGACGCGCGCCCGCGTCGAGAAGTCCGCGGGACGCACCAGGGTCCCTTCCGCCAGCGCGCCGCGCAGGGCGTTGCGCAGCTCGTCCGTCGCGCCGCGCACGCCCGCGGCCGCCGAGTCCGCCTCCGCCGCCCGCTCCGCGTCCAACTCCGCCACCCGCCGCCGCATCTCCCCGATGGGCAGCTCCCGGTCCCCGCGGGACGACGCCTCCCGCCGCTCCAGCCGCGTCCCGAGCCCGTCGAAGATGAGGTTGTGCGTGTCGAACTGGAGCAGGAAGTAGTTGCCCGGCTCGTCGGGGTCCACCTCGTGCATCTCGCCGTCGTGCAGGCGGATCACGAGGCGGTCCCCGCGGTCCTCCCACACCAGCTCGCCCCACGGCGCGTGGATGGTGCGCACGGGCTCCTTCGGGTCCAGCGCGTACGCGGTGACGTCCCGGACCAGGTTCCGCTCGTCGTCGACCTCGCGGACGAGCAGCGAGTACCCCTCGAAGTCGTCCATGAAGACGCCCTCGCGGATGGCGATCGTGGGGCGCATCTTGTGGATGTCCGCCGTGAGGGCCTTCAACCGGAAGTTCGCCTCGGGCAGCACCCGGTCGTTGTACACCACGAGGGCTGCGGTCAGAATGGCCGCGGCCGCGAGGACCGGGGTGATCGTCCGCAGGAAGGACACGCCGGCCGCGTGGATGGCGTCCAGCTCGGCGTCCTGCGACAACCGCCCGAAGGCCACCACCACGGCCACCAGCACGGCCATCGGGAAGGTCAGGGCCAGGATCCAGCCCAGGGACAGGGCGAAGGTCTCGGCGATGGTGAGGGGGTCCAGGTTCCGGGAGGCGAAGAGCCCCAGGAAGTCCACCAGGACCCGCATCACGAAGAGGAAGGTGATGGTGAGGGCGGCGAAGAGGAAGGGCCCGGCGTGGCGCGCCAGGACGTAGCGATCCAGGATACGCATCGTGGTCCCGTCCCCGTCCCGGTCCCGGCCGTTGGCCGCCATCGTAGCGGAGGCCCCGCGGAGCGACAAGCCGACGGTGCCCCCGGCGGTTTCTTGACACTTGAACGCGGTCGCACTTAAGTTGTTTCGACGCTTGACGTTCCCGGACGGCCCCGCCCGGCCCCGCCCGCGAGAAACCATGGGGGAAGCACAGCACAGGCCGCGGGGTCGCCCCGGCCCTCCGGCCTGCTCCGGCCCTCCGGGCGCGCGCGTCTGCGCGGCGCTCGCGTTCCTGCTGGCAGCCCTGCTCGCGCCGTCCGAGGCCCGCGCGGACTACCGGAACCCCCGGCTCGCCGGCGAGCGGTTCTGGGTGCCGTCGCTGGCCCGGCCCATGGACACCCTGGTCAGCCTGGCACCCACCACCTCCGGCGGCCGGCTTCGCATCCCCGACAACGTCGTCCGCGAGGCGGTCGAGGTGGACCCGGACCGCGGGATCGTGCGCGTGGAGCAGCTCGCCGGCGACGCCCCGGTGGCCCCCGTGTGGCTGGAGGACCTGGCCGGCGCGGCCCGCGCCCAGGCGCAGGTGGCCGCCGCCCGGAGCTGGCGCGACGCGATCCGGAAGAAGGCCACCGAGCGCGACGCGAAGCGCGCCACGGACGTGGTCTCCATCGAGCTGCCCGTGGACTTCCCGGATGCGGTGGCGCGCGCCATCGGCCAGGGCGCGCGGCTCAACCTCAGCGGCTCCGAGCGCATCACGTTCTCCGGCACGTCCACGATCCTGGAGGGCGGGCCGCAGTTCGAGTCCGGCAACCCGTCCATCTTCCCGGACCTGGACATCAAGCAGCAGCTCCGGCTGAACCTCGACGGCACGATCGGCGAGAAGATCCACGTGCTCGTGAACCACGACAGCGAGGTGAGCACGTCCTTCGACAACAAGATCCAGCTCCGGTACGACGGCGACGAGGACGAGGTCATCCAGAAGATCGAGATGGGCAACACGGACCTCTCGCTGCCGGGCTCGGAGTTCCTCAGCTTCCGGAAATCGCAGCAGGGCCTGTTCGGCGCGAAGGCCATCGCGAAGCTCGGCGCGCTGGACCTCACCGCCATCGCGTCCAAGCAGGAAGGGCAGGTGGCGTCGCAGACGTTCGTGGGCCAGGCGCGCAGGGACTCCGTGGTGATCCGGGACTACGAGTTCGTGAAGCGCACCTACTACTGGGTGGCGCCGCCGCTGGAGCTGGCGCAGACGTCCGGCGCGGACGGCGTGGGCGTCCTGCCGATCCGCCAGGTGGACGTCTTCCTGGACGACAAGAACCCGGTCAACGACATCGTGGACCTGGCGCGGATCGGCTTCGCTTACGTGGATCCGGAGACCGGGACGGCCACGGACTCCGTCGGCGTCGTTCGCGGCACGTACCACCGGCTCACGGAGAACCAGGACTACCGCTTCGACCGCGCCACCGGCGTCCTCACCATGGAGCGATCCGTCTCCCGGGAGCACACGCTCGCCGTGCAGTACACGCGGGACGACGGGCTGGTGGTGGGCGTCGTGGCGGACACGCTGGCGCTGCAACTCCTCTCGCCGCCGGAGCGGGACCTGTACGACGACGCGAAGGGCTTCCGGCCGCTGCGCGTCCTCGAGCAGAAGAACGTGTACTCGATCGGCGCGCGCAACATCAACCCGGACAGCTTCGAGATGGTGATCCGGAAGCGCGCGTCCTCCGCGGGACTGCAGGACGACGACGCGCAGGAGGACCCGGCGGACCCGACCCGCAACCTGGAGTACGTGCGCCTCTTGGGCCTGGACTACAAGGGCGTCTCCACCGCGGATCCGGACCTCAAGGTGGAGCCGGAGTTCGTGGACTTCGAGGACGGGACCGTGACCTTCCCGAACCTCACGCCGTTCGCGCCCGACTCGTCCGTATTCGGCGGCATCCCGGTGAACGTGATCGTGGATCCGTCCCTCGTGCCGACGGGCCGCAGCACCGACCCCGTGCCGCTACGCGAGTACAACTCCGGGCTGTACGAGCTGGAGCCGGACGACCTGATCAACCGGGAGAAGTACCTGCTCGCCGTGCAGTTCACCACGCCCACGCCCTCCTACAACCTGAACCGGTTCAACATCCTGGAGGGCTCCGAGACCGTGCGGCTGGACGGGCGCACACTGCAGCGGGGCACGGACTACGACATCGACTACGAGCTGGGCATCCTCACGTTCCGCACGGCGGACGCGAACAAGCCGGACGCGCGCATCGAGGTGGACTTCCAGTACGTGCCGCTCTTCGGACAGGCGAAGGAGTCCCTCGTGGGCATGTCCGGCACGTACAACTTCGCGGAGCGCACGCGGCTCAGCTCGTCGTGGCTGTTCTACAGCCGCTCCACGCCGGAGGAGCGGCCGAAGCTGGGGCAGGAGCCGTCGCGGATCGTCGTGGGCAACGTGTACGGGCAGTGGGCGGCGAACCCGGGCCTGCTCACGGACCTCGTGAACGCCATCCCGCTCGTGCGCTCGGAGAGCGAGTCCGAGGTGCAGATCCAGGGCGAGGCGGCGGTGTCGCTGCCGAACCCGAACACGAAGAACGAGATCTACATCGACGACATGGAAGGCGTGGAGGACTCCCGCGAGCTGCCGCTCACGCGCGGTCTCTGGGTGCCGGCCTCGGAGCCCTCCGGTCCCGGTCCCACGGTGGACCACCCGGACCTGGACAAGGCCACGCCGCAGATCCGCCCGCACCCGTTCAACTGGTACAACCCGGAGAACGCGGTGCGCCGTCGCGACGTGTTCGTGGAGTTGTCCGACGAGCAGCAGGGGCAGGACTTCCTGCAGGTGATGGAGCTGCGCACGCGCGTGGGATCGCCGGACTCGCTCGGCTGGCTCGGCGTCATGCGCAACCTCTCCACGGTGGGGGAGGACTTCTCCGAGAAGAAGTTCCTGGAGGTGTGGATCAACGACTTCGGCCGCAACGAGGGCCGGATGGTCGTGGACCTCGGCGAGATCAGCGAGGACTTCCACGTGCGCTCGAACGACAACCCGGCCTTCCCGCAGAAGGGTCGCGGGTTCCTGGACACCGAGGACTTCAACCCGTACGACGGCGAGCTGACCGTGAGCGCCGAGGACTTCGGGTTGGACAACGTCCGCGGCGCGGACGGGAGCGCGGTGGCGTTCGACGACGGCGACGACGACTTCCGCTTCAACCGGTCGGACCCGGAGTCCCTGCGGTACCAGGACATCAACAACTACGAGGGCAACAGCCTGCTCGACACGGAGGACCTGGACGGCGACAACCTGCTGGACACGGACGACGTGTACGCCTCGTACGTGCTGGACCTCGCGGACACCGTGGTGGACGAGACCGGCTACCTGGTCCAGACGAACTTCGACCCCGTGGCCCGCCCCGGGAACCACTGGCGGCTGTTCCGGATCCCGCTGGACGCGGGCGAGGCGGTGGGCGGCGTGCCGCGGCGCCGCTCCGTGAAGTACGTGCGGCTCTGGTTCGACGGCGTGGCCGGCACGTCCGGGGCGAAGTTCCAGATCGCGAGCGTGGAGATCAAGGGCGCGTCGTGGCTGGAGGAGAAGCAGACGATCAACGCCACCGGCCTCCCGGTGGAGCCGGAGTCCGCGATCGGGACGTTCACGGTCAGCACGGCGGACAACAAGGAGAACCTGTTCTACTTCCCGCCCTTCGACCCGGGAGAGGACGCGAACAACGAGCAGCGGCGGGAGCAGGCGCTCGTGATGGAGTACGACATGATCCCGTCGCTCGGGGACGCGTCGCGGCCCGACGAGCAGGGGCGGCAGGGCTCCGCGTACCGGGAGATCCTGGACACCGGAAACGGCGCCAACCAGGACTTCACGCAGTACGAGAGCATGAGCCTGTACTTCCGCGACGGCATCTGGGACCGCGGCGGCAACGTGCGCGACCGCTACCGGGGCGACGTGGACCTCGTGAACGGCTCGACCGGCACGTTCTTCCTGCGCTTCGGGCCGGACACCACGAACTTCTACGAGTTCTCGACCACGCGGCTGCCCGGCCAGGGCGCGGACTCCGGGTGGCGCGAGGTCTTCATCGAGCTGAACAGGCTGGCGGAGCTGAAGCTGGACCCGCCGCAGCGCCAGGTGATGGTGGAGGGCGTGGCGGTGGACTACCGCTCCACGGTCGTGGACGGGGACACGCTGGCGGTGTACGGCCAGCCGTCCTTGTCGCGCGTGCGCCGGCTGACGCTCGGCGTGAAGGGGGATGATCCGGCGGCGGCGGCCATCCAGGGCGAGATCTGGGTGGACGAGATCCGGCTCCGCTCGGTGCTGAAGGACCCCGGGTGGGCGTCCCGCGTCTCCGGCAGCGCGCGGCTGGCGGACTTCGCCACCGTGGACGCCGGCGCGCGGCGCGTGGACTCGGAGTTCCGGCGCATCGAGGGCGCGCGCAGCGGCACGAACGAGATGTCCTGGAACGTCCGCGGGGACGTGAAGCTCAACAAGTTCTTCGACGGGCGCGGGATCTCGCTGCCGGTGACGGCGGAGTACGCCAGCTCGGACCAGACCCCGCGCCTGTTCCCGAACTCGGACATCGTGCTCGAGCAGGAGGACGACAAGGCGGCGGCGCGCACGACGACGCGCCGGAACTCCATCTCGTCGCGCTTCGCGAAGACCCGTCCCTCGCAGAGCGGGTGGCTGCGCTACACGCTGGACAACTTCACGCTGAGCGTCTCGGACGCGAACAACCGGAGCACGAGCCCCTTCGTGACCACGAGCAGCGACGCCACGACGGGCCAGGCCACGTACAACCTGAACCCGGGTGCCGGGCGCACGCTCCGGCTGCTCAAGCGGTTCGACCTGTCGTACTTCCCGACCGTGCGGCTCGGCATGAACGGGGCGCTGAACGTGTCCCGGTCCTCGGACGTGGAGACGGACGTGGCGGGGAACCGCACGGTGAACCCGCGCGCGCCCGTGCGGACGCGGTCCCTGGACGGGACCCTGGCCGTCCAGTGGGATCCGCTGCGCTCGAACACGTTCGACACGTCCTTCCGCTTCAACAAGAAGCAGGACCTGGACCTGCGCGAGAACGTGTCCATGTTCGAGAGCTTCAAGCGCGGCGGCCGCGAGCTGAACCGCGACCAGGGATTCCGGGCGTCCTGGCGGCCGAGCCTGAAGAACATCCTGCGCCCGGTGCTGAGCTACGACACGAACTACGTGGAGGACCAGAGCCCGACCGTGCAGCCGCCGGATCTCGCGTCGCGGGCGGACTCGCTGGGCGGGCCGATCCGCGTGCTCCGCGTCCAGAACACGGCCACGCGCGACCTCTCGGCGTCCCTGAACCTGCGCGCGCTGTTCGGGTCCCCGGGGCCGAGCCGGCAGCCGCGCCGCCCGCACGGCGGCGACGACGCCGGCGGCGGCCGGGGCGGTACGGACACGGAGGGCGGCGACGCGGAGCGGCCGCCGGAGGAGCGGGAGGAGGAGGACACCACGTCGGCGTGGGAGGATCTCCGGGGCGGCGCCGCGCGGTTCTTCGGCATCATGAACGACATCCGCGGCTCGTACACGGACCGGCGCTCGTCGCGGTACAGCCGCGTGCGGGACCGGCCGGACCTCAAGTACCAGCTCGGGTTCGGCCGCTTCGACCTGGGGCTGATCGAGCCCGTGGCGGGGACGACGTCCAACCTCATCGAGGACAACACGGACGTGTCCTGGGCCTCCAAGCTGGACACGTCGCTGCAGCCGACGTCCGGCGTGGTGGTGGACCTGGGATGGACGCGCTCCACCGCGCGCTCCATCCTGAGCGGATCGCGTTCGAAGACGGACGACGTGACGTGGCCGGACGTGGCGCTGGCCCTCGACGGACTGGAGCGGCGCGGCCCGCTGAAGAAGTGGGCGAAGACGTCGTCGTTGAACTCGGCGTTCCGGAAGAACACGCGCCGTAACGGCCGGCTGCCGCCCCTGGACGAGCCGCTGCCGCCGGACCGGCCGTGGTACGACACCGAGACCGTGCGCCGGGAGTGGGCGCCGTTCCTCTCCTGGAGCACGGCCTGGCAGTCCGGGCTGAACACGACCATCTCGCACAACCGCTCCACGACGACGGACGAGTCGGAGTTCAACCAGGTCATCTCGCGCAGCGAGACCGAGTCGAGGAGCTACCGGCTGACGGGCCGGTACAACTTCCAGGCGGCGAAGGGGATCTGGTTCCTGGGGAAGCGGCTGCGGTTCAAGAGCGACCTGACGCTGAACATGGACATCGACCGGTCCGAGGACCTGACGCGGGAGCTGGAGCTGCGGCCGAACGGGACGTCCACGTCCACGGTGCGCAGCCACCGCAAGGCGTTCAGCGTGAAGCCGCGCGCCACGTACAACTTCTCGCGCAAGGTGCAGGGATCGATGGACATCTCGTACAGCAAGAGCAAGGACATCCGCCTCGACCGCTCCGAGACGATCGTGGGCGTGTCGCTCGAGGCGCTCATCAAGTTCTGACGGGGGAGGCGCGGTTGCGGAGACTGCTCGCGTGGGTCGGGGTCGCCGGGCTCGCGGCGGGGGCGTCCTGCGCCCCGGGGCCGCGCCCGTTCGACGGGGCGCAGGCGTTCGCGCGCCTCGAGGAGCAGGTGGCCCTGGGGCCGCGCGTGCCGGGGACCGAGGGCCATCGCCGCGGCGTGGAGTACCTGGAGGGCGTGCTCGGGCCGCTCGCGGCGCGCGTGACCCGGCACACGTTCGAGGGTACCTGCGCGGTGGACTCGAGCGACGCCGTCTTCCACAACGTGATCGCGGTGTTCGCGCCGGACGCGCGGCGCCGGATCCTGTTCGGCGCGCACTGGGACACGCGCGTCTTCGCGGAGCGCGATCCGGACCCGGCGAAGCGGACGCTGCCGGTCCCCGGCGCGAACGACGGCGCGAGCGGCGTCGCGGTCCTCCTGGAGGTGGCGCGCGCGCTGCACGCACGACCGCCGACGGTCGGCGTGGACCTCGTGTTCTTCGACGGGGAAGACTGCGGCGTGGAGGGGGACGTGCGCTCGTGGGCGCTGGGATCGCAGCGCTTCGTGGCCGACCACCCCGCGTACCGGCCCGGGTACGCGGTCATCCTGGACATGGTGGGGCGGCGGGGCACGCGGATCCCGCGCGAGGCGAACAGCCTGGCCGGGGCGCCGGCGCTGGTGGAGGCGGTCTGGACCGTGGCCCGGGAGGAGGGCCTGTCCGTGCTGGCGGACTCCACCGGCACGCCGGTCATGGACGACCACATCCCGTTCCTGGCGGCCGGGATCCCCGCGGTGGACCTGATCGACCTGGCGGATCCGAACTGGCACACGGTGTCGGACCTTCCCGGCGGCTGCGCGCCGGAGTCCCTGGAGCAGGTGGGCCGGCTGGTGCTCGCCCTCATCGCGCGGGCGGAGGCCGCGGAGGGCGGCTCCGGGTTTCCGCCTTGACACGTCCCCTCCCGAGGCGCACATTCCGGACAGCCTGCGGGTCTCCCGGAGGCTTTCCTTTTGCCCGGAAGCCGTGCTCCCGCGGGGCCGGGGCTCCGGGGTCCGGCGCCCTGCGCGTCGGGGAACGGGAGGCCCCGGGAACGGGGGTCCTGCCGTGGAGGAACCGGAGATCTTCGCGCTCCTGGAGCCGCACGTGGGCGCCCAGGGGTTGGACCTCGTCGAGGTCGCGGTCTCCGGGGGTCGCCGCCGCGCGGTCGTGCGGCTCGTCGTCCACTCCGAAGCGGGCGTGACGCACGGGGACTGCGCGCGGGTGACGCGCGCGGCCGGGGCGGCGCTGGACGAGGCCGGCGCGTTCCCGGGCAGCTACGTGCTCGAGGTCTGGTCCCCGGGCACGGACCGCGTGCTCCGCGCCGCGCGGGAGTTCGACCTGTTCCGCGGGCGGCTCGTGCAGGTCGTGCTCGCGGACGAGGATGTGCCGCGCACGGGCCGCGCGGCGGGCACGCGGGGAGCGGAGTCGGTCGCGCTCGCGCGCGACGACGGCGGCGAGGACGTCCTGGCATGGGCGGCCGTCGCCAAGGCCCGATTGATCCCGGAGCCGCCCGAGACGGGCGCGCAAAGAGGGTAGAGGCATGCGCTACGAGATTCTCGAGGCTCTCGGCCAGATCGCGCGGGAGAAGAACGTCGACAAGGAGATGGTGATCCGCACGCTGGAGGCGGGCATCGTGTCGGCGGCGCGCCGCCGGTACGGCGCGAACGCGGACATCCAGGTCAGTTTCGACGATTCGTCCGGCGGCATGCGCATCGAGTACGTGCGCCGCGTGGTGGAGGACCTGGAGGACGCCGAGCTCGAGATCGAGATCGACGACGCGCGCCTCGTGGACCCGGACGCGAAGGTGGGGGACGACCTGCGCGTGCAGCTCACGCTGGAGGAGTTCGGCCGGAACGCCATCCAGGCCGCGAAGCAGGTGGTGGTGCAGCGCGTCCGCGAGGCGGAGCGCGAGAACGTCTACCAGAACTACCACGACCGCGTGAGCGAGATCGTCACCGGCACGGTGCAGCAGGTGAACCGCGGCAACATCATCGTGAACCTGGGCCGCGCCGAGGCGCTGCTGCCCTGGCGGGAGCAGATCCGCCGCGAGCAGTACCGCCAGGGGGACACCGTGCGCGCCCTCATCATCGAGGTGCAGCGCAACGCGAAAGGTCCGCAGGTCATCCTGTCGCGCGCGTCCGGGGAGTTCCTGCGCAAGCTGTTCGAGCAGGAGGTCCCGGAGATCCTCGAGGGGATCGTGCGCATCAACGCGGTGGCGCGCGAGGCCGGCGGCCGCTCCAAGATCGCCGTGTCGTCGAACGAGCTGCGCGTGGATCCCGTGGGCGCGTGCGTGGGCATGAAGGGCTCGCGCGTGCAGGCCATCGTGCGGGAGCTGTCCGGCGAGCGCATCGACATCGTGCCGCATTCGGACGATCCCATCGCGTTCGTCACGAAGGCCCTCTCGCCGGCGAAGATCCTGCAGGTCGTCCCGGACGACGCCACGAAGCGCATGAAGGTGATCGTGGCGGAGGACCAGCTGTCCCTCGCCATCGGCAAGAGCGGCCAGAACGCGCGCCTCGCCGCGAAGCTGACCGGCTGGGAGATCGACCTCGTGTCCGAGGAGGAGTTCGCCATCTCCCGCGGGCAGGTGCCGCGCCGCGAGCACATCCCGGTGGAGAACATCGAGGGCATCGGGCCGAAGACCGCGGAGAACCTGGTGCAGGCCGGCTTCGAGTCGGTGCAGGACGTGGTGAAGGCCTCCATCGAGGACCTGATCAACGTGCCGGGCGTGGGCGACGTGACCGCGCAGAAGATCTACCTGGCCGCGGTGCAGCACCTCGAGAAGGTGGAGGCGGAGAAGGCGGCGGCGAAGGCCGCGGCCGCCGCGCCGCCGGCCGCGGCCGCGGTGGTCGCGCCCGCGCCCGAGGCGCCGGCGGAGGCCCCGGCCGCGGCGGATCCGGAGCCCGAGGACGAGCCGAAGCCCAAGGAGGCGCCGAAGGCGAAGGCTCCGGCGCCTCGTCCGGCCCCGGTGGCGCCGAAGCCCCGTCCGCCCGGCGCGTCCGGGGAGAACTACCTCGACGACATCGAGGCCATGGAGTCGGAGCTCACGTCCGGGTGGGGCGATGACTCGCCCGAGGGCGAGACGGATGGGCAGACGGAGGGAACCGGGGAGACGCGCGACGCGGGCTGATGCCGCGGGGGTGCCGGCCGCGGTGGCCGGGCCGGTCCGCAGCTGCGTGGCGTGCCGGCGCCGCGCGCCGAAGCGCGACCTGCTTCGCTGGACGCCGGACGCGGGCGGCGTGCCGCACCCGGACCCGGCGGCGCGCGCCGGCGGGCGGGGCGCGTACGTGTGCCGGAGCGCGGCCTGCGTGGAACGTCTGGCGCGGCGCGCGGCCGGCGGGGGCGCGGCTGCGGAGGCGGTCCGGGCGGCCTTCCGGCTTGCGATCGGAGGGGGCCTCGTGGAGAATGTCCCGGGCGAATCGCATGAAAATTGAGGAGATCCGCGGCCTCCTCGGTCTGGCCCGGCGCGCCGGCCGGCTCTGCGTGGGGTCGCGCGAGACCCGGATCGGGCTGCACCGGGGCGAGGTCCGGCTGGTGATCCTGGCGGGAGACGCCTCGCCGCGGGACCGGGAGCGGGTGCTCCGGGTCGCGGAGGAGGAGGACGTGCCGGCCCGGATCGCCGGGGACCGGGGGACGCTCGGCGCCGCCATCGGCAGGGACGCGGTGGCCGTGCTCGGGGTCCGGGACGCGGGAATGGCCGGAGGCCTGTTGGCCCGGCTCGACGGAAACGAGGGCGGGACCCGGAAGGCGGGCCGGCCCGGGGGGCAGAAGAGATGACGACGCGCAAGAAGGACGGCGGCCCGGACGCGGACAGCGCCGGCGACAAGGCGGCCGCCGGCGCGAAGAAGGCGGAGAAGGTCCGGATCTACCAGATCGCCAAGGAGTACTCCGTCTCGTCCGAGGCCATGCTGAACATCGTTCGCGGGCTCGGCATCGAGGCGAAGAGCCACATGAGCTCCGTGGAGCCGGAGACGGTGGAGCGCATCCGCCGCGAGTTCCACAAGGAGAAGCAGGCGGTCAAGGAGGACTTCGCCCGCAAGCGCGAGGTGGAGCGCGCCAGCCGGCGGCGGAAGGCGCAGCAGACTGCACCTCCCGCGGCCGAGGCCGCCGTGGGCACGGAGGAGCCGACCGGCGCCGGGGCGAAGCCCGCCGCCGCGCCGGCGGCGCGCCGCAAGGGCCCGCCGGGTCCGCGCCGCCCCGTGGACCAGAAGATCGTGCGCGCGAACATCAAGCGCACCATGGCCGACACGGAGCTGCGCCGGCGCCGGCACCGCAAGCGTCGCCCGGACGAGGAGGAGGGGGCGGTCGAGGAGGAGGTGAAGGTCCTCCGCGTCACCGAGTTCGTGTCCACCTCGGAGCTGGCGAACTACCTCGGCGTGAGCGCCTCGCAGGTGATCGCGAAGGCCATGGAGCTCGGCTCCATGGTCACGATCAACCAGCGGCTGGACCGCGACATGATCGAGATGCTCGCGGACGAGTTCGACCACGTCGTGGAGTTCGAGTCCGTCGTGGAGGCGGAGACCGCGGAGGTCGAGGAGGAGGAGGACGAGACCAAGCTGCTTCCGCGGTCCCCGGTGGTCACCATCATGGGCCACGTGGACCACGGCAAGACCAGCCTCCTGGACTACATCCGCGAGACGAACGTGATCGCCGGCGAGGCCGGCGGCATCACGCAGCACATCGGCGCGTACCACGTGCAGACGCCGCGCGGCACCATCACGTTCCTGGACACGCCGGGCCACGAGGCGTTCACCGCCATGCGCGCGCGCGGCGCGCAGGTCACGGACATCGTGATCCTCGTGGTGGCCGCGGACGACTCCGTGATGCCCCAGACCGTGGAGGCCATCAACCACGCGAAGGCGGCGGGCGTGCCCATCCTGGTGGCCGTGAACAAGGTGGACAAGCCCACGGCGAAGCCCGAGCAGGTCCGGCAGGCGCTCACCGGCCACGGCATCCAGGCCGAGGAGTGGGGCGGGACGCACATCGTGGTGGACGTGTCCGCCAAGACCGGCGTGGGCATGGACAAGCTGCTGGAGATGGTCCTGTTGCAGGCCGAGATCATGGAGCTCAAGGCGAACCCGGACCGGCTCGCGCGCGGCGCCGTCATCGAGGCCCGCAAGGACAAGGGCCGCGGCACGGTCGTCACCGTGCTGGTGCAGGAGGGCACGCTGCACATCGGCGACGCGGTCGTGGCCGGGACCGAGGCGGGGCGCGTGCGCGCGCTCACGGACGAGCGCGGCCGGCGCCTGAAGGAGGCGGGCCCGTCCACGCCGGTGGGCGTGCTGGGCTTCTCCGACGTGCCGCGCGCCGGCGAGTCCTTCGTGTGCGTGAAGACGGAGCGCGAGGCGCGCGAGATCGCCACGCGCCGCAGCCAGCTGCTGCGCGAGCAGGAGCAGCGCTACCACCGGCACACCACGCTGGAGACGCTGTTCGACCGCATCAAGGAGGGCGTGGCCCAGGAGCTGCGCATCATCCTGAAGGCGGACGTGGAGGGCTCGGCGGAGGCGGCGGCGGACGCGCTGGAGAAGATCGGCACGTCCGAGGTGAAGGTGGACCTGCTGCACCGCGGCGTGGGCGACGTCACGGAGTCGGACATCCTGCTGGCCGCCGCGTCGGACGCCATCGTGCTCGCGTTCCACGTGGGCGTGGACCCCCGCGCGCGCGAGGTGCAGAAGCGCGAGGCGGTGGACGTGCGCTCCTACGACATCATCTACGAGATGACCGCGGACGTCCGCGCCGCCATGGAGGGCATGCTGAAGCCCACCATCGAGCGGCGCACGCTCGGCACGGCGGAGGTGCGGCAGATCTTCCGCATCCCGCGGTCCGGCGTGATCGCCGGCAGCATGGTGCTCACCGGGCTCGTGCGCCGGAACGCGCTCGTCACGGTCCGCCGGGACGGCCAGTCCGTCCACGAGGGCAAGGTGGGCTCGCTGAAGCGGTTCAAGGAGGATGTCTCCGAGGTGAAGAACGGCTTCGAGTGCGGCATCGGCGTGGACGGGTTCGACGACATCCACGAGGGCGACGTGCTCGAGGTGTTCGAGGAGGTGGAGGTCGCGCGCCGCCTGTAGGCGCGCGCCGCCTCCCGCATGCGCGTCGTCGCGCTCGAGGTGGACTTCCGGATCCCGGGCTCGGACTCGCTGAAGGCGAAGCGGAAGATCGTGAAGAGCCTGAGGGACCGGATCCGCGCACGGTATCCCGTGGCGGTGGCGGAGACGGGGGACCAGGACCTCCACGCCCGGGCGATGCTGGGCGTGGCGGCGGTCGGCGGCGAGGGCGGCATCCTCGAGCGGACCATCGACGAGATCCAGCGGATGCTCGAGTCCGACCCCCGGATCGTGGTGGTCGAGGCGGTCCGCGAGAGCTGGTGAAGGGGAGCGGACCGTGCGTCCCACGCGCAAGAGGAAGCTGGACGAGATCCTCCGCGAGGTCCTCGCGGACATCCTGCTGACGCGTTCGAACGACCCGCGGCTCGCGGCCGTCACCGTGACCGCCGTGCGGATCTCCCCCGAGCTGGACGTGGCGAAGGTGTTCGTGTCCGCGCTCGGGGACGATTCCCGCCGCGCGGACGCGATGGCGGCGCTGCGCCGCGCCGCGCCGTTCCTGCGCACGGAGCTGGCCCGCGCCACCGACCTCCGCCGCACGCCGGTGCTCCGATTCCACCTGGACGAGTCCATGGATCGCGGCCTGCGCATGGAGAGCGTGCTGAAGGACCTGGCCGACGAGCGCGCGGCGCGCGGGGCCGAGGACGGCGCGGACGGCGCCGCGAGCGACGCGCCCGCCGCGAAGGACGACCGGGATGCGTGAGCTCGCGGAGCGCCTGGATCGCGCGCGGCGCCTCGCGATCCTGTCGCACCTGGATCCCGACGGCGACGCCGTGGGCTCCGCGCTGGGTCTGGCGTGGATGCTGCGCGCGCGCGGCAAGGACGTGCGCGTGGGCCTGCCGGGCGGCGTGCCCGCCCTGTACGCCTTCCTGCCGGGCGCGTCCGACGTGGCGGCCGCGGCGGACGCGCTCCCCGGCCCCTTCGACACGGTGGTCTGCGTGGACGCCACGTCCCCGTCGCGGCTCGGCGCGCTGGAGGCCGTCCTCGCCCGCGGCGCCGCGGTGCTGGACGTGGACCACCACGGGGACAACGCGCGGTTCGGCGACCTCGCGTGGGTGGACCCCACGGCGTCCGCCACCGCGCTGATGCTGTGGGAGCTCGCCCGCGACGCCGGCTGGGCGGTGGGCCCGGAGGCGGCCGCGAACCTGTACGCGGGCATCCTCACGGACACCGGGCGGTTCACGTTCCCGAACACGGATGCGCGGACGTTCGCGGCGGCCGCGGCGCTCGTGGAGGCCGGCGCCTCGCCCGACGGCGTGGCCGGCCGCGTGTACGAGAGCCGCAGCGTCGCGTCGGTCCGCCTGCTCGCGGCGGCGCTCGGCACGCTGGAGTTCCGCGACGACGGCCGCGTCGCGTGCATCCACGTCACCCCGGGGATGCTCGCCGAGACCGGCGCCGCCGCGGAGGAGACCGACGGTCTGTCGAACTGGGCCCGCTCGATCGAGGGGGTCAAGGTGGGGCTCTTCCTGCGCGACACGGGGGAGGGCACGGTGAAGATCAGCTTCCGCTCGAATGGAGGAGTGGCGGTCGATGTCCTGGCACGCCGGTTCGGAGGGGGCGGACACCCCGGCGCCGCGGGGGCCCGGGTTCCTGGCCCGCTCGAGGAAGCGAAGGAGGCCGTCCTCCGGGCGGTCCGCGAGCACCTCGGCCATCCCGTCTGAGGCGCCGGGGGTCGTCGCGATCGACAAGCCCGCGGGCATGACGTCGCACGACGTCGTGGCCCGCGTGCGCCGTGTGCTCGGAGGCGCGAAGGTGGGGCACGCGGGCACGCTGGATCCCGACGCCACCGGCGTGCTCGTGCTGTGCGTGGGCAAGGCCACGAAGCTCTCCGCGTTCCTCATGGAGGGCACGAAGGTGTACGCGGGCGTGGGCCGGCTCGGCATCGCCACCGACACGCAGGACGCGTCCGGGCGCACGGTGCGCGAAGGTCCGGTCACGTGCACGGAGGCGGAGTTGCGCGCGGCGGCCGCGCACTTCGTGGGCCGCATCGAGCAGGTGCCGCCCATGTTCTCCGCGGTCAAGGTGGAGGGGAGGAAGCTGTACCAGCTGGCGCGCCGCGGCGTGGAGGTGGAGCGCGCGGCCCGCCCCGTCACCGTGCACGCGTTCGACATCGGGCGCGTGGACCTCCCGGACTTCGAGTTCTCCCTGAGCTGCTCGAAGGGAACCTACGTCCGCACCGTGGTCCACGACCTGGGCGAGGCGCTCGGGTGCGGCGGCCATCTCGTGCGCCTCGCGCGCGAGGCCCAGGGCGGCTTCACGCGCGCGCAGGCGTTCCCGTTCGAGACGCTGGCGGCGCCGGATGCCGCCGCGTCGCTGCGCGCGGCCCTCGTCCACCCGGCGGACGCGTTCGCGGACCTGCCGGCGGTGGAGCTCGGCCGGACGACGCCCGCTCCCCGCACGGACGCCCTGCTTCCCGCGACGCCCGATGTCCCGGAAGGCGCCGGGCTCGTCCGGCTGACCGCGGGCGGCCGGCTCGCGGCGCTCGCGCGTCGCACGCCCGAGGGGCTTCGCGTCCTGCACGTGATGCCGGCGGGCGCTGCCTTCGGGCGGCCGGGGCGCACCGCGTGATCGTCGCGCACCACGCCCGGGAGCTGGAGGCGCTGCGCGGCCCGGTGGCCGCCACGATCGGCGTGTTCGACGGCGTGCACCGCGGCCACCAGGCCGTGCTCGCCGCGCTGCGGGCCGCCGCCGCGGGGGACGAGCGCACGCTCGTGGTCACGCTGGATCCGCACCCGCTGGAGGTCCTCCGCCCGGAGGCGGCCCCGCCGCTCCTGACCACGGCGGCGGAACGGTGCAGCCTGATCGCGGCCTTCGGCGGGCCGCCGGACGCGGTGCTCGTGCGCCGGTTCGACCGCTCCGTCGCTGGCCTCACCGCCGCCGAGTTCCTGCACGGCATCCTGCCGCCGACCGCGCGCCTCGCGCGCCTCGTGCTGGGGTACGACTTCCGCATGGGGCGGGACCGCTCCGGCGGCCCCGAGGAGCTGGCCGAGCTGGGGCGCCGCGAGGGCTTCGCGGTGCAACGCGTGGAGCCCTCCCGGGACGACGGCGCCCCCGTGTCGTCCTCCCGGATCCGGGCCCTGGTGGCGGAGGGGCGCGTCCGCGAGGCGGGCGAACTCCTGGGCCATCCTTACCGGATCGAAGGCACGGTGGTCCCCGGCCGCGGGGTGGGCCGGACCCTCCACTTCCCGACCGCGAACGTCGATATCCCCGAGGGGCGCAAGCTCCTGCCGGCGTACGGGGTCTACGCCCTGCGCGTCACGGTGCCGGGGGAGGACGGGCCCCGGGACGCGGTCATGAACTTCGGCACGCGGCCCACGTTCGACGCCGGGAAGGCCCTGGAGGTCCATCTGCCGGGCTTCTCGGGGGATCTGCTGGGCCGGCGCCTGGCCCTGGACCTGGTGGAGCGGATCCGGGACGAGCAGCGCTTCCCGGGTCCGGAGGCCCTGGCCGCGGCCATCCGGGACGACGTGGACCGGGCCCGCAAGATCTTGCGGGGCGTGGAGTAAGGGGGCCGGAGGCCGGCGGTTTTGCGGCTTGTCGCCCGTCCGGGGGTCTGCTAGATTCCCCGGCTGTTCGTGGAACACGGGAGAAAACGCGAACGATCCGCTCGCGCGGGTCGCCGTCCGCCGCGGGGCGGACGCAAGGAGCCCTGGAAGACATGACGCTGTCGAAGGAAGACAAGACCGGCATCATCGACCGGCATCGGCTCCACGAGTCCGACTCGGGGTCGCCGGAAGTGCAGATCGCGCTCCTGACGGAGCGGATCAACTACCTCACCGAGCACTTCAAGACCCACAAGAAGGACCACCACTCCCGCCGCGGGCTCCTGAAGCTCGTCGGTCGCCGGCGCCGCCTTCTCGACTATCTGAAGGCGAACAAGTCGGACCGGTACCGTTCCCTCATCAAGGAACTGGGTCTCCGGAAGTAGCCCACGCCGTCCCGCCCGGTCACCGGGCGGTTCGTCGTTTTCGGGCACGGGCTTCCCCGCACACCGAGAGCCCGTCCCGGCCGGAGTCGCGCGAGTGCGTAGCCCGGCGCAAGCGGTCCGAAGGACACCCGCCCGTGGGGGCGGGCGAAAGGAACATCGATGCGAGTCACGAAGAGCATGGAGTTCGCCGGTCGCACCCTGTCCATCGAGACGGGTCGGATCGCGAAGCAGGCGTCGGGGTCGGCGCTGGTGCAGTACGGGGAGTCGGTCGTGCTGGTCTCGGCGCAGGCCGCGGACAAGGACGACCTCACGAAGGACTTCCTCCCGCTCACGGTGGAGTACCGCGAGAAGTTCTACGCCGCGGGCAAGATCCCCGGCGGCTTCTTCAAGCGGGAGGCGCGCCCCTCGGAGAAGGAGACGCTCTCCGCGCGGCAGGTGGACCGGCCGCTGCGCCCGCTGTTCCCGAAGGGGTGGACCCGCGAGACGCAGATCATCGCCACGGTCCTCTCCGCGGACGGGGAGAACGACAGCGACACGCTCGCCCTGATCGGCGCCTCCATGGCGCTGTGCCTCTCGGACATCCCGTTCCCGGGACCGGTGGGCGCGGTGCGCATCGGGTATACGGACGGCAACTTCACCGTGAACCCCACGTTCGAGGAGCGCGACGAGGCGGAGCTGGTGCTCACCGTCGCGGCGTCCGAGGACGCGATCGTGATGGTGGAGGGCAGCGCGCACGAGGTCCCCGAGGACGTGGTGGTGCGCGCGCTGGAGCTGGCGCACGGCGAGATCCGCAAGATCCTGGAGCTGCAGAAGCAGGTCCTGGCCGAGGGCGCGGGGAAGACGAAGACCGTGTTCAAGGCGGTGGGCCCCTCCGCGGAGATGGAGCAGGCCATCGCGGCGGCGGCGCAGGGCCGCCTGTCGGCCGCGAACCGCATCCGCGGCAAGGCCGAGCGCGCCGAGGCGGTGAAGGCGCTGCGGAACGAGATCATCGCGTCGCTCGCGGACCGCTTCGCCGAGCCGGGGGACGAGGGGCTGATGAAGTCCGCGTTCGCCCGCCTGGAGAAGAACGACCTCCGCAAGATGGTGCTGGACGAGGGGCTGCGCGCCGACGGCCGCGGTCCGAAGGACATCCGCCCGATCACGTGCGAGGTCGGCATCCTGCCGCGCACGCACGGGTCGGCGCTGTTCACCCGCGGCGAGACCCAGGCGCTGGTGGTGGCCACCCTCGGCACCGGCGCGGACGAGCAGAAGATCGACGCGCTCGAGGGCGAGTCCTGGAAGAGCTTCATGCTGCACTACAACTTCCCGCCGTACTCGGTGGGCGAGGTGCGGCGGCTGGGCTCGGTGGGCCGCCGCGAGATCGGCCACGGCAACCTGGCCGAGCGCGCCCTGGAGCCGGTGGTGCCGGCCGAGGAGCAGTTCCCGTACACCATCCGCATCGTCTCCGAGATCACGGAGTCGAACGGGTCGTCGTCCATGGCGTCGGTGTGCGGCGGCTCGCTGGCCATGATGGACGCCGGCGTCACCATCAAGGCGCCGGTGGCGGGCATCGCGATGGGGCTGATCGGGGAGAACGGGAAGTACTCCGTGCTCTCGGACATCCTCGGCCTGGAGGACCACCTCGGCGACATGGACTTCAAGGTCACCGGGACGGCCGCGGGCATCACCGCCGTGCAGATGGACAACAAGCTCGGCGGCATCCCGTTCCAGGTCCTGCACGACGCGCTGCTGCAGGCGCGCGAGGGCCGGCTGCACATCCTGAACGAGATGGAGAAGGGCCTGGCCAAGCCGCGCACGGAGCTCAGCCAGTGGGCGCCGCGCATCCTGCGCCTCATGATCGATCCGGACAAGATCCGCGACGTGATCGGGCCGGGCGGCAAGACCATCCGCAAGATCACGGCGGAGACGGGCGCGTCGGTGGACGTGGAGGACGACGGGACCGTGAAGATCTCGTCCGTCGACCGCGACGCCGGCGAGATGGCGCTCAAGATGATCGAGGGCATCGTGGCCGAGGCGGAGCTGGGCGCTGTGTACACGGGCCGCGTGCGCCGCATCGAGAGCTTCGGCGCCTTCGTGGAGATCCTGCCCGGCAAGGACGGGCTGGTGCACATCTCCGAGCTCGATCGCGGGCGCGTGGAGAAGGTGGAGGATGTGGTCCGCGAGGGCGACATGCTCACCGTCAAGGTCGTGGACATCGACGGCGACGGCAAGGTCCGCCTCTCCCGCAAGGCCATCCTCATGGAGGAGGCCGGCGAGGAGTACGTGCCCACGAAGCGGCCGGGCGGCCGCTCCGGCGGCGGCCGGGACGGCGGCCGCGGCGGTCGCGACCGCGGCCGCCGGCCGGCGGGCGCGGGACGCCGGTAGCGCGCAGCGGCCCGTAAAGGCCGAGGGGAAAGGGGACCCGCCGGGTGACCGGCGGGTCCCATCGTTCTCAGCCCTTCCGCGCGAGGCGGGGAAGGAGGCGTCCCGTCCGGGTCATCAAGGAGGCGTAGGTCGGACTGGCCGCGGCCAGCCGGGCTTCCTCCATGCCGGCGCGCTCCAGCTGGAGGACCGACAGCGTGCCCACGAGGGCGAAGCCGAAGACGGTGGGGGCGCACAGCCACAGGCCCGCCGCCATCGTGATCTCACCCAGGTACAGCGGGTGGCGCACGTACGCGTAGGGGCCCGTGGTCACGATCTCGCGCACCTCCACGAAGACCGAGAAGTTCCGGCGCAGGTGCGCGAGGCCCCACAGCGCGATCGCGAGGCCGCCGATCGTCAGCACGGCGGCGATGCCCAGGAGCGGGATGGCGAATCGCACCGGGACCGGCAGCGGGTGCGTGAGCCAGCCGGGAAGTCGGTCAGAGATCCCGACCGAGAGCAGCAGGAACGTGGCCGCGGTGGGGACCAGGACCTCGCGCCACCGGGACGGCGGCACCGCCAGCCGCAGCCGCGCCCGCGTCGCGAGCAGCACCGCGCAGGTCGCGTTGAACACGAAGCCGAGGATCGGGTGGAGCACGCCGAGCGCGATCATCGAGAGGACCTGCGCCCGCGTGAGCCCGGACGAGGCCGGAACCCAGGACGGATCGAGCAGCTTCGCCACGAGCACGCCCGCCGCTTCGAGCAGCGTGGGCTTGCCGAACTGGGGAACCGGGAGGGGGGCGACGACGGACCATAGACTGCGAAGGGCGAGGATCCCGAACGCCAGGGGGAACAACAGGGCCTCGACCGCCAACGCCGCGCGGACGCCTCGAGTCTTCAGGATGGGTTCTCTCGGGAGTGGACCGCCGCGTCGCGACGGCCCGCCGTGGATCGGACGGGCTCCATCGGCCGGCGACCATCCACCACTCTACTCGCCCGATCCCGGATCCGCGAGCGGGGTGGAAGGCCCCATCCGCCGGGGCGGCGCGGGCGGGATGGCCGCCCCGGGCGCCTCGTTCCCGCCCGGTCGCTACCCCTCGCGGGCCGCGATCTTCGCCCACGTGTCGCGCAGCGTGACCGTCCGGTTGAAGACCCGGCACTCCGCGGTGGAATCCCGGTCCACGCAGAAGTAGCCCGTTCGCTCGAACTGCACGGTGCGCTCCGGGGGAAGCTCCGCCAGCGCCGGCTCCACCAGGCACCCCTCCAGGATCTCGAGGGATTTCGGGTTCAACTTCTCCCGCCAGTCCGTGCCGGCCTCCACGCGGGAGGGGTCGGGCTCCGTGAACAGCGTGTCGTACAGGCGCACGGCGGCGCGGCGCGCGTGCGCGGCGGAGACCCAGTGGATCGTGCCCTTGATGCGGCGGCCGTCCGGGGTGTTGCCGCCGGAGGTGGCGGGGTCGTAGGTGCAGCGGATCTCGGTGATGCGGCCGTCCGCGTCCTTCACGACCTCCTCGCACCGGATCACGTACGCCCAGCGCAGGCGCACCTCGCCGCCGGGGCGCAACCGGAAGTACTTCGGCGGCGGGTTCTCCTGGAAGTCCGCGTCCTCGATCCACAGCTCGCGTCCGAACGCCACGCGGCGCTTCCCGGCGGACTCGTCCTCCGGGTTGTTCACCGCCTCGATCTCCTCGACCTTGCCCTCCGGCCAGTTCGTCAGCACCACCTTGACCGGCCGCAGCACCGCCATGAAGCGGGAGGCGGACTTGTTCAACCGCTCGCGCACGCAGTGCTCCAGGAACTGCAGCTCCACGAGGTTCGCGTCCTTCGCCACGCCCACGCGCTCGCACATGTCGCGGATGGCCTCCGGCGGGTAGCCGCGGCGGCGCATCGCGCGCAGGGTGGGCATGCGCGGGTCGTCCCAGCCGCTCACCAGGTTCTCGGTCACCAGCGTCTTCAGCTTCCGCTTCGACGTGATCGTGTGCGACAGCGCGAGGCGCGCGAACTCGATCTGCTGCGGGTGGTAGATCCCCAGCTTGTCCAGGAACCAGTCGTACAGCGGGCGGTGGTCCTCGAACTCCAGCGTGCAGAACGAGTGCGTGATCCCCTCGATGGAATCCGAGAGCGGATGCGCCCAGTCGTACATGGGGTACAGGCACCACGCGTCGCCGGTGCGGTGGTGGTGTGCGCGCAGGATGCGGTACATCACGGGGTCGCGCAGGTTGATGTTCGGCGACGCCATGTCGATCCTCGCCCGCAGCACCTTCGCGCCGTTCGCGAACTCGCCGGCCTTCATGCGGCGCAGCAGGTCCAGGTTCTCCTGCGGCGTGCGGTTCCGCCACGGGCTCTCGCGGCCGGGCGCGGTGAGCGTGCCGCGGCTCTCGCGGATCTCGTCCGCGGTCTGGTCGTCCACGTAGGCGAAGCCCTTGCGCACCAGCTCCTCGGCCCACACGTACATCCGCTCGTAGTAGTCCGACGCGAACAGCGCCTTGCCGCCCCAGTCGAAGCCCAGCCAGCGGATGTCCTCCTGGATCCCCTGGACGAACTCCTCCTCCTCGGCGATCGGGTTCGTGTCGTCGAAGCGCAGGTTGCAGCGGCCGCCGAACTCCGCGGCGATGCCGAAGTCCAGCGAGATCGCCTTCGCGTGCCCGATGTGCAGGTACCCGTTCGGCTCCGGCGGGAAGCGCGTGACCACGCGCCCGTCGAACTTCCCGGACGCGTTGTCGTCCATCACGATGCGGCGGATGAAGTGCACCTTCGGGGCCTCGCGCCCGGGGGCGTCGCTCACGCGCGTGTCTCCTTCGTGCCGGGGTCCCGTGCCGCCGCCAGCTCCCGGGCGTGCTCCAGCGCGCGCGCGATGCGCCGCGCGGTGCGGGCCTTCCCCAGGATCTCCAGCGTCTCGAACATGCCGAAGCCCACCGCCTTGCCGGTGGTCGCCACGCGCAGCGCGTGGATGATGCCGCCGATGGCGATGCCCTCCACATCGAGGAACCGGCCGAGCGCGGCCTCCAGCGCGGCGGCGGACCAGTCGTCCTGCCGCGCGAGCGCGGCGGCCAGCCGGCCGAGACGCTCCGCGGCGCCCTCCGGCCGCACGATCCGCTTCTCGAGCGCCGCGGGATCGAAGCGAAGGGCGTCGTCCGGCGTGAAGAAGTCGTCGTAGTCCAGGACGTCCCCGGCGGTGCGGATGCGGTCGCCCGCCGCGGCGATCACGCGGTCCGCGTGCTCGCGCGCCGCGCCGTCCGCGTCGGCCGGGACCAGCCCCGCCTCCGCCAGGTACGGCAGGCACAGCGCCAGCTTGCGCGCGGGCTCCACCTCCTGCATGCGGCGCGCCTGGAACGCCAGCAGCTTCGCCGGATCGAACCCGGCGGGGGAGCGGCCCACGCGCTCCAGCGAGAAGTGCCGGATCATCTCGTCGCGCGTGAAGTCCTCCGTGCGGTCGTCCAGCGACCATCCGAGCAGCAGCAGCGCGTTGGCCACGGCCTCGGGCAGGTAGCCCACGTCCTCGTAGAACGACATCAGCACCGGGTTGAACGACTCCTCGGAGACCTCGCGTCCCAGGGCGCGCATCACCTTGAGCCCGTGCTCGTGCAGCTTGCGGAACTCCGGGTGCGCCAGGTACGCCTTCAGCTTCCGCTTGCTGAGCTTGTTGCGGCTCCCGGGCTCGGCCACGAACGGGAGGTGCGCGAACCGCGGCGGCTCGGCCCCCAGGCCCTGCGCGATGAAGATCTGCCGCGGCGTGTTCGCCAGGTGCTCCTCGGCGCGGATGACGTGGGTGATGGCCATGTCGCGGTCGTCCGCGACGCTCGCGAGGTGGTACAGGCACGTGCCGTCGGCGCGGCGGATCACGTGGTCGGCCTCCTGCGCCCACGCCACCTCCACGTCGCCGCGCACGAGGTCCGTGAACCGGCACGACCCCTCGCGCGGCATCTTCAGCCGCACCACCCCCGCGCGCCCCCCGGCCTCGAAGCGGCGCCGGTCCGCCTCCGTCTCCGCGGCGAAGCGCCGGCTGGCGGCATACGGACGCCCCGCCGCCTCGGCCTCGGCGCGCTCGGCCGCGATCTCCTCCGGCGTGGCGTAGTCCGTGTAGGCGTGCCCGCGCGCCAGCAGCTCCTCCACGGCGGCGCGATGCCGGTCGGCGCGCTCGGACTGCCGGTACGGCCCGTAGGCGCCGCCCGCGCCGGGACCCTCGTCCCAGTCGATCCCGACCCAGCGCAGGCCCTCCAGGATGGGCCGGACGGCCTCCTCCAGGTTCCGCTCCCGGTCGGTGTCGTCGATGCGCAGCACGAAGGCCCCGCCATGCCGCCGCGAGAACAGCCAGTTGAACAGCGCGGTGCGGACGCCCCCGATGTGCAGGTAGCCGGTGGGGCTGGGGGCGAAGCGGGTGCGGACCACGGGGATCTCCGGCGCGGCGGGGGGACGGAGCCGGAGAGCTTATTCCGGACCGCGCCGCCCCGTAAAGTGGGGCGACGCCGCGGCGGCCGGGCCGGGGCGGGACGCGCCCGGGATCAGCGGGGGGCGGGCGCCGGGTCGAGCGTGTAGGCGTCCCCTTCGGGGGAGACCGCGTACGCCCAGAGCGTGCGGTCGTCCCGCACCAGGGCGTCCTTGGCCACGAGCCCCTCGTCCGCCAGCACGTCGAGCGACGCGGGGTAGGACCCGTGGCGCAGCCGGTAGGCCTCGGTGGCGGTGCGCACCGCGTCCGTGCGGCCCACGGTGGCCAGCTGGTCGCTCCACTTCCTCCACTCGCCCACCACCGGATCCTCGGTGCGGTAGCGGTCGAGCGCGTCGCTGAACAGGAGGCTGGCGAGCAGCAGGACCAGCGCCGGCACGAGCGCCTTGAGCACGCGCCCGCGGTCGAGCGCCGTGGACTCCGGGCTGTGGTCCACCGCGCGCTGCCCGGCCGACCGGATGAGGGACACCCAGCCGTGCCGCGCGCAGTCATACAGCGTGCGCGTGGCCGCGTAGCGGTCCAGCCCGCAGTCCTCGATGATCGCGTCGATGGAGCGCACGCCGTTCACGAGCGCGAGCAGCGTGCGTTCGTCCGCGTGCTCCGGATTCGCCTGCCGCCCGGCCGCGGACAGCACGAGCACGCCATCCTCCGGACCGAGCGCCTTGCGCATCTCGGTGACCTCGTCCGCCTTGCGCGCGCCCTCCATGAGGATCGGGCCGATCTCGGCGGACAGCGCGCCCTCGGGCAGCGACGCCGGGCGCTCCTCGGTCTCGAACTCGTACGTGCCGGCGCGGATGGACATCAGCTCGAAGATGTCCTGCTCCACCATCGCCTCGAAGAACTCCTGGATCTCCTCGGGCGCGAGCAGCCCTTCCTTCTTCAGGATGTCCGGCACGTCCATGCCGGTCTTGCGGCGGATGGCGGCCACGCGGTCGGCCTGCTCGTCGGTGAGCACGCCGCGGCGGATGATGAAGTCCTCGAAGGGATCGTTCTCCTCCGAGGGGTTCTTCGTGGACGTGATCTTCCCGTCGCGGAAGAACACGAAGTGGCACTTCCCGCGGGAGATGACCTTGAGCCAGCCCGCCTTCTTCTGCGAGGCGATCAGCTGGAGGATGTCGGGAAGCTCGAACTCGCGGAGCTCGCCGCGGAAGGACATCAGACTCTCCGGGCTCGGGGATCGTCGAGCGGCAGCTCCTCGTCGCCATCATCCGGCTCCGGGAGGCGGAGCGTGCCGGCCAGCGAGATGGCCGCCAGCACGGCATACGTCAGGATCGCCCCGACCGGGGCGCCGCCGCTCCCGCCCGCCGGGGCGAAGCGCTCCATCGTGGGCAGGGACGACACGGCGGCCACCGCGGTGCCCAGGGCCAGCGCCATCAGCAGCGCGGCGCGGCGCGGGGCGCCGCGCAGCAGGTGCCCGCTGCCCGGCAGGAGCAGCGCCAGCACGACCGTGAGCTTGCGGGCGATGCCGAGCACGCGCCCGCGGCGCTCGTCCAGCATCTCCTGCCGCTTGAGCGGCGCCTTCGTCTCGCGGCGGATCGAGTGGCACGTGGCGCACAGGCTGCGGCGAAGCACGCGGTAGTGGCACTTGCGGCACACCGGCGTCCCGCACGTGGCGCACAGCGACACGCGCGGCAGGTACCGGGCGAGGGAGACCCACCACGCGGCCAGCAGCAGCGGCAGCGACAGCCAGAACGGCCGGAACGGGAACACGACGCCCGCGGACATCCCGACCGCGCGCGTGAAGCCGAGCGCGTGCGCGCCGCCCTCGCCGAATGCCAGGCGCCGCCACACGGCGGACGCGTCCAGCACGCGGTCGTGCACGATGACGGCCTCGC
This sequence comes from uncultured Gemmatimonadota bacterium, assembly GCA_964571855.1. Classification (GTDB taxonomy): domain Bacteria; phylum ARS69; class ARS69; order ARS69; family ARS69; genus CAYYFX01. Next base: position 27,817 of record CAZNDO010000002.1, read on the forward strand.
CGGGGTCGCCCAGGAGCGGCGGCAGGTGGTGGCCGAGCCGCATCGCCTCCTGGAGGGCCTCGTCGGCCTTGGGGAACTCCAGCTTCTTCACCCAGGCCTGCGCCTCGTTGATGCGCACGAGCGGCTCGTTCGGCGCCAGCGTGCGCGCGGTGGCGTACTGCGCGAGCGCGCCGTCGGCGTCGCCGGAGAGGAGCAGCACGTTGCCGAGGTTGTTCGGGTAGGACCACTCGCGCGGATCCAGCTCCATCGCGCGGTGCAGCCGCTCCGCGGCCTGCTCGTAGCGGCCGGCGCGGCGGTCGGCGAGCGCGAGGCTGGCGTACCAGTCCGGGTCCCCGTGGGCGCCCGGGGGCGCGACGCGCGCCAGGACGTCGCCGGCGCGCGCGTCCGCGGTCCGCTGCGTCTCCCACAGCGATCCGAGGTACGACGACGGCAGGCCCGGCAGGGCGAGCTGGGTCCACAGCAAGAGCGCGAGCGGCGCCGCCAGCAGCGTCCCCATCGCGGTGAGGCACGTGCGGCGCTCCCACGCGTCGAGGAAGCGCCACGCCGCGATCGTCCCGAACGCCGTGCCCCAGAAGGCCGCCGCGGTGGGCGGAAGGGTCAGCGAGAGCGCCACCGGAGCCGCCATCGTCAGCGTGGCAGCCGGGCCGCGCATCTCCACGGGCAGGAACCGCAGGCGCTCCAGCAGCGCGTGGTGCAACCGGGGCAGGTTCTTCGCGACGGCGAGGAGGGCCAGCAGCAGGGTGGACAGCAGCAGCGCGCCCACGCCGACCGTGAGCGCGGCCAGCGCGAAGCGCCGCTGGCCCACGAACGACGTGGCGTGCGCGGTCAGCGTCTCCACCAGCGCCGGCACGAACTCCCCGCGGCGCTCCCGCAGGAGGACGCCGGTCAGCTCCCAGCGCGTCGCGAGCAGCTCGGGGTCGAAGCGGATCGCCCATTGCAGGTCGGCGATGCGCGCGGCGGTCGTGGGCGCCTCGCGCGAGCGGCTCCAGTAGGCGTGGGCCCAGAACGGATCCCGGAGCGCGCCCGTGGACTGCATGGCCTCGAGGCGGGCGTGCGCGTCGGCATCCGTCAGGGAAACGTCGGCGCGTGCCGACGTGAAGGACGCGGCGATCGCGAGCGTCGCCGCGAAGACCGCGAACGACCGCGGGATGGAGGCGAGATTCATGGCAGCCGAACGCTCCCCGGGCAGTGAGGGTCTTCGGCGGACTATCGGCCTTCCGCGGGGTGGACTTGAGAGGGCGAGGGTCCCGCAAGTGCTTGCAAAATCGATCATTCCGTTGACATGAAGACCGGGCTCGGGGAGGATGGCGCGTGGGAGGGGGTGAAGTGACGCGGGTGGATCGAAGCGCCTTCCGGGCCGCCCTCGGCCTGTTCGTGTCGGTGTCCGTGCTCGGGGCGGCCGGCGTCGCCCGGGCCGCTCCGCCGGGGGCCACCCTGGAGGTGCTGCCGCCCTTTGCCGGGGCCGAGCTCTGGGTGGGCGAGGCCGGGGACACCCTCGAGATCCGGGTCGTGGCCCGCGACGCCGAAGGCGCGCCGCTGGAGGGCGCCGAGGTGGTCGGCTACCCGGAGGCCGGCAGGCACGCCGCCGTCCTGCCGCCCGCGGCCCGCGAGCGCACGAACGCCGACGGCGAGGCGGCGCTCCCCTTCGTGCTTGCCCCGGACTCCGGGGACTTCGTGGTCCTGGTGGGCTTCCCGGGCGGGGACGCGCCCACCGTCGTGCGCATGCGGGCGCTCGCCACGGACTGGGGCCGTATGGCGCTCCTCGGCGTGTGCGGCGGCCTCGCGCTCTTCCTGTACGGCATGCGGCTCCTCGGCCGCGGCCTGGAGAAGGCGGCCGGCGGGCGGATCCGCGCCTACCTGGCCACGATGACCGCCGGCCCCGTGCGCTCGCTCGTGTTCGGCACCGTCTCCACGTTCCTCGTGCAGAGTTCCAGCGCGTCCACCGTGCTGCTCGTCAGCTTCGCCAGCGCCGGGCTGATCGCCGTGCCGCAGTGCCTCGCCGCCACGCTGGGCGCCGCGGTGGGGTCCTCGTTCACCGTGCAGCTCATCGCGTTCCGGCTGGCGGACTTCTCCCTGGTGTTCGTGGCGCTCGGCTTCCTGCTCACGACCGTGCGCGGCAACGTCCGCCGCGTCGGCGGGATCCTCCTGGGCTTCGGGCTCCTGTTCTTCGGGCTGCAGCTCATGTCCGAGGCCATGGCCCCGCTCCGCGGGCTGCCCGGCGTGCACGCGTTCCTGTCGCGCGTGGCGCGCGATCCCGTGCCCGCCCTCCTGGCCGGGGCGCTGTTCACCGCCGTCGTGCACACGTCGTCCGCCACGCTCGGCATCCTGCTGTCGCTCGCGTTCCAGGGGCTGATCGACCTGGATGCCGCGCTGCCGCTCGTGTTCGGCGCGAACGTGGGGACCGCCACGACGGCCATCCTCGCCAGCCTCGGCTCCAACGCCGAGGGCAAGCGCGTCGCGTGGGCCCACGCGGCGTTCCGGCTCGGCGGCGTCCTCCTCTTCCTGCCGCTGATGGGGCCGTTCGCGGACATCGTGCGCGCCCTCCCGGGGGACGCGGCGCGGCAGATCGCGAACGCGCACACGCTGTTCGGCGTGGCCACGGCCGCGCTGTTCCTGCCGTTCACGTCGCTCGCCGCGCGCGTGTTCCGCGTGATGATCCCGGACGACCGCGCCACGCCGGACGACGAGCGCTCGCGCTCCCTGGATCCGCGCTTCCACGAGCAGCCCACGGTGGCCATCGCCGGCGCGATGCAGGAGGTCCTGCGCATGGGCGGGCTGGTGCGGGAGATGCTGGCCGACGTGCGCGAGGCGCTGCGCCACGACGACCCGAACCTCACCCGGTCCATCCGCGAGCGCGACGATCGCGTGGACCGCCTGGACGAGGACATCACGCGCTACCTCACGGACCTCTCCACCGAGGTGCTCTCGCCGAGCCAGTCCGAGCGCGTGCTCTCCCTGTTCTTCGTGACCAAGGACCTGGAGCTGATCGCGGACATCGTGGCCGACGGGCTCGCGCCGGGGCTGCTCGGCAAGAAGCAGGAGCAGGACCTTCGATTCTCCGACGAGGGCTTCGGGCAGCTCCTGGAGTTCCACGACCGCGTGCAGGAGTGCGTGTCGCTCGCGATCGCGGCGGTGGCCACCTGGGACCCGGAGGTCGCGGCGCGCGTGATCGCGGCGAAGCGGGAGATCTCCGACCTGGAGCGGCGCATGCAGATCGCGCACCTGGACCGGCTGCGCGCGGGCGTGCAGGAGTCGCGCGCCACGACCACGCTGCACGTGGACGCGCTGGCGGACCTGAAGCGCATCGCGGGGCATGCGGCACGCATCGCGTACGCCGTGCAGGGCAAGGTGCGCGAGCGCGGGGCTCCGGCCCCGGTCACGTCCCCCGCAGTCGAGTCAGGATCCGCGCCGGATCGTCCGTGATGATGCCGGACACGCCGCGGGCCGCCAGCGCCGCGGCCTCGTCCGGATCGTTCACCGTCCACACCCACAGCGCGAGGCCGCGCGGGAGCACCTCCGCGGCGTAGGCGCCGGTCGCGTCCGCGTGGTGGGCGAAGAGACCCCACAGGCCGAGCTCCGCGGCGGTCGCCGGCGTGGGCGGCCGCGAGCCGGGCTCGAGGATGAGCGCGCGGCGGACGCCCGGCAGCACCGCGCGCGCGGCCGCCACGGCGTCCGGCAGGAAAGACGCGACCACGAGCGGCGCGTCCGGGGCCGCGCGCGCGGCGCGCGCGATCACGTCGAGCGCGGGCGCGCGCAGGACCTCCTTCATCTCGATGGCCAGGAGGGTCCTCCCGAGGAACTCGGCGAGCACGTCCGCGAGGAGCGGGAGCGGTTCGCCGCCGCCGGCGTCCACGGCGGCGAGGCGCGCGGGATCGAGCCGGTCCAGCGGGCCCGACGCGTTCGTCGTGCGATCCAGCGCGGCGTCGTGCAGGAGGACGGGGCGGCCGTCGGCGAGCTGCCGGACGTCGAACTCCACGCCGTCGGCGCCGTCCGCCAATGCGCGCCGGATCCCTGCGCGCGTGTTCTCCGGCGCGACCGCCCGCGCCCCGCGATGGCCGAGGACGAGCGCGCGGGCGCTCACGGCACCGCGGCGGCGAGGTCGCGCGTGAGCCGCTCCGCGCGGCGCGTGTTCCACTCGGCGCGGTATGCGGCGTGCGCGGGGTCGTCCGGGTACGCCTCGTCCGCGCGGTAGGGGTACCCGCTCATCCCGTGGAACGGGAGCGGTTCCACCTGCGTGGAGTGCGCCGTGTTCGGGTCGCCGTCCTTCGCCCAGCCGTCGAACACCACGAAGTACGTGCGCGCGTGGCCGGAGGGAAGCGGGGGCAGCCGGTCCGCACGGAACGACACCGTGCACTCGTCGCCGGTGGCGAGGATCGCGTACATGTCGTCCGCCTCGGCGAGCAGCGGCGTCACGTCGCCGTGGCGCGTGTACAGGCCGGGGTGCGGATCCCACGGCACCTCGAGGCGGCGCGGCACGTCGTGGTCGAGTCGCACCGGTTCCTCCCCGGAGACCGAGGGGATCGGCTCGGAGTGGCCGCGCCAGTGCAGGTCCGCGGCGTCCGGCAGGATCATCGTGACCGCGGGAGTGACCGGGCTCTCGTCCACCTGCAGGAGCGCGCGGTCCCAGTACAGGCGCAGCGTGGTGCTGATCCGCACGCGCGCGCCGCCACCGGGGAACGCGCCGGTCAGGTCCACCGGGATGGACTTCGTCTTGCCGCCGGGGAATCCCACCTCGGCGGGCCACGGCGCCCAGCTCCCGTCCGGCCGCGCCACCTCGAGCTGCGGCGGCACGAAGTCCGCGCCCGGGTCCTGCGCGATCGCGAGGTTGCTCGACGCGTTCGTCCGGTCGGTCCACCCCGCGAGGTGCAGCGTGAGCTTCGCGTCCGCGGGCACGGCGCCGAAGTCCAGCTCCAGCACGTGCGGCGCGCAGATGCCCTGGTAGCGCGTGAGCGGGAGGTCGCCGACCACGAGGTCGTCGGTGGCGACGAGCCGGTCCGCGACGTCCCGCCCGCGGTGGTCCCGCGCGCGCACGGGCGGCCGCGCGCCGTCCAGGACGTGCACGCCGAACTCCGGGAACGGCGGGAACTTGAACTTCTCGTTGGGCTGCACCTCCACCGACTCCGGGTGGTCGATGGCGTACAGGCGCACCTGGTCCAGGTACGTCACCCCGCGCAGCTCCTCCGTGACCTGCAGCACCAGGTTCCCGGCGGCATCCGGCACCAGGTCCTTGCCCTCGATGCGGATCGTCTCGTCCCGGTCGGCCGGGACGTACATCCCGGGTGCGAGGGGCAGGCCGAGCGCCGCGACCGTCAGGATGTCCGTGACGAAGTCGAAGCGCTCGCCGTTCCACGCGTACAGGAACGGGAACGACCCCACGAGCCCGGCCTTCTCCTCCACGGTGACGGCGGCGCCCGGCTTCGCCCCGAGGACGCCCTGCCGGATGCCGTCCGGCCAGCACACGCGCAGCGCGTCGAGGCGGGGCGTCTCGCCGAGGCCGAGGTGGACCAGGCCGCCGGTGGCGTCGCGGCGCGCGTACCGCGGCCCGGCGAGCAGTTCCACGACCGTGCCCACGCCGTCGCGGTTGTTCCTCGTGCCGGCGAGGCGGAGGACCAGTCCGAGCCCCGTGCGGCCCACGTTGCGCGCCTCGCCGCAGCTCCCGCGCGACAGCACGAGATCCGGCTTCGCATCCGCGTCCAGCAGCGCCACGCCGACCGGGAACGCGCCGCACGCCGTGAGCGGGGCCAGCGGCTCCGGCGCGGGGAGCAGGGCCCCGTCGCCCGCGCCGAGTCCGAGGAGCCCGCCCGTCTCGGTGGCGGCGAGCACGTCGAGGTGGCCGTCGCAGTCCAGATCCGCGATCCAGAGCGAGGACGCGCCCGGCGCGGGCCAGCGCACGGTGCCGGCGAGCGCGGGCTCCCGCGCGGGCGCGAACGCGAGTCCGCCCTCGTTGCGGAGCACGAAGACGCCGCGCGGCGCCGCGATCACGAGGTCCAGGTCGCCGTCGGCGTCGAGGTCGCCGCCCGCCGCCTCGAACGCGCCGGCCGGCGCGCCCGCCAGCGGGGGGCGCACGTCGAAGCGGCCGCCGCGCGCGTTCGCCGCCACGACCACGTCGCCGCGGCGGGTCACGAACACGAGGTCCACGTCGTGGTCGTCGTCGAAGTCGCCGGCATCCACGGTGACCGTGGGGCCGATCGCCGCGAGCCCGGAGGACTCGGAGAGGTCCGCGAAGCTCCCGTCGCCGAGGTTCTGCAGCAGCGAGGGACGGCGCGGCCCCGCGGTGGCGAAGTCCACGTCGCCCTCGTGGTCGAAGTCCACCGGCACGAAGCGGGTGAGCGACTCCACGCCGGCCGAGCGCGGCGGGTTCCACGCGCCGAGCGCGCCCGACTGGATCTCCAGCCCGCCCGCGCCGCCGCGCACGAGGTCCACGGCGCCGTCGTTGTCCACGTCCACCGCGCGCGCCGCGGCCACGCCGAGCAGTCCGGCCAGCCCGCGGCTCGCGGTCACGTCCGCCCACGCCGCGCCGTCGCGGCGCAGGTCGCGGAGCGTCTGCCCGTCGCCGAGAAGGAGGTCCGTGTCGCCGTCGCCGTCGAGGTCCGCGGCGTGCGCCCAGCGGAGGTCGCCGACCGGCAGGGGGGACAGGGCGAACGCGGGGAGCGGCCCGGCGGCGCGCACGCCGGGGGGCCGGGGGAAGGGCGTGAGCTTCAGCAGGTCGCCGCGCTCGAGATCCTCCTCGGCCGGATGCGCGCCTTCGCCGGATTCCACCAGGTCCCGGGAGCGGCGCAGCGCGTCCGCGCCTGCCGTCCGGTCGCCCGCGGCCAGCAGCGCCCGGCCCTCCCGGTACAGGGCCGACGCGTAGTGGCGGGGCGCCCCGTCCTTTCCGCGCGCCACGACCGCGGCGAATTCGCGCCGGGCGGCCGCACTGTCGGCGACCCGCGTGGCCAGGATGCCGAGGTTGTACTCCAGCTCCGGCCCGGCGCCGCCCAGCTCCCGGCAACGCCCGAGCTCCGCCAGCGCCTCGGCCGTGCGCCCGGCCCGTTTCTCCACGATCCCCAGGGCGTACGCCGTGCCGGCGTCCGCCGGCGCCAGGCGCTTCGCTTCCGTCAGGGCGTTCCGGGCTGCCTCCAGGTCCCCCGCCAGCAGGGCCGCGATGCCGTGGTTGCGGGCGTCCCCGGCGCTCGAGGGGGCGATCGCTGCGGCCCGGGCCAGCTCCGGGAGGGCCTCCGCGAAGCGGTCCTCGTCCAGGAACGCCGCCCCGAGATTCCGGTGCACCCAGACGCCTCCGGCGCCGTCCGCAAGCCCCTGTGCCGCGGCGCGGGGCCCGGGGCCGAGCAGGGCGAGGGCGACCAGGGCGAGGGCCGCGGGACGGCGGGGCGCGGCGGGTCGGGCCAAGGAGGGCCTCCGGGACGGGGTTCGCGGGCCGGAAGGGCGAAGCCGCGGCGATCCTACTCCGGGGGCCCGGCCCTGGCCAGACGGCCACCTCGCGGGCCCGCCGCGGGGCGAAGTCGGCGGGGGGCCACAATAAGTGATTGGATGGCCCGCTTTACGTCGTGTAGTGTCGTCCGGCTGGATTCCCGGGGCTCGGTAAGCGTTTTCCATGGGGGTGGAAGCGCCAGCCGACCCGCGCACCCAGGAGAGTCCGGGTGGAAGATCTCGGCAAGTCGCTCCGGCTGTTCCGCAAGACCCGGCGCATGACCCAGACCGAACTGGCCAACGCGGTGGGGGTGGCCCCCGCCTACGTGAGCCAGATCGAATCGTCGCTGCGCGTCCCCAGCCTGCGTGTTGCCCGGCGCATCGCCGAGGTTCTTCACGTGGAGCTGCCCGCCCTGTTCGGCACGCACCCCGCCACGGCCCTGTCGCAGGAGCGGCTCTCCGACGTCGAGAAGCTGGAGATCCTCGGCACGCTGGTGCGGGGCGTCGAGCAGGACCTGGAGTCCCGTCCCGCGCACGAGGATGTAGAGTGCTACCCCGGGGCGCGGGCCGCGCGGCTCTCGTCCGACGAGGCGGTGGTCGTCCGGAGCTACGCCTTCACGGGCGCATCCGCGACGCCGGCGGCGTTCGTCCACGACGGGAAGGAGACCGTGTTTTGCGCGTGCGGCCAGGCCTTCGTCCGCGTCGGCTCCCAGGAGCGGATGCTGACCGCCGGGGACGTCTTCACCTTCGACGCGTCCACGCCGCACGAGGTCTCCGGGCGTGAGGGCACCATCGTCATCTCCGCGGCCAGCCCGCCGCCCAGCACGGACCGCCTCCGGCGGGCCGAGCGCGGGGGGGACGGCACCGGGGGCGGCGGCACGTCGGCCTGAGCGGCGCGACGGCCTGATCGTCGCGGCGGTCGCGGTCGCGCTGCGCGCGGTGTTCGTCGCGCAGGCCGTGACCGACCCGCAACTCCGCGCGCTCGCCATCGACGCGCGGTTCTACCACGACATGGGCGTGCGCTTCGCGCAGGGGGACGTGCTCTTCGGGCCGGGTCCCCTGTGGTTCGCGCCGCTGTACCCGTACGTGGTCGGCGCGTGCTACCGCGCGTTCGGCGCGTTCCCCGGGGTCGTGCTCGCGCTGCAGCTCGCGCTCGGCGTGCTGACCGCCTGGCTCGGGTGGCGCGTGGCCGCGCGCTTCTCGCGCGGGGCGGGACTCGTGGCCGGGTTGCTGCTCGCCCTGACGCCGGTGTCTCCCGTGTACGAGATCCAGCTCCTGTACACGGCGGTGGCGGTGGCGTTGACCGCGGCGTACCTCGCGGCGCAGCTTCGTGCGGCCCGGCGGGAGGCGCTCGCGCCCGCGTTCGGAGCAGGCGCGCTGCTGGGTCTCCTGTCGCTCGCGAGCGCGAGCGCGCTGCTGTTCGCGCCGTTCGGGGCGTGGCGCCTGGACGGTGCGCGCCGCGCGCGGCGCGCGCTCGCGTTCGCCGCGGGCGTGGCGCTGCCGCTGCTGCCGGTGCTCGTGCGCAACGGCGTCGTGGGCGGGGAGTGGACGCCGATCACCGCGAACGGCGGCATGCTGTTGGCCACGGGGTTCGCGCCGGAGTCCCTCGGGGGACGGGCGCTCCTGCGCACGCCGTCGGACTTCGGGCCGGGCGGGGCGTACGTGCGCGAGGCGGAAGCGGCGACGGGGCGGGAGATGACGCTGGCGGAGGCGTCGCGGTGGCATCGGGATGCGGCGCTCGCGCGCATCCGGGACGATCCCGCGTGGGCCGCCGGCCTCGTGGCCCGGAAGATCGGCCTGCTCGCGAACGCGCGGGAGATCGACGACAACCTCGGCCCGTCGTCCTTCGCGGAGCGCGTGGGGATGGTGCGGTTCGCGCCGGCGCCGTGGGCGTGGTTCGCGCTCGGGGCGGTCGCGGGGATCGGGTTCGCCCTGCGCCGCCGGGACGCGGCGGCGGGGGAGGCGCGGACGCTCGCGCTGTTCGCCGTCGTGTACGCCGCGTCGCTGCTGCCCTTCTTCGTGACCGCGCGCTACCGGCTGCCGCTCGTCGTCCCGTGCGCCGTGCTCGCGGGGTTCGCGTTCCACGCGACGCGGGACGCGTGGCGCGCGGGGCGACGGCGCGAGCTGGTGGCGCCGGGGCTGATCGTGCTGGCGTGCGCGCCGCTCGTCTTCCGGGATCCCGGCGTGCGCGAGGATCCCGCGCTCCGGCGGAACGCGACGGGCGCGGCGCTCCTCGGCGAGGGCCGGGCCGCGGAGGCGCTGGCGCTCCTGGACCGCGCGATCGCCGAGGATCCGGCGCTGCCCGGGGCGCACGCGAACCGCGCGCTGGCGCTCCTGGAGCTCGGCCGGAGCGAGGAGGCGCTGGCGGCGGCCACGGAGGCCGCGCGCCTGGACCCCGCGCTCGCGTCCGCGTGGCAGACGCGGGGGGCGATCCTCGCACGCGGCGGGCGCATGGAGGAGGCGGTGGAGTCGTTCCGGCGCGCCGCGGAGCTCGGCCCGCGGGATCCGGTGGCGTGGGGCAACCTGGCGCGGGCGCTGGCGGAAACGGGCCGGTATGCGGAGGCGGCGGCGGCGGGGCGCACGGCCGAGGCCGCGGGGGCGCCCGGGATGGCGGCGCTTGTGGCCGGGTGGGAGGAGACGGCACGGGCCGGCGCGGGCGGAACCCCCATGAACTAGGGCCCCCCGGCGACGCCGAGGGGCCCGAACTTGGCAGGGCCACGGGGAATCGAACCCCGGTTTGAAGACTGAGAATCTCCCGTCCTAACCACTAGACGATGGCCCCGCTTCGATCCGTTCCGCAGCGCGGGAGCGAACTCCTTACGCCAGGGAGCGCGACGGGTCAAGCCCGTTCGCGGGAGCGGTGGCTGGGGAGGGAGGACTCGAACCTCCAACTTCCTGATCCAGAGTCAGGCGTCCTGCCAATTGGACGACTCCCCAACAGCGTTCCGGACAATAGGAGGCGCCGCGGGGCGCGTCAAGTCGGCGGCTCGCGGGGGGCGCGCCGAGTCTCAGTCCGCGGCCGTGGCGGTCTTCGTGGAGTCCGCGGCGGGCGCCGGCGCGGCGCTCGGCGGCTCCACCGTCACGGCGGTGACCAGCACGCGCCGCGTGGGGCGGTAGTCGCGGAAGATGGACACCTGCGCGATCCGGTCCACCACGTCCATGCCCTCCACGACCTCGCCGATCGGCGTGCCGTGGCGGTCCGCGCCCGGAACATCGGAGAGCATCACGTACCACTCGGTCCCGGCCGATCCCGGGTCCGTACCGCGCCAGGCGAGGGCCACCGTCCCGCGACGGTGCGTGCGCGGCGCGGGCGCCGGGGCGGCGGCGGAGTCCCCGGCCGCCCCGGCGGCGGGGCCGGCGGAATCCGGGCTCGCCGGCAGCCGCCAGGCCGGCGCGTCCGGGGCATCCTCGGGCGCTCCCTCCCGGGTGGCCAGTTTCCCGGACTGGATGACGAGACCCGGCACCACGCGGTGCACGGCGAGGCTGTCGTACGCGCCGTGCGCCGCGAGCGAGAGGAAGGCAGCCACCGCGTTCGGCGCCGCGACGGGATCCAGGCGGATGCGGAATTCGCCGAAGTCGTGGACGGCCACCTTCACGTCCGCAGCCGGAACGTCCGCCGGCGTGAGCGGCCCCGCGGCCGCCGGATCGGCCGCACGCAGCGCGAGGACGATAGCCGCGGCCGTGACCAGTCGCAGGCGCACGCGGGCCTCCGGGGTCGGTCCTGGGGGAACGCATCCCGCGCGCGCGGGAGCGTCCGGCAGCGTATCATCGAGGGGTTTCGCGGTCGAGCCGAGGAGGAAGCCGTGGGCAGGTCCGTCCCGATGCCGTGGATCGTGCTCGCGGGAACCGGCGGGCTCTGGGTCGCGGGGCTCGTCACGCTCGGGCTGATCGGCGCATCGCCCTCGGGAGGATGGCGCGTGAACCGCGCGCTGGACCAGCTGGCCGGGGGCCGCCGGGCGGACGCGGCCACGGAGCTGGACCGCGTGGCGGCCGCGCACCCCGATCGACCCTCGGCGTGGATCCGGGCGGGCCGCGCCCTCGCGGCTGCCGGTCAGCCCGCGGAGGGCGCGGACCGCCTCGCCCATGCGGCCTCCCTGGATCCGGGTTCCGCCACCGCGCGATATGAATGGGCCAAGGCATTGCTGGCCGGCGGGTTCGACGATGACGCGGAGCGCGTCCTTCAGGAACTGCTCGAAGCCCACCCCGGGCACGCGGACGCGCGCTTCCTGGCCGCCGCGACCGCGGCGGGGCGGGGCGACGCCGCGCTGGCCGCCGACCGTTTCGAGGCGGCGCTCGCGGCCGGCTGCTCCTCGCCGGAGCGGTGGCGGACGGAGCCGCGCTTCGACCGGGTGCGCGGCGACCTGCGCTTCCTGCGCGTGGCGCGGGACTTGACGCTCGCCGGGGCCGCCGCGGCGGTGCGCCCGTGACGCGCCCCCGCGCCCTGATGGTGGTGCACAGCTACTGCCCGGCCGACCCGCGGGTGCGGCGCGAGGCGGAAGCTCTGGCGGATGCCGGCTGGGACGTGGACGTGCTGTGCCTGCGCAACGGCGGCGAGCCCGCGACGGAGACGATCCAGGGCGTCCGCTACCTCCGGCTCCCGCTGCGCCGCCGGCGCGGCGGCGTCCTGCGGTACGCGTTCGAGTACGTGGCGCTGCTGGCGCTCGGGCTGCTCACGGCCGTGGTCCTGCACGGCCTGCGCCGCTATCGCCTGGTCCAGGCGCACAACATGCCGGACTTCCTGGTGTTCTGCGGCCTCGTGCCGTGGGCCACCGGCGTGCCGGTGCTGCTGGACCTGCACGATCCCATCCCCGAGCTGTACATGGCGAAGTTCGGGATGCGGCGCGAGTCGCCGCTCATCCGGCTGCTCACGCGGATCGAAGGCTGGAGCCTGCGGTACGCGGACCACGCGCTCGTGGCCACCGAGGCGTTCCGCCGCCGCCTGATCGAGCGCGGCCGCGATCCCGCGCGGCTCACGACCGTGCTGAACTCGCCGGACCCGCGGCTCTTCCGGCCGCGGCCGCTCCCGGACGCCGCGGGCCCGCCCGTGCTGCTCTTCCACGGCACGGTCACGGAGCGCAGCGGCGTGGACTGCGCGATCCGGGCGGCCGAGCGCGTGCGCGCGGCCGGCGTGGACTTCCGCTTCGTCATCCTCGGCGACGGGGACACGCTGCCGCAGGTGCGCGCCATGGCGGCGGAGGGCGACCGGCCGAAGTGGATCGACGTCCGCGGGCCGGTGGCGCTCGACGAGGTGCCGGACGTCGTGGCGTCATGCGACCTGGGCGTGGTCCCGAACCGAGGCGGGGCGTTCTCCGAGCTCGCGCTGCCCACGCGCGTCTTCGAGGTGCTCACCGTGGGACGCGCCGTGGTATGCGCGCGGTCGCCGGCGGTGAGCGACCTGTTCGCCGAGGAGGACCTGTTGTTCTTCGAGCCGGAGGACGAGGCGGACCTGGCGCGCGTGCTCGAGCGCGCGCTGCGGGATCCGGAGCTGCGCCGCGCGATGGCGGCTCGCGGCGCGCGCGTCGCGGCGGCGCGCGCGTGGGAGCGCGAGAAGGAACGCTACCTCGGCGTGGTGGCGGATCTCGCGGCAATCGCCGGCGCGCCCGCGGCGGAGCGCCCCGCCGGCGCCAGCGGCCGGTAGCGCACCGGGCGCGACCCCGGTCCGGGGGACTCCAGGAACTCGAGCAGCACGCGCCCGTCGGTCTCGCGCGGCACCGCCAGCCCCAGCAGGTGCAGGGCGGTCGGCGCCACGTCCAGGAGCGTGGCCTCCAGCGTGGCCGCGGGCAGCGCGCGGATCCCGCGCCCCGCCAGCGCGATCTCGCCCCCGCCGTCCGGCGCCGTCTCCACGTCGATCCACGCGCCGGCGTCCGCGAGCGCACGGGCCTGCGCGTCGGTCGGCGGCGCGTCCAGCGCCAGCGCGCGCAGGGACAGCGGCGGGTCGCCCGGGGCAGGCCACCCGGCCAGCACGGGGATGCCGCCGGCGCGCGCCACGTCCTGCAGCGTGCCGCGCGGCGCGAAGGCGCCGTGACGCGGATCCCGCGCGCGCGGGAACAGGCGCACGAGCGCGCGCGTGCCCGGCCGATCGGGGATGCGCGCCACGCCGCCGCCGCCGGGGACCGTGCGCGGGTGCGACGGTCCTGCGCCGGTGCGCATGGGCAGCCGGCCGGTCCACAGCGCGGCGTCCCGGCCCGGCGCGTCCGACGCCAGCGGCGCCAGCCGCGCGTGCAGGGCGGCCACCTCGGGGAACGAACCGGGCGGATGCACCGTCACGGTCACGGGCACGGCTCCCGGGGACGGCGTTCCCGCCCCGAGCGTGTCGGGGATGCGCGGCGGCAGCGAGCCCGCATCCGGGGCGGCGGTCTCCGCGGCCCCGACCGCGAGCGCGAGCAGCACGAGCGCGTCGAGGCGCGCGTGCCGCGGGAGGAAGGCGCGCCGGAGGATCCGCGCCGCCCACCCGATCAGCGCCAGCACCGCGCCGAACCCGAGCGGGAGGAGCAGGTGCCCGACCGTGATGGTGGACAGGAACGCCGCGCCGTCGCCCGGGTGCAGCCGCAGGATGCGCCAGCCGCGCGCCCCGAGCGCGCCCAGCGGCGCGCCGGCGAGCGCGCCCGCGGCGAGCCACACCGCCGCGAGCACGCTCCCCGAGACGGGGTTGATCGTCCCGGCGTTCAGCCGCAGCATCTCCAGCGCGGCCGCGGACGCGAGGGCCGCGCCGTGCCAGGCCCCGTCGCGCCCGGAGGTCCCGCGTGGATGCTCGCCTCGCAAGTCTGCCTCCCTCGTCCGTGCGCGATGCGCCGCGGATCGTGTGCCACGGGCTGATCGCGTCGGACTTCGTGACGCGGCTGGCGTTCCCGGTTCCCCGGGACCGGAAGGTCCGCGTGAAGGAGTTCGCCCGTCAAGGGGGAGGACCGGCCGCGAACGCCGCGGTCGCGATCGCGCGGCTCGGGGGCATCGCGTCGTTCGCCGGCGCGGTCGGGGACGACGCGCTCGGCGTCGAGCAGCGGCGGGAGCTCACCGACGAGGGCGTGGACGTGACGCACGTGGAGGTCGTGGCCGGCGCGCCGTCCTTCGTGTGCTTCATCCTGGTGGACGAGGCGGACGGCGCGCGCACGATCGTGAGCGCGCCGCATGAGCGCCCCCTCCCGGTCCGGCCGCCCGCGGCGCTCCGCGACGGGGCGGACCTCCTGCTCGTGGACGGGTGGGGCGGGCCCGCGCAGCGCGCGCTCGTGGGCGAGGCGCGGGAGCGCGGGATCCCCGTGATGCTGGACGCCGGCAGCGCGCGCGAGGACGTGCTGGCGATCCTCCCGGACGCCGACGTGGTGATCGCGTCCGAGCCCTTCGCCCGGGAGTGGGCGGACGGCGGCGATCCGGAGTCCGCCGTGCGCGCGATGCTCCGGTCCGGGGTCCGCCTCGCCGCGGTGACCCGGGGACCGCAGGGCGTGGTGGCGGGCGCAGCCGGCGCGGCGGAGCTGTTCCGCGTGGACGCGGTCCCCGTGGACGCCGTGGACACCACGGGGGCCGGGGACGCCTTCCACGGGGGCGCGGCCTGGGCGCTGGCCCGGGGCCGGAACTGGGAGGAGAGCCTGCGGATCGGGGCCTTCGTGGCCGCGGCGAAGTGCCGGGGCCTCGGCGCCCGCGTCGGGCTGCCCCGGGCGGCGGACCTGGCCGCCGCGGGGTTCCCTTGACACCCCGCGACGACACTCCTAAACTCTTCGCACACGTTCAGTTAGCCCCTCCTCAGGTCCCGATCGACCCCTGGGAGATCTCCCGGATGCGTCCACTCGTCCTCGCGGCCGTGCTCGGTCTCTGCCTCGCACGGTCCGTCTCGGCGTCGCCCTACGCGGGCGAGTTCCTCAACACGGGCGTGGGGGCGCGGGCGCTCGGCATGGGCGGCGCGTTCACGGCGCTCGTGGACGACGCGTCGGCGTCGTACTGGAATCCCGCCGCGCTGCCGCGCAACGCCGGGCGCGGCATCGTGTACATGCACTCCGAGCGCTTCGGCGACCTCGTGAACTACGACTCCGGGTCCCTCGTGCTGTCCGCGAAGGAGGGGGAGGACGGCACGCGGAGCGCCGTCGGCGTGTCGCTGCTCGTCACCTCCGTGCCGGACATCCTCTTCACCACCACGGACCGGAACGAACTGCAGGAGATCGAGGTGAAGGTGGACGGCCCCGGGGATCCGAACGATCCCACCTGGGGCAACGGCGTGCTGGACCCGGACGAGCGCATCGACTTCGACGCGCTGAGCCGGTACGCGGAGGAGGTCACGGACCGGGAGCTGGGCCTGTTCCTCTCGTACGGGCGCACGCGCGCCTTCCGGGACGACCTCTCGCTCGGCGGCAGCGTGAAGTTCGTGCGGAAGTCCGTGGGCGAGTACAACGCGTGGGGCCTGGGCGTGGACCTCGGCGCCCTGTGGCAGGCGCGGCCGCACTGGGCGTTCGGCGTGAACGTGCAGGACGCCACCACCACGTTCCTCGACTGGCGGAACACGCCCACCGAGCCGCGCGAGTACATCACGCCCACCGTGAAGCTCGGCACCGCGTACACGAAGGAGCTGGCCGCCATCTCCGGGTCGCTCACCGGCGCGCTGGACCTCGCCGTGCGCTTCGAGGACGAGGCCGCGGAGGGCTACTCGTTCAACGCGGGCGGCATGCCCGGGGACGTGAAGCTCGGCGTGGAGTACTGGTACCGGGACGCCCTCGCCTTCCGGGTGGGCAGCGAGGGCATCGGCCGCGCGGATGATCCGTACACCGCGGGCGCGGGGGTGCGGATCCGGCGGCTGGGTGTGGCGTTCGCGTTCGACTACGCGTACCGCAGCCACGCGGACCTGGAGGACGTCCATCGGATTTCCGGTGGGGTGGCGTTCTAGCGAGCGCACGCGGGGCGAGCTTCCGGCGCGGGGCAGGCGAGTCGTCCGTCCGGTCGGCCCGGAGGCACCCCGAACGCGTGCGGCCGGGGCCGGGCCTCTCTGCCGCGGACGCCCTTCCGGCGACGTCCTGTCGCCGGAAGGGCTCGGCGCTCCGGCGCCTCCGGCATCCATGCCTCCCGGCGCCTTCGCGACGCCGCCGCAGAGAGGCCCGGCCCCGGCCGCAGACGTTCGGGGTGCCTCCGGGCCGACCGGACGGACGACTCGCCTGCCCCGCGGCGGAAGCTCGCGGGCGGCCGCTCACTCGAACGCAAGGGGGGTTCGGGCGGTGCGCGGGCGGGGTTCGTCCCGTCGGTTGACCGGCCGTTTCGGCGGATCCTAGACTGGCCGGGTTGCCTTCTCCCGCCCCTCCGGAGTCCGCGTGAAGCGCGTCGCCTTCTGCACGTTCGGGTGCCGGCTGAACCAGTACGACACCGAGGTCCTGCGGACCCTTCTCGAGGAGGAGGGCGGGTTCCGGACCGTGCCGTTCGACGAGGAGGCCGACGTGTACGTGGTCAACACCTGCACGGTCACCGCGAAGGCGGACTCCCGGGCGCGGCAGGCCATCCGGAAGCTGGCGGCGGCGCGGCCGGCGGCGCGGATCGTGGCCACCGGGTGCTACGCGCAGCGGGCGCCCGGGGAGCTGGCGGCGCTGCCCGGCGTGCGGCTCGTGCTCGGCGCGGCGGAGCGGGTGCGGGTGGTGTCGGAGCTGCGGCGGGCGGACGAAGGGGACGCGCCGCGCGTGGCGGTGGGGCCCATCGCGGCGGCCACCGCGTTCCCCGAGGTCCCGGTCACCGAGCTCATGGACAAGAGCCGCGCCTTCGTGAAGATCCAGGAGGGATGCAACGAGGCGTGCACGTTCTGCGTGATCCCGCAGACCCGCGGGCCCTCGCGCAGCCGGCGGCCCGAGGCGGTGCTCGCGCAGATCACGGAGCTGGTGGCGGCCGGGTACACGGAGATCGTGCTCACCGGCGTGCACGTGGGGGACTACGGCCTGGACCTCGCGGAGGGGCGGCGCCTCCTCGTGCCGCTCGTCCGCGACGTCGTGGCCGTGCCCGGGCTGGACCGGTTCCGCTTGAGCTCCATCGAGCCGTCCACGGTCACCGACGAGCTGGTGGAGTTCATGGCGGACGAGCCGAAGTTCGCGCGGCACCTGCACGTCCCGCTGCAGAGCGGCAGCGCGGCGGTGCTCGCGCGCATGAACCGGCGGTACACGGTGGAGCGGTTCCGCGACCTGGTGGCGAAGGTGGCGGCGCGTGCGCCGGACTGCGGCATCGGCACCGACGTGATCAGCGGCTTCCCCGGCGAGACCGACCGGGACTTCCGCGACACCTTCGACCGGCTGGAGGACATGCCGCTGTCGTACGTGCACGCGTTCACGTACTCGGAGCGTCCCGGCTCGGCGGCCGCGGCCTTCGGGGACGCCGTGCCGCCCGACGAGCGGAAGCGGCGGACCGCCGCGCTGAAGCGGCTGTCCGCGGAGAAGTCGCTCGCGTTCCGCCGCCGGCACGTGGGGCGGGAGGCCGACGTGTTCGTGGAGGGGATGCGCCGCGCCGGCACGGACTGGATGAGCGGGCTCACCGGGAACTTCATCCGCGTGGACCTGGGGCCGGGGCGCGTGGAGCGGCCGCTCGTGCGCGCGCGCCTCACGGCGGTGACGGACGACGGCATGGCCGGCGAGAGGATCGCGGCGTGAGCGCGCCGGTGGAGCCGCGCCCGACGGCGCTGAAGGCGTACGAGCCGATGACGTCGCGCTCCGGCCGGCGCTTCGACCGGCTGGGCAGCCTGGTGTCGCCCGCGCTCGCGTCCGACGCGGGACACCGCCCCACGTTCTACATCGAGACCTACGGCTGCGAGATGAACGCGTACGACTCGGAGTTCATCGCGTCGCGCTTCCTGGACGAGGGGTACGCGCCGGCGACGACGCCGGAGGCCGCGGACGTGCTGCTGTTCAACACGTGCTCGGTGCGCGCCGGCGCGGAGGATCGCGTGCGCGCGCGCGTGGAGAACTTCGCCGGCGTGAAGCGGCGGCGCCCCGGCATGATCGTGGGGGTCGTGGGCTGCATGGCGCAGCGGCTGGGCGAGGACCTCGGGATCCGCCGCGGGCTCGTGGACGTGGTGGCCGGCACGGACACCTACCGCGAGCTGCCGGCGATCGTGGCCGAGCGGCGGGAGCAGCGCCGGGGCACGCTCGTGCGCACGCCGGTGGACGCGAAGCACACCTACGCGATCGAGCGCGCGCCGGCGCCGCCGGAAGGGCCGTGCGCCTTCCTCACGATCCAGCAGGGCTGCGACAAGTTCTGCACGTTCTGCATCGTGCCGTTCACGCGCGGGCGGGAGCGGTCCAAGCCGCTGGCCGAGGTGGTGGCGGAGGCGCGGCGGCTCGTGGCGCAGGGCGCGAAGCAGGTCACGCTGCTGGGCCAGAACGTGAACTCCTGGCGGGACGGCGACCTCGGCTTCGCCGACCTGCTCCGCGCGCTGGACGGCGTGGACGGGCTGGCGCGGCTGTTCTTCACGTCGTCCTACCCGCGGGACATGACCACGGACGTCTTCCGGGCCATCGCGGAGTGCCGTGCTCCGGTGGAGTACCTGCACTTCCCGGTGCAGAGCGGGTCGGACGCCGTGCTCAAGCGCATGAAGCGGCGCCACACCGCGGAGTGGTACCTGCGCCGGGTGGACGAGGCGCGGGCGATCATCCCGGACGTGCAGTTCTCCTCGGACCTCATCGTGGGGTTCCCGGGGGAGACCGAGGAGGACTTCCGGAACACGCTGCGTCTCGTGGAGCGGGTGCGGTTCGCCGAATGCTTCATGTACCGGTATTCTCCCCGCGAGGGCACGCCCGCCCTGAAGCTGGCGGACGCGGTCCCGGAGGAGGAGAAGGCCCGCCGGCTGGAGGAGCTGATCGCCCTGCAGCGCCGGATCGTGGGCGAGATCCTGCGCGAGAACGAGGGCCGCACGATGGAGATCCTGGTGGAGGCGCCCAGCAAGAAGAACCCGGAGGAGCCGTTCGGCCGCACGCGCAACCGCTTCATGGTGGTGCTGCCCGAGGGGTCCGCGCGTCCGGGGGACCTGCTGGACGTGAGGCTGGCGGAGCTTTCTGGCTCGACCTACCGGGGGATCCCGGTGAAGGGGGACGCATGGGGTTCCTGAGGGTGCTGAGGGCGCTGCTCGTCGTGGCGCTCGTGGTGGCGGCCATCGGCTTCGCGGTGAGGAACCCGGACCAGCGGGTCTCGGTGGACCTGCTCGTGGGGCCGCCGTACACGGACGTCCCGCTGCTGTTCGCGCTGTTCGTGGCCTTCCTCGTGGGCGGCGTGAGCGGGTGCGCGCTCGCGGTGCTGTGGGTCGTGGAGCTGCAGACGAAGCTGCGCGACGCGCGCCGGCAGAACCGCCGCCTGACCGGGGAGCTGACCTCGCTGCGGAACCTGCCGCTCGAGGAGACCGATGACCTGCGTTCGGGGGCGCGCTCGTGAGCGGTGAGCTGGTTGCCCTGCTCCTGGTGGTCGTGGTCCTCGCGGCCGTGCTGGCCGCGCGGCGCTGGCGGCGTCCCGGGCCGGGGGCGAAGCGTCCGCCGTATCTCGTGGCGCTGTCCGCGATGATCGACGGGGACGAGGAGACCGCGTTCCGCGAGTTCCGGAACGCGGTGCGCGAGGACTCCTCGAACGTGGACGCGTACCTGCGTCTCGGGGACCTCCTGCGCAAGCGCGGGGACACGGACCGCGCGCTGCAGCTGCACCGGGAGTTGACCACGCGGCGCGGGCTGGACCCGCAGCTGGAGGCGCGCGTGCAGGAGTCGCTGTGCGAGGACCTCGTGGTGCTGGAGCGCTGGGACCGCGCGGCGGACGCGGCGCGCGAGGCGATCCGGCGCGCGCCGGACCCGTCGCACGCGCTGTCGCTGCTCCTGTCCATCCACGAGCGCCGCGGGGACCTGGAGGAGGCGTATCGCGCGAAGCGGGAGCTCCTGAAGCGGCAGGGCGGGGACGCCGCGGAGGCGTGCGCGTACCGCGCGCACCAGGCCGAGGGGCTGCTGGCGAAGGGCGAGCTGAAGGAGGCGGAGAAGGTCCTGAAGGAGGCGCGCAAACTCGACGTGGACGAGCCGAACGCGCGCTACCTCTGGGGCATGCTCAAGGAGAAGCAGGGGGACTACGCCGAGGCGATCGACGCGTGGGAGGGGATCCTCGCGGCGCACCCGGACCGGGCGGGCGTCCTGTTCCTGGCGCTGGAGCGCGTGCACTTCCTCAACGGCACGTTCGGCGGGATGGAGACCACCTACCAGCGCTTCCTGGAGCGCGTGCCCGGCCACGAGGACGCATCCTTCGGGCTGGCGCGGTTCCTCCGACGGAAGGGGCAGATCGAGGCGGCCATGTCGGCATGCCGCCGCGGGCTGGAGTCGCACCCGAAGTCCGTCGCGCTGCGCGTGCTGCTGATGCAGCTCCTCCTGCAGGCGGGACGCAGCGGCGAGGCGGAGGGCCTGCTGAACGCCTGGACCGCGGAGTTGCTCGGGGACGACGGCAAGCCGCGCCCGCCGCGCCCGTCCGGCGTGGACGCGCTTCTCCGGCAGGCGTCCACCTGATGGGCGCCCGCGCCGCCCGCCACGCGATGCTCGCGGCGGTGCTCGCCGCGGCCGCCCTCGCGCGCCCCGCCGCCGCGGGCCCGCTGGAGGACGCCGCCCGCGCGTACGAGGCGGGGGACCGCGAGGCCGCGGGGCGCATCCTGCGCGACGGCACCGCGGGCGATCCCGCGGCGCAGTCCTCGCTGCAGGTCCTCGCGCTGCTCGCGCGCACGGCCGCGGATCCGGCGGAGGCGGTGTCCCTGTGGGATCGCGTGCTGGAGCTCACCCCGCCCGAGCCCCTCGCGGCGGAGGCGCACTGGGAGAAGGGGCTCGCGGCGTACTCGGCCGGGCTGTACGTGGCGGCGGCGGAGGAGTTCGCCGTCCTGGCCGGGCTGCGCGGCGCGAAGTTCCCGAAGGGACGGGCCCTGCTGTGGAAGGGGCTTGCGGAGCTCGGCGCGGACCAGCCCGAGGCCGCGCTCGAGACGCTGCGCGAGGCCGAGCGCAGCGCCTCCGGGGCGGACGAGCCCACCGCGCAGTTCGCGCTCGCCGGCGCGTACTACCGCATGGGCCAGATGGGCGAGGCGTTGCGCCGGTACCAGAAGTTCGAACGGGACCACCGGGACGACGACCGCGCCGCGGCCGCGGCCCGCCGTACCGTGGAGTGCCTGCGCCTCCTCGGCAAGGAGCAGGAGGCCGCCGCCCGCGCGGCGCACATCGAGGAGGAGTACCCGTCGTCCTTCGAGGCCACGCTCGCGCGCGAGGCCGTGCGGGCGCGCGCCGCGAAGCCCGAGCCGGCGGCGGCGGGCGAGGCCGTGCGCTGGATCGTGCAGGTGGCCGCGCTCACCGACCCCGCGAACGCCACGAAGCTCGCGAGCGACGTGCGCGCGCTGAACGTGGGCGTCGTGGACATCCAGCGCGCCGAGGGACCGGAGGGCGTCGTGCATCGCGTGATCGTGGGTCCCTTCGACGACGAGGCCGCGGCGCAGGCCGCGGCGGACAGCGTGGCCGCGCTCGGCGAGCTGTCGCCGCGCGTGCGGCAGGAGCCGAAGGAGTGACCTCCACGGGCGACGCCCCCGCGCGCGTCTCCCCTCCGCGTCCGGATCCGGCCGAGCCCGGGCTGACGCCGTTGATGCGCCAGTACCTCACCGCGAAGGCCGAGCACCCGGACAGCGTGCTGCTGTTCCGCATGGGGGACTTCTGGGAGACGTTCTACGAGGACGCCGTCCTCGTGTCGGACGTGCTCGGCATCGCGCTCACGTCGCGCGGCGTGGAGCGCGGGGCGCGCGTCCCCCTCGCCGGCGTCCCGCTCGCGGCGTTCGAGCCGTCCCTCGCGAAGCTCGTGGCGGCGGGGCACCGCGTGGCCGTGTGCGACCAGGTGGAGGACCCGCGCGTCGCGAAGGGGATCGTGAAGCGCGAGGTGGTGGAGGTGGTCAGCGCCGGCACCGCCACGCTGCCCGGGCTCCTCGCCGAGCGGGACAGCCGCTGGCTCGTGGCGGTGCTCCCGGACGCGGAGGCCGGCCGCGTGGGCGTGGCCCGCTGCGACGTGTCCACCGGCGAGCTGTGCGCGGTGGAGATGCCGGTCGAGCGGCTCGGGGACGAGATGGATCGGCTGGACCCCGCGGAGATCCTCGCCCCGGACGGCGACCTCCCCGCGGAGGTGGCGCGCACGCTGCGCCGCAACGCGGTGGTGGAGCGCCTTCCCGCGCGCCGCTTCCCGGCGGCCGAGGACGCGGTGGCGCGCGTGGAGGCCGGTCCCGGTTTCGAGGGCGGCGCGGGCGCCGCCGCGTTCCGCCCGCTCGGCGCGGCGGCGGCCGCCGCGCTCCTGGACTACCTCGGCGGGCTCCGCAAGGCGGAGGCGAAGGAGCTGCGGCCGCTCGCCTTCGAGGAGGGCGAAGGCTCGCTTGTCCTGGACGAGATCACGCTGCGCAACCTGGAGATCCTGCGCCCGCTGCGGGAAGGGCCCGGGCGCACCACGCTGCTCTCCGTGGTGGACCGCACGCACACGCCGATGGGCGCGCGGCGGCTCAAGCACTGGCTCGCGCGTCCGCTCGTGGCGCCGGAGCGGATCGCGGCCCGGCACGAGGCCGTGGAGGAGCTGGCGGAGAGCACGGAGACGGGCGGCGCCGTGCGCGACGTGCTCTCCCGCGTGGGCGACGTGGAGCGGCTGGCCATGCGCGTGGCCGCCGGCCGCGCGAACGCGCGCGACCTCGTGGCGCTCGCGGACTCGCTGGAGCACCTGCCGGAGCTGAAGACGCGGCTGTCGGCCTGCGACTCGGCGCTCCTGCGCCGCACGGCGGCGGACTTCGGCGACTTCTCCGCCGAGGTGGACTCCGTGCGCGAGCGCCTCGTGGACGCGCCGCCGCTCGGCACGCTGGACGGCGGCCTCGTGAAGGACGGCTTCTCGGCGGAGCTGGACCGGCTGCGCGGCCTGGCGCGCCACGGCAAGGACTGGATCGCCGCGCTGCAGGCGGAGGAGCGGGCGCGCACCGGCATCGCCAACCTGAAGGTGGGCTACAACCGCGTGTTCGGCTACTACCTCGAAGTGACCAAGGCGAACCGCGATCTCGTGCCCCCGGGATGGGAGCGGCGGCAGACCCTCGTGAACGGCGAGCGCTACGTGACGCCCGCGCTCAAGGAGCGCGAGTCCGAGATCCTCGGCGCGGAGGAGAAGGCGAAGGATCTCGAGTACAAGCTGTTCACGGAGCTGCGGGAGCGGCTCGCGCTCTCCGGCGCGCGCTTCCGCAAGGCGGCGGACGGCCTCGCCGTGCTGGACGTGCTCGGCGCCTTCGCGCAGCTCGCCGCCCGCGAGGGCTGGGTGCGGCCGGTCGTGCACGACGGATCGCGCGTGCGCATCAGCGGCGGACGGCATCCGGTGGTGGAGGCGTCGCTGCCCGCGCACGAGTTCGTCCCGAACGACGTGCTGCTGGACGGGGAGACCCGGCAGATCCTCGTGATCACCGGGCCGAACATGGCGGGGAAGTCCACGTACCTGCGGCAGGTGGCGCTGCTCGTCATCCTGGCGCAGGCCGGGAGCTTCGTGCCCGCGGATGCCGCGGAGATCGGGGTGGCGGACCGCGTGTTCACGCGCGTCGGCGCCAGCGACCACCTGGCGGCCGGGCACTCCACGTTCATGGTGGAGATGGTGGAGGTGGCGCGCATCCTGGCCGCGGCCACGCCGCGCAGCCTCGTGCTGCTGGACGAGGTGGGCCGCGGCACGTCCACCTACGACGGGCTGGCCATCGCGTGGGCGGTGCTGGAGCACCTGCACGAGAACGGTGCGCGCGCCGCGCGCACGCTCTTCGCCACGCACTTCCACGAGCTGACCGAGGTGGCGGCGCGGCTGGACCGCGCGGTGAACCTGCGCGTGACCGTGCACGAGTGGAAGGACGACGTGGTGTTCCTGCGCAAGGTGGTGGAGGGCGCGGCGGACCGCAGCTTCGGCATCCAGGTGGCGAAGCTGGCGGGGCTGCCGCGCGCGGTGACGGATCGCGCGCGCGAGATCCTGCGCGGGCTGGAGGCGGACGGCGGCGCGCGCAAGGGCCGCTCGGAGGCGGCCCCGGCGTCGCAGATGTCGCTCTTCTCCGGTGCCGCGGCGGGCGTGCTGGCGGAGCTGGCCGCGCTGGATCCGGACGGCATCTCGCCGCGCGAGGCGCTGGCCGTGCTCGCCGAGTGGAAGCGCCGCGCGCACGGGGAGGACGCGTCGTGAGCATCCGGCTCCTGCCGCCGGAGATCGCGAACCTCATCGCGGCCGGCGAGGTCGTGGAGCGGCCCGCGTCGCTCGTGAAGGAGCTGGTGGAGAACGCGCTGGACGCCGGCGCGCGGCGCATCGACGTGGCGTTCGAGGGCGGCGGGCTGGAGCTGGTGCGCGTGGCGGACGACGGCCACGGCATCCCCGCCGGCGAGGTGCGCCTGGCCTTCGAGCGGCACGCCACGAGCAAGGTGGCCACCGCGGCGGACCTGGACGCCATCGCCACGCTCGGGTTCCGCGGGGAGGCGCTCGCGTCCATCGCGGCGGTGGCGCGCGTGACCATGGTGACGTGCCCGCCGGACGGGTCGGCCACGCGGATCGTGCTCGAGGCCGGAACCGTGATCGAGGAGGGACCGGCGGCGCGTCCGCCGGGGACCACGATCGAGGTGCGCGGGCTCTTCTTCAACACGCCGGCGCGCCGCGCCTTCCTGCGCACGCCGGGAACCGAGGGACGCGTCCTCGTGCGGACGCTCGCGCAGCTCGCGCTCGGCGCGCCGGAGGTGGCGTTCCGCGTGGCGCGCGACGGGCGCGAGGTGCTCTCGGTGGCGGCCACCGACGGCTTCGCGGCGCGGGCCGGCGCCATCCTCGGCGCGGAGACGGCGGCGCGCATGCTTCCCGTCAAGGGCGGACGCGGCGGCGTGCGCATCGAGGGGCTGGTGTCGCTCACGGACTTCGCGCGCACGAAGGTGGACCATCAGGTGCTGCTGGTGAACGCCCGGCCGGTGGCGGATCCCGCGGTGTCGCACGCGGTGCTGGCCGGACTCGGCGGGGCCGTGCCGCACGGGAAGTTCCCGGTGTTCGCGCTCGCGCTCGACGTGGATCCCGCGGAGGTGGACGTGAACGTCCATCCGGGCAAGCGCGAGGTGCGCTTCCGCCGCAAGGACCTGGTGTACGCGGCCGTGCGCGACGCGATCGCGATGAGCGTGGTGGACGTGGGCTTCGACCAGCTCGGGCGCGCGGGGGCGCTGCCGTTCCGGGACGCGCCGCGCCGGCCGGACGGGGCGGGGCGCGTGCGGGAGCGGATGCCGGACGCGCCGTGGGGCGGCGCCGGTGGGCCGGTTTCGCGCAGCGTGCGATCGGGGTTCCTGGCGCGGGACATCGCGGATGCGCCGTCGGCGCCGTCCGTGCCCGGGTCGCCGCCGCCGGGTCCCGCGGCGGAGTCCCCGGTGCTGCTGAAGACGCGGCGGCTGCGCCTCGCCGGGGAGCTGTGGGGCGCGTACCTCCTCGTGGAGGACCGGGAGCGGCTGCTCGTGATCGACCAGCACGCCGCGCACGAGCGCGTCCTGTACGACGAGCTGCGCGCCGCCCCGCCGAAGGAGCGCACGGTGCAGGGGTTGCTGGTGCCGCTGCCGGTGGAGCTGGCGCCGGGCAGCGATCCCGAGGAGGCGTGCGCCGCGCTCGCCGCCGCGGGCTTCGACGCGCGACCCGGCGGTCCGTCCTCGGTGCTGGTGGACGGCGTGCCCGGCCACCTCACCCGGTGGGGCGGCGGGGAGTTCCTCAAGGAGCTGTTCGCGTCCCCGGACGGCGTGCCGCACTCCGTGGAGGCGTTCCGCGACGCGCTCGCGAAGAGCTACTCCTGCCGCGGCGCGGTGAAGTTCGGCCAGCGGCTGCACCCGGACGAGGTGGCGCATCTCCTCGCCGGGCTGGAGCGCGCGGACGTGCCGCGGCTGTGCCCGCACGGTCGCCCCATCTACCTCGAGGTGCCGCGCGCCTCCATCGACGACCGCTTCGAGCGATGAGCGCTCCGGCGCTGGTCAGCCTCGGCGGTCCCACCGCGAGCGGGAAGACCGCGCTGGCCATCGCGGTGGCGCGGCAGCTCGACGGCCGCCCGGCGCTGGAGGTCGTGTCCGCGGACTCGCGGCAGGTGTACCGCGGGCTGGACGTGGGCACCGCGAAGCCGAACGCCGCGGAGCGGGCCGCGGTGCCGCATCACCTCATCGATGTGGTGGATCCGCGCGAGACCTACACGGCCGCGCGCTTCGGGCAGGACGCGCGCGCCGCGTTCGCGGCGATCCGCGCGCGCGGCGCGGTGCCTTTCCTGGTGGGCGGGAGCGGACTGTACCTGCGCGCGGCGGAGGAGGGGCTGTTCGAAGGGCCGGCGGCGGACCCGGACCTCCGCGCGCGGCTGGCGCGGGAGACGGATGCCGCGCTGCACGTGCGCCTCGCGGCGGTGGATCCGGCGGCCGCGGCACGGCTGCACGCGGCGGACCGCGTGCGCGTCATCCGCGCGCTGGAGGTGTGGGAGCGCACGGGTGTCCCCATCTCGGAGCACCAGCGACGGCACCGGGAGGCCACGGCGGCCGCGCCGCGCGTGCTGCGCTTCGTGCTGGACTGGCCCGTGCTCGTGCTGGATGCGCGCATCGCGGCCCGTACGGAGGCCATGGTGGCGGAAGGCTGGGAGGACGAGGTGCGCGCGCTGCTCGCGCACGGGCTCCCCGCGGACGCGCCGGGCCTGGACGCCGTGGGGTACGCGGAGATGCGCGCGGTGGTGCAGGGGCGGTTGACGCGGGAGGCGGCGCGCGAGGCGATCGTCCTGGCCACGCGGCAGTATGCGAAGCGGCAGCGCACGTGGTTCCGGAGGGTGGAGGGTGCGGCGCGCCTGGCCGTGGCGGGGCCGGCGGATCTGCCGCGGGCGGCGGCGGAGATCGCGGCGGCGGTGCGCGCGGCATTCGCTCCGGGTTCCGGTTGATCCCGTCCGCGCCGCGCGAGCCGGGGCGCCGCCGGACATCCGGGAATGCGATGCGTGCTACGATGCGCGCATGAGTCGCGAGGATCGGGCACGGGATGACGTCATCGAAGGCCCGCGCGCGCCGTCGACCCCGGAGGACTCGGTGGCGGCGGCGCAGGAGCTCTGCGCGCGGTGCGAGTGGGCCGCCGCGTACGACCTGCTCGTCGCGGCGGACGCGGGCGGCGCGCTGGACGGCGCCGGGCTGGAGCTGCTCGCGGACTGCGCGCGCTGGGCGGGACGCCTGGCGCAGGTCCCGGAGTTCCTGGAGCGCGCCTACCACGCGTACGCCGGGGCCGACGCGCGCGCCGCGGCGCGCACGGCGCTGGGGCTGTGCTATGCGCACCTCGACGCGTGCGCGCCCGCGCAGGGCGCGGCCTGGTGGCGGCGCGCCGACGAGCTGATCGCCGGAATCCCCGAAGGCCCCGAGCACGGGCTGCACGCGTGGTTCTCCGGACGCGAGCGCGGCAACCAGGGCGATCTCGAGGGCCACGAGGCGTGCGCGCAGCGCGCGCTGGAGATCGGGCGGCGGCACGGGGATCGCAACGTCGAGGCGCTGGCGCTGATCGACCTCGCGCACGTGGCCGCCATCCGCGGGGAGTCCACGCGCGCGCTCGAACTGCTGGACGGGGCCACGGCCCTCGCGCTCGGCGGGGAGATCGGGATCCTCGAGACGGGCCTGGTCTTCTGCAACGCGATCTTCGCGTGCCGCGCGCGCGGCGCCTGGGACCGCGCGCAGGAGTGGACGTCGTCGTCCACGCGGTGGGTCTCGCGCACGCGCGTGTCGTACTTCCCGGGGCTGTGCCGCGTGCATCGCGCGGAAGTGCTGCGCGTGCGCGGGGAGCTGGACGCCGCGGAGTGCGAGGCGCAGGAGGCGGCGCGGCTCCTGCGCGCGGCCATCCCGCGCTGGTTGGCGCTTGCCTGCGTGGAGCTGGGCGAGATCCGGCGGCGGCTCGGCGATCCGGCCGGCGCGCTGGAGGCGTACCGCGAGGTGCTTGCCGCGGGCTGGGATCCGCAGCCGGGGCTGGCGCTGCTGATGCTGGCGCAGGGGGACGCGGCCGGGGCGCACCGCGCGCTGGAGCGCTTCTGCGGCCGTCGCGTGCCCACCCTGCACTGCGAGGACAAGGCCGGACTGCTCAAGGCGCGGGTGACCGTGGCGCTGGCGGCGGGCGCGCCGGCCGTGGCGGAGGAAGCCGCGGGGGAGCTGGCCCGTCTGGCCGCGGGCGACGCGGTGCCGTGGGATCGCGCGTGCGCGGCGCAGGCGCAGGGCGAGCTGGCGCTGGCCCGCGGGGATACCGGCGAAGCGATCGCGCGGCTGCACGACGCGCGGGCGCAGTGGGCGGAGGTGGAGGCGCCGTACGAGCAGGCCGCGTGCGGGATGCTCGCGGGCCGGGCCATGCTGGAGGCGGGGGACGTGCTCGGAGCCACGCTGGAGCTGGAGGCGGCGCGCGGGATCTTCACGCGGGTCGGGGCCGCGCGCGACCGCGAGGAGTGCGAGGCGCTCCTGGCGCGGGCCGGCCGCGGGCGCGCAGGAGCGGTGGCAGCGCCCGAGGCGCGGGAGGCGGCGCCGGCGAGCGCGGCCGCCGCGCTCATCCGGGAGGGCGACGTGTGGGCGGTCTCGTTCGAAGGCGCCACGCTCCGCGTGAAGGACGGCCGGGGGCCGCGCTACCTGGCGCGGCTCCTCGCGGAGCCGGAACGGGACTTCCTGGCGCTCGATCTCGCCGGTGGCGAGGGCGCACCGGAAGGCGACGCCGGGGAGATCCTGGACCCGCAGGCCCGGGCCGCGTACCGGGCGCGACTCACGGATCTGCGCGAGGAGCTGGACGAGGCCACGCGTCACCACGATCCCGGGCGGGTGGAGCGCTGCCAGGCGGAGATCGATGCGCTCACCGCGCAGCTCGTGGAGGCCGTGGGGCTCGGCGGCCGGGCCCGCCGCGCGGGGGACGCGCGGGAGCGCGCGCGGCAGAGCGTCACGAAGGCGCTGAAGGCCGTGATCCGCCGGATCGCGGACGAGCACGAGGCCCTCGGGCGCTACCTCAGCGCCACGATCCGCACGGGGATCCTGTGCCGCTTCGATCCCGATCCGGGGCGGCCGGTCCGCTGGCGCGTGGAGGAGTAGCCGACTTCACGACGTGACGCGGGATTTCACGCCGGAGGGGTGTCCACTTCAACGGAAGGAGACCCCTCATGCAGACCACCCTGAATCCCGACCGCGTCCAGGCCTTCGCCGGGAAGCTCCTCGAGGAGCTCGGCGCCACGGTCACGGGCGCGCTGATCCACCTGGGTGACCGCCTCGGCCTGTACCGGGCCCTGGCGGCGAACGGCGCCGTCGACTCGGCGCGCCTGGCCGAGCTGACCGGCACGAACGAGCGCTACGTCCGCGAGTGGCTGGGCAACCAGTGCGCGGCCGGGCTGATCGAGTACCGGCCGGGGTCGCGCACGTACTTCCTGCCGCCGGAGCACGCGGCGGTCCTCGCGGACGAAGACAGCCCGGCGTTCATGGCCGGCGGGTTCGAGACGGCGGTCGGCGTGTTCCGGATCCTGGATCGCGCGGAGCGGGCGTTCCTCAGCGGCGAGGGCATCGCGTGGGGCGACCACGACCCGCACATGTTCTGCGGCGTGGAGCGCTTCTTCCGCCCGACGTACCGGCACTGCCTCGTGCAGGAGTGGCTGCCGTCGCTGGACGGGATGCACGAGCGCCTCGCCGCCGGCGCGAAGGTGGGTGACGTGGGCTGCGGGCACGGTGCGTCCGCGATCCTGCTGGCGCAGGCGTATCCGAAGAGCACGATCGTGGGGATCGACGTGCACGCCGGCTCCATCGAAACGGCGCGGCGGCGGGCCGCGGAGGCCGGCGTGGCCGACCGCGTCCGCTTCGAGTGCGCCACCGCGCAGCAGTACACCGAGCGGGACTTCGATCTCATCGCGTTCTTCGACTGCTTGCACGACATGGGCGATCCGCTCGGCGCGACCGAACGCGCGCACGGCGCACTGCTTCCGGACGGCGCCCTGATGATCGTGGAGCCGATGGCCGGCGACCGGCTCGAGGACAACCTGAACCCGGTGGGTCGCGCGTACTACGGGTTCTCCACGCTGATCTGCACGCCGAACTCCCTGGCCCAGGACGGGAGGCTGGGGTTGGGCGCGCAGGCGGGGGAGACGCGGCTCCGGGAGGTTCTGACGAAGGGCGGCTTCCGAAAGGTGCGGCGAGCGGCCGAGACGCCGTTCAACCTCATCCTGGAGGCGCGCCGGTAGCGCGCTCCGTGGGGCGACCGGGACGCGGCGGCGGCGGGGGGCAGCAAGCCCTCCGCCGTTCGTCCATCCCGGCCTTGACCTCGGGAGCGAGGGGGGCTATACCCTCCCGGTTCGGGGAAGAGCGGGCATAACTCAGTTGGTAGAGTGTCAGCTTCCCAAGCTGAAAGTCGCGGGTTCGAATCCCGTTGCCCGCTCCATCCTTCCCCTTGGGAAATCGCCAGTTGCCGAAGTGCCGCGCTGGCGTCTCCGTCCCGTCTCCAGACTCCACGCCCGGAAGCGGTCCTCGGGGGCTCCTCCAGCCGTCCGATCCACTTGCGCAGCAGTTCCATCGCGCACGGACAGTCCGGCTCGGCGAAGCACACCGGGAGGGTCCGCACGTTGAGCCACTTGGGGCTCACCGGCTGACCGTCCACGTGGACGACCCATGGGACGCCCACGGTCAGTCCGTCACGCCAAGAGCGCAGCGCTTCGCGAAGGGGAAAACCTTGAGGCGCACCCCTCCGGAGAAGTAGGCTCGACGTGGTCGTTCCGGGACGCACCCGGCCCGATGGGAGGGGCGGCAGCGTGCATCCTCGATATCTCTTCGTCGCCGCCATCGGAGCGCTTGCGTTCTCGAACGGCGCGTCCGCCTCGAGCATCTCCGGCTGGATCGCGACCGGTTCGAGCCATGCAGGCGCCGGCGACGACTACGGGAACACCGTGACCTGCGACAGCACGGAATCGTACGTCGGCATGAGCCCGGTCACGGACGAGCTGACCTGTTCGGCGTACTCGGACTTGGCGGGCGGCAGATCGACGTTGCGGCTGACGCTCAGCGCCACGCCGACCGAGGTCTCCACGCAGGTCGGCGCCGAGGGGGGAGGGGGAAACTACCTGTCGCACTGGGGATACTGGTACGGCGACTTCGGCCAGACCACCCAGATCGTGGTCGACGAGCCCGCGGTGTTCCATCTCGTCGGTGCCGTGAGCGCGAGTGACCTGAGTCGCTCTGCGGTTGGGCTGGGGAGTTCGGGCGGAGTGCTGGTCGAGCATGTCGCGATCGGCGGGGGCGAGGGCGTCTCGTTCGACGACACCGTTCCTCTCGACGTCGGCGTGTACTGGCTGGGCGTGGATCTCCACTGCGCGGGACACATCATCGGTCCGGGAGGCCAGAACTGGGGTCGCGCGGGCGTGGTTCTGCAGGGTTCACTGTCGAGCGCCGCCGGCGTCGAGGCCCAGGGGTGGGGTCGCGTGAAGAGCCGGTACCGGTAGCCGACGTCCGACGCGCCCGACACGCCGCCCGCGCCCGGTTTCCCGACCATCCGGTCTCGGCGTGCAGCCCGACACGAGAAGCGGTACGCTCCTGCCGGCCCCCAAGCTGGTCCGGGACGCGAAAGGAGCTTCCCCATGGCCGCCCGAGCTTGTGTGTGCGCCCTGATCCTGGGCGCGGTTGCCGTCGCCTCTGCCGCGGACTCGAAGACCGCGGCGGCGACCGGCGAGGCCGAGAACTACCTCCTGACAGTCGCCGCGATGAACAAGGTCGAGGCGGCCTACCGCGAGTTCGCGGACGTCGTGAAGGCGGATCCCGCGGTGGCAGAGCAGCTCGCGGCGCTCGAGCCGGAGGACACCCCGGGGGAACCGGGTCTCCCGTCGATCGACGACGCGGTCCGCCGGATGGAGAGCGTGCCGCAGCTCGCGCAGGCCGCGAAGCACGCCGGGATCCCGATGCGGGAGCTCGTGCTCTTCAACTACACCCTCATGGGCACGGCGATCGCCTCGTCGTTGGACTCGGCGATGGGCGGCGACACGAAGAGGCCGGAGGCGCAGGAGTCGTCCGTGTACGCGGCGAACCGGAAGTGGTTCCGCGAGAACGAGGACGCGGTGCAGCGGTACTTCGCGGTGATGGACGAGCTGTCCGGGGACGAGGAGCCGGGAGACGCGCCTTCGGACGAAGGGGACGGCGAGGCCGACACGTCGGCCGCGGAGGAGTAGCCCGCGCGGGGGCCGCTTCCCCCCGAGCGCGGTGATCGCGACCCTGCGGACCACGGCACTGCCCCCGACAACCGGAACCCCCGTGCGCCCGGCCGGCGCACGGGTGTACGGTGGACAGATCGCTCGCCCGCCGCCTCGCGCCGGCCGCTCGCGGCCGCGTCGCGCAGGTCCACGCCCTCGCGGAGGTCGAGCGTGAGCTTCACCATCCATGTCTCTGCCGGCGGACCGGGGTCCGGGCACTTCGTCTACGAGCGCGCCGACGTCCCGGACGGCGATCCCTTCGAGCTCGGTCTCGTGGAACGGCAGATCCTCGCGCGCGCCGGCGTGCGGGAGCCGCCGTCCTTGACCGGCGGCTCCACGCGGCACGCGCTGCAGGCCATGAGCCGCATCACGCACATCCACATGCTGGTCACCGTCGTCGAGATGCTCCTGACCCGCGGGACCGGGCGCATGAACGCGGCGGCCCGGCATCGTCACCTGGTCCGTCCCGACACGGGCGGCGTGCGCACGATCCCCTTCATGGGGCCGAGCGGCGCGCCGGTCGCGGGGGCGATCGTGCGCTTCCTGGACGAGCAGGAGATGAACAAGTGGGGGCACGTGCTGGAGATCACCGCGGCCCTGAGCGACTTCCGCACGAGCTATCGCGGGAGGTCGGGCTACCTGATCAACCTCACGCTGTTCGACTGACGCCGCGCCCGCGCCGCGCGCTGCACCGCACGAGCGAGTTGACGATGCCGTCCGTCCCGGCGACGGGTCGTCCGCCGCGCCCCGGCTAGGCCGCGCGGAGGAGACCGCCCCGCACGCCGGCCGCCGCCAGCTCGATGACGTAGGAGATCTGCTGGAGCCGCGCCTCGTCCGAATTCCGGGACCATGGCCCGGAGTCCCGCCGGCCGGCCAGGCTGCGGAGCTTGATCCGGTACGCCTTCTTCGCGTTCGGCGGCATGGCGGTCCCGGTGCCGTAGCCGGACTTCACGCCGCCGTGATAGGCGCGGACGCGGATCACGTCCATCTGCTCGTCGAACTTGTTGATGCGCAGCAGCGGGCGCTGGAAGCGCGCGACCACGTGGTCCCAGTTCCACTCCAGCACGCCCATCACGAATCCCTGCGTGAAGCCGCGCACGGACTCCTCCACCTTCGCCTGCTCGCGTGCCTGGTAGTAGCCCGAGCCGAGCGCCACCCAGACGCCGACCGCCGTCACCACCGGGATGGCCCCGGCGGCCACCGCGCCGCCGGCGCCGGTGCCGATGAGCGATCCACCGGAAGCCATCGTGACCCCGGTGGTGCCCTCCTTGATGGCGAGCAGCGTCATGATCTGCTGCGTGTAGGCGGCCAGCGCGTCGGGCCGGGCCGCGTAGAAGAACAGCGTTCCCACGGCGCCGGTCACGGCGCGGTGGTTCTCGAGGGTTCCCCGGAAGAACTCGCCGGTGAGCGGGTCGAACGGCATGGTCCACACCTCCGTGTCGCGTGCTCCCGGATCCCGATACGTCCCGGGAGCGCGGCGCGAACGGCCCGGCGGCGGCGTAGGAGGGGCGCGCCACGGCCGCGCGGTGGTGCTATCGTCCCGGGCCGCCGCGGCCTCCCGTGCCGCCGCGCAAGGGGGCGTCCCGATGGGCATCCGCGCGAAGATCCTGTCCGGGTTCCTGATCCTCTCCACCATGCTGCTCGTGGCCGGGGTCTGGACCGTGTTCCAGCTCCGCACGATGGGGCAGTCCGTCCAGGATCTCCTGGATGACAACTACCGCAGCGTGCAGGCGGGGAAGGCCATGCTCGAGGCGCTGGAGCGGGAGGACAGCGGCGTCCTCCTGCTGCTGCTCGGCGAGGAGGCGGAAGGTCGCGCCATCCTCGCGGCCGCCGACGAGGTGTTCCTCGAGAACCTCGGCTTCGCCGAGGGCAACATCACGATCGACGGGGAGGCCGGCTGCCTCCAGGCGCTCCGGGCGTCGTACGACGCCTACCGCGCGCTGTGGAGCGCTCCGCCGGCGGCCGCCGGGCGCGCGAGCGGACTGGAGTGGTACTCCGGCCCGGTGCAGGCGGCGTTCCAGCGCACGAAGGGCGGCGTGTCCGAGCTGATGGCCATGAACGATCGCGGCATCTACGAGACGGCGTCCCGCATGCAGGCGCAGGCGCGCCGCGCCGCGATGCCCGGGGTCGTGGCCATCCTCTCCGCCGTCGTGTTCAGCCTCCTGTTCAGCAGCTTCGTGCACGCCTACATGGTGCGGCCGCTCCTGCGGATCGCGCGCGCGGCCGAGGAGTTCGCGGAGCGGGGGAAGGCGTTCGACGTCTCGCCCGGGACCGGCGACGAGATCGACCAATTGGCGACCACCGTGCGGGAGCTGACGCTCAAGTCGCGGGCGGCGGCGTCCCGGTGAGGTGGCACGTCGTCTTCCGCTACTCGGGCGTGGCGCTCCTGTTCAGCGCCGCGCTCCTGTTCGTCTCCGCGGGGATGGCGGTCGCGGGAGGGCGCGGGGACTTCTTCCCGCTGCTGTACAGCGGCGTGCTGGCGACCTTGTTCGGCGTCTTCCCCCTGGTCTTCGTGCCGGCGCCGAAGGAGATCTCCAACGCCGAGGGCCTGGTCACGGTGTCGATGGCGTGGCTCCTCTCGTGCCTGGTGGGGGCGCTGCCGTTCGTGCTGTGGGGCGGGGAGTTCACGTTCGCGAACGCGTGGTTCGAGAGCGTGTCCGGGTACACCACCACCGGATCGTCCATCCTGACCGACGTGGAGGCGGTGCCGCAGGCGCTGCTGTTCTGGCGCGCGGCCACGCACTTCCTCGGCGGCGTGGGCATCATCGTGTTCGTGCTGGCCGTCCTGCCGGCGCAGGGGTTCTCGGGGTGGGTGCTGTACCGCACGTCCACGTCGGCGGAGGTGCGCGCCCGCATCCGGTACCGGACGCGCAAGGCCGTGCAGGTCATCCTGACGGTCTACGTGGGACTCACCGTCCTCCAGACCGCGCTTCTCGTGCTGTTCGGGATGTCGTTCTTCGACGCCGTCACGCACGCCTTCGCCACGATCGCCACGGGCGGGTTCTCCACGCGCAACCTCAGCGTGGCGGCGTGGGACAGCGTGGCCATCGAGGCCGTGTGCATCCTGTTCATGGTGGTTTCCGGCGTGCACTTCGGTCTGCTGTTCGGCGCGGCGCGGGGCCGCTGGCGCGACCTGTGGCGCTCCAGCGCCGTGCGGTTCTACCTGGGATCGCTCGCGGCCGGCGTGGTCGTCGCCACGATCGCCCTGTACGGATCCGGCGCACTCGGATGGGCGGAGGCGCTGCGGCAGGCGGCGTTCCAGGTCTGCTCCGTCGGGACCTCCACGGGGTTCGCCACGGCGGACTCGAGCATCTGGCCGCCGCTCGCGCAGATGGGGCTCCTGTACCTCACCCTCCAGTGCGCCTGCATGGGCTCCACCAGCGGCGGCATCAAGGCCGAGCGCATGGTGGTGTTCGCGAAGGCGGTGGGGCGCACGCTCGTGCGCTTCCGCCACCCCGCCGCCGTGGTGCGCGTGCGCGTGGACGGGGCCGCCGTGGAGGAGGACGTGGTGGAGGCGGGTGTCCTGTTCGTGGCGCTGTACGTGGCGATCGTCTTCGCCGCGAGCCTCGTCCTCGTGGCCATGGACATGGATCCGCTCTCGGCGTTCTCCGCGACCGCCGCCGCCATGGGCAACGTGGGCCCCGGCCTGGGGACCGTGGGGTCGCTCGAGAACTTCGCGCACGTGCCCGAGGCGGGGAAGTGGCTGCTCTCGTTCGTGATGCTGCTCGGGCGGCTCGAGATCTACGGGCTGCTCGTGCTCGTGCTGCCGCGCACGTGGCAGGAGTAGGGCGCGGCCCTACTCCTTCACCGGCAGCACGTGGATCGCCTTGACCACGAGCGTCACGCGGTCGCCGGGCTTCAGCTTCAGCTCCTCCACGGACTCCGTGGTGAGCACCGACGCCATCGCGACGGGCGCATCCACCTGGAACTTCACGAGCGACATCACGTCGCCCTGCTTCAACGCGGTGACGGTGGCGTGGATCTTGTTCCGGGCTCCGTACTGCATGGCGAATCCTCCGGGAGTGGCGGGTCCGGACGGATTGGACCACGGACGGGCGAGGGGGGGAAGGTGGCGGGGGCGCACTGCCGCGTCGCGTGACACCCGCGAGGCGGATCCGTCGCATTCCCTCCCGGCGGTCCTCGACATCCGGGGGCGGCCTCCTGCCTGATGCGGAGGGTGATCATGCTCATCGTCCAGATGCTGCTGGAGATCCTGGCCGGCCGGCTCGCCGGAAACCACAACGCCACGCGGCTGGGTCGCTGACGGTGCCTCCGGGGCCCCGCTCGCGGGCGCCCCGGAGTGCGGTCTCCCGGCGCGATGGAGGACGATCCGTCGATCCGGCTAGCGCGCGGCGGTCGCCGGATACTCCGGGCGGGCACGAAGCGCGGCCAGCTCCTCGTAGGCGCCCGCCTGCTCCGCGGTCACGCCGCACCGCACCGCGCGCGCCAGGCGGTCCGCGGCGCCCTCGGGATCGCCGGCGCGGACCCGCGCTGCCGCCCACAAGAGGTGCGCCTCCCCCAGGCCGCGGTCGTCCTCCGCCAGCTCGCCGCGCCACATCGGGAACCCGGACGAGAGCATCGCCTCCGCCTCGTCGTGCCGGCCCTGCCGCGCGCGGAGGAGGCCGTGCTGCATCCGGCACATGCCGAGGTAGGGGCGCGTGCCGGCGTTGGTGGAGTCGAGCGCGGCCTCCGCGAGGACGAAGAGGCTCTCCGCGCGCTCCGTGCGGCCGAGGTCGCGGCACAGTGCCGCGTAGTCCATGCGGGCCGCGGTCGTGTACATGCCGCCCTCGCCGAGGGCCTCGAGGATGTCCAGCGCTTCCCGGAACGTCCGATCGGCCTCGGTCGTCCGCATCGCCGCGGCGTACGACCGCGCGAGGTCCGCCGTCGCCGCGGCGGTGCGCTCGTGCTGCAGGCCCAGCGCCGTGCGCGCGGTCGCGCAGGCCTCCTCGCCGCGCGCGATGGCCAGATCCGTCCTGCCGGCGGCGAGGTACAGGGTCCCCAGCGACTGCAGCTCGTACGTGATGCCGTACGGGTCCCCGCTGCCGCGCAGGATGCGCAGCGCCTCCTCGCGCACCGCGGCCGCCTCGTCGTACCGGTCCTGCAGGACCAGCGCGTCGGCCTGCCCGCCGAGTGCGTCGGCGAGCTGCGGATGGTCCGCGGCGTAGATGGTCCGCGCCAAGCGCACGCCCTCGTCGGCGTGCCGGGACGCCTGCTCAGGGTCGTCAAGGGCCTTGTACACGTTGGCAAGCCGGCGGTGCACGAACACGGACCAGCTCGGCTGCCCTGACGCGTCCGCGAGCTCCAGCGTCCGCAGGTAGAGCCGCTCGACCTCGCGCAGGTCGTATCGGCGATGGGCGATGCTGGCCTGCGTCGAGTGGATCCGCAGCAGGTCGGTCGTGTCCGGCGCGGTCCCGGTCTCGCTGAGCGCGAGCGCCCGGTCCAGCAGCGAGTCCGCGAGCGCGCCCTCGCCGCGGTCGTTGCACCAGGCGCCCTTGCGGTACAGGCACCGGACCAGCAGCTGCGCGTCGGGCTCCTTCATGCCCTCCAGGATGACGATGGCGCGGTCCAGCAGCACGCCCACGCTGTCGCTCGCCTCCTGCGTGTCCAGCGCCTGCGCGAGGCCGTCGAGCCGGAGCGCCACCTCCCGCCCCGGTGGCCGCTCCGCGACCTCCGCGGCGGAGAGCGCCTCCCGGGCGAGGCGGATCGCCTCGTCGAACTCGCCGAGGTTCTGGTACGAGGCGCTCATGGCTTGCAGGATCCGGGCGCGCACCAGCGGATCCTCCTGCAGCGCGTCCTCGATCCGCCGCGTGCCCTCGTCCAGCAAGGTGCGAGCGGTGACGACCTCGCCGCGCGTCCGGTCCGGCGCGGAGGCGTCGAACAGGTCCACCAGGAAGTCCGAGACCTGCCGGGACACCGACGCTTCGCGCCGCGCGACGCGTTCCGCCCGGACCGCGCGATCCAGTCCCACCGCCGCGGTGATCCCGCCGGCCACGATCGCCGCCAGCGCCAGGGCGGCCGCCGCCACGCCCGCGCGATGCCGCCGCGCGAGCTTGCGCAGCCGGTACATGGTGGTGGGCGCCGCCGCGAGCACCGGCTCGTCCGCCAGGTGCCGCCGCACGTCCGCGGCGAGCTCGGCCGCGGAGGGGTAGCGGCGGTCCGGCTCCTTCTCCAGCGCGCGCATCGTGATCCACTGCAACTCGCCTTCGAGGTCGCGGAGCAGCCGGCGCGTGTCCGTGGACCGGTGCGCGGCGGCGTCGGCCAGGATCTCCAGGCTGCGTCCGGCGCGCGCCCGCAGGGCGGGCGGCTCCTCCTCGCGCACGATGCGCAGCGCCTCCGACAGCGGGCTCCCGCTCAGCGCGTCCGGATCGAAGGGAGGGGCTCCGGCGAGCAGCTCGTACAGGAGCACGCCGAGCGAGTAGATGTCCGAGCGCGTGTCCACCGCGGCGGCCGTCGCGCCGGCCTGCTCCGGGCTCATGTACCCGAGTGTCCCCACGATCAGGCCCTCGCGCGTGAGGAGCTGCTCGTCGGGCGACGGCTCGGTCGCCTTCACCACGCCGAAGTCGATCACCTTCGGCGCCGGGACGCCGTCGCGGCGACCCACGATCACGTTCGAGGGCTTCAGGTCGCGGTGGATCACGCCCTTCTGGTGCGCGTGCTGCACGGCGTCGCACACCGAGGCGAAGAGCACCAGGCGCTCACGGAGCGGCAGGCGTTCCTCGTCGCAGAACGCGGTGATGGGCCGTCCCGGCACGTGCTCCATCACGAAGTACGGGCGCCCGGTCTCCGTCTCGCCCGCCTCGAACACCTGCGCGATGCCCGGGTGGTCCATGCGGGCGAGCGCCTGGCGCTCCGCCTGGAAGCGCGCCACGACCTGCTGCGAGTCCATGCCCGGCTTGATCAGCTTGAGCGCGACGCGCCGGCGCAGCGGAGCGCGCTGCTCGGCCAGCCACACGACGCCGAAGCCGCCCTCGCCGAGGATCTCGAGCAGGTGGTACGGGCCGATTGCGCCGAGCGCGGCGTCGGGCCGGTCGCGCGGCGCGAGGAAGCGGTCGGCCGCGGCGTCGGCGGCCAGCATCCGGACGACCTCGGCGCGCAGCGCCGCGTCGTCCCGCGTCTCGCGGTCCAGCAGCGCCGGCCGCTCCGCGTCGGGCAGCGAGCGGACCTGGTCGAATAGCTCGCGAAGTCGAAGCCAGCGGTCGTCGGTCAACGCCGTCTCCCGGAGAGGCGCGGCATGCTACACCGCGGCGTCCGGGGGAACCAGGAGCTCCCGCCGGGCTGCCGCCCTCCGTACATGCGACGGAACCCGCAGCCGGGCGACACCGCCGGGCGGTCCGCACCCCTAGCCGGCGGACAGCTCGCCGTACAGCCACGCCCGCGCGAACGCCCAGTCGCGCAGCACGGTCCGGGTGGACGCGCCGAGCGCCTCCGCGGTCTCCTCCACGTCGAGCCCGCCGTAGAAGCGCAGCCGCACGACCTGCGCCGCGCGCGGGTCGCGCGCCTCGAGCCGGTCGATCGCCCGGTCCAGCGCGAGGATGGCGCCCGGATCCCGGTCGTCGGCGAGCGCGGCCACTTCCTCCAGGTCGAGCGCCACGCGGGCGGCGGCGCGCCCGTCCGCGTCGCCGCCGCGCTTCACGCGGCCCTTCGCCCGCGCCCGCTCGATCAGGATGCGACGCATCGCCACCGCGGCCGCCGCGAAGAACTCCGGGCGCCCCGGCCACGCGGCGCCGTCGCCCTTGCGGATGCGCAGGTAGGCCTCGTGCACGAGCTCGGTGGACTGCAAGGACTGCCCGCGCTGCTCGCCGCGCATGCGGGCGTGCGCGAGCGCGCGGAGCTCATCGTAGACCTGGGCGAAGAAGGCGTCCGAGCTCCCCGAGCCGGGGGAGGGCGGGGCGGGTCCGGCGGGTTCCTCGACCATGGGTCGAGGCTACCGGATCCGGCCGCGGCGTGTCATCCGCCGGCCCGTTCCGGCGCATGAGGGGGTGCGGCACCGGCCGGGCAGCCCGGCGGGAGTCCGCCCACGCGAGGAGACCCTGATGATCGCGCTGCTCGCCCTGTTCCTGGAGATCGGCCTGTCGAAGCTCGCGGCGAACCACAACCGGACGCCCCTGGACGGCTGACCGTGGCCCTGCGTCCGTTCCCGGCCCTCCGTGCGGCATGGCTCGGCCTCCTGGCCGAGCGGCACCGGCGGGCGGGCCGGTACGGGCGCGCCGCGGCGGGCGCCCGCCTGGCGCTTCGCCTCGCGGACCGGGCCGGCGGTCCGCCCGGCCTGCTGCACGTCCGCCTGCTGAACACGCAGGGCATCGCAGGGAAGTACCGCGCGCGCTTCCGGGACGCGGCGCGCGCCTACTTGCGCGCGCTGCGGATCGCGCGGCGCCGCGTGGGGCCGGAGCATCCCGTCGTGGCCACGCTGTACCACAACCTGGGCGGACTGGAGCACGCGCGCGGGCGATACCGGCGCGCGGAGCCCCTGGCGCGGCGCGCCGTGCAGCTTCGGGAGCGTCGCCTCGGCCCCGATCACCCGGACGTGGCGCGCGATGTGGCGGCGCTGGCCGGCGTGCTGGACGGTCTGGGACGGCACGACGATGCCGAAGCCCTGCACCGCCGCGCGCTGGACGTGTTCCGGCGCCGCCTCGGCGAGGACCACGTGGAGGTCGCGTACGCGCTGGCGAACCTGGCCGCGTGCCTGCACCTTCGCGGGCGCACGGCGGAGGCGCATGGCCTGGCCGAGGACGCGCTGCGGCGCCACGAGCGCCGGCTCGGCGGAGTGCATCCCGAGGTGGCGGTCACGCGGGCGAACCTGCTCCGGATACGGGCCGCGCTTCCGGTCCCGTAGCCGTTGTGGTGGCGCCGCGTTGCGCCTAACCTCCCGCGCGAGCGGTCCCGCCCCGGGGCCGCACCCGTCCGCGAGGAGCCGCATGAGGACGCTCGGGATCGTCGCGCACAGCGCCGAGGGCGGCGCGCTCTGCTTCGTCACCGCGTGCCGCGAGGGCGCGGCGCGGCTCGGCCCGCACATGCACCCGGACATCGTGCTCAGCGCCGTGCCCATGGCCCGCAGCATGGAGGGCTGGCAGACGGGGAACCACGCGGCCGTGGCCACCCATCTCGCCCGCGGCGTGGAGATGGTGGCCGCGGCGGGGGCGGACTTCTGGGTTTGTCCGGACAACACGGCGCACATCGTCCTCGAGACGATCGCCGCGGACCTGCCGATCCCGGGGCTGCACATCGCGGACGT
This sequence comes from uncultured Gemmatimonadota bacterium, assembly GCA_964571855.1. Taxonomy (GTDB): domain Bacteria; phylum ARS69; class ARS69; order ARS69; family ARS69; genus CAYYFX01. The sequence goes on from CAZNDO010000002.1 coordinate 69,624, forward strand.
CGTGTGCCGGGAGATCGCGGCCGGCGGGTGGCGCCGCGTGGGGCTCCTCGGCACGAAGTGGACGATGACGGGCCCGGTCTACGCGCGGGCCCTGGAACGGCGCGGTTGGGAGCGGCTCGTTCCCGGCGAGGCGGCGCGCGAGGCCCTGAACGCGGCAATCTTCGACGAGCTGTGCCAAGGGATCTTCACCGAGGGCACGACGCGCATCTTCCTGGACGAGATCGACGCGCTGCGCGCGCGCGGGGCGGACTGCGTCATCCTGGGGTGCACGGAGATCCCGCTGATCGTGACGCCGGAGAACTCGTCGCTCCCGGTGCTGGACTCCACGCGGCTGCTGGCGAGGCACGCGGTCGCGGAGGCGCTGCGGGAGCGGCCGCCGGCGATCCGATCGGGTTGGCTGGAGGAGCCGGCCGGCGCCCGCGCGTGAGGGCGGGAGCGGACCGGAACACCCGGCCCGCCCCGCGCTCCCCGCCAGGTCCTACTTGAATCCCACGGACCCCATCACGGCGATCACGTTGTTGTGCGCGTCGCCGTTCGCGGTCTCCGCGGCGGCGTTGGACAGGCCGCGCGCATAGCGCAGCTCCACGCCGTACGTGTTCGCGCCGAGGTCGAAGTCCACGCCGGCGCCCACCACCATGCCGAGTTCGAAGGAGCTGACCTGGTCCTGGATGTCCACGTCCAGCTCCGTGCCCTGGCCTTCCAGCGTGGAGTTCGCGCCCACGTTGATGGCCATGGACGGCCCCAGGAAGAGGGAGGGCTGCGCGGTCCCGCCATTCAGGAGGCGCACCTTGGCGAGCACGGGCACGTCGATGTAGCTGACGTGCGTGGTGGCGGTGTAGCCGCCGGAGGTCTCCGAGTCGCCCTTCATCGAGTACAGCGCCTCGGCGCGCAGCGACAGGCGGCGGTTCAGCGGGATGCCCCACCACGCGCCCAGCGCGTAGCCCTTCAGCGAACCCTCGTCCTCCAGCTCCGCCGGATCCGCCGAGAGGTTCGCCATGTTCATGCCGCCCTTGAGGCCGAACTGGTACGGGCGGCTCGGGCGCGGCGTGAGATCCGGCTGGATCTCCGAGCGGCTCTCCGCGTGGCCGCCGGCCGCGAGCGCGTCGCGCACCGCGGGGAACGCGCTGACGTCCATGGTGGGCGCCTTGTCCTTGTCCTTCTGCGCGTCGCGGACGATCTGGTAGACGTTCGCGCGCGGGATCGCCACGAGGCCGCCGCCGTCGGTCTGCACCTCCACGACGCCGCCGGACTCGCTCACCACGGTCCCGCTCACGGACTTGATCCCGGGGTTGCCGGGCTGCGAGTAGTACACGGTGTCGGCCGCGGCCGCGACCGGGAGGGCCAGCACCAGGGCGGCCAGCGCCAGGATGCGCGCGCTCATCGGAGCACCCCCGTCTTGGCGTCGAGGCCGGCGGGCACCGCCGTCTGCGGGACGGCCGGCGCCGGGTTCGGGCCGGTGGCCCGCGTGAACGTGGTGATGAGATCGCCGCTTCCGAAGCCGCCGTGGTCGCCGCTGCCGGTGAACGTGCCGTGGTGGATCGTGACGTCGCCGCCGTTGTTCACGAGCACGGTGTAGCGCGTGGCGGAGGCGCTGCAGTTGCTCCAGTAGTCCAGACGGACCGTGTACGTGCCGTGGGGCGCCGTGCCGGTGGCCCAGGTGATGTTCTCGTTGCGCACGTTGTCGCCGGCGCAGGCCGCGTTCGAGTCCAGATCCAGCTGGCCGCCGCTGGGGGACTCGCGGTCCGCCCAGTAGATCTCGTGGCCCGAGGGATCCACGACGTGCAGGTCCACGTCCGCGCTCGTGTCCCACGTGGCGGTGACCTGGATGTCGCCCGTGCCCACGAGGATCGCGCCGAAGGACTTCGTGGCCAACGTGCCCACGCGGCCCTCCGCATCCTCGGCGGAGAAGTACAGGTCGAAGTTCCCCTCGGGCAGCACCTGCGGGAACGTGAGCAGCAGCTCGGCCAGGTTGGTGGCGGCGGGGAGGACGATCTCGAAGAAGCCGCTCACCGGGACGAACAGGCGCGACACCGGCGTGCTGCGGGCCACGTACAACTTCGTGAACGGCGTGGGCGACGTCACGGTGAGCGTGGCCGTGCCGCCGTTCACGATCGTGAGATGGCCGGTGACGGTGAGCTCGGGCCCGCCGTCGGTGGGGCGCGGGATGGGCGCGGTCTGCAGCTCGCCCGGCGTGTCCTCCACGGACACGGACGAGACGTACGCGGCCACGGTCTGGGCGTCCTCCCCGGAGGGCGACGCGGGGTCATCGCTGCAGGCGCCCGCGAGGAGCGCCACGGCGACCACGGCGATCAGTTTCGGGAACTCACGCATCACGCATCCCCCCGGCGAGGCGGTCTGGGTCCTGGGCTTTCCGATCTGGTTTCGGCCGGGCCCGGGGGAGGCTTGAGGCGGGACGGGAGCGCCGCTGCGCGGCAATCGCGGTGAGGCAGGTGCCCTGACGACCGTCATGCCGGCGGGCCGCATCCGTCATGGACCTGAGCAGACCGTCCCCGCAAGCTGACCCTGCCGCGTCGCCCGCACTGTGTGGAGGTGTGCCGATGCGCCCGTTCCTCCTCGGTCTGGCCGCGCTCGCGGCCCTTCTGGTTCCGGCCGATCCCGCCGCGGCCGACTGGTCCGACCCCGACGGCGCGAACATGCTCGTTCCGCAGCACCCCGATCCCCAGGGATGGGATGTGGAACTCTTCCGGCACGAGCTTGCCGACGACTGGCAGGCCGTGCTGTCGCAGCCGATCACCGAGGTCCACTTCTGGACGTCGTGGTACGGCGACGCGGTCGGGATCCCCGAGATCATCCAGGTCCGCTTCTACGCCGACGCGGGCGGAACGCCCGGGAACCTGCTCTGGTCCCGGGTCTTCGCGCACACGGAGGTCACGACCGTCAGCCCGGCGGGCTCGGGGCTGCAGGGGTGGTACGTCCCCGAGGCGCCGCAGTGGATCCCCGGCGACCACATGCTGTACCAGCAGATCAACATCACGGGGATCACGGAGCCGTTCACGCCCGCGGCCGGGACGGTCTACTGGTTGAGCCTCCTCGTGGACTGGAGCGGGATCCAGGCGCCCATCGGCTGGAAGACGTCGCTGGACACGTTCGGCGCGTGCGCCGTGTGGGACCACTGGTACCTGCCGGGCTGGGCGCCGCTCACGGATCCCGCGGGCTTGCCGCTGCAGCTGGCGTTCGTCGTGGGGCCGGGGCAGCCGGTGGCAACCGAGGCGCCCACGTGGGCGGGGATCAAGGCGCTGTACCGGTAGGGCGCGCGCCGCGCGTCAGCGCGCGGGCGCCGCCAGGAGCGCGTCCAGCATGGACGCCGGGAAGACGCCGCCGGCCTCCAGCGCGCCGCGCGCGGTGGCCAGCGCCGCCCGGACCTCCGTGGCGTCCCGCGGGATGGGAACCGATCCGCCCGAGGACGACGCGGTGCTCTCCAGCAGCGCGTCCAGGTCCGGCATCCCGCGCGCGAACGCGACCGCCTGCGCGGCCGCCGCGAGCAGCAGGTGCGGGTGCGCCGACCCGTCCGGGAGGCGCATCTCGATCGTGGGCGCCGCCGTGGGCTCGCCGCCCTTCGACGCCGGCACGAGCGGGATGCGCACGAGGGCGGTCCGGTCGCGCTCGCCCCAGCTCAGCTTGTTCGGCGCCTCCTTCGCCTGGCCCAGCCGGAGGAACGACACGTCCGTGCGGTTGCCGAACGCCATCATGGCGCCGCTGAGCTGCACGAACCCGCCGATGAGCCAGCGCGACGCGTCCGCCAGCGTGCCGTCGGCGCCGCGCAGCGGGAGGCGCGCGCCGTCCCGCCGCGGCGAGAAGTGGAAGTGCAGTCCCGTGCCCGGATGTCCCGCGCTCACCATGGGCTCGAAGCTGACGCGCATGCCCTCGCGGTGCGCGAGGTTCCGCATGACCCACCGGGCCAGCACCACCGCGTCCGCGGCGCGGGGGAGCGGCGCGAGCGACAGCTCGATCTCGTGCTGCTCCCACAGCACCCCGTTCCCTTCGTCCGCCGGGATGTGGCCCACCTCGCTGTGCGCGTACTTCGCGCCGATGCCCATGTCCGCGAGCGCCACGAGCGCGCGCCGCCGCAGCGCCTCGCCGCGCACGAACGGCGCCGTGGCGTGGTACCCGCGGTCGCCCTCGCGGGGCGAGTCGTCGTCCCCCGCGCGGCAGCCGAGGAAGTACTCCAGCTCGCCGAGCGCGTGCAGCTCCAGGTCCGCCTCGCGCGCGAGCCGCTCCGCCGCGGCCGCCACGATCACCGCCGGGGATTGCGGCAGGGGAACGCCGCGACCGTCCTCGTGCGCGCACAGCACGGCGAGCGTGGGGTGGGGCGCGAAGGGGTCGAGGAACGCCGTGCCGGGCCGCGGGACGAGCACGACGTCCGAGCGTCCGGGCGGGATGCCGGGGAACAGGCTGGAGCCGTCCGCGCGCTCCCCGCCCTCCAGGATGGCGCGGGCGTGGAGGCGGTCCTCCGGGGCGAAGTCCAGGGCCTTCAGCTCCCCGTCGCCGCCCACGTGCAGGAGGGAGATCAGGCGGATGCCGTCCTCCTCCACGAGGGTCGCCAGGTCCCCGGCGCTCCAGGTGGCCGCCGGGCGGCCGAGGCGGCGTTCGATGCGACCCGCGGGGAACGTGGACGGAGCGGAGAGGACCGGGGTGGTCATGGGAGTCCCTCCCCCGGGCGCCGGGGTCGGATGGGGTGGACCGCCTCGATCCGGCGGCCCTCCAGGATGGGGCGCGAAGGGACTCCGGACAAGGCACCCCGGGTGACCGTCCCCCGGGGTGCCTTGCCGACGCGCCGGCCGCGCGTTACCGGACGAGCAGGAGCTTCCGGGACTGCGCGAAGCCCGCCGCCTCCATCCGGCAGAAGTACACCCCGCCCGCGAGGCCCGCGGCATCCCAGGGGATGCGATGGAGCCCGGCGGGGATCTCCCCGTCCACGAGGCGCGTGACCTCCCGGCCGCGCACGTCGAAGACGCGCACGCGCACCGGACCGGGACGCGGCACCGCGAGCTCCAGCGTGGTGGAGCGCCCGAACGGGTTCGGCCCGAGGCTGGCGAACGCGAACTCCTTGGGGATCGGGGCGGGCATCGTCACGACGCCGGTGGCGCCGTAGAAGCCCGACGAGATCTCGTAGACGCCGGTGTGCGACGCGCTGCCGCTGATCACCTGCACGCGGAACGGCGCGTCCTGGGCGGAGACCTCGCAGGTGCGATCCCACCAGGCCCACCCGCAGCCGCCGGCGGTCTGGCCGCTGCCGTCGATCAGGCGCCACTGGGGATCGAGCGCGCCGGGCGCCGCCGTCAACGCCGTGACCGAGATGGGGAAGGCGTAGCCCGCACCGGCGCCGGCGGGGTACTCGGGCGGCAGTACGAGCGTGAAGAGGTCGCTGTCGATCGACGTCGTGATCGAGTCCGTCCGCGACGTCTCGCGCGGCAGCGGCATGCCCTCGCACGCGGTGGCCGCGGTCAGGCGCTGCAGGTGGATGCGATACGTACCGGTGGCGTCCTCGTTCGAGTCCAGGACCTGCACGAGGCAGGGGGAGTCCGCGGCCGTGAACGGACCGCGATCATCCCACACGCCGCCGGCCCAACCCGCGAACTCCGTGCCGTCCGCGCGCAGCACGCGCCAGTAGGGATCGAAGGCGGGCGTGCCGGAGACCACGTTGACGGCGATCCACAGGCGCTCGCCCTCCGCGACGTCGAAGCGGTAGAGGTCCGAGTCCATCCGGGTCTCCAGCGCGGCCACGAGCGTCGTGTCGCAGCCGAGGGGCACGGCATCGCAGGCGTGCGCCGGCATCGCGCGCTGCAGGTGCACGAGGTAGGTCCCGGTTCCGTTCTCCCAGGAGTCGCGCACCTGGAAGGAGTACGGGCTGCCCGCGAGGTGCAGGGGACCGAAGTCGTAGCGTCCCGCGCCCACCCAGCCGGACACGTCCACGCCCGAGGCGTCCACGATGCGCCAGATCGGATCGAAGTCCGGCCCCGCGGCATCCGCCCGGAGCCCGACGTACACGCGCTCCCCCTCGGTCGCCGGGAACGTGAAGGTGTCCACGTCGATGCGGCTGTCGATGGCGGCGGCCCGGGTCGTGTCGCAACCGAACGGGACCGCGTCGCAGGCGGTGGCCGCGCCGAGCCGGTGCAGTCCCGCCTGGTACGTGCCGGTGCCGTCCTCGCTCCAGTCCCAGACGTCCAGCCGGTGCGGGTTGCCGGACGCGGACAGCGGCCCCACGTCGGCGCGGGCGTCCCCGCTTCGCGGCGTGACCGCCGCCCCCGACGCGTCGAGGATCCGCCAGCCCACGTTGAACTGCGGGGTTCCCTCCGTCTCGATGAGGCTCACGTAGAGACGATCGCCGTCGGTCACGTCGAAGGACAGGAGATCGCTGTCCAGCGGAGTGTCGATCGTCCGCGTCACGGGGATGTCGCACGGCAGGGGCACGTTCTCGCAGGCGACGGCCGCCGTGAGGCGCTGGACGCGCACGCGGTACGTTCCGGTGGCGGTCGCGCTGTAGTCGGCGACCTGGAGCGCGTACGTGCCGGTCGCCGGGAGCGGTCCGCGATCGTCCCGGGTGTGGGGCACCCATCCCCCGACGGGAACGCCGGAGGCGTCGAGCAGACGCCATTGCGCCTCGAAGCCCGCGCCGGCCACCTCCCCGACCGTCACGTCCAGCATTTCGCCGGCCACCGCGGTGAACGTCCACAGGTCGGAATCCACGGGCGACGCGATCGTCGCCGTGGCCGCGACGTCGCACGCCAGCGGCGCGGTGTCGCAGGCGGACGCGAGGGTCAGCCGCTGGAGGTGGACGACGTAGGTGCCGAGGGCCGCGCCGCTCCAGTCGATCACCTGGATGGAGTACGGGCTCCCGGACGCGGGCAGCGGGCCGTGGTCCTGCCACACGCCGTACGTCCAGCCCGTGGCGGGCGCGCCCGACGCGTCGAGCAGGCGCCACCCGGCGGTGAAGCCGGGGCCGGACTCCGTCCGGGCGCCGATCCACAACCGCTCGCCTTCCGCGCACGCGAACGTGAACAGATCGGAGTCCGTCGGGTCGGCGATCGTCGCCGTCAGCGGCGCATCGCACGGCAGGGCCACGGCGTCGCAGGCGGAGCCGGCGGTGAGCCGCTGCACGCGGACGCGGTAGGCGCCGGTGCGCACGCCGGAGGCGTCGAGCACCTGGATGCGGTAGGGGCTCCCGGCGGGAGCCAGCGGGCCGATATCGTCCCGGGAGGCGGAGGTCCATGCGCGGACCTCGGCGCCGGAGGCGTCGAGCACGCGCCAGTGCGCGTCGAATCCCTCGCCGGAGACCTCGGGCACGCTCACGAAGAGGCGCTCGGTCGCGGTCACGGGGAACGAGAAGAGGTCGTTGTCGACGGCGGAAGGGATGGTCGCGTCGACGGGCACGTCGCAGCCCAGGGCGACGTTGTCGCACGCGGCGGCGCCGAGGGTCAACCGCTGGAGGTGGAGCCGGTAGCTGCCGGTCGCATTGGAGCCCCAGTCGAAGACCTCGATCCAGTGCGTGCCCGCGGCGAGCGGGCCCGTGTCGCCGCGATGCCCGTTCGCGTAGACGACCTCGGTGCCCGACGAGTCCAGCACGCGCCAGTGGGGCTCGAAGCCCGGCGTGCCGCTGACCTCGAGGATCGTGATGTAGAAGCGGTCCCCGGCCGAGACGGAGAACGTGAGCGTGTCCCGGTCGGCGGGAGTGACGAGGTCGTCGCTCCGCGGCTGGTCGCACGGCATGGGGTACATGCCGTCGGCGGTTGCGGCCGACACCCACACTGCGAGCAGGATCCCGACGACTCCGGCAAGTCTCATGATCCGACCTCCGTAACCGGCCGCGGCGGAGCGCGGCCGTTGCGGGGGCGGACGGACGATAGGGGACGCGGGCGGGGAGTTCCAGCGCCATCCGGACGCCGCGCCCGGCGGAACCGCGTGCGGTCGATCCGGCGCACCGTTCCCGCGATGAGCGGGGGCGGCAGACCGCCGCCTTCTGGGCTACACTCCCCGACCGCACTCCGGAGGACCCATGAGCCCAGCCGACGGCCTGCCCACGGTCGCCATCGTCGGACGCCCCAACGTGGGGAAGTCCACGCTGTTCAACCGCATCCTCGGCCGCAAGGTCGCGCTCGTGCACGACGAGGCCGGCGTCACGCGCGACCGGCACTACGCGCGCGCGGTCGCGGGAGAGCGCGGCTTCTGGATCGTGGACACCGGAGGGCTGCAGGTGGGGCCCGCGGACGACATCGCCACCCAGGTGCGCCGGCAGGTGGAGTTCGCGATCGACGAGGCGGACGTGCTGCTGTTCGTGGTGGACGCCACGGTCGGCATCACGCGCGAGGACGACGCGATCGTCCGCCGGCTCATGCGGCTCGCGAAGCCGGTGCTCGTGGCCGCGAACAAGGCGGACGACGACCGGCAGGAACTGGAGGCGCACGGGCTCGTGGCCGGCGGCCTGGGCGCGGCCATCCCCGTGGCCGCGCTTACGGGCCGCGGCATGGAGGAGCTGCTGGCCGAGGTGGTGGCGAAGCTGCCGCCGGTGGCGCCGCGTCCCGCGGAGCACGACGACCGCGTGCGCGTGGCCATCGTGGGACGGCCGAACGTGGGGAAGTCCTCGCTCGTGAACGCCATCCTGCGCGAGGAGAAGATGATCGTGTCCGACGTGGCCGGCACCACGCGCGACGCCATCGACACGCCGCTCACGCGCGACGGCCGGCGGTTCCTGCTGATCGACACCGCGGGCCTGCGCAAGCGCCGCCACCAGAAGGCGGGCGTGGAGTACTGGTCCTCCCTGCGCGCGGTGCGCGCGATCGAGCGCTGCGACGTGGCGGCCGTCGTGCTGGACGCCACGCAGCCCATCGGCGAGCAGGACGTCAAGGTGGCGGCCGAGGCCGTGGAGATGGACAAGAGCGTCGTGCTCGTGGTGAACAAGTGGGATGCCATCGAGAAGGACCCGGAGATCGCGCAGCGCTTCGAGGAGCGCCGCGCGTGGCACTTCACGTTCATCCCGGATGCGCCGTTGGTGTACGCGTCCGCCAAGACGGGTCGCCGCGCGGACCGGCTGCTGGAGGAGGCCGCGCGGCTGGCCGAGCTGCGCGCGCGGCGCGTGGGGACCGCGGAGCTGAACACGCTCCTCGGCCGCCTCGTGGCGGAGAACCCGCCGCCCAACGGCCGCTCCGGGCGCCTCACCCGGATCCTCTACGGCACGCAGGTGTCCGTGAACCCGCCCACCGTGTGCGTCTTCACGAACCGGCCGGAGCTGGTGGAGGGCGCGTACGCGCGCTACCTGCGCAACCGGCTCGTCGACGAGCTGGAGCTGAAGGGCTCCGGGCTGAAGGTCCTCGTGCGCAAGCGCGAGGGCGGGCGCAAGGACGAGGACGACGCGCCGGCGGCGCGCCGGCCCAGGCCGAAGGGGCCGGCGGCCAGGCCCGCCCCGAAGCCCGCGACGAAGCCGAAGCCGGAGCGGGAGCCGCGTCCGGCGGCGAAGGGCGCGCCCCGCCGCGAGCCGGCGCGCGGGAAGGCGAAGCGGTCCGGGCGGCGCGCGGGGAAGACGCGATGAACCTCGCGCTCGCGATCGCCGGGTCGTACCTGCTCGGCGGCATCCCCTTCGCCGTGCTGGCGGCGCGGATCAAGGGCGTGAACCTCCTGGAGCACGGGAGCCGCAATCCCGGCGCCACGAACGCCATCCGCGTCCTCGGTCCCGCGCTGGGCGTTCCCGTGCTGCTCCTGGACGTGGCGAAGGGCCTCGCGGCCGTGCTCGCCGGGGGCCGGCTCGGCGGCGGCACGGAGACCGCGGCGCTCGCGTGCGGCGCGGCCGCCATCCTCGGTCACGTCTTCCCGCCGGCGCTCGGCTTCCGCGGCGGCAAGGGCGTGGCCGCGGCGGCCGGGGCGTTCCTCGCGCTGGCGCCCGCCGCCACCGGCGCGGCGTTCGCCGTGTTCGCGCTCGTGCTCGTCGCGTTCCGGTACGTTTCGGCGGCGTCCATGGCGGCGGCGGTCACGCTGCCGCTCGGGCTGTGGCGGTTCCACGCCTCGCGCGGCGTGCTGTTCGCCGGCGTCGTCGTCGCGGTGCTCGTGGTCGTGCGGCACCGGGCGAACCTCGCCCGCCTCGCCGCCGGCACGGAGAGCCGCGTGCGCTTCGGCTCCGGCCGGGGGGCCGCGTCGTGAAGGCCGCGGTGTGCGGCGGCGGGAGCTGGGGCACCGCGCTCGCATGCCTCCTGGCGCGCAAGGGCGTGGACGTGCGGCTCTGGGCGCGCGACGCGGAGGCCGCGGCGCGCCTGCAGCGCGAGCGGGTCAACGCACGCTACCTGCCGGACGTGCGGTTCCCGGAGTCCCTGCGCGTCACGGCGGACCTCGCCGAGGCGGCCGGCTGCGATGTCGTGCTCGCGGTGCCCACGCGCGCGCAGCGGGAGCTGGCCCGCGCCATCGCGCCGCGCCGGGCGGGGCACGCCGTGCTCTGCGCGGCGAAGGGGTGGGAGCCCGGCACGCGCGCGCGCATGAGCGAGGTGCTCGCCGCCGAACTCGGCGCGGACGCGCCGATCGCCGTGCTGGCCGGACCGAGCCACGCGGAGGAGGTGGCGCGGCGCATCCCCACAAGCGTGGTGGTGGCGGCGGAGTCGGAGGACACGGCCCTGCGCTTCCAGCAGCTCCTGCACGACCCGACGTTCCGCGTGTACACGAACCTCGATCTCCTGGGCGTGGAGATCGCCGCCGCCCTGAAGAACGTGATCGCGATCGCGTCCGGGGTGTGCGACGGCCTGGGCTTCGGCGACAACACGAAGGGCGCGCTCCTCACCCGCGGGCTGGCGGAGCTGGCGCGGCTGGGGCAGGTGCTGGGCGCGCGGCCGGAGACCTTCTCCGGGCTCGCCGGCATCGGGGACCTCGTGACCACGTGCACGAGCCGCCACAGCCGCAACCGGCGGCTCGGCGAGCTGGTGGCGGGCGGCGCGTCGCTGGCGGCGGCGCGGGAGCGGATCGGCATGGCGGTCGAGGGCGTGGAGACCACGCGGTCCGCGCTGGAGATCGCCGCCGCGCACGGCGTGGAGCTGCCCATCACCGCCCAGGTGGCGGCGGTCCTCTTCGACGGGCAGGACCCGCGCCGGGCGCTGGAGGCCCTGATGGGCCGGGACGCGAAGGCCGAATTGCGCTAGAATGCCGGTTTCGCGCCGTCCCGGCAGGGGAGGGGGTCCGTGGAGGCCCAGCCGCGCAAGATCTACTACTCCATCACCGAGGTGGCCGAGATGGCGGGGGTGAAAGCCCACGTCCTCCGCTACTGGGAGACGGAGTTCGCCGCGCTTCGCCCGCGCAAGAACCGCGCGGGGAACCGCACGTATCGCGAGAAGGACGTGAAGCTCGTCCTCATGATCCGCGACCTCCTGTACAAGGAGGGGTTCACGATCAAGGGCGCGCGGAACAAGCTGTCGGAACGGCGCACGGAGATCGACCAGATCGAGATCCCCTTCTCCACCCTCGAGCGCCAGAACGCGCTGGGGCGGATCCGGCGCGAGCTGGAGCAGATCCTGGTGGAGATCGGCTGAGGGCCCTTGCTCGGGCGGGGGGACGCCGCTACATTCTGGTCCCGGAAAACGGTCGGGGCGTGGCGCAGCCCGGTTAGCGTGCTTGCTTGGGGTGCAAGAGGTCGCTGGTTCGAATCCAGTCGCCCCGACCAAATCTCCCCCGGGCCTCCCCGGCCCGGGAGGCTCGAGGGCGCGGCCTGAGGGCCGCGCTCTTTCCGTGAGGGACTCGCGTGCGGATCCTGCTGGCGAACGACGACGGCGTGCTCGCCAAGGGCCTGCGCGTCCTGTGGGCGGCGCTCGCCGGTGCCGGCCACGACGTGACCGTGGTGGCGCCGGACCGGGAGCAGAGCGCCACGAGCCACTCCATCACGCTGGACCGGCCGCTGCGCATCCGCCAGCTGGAGCCGGGGTTCCACGCGGTGGACGGGACCCCCACGGACTGCGTGCTGGTGGGCGTGAACGCGGTGCTCGAGGCGCGGCCGGACCTGGTCGTGTCCGGCATCAACCACGGTCCGAACATGGGCGAGGACGTCACGTACTCCGGCACGGTGGCCGCCGCGTTCGAGGCGCACCTGCTCGGCGTGCCCTCCATCGCCGCGTCCATGCGGGACCGCGAGGGCGGGGATTTCGAGGCGGCCGCGCGCGTGGTGGTGCAGCTCGTCGCGCGGGCGGACGAGTGGAGCGCGGGGAGCCGCGTCATCCTGAACGTGAACTTCCCGAAGGGGCCGGCGGAGCAGTGGCGCCCGGCGCGCGTGACCCGCCTCGGCACGCGGAAGTACACGGACGAGATCATCGAGAAGGTGGATCCGCGCGGGAAGAAGTACTACTGGATCGGCGGCGCGGAGCCCGCGTGGGAAGGCGGCGAGGACACGGACTTCGCCTGGGTCAACGGGGGAGGGGTGTCCATCACGCCGCTGCACCTGGAGCTCACCGACCGGGACTCGTTCGTGCGGCTGCGGAGCTGGGACCTGTCGGGCGTGACGGTATGACGCACCGGAGCGGCGCATGACGGGGGACCCGGTGGCCGAAGGCTTCCGCGCCGTGCGCGAGGACATGGTGCGCCAGCAGCTGGAGGCGCGCGGCATCCGCGACACGCGCGTGCTCGACGCGCTCGCCCGCGTCCCGCGGCACCGCTTCGTGGACGCGGCGCTGCGCACGCGCGCGTACGGCGACCACGCGCTGCCGATCGGCGCCGGGCAGACCATCTCGCAGCCGTACATGGTGGCGCTCATGACCGAGGCGCTTCGGCTGTCGGGCGGGGAGAAGATCCTGGAGATCGGCACGGGATCGGGCTACCAGACGGCGGTGCTCGCGGAGTTCACGCCGCGGCTCTTCTCCATCGAGCGCTCGGACGAGCTGGCGCGCGCCGCGGCGGCGCGGCTCAAGGAGCTGGGCTACGCCAACGTGATCCTGAAATCCGGGGACGGCTCGCTCGGGTGGCCGGAGCACGCCCCCTTCGACCGCATCCTGGTGACGGCGGGCGCGCCGGACCTGCCGCCGCCGCTCTTCGAGCAGCTCGCGGAGGGGGGACTCCTCGTGATCCCCATCGGGGACCGGGAGTCGCAGGTGCTGGAGGTGGTGACGAAGCACAAGGGGAAGGCCCTGGCGCGGCGGATCATCGACTGCACGTTCGTCCCCCTGCTCGGCAAGGAAGGCTGGGCCCGCTGACCGTCCGGGTCCCGCGCTCGGCCGGGGACGTGCGCCCCGCCCGGGGCCCGGGGGCCAGTTCGCCCTTCCGGATTCCGGCGCGGACGAGTAGAATCCCGGGGCTGTTCCGGGACCCGGCGCCCGGAAGCCTCCGCCGGAGGGTCGCCGCGCGCGGCCGCCGCCCGGCGGCGGGAATCGCCGGATCGAGAGTGGGTCGGGGTGTAGCGCAGCCGGCTAGCGCGCCTGCTTCGGGAGCAGGAGGTCGGAGGTTCGAATCCTCTCACCCCGACCAGATCGTCCACGAGGCCCCGCGCCCTTCGGGGCCGGGGCCTCGGTCGTTCGGCCCGAACACGTTGTCATTCCATACCATCCACCGATCCATTCAGGCAGTTTCGAGGGGTCGGGGCGCGGAGGCGGCATGAACCTCGAGGACCGGCTGAAGCGGATCATCCGCGACGTCCCCGACTTCCCGAAGCCCGGGATCCTCTTCAAGGACATCACGCCGCTCCTCGGGGACCCGAGCGAGTTCGGCCTGGCGCTGGACGGGATGGAATCCCGCTGGCGGCCGGAGGGCGTGGAGGCGGTCTGCGCCATCGAGGCCCGCGGGTTCATCCTGGGCGGCGCACTCGCGGATCGCCTGAACGCCTCCTTCGTCCCGCTGCGCAAGCCCGGGAAGCTGCCGTACGAGTCCCGCCGCGCGGAGTACGCGCTGGAGTACGGCACGGATGCGCTGGAGGTCCACGTGGACGCGTTCCGCCGGGGTGCGCGCGCGGTGGTGATCGACGACGTGCTCGCCACCGGCGGGACCGCGGCCGCGGCGTGCCGCCTGGTCCGCGACTCGGGGGCGTCCTTGCTGGGCGTGGGCTTCCTGGTGGAACTGGAGTTCCTGGGCGGCCGGAAGAAACTTGCCGACACCGCGGTGCACTCCCTGATCCGCTACCGCTGAGCGGACGTCCGCCCCGCGCCGTCCGGTCCGAAGCAAGGGCCCGAGTCGCCCGGGGAAGTCCGCCCCGCCTCCGGGACGCGATCCTAGCGGAAGCGCAGCACCGGGAGTTCGCGTTGCGGGGTGGACAGGAACTCGCACCCGTTCGCCGTCACGAGCACCATCTCCTCCAGCGCGATGATGCCGTGCTCCTTCAGGAAGATGGACGGCTCCAGCGTGTACACGTTCCCGGCCTCCACGCGCTGGTACGGCGTCTCGTTGTACCGCTCCCAGCGCGGCGCGAGCGTGGCGCCGCCCCCGTCGTGGGCGGAGCGGCCCACCTGGTGGCCGAGCGCGTGCTCGTACTCGTCGTAGCCGGCGCCGGTGAGGCAGTCCCGCGCGATCTGGTCCACCTCCCAGCCCTGCACGCCGGGCTTCAGCGAGGCCGCGGACTTCCGGATGGCGTCCGCCACGGTGGCGAACGCGCGCTGCACGTCGTCCGGCGGCCCCTCGCCGTGCTCGGAGACCCACCACATGCGCTGCAGGTCCGAGCAGTAGCGGTCCAGCTTCACGCCGTAGTCCACGTGCACGAGGCGACCCTTCGTGATCGTGTCCTCGCGCGGCGCCACGTGGCCCACGGGCGACGCGGCGCCGGTGGACACGATGGGGCAGATCTTGGGGGTCCACGCGCACTCCAGGCCGCGCGCGCGGGCCCGCTCCCGGATGGCGTCGGCGAACGCGCGCGCCGTGACGCCCGGCGCGATGTCCGCGGTGGCCTCCTGCAGGACGGTCTCCGTCTCCTTCACGGCGCGGCGCACGGCGTCGATCTCCAGGGGCAGCTTCCGGCCCCGCAGGCACCAGATGACGTCCTCGGCCGGCACCAGCCGGTCCGCGAGCAGCGTGCCCTCCAGCCGGCGGCGCAGCAGCCGGTGCAACCCCGCGCCGAGCCCGTCGGCCAGCGGGTCGTTCTCCGAGACGTTCACCGCGATCGCGTGCGGGTTCAGCCGGGTCAGCGTGTTCACGAGGGGCTCGGAGATGCCCTCGCGGTAGCCGATCACGCGGTGCCAGATCCCGGATTCCTCCAGGTCCGGCGCGTCGTGCACGCCGACGATGGCGATCTTCTCGCCGTCGGCGGTCAGGATGAGGGCGGACTCCCAGGTGAGGTCCCCGTCGAAGATGAGCTCCAGGGCGGGGTCCGTGTTCGTGCTGGACTCGCGAACGTAGTTGAGCCAGACGTCGATCCCCTTCTCCTTCAGGATCTCCACCGCCTGGTCGGTCTTCGCGAGCAGGAACGCGCGCGTGTCCAGGCCGGTAGGCGTCTCGATGCTGGTCTTCACGGCGTCCTCCTGGCGAGCGGATCGGACCCAGGAATCTATCGGCTCCCCGGGGGTTTGGCGAGACAGGAACCGGTCGCGGGGGCGCAGGAGGGCCCCGGGAATCCCATTGCCCGGTCCGGAGCGCCCGCATAGACTGCTGGACTCCCTGGTCGGATGCCGCGGAACCCGGCCGCCGTGGAATGCCCGACCGGACGGGCCGGAGGAACCGATGGATCGACGAACCGCCACGCGGCTGAGCAAGTTCCTGTCCCTCGTGCTGCGCCATCGCCCGGACGACTACGGCCTGTCGATGGACGAGCAGGGCTTCGTGGACTTCGATTCCCTGATCGACGTCCTCGTGGCCGAGGACATCGTGGCCGAGACCGCCGAGGACGACGTGATGGAGCTCGTGGAGGGCTCCGAGCGCCGCCGCTTCCAGGTGGTGGGGAACCGCATCCGCGCCCTGTACGGGCACAGCAGCCGCGTGCGCCTGAACTACCCGCCGGACGATCCGCCGGACGTCCTGTGGCACGGCACCACGCCCGAGCACGCCGCGCAGATCCGGGACGAGGGGCTCTCGCCCATGGGGCGCGCCTACGTGCACCTGTCGTCCACGCAGGACGAGGCCCACGCCGTCGGCGGCCGGCACACGGACGATCCCGTGCTCGTGCGCGTGGACACGCGCGCGGCGCGCGAACAGGGGCTCACGTTCCACCGCGCCACGGAGCTCATCTGGCTGTGTCCCGCCCTGCCCGCGGACGTGTGCCAGGTCCCGGAGGACCTCCCGGAGCGGCCGGCCGCGACGGAGCGTCCCGTGCGGGAGCATGCGCCCCGTGAGGCGCGCGAGCCGCGCGAGCCGCTGCCGCCCTCGGCGCCGCCGGCGCGCCCGTCGGTCCGCTCCGTGGAACCCGCGGCGGACGGCGAGTTCAAGCGCCGGACGCGGAAGAAGGGCGGCCGCCGCTAGACCCGGCGCCGCCGATCGCCAGACCTCCCCGGGAGGATGGTCGTGCGCAGGATCCTGCTCATCGTCGGGTTCGTCGTGGTCGTGGGCGGCCTCGTGTTCGCCAGCCTGCGCTCCGCGCGGCAGCGCGGCGTGGAGGTGGACGTGGAGAACGCCGCCCGCCGGGAGCTGGTGGCGAAGGTGTCCGGCTCCGGCCGCGTCGAGGCCAGCAAGTCCGTGGACGTCGTGGCGAACGTGGTCGGCAAGGTGCTCGAGGTGGCCGTCCGCGAGGGCGACACCGTGGAGAAGGGCCAGCTCATCCTGCGCATCGACCCCGCGGAGGCGTCCGCGGTGCTGGAGCAGGCGGAGGCCTCGCGCGCCAGCGCGGAGGCGAACGAGCGGCTCGCGCGCGCGGAGCTGAAGCAGGCCGAGCAGGAGCTCGTGCGCATCCGGGATCTCGTGAAGCAGGGGCTGGCGTCGCAGCGGGACCTGGAGAGCGCGGAGACCACGCGCGACGTCCAGGAGGCGCGCGTGTCGGCCGCGCGGCACAACGTGGCGGATGCCCGCGCGCGCGTGGAGCAGGCGCGCACCGCGCTGGACCGCACGGTCGTGCGCGCGGACATCGGGGGCGTCGTGGTGCGCCTGGCCGTGGAGGAGGGCGAGAACGTCCTCGCCGGGGACCTGTACAACCGCGGCTCCGCCATCGTGACCGTCGCGAACCTCGGCGCCATGGAGGCGCACGTGCTCGTGGACGAGACCGAGGTGGTGCGCACCGCCCCCGGGCAGGACGCCGAGGTGGAGGTGGACGCGTTCCCGGAGCGGAAGGTGAAGGGCACGGTGATCGAGGTGGGCAACAGCGCGTACGACGCCGGCCCGCTCGGCTCGCAGGAGGCGAAGGACTTCCGCATCCGCATCCTGCTCGAGGACCCGCCGCCCACCCTGCGGCCCGGGCTCACGGCGCGCGCCGAGATCGTGACCGACACGCGGGAGGACGCGCTGTCGGTGCCCATCGAGTCGCTCGTGCTGCGGGACCCGGACGATCAGGCGCGCAAGCTCTCGCGCAAGGGGGGCTCGCGCAAGGCGGCGAAGGGGAAGGGGGAGACGGCGGCGAAGGCGGGCGAGACGAAGGAGAAGGAGGGCGTGTTCGTGGCACGGGACGGCGTGGCGGCGTTCGTGCCGCTGGAGACCGGCATCGCGGGCGAGCGCCACTTCGAGGTTGTCTCCGGCCTGGAGGAGGGCGCCCCGGTGATCCGCGGCCCCTTCGACGCCCTGCGCCGCCTGGACTCCGGCGAGCGCGTGCGCGTGCGGGACGAGAAGGCCCGCGCGAAGGCCGCGAAGAAGGCGGAGGCCGAGGGCCGGGACGGGGCCGAGGCCGCGGGAGGGGACGCCGAGGACGGGTCGTGAGGCTCGGCGAGGGCGTTCGCGTCGCGCTGGACTCCCTCCGCGCGTACAAGCTCCGCACGTTCCTGACCGTGCTCGGGAACATCGTGGCGGTCACGTCGGTGATCGCCGTGGTTTCGCTGATCGACGGCGCCGACGCCTTCGTGCGCCGCGAGATCGCCGACGAGGGATCGAACGTGGTCACGCTGCGCTCGGTGGACGAGCTGGCCGTGCTCACGAACCTGGACTCCTTCCTGGAGTCCCTGCACAACCCCGACATCACGCTCGCGGACTACCGCGCCCTGCGCCAGGCGGCTCTGCCCGGCGTGTTGCGCGTGGCCGCCACGAACACCGGCGCGGCGCGGGCGGAGATGAACGGGCTGTCGCTCGCGGACGTGACCGTGCAGGGCTGGACGGCGGACTACCCGTTCTTCCTGGACCGCGGGGACGACGACTCGCCGGACCGCGGCCTCGCGGCCGGACGCCACTTCAGCCTGTTCGAGGACGAGCACAGCCGGCAGGTGTGCGTGGTGGGGGCGGAGATCCCGGCGCGCCTCGGGCGCGGCGGGGACGTCCTCGGGAAGACCCTGCGCGTGGGCGGCCGGCACCTCGAGATCGTGGGCGTGCTGGCGGAGAAGCCGAAGGGCCTGGGGTCGGATCCGAACCGTGTGGTCCTCCTGCCGCTGGGGCGGCACCTGAAGATGTTCGGCGGGCAGCGCTCCCTGGACGTGCGCGTCCTGTGCGACGACGTCTCCGGCATCCGGGGCGTCCAGCAGGAGGTGGAGACCTGGATGCGAATCCGTCACCAGCTCCGCCCGGGCGAGAAGAACGACTTCGCGGTGACCTCGTCCGAGGGGATCGTGGCGCTGTGGCAGTCCATCTCGCGCGCCATCTTCTCCGCGCTCATCCTGCTCGTGGCCATCTCGCTCGTGGTGGGCGGCGTGGTGATCATGAACGTGATGCTCGTGTCCGTGGCGCAGCGCACCCGCGAGGTGGGCCTGCGCAAGGCGCTGGGCGCGCGGCGGTCGGACATCCTGGGGCAGTTCCTGGCGGAGTCCGTCGTGCTGTCGCTCACGGGCGGCGTGCTGGGAACGCTGCTCGGCTTCGGGCTGGCCAGCCTGGTGTCCGTGCTGTCGCCGCTGCCGTACAGCGTGGAGATCTGGTCCATCGTGGCGGGGCTCACGGTCACGTTCGCCGTCGGCGTCTTCTTCGGGCTGTACCCCGCGAACCGCGCCGCGTCCCTGGATCCCGTGGAGGCGCTGCGCCGTGAGTAGCCGCGACCGCTCCGGGCTGGAGACGCTGAAGGACGCGTCGAAGCTCGCCGTCGACGTGATGCGCGCCCACCGGCTGCGTTCCGGGCTGCTCGTCCTCGGCGTGGCCATCGGCGTGACGGTGCTGATGGGCATGGTGGCGATCGTGAGCGGGCTGGGCCGGCGCATCGAGGCGGAGATCCGCTCCAGCGACCAGTCCGTGGTCACGCTGGCCCGCTGGGACTTCCTCACCGAGGGCGATCCGAACAACCCGCGCGTCCTGGCGCGCCCGGAGATCGAGCCGGCGGACGCGCGCGCCCTGGAGGAGCTGTGCCCGTCGGTGGGGATGGCGGAGTACTACGCGGACTCGAACCGCCCCTTCATCATGTACCGGGGCGAGCAGCGCACGCGCCCCATCTTCGTGAACGGCGGCGGCGCGCAGGTGCTGAACGTGTACGCCATCCCCACCGCGGCCGGCCGCTTCTTCACGGAAGGGGAGATCCTCTCCCGCGCGGAGGTGGTGTACCTGGGCGCGGGACCGGCCGCGGATCTCTTCCCCGGCGTGGATCCGCTGGGGAAGCGCGTGCGCGTCGGCGAGGCGCACTACCGGGTCATCGGCGTGGCGAAGGAACGCTCGTCCATCTTCGGCGGCGTGGCCGACAACTTCGCGTTCGTGCCCTGGACCACCTTCCGCAAGAACCTCGCGGGGGAGAGCGACCCCACGTACGTCTACATGACGGTGGGGGAGGGCTACCGCACGGAGCAGGTCGTGGAGGAGGCGCGCTCGGTGATGCGCGCGCGCCACCAGCTCCGCCCCGGCGAGAAGGACGACTTCTCCCTGATCTCCAGCGACCGGATCGACGAGTTCGTCAAGCGAATCACCGGGCCGATCGGGCTGATCCTCGTGGCGCTCTCCTCCATCGGGCTCACGGTGGGCGGCATCGGCGTGATGAACATCATGCTCGTGTCCGTGACCGAGCGGACGCAGGAGATCGGGCTGCGCAAGGCGGTGGGCGCGAAGCGGTCGGAGATCCTCACGCAGTTCCTCGTGGAGTCCGCCACGCTCACCGGGCTGGGAGGCGTGCTCGGCGTGGCGGTGGGGTTCCTGCTGGCGTTCCTCGTGTCGCGCTTCGCGGGGCTGCCGGCGCTCGTGCACCCGCTGACCGCGCTCGGCGGCGTGGCGTTCTCCGTGGGGCTTGGTTTGTTCTTCGGGCTGTACCCGGCGTCCCGCGCGGCGCGGCTGGACCCCATCGAAGCGCTGCGGCGCGAGTGAGCCGCGTGCGCGCGCTCGCGGCGCCGCTCCTCGTCACGGCGCTCGCCGCGGCGGCGATGCGCCTCGCGTACGCCGCCGCGCTGGCGCGGCACCCGGAGCTGGCGGTGCCGGTGCTGGACGGCGCGGCGAACCTGGGGTGGGCGCGGGGGCTGCTCGCGGGGACGTGGCCCGGGGACGAGCCGTTCTTCCGGCCGCCGGGGTACCTCGTGGCGCTGGCGGGGCTGCTGCGGGTCGCGGGGGACGATCCCGCGCGCGTCCTGGCGTGGCAGCTCTCGCTCGGGACGGTCACGCCCGTGCTCGTGGCGCTGCTCGCGGCGCGGGCCGGCGGCGCGGCGGCCGCGTGGGTGGCGGGGCTCGGCGCCGCGGCGTACCCGGCGTTCCTGTTCTTCGACGCGCAACTGCTCGCGCCGTTCGTCGCGGTGCCGCTGTTCGCGGCGGGCGTGCTGTGCGGCGACCGGGCGCGGAAGCGCGGCGCCGCGGGCGTGGCGGCGGCCGCGGGGGCGCTGTGCGGCGTCGCCGGCGTGGCGTGGCCGCTCGTGCTGCCGGTTGGCGCGTGGCTCGCGGCGGACCTGGCGCGGCGCGGCCGGCGGACCGCCGCCCTCGCCGCGGGCGCGGCGTTGCTGCTCCCGCCGCTGCTCGCCACGGCGCACAACGTCCGCGCCGGGGACCCGTCCTTCATCGCGTCCCAGGGCGGGCTGAACCTCTACCTCGGCAACGGCCCGGCCGCGGACGGCATGAGCGCCACGTTCCCGGACGCGCCCACCGCCCTCGGGTACCGGATGGTGGACGCGGCCGCGCGGATCGCCGAGGCGCGGGAGGGGCGCCCGCTCCGTCCGTCTCAGGTCTCCGCGCACTGGACGCGGCGGACCCTGGAGGCGGTGGCCGACGATCCCGGGCGATGGCTCGCGCTCCTCGGCCGGAAGGCGGTCCTGGCGTTCGGCGCGCGCGAGATCCCGAACAACCACGACCTGGCGCTCTTCGAAGACGAGATCCCCCTGCTGCGCGGGCCGGGCTGGGGCGTGTGGCTGCCGCTCGCCGCGGCCGGCGTGTGGCTGCGC
Source organism: uncultured Gemmatimonadota bacterium (assembly GCA_964571855.1). Lineage (GTDB taxonomy): Bacteria > ARS69 > ARS69 > ARS69 > ARS69 > CAYYFX01. The sequence continues at coordinate 90,908 of CAZNDO010000002.1, forward strand.
CGCCGGGACCGGAGCGTTCGGTGGCTCGCGGCGGCGGCGGGGATCACGCTGCTCGCGATGATCGCGTTCTTCGTGAACGACCGCTTCCGCGTGCCGGCGGCGCCGTTCGTGGTGGCGCTGGGCGGTGTGGGCGTGGTGGCTCTCGTGCGGGAGGTGCGCGCGCGGGCATGGCGCGCCGCGGGCGCGGCGGCGGGGATCGCGGCGGCGTTCGCCGTCCTCGCGCACGCGAACCCGTTCGGCATTCCGGCGCGACCCTGGGTGGTGTCCTACCTGCTGGTGGCGGAGGCGGAGCGCGGGCGCGGCGAGCCCGTGCGCGCGCTGCGGTGGATCGACCGCGCGCTGGAGGAGGAGCCGGCGATGTACGCGGCGCGGCTCGCGCGGATCGAGCTGCTGCGCCGCGCGGGGCGCGTGGCGGCGGCGCGCGCCGAGGCGGAGCGCGCGCTCGCGGCGATGCCGGGTGACGCGGCGCTCCGGCACGAGCACGCGATCCTTCTGGATCTCTCCGGCGATCCCGCGGCGGCGCTGGCCGAGGTGGAGCGGGCGATCGCGGCGGACCCGACGCTTGCGCCGGCGCACGTTTCGCGCGCCGTCATCCTCCACCGGCTGGGCCGGGATGCGGAGGCGGTGGAGGCGTTGCGCGCCTTCCTCGCCGCGCGGCCGGATCCCGCGGAGGCGGCGCGGGCGCGGGAGCTGCTCGCGGAGCTGGGGGCGCGCGGCGGGGGATGATCCCGCGCGTCAGCAGAGCACGTGCACGGACGCCGTCTTGACGATGGCCGCCACCTTCGTGCCTTCGCCCAGTTGCAGCTCCCGCGCGGCGGCCGGCGTGATCCGCACGCGCAGCGCCGCGGTTCCGACGCCCACGGTCACCAGCACCTCGCGGCCCACCGTGTCGAGCGCGCGGACCTCGCCGGGCAGCGCGTTGCGCGCGGAGAGCCCGGCGGGAACGTCGCGCGCCAGGAGGATCTCGTCCGCGTAGACGCCCACGTCCACGCGCGCTCCCGCGGGCGCGTCGCACCACGGCGCGGCGAGGGCGAGGCCCGCGCCGAGGTCGAGCAGCGTCACGCCGCCGGGCTCGTCGTGGCCCAGCACGGGAAGGCGCAGCAGGTTGTCCACGCCCACGAGCGCGGCCACGCCGAGGGTTTGCGGCCGCTTCAGCACGTCCACGGGCGCGCCCTGCGCCACGACTCGCCCCGCGTCCAGCACCGCGCAGTCGTCGGCGAGGGCGAGGAGCTCGGGCGCGCGGTGCGTCACGAAGATCATGGGGACGCGCAGCTCCCGCTTCACCGAGAGGAGCAGCGCGAGGACGTCGCGCGACAGCTCGGCGTCGAGCGCGCTCGTGGGCTCGTCCAGGAGGAGGAGCCGCGGCGCGGCGAGCAGCGCGCGTCCGAGCGCCACGCGCGCCCGTTCGCCGCCGGAGAGCGCCGCGGCGCCGCGGTCCAGGAGCGGTGCGAGCCGCAGCACGTCGAGGATGCGCCGCCCCGGCTCGCCGGCGAGCCGCTCCGCGGCGCCGGGCGCGTAGACCAGGTTTCCCCGCACGGTGCGGTTCGGGAAGAGCAGCGCGTCCTGCGTGACGAGGGCGGCGCCGCGGCGTTCCGGCGGGAGGGGCGCGAGATCGGCGCCGCCGGCGACCACGCGCGCGCCGGCCGGCCGCGTCAGCCCGGCCACCGCGTGCAGCAGCGTGGTCTTGCCGCTGCCCGACGGGCCGAAGACGCCGAGCACCGGCCCGTCGGACGCGAGCGTGACGTCCAGGGCGAACGCGCGGAAGCGCTGCGCGACGCGCAGTTCCAGCATCACGGGCGCGGCCGCCGGGATGCGAGGTGGAACGAGCCGAGCAGCGCGGCGAAGGCCAGCGCCACGCTCACCGCGACCAGCCGGAGCGCGGCGGCCTCGCCGTCCCGCACGTTGAGCAGCGTGTAGACGGCGACCGGGATGGTGCGGGTCTCCCCGAGCACGTTGCCGGCGAGGACGATGGTGGCGCCGAACTCGCCCAGCGCGCGCGCGAAGGAGAGCACCGCCCCCGCGAGCACCCCGGGCAGCGACAGCGGGAGGGTGACGCGCAGGAACGTGTCCAGCCGGCCGCGGCCGAGGCTCCGGGACACCTGCTCCAGGCGCGGGTCGACCGCCTGCATGGAGAGGCGGATCGCCTCCACCAGGAGCGGGAAGCCCACGACCGCGGCGGCGATCACGCACGCGCCGGTCGTGTACGCGAGGTGCCCTCCGGTGAGCGCATGCCAGGCCTGACCGAGCGGCCGGCTGCGCCCGAGGAGGAGCAGCAGCAGGTACCCCGTGACCACCGGCGGCAGGACGAGCGGGAGCATCACGAACCCCTGCGCGGCGGCGCGCAGCGGATGCCGCCATCGCGCGAGGAGCCACCCGGCAAGGATGCCCGGCACGAGGCTGACGGCGACCGCGAGCGCGGCCACGCGCACGGAGAGGAGGACGATCTCGCGCTCGGCCTCGCTCACTCGGCCTTCCCGGGAACGGCGAAGCCCGCGGCGGCGAGGACATCCCTCGCCGCGTCCCCGCGGAGGAACGCCAGGAAGCGGCGGGCCGCGTCCCGGTGCGCCGCGCCGCGGACCACGGCGGCGCGGTACTCGATCGGCGGATGGGATGCGGGGTCGAACGCGAACAGGACGTCCACGTCGGCGACCCGCGCGTCCGTGGAGTACACGACGCCCGCGTCGAGCTCGCCGCGCTCGACCGCGGTCAGCACGGCGCGGACGTCCGCCTGGCCCACCAGGCGCGGGGCCACGTCGTCCAGGAGGTCGAAGTGGGCGAGCGCGCGGCGCGCGTACTCGCCGGCGGGGACGCCCTCGTCCGCCACGGCGATCCGCGCGTCCTCGTCGAGCGCCGCGGCCAGCGCGGCGGCGTCCGCGATGTCGAGACCGGCGAGGGCGGATCCCCGCGGGACGATGCACACGAGGCGGTTGCGGGCCAGGACGATGGACCCGCCGTCGAGCGCGTCCGCCTCCTCGAGATACTCGATCCACTCCGGGCTCGCGGAGAGGAACAGGTCGGCCGGGGCGCCGTCGCGGATCTGCCGGGCGAGGGCGCCGGAACTGCCGAAGGCCGTGGCGACGGGTCCGCCCTCGAACGCGGCGGCGAGCTGCTCCACCACGTCCGTGAGGCTGGCCGCGGCGAGCACGCGGAGGGAGTCGCGCGGCGGCGCCGCGAGCGACGGGGCGCAGAGCCCCGCCGGCAGCATGACGGCGAGGGCCGGAACGAGGACGGAACGGAGCGCGGATCGCATCGGCCGGGAACGTACCACGGCCGGCAGGGTTGCACCGGTCCGGAGTGGGGGGCTACACTCCGCGTCCTGTCCCCGGCAGCTCCCGGGCGCGCCGCGGCGCGCCGGCCGGGGAATCCCCTCGAGGTGCATGCGTTGAAGCGTCTGCTGCGCGGCCCCGTGCGCGTCCGCCTGCCCTTCACCTGAGGCCTGTCGCATCCTGCGGCAGGTTGCCTGCGACGATTCCGCGTGAACCTGGGCTGATCCGCCCGCCGGTTCCGCCCCGTGGTCCCTGCCGCTTGTGATCGATCGGTCGATTGATCGTCATTCACGAGTCCAACGAAAGGGACCTGCCATGAGGAAGTTCGCGTACGCGTTTCTCGTGTTCTCTGCCGGGTTCGTGCCGGCCGCGTCCCATGCGGGCGGCTGCGGTTGCGTGCCCATCTCGCTCCCCGTGGGGGAGCAGTTCCTGTCGCACCGGCCGGGCGCCCTGCGCGTCGGCTACTCCCTGATCTACTCCGACACCGACCACTACTACATCGGCACCGAGCGGCAGGACGGTCCCGGCCAGACCGAGGAGACGGTGGCGCCGTCCACGATGGGCTTCGACAATACGTTCAGCCTCGTGTACGACGCGGCGCATGCGCTGTCGTTCGCGGTCGAGATCCCGATCGTGCACACCGAGCAGGCGCGCGAGTTCGGCGGCGTGAAGGGGACGATGGAGGCCAGCGGGCTCGGCGACGTGCGCGTCGTCGGCAGCCGGTGGCTGAAGAGCGACCCCTACGGCATGAGCCTGCGCGTGGGTGCGGGCGTGCGCCTGCCCACCGGCGCGTCGGACGAGACGTTCCGCGCGCAGAACGGCCGCGAGGTGACGCAGGATCTCGCGGCGCAGGCGGGCACGGGGAACCTCGCCGGCATCGTGGAACTCGGCGGCAGCCGGCCCTTCGGGCACCGCTGGGGCTTCGCCTTCTCCACGCGCTACATCTTCGCGCCGGCCAACACGACGGTGGAGAACTTCCGGAACCAGCTCACGGGGAGCGGCTGGGAGGAGAACTCGGACGCGGACCAGGTGACGGGGCGGGTGAGCGTCGCCACGCCGCTGAGCACGGGTCTCGGCGCGCTGAGCCGGCTCACGGCGCGCGCGAACGTGGATCTCGCATGGATCCCGTTCGACGACCTTTTCGGCGAGTCCGACGGGTTCCGCCGGGCCGGCGTGATCGTGGCGGCGGGACCGGGGCTGGCCTACTCGCCGGCCACGCCCGTGACGTTGTCGGTGGACGTGCCGCTCACGCTGTACCGCGACGTGCAGCGGAACGGCGGCAACGTCCAGGAGTGGGCGCTGATGGTCGGCGCCACGTACGACGGGTTCTCGTTCTGATGACGGCGGAGCGGCAGCCCGGCGCGCCGGACGACCCGTGGAGCGCGCTCCCGGGCGACTGGCGGGCCGACCGCCGCTTCGACGGCGGGGACACGGGGTGCGGCGAGCTGCTCCTCGATCTCCGCGTGTACTGCCGGGCGCTCGCGCCCGGGACCCGCGTGGCGATCCTCGCGAAGGACGAGGGGTCGCCCGTGGAGATCCCGGCGTGGTGCCGGCTCACCGGGCACCGCCTCGTGGCGGCCGCCCATCCGTACTATCTCGCAGTGATCCGCGAGGATCACGGAAAGGAACGCGCGCGATGAGCAACCGCCTGTGCGTGTCGATCACCCAGAGCAAGTCGGACGAGGACAAGGCCACCGTGGGGTTCGTGGTGGCGAACGCGGCGCTCGGCAGCGAGAAGGAGACGATGGTCTTCCTGTCCGCCGACGGCGTGTACGCGGCCGCCCGGACCGAGTACGGCAAGATCAACGCCGGCGCTCCGTTCGCGCCGCTGAAGGAGCTGGTGGACAAGTTCGTCGCGGGCGGCGGGACCATCCTGGCGTGCACGCCGTGCCTGAAGAAGCGCGGGCTGGAGGCGAGCGACCTGATCGAGGGGGCCACGCCGGCCGGCGGGGCGGCGCTGGTGGAGTTCCTCTCGGACGGGGCGCCCTGCGTCTCGTACTGACGTGGCCGCGAACGACGACCTCGCCGCGCTGCCGGTGGACCGGGTGTTCGACGGCGGGGACCTGGATTGCGGGTCGGGGCTCGTGCTGCTGATCCGGGAGAACATGCTGCAGGTTCCCGAGGGCGGGATCCTGGAGCTGCGCTCCCGCGAGCCGACCGTGGGCGGGGATCTCCCGCCCTGGTGCCGGATGGTCGGGCACGAGTACCTCGGCGCGCTGGAAGGGGCGGCGACCGGGACCACCCGGTACTTCGTGCGCCGCGGCACGGGCGAACCGGCGCGCGCGGAGACGGCGGCGCTGGCGGCGGACAAGGCGAAGGCGCGTTCGTACGAGTGGCGGCTGCGCGTGCGCGCGTCCGGGCACCTGGAGAGCACGGCGTACTGCCGGAACTTCTCCTTCGTGGCCGGGCAGCCGGCCAGCTTCGAGGAGGCCGACCGGCATCCCTCGTCGGTGGAGCTGCTGCTCGGGTCGCTGGGCACGGCGCTGGCCACGGGGTTCGCGTCCGAGATCGCGCGGGCGGGGCTGGCGGTGGACGACGTGGAGCTGACCGTGCGCGGGCAGCTCGGGAACCCGCTGGCGCATCTCGGGCTGGGCGAGGGGGACCCGGGACTGGTCCGGGTGCAGGTGCGCTGCTTCGCCACCACGATGGACGACGAGGCGGCGGTGCGCGCCGCCTGGGAGCGCACGGTGGAGCGGTCCCCGGTCGCGGTGACCCTGGGACGGGCGACGGAGCTTTCGATGAAGCTTGCGATCGTTTGAGAGGAGCAGGCGATGTTCGAGGTGACGCAGGTCGGGAGCTGGCCGAGGTCGCGCGAGCTCCTGCGGGCGCTGCGCGATCGCCGGCAGGGACGGATCCCGCGGGCGGAGTTCGATCGCGTGGCGGACGCGGAAGTGGAGCGGTGCGTGCGCGCGCAGGAGGCGGCGGGCTGCGACATCGTGGTGGACGGCGAGCTGCGCCGGGACAACTTCTACTCGTTCGTCACGGAGAAGCTGGAAGGGGCGAAGCTCTTCTCGCTGGCGGAGCTGCTGGACACCGTGGAGGACAAGGCCGGCTTCGAGGAGATGCTGGCCACGCTGGACGTTCCCGCGTCGGCCATCCGCAACCCCACGTGCGTGGCGCCGCTGTCGCGGCGCGAGCCGCTCGCGGTGGAGGATCTGCGGTTCGTGCGCGGGCTGACGGCGAAGCCGGTGAAGGTGACGCTCCCGGGCCCGTACCTGCTCACGCGCGCGATGTGGGTGGGTGCCTTGTCGGGCCGCGCCTACGCCGACAAGGCCGCGATGGGCGAGGACATCGTGCGCCTCCTGCAGGACGAGCTGGTGGAGCTGGCGGAGGAAGGGTGCGACTTCGTGCAGTTCGACGAGCCGGTGCTGACCGAGATCGTGATGTCGGAGGAGTGCGACCGCCGCACCTTCATGTGAGCCACGCTGGCGACCCGCCGGGACGCGGGTACGGAGCTGGAGTACGCGGCGGACCTGCTGAACCGCATCGTGGACGGGGCGCGGGAGCGTCGCGGCGCCGGGCGGTTCCCACGCACCGGGCTGCACGTGTGCCGCGGGAACTGGAGCCGGGACGAGAGCGTGCTCTTGACCGGGGACTACACGCGGCTCGTGCCCGCGTTCCGCCGGATGCGCGTGGACCAGTTCGTGCTGGAGCACGCCACGCCGCGCGCGGGGGGGATCGGGATCGTGGGCGCGGCGCTCGCGGACTTCGAGATCGGCCTGGGCGTGGTCAATCCGCGGACGGCGGACGTGGAGCGCCCCGGGGAGATCGTGGCGCGCGTGGAGGAGGCGCTGCGCCACTTCGCGCCGGAGCGCGTGTTCCTCAACCCGGACTGCGGCTTCGGCTGCTTCGCGGACCGCTGCGTGAACGACCACGACACGGCTGCCGCGAAGTCCGCTAGCATGGCCGCGGCCGCACGGATCCTGCGCGAGCGGCACGGCGCGGTCTGAAGGTTCCGGGACGACGGGGACGGGAGGTCTGGCATCGACGCGAGGCGATCCCTCGAGACGGACTACCTGGTCGTCGGGGCGGGCGCCATGGGCATGGCGTTCACCGACGCGCTCATCGACCGCGCGGACGTGCACGTCACGCTCGTCGATCGCCGCCATGGTCCGGGCGGTCACTGGCAGGACGCGTACCCGTTCGTCCGGCTCCATCAGGCGTCGATGTTCTACGGCGTCGCGTCCACGGTGCTGGGAAGCGGGGCGGTGCAGCCGAGCGGCCCGGAAGCCGGCCTGCACGAACGGGCGCGTCAGCCGGAGATCCTGGCCTACTACCAGGACGTCCTGGAGCGTCGCTTCCTCGGATCCGGCCGTGTGGCGTTCCTCGGGGGATGCGACTACCGGGCCGACGGGTCGTCCCACCTCGTGACGTCGCGGGTGTCGGGGGATACGGTGCGCGTCACGGTGCGGCGCAGCGTCGTCGACGCCGCGTACCTGTCGCCGACCATCCCGGCCACGACGCCCGCCCCGTTCGAGGTGGCCGCGGACGCGCACGTCGTGCCGGTCCACGAACTCGTGCGGTCGGCGGCGGCGCCGAGCGACTTCGTGATCGTCGGTTCCGGGAAGACGGCGGCCGATGCGATCGTATGGCTCCTGCAGAACGGCCTGCCGCCGGACCGCATCGTCTGGGTGCGCCCGCGCGATCCGTGGATGCTGAACCGCGCGGTGGTGCAGCCCGACCCGGCCGTGGGCCTCGGGATGGCCGCGGACATCCTGGAGGCAGGCGCCGAGGCGGAGTCGCTCGACGACGTGTTCCTCCGGCTCGAGGCCGCCGGCATCATGTTCCGCCTCGACGACGGCGTGCTCCCCACGATGGCCAAGACCCCGACCGTGGGGGCGTGGGAGCTGGAGTTGCTGCGCGGCATCGAACGGGTCGTCCGGCTGGGCCGGATCCGGCGCGTGACGGGCCGCGAGATGGTGCTCGATCGCGGGACCGTCGCACTGACGCCCGGTTCGCTCGTCGTGCACTGCGCCGCGTCCGGGCTGCAGTACCCGCCGCTGGTTCCGGTGTTCGGGCCGGATCGGATCCGGCTCCAGACCATCCGGGCCGGCTTCCCGTGCTTCTGCGCCGCGCTCGCCGGATACGTGGCCGCCACCCGCGAGGATGACCGGGAGCGGAACCGTCTGTGCCTGCCGAACACGCTGCCGGATGATCCGGCCAGCTGGGCGCGGATGATCGTCCGGGGATCGGTCGCGGCCCGTCGGTACGGCGCGGAGCCCGACATCGCGGCCTGGGCGAACGGCTGCGCGTTGAATCCCGCGCGCGTTCCGCCGTCCCGCCGGAGCGACCCCGCGGTGCAGGCGGCGGTGGCGCGTCTGACCGAGGCATCGGGGCGCGGTCTGGCGCGGCTGGCCGCGCTCGCCGGCGAGCCGCTGGCGGACCTCGAGGCGGCGTGATCGGGCGGCGGCGCAGCCGCGGTTCGCTTCGCCGGCTCATGGCCACCGCGAGCACGAAGCGGCACGGCGGCGGTTGAGGCCGGGGATCAGCGGTCGATCATCCGCTGGGCGCCCTCGGAGTAGCGGTGTCCCTGCACCCGGAACCCGGCCAGCGCCCTCTCGATCGCCTCCAGGTCGACGGCGGTGAGGCGGACATCGACCGCGCCGAGGTTCTCCTCCAGGCGATGGAGCTTCGTCGTTCCCGGGATGGGGACGATCCACGGCTTCCGCGCGAGGAGCCATGCGAGCGCGATCTGGGCCGGGGTGCAGCCCTTGTCCGCCGCGATCCGCGCCAGCAGCTGCACGAGGCCCAGGTTGGCCTTCCGGTTCTCCGCATCGAAGCGCGGAATCGTGCTGCGGAAGTCGGACTCGGCGAACGGCGTGACCGCATCGATCTTGCCCGTGAGGAAGCCCCGGCCGAGCGGACTGAACGGGACGAAGCCGATGCCCAGCTCCTCCAGGGCGGGGAGGATCCGCTCCTCGGGCTCCCGCCACCAGAGCGAGTACTCGCTCTGCAACGCGGTGACCGGCTGCACGGCGTGGGCCCGGCGGATGGTCGACGCGCCCGCCTCCGAGAGTCCGAAGTGCCGGACCTTCCCCTCCGCGATCAGGTCCTTCACGGTCCCGGCGACATCCTCGATCGGCACCGCGGGATCCACGCGATGCTGGTAGAAGAGATCGATGCGATCGGTGCGCAGCCGGCGCAGGGAGGCATCGGCGACCGCGCGGATGCGCTCCGGTCGGCTGTCGGTGCCGGCGCCGGGCGTGGCATCCTTGAAGCCGAACTTGGTGGCGATCACGACCTGGTCGCGCACCGGTTCGAGGGCCTCGCCGACGAGCTCCTCGTTCGTGAACGGACCGTACGACTCGGCCGTGTCGAAGAAGCGGACGCCCCGGTCGAATGCCGCCCGGAGCAGCGCGATGGCATCATGCTTCGCGATCCCCGGACCGTAGCCGAAGTCGAGCCCCATGCAGCCGTAGCCGAGGCACGAGACCTCGAGCGTCCGGCCCAGTCTTCGCGTGTGCATCGTCCCTCCAGGATGAGGTGGCCTCTCGCCCCGCCGGTTCCGGGAGAGGATAGCGCCCCCGTCCGGCACGGTGCGCGCCCGATCCTGCCCGTTGCCCGCGACGGTCGCCGCCGGATGGCGGCGCGTCCAGGGACCGATTGCCGTTCGCGCACCGAGTCTGTATCGTCCCGTGGCCGACGCCTGTCGTGCCCCCGTAGCTCAGCTGGACAGAGCAGCGGTTTCCTAAACCGCGGGCCGGGTGTTCGAGTCACCCCGGGGGCACCACTCCTTCGCTCTCCTTCCCGCCGGACGGATCGCCGCGCTACGATGGCGGGCCGGATTCCGGCCGGCCTCCCTCGCCGGCTCCGGCGGGAGGCTCCGGTGTCCGAGCTCAAGCCCGTCCTTGGTCCCGCACTCGCGCCCATCCTCGTGCAGGCCGTCCTCCGGGATCCCGCGGTGCGACGCATCCACTTCAGGATCGGTCCGTACGCGGTCACGCCGGCGATGTTCGAGCAGGTGGCCGGGCTGATCGGGAACGGGAAGCTGCGCGTGAAGATCGACCCGAAGCTCGGCGGCGGCGCCGAGTACGACATGGCGGAGAACACGTTCTACCTGCGCACCGCCACCACCGACACGGTGCCCAAGCAGTCGCTCATCATCCACGAGGCGGTCCACGCGGGTTTCGACGCCTTCTGCGTGCGGAACATGACGGTGGCGGACTCCGAGTCCGCCGCGTACATCGCGCAGTGCTGCTTCGCCCGGCTGAAGAGCGCGTCCGATCCGTCGCAGCGCATCCTCGTGAGCAGCAAGGACAAGGGTTCGGACCTCGTGTTCCAGCTCGCCTGGGAGATCGCGGGGAAGGTGCTGGAGGAGACGCCCGTCAGCGCGGCGGACCGCCTGCAGCTGCAGATGGCGGTGCTGGGCCACGCGAACTACCGGCACTACGACGCGAAGGCGATCGAGAAGTACGACGGCGTGGCGTGACGCGCCCGGTGGACGCGCCGGGGGCGGCGCGCGCCGGCGCCGCTCCCGCGGGCGTCATGCCGGCCGTCCCGCCGCCGCGGCCGCCGGCGGCGCGAACCAGCGGAACACCGCCGGCAGCACGAGCAGCGTGAGCAGGGTGGAGGACACCAGTCCGCCCACGACCACCGTGGCCAGCGGGCGTTGCACCTCGCTGCCCGTGCCGTGCGATGCCAGGAGCGGGATCAGCCCCAGCGCCGTGGTGAGCGCGGTCATCAACACCGGCCGCAGCCTCAGACATGCGCCATCCACCGATGCCTCATCGACTTGCACGCCGTCCTTCACGAGCTGGTTCAGGGTGGTCACCAGCACCATCCCGTTCTCCAGCGCGATCCCGAACAGCGCGATGAATCCCACGGACGCCGGCACCGACAGGTTCTGCCCGCTCATCCACAGCGCGACCACGCCGCCCACGAGCGCGAGCGGGATGTTCAGCAGGATGAGGGCGGAGCTGCGCACCGAGCCGAAGCTGCCGAACAGCAGCAGGAAGATGAGCAGCAGCGTGGCCGGCACCACCACGGCGAACCGCCGGTTCGCCTCCTGCTGCAGCCGGAACTGCCCGCCCCACGTCACGAGGTACCCGGCCGGCAGGTCCACGGCGTCCGCGATGGATGCGCTCGCCTCGTCCACGAAGGTCCCGATGTCGCGGCCGACCACGTTGCACTGGATGGTGATGAAGCGCTGGTTGTCCTCCCGCGTGATCTGCCGCGGCCCCACGATCTCCTCCACCGTGGCCAGATCCTCCAGCGGCACCGTGCCGCCGTCCGGCGTGGTGACCAGGAGCCGGCGGATGGCGTCGGCCGTCTCGCGGGCGTCGGGCTCGTACCGGACCAGGATGGGGAGGCGGCGCACTCCTTCGAACACCTCGCCGGCCACCTCGCCGCCGACGGACGCGTGCAGCAGCTCCTGCACGTCCGCCACGTTCAGCCCCCAGCGCGCGATGGCGTCGCGGTCCACGCGGATCAGGAGCTGCGGCGTGCCCGAGACCTGGTCCACCTGCACGTCCTCGGCGCCGCGGACCTCGCGCACCACCGTGGCCACCTCCTCCGCCGTGGCCCGCAGTGCGTCGAGGTCCTCGCCGAAGATCTTGATGGCCAGCTCCGCCCGCACGCCCTCCAGGAGCTCGTCCACGGTCATCTCGATGGGCTGGGTCAGCGTGACGTTCACGCCCGGCAGCCCTTCCAGCTTCTCGCGCAGCACCCCTTCGACCTCGTCCTGCGGGCGGTCCACGTGCGCGGCGAGGCGCACGAACATCTCGGCGCTGTTCACGGGGTCCGTGTGCGCGCCGATCTCGCCGCGTCCGATGCGCGACACCACCTCCTCGACCTCCGGCACCTCCAGCAGCCGCCGCTCCACGATGAGCGTGGTCCTCTTGCTCTCCTCCAGCGAGATGGACGGCGCCATCGTGAGGCGCACCACGATCGTGCCCTCGCGCAGGCGCGGCGCGAACTCCGAGCCGAGCCGCGGCAGCACGGCGGCGCCGGCGGCGAGCAGGCCCGCGGCCAGCAGGACCGCGACCGCGCGCCGCCGCACGAAGAACGCCACGAGCGGCCGGTACGCGCCGAGCACCGCACGCACGACGGTCGCCTCCTGCGGGGCGCCGGCCGATCCGCGCGGCCGCCGCATGAGGACGTCCGCCAGCAGCGGCGCCACCGCGAGGGCGAACACCAGCGAGCCCGCCATGGCCAGGGCCACCGTGCAGGCCAGCGGACGGAACGTCTTGCCCTCCACGCCCTGCAGCGTGAACAGCGGCAGGAACACCAGGATGATGATGGAGATGGCGAACACGATCGGACGCGCCACCTCGCGGCAGGCGCGCGCCACCACGTGCGCGCGCGGCTCCCCGGGCGGCGCCGTGCGCAGGTGCCGGTCCACGTTCTCCACCATGACGATGGTGCCGTCGACCAGCATGCCGATCGCGATGGCGAGGCCGCCCAGCGACATGAGGTTCGCGGACAACCCGATCGGCCGCATGAAGAGGAAGGCGAACAGCACGGAGAATGGGATGGCGAGCGCCACCACGAGGCTCGGCCGCACGCCGCCCATGAACGCGAGCAGGATGATCACCACGAGCCCGATGCCCTGCAGCAGCGCGTTCCGCACGGTGCGGACGGCGGCCGCCACGAGGCTCTTCTGCTCGTAGTAGGGGACCACGCGGACGCCGTCCGGGAGCGTGGCGTTGATCCGCGCCAGCCGCTCCTCGACCCGGGCGATCACGGAAGAGGAGTTCGTGCCGAAGAGCTTCACCACCATCGCGGCCACGACCTCGCCGGCGCCGTTGCGGGTCTGCAGCCCGCGACGGAGGGCGCCGCCGGCCTGCACGTCCGCCACGTCGCGGAGGTACACCGGCCGGCCGGCGTCCGTGCGCACCACGATGGAGCCGAGGTCCTCCAGCGATGTGGCCAGCCCCACGGAGCGGACGACGAGCTCCTCGCCGTTGCGCTCGAGGAACTGCGCGCCCACGTTCAGGTTGTTCGCACGGATGCGGTCGATGACCTCCGCCAGCGTGACGCGGAAGCGCAGCAGCTCCTCGGGATGCACGACCACGTGGAACTGCCGCTCGAACCCGCCGATGCCGAGCACCTCGGTGACGCCGGGCACGGTCTGCAGATGGAACTTCACCACCCAGTCCTGCAGGCTGCGCAGCTCCTCGAGGGACCGCCGCCCGGTCGTGTCCTCCAGGTAGTAGAAGAGGACCAGGCCCATGCCGGTGGAGATGGGGCCCATCTCCGGCTCGCCGAAGCCCTCGGGGATGGCGGCGCGCGCCTCCTGCAGCCGCTCGCCCACGAGCTGCCGGGCGAACCAGATGTCCATGCGGTCCTCGAAGTACACGTTCACGACCGAGAGCCCGAAGTTCGAGACGGATCGCACGCGCTCCACGCCCGGCAGACCCGTCATGGCGGCTTCCACGGGGTACGTGACGAACTTCTCGATCTCCTCCGGGGCGAGCCCCTCGGTGACCGTGAACACCTGCACGAGATTCGGGGAGACGTCGGGGAAGGCGTCCACCGGCAGCTGCAGGTACGACCACACGCCCGCGGCCATCACGAGGAGCGCGAGCACGGTGAACAGCAGCCGGTTGGAGAGGCCGAGCGCGATCACGCGCTCGAGCAGCGGAGCGCCCTCAGTGCGCGTGGCCATGGCCGAACGACTCCTTTCCCAGCTCCGCCTTGATCGTGAAGCCGCCGCGGATCACGTAGCGCTCGCCGGCGGCCAGGCCGTCGGCGATCTCGACCAGGTCCGCGCCCTCCCGGCCGAGCCGCACCGGCCGCGGATGGAACGCCCCGTCCTCCTCCACGAAGACCACGAGGCGCTCCTCGTGCGTGTGCAGCGCGGACCGCGGGACGGCCACGGCCACCGCGTGCCGGTCGGTGAGGACCCGGCCGGTCACGAACATCCCGGGCCGCCACGCGCCGTCGGGGTTGGGCAGGACCAGCCGCGCGGTGGCGGTGCGCGTGACCTCGTCCACCACCGGCGTGACGTAGCGGATGCGCTCCACCGTCCCGGTGGGCTCGTGCCCGACGAACATGCGCACGGGCGCGCCCACGCGGATCCGCGCGAGGTCGCGCGGGTACACGGTGAGGTCCGCCCACACGGTGGAGAGGTCCGCGATCACGAACGCGTCCCGGTCGCGGGACACGGCCTCGCCGAGGGAGAGATGCTTCCCGATCACGGTGCCGCCGATCAGGGTGCGGACCTCGAACGGGGACAGGCTCTCGTCGCCCTCCACGATGGCCAGGACCTCCCCCTCGCGGACGTGGTCGCCCACGTGCGCGCGCACCTCCGTGGCGATGCCGGAGAAGCGCGGCACGATGTGCGCGAGGCGGTCGTCGTTCGGCCGGATCTCGCCGGGGAGGGCCAGCCAGGTCTCGATCGTGTCCGGGGCGGCCGCCGCCACCTCGATGCCGAACTCCTCCAGCTCGCGCGCGCCGAGGCGCACGGCGCCGGGCTCGTCCCCGGGGTCGTGTCCGTCGTGCGCTCCGGCGGCCTCGTCCGCGGAGCCGTGGTCGTGCGCGGAGTGGTCGTGCGCGGAGTGGTCGTGGCCGTCGTGGTCGTGCGCGGGCGGGGGCTGGGCCGACGCGGCGGCGAGGCCGGCGGCGGCGAGCAGCGCGGTCCATCGAATCATGTCAGCGGCCCTCCGCGTCCGGCGACGCGTCTTCGGGGGCGCCGGCGATCCGCTCCAACCGGGCGGCCGCGGCGTGATGGCGGGCGAGGACGTCCACGTACCGTCCGCGCAGTTCGAACAGCGTGCGCTTCGCGTCCAGCACGTCGGTGAGGCGGAGCCGGCCCTGCCGGTACGCGTCCGCGGACTCGGTGAACGCCGCGGCGGCCTCGGGCAGGATCCGGTCCGCGAGCGCGGCGGCCTCGTCGCGGGACGCGGCCAGCTCGGCGTGCTCGGCGACCAGCTCCGCGGTGAGGGCGGCCCGGGTCTCCGCCTGGCGTGCCTCCGCGGCCTCGGCGCGGCGCGCCGCGGCGTGCGCGGCGTCGCGGTTCCGGTCGAAGAGCGGCAGCGGGAGCCCCACGCCGACGAGGAAGGCCGTGTCGTCGCTCTCGGCGAAGCGGCGAAGTCCGCCGGACAGCGTGAGGTCCGGCGCCCCGAGCGCGCTCGCGGCATCGGCCGTCGCGCGCTCGCGGCGCGCCTCCCTCTCGTGCACGGCGAGATCCGGGCCGGCGCCGAGCTGCCGGGCCAGGTCCTCGCGCGGCGGGACGGCGGCGAGCCGGGCCAGGTCGCCGACGGCGCGGGCGAAGCGGGGCTCCGGGTCCCCGCACGCGGCGGCGAGGCGGGCGCGCGCCGCCTCCAGCGTGCGCGCGAGGTGCGCGCGCGTGACGCGATCGGTCTCCAGGGCCACGCGGGCGCGGCGCTCCTCCACCGCGGAGATGCCGCCGGCCTGCACGCGCTGCGCCACCGCGGCGAGCACGGCGTCGGACACCGTCACCAGCGTGTCCGCGAGCGCCACGCGCTCCTGCGCGGCGAGGACCTCCACGAACGCGAGTGCGGCCTCGGCGCGGACCCCGCGGCGTGCGCGTTCCCGCTCGGCAGCGGCCACGTCCCCGGCGAGGACGGCCGCGCGCACGCGGGACGAGCGCTTCCCGCCCAGCTCGAAGGCCTGCGAGATCTCCACGGTGGTCTCGGCCGCGTCGAGGCCGGACAGCGGTCCGGAGCCGGCCGCGTTCTCCAGGGAGAAGGCCAGCTCGGGGTTCGGGCGGCGCCCCGCCTGCCGGGCGTCCGCCTCGGACGCTTCCTGGGCGAGGGCGGCCGCGCGCAGCGCGGGATGGTGCTCCAGGGCGAGCGCGACGGCGTCCTCGAGACGCAACTCGTCACGCGCGGGCGGCGGCGCCGCGCCGACCGCGACGAGCGCGAACGGCACGAGCGCGAGCCACGCATGGCTTCGCGGTGCGGGCATGGGGAGGCTCCTGACGGATGAGGCGACCGCGGACGGCCGGACGGCCGACCGACGGCCCGACGACGCGCGACGCATGACGCCGCGCGCGGGGAGACGTCAGGAGGCGGATCAGATCCGGAGCGGGAGATCCCCGGGCGGGTAGGGGAGCGCGGCGCGCGGAGCGCTCCAGGGCGGCGTGCCCGCCGTCTGCGGTGGGGAGGGTTCGAGCCATCCGTGCGCGGCCGGCAAGGAGGCCTGCGCGGTGACGAGGTCCGCGTGGAGGTCGCCGTCCGGCTGGCGCACGGCCAACTCGCCGCACGGATCCGCGCCGCACTCGGACTCGTGCTCGCACGCCACCTCGTCCTCGCACGGACAGAGGTGCGCGAGCACGCCGGCCGTGCAGAGGGCCGGGGCGAGGATCAGCGTCCAGAGGGCCGCGAAGATCGCGAAGCCCGTGCGGCGGGGTTCCCTCGTGTGCAAGCGCCTCTCCGATGCGGACGGGGTTCCCGCCGTATCGACGCGGCGGGCGGATCCCTGAAGTTGCCCTCACATCCCCGGGACCGTCAACCGGCGCCGCGGCGACGGCTCGGGTGCAAACCCGCCGGCCGGTCCTGCGTTCCGCCGGATCGGAGCCGGACTGACGCGGTGCCACGGAGAACGCGGGATCGCAAACCCTCCCAAGAACCCGCCCGGCAGGTCCGGGAAACGGAGAGCCGGGAGCCAGCGTCGCCGAGGGAACCGCTTTGTGCCTCAAGGAACAAGCCCGAGCGCCAAGTCCGGTCATGCTTTCCAACGCGTTGAAAGACAATGGGTTATGGAACTGCCCCTCTTCAGTTCGGGAGCCCGATCGCCGATTCCTGAGCCAGACTTCGGGTCGTGTCGGCCCGGGCACCGAGGGTAGGGGGACGATGAAGACACGACTCGAGGGGATCCGGGTCTGCCCGGTCTGCGAGAACCGCATCACGGTCGGGCTCCCGGAGGCTTGCGGCAGCTTCCGGGCGGACTCGGACTTCCGCCCCCACGTGTGGGGCGAGGATCCCCTGGAGTACTCCGTGCACGCGTGCCGCGAGTGCGGCTTCGCCGGCACGGAGGCGGACTTCCGCGACGGGCTCACGGAGCCCGTCATCCGGAAGATCCGGAAGTTCCTCACGCCGCGCGTCCGCGATCTCGGGCGCACGCATGCCCCGTTCTTCCGCTACGAGTTCCTCGCGCTGATCTACGAGTGGGAGGACCGCAGCTCGCTCGAGGTGGCGGACGCGTTCCTGCGTGCGTCGTGGCTGGCGCGCACGCGGGAGAACCGCGAGAAGGAGCGGCTGTACCAGCGCGAGGCCGTGCGCCGGTACGAGGAGGCGCTGGAGGTGGGCGAGTGCCGCGACCAGGAGCAGCGCGCCACCGTGGCGTACCTGGTGGGCGACCTGCACCGCCGGCTCAACCGCCGGCGCCGCGCGGAGACCTGGTTCCACCGCGCGCGCGAGGAGTACGAGATGGTCGTGCCGGGACCGGCGAGCGACCTGTCGTGGCTCGGCGACCAGATCCGCCGCCAGCTCGAAACGCCCTCCGACATCATCGACTGAGGCGTCGCCGGCCGGCGCGGCACGTTACTTCCGCTTCAGCAGTCCCTTGAGCGCGTCCTCGAGCTTCGGGGGCGGCGCCTGCGCGGAGTCCGCGCCCGCGGCCGTGCTGTCCGCCGCGGGACCGATGCCCAAATTGTCCAGCAGCTTGTTCTTCGCCGAGTCCAGGCCCTGCTGCAGCCGGCCCGCGGCGTTCTTGCGCACGCGATCGGCCAGCTTCGACGTGTCCAGGGACACCTGCGGACCGGTGGCGGGGCCGGACAGGTGCAGGTCCAGCGTGATCTTCCCGGAGTCCCCGGCGAGCAGCTTCGCGAGGTCGCCGCCCGCGCGGCGGCGGAACTCCGCGGCCAGCGCGTCGCCGAGTTCCACCTGCACGGCGTAGTCCAGCATGCCGTCGAAGCCGATCGCGCCGTTCGCCTGCCACGCCGCGTCCGAGCTCTCGATGCGCAGGTTCTCCGTCTCGAGCTTGCCGCCGCGGATGGAGAACGGCGCCACGAGCTCGCGGAAGTCGATGGCCTTCTTCTCGTCCAGCTTGAGCGCGTTCCACAGCGCCTGCGTGTGCGGCCCGTGCGCGAGGCGCCCGCCCTTCGCGTCGAGCGTTCCCTCGGCCACGAGGCTCTGCGCGATGGCCACGGGATCCACGCCGCGACCCGTGAAGTGCGACTGCAGGTCCAGCGTGCCCTGCAGCACGCCGTCCGCGGGCGTGAGCGCCGACACGAGGTCGTTCGCCTGCAGGCCCTTCGCCGCGGAGTCGATCGTGAACTGCGGGGACCGCGGGTCGGCCAGGTCCACGACCGCGTCGCCCTCGATGCGCCCGGTGAAGAGCGCCGCGGTCACGTCCTGCACGGACACGATGCGTCCGGTCACGTCGATCTTCCCGTCCACGGGGCCGAGCGGGAGCTTGTACGCCTCGCCGTTCGGCGCCCGGAAGCTGCCCTCGAAACGGCCGTCCCGGACCACGCCCGTGCCGGTCACGTTCGCGAGCGAGACGCTGCCCTTTCCGAAGGACGCGTGCGCGACGCGGGCGTCCACGTCCGCCTTCGCGTCGGCCAGGTCGGCGCGCAGCTCCGTGCCCTTCAGCACGGTGTCCGGGGCCAGGAGCGAATCCACGGCGAGCTCCAGGTGCGCGCGGATCGGGGCGAGGGGCGGGATCAGGGCGGGGAGGGAGTCCGCGGCGCCGTCCGCGCCGCCCGCGGAGGTCGCGTCGCCGGACGCCGCCGCGGAGTCCGGCGGCGGGGCGAGTTCCACGAGGTCCAGCCGCGGGCACGTGCCCCGGAGCGTGACGAGCGGCGCCTTCGCGAGCACGTCGTCCACGCGGCCCTCGCCGCGGAACGTGCTGCTCCCGAGCGACCCGCACACTTCGTGCAGCAGGGCGGACGATCCGGTCAGCTCCACCCGGGCCGACAGGTCGCGCAAGGGCGCGGCCACGTCCGGGGCGCTCATGCGCCCGTTCGCCAGGGTCACGGTGCCGCCCAGCCGCGCCTGCTGCGGGTCCGCGCCCGGCGTGGCGACGGTGACGTCCGCGTCCAGCCGCCCGGCCACCTCCGTGCCCTCGGGCACGAAGCCGGCCTGCTGGAAGAGCGCCAGATCCAGCGCGGACCTCACGCGCAGGTCCATGGCGCCCGAGTCGGCGGCCGCGGGTCCGGCCACGCGCCCGTCCACCGCGAGCGTGCCCTCCCCGAGGGACGCCGTGAGGTTCCGGAGCGTGATTGCCGTGTCGGCGACGACGACGTCGCCGCGCACGTCCGCGAGACCGAGCGCGAATCCCTCCATGCCGAACTCGGCGCCGCCGAAGGAGAGCGAGACCTGCACGGAGGGCGGGGCGGCGGGGTCGCCGAGCGGTCCCTCCACGTGGGCGGCAAACTCCACCGGCCCCTTCGCGCGCGGCGTGCGCCCCTCCGGGACCATCGCCGGGGGAATCAGCGGAAGCAGCTCCTCGAGCTGGACCGTGGAGGGCTCCACGTCGAACGCGATCCGCGGCGCGTCCGGCAGGCCGGCCAGGCGGCCCTTGCCGGCGAGGTCCATCGGCCCCGCGGTGAGGCGCACGGTGGTCAGGTCCAGCACGCCGTCGGGCATGCGGTAGTCCACGTCGAACGTCAACCGCGGCGACAGCCGGTCCAGCGTGGCGCGGTACGCGGCCAGCGCGGCGACGTCCAGCTTCGCCAGCTCCAGCGTGCCGTCCGTGCGCAGCCGGGTCCCGCCGTCCGTGACCTCCACGCGCGCCGCGAGGTCGATCCCCTGCACCGTGACCGACTCCGCGGAGTCCGCCGCCGCGAGCTGCAACGTGCCGCCGGCGATCTCGAGGCGCTCGATGACCGTGGCCGTCGGGGCCAACGCGCCGTCCGCGCCCGCGGCGGCGGGCGGCCTGGGGCCGTCCGCCGGCGCCGCGAGCGGGCCGGGAAGGACCACGCCCTTCGCGTCCCGCCGCAGCGTGACGTGCGGGGACTCGAAGCGAAGCTGCCGCACCACGAGGCGCCCGCCGAGCAGCGGCGCCCAGGCCAGGCGCGCACGGCCGCTCTCCAGCGTGAGCAGCGGCGGATCGCCGGCGGCCACGCCGTCCACGCGGACGCCGCCCAGCACCACCGCCGGCGGCAGCAGCGACAGCCCGGCGTGTTCCACGGTGACGTTCGCACCCAGCGCCTTCCCGCCGGCGCGCGCGATCTCCGCGCGCAGCCGCTCTTCCGTGAAGATCGCGCGGAGGGCGATCGCCGCACCGCCCGCCAGCACGACGAGTCCTGCCACGGCCCACACCCACTTCCCGACCCGCCGTCCCTCAGCCATCCCCGTCTCTCCTCGTCTCCCGGGGCGGCGTCCGCCCCGACAGCACCCGCCACGTCGCGGGACATTCGCGCGCGTTCGCGGAATCCGCAAGGAAGCGATCGAGGTCCGCGGCCGTGTCCAGATCGAAGGTCGGGCCGAAGTCCTCGAGCGTCACCCGGGCGGCCGCCGCGCGCGCGCGCACGGCCGTGGCCACGCCGGGCGTGCTCCACGGGACGTCCCGGAAGAGTCCCGGGAGCGCGCGGGGCAGCGCCAACAGTGCGAACCCCCCGTCGGCCGTCGTGATCCAGCCCGCGGCGCCGCGGGCGGCCGCGGCCAGCGCGTCGCGCACCGCGGGGAGGGGGACGTGCGGGTGGTCGGATCCGAGCACGGCCACGGGCCCGCGCCCGGCCGCGAACTCCCGGGACACGACGCGGGCGAGCCGCGCGCCGAGATCCCCGTCGCCCTGCGCCGCCAGCACGAAGCCGCGCGCGGTCCAGCGCGCGCACGCCGCGGCGTCGGCGGCGCCGGGAGACCCCGGCAGCGCCAGCGCGAGGTGCGATGCCGTGCCGGGAAGCCGCGCCGCCAGGTCGTCGAGGAACGCGGCCGCGAGCGTGGCGGCCTCCGTCGTGGTGAGCGGCGGGACCAGGCGCGTCTTCACCGAGCCGGGGCGGGGCACCTTCGCCATCACGACCAAGGCGGAGTTCGGCATGGGCGCTCCCTGCGACGGAGCCGCGCCGGACGGCTGCGCACGCCGTGCGCACCGCGGGCCGGCGACGCGCATTTCTTCTCCCAACTTTTCACGGCGACCGCAAGATTTACCTGTGGCGGGCTCCGGCGCGCGGAGCGCATCCGGGGCGGCCGTGGTGTGCCCGCGCCGAACGCTCCTGCGCAGCGGCGGAACAGCGGCACGCGCCGCCGTCGAACACCGGCCGATCGAAGTGCCGTGATCGGCCCGGGGCAAGCACTTG
Source organism: uncultured Gemmatimonadota bacterium (assembly GCA_964571855.1). Taxonomy (GTDB): domain Bacteria; phylum ARS69; class ARS69; order ARS69; family ARS69; genus CAYYFX01. Next base: position 112,322 of record CAZNDO010000002.1, read on the forward strand.
CCCCCGCGGCATTCGAGTGGTGAGTGAAGGGCGTTCCGTGGCCGTCCTTGCCGCCCTTCGACGCGCCCCGCGAGTGGACCACCCGACGCTCCGGTTCGGGACCCCTTCTTGCATTGTCCCTCGCGACCTCCTCCCGGAGGTCAATCCAAGCAGCGCTCGCATGCCGCCCTCCGCCCCGACGGGGCGCGGTATGCCGGCTAGGCGTGTGCATCCAGAGCTCGAAGAAGGGGTTTCCATGCGAAAGGTGATGCGGTGGGTGGCGGGAATCGCGTGGTGTCACGCGTTGGTCTTCGCCGCTCCGTCGTCGGCGGAGCGGCTCGTGCGCGAGGACGACATCCGGTACCTGGGCGCGTTCCGTCTCCCGACGGAAGGCCAGGTGCTGGAGGGCCAGTGGACGGATCTGTTCTCCTGGTGCAAGGGGATCGAGGCGTACCGTCCGGACGGGGATCCGGGCGGTGACGCGGACGGGTTCCCGGGCTCCCTGTTCGGCGTGGGCCACGACTGGGTCACGCCCATGTACGAGATCTCGATCCCGGCGCCCGTGCGCTCCGAGGACATCGACGACCTCCCCGTGGCGCAGATCATCCAGCATCCCACGCGGATCCTCGGCGGGCTGGGCTCGTCGGACGACCTGCTCAAGGGGATCGAGTACCTGCCGGCACAGCCCGGCATGAGCTCCGCGAAGCTGCACATCAGCTTCGGCAAGCACTACCAGTACAACCGCCGGACCACGCACGGCTGGATCAACGTGGACCTGGCGAACCCGCAGCCGGCCGGCCCGTGGTACGTGGGCACGGACGCCCAGGTGGACTGCCTCAACACGAACGAGTACGTGTTCGCGATCCCCGAGGACTGGGCGAACGAGCACGTGGGCGGCAAGCGGCTCGCGTGCGGGCGGCACCGTGAGGGCCAGGTGGCCACCGGGCCGGCGATCGTGGCGTACGCGCCGTGGCAGGACGGGAACCCGCCGCCCGCGGGCACGGAGCTCACCGCGGACCTGCTGGTGCATTACAAGGACCTGGACCTCGAGGACGGCGTGGACGACCACTGCTGGGCGGACGCCTGGAACGGCGCGGCCTGGCTGGACAACGGCGAGGTGTCCGCGGCGGTGATCGTGGGCACGCGCGGCTACGGGGACTGCTGGTACGGCTGGTCCGACGGCACCACCCCGGAGGAGTGCGCCACGTGGCCGGGCGGCTGCGAGGCCAACGGCTACGGCGGCTCGAACCGCGGGTACTACGCCTCGTACTTCCGGAACGTGATGCTGTTCTACTCGCCGGACGACATGGCGCGCGTGATGAACCACCAGCTCACGACCTGGGACATCCAGCCGTACCTGGTGTGGGACTACACGCCGTACATGATCGCGCCGGAGAGCACGTACGAGATCCACACCGGCGGCGTCGCGTTCGACGCGGAGCACGGGTACCTGTTCGTGACCGAGCGCTACGGGGACGAGTCGCGGCGGAAGCCGGTCGTCCACGTGTTCTCGCTCGACGTCCGGCACTCCAGCGCGGAGCAGCCGACCGCGGATCCCACGCCGCTGGCGCCGCCCAGCAGCGATCGCGGATCCGATGCGGCGCGCACCCTGGAAGTGGCCGTGTCGCTCGACCGCGGGACGCGCGTGGCCGCCATCCGCATGGCGGGCCCGGTGCCGTCGGCGCCGCGCCGCGTGACGGTGCACGACATCGCCGGCCGCCTGGTGCAGGACCTCGGCACCACGACGGCGGAGACCATGACGTGGTCCACCCGGGACGTGGTGGACGGCGTGTACTTCGTCCGCGTGACGGACGCCGAGCGGGTGGCCACCCGCAAGATCGTCGTGGTCGACTAGGAAGCCCCCCGCCGGAAGGCGGGTCGTCGGACGGGCCGGTCCCCCGCGGGGGGGCCGGCCCGTTCGCTTCAGGGAGCCGTGCCGCGCGATGGACGCGGACGTCGCGTGCGACCGGCACGGGATGCGAGGGGCCGGCGGCGGTCGCGGCCCGGTTGCGGCAGCGCCCCGCCGGGGTCCTCCGCGGCGGGCGCTCGGCCTCCGCCGTCCCGGCGGAGGCCATCGCTCCTGCGGCGACGGCCTCCGGCCGTCCGGGCCTCCGGCCGCGCCGCAGAGCCGCCGCGGAGGACCCGCCGGGGCGACCGCCGCGACCCGACCGCGCGCCGGCCCCGCGTCGATCCCGCAGCGGATCCGCGCGATCGGGCGCCGGGTGCTAGGCCGCGGCCTCGTCCGCGCCGAACTGGATCTCCACCAGGCGGGCGTAGAGGCCGCCGGCGCGGACCAGTTCGGTGTGCGTGCCCTGCTCCACGAGTTCGCCACGGTGCATGACCAGGATTCGGTCGGCATCCAGCACGGTGGAGAGGCGGTGGGCGACCACGAGGCAGGTTCGGCCGGCGAGGAGTTCGGCCAGGGCTTCCTGCACGAGGCCCTCCGTCTCCGAGTCCACGGAGGCCGTGGCCTCGTCCAGGAGGAGCACGTCCGGGTCGCGGGCGAGGGCGCGGGCGAAGGAGAGGAGCTGGCGCTCGCCCTGCGACAGGTTGCGGCCGCGCTCGCCGAGGCGCTCGCGGCGGCCGGCGGGCAGCCGCTCCACGAAGCGCGCGGCGCGCGACACCTCGAGGGCGCGCGTCACCGCGCTCTCGGGGAGCGCGTCGTCGCCCAGGCGAACGTTGAAGTCCACGTCGCCGGAGAACAGGAAGACGTCCTGGGACACGGTCCCCACGCGCGCGCGCACGCTGCGCGGATCCAGCGTGGCGAGGTCGATCCCGTCCACGAGGATCCGCCCCGACGTGGGCGCGTGGAAGCCGAGCAGGAGGGAGAGGACCGTGGTCTTGCCGGCGCCGGTGGCGCCCACGAGGGCGACGCGCTCGCCCGGCCGCACCCGGAACGACACGTTGCGCAGCACAGGCTCGCTCTCCAGGTAGTGGAAGGACACGTTCTCGAACGCCACCTCGCCGCCCAGCGCGCGGACCTTCGCCAGGGCCGGACGCTTCGCGAAGTCCTCCGCGGCCTCGGTGTCCAGGATCCCGAAGATCCGCTCGGCCGCCGCGAGCGCGCCCTGCAGCACGTTGTACTTCTCGGACAGGTCGCGCAGCGGCACGAAGAAGCGCTGCACGTACTGCAGGAACGCCACGAGCTCCCCGAACGTCAGGGATCCGTCCACGATCCGGATGCCGCCGCCCCACAGCACGGCGGCCAGCGCGACGGACAGCATGAGCTGCACGATCGGGAAGAAGATCGCGAACGCCTCGATCGTGTCGATCCAGGCGTCGCGGCAGCCGGCGTTGTGGCGGTCGAAGCGGCGGTCGTTGTCCGCCTCGCGGCCGAACAGCTTCACGACCTCCATGCCGGACAGGGTCTCCTGCATGAACCCGGACATCTGCGCCACCTGCTCGCGCGTCTCGCGGAAGCCGCGCCGCGCGCGGTCCCGGAACACGAGCGACGCGATCACCAGGAACGGCAGGATCATGAACACGAGCCCGGCCAGGGACGCGTTCATCCACAGGAGCACGGCGGTGATGCCGGCAAGGGTCACCACGTCGGCGAGGATGGTGATGAGCCCCGACGTGAGCAGCTCGTTCAGCGTCTCCACGTCCGACGTGACCCGCGTGACCACGCGCCCGGAGGGATTGCGGTCGAACCAGCCCACGCCCATGCGCTGGATGTGCCCGAACACGTCGCGGCGGAGGTCCCGCATCACGGCCTGCCCGGTGCGGACCATGAGCAGGTCCTGGAAGTACGCGCAGCCGAACTCCGCCGCGAGCACGAGCAGGAACAGCAGGCAGGTCTGCACCAGGCGCTCCGCGTTCCCGGCGCCGATCCCCTCGTCGATGGCGATCTTCGTGAGGTAGGGGCCGGCCAGCTCCAGCGCGCCGGTGGTGAACAGCAGGAGGAGCGCCCCGCCCAGGCTCGCCCAGTGCGGGCGCACGTAGCGCAGGAAGCGGCGCGAGAGCGCCACGTCGCGCGCGTGGCTCTCCCGTTCGCGCCCGCTCACGCCGCGTTCCCCGCGCCGGTCGCGGCGTCGTCCTTCGCCAGCCGCTCCAGCAGGCGCTGGCGGCGGATGTACGCCGCGTACCGGCCGCCGCGGCGCACGAGCTCGTCGTGCGTGCCCTCCTCCAGGATGCGCCCGTGCTCCAGGTACAGGATGCGGTCCGCGCGCCGGATCGTGCTGAGGCGGTGCGACACGAGCAGCACCGTGCGCTCGCGCAGCGCCGGCGCGATCCGGTCCAGGATGCCCTCCTCGGTGCGAACGTCCATCGCGGCGAACGCGTCGTCCAGCACCAGGACCCGCGCGGGCCGGACGAGGGCGCGCGCCAGCGTGGCGCGCTGCCGCTGCCCGCCGGACAGCGTGATGCCGCGGTCCCCGACGATCGTCTCCCAGCCCTCCTGGAACGTCTCCACCTCGTCCACGAGGTGCGCGATGCGCGCCGCGTCGACCACGGCATCGCGCGGCGTGCCGTCGCGGCCCATGGCCACGTTGCCCTCGATCGACGCGGAGAACAGGAACGCGTCCTGCGGCACGAACGCCAGCGCGGATCGCAGGGCGGCCAGGTCCCACTCGGGGAGGGGCACGCCGTCCAGCAGGATGCGCCCCGCGGTGGGCTCCTCCAGCCGCGCGAGCAGGCGCAGGAGGGAGGTCTTCCCCGACCCCGTGGGGCCGACGAGCGCGGTGAGGCTGCCGGCGGGCACCCGCAGGTCCACGCCGTGCAGGACCTCCCGGCCCTCGCGCGCGAGGTGGACCGCCTCGAGGCGGATCTCGCCGCGGCCCGCGGGCGCGGCGCCGGCGGCGGCGTACGGCTCGGTCTCCGCCCCCAGCAGCTCCTGCAGGCGCGCCCACGAGGCGCGTCCCCGCTGGAAGAGGTCGAACGTCCAGCCCAGCGCCGCCATGGGCCACAGCAGGAGGCCGAGGTACGTGATGAACGCCACGAAGGACCCGAGCGTGATCGCGCCGGTCATGACCATGGTCCCGCCCCGCCACAGCACGAGCACGGCCGCCGCGCCGCCGAAGAGCGACATGGACGGGAAGAAGAGGCGCTGCACGCGCGCGAGCGCGAGGTTCCGCTCGGAGTAGTCCCGGCTCACGCGCTCGAACGCGGCGAGCTGGCCGTCCTCGCGGTGGAACGCCTTGACCACGCGGATGCCCTCCAGGCTCTCCCGCGCGACCGTGGTGAGCGACGCGAAGCCCTCCTGGACCGCGGTGGCGCGGTCGTGGACGAGGCGCATGACCAGCAGCACGGTCACCGAGATCAGGGGCAGCGGCGCCAGCGCCACGAGCGTGAGCGAGGGGGAGATGCGCAGCATGAGCGCGAGCGCGAACGCGAGCACGACGGCCGTGTTCACCGCGTACATCAGGCCCGGACCCAGCGCCATCCGCACGGCGTTCAGGTCGTTCGTGATGCGCGCCATGAGATCCCCGGCGTCGTACCGGCCGAGGTATCCCATGGGCAGGCGCTGCACGTGCCGGAACAGGTGCCGCCGGAGGTCGTACTCCACGTCCCGGGACACGCCGATCCACGTCTTCCGCAGCACGTACCGGAACACGCCGTCCGCCGCCGCGGCGCCCACCAGCAGCAGCGCCCACATCCGCACCGCGTCCAGCCCGCCGCCGCCCTGCAGCGCGTCGATCGCCCGCTTGAGCAGCAGGGGGCTCACGGACGCGAACGCGTTCGTCAGCACGACGGCGCCGCTGCCGACCAGCAGTCGTCGCCGATACGGCCGGAGCCACGGGTACAGCGAACGGATGGTCTCGATGACGGTCGCTCCGGATCCCGTACGTGGAAGACCCGGAAGCTAACGTCCCCTCTTCCGATGCACAAGGCGGGGGTGTCGGCCGCGGCGGATACCTGCGGTCCGACCCGGCGCGCGGCGGGAAGCCGGACGGGCCGGGCGGTCCGGTGTCCCGCTCGCGGGCGTTCGAGAATGCGCGCCACGCGCCCGAAGGGCGCGGTGCGCCCACGCGCAGAGGCCCGCGAGCGGGGTACCGGGCCGCCCGGCCCATCCGCTTCCCGCCGCGCGCCGGGTCGGACCGCCCGCGGGGTCCCTGCCTAGCGCGCTCCCCGCCCGGTGAGCACGACGGCGACCGTGCGCAGCACGATGCCCATGTCGCGGCGCAGGGAGCGGCCGCGGATCCAGTCCAGGTCCGCGTCGAGCTTGCGGCGGACGTCGTCGATCGTGGCGTCGTACGCCAGGCTCACCTGGGCGAGGCCGGTGATTCCCGGCTTCACCTGCAGGCGATCCCGGTAGTTCGGGATCTGCTCCACGAACTGCTCGACGAAGAACGGGCGTTCGGGCCGCGGGCCGAGCAGGGACATGTCGCCCTTGAAGACGTTCCAGAGCTGGGGCGTCTCGTCGAGGCGGGTCAGGCGCAGGATCCGGCCGAGCGGCGTGATGCGCGGATCCCCGGCGGCGGACCAGCACGGCCCGTTCGCCTCGGCGTCCACGCGCATCGTGCGGAACTTCACGATCTCGAAGGGGCGTCCATAGGCGAGGACCTCGCGGCGGTCGGTGCGCCGGCGATCCCGGCCTCCGGCCGCGGCCGCGCTCGTCCGGCGCTGGCCCTGTCGGCGCTCGAGGCCCACGCGCACCTGCCGGTACAGCACGGGACCCGGCGAAGTGGCCTTCACGAGGATGGCGACGACCAGGAACAGCGGGCTGAGCGCGAGAAGCAGGGGCCCGGACACGAGCACGTCCAGCGCGCGGCGCGCGCACCAGGAGCGGGGCGCCTGGCCGGTGCGGGGGGTCGCGGGGTGCACGCCCGGGAGCTCCGGGCGACCGGGAGCCGGGAGGGGATGCGCCGCGGCCTGCGCCGCGATCGCGCGGCGCACGGCCGGGGGAGCCGCGAAGGACACCGGGGAGTCCATGGGTGAGCCTGTTCCCGAGGGGGCGGGTTCAGGCTTCCCGAACGCAAGATCGGGGCCGGGGCGCGGGGGCTAACGGCGGGCGCTCCGGTGACCGATCTTGTGGCTCTGTGGTCTTCGTTGTAGCATCCGACCGCCGCGGGCTCGTCCCCGCGGCCGGATCGGGGAAAAGCCCCCGGACCGCTTGGGGGAGGGGCCCCAGCCGGGGCCGAAGGAGGAGGGGACCGTGGCGCCGCGCCGCATCCTGCCCGTCATCGTCGCCGCCGTGCTCGCCGTCCTGTCCGTGGCCTCCTCGGGGTTCGCGCAGGCGGCCGAGTACACGATCGGCAACGGCGACAAGCTGGAGATCAACGTTTGGCAGCGCCCGGACCTCGGCGCCACCGTCGTGGTGGACTCCCAGGGCGACGTGACGCTCCCGCTCATCGGGGCCATCCGCGCGGCGGGACTGACCCCGGCCCGGCTCGGCGAGGAGCTCACGCGGCGGCTCTCCTTCGTGGATCGCGATGTCAGCCTCGTGACGGTGTCCGTGCTGGAGTACAACTCCCGCCGCGTGTTCGTGATGGGGGAGGTGTCCCGCCCCGGCCCGTACTCGTTCCCGGTCATGCCCGGGGTGTGGGAGGCCATCCGCGAGGCGGGCGGCCCCACGCCGGACGCGGCGCTCACGCGCGTGCGCATCGTGCCGCCGGCCACCGCGGGCACGCCCCTGGTGATCGACCTGGAGCGCGTGCTGGCCACGGGGGATTTCAGCCTCCTGCCCACGCTCGCTCCCGGAACCACGATCATGATCCCGCGGTTGGAAGCCTCGGGAACCGAGGGCGACGTGGTCTACGTGTACGGGTACGTGAAGGCGCCCGGGGCGTTCTCCATCGACAACGCCCGGACCGCGCTGCACGCGGTCCTCGCCGCCGGCGGACCCGTGGACGGCGCGGACATGGGCAGCGTGCGGGTCGTCCGGCCCGGTCCGGTGCAGGCCCGCGTGTTCGACGTGGACCTGCACGACTTCACGCACCGGGGCGAGCTCTTCCCGAACGTCACGCTGCTCCCGGGGGACACGATCACCGTGCCCCGGAGCCAGCGGTTCTTCCTCTGGAACGCGGCGGCCACGGTCGCGCGCGGGATCGGCGGTCTGGTGGCGACGATCCTGTTCCTGAACGAGGACAACAACAACAACCCCACCACGATCGTGGTCCAGGACCCCGCGCAGTCCGGGGCCCAGCAGTAGCGGAAGCCACGCCCGACCCCGGCGGGAGGTCGCAGTTGTTCTCCGAGAAGAGCCAGACCGTCCGGATCCGCGAGATCGTCCGCGTGCTCGGACGGCGCCACCGGATCGTGGCCATCCCCGCGGTCATCACCGTCGCGGCCGCGCTGGTCGGGGTCATGGTGGCGGAGCCTTCGTACGAGTCCGCGGCCACGCTGGCGCTCGAGAGCTCGGTCCCGCTCACCCAGACGGTGGCCCGCGCCACGGGGTTCGACGGGCGGCTGAACGAACAGACCCAGATCCTCCGCCGTCGCATCGAGTCCTCCACATTCCTGGAGTCGGTGGCCGTGCAGGTGGGGCTGCACGAGGACCCGAAGATCCTGCAGCGCGCGGAGCAGCTCGCCGCGAAGAACCCCGGCCACGACAAGAACGACATCCTGCTGCGCGAGTGCGTGCGGGCGCTGCAGCGCATGCTCGACGTGTACGCGGACGGCTCCTACCTGTTCTACGTGCGCGCCGTGTCCCACCTGCCGGACCGGGCGTTCGCGGTGGCCTCCAACGTGGCGGAGCGGTACATCGAGTCGCAGCGCGAGGGGCGTCTCCGGCAGTCCGAGGAGGCCTACACCTTCGCCCAGGAGCAGGTGGCCATCTACGAGCGGAAGATGGACGAGAAGCGCCGGGAGCTGCGCCGGGCGGAGCAGGAGGTCTCCCTGCGCCCCCTGCAGGCGGCCACGGTGAGCGAGGCGAACGTGGGCCGCGTGAGCAACCTCCTGGCCGCCGTGCGCGCGGACGTGGAGTTCCGGCGCGGCCGGCTGGAGATGGCGCGCACGCGCGTGCGGGAGGCGGACCTGGATGCGTTCTCCACGCTCGGGCTGATCAAGTCGGCGAAGCTCGACGCGCTGCAGCGCACCGTGGTGGAGCTGCAGAAGCACCTGTCGCTGACGCTGGTGGAGTACGTCGACCGGGATCCGGTCGTGATCTCGCTGAAGAACCAGATCGCCGTGCAGAGCCAGCTGCTCCTGTCGGAGGCCGAGGCGCAGGCCCGACGGGCGTTCCCCACGCTGCCGGACGACAGCGTCCGGCTCCTGGCGGACCTGGAGTACTCCCGGCTGGACGTGCAGGCGGCCGAGGCGCAGGTGGAGGCGCTGGACGCGCTGCGCGGCCGCTACGCCTCGGACCTCACCAGCGTGTCCCAGGAGGAGCTGCGGCTGAACCGGCTCAAGGAGGAGGTCCAGGGAGCCGAGCGCTTGTACGAGACCTGGCTGGAGCAGGCGAACAGCACGCAGATCGCGAAAGCGGTGGAGTCCGCGGACGTCGCCAACCCCATGGTGCTGATCGAGCCGGCGCGGCTGCCGCTGGAGCCGTTCGCTCCGCAGAAGAAGAAGATCCTGGCGCTGGCCCTGGCGCTGGGACTCGCGCTCGGCGTGGCGGCCGCGATCCTCGCGGAGTACTTCGACCTCACGCTGGTGTCGGTGGAGGAGGTGGAGACGGTGCTCGGCGTGCCCATCCTCGGAGCCGTCCCGCGAATGCAGGCCGCCGTCCTCCTCGAGTCGCGGGCCCGGTCCCGGGCGCGGGTACGGTGGGCCATCGCGCTCGGCACGCTGGCGCTCGTGGCGCTCGCATTGGCGGGCTACTGGGTGTTCGTGGGCAGCCCGGGGATCGGTTGATGCCTCGCGAGACCCCCCGTCCCACCATCTACGACCAGTTCGACGCGCAGGCTCCGGAGACCACGGAGTTCCGGCGCATCTTCACGCGCATCGCCCGGCGGGGCCAGGAGCGGAAGGTCCGCTCGCTGCTCTTCACCAGCTCCGAGCGGAGCGAGGGGAAGACCACGTCGGCGGCGCTGTTCGCCGTGGTGGCGTCGCTGCACCGCGGGCTGCGCGTCTGCCTGATCGACGCGGACCTGCACCGGCCCCGGCTCGCGCGCATGTTCGACGTGCCCCACGAGCCCGGCCTGGCGGAGATCCTGGAGGACGAGTACCCCATCGAGCCGGCGCTGAAGGCCACGCGCTACGAGGGGCTGAAGGTGATCCCGGCCGGCGGCCGTCGCGACACGCCATCCGCCCTGTTCTCGCAGGGGCGCATGACGGACACGCTGGAGAAGCTCAAGCTGCTGTTCGACCTGATCGTCGTGGACGCGCCGCCGCTGCTGCCCGTGTCGGATCCGGCGGTGATCTCGCGCGAGGTGGATGCGGTCGCCATGGTCGTCCGCGCGGGCCACACGCGCCGCGATGTCGCGCTGCGCGCGAAGCGGATCCTCGACGACGTCGGAGCGAACGTCCTGGGCGTCATCGTGAACAACATGGACGACGTGCTGCCGTACTACTACGGCCACTCCTACTACCGCGACGCCTACCCGGCGGACGGCGGCGACGTCCCGGCCGGGGAGGCCCCGGACGCCGGCGCGAAGCGCACGGACTCCGCGCGCCGGGCGAAGAAGGGAACGCGCGACACGCCGCCGCCGCCGCCCCGGCGCGACACGCCCACGAGATCGGCCGGTCCGACGGGATGAACGGGCGCAACTGGTGGCGTGTCGCCCTCGGCGTCGGGCTCGTCGCCGTGGTGCTCTCCCGTACCGACCTCGCCGAGGCGCGCCGCTCCCTTGCCGGCGCGCAGGGCGAGTGGCTGCTCGTCGCGGTTCTGGCGCAGGCCGCGGCGAAGTTCTGCTGGGCGGTCCGCTGGTCGGAACTTCTCCGGGCGGCCGGCCACGCGCGGGGGCTGGGCGAGCTGCTCTCCCTCGTGCTCGTGGGGCTCTTCTTCGGCACCTTCCTGCCGGGTTCCGTGAGCGGGGACGTGGCGCGCGGGTACGAGCTGTCCGCGCGCGGCGTGCCGCGAGCCGTGGCGGCGGCCAGCCTGGTCGCGGATCGCATCGTGGGACTCGCGGCGCTCGCGGTGGCGGCCGGCGCGGGAGCTTCGCTCGGGGTCGCGGGCTCGGCCGGCGGATCGCCGTGGGTGCCCGCCGCCGCCGCGCTCGCGGTGTTCGGCGCGGCCGCCGCGTTCGCCGCGCGACCGGCCCTCGCCGACCGCATCGCCGGCGGACTGCCCGGGCGCCTCGGCCGCCGCGCCCGGCGCGTGGCCGCCAGCTTCGCCCTGATGGCGGGGCACGGGGTGCGCGTGCTCGCGTCGCTCGCGGCGTCCCTGGCGCTGGTGGCGTTCTCCGCGCTGTTCCACTGGTCGCTCGCGCGCGCGCTCGACCTCAAGGTCCCGTTCGCCGCGTGGCTCGTGATCGTGCCCGCGGTGATGCTCCTGAGCGCGATCCCGCTGACGCCGAACGGCCTGGGCATCCGCGAGGCCGGCTTCGTGGGCTTCCTGGCGGCGCAGGGCGTCCCCGCCGGATCGGCCGCCATCTTCGCCGTGCTCGCCCTCCTGATTCCGTTGCCGTTCGCGCTGGCCGGCGGCATCCTGTTCGCGCGCGGCGGGCGCGGGACGGTGCGCCAGGTGGCCGCGGCGGGGAGGGAGGCCACGTGAGCCTCGAGGCGGTGCGGGAAGCGGGGGTCACGCCGGTCCGCCGGCTGACGGTGACCGTGGTCGTTCCCATCTACAACGAGGTGGAGAACCTGCCGCGCCTCGTGCAGGAGATCGGCGCGGCGCTGGACGCCTCCGGGCGCGAGGCCGAGGTCATCCTGGTGGACGACGGCTCCACCGACGGCAGCGTCGAGGCGCTGCGCCGCATCCCGGAGGCGGACCCGCGCTTCCGCGTGATCCTCTTCCGCCGGAACTTCGGCCAGACCGCGGCCATGTCCGCCGGCTTCGACCATGCGCGCGGCGACGTGGTGATCGCCATGGACGGCGACCTGCAGAACGACCCCGCCGAGATCGAGCTGCTCATGGCGAAGATCGAGGGCGAGGGCTACGACATCGTCAGCGGCTGGCGCAAGGCCCGGAAGGACAAGTTCCTCACCCGGCGTCTGCCGTCGATGATCGCGAACCGGATCATCGGCCAGATCACCGGCGTCCGCCTGCACGACTACGGCTGCTCGCTGAAGGCGTACCGCACCGAGGTGCTGCGGAACATCCGCCTGTACGGCGAGATGCACCGCTTCATCCCGGCGCTGGCCAGCTGGGTGGGGGCGCGCATCGCGGAGGTGCCGGTCAACCACCGCGCGCGCACGAAGGGCGTGTCGAAGTACGGCCTGGGCCGCACGGTGCGCGTCGTGCTGGACCTGATCACCGTGAAATTCCTCGTGTCGTTCTCCACCCGGCCGCTGCAGGTGTTCGGGCTCTGGGGGTTGCTGCTGCTCGCGGTGGGCGGCGGCATCACCACGTACCTGATCATCCTGCGGCTGCTGCACCAGGTGGAGCTCTCCCGCCGGCCCATCCTCACCATCGCGGTGTTCCTGGCGCTGGTGGGCGTGCAGCTCATCAGCATGGGCCTGCTCGCGGAGATCACCATCCGCACCTACCACGAGTCGCAGGCGAAGCCCACCTACGTGATCCGGGAGCTGGTCGAGCGCCGTCCCGGGGAACGGGGATGAGGTCGAAGCCGCTCCAGGTCGCGGTCAAGCTGCTGGTCTCCGGAACGCTCGTGGCGTTCCTCGCCCGGCGCTGGGGCGGCGATCCCGAGTTCCGCGAGGCGCTCGCGCGGCTGGACGCGGCGGCCTTCGCGGCGGCGGTCGCCATCGTGGCGGGCGGGCTCGTGCTCTCCGCCATGCGCTGGCGGGTCCTGCTCTCCGCGCGCGGCGCGGACCTTCCGCTGCGGCGCGCGGTGCGCCTGTACTTCGTGGGCTACTTCTTCAACCTGTTCCTGCCCACGTCGGTGGGCGGCGATGTCGTGCGCGCCGTGGGCGTGAAGGGCGTGCCGCTTCCCGTCGTGGCCGGCACGGTCCTCATGGAGCGGATCCTCGGCTTCGGCTGCCTGCTCGCGCTCGGGCTCGGCGCCAGCCTCACCGGGCCGGGGCTCGCGATCGTGCGACCGTCGCTGTACGTGGCGGCCGCGGTGTACGCCGCGGCCCTGGTCGCCCTCGCGCTGGCGCCGCTGGACCGGGCGGACGCGGGGCGGCCGGGTTGGCGCGGCGGCCTGCTGCGCACGGCGAAGCAGCTGCGCGGCTCGTCGTATCCGCGCGCCGCGCTGCTGCGCGCCGTGCTGCTGTCGTTGGGCTGGCAGCTCGCGCTCGTGGCGGCGAACGGCGTCCTCTCCGACGCGCTGGGCGGCGTGGCCCCGTGGGGCGCGCTCGTGGCGCTCGTGCCCGTGATCCAGGCGGTCGGGATGCTGCCCGTGAGCTTCGGCGGGCTCGGCGTCCGCGAGGCCGGCTACGCGTTCTTCTTCGCGCGCGCGGGATACGAGGGCGCGGGCGCGGTGGCGCTGGCCGCCGGCTTCCTCGGCGTGACGCTCGCGGTGGCGATCGCGGGGGGCGTGGTCTACCTGGCGTTCCCGGTCCGCGAGGACCCGTCCGCGAAGGCCGCGGCCACCTCGCCCGGCGTGGTCGGCACGCCGCCGAGCGTCCCGAAGAACCAGTCGAAGTAGCGGGCGAAGCTGTCCAGGAAGCGCTGCACGTCCGCCTCGGTGTGCACGTACGGCGTGCCGCCGGGAAGCACGGACGGCGAGTGGAAGCTCCACGTGAACACGCGCACGCCGCGCGCGAGCAGGTCCCGCGTGAGGCGGCGGTGCTCCGCGGGCGTGAAGCCCTCCGGGGAGAGCACGAGGCGATCGACGAGCCGCAACCGCGACAGCACCGCCGGCAGCCGCAGGGGCGCGAGCGCCGGCGCGGTGGCCGCGCGGTACACGCCGCGCCCCGACGGTCCCAGCACCCCGGTGAACCCGGCGGTGAGCGGCAGCTCCAGCAGCGTCCGGCTCCGCCCGAACCGGCGCGGCTCGCAGTCCCGCGCGGTGTAGTCCGGCCCGCCGTCCGCGGTCGAGTCCAGGGTGGGACACACGCTCAGGTCGATCCCGTACCCCAGCCGCTCCAGCAGTTCGCCGGTGTGCGGCCCGAGGCCGTACCGCCCGGCCTTGTAGCTCGTGGGCCGGCGGCCGAAGACCTCGGTGAGCTTGTCGGTGAGGTTCGCGAGCTTCGCGGCCTCCAGCGCGGCGGGGAGGTTGCCCGGATAGGTGTTCCGCGCGCACAACTCCTCGTCGAACGGCGGCGTGACCCAGGGGTGCAGGTGCGCGCCCACGTCGATCCGCCCCGCACGGTGGAAGTCCACGAGCGGAGCCGCGCCCTCGGGCTGCGCGGCCACCGGCCAGTCCACCATCCACGAAGGCACGATGCCGTAGCGCGCGAAGATCGCGTCCAGCCGGTCGGCGCGGGCCATCGCGCGGACGGACGTGGCGTCGCGGCTCGGCGGCGCCGACCAGTCGAACTCCTCCTCCGTGTCGATCACCACGAGCAGTCGCGGGGGATCCGCCGCGGGGAAACGCAGCGGAGGACCCGGCGGGTCCAGCGGGCCGGCCGGACGACTCCCGGCCGCGACGTGGCGGGCGGTCATGCGACGGCGCCGCCCACGGGCTGGGCGACCGACGCCGACTCCAGGCGCCGCCAGCGCGCCAGCATCCACGCCGCCCACAGCGGCCACGACCGGTCCGCGCGGCCCGACCGATGGTCCTCGAACCACCGCGAGAGCACCCTGCGGTCCACCAGGTCCGCGATCGGCCCGGCGGGCGCCAGCACGTCCTCCGAGAACTGCGTCGCGAACTCGCCCGTCATCCACGCGCCCACCGGCGCCGTGAAGCCGTGCTTGGGGAGGCGCACGTTCTCCGCCGGCAGGCGCCGCTGCGCGAGGAGGCGGAGCAGGTGCTTCGCGCGCCCGCCCGGCATCTTCGCCGCCGTGGGCACGCGGAACGCGAACTCGATCACGCGGCGGTCCAGCAGCGGGCAGCGTACCTCCAGGCTGTGCGCCATGCTCATGCGGTCCACCTTCACAAGCACGTCCTCGGGCAGGTAGACCTTCAGGTCCGCGTACTGCGCGCGCTGCAGCGCGCTCGGCGACGGGCAGCGGCGGTACGGCCCCACGACCGCCTCGTACGCCGGGCTCTCGCGCGGGTCGGCGGGCGCGGCGCCCAGGAGCGTGCGCACGTCGCGCGGCTTGAGGAAGCACAGGTCCACGAAGTAGGCGTCCTCCGGCCGGCGCCCGAGGTTCTCCAGCAGCGATCCGGCGCGCAGCACGCGCGGCAGCCGCGGGGACCGCGGCCACAGCCGGCCCAGTCCGCCGACCGCCGCGGCGCCCAGGCGCCCCGGCACGAAGGCGCGCAGCCGCTCCTCCAGCGCGTGCGGGGTGTAGCGGAAGTCGTAGCCGCCGAACGCCTCGTCGCCGCCGTCCCCGGAGAGGCACACGGTCACGTGCTCGCGCGCGGCGCCGCACACGAAGAACGTGGGGATGGCCGAGGAGTCCGCGAAGGGCTCGTCGAAGGACCGCACGATCCGGTCCAGCACGTCGCCGAGCCGCGGCTCCAGCCGGATGGACCGGTGCCGGGTGCGGTACTGCGCGGCCACGCGCTCCGCCGCCTCCAGCTCGTCGTGCTGCGGATCGCGGAAGCCCACGCTCACGGTGGTGGGCGGATCCGGCGACACGTCGCGCAGGTACGAGACCACGAGGCCGGAGTCCACGCCGCCGGACAGGAAGGCGCCCAGCGGCACCTCGCTCTCGAGGCGCTCCGCGACCACCTCGCGCAGCAGTCCGTCCAGCTCCCCGGCGATCTCCTCCGGGCGGCGCGCGTCCGAGTCGAAGTCCGTGACGTCCCAGTAGGACGCGACGCGGATCCGCCCGGCCTTCAGGGACAGCCAGTGGCCCGGCGGCAGCTTCCGCACGTGCCGGTACATCGAGGCGGGGGAGGGCACGTAGCCGAGCGCGAGGTAGGTCTCCAGCGACGACGGCTCCAACGCGCCGTCCCATGCGGGGCTGGCCCGCAGCACCTTGATCTCGCTGCCGAAGTGCAGCGCGCCGCCGAGCTCCGCGTAGAACAGGGGCTTCTTGCCGAGGCGGTCCCGCGCGAGGAACAGCTCGCCCGTGGTCTCGTCCAGGATGGCGAACGCGAACATCCCCTCGAGCCGCTCCACGCAGCGTTCGCCCCACTCCTCCCACGCGTGCAGGATGGCCTCCGTGTCCGACACGGTGCGGAAGCGGTGGCCCTTCGCTTCCAGCTCCCGGCGCAGCGCATGGTGGTTGTAGACCTCGCCGTTGAACACGATCCAGCGGGTGCCGTCCTCGTTGCCGAGCGGCTGGTGGCCGCCGGCGCGGTCGATGATGGACAGCCGGGTCTGGCCGATCGCGCCGCGCGGCCCGCGACGGCGGCCCACGTCGTCCGGCCCGCGGTGGCGGATCGTGTCCGCCATGGCGGGCAGCGCCTCGGCGAGGTCCGGGTCCAGGGTCCCCGCGAGGGGGACGACGCCGCAGATTCCGCACATGACCGGATCCTACCCCCCGTGCCAGGCCTGGACGTACATCGACATCATCGCGTCGAAGGAGAAGCGCTCCACCATCCGGGCGCGCCCGGCCTCGCCCAGCGCCGCCGCGGCCGCCGGATCCGCCAGGACCCCGGCCAGCGCGCCGGCCAGCGCCGCGGTGTCCCGGGCCGGCACGAGCCGCCCGGTGCTCCCGTCCACGACGACCTCGGGCGTGCCGCCGACCGCGGTGGCAACCACCGGGACTGCCGCCGCCATCGCCTCCAGAATCGTCAACGATACACCTTCGTAGGTGGAACAGTTCACGTAGAGGTCGAACCCCGGGAGGAGCGCCCGCACGTCCGGGCGATGCCCGGCGAGGAGGACGGCGTCCGGCGCGGCGGTGCGCGCGCGTGCCGCCTCGAGAGCCGCGCGCTCCGGGCCGTCGCCGAGGACCACGAGACGGGCCGACGGGAGGTCGGCGCGCACGCGGTCGAACGCCTCGACCAGCCGCGGCAGGTCCTTCACCGGGTCCAGCCGTGCGGCGGTGCCGACGACGCGGGCGTCGTCCGGCAACCCCAGCGCGCGGCGCGCCGCCGCCCGGGCCGTGGCGTCCGGCCGCGGGCCGGGGTCGATGCCGTTCGGCAGCACCTCGAGCCGTCCGGGCGGGAACCCCTCCGTCTCGAGGAAGCGGCGCAGCTCGTCCGACACCGCGAAGAACCGGCCCGGCGCGCGCGCGAGAAGGCCGTTCGCGAGGCGGCGGCGGGCCGACGGCGGCGCGTCGGCGAGGCGGCCGTGCTCCGTGAACACGAGCCGGAGCCGCGGCCGCGCCAGCCGGGCCAGCACCGAGTACACGAACGGCGTGTACTGGTGCGCGTGCAGCACGTCGATCCGCTCCGCGGCGGCCAGCCGCGCGATCCGCCGGCCGATCCCGGGGTGGAACCCGGGTCGCCGGTCGAGGTGGAAGACGCGGACCCCGCGCGCCTCGAGGTCGTCGGCCCAGGCGCCGCGGCCGTCCAGGCAGCACACCGTGGCTGAGATGCCCCCGGGGGCGCGGGTGGCCAGGTCCACGACGAGGCGCTCCGCCCCGCCGGGGTTCAGCGAGATCGCCACGTGCAGGACACGGAGGTTCGGTGCGGACATCGTCCTGTTGACCCCTTGCCGAAACGTGTCTACGTTGGCCCCGCGCGTCCAACTCTGACGCGGTCCCGTTCCCGGGATCGCATCACCCCCAGGATGACGACGCGGATTATCGAGGGGTGTCTCGACCCGGGCAAGACTGTCCCCGGGTTTCCGGGGGGATTCCCGCACCTTCACTCCCGGCCGCGCGCTCAGGTGGTCCGCGCGCGATGCCGACGTTCAGGGGGACGACAGGCCCCCTCGCGAGGGCGCGATGCGCATCGGGAACGACATCACGGCCATTCTCCTGGTCGCGACGGCGGGCATCGCCGGCGCGGCCCACGCTCAGCAGATCGTGAACGACTCCGCCAGCCTCGCGGACGCCATCGCGGCCGCGAACGAAGGCACCGGCGATCCCACCATCCTACTCGTCGACGGCACGTACGACGTGACGGAGCGGTGGGGGTACGGCATCTCCCGCTCCGGCATCACCATCAGGAGCGTCTCCGGGAACCGGGGCGCGGTGATCCTGCGCGGCGCGGGGATGGGGAACGAGGACGTGTCCCACATCTTCCAGATCCTGGCGGACGACGTGACCCTCCAGGACATGACGCTGCAGGAGGTGGGGTACCACGCCATCCAGGTGCACGGCGAGGCGCCGTACGACGCGGACTCGCCGGTCCTGCGGAACCTGCACATCCGGGACACCGGCGAGCAGATCGTGAAGGTGTCGTACATCGACGGGCAGCCCAGCGGCTCGGACGGCGGCCTCATGGAGGACTGCCTCCTGGAGTTCACCGCGGGGATCGGCCCGCAGTACTACATCGGCGGCATCGACGCGCACAACGCGCGGGACTGGGTGGTCCGGCGGAACACGTTCCGCGGGATCCGCAGCCCGTCCGGCTCGGTGGCGGAGTACGCCGTGCACTTCTGGTCCAACAGCGCGAACACGATCGTGGAGCGGAACCTCATCCTGAACTGCGATCGCGGCATCGGCTTCGGGCTCGGCACGCGCGGGCACTCCGGCGGCGTGATCCGGAACAACATCATCTGGCACGCGGACCTGGGGTCGGACTTCGGGGACGTGGGCATCGAGTGCGAGTCCGCCCCGGGCGCGCGCATCCTGCACAACACGGTGTACCTGATGCACGACGCGCCGGGCGGGATCGCGGTCCGCTTCGCCTCGTCCACGGGCGTGGAGGTGGCGAACAACCTCGTGCGCGTGCCGGGCGGCGTGCCCGCGCTGTGGCTGCGGGACGGCGCCAGCGCGGCGTCCACCGGCAACGTGCTGAACGCGTCCTCCGCCATGTTCCGCGACGCGGCGAACGGCGACCTGCACCTCGTGGAGACGCCGGTGCCGGGCGTGACGGACGCGGCGGCGGCCATCTCCGGCGCGCCGGCGGACGACTTCGACGGCGACGGCCGCCCGAACGGGGCGGCGCCGGACGTGGGCGCGGACGAGATGGCGGCCGCGTCGGCGCTGGTCGCGTCCACGTGGGCGCGGGTGAAGGAGCAGTTCCGCCAGCGCTAGGGGCGCGGGGTGGCGGGCCGCGGCCGCTCCGCGGTCCGCGCGCCGCGAGGCGGATCGGTCGAACGGGCAAGGGCCGGGAGAAGGAGGGGACGACCGTGGGATTCCGTGATCGGGCAGGGACGGCCGTGCTGGCGGCCGCGGGGTGGGCGGCCGCCGGGCTGGCGCTCTCCGCGGGCGCCGGCCGCGCGGACACGTTCGAGGCGGGGAACTTCCGCTACCTCGGCGCGTTCCGCCTGCCATCCGAGGGCTGGGTGGTGCAGGGCAGCTGGACGGACCAGCTCTCGTGGTGCAAGGGCATCGAGGCGTACTACCCCGCGGGCGACCCGGGCGGCGACGCCGACGGCTTCCCCGGCTCGCTGTACGGCGTGGGCCACGACTGGACCACGCCGATGTACGAGATCGCCATCCCCGCGCCCGTGATCTCCGACGACTTGGCGGACCTGCCGGTGGCCACGCTGCTGCAGGGGCCGTCGCTCGTGCTGGAGGGCGTGGCGTCCGACGAGGACCAGCTCAAGGGCATCGAGTGGCTGCCCGCGCAGATCGGGATGACGCAGGCGAAGCTGCACGTGAGCTTCGGCAAGCACTACCAGTACAACCGCCGGCCCACGCACGGCTGGGTCAACCTGGACCTGTCGAACCCGGATCCGCAGGGGCCGTGGTTCGTGGGCAGCGAGGACCAGGTGAGCGACCTGAACACGAACGAGTACATCTTCACGATCCCGAAGGACTTCGCGGATGCGTACCTTGGCGGCAAGCGGCTGGCGTGCGGCCGGCACCGCGAGGGCCAGGTGGCCACGGGGCCGTCGGTGATCGCGTACGGGCCGTGGCAGTCAGGGGATCCGCCGTCGGCGGACGCGGAGCTCTCCGCGCGTCCCCTCGTGCTGTACAAGGACCTGAGCCTCGAGGACGGCATCGACGGGCACTGCTGGGCGGACAACTGGACCGGCGGCGCCTGGCTGCACAGCGAGGAGAAGGCCAGCGTGGCCATCATCGGCACGAAGGGCTTCGGGGACTGCTGGTACGGGTGGCAGGACGGCACCACGCAGGACGAGTGCGAATCCTGGCCGG
The DNA here is from genome assembly GCA_964571855.1 of uncultured Gemmatimonadota bacterium. Lineage (GTDB taxonomy): Bacteria > ARS69 > ARS69 > ARS69 > ARS69 > CAYYFX01. The sequence goes on from CAZNDO010000002.1 coordinate 132,399, forward strand.
GCGGTTGCGAGGCGAACGGCTACGGCGGCTCGAACCGCGGGTACTACGCCAGCTACTTCAAGACCGTGATCCTCCTGTACGACCCCGACGACCTGGCCGCGGTGGCGAACGGCGCGCTGACGTCGTGGGATATCCAGCCGTACTACATGATGGACATCACGCCGCACATGATCCAGCCGGAGAGCACGTACGAGGTGCAGACCGGGGGCGTGGCGTTCGACGAGGCGCGCGGGTACCTGTACATCTCCGAGAAGCGCGGCGATCCGTCGCACGCGAAGCCGGTGATCCACGTGTTCGCGCTGGACGGCACGTTCGTGGCGCCCCCGGGCGACGAGGGCGGGCAGTCGAACGGCGGCGACGAGGCGTCCGCCCCGGGGGTGTACGCCTCGCCGAATCCCTTTCGCGACCGTACGTCGATCCACCTGGACGCCCTCGGCGCGGTCGTGGCTCCCGGGAGCGAACCCTGGCGCGTGCGGATCTACGACGTGTCGGGCAAGCTGGTGCGGGATCTGGGACCCGTGACCCAGCCCGTGGTGGACTGGGAGGTGGGCGCGAACCCGGCCGGGCTGTATTTCGTCCGCGCGGAGCGGGGGGAGTCCGTCCGGGCCGCGAAGATCTCGCTGCTCCGGTGAGCGGGCGGGCGCCGGGCGGGAGCGCCCGCCTTGAGCGCCTCGCCGTGATCCACTAGGCTGCCCGCCGCAACGGGGGATTCCGCGCACATGCACTCCACGGGCGAGAGCCCGCCCGTCGAGCTTCCGGGCGGGGGCGAGCGCCGCAGCCGCAACCCATGGCGGTTCCGGGAGATCCCGAACCTCGGGATCCGCCCGTCGGCCGTCGTGCTCGCGGTGGCCTGCGTGGCCGCGGTCCTCACCGCCGGCATCGTGCTGGAGTACCCGCCGCGCGTGGCCATCGTGCTGGCGATCTGCCTGATCGGCGGCGCGCTCGTGATCATCGAACCGTACCTCGGGATCCTGGGGTACGTGGTGCTCGCGTTCCTGCGACCCCAGGAGGTGTTCTGGGGCCTGGGCGGCGAGCGGCTCACCCTGATCGTGTCCGTCGCCACGCTGGCCGCGGCGATGCTGCACTTCACGCGCAAGCCGAAGCTGTCGTTCCTGCTGCGCCCGCAGAACCTGCTGATCCTCACGCTGTGGGCCTCGATCTGGCTCTCCACGCAGTTCGGGCGCTTCACGCAGGGGCCGGGCGTATGGATGGACTACTACTCGAAGCTCTTCGTGATCTACTTCGCGGTGCTGGCCGTGGTCACCACGCGGCAGCGCCTCGAGGTGATGACGGGCACGCTGGCGCTCTCGCTCGGCTACCTGTGCTGGTGGGCGAACGAGATGTACTTCTTCCACGGCTGGCACACGGTGCACGGTCCCGGCGGCCCGGGCGACACCTTCTACGACCACAACGACTTCGCGATGGTCATGGTCATGACCATCCCGATGCTGTGGTTCCTGGCCCGGCTCATGCCGAACGCGCTGCTGAAGTGGGGCGTGCGCTTCATCATCCCGTTCGCCATGCACGGCGTGATGGTCACGTACTCGCGCGGCGGGTTCCTGGGCATGGGCCTCGTGCTGCTGTTCTGCGCGCTGCGGGATCCCAACCGGAAGCTCGGCGGCCTGCTCATCGCGGGCGGCGTGCTGTTCTTCGCGATGTTCACGGGACCGGAGTACCGCGACCGCATCGTGTCGATCATGGGCTTCGAGGAGGACGACTCGGCGCAGGGACGCTTCGGGGCGTGGGAGGCGGGGGCGGCCATGGTGGCCGACAACCCGTTCTTCGGCGTGGGGCTCAAGCAGTACCTGCGCGCGTTCTCGTACTACTCGTCGGAGGCCGAGTTCGTGGCGCACAACTCGTGGGTGCAGCTCGCCGCGGAGTGCGGGCTGCCGGCGCTGCTCAGCTGGGTGGGGCTGATCGGGCTGACCGCGTGGTCCTCGTGGCGCGTGATCCGTCGGGCCCGGTTCCTCCCGGACGCCGAGCGACAACGGGCGGAGCACCTCGCGCACGCGGTGGCGGGGGCGCTCCTGGGCTACGTTTGGTGCGGGCTCCTGCTGTCCGCCGAGGACCTGGAGTTCTTCTACTTCGTCGTGGCCATGGGCGCCATCCTGGACCTGCTGACGAAGCAGCGCCTGGAGCAGCTCCGCACCGCCGCGAGCGCGCCGTGACCGCCGAGCGTCGCTTCGTCGTCTTCTCGGACGACTGGGGGCGCCACCCGTCCAGCAGCCAGCACCTGTTCGCGCGGATCGCGCGGCGGCGGCGGGTGGTGTGGGTCAACACGATCGGCACGCGCACGCCCACGCTGTCGCGGGCGGACCTCGCGCGCGCGGCGGGGAAGCTGCGGGAGTGGACGCGCCCCGCGCCGCCCGCCCCGGACGCGCCCGTGCGCGTGCTCGGCCCGTTCATGATCCCGTTCGACAAGCTGCGCCCGGTGCGCCGGCTGAACGCGGCGCTCGTGACGCGCGCCGTGACGCGCGCGCTCGCGGAGGAGGCGCCGGCGGAGACGGTGCTGGTCACCACGATCCCGAACGCGGCGCCGCTCGTGGGGAAGCTCGGGGAGGACGCCAGCGTGTACTACTGCGTGGACGAGTTCTCCGAGTGGCCGGGCGCGGACCGGGCCACGCTGCTCGCGCTGGAGGCGGAGCTGCTGGAGAAGGTGGACCTGGTGATCGCCACGTCCACGCGGCTGTTCGAGTCGAAGTCCGCGCGCCACCCGCGCGTGCGCCTGCTGCCGCACGGCGTGGACTGGGAGGCGTTCCGTCGCGGATCCGGAGCGGCGCCGGCCGCGCTGGGCGCGCTGCCGCGCCCCCGCGTGGGCTTCGTGGGGCTGGCCGACGGGCGCCTGGACGACCGGCTCCTGGACGAGGTGGCGGCGTCCCTGCCGGACGTGTCCTTCGTGCTGATCGGGCCGCGGCAGCTCCCGGAGGGGCCTTTGGACCGCCGCGGCAACGTGCGCTTCCTGCCGCCCGTGCCGTACGCGGACGTGCCCGCGGTGATGCACGCGCTGGACGCGGGGATCCTGCCGTACCGCATGGACGCGCTGACCGAGCGCATGAACCCGCTCAAGCTGCGCGAGCTGCTGGCGACCGGGATCCCCGTGGTGTCGTCGCCGCTGCCGGAGGTGGAGCGCTACCGCGCGGTGGTGCGGCTGGCGCGCGACGCGGGCGAGTGGCGGGACGCGCTGCGCGACGCGCTGCGCGAGGGCCGGGCACGCGCGGACGAGCGATCCCGCGCCGTGCGCGACGAGGGCTGGGACCGGCGCGCGGAGGAGTTCGAACGGCTGCTGTCCCTGGCGGTGGCGGGGGCGCGATGAAAGTGCTCGTGGTGGCCACGCTGTACCCGAACCGGGTGCAGCCGGTGCACGCGCTGTTCGTGGAGCAGCGCGTCCGGGCCATGGCGCGCCGTTTCCCGGTGCACGTGCTCGCGCCCGTGCCGTACTTCCCGCTGGCGTGGCGGTTGCCGCGGTACGCGTACCGGCGCGGCATCCCCGCGGTCGAGGAGCGGCACGGGATCCCCGTGGAGCACCCGCGCTTCCTGTCGGTCCCGCGGTTCCTGAAGCCGCTGGACGGCCCGTTCCTGCTCCGGACGCTCGCCGCGAGGGCGCGCACGCTGCGGGGCGCGTTCGCGTTCGACCGGATCGATGCGCACCTGGCCTATCCGGACGGCTGGGCCGCCGTGCAGCTGGGGCGGCGGCTGGGGCTGCCGGTCTCCGTGACGCTGCGCGGGCACGACCTGAACGACCTCCCGGAGTACCCGGTGCGCGGGAAGCAGGTGGCGTGGGCCCTGCGGAATGCCGATGCCGTGTTCGCGGTGGCGGACGCGCTGCGCGACGCGGCCGTGGCGCTGGGCGCGGATCCGGCGCGCACGCGGACGGTGGCGAACGGGGTGGACGCGGAGCGCTTCCGGCCCCGATCCTGTGCCGCGGCGCGCCGCGAGCTGGGGCTGGATCCGGATGCCCGGTGGATCGTGTCCGTGGGGCACCTCGTGGAGCGGAAGGGATTCCACCACCTCGTGCGCGCGCTGCCGCGCGTGGCGGCGGAGCACCCCTCGGTACGGCTCGCGATCGTCGGCGGCGCCGGCGAGGAGGGGGACTTCCGGGACGCGATCCGGCGCGCGGTCGAGGAGACGGGAATGACGGAGCGGGTGGTGATGCCGGGCGCGACGGACGGGGATGCGCTGCCCCTCTGGTTCGCGGCGGCGGACGTCTTCTGCCTGGCGTCGGCGAAGGAGGGGCGTCCGAACGTGGTGCTCGAGGCGCTGGCGAGCGGCGTCCCCGTGGTGGCCACGCGGGTGTGGGGAACGCCGGAACTCCTGGCCGATCCGGGGCACGGGATCCTGGTGGACGCCGTGGACCCGGACGCGCTCGGGGGCGCGCTCGCGGCGGCGCTGGCGCGGGACTGGGACCGGGAGCGGATCGCGCGGTGGGGCGCGTCGTTCCGGTGGGAGGCCGCGGCGGAGGCGATCGAGCGCGTGCTCGCCGGCCTCCCCGCGCGGGAGGCGGGAGCGTGAGGGCGCTCAAGACGGTGGCGCGGGGCGCGGCGCGGCTGCTCGCGCTGCCGCCCTGGATCGCGTACCGGGTGAAGGCGCTCGTGATGGACCCGGATCGCGCGTTCCACGACGGGAGCCAGGCCGTGTCTCTGATCCCGGGGACGGTGGGGGACTACGTGCGGCGGGAGTTCTACCGGATGGCGCTCGCCGCGTGCGCGGACGACTGCTGCATCTCGTTCGGCACGGTGATGTCGAAGCGGGGCGCGCGCATCGGGCGGCGCGTGTATGTCGGGCCCGGCTGCAGCCTCGGGCTCGTGACGCTGGAGGACGACGTGCTGCTCGCGGCGCACGTGGACGTGCTGTCCGGCGCGGCGCAGCATCGCTTCGACCGGCTGGACATCCCCGTGCGCGAGCAGGGCGGCACGGTGACGCGCGTGACCGTGGGCCGGGACGCGTGGCTGGGCGAGCGGGCCCTCGTGATGGCCGACGTGGGCGAGCAGGCCGTGGTGGGCGCGGCCAGCGTGGTGACGAAGCCGGTCCCGCCGCGGGCCATCGCGGTGGGCGTTCCGGCGCGGGTCGTGGGCACGCGCGGCGGCGGCGCCGGCGGGGCGGCATGACGCTGGCGGACGGGGGAGGCGGGTTGACGGGAGCCGGAGCGGTGACGGTGCGGGAGATGCAGGCGGCGGACGAGACCGCGTGGGACGCGTTCGTGGCCGCGCACCCGGACGGGACCCATTACCACCGGGCCGGATGGGCGCGCGTGATCGGCGGGGTGTTCGGGCACCGCACGCCGTACCGCATGGCGATCGGCCCGGACGGCGTGGAGGGCGTGCTGCCGCTCGTGGCGTTCGCGCACCCGCTGCTCGGCCGGTACCTCGTCTCCGTGCCGTTCCTGAACCGCGGCGGCATCGTGGCGGCCACCGCGCGGGCGCGCGCGGCCCTGCGACAGGACGCGGAGAGGCTGCTCGCGGAGACGCGCTCGGCCTATTGCGAGTTGCGGCACGTGGCGCGCACGGACGAGTCCCTGCCGGCGCGAACGAACAAGGTCTCCATGGCGCTGCCGCTGGATCCCGATCCGGATGCCGTGTGGAAGGGCCTGGACGCGAAGGTGCGCAACCTGGTGCGCAAGGCGCAGAAGAGCGGGCTCACCGTGCGCCCGGGGGACCCGGAGCGGGACCTGCCGGCGTTCTACGACGTCTTCGCGGAGAACATGCGCGACCTGGGCACCCCGGTGTACTCTCCGCGACTGTTCGAGGCGGTGTTCCGGGAGTTCCCGGCGGATGCGGCGCTCACGATGGTGGAGCTCGGCGCGGAGACGGCGGCCGCGGGCATCTGCCTGAAGCACCGCGGCGTGACGGAGATCCACTGGGCGGCGTCGCGCCGGTCGCTGCGCGCGGCCTCGCCCAACATGCTGCTGTACTGGGAGACGATCGCCGGCGCCGCGCGCGACGGGCTCGCGGAGTTCTGCTTCGGCCGCTCCACGGAGGGGTCGGGGCCGCACCGCTTCAAGAAGCAGTGGGGGGCCGTGCCCACGCCGCTGCACTGGGAGTACCTGCTCGCGCCGGGCAAGGAGATGCCGCGGTTGAACCCGGAGAACCCGAAGCTGAAGCTGGCCATCCGGACCTGGCAGAAGCTGCCGTTGCCGCTCACGCGGCGGATCGGTCCCGGGATCGTGCGGTACCTGCCGTGACCGGGCCGGACCGCGCGAACGGCGGCGCGTGGGCCCTGCTGCTGGCCGTGCTGGCGGCGGCGTTCGCACTGCGCGCCTGGGGCGTGGCGTTCGGCCTGCCCTACGTGTACCACCCGGACGAGGGCTTCGAGGTGTACCGCGCCCTCCGGCTCGGGATGGGCGGATTCGACCTGGAGCGCACCGGCAAGGGCGGCCTCTACTTCCTGCTCTTCCTCGAGTACGGCGTGTACTTCGTGGTGCAGCGGTTGACCGGGGCGCTCGCGAGCGTGGGGGACTTCGCGCGGGAGTTCGCCACGGATCCGTCGGCCTTCTGGCTCATGGGCCGCTGGACGAACGTGGTGCTCGGCACGGCGACGGTGGCGCTCGTGGCCTACCAGGGGCGGCGGATGGCCTCGTGGCGCGCGGGGATCCTGGGCGCGGCGTTCCTCGCGCCGGCCACGCGCCACGTGATCGACTCCCACTACGTCACCGTGGACGTCCCGATGGCGCTGTTCACGTTCCTGGCCCTCGTGATGATCGTGGAGGACGCGGAGGGCCGCCGCCGGCTGCGCGCCGTTCCCTTCGCGCTCGTGGCCGCCTACGCGGCGCTGAACAAGATCCCCGCGGTCCTGCTGTTCCTCCCGTACTTCCTGGCCGTGCTGTTCCGCGGCGGACCGCGCGCGCTGTTGCGGCCGGCGATCTGGTGGCCGCCGATCCTGGCCGGACTGCTGTTCCTGCTCGCCAATCCCGGGATCTGGCTGTCGTGGCGGGACACGGTGGAGATGATCCGCGCCGCGGTCGCGGGCGGCGGCGGCGATGCGGGCGAGGCGGGGCCGGTCGCCCACGGGCCCGCGGTGAACCTCCCGCTGTTCTACGCGCGCGTGCTCCTGGAGTCGCTCGGCCCGGCCATCCTCGCGCTCGCGTTCGCGGGGCTGATGGCGGGCGTGCTGCGCCGCTCGCGCGGCATCGCGCTGCACGCCGCGTTCCTGCTGCCGTTCTTCCTGCTGATCGCCGGCTCCGGCAGCTCGCACCTGTACTACGAGCGGTACGTCACGCCGCTGCTTCCCGGGCTGGCCCTGCTCGCCGCGATCGGGCTGGACGACTTCCTCCGGCGCCGCGTCCCCGCCGCGCGCGCGGGGAACGCGCTCGCCGCGGTCGTGGCGGTGCTCGTGGTCCTGCCGCCGGCGCAGGCGTCCGTCCGCTTCGACCGGATGATGACGCGCACGGACACGCGCACGCTCGCGCTGCGGTGGCTGGAGGCCAACGCCCCGCACGAGAGCCGCGTGCTGATCGAGGGGAACCGGGAGGAGCTGTCGCAGCTCACGATCCCGCTGTCGCCGTCCGCCGAGGACGTGGGCGAGATGATCGCCGATCTGGAGGCGCGCGATCCCGGGAAGGCCGCGTTCTGGCGCCTGAAGGGACCGTCGCTGCCGCAGCCGCGCTACCGCGTCGTCGCGGTGGATCACCTTGCGGACTGGGGAACGCTGGAGGCGTACGAGGCGGAGGGCGTGGAATGGGTCGTCCTGCGGCCCGAGCGGTTCTCCGGCGCTCCGGACCCGAAGTACGCGCTGTCCGTCACGGAGAGCCGCGGCGCCTTCCGGGACGCGCTCCGCGCGTCGCCGCATTGGGAGGAGGTCGCGTCGTTCGACCCGGGAGCGGACTCCCCGGGGATCCGCGTGGAGATCTGGCGCCGCGTCCCCTGAGCGCCGGAGCCGCGGCGCCGGGCGTCGCGCGATTCGCACTCTGCAACCCGGGTTGTGCAAACGGCGAACGGCGCCTGAGCAGTCCTGGCACATCGTCGCCGAAACGGGTGTCCTTGCGCTGGCACGGTCGGTGCAAGGCAAGGACAGGCTTGGTGTCCGCATCCTGCTCCGCATCCGGAGGCACCCCATGAAGAGCATCCTGGTGGTCGATCACGACCCCGGCTACCGCGAGCGCGCGCGGGCGGCCCTCGGCTCCCTCGCGTGCGACGTCCGGACCGCGGACTCGCTTCCCGAAGCCCTGCGCGCGATGCGCGAGGATGCGCCGGCCATGGTGATCGCCGGCGCGGACGAGCCCGGCGCCGACGACCTGGAGCTGCTCCGGCTCGCGCGCACGGGGGCGCGGCCGGTGCCGGTCCTGGTCCTCGCGCGGCACGGCACGACACGCGGCGCGATCGGCTTCATGGACGCGGGGGCGTACGACTACGTGTCGTGCCCCGCGGACCCGCGCGACCTCCTCGGCACCGTGCGCGACATCCTGCGCCTCTCCGGCGAGGCCGCCCCCGACGGCGCGCCCGCGGCCGCCGGCGAGCACCTCGTGGCCGGGGACATCGTCGGTCGCAGCGCGGAGATGATCGAGATCTGCAAGATGATCGGCCGCGTGGCGAAGTCCGACGCGGCCGTTCTCGTCCAGGGCGAGTCCGGGACCGGCAAGGAGCTGGTGGCGCGCGCCATCCACGAGAACAGCCGCCGCGCGGACCAGCCGTTCCTGGCCGTCAACTGCGCCGCCATCCCGGAGACCCTCCTGGAGAGCGAGCTGTTCGGGCACGAGAAGGGCGCGTTCACCGGGGCCGCGGGCTCGCGCAAGGGGAAGTTCGAGCAGTGCCACGGCGGCACGATCTTCCTGGACGAGGTGGGGGACATGAGCCTGGCCACGCAGGCGAAGATCCTCCGCGTCCTGCAGGAGCACACGTTCGAGCGCGTGGGCGGGGAGCAGACCCTCACCGCGGACACGCGGATCATCGCCGCCACGAACAAGAGCCTGGTGGCGCAGATCGACCGCAACGAGTTCCGCGTGGACCTGTTCTACCGGTTGAAGGTCGTGTCCATCTTCCTGCCGCCGCTGCGGAAGCGCACGGGCGACCTGCCGCTGCTCGTGGACCACTTCGTGCAGAAGTACGCGCGGCTGGCGAAGGCGCCGATCCGCGCCGTGTCGCGCCGCACGCGGGCGCTGCTGGAGGCGCAGCCCTGGACGGGCAACATCCGGGAGCTGGAGAACGCCATCCAGACCGCGATCGTGCTGAACCGCACCGGGACCCTGGACGTGGAGGACTTCCCGTTCCTGCACGAGGCGTCCGGGACCGGCGGCGGGTCCACGGAGGACGACGCGGTGCGGCGCCTGGCCGAGGAGGCGGGCCGCGCGGCCGGCATCCTGCTGGCGCATGCCGATCCCGCGCGGAACGGCACGGTGTACCACCGCTGCCTGGAGGCCGTGGAGCGGTCGATCGTGGACACCGCGCTGGCGTACTGCCACGCGAACCAGGTTCGCGCGTCGCGGTCCCTGGGGATCAGCCGGAACACTCTGCGCGGCAAGATGTCCGCAGGGACCGGCGCCGGGTCCGTTGACCCCGGGCGGGTCGCTTCCTAGACTCCCCCGGGCATTCTTCGGGCCGGGAGCGGTCGGGGCGGAGGGACGACGGACGTGAGGCTGTTGTTCCTGGCGCAGCGCGTTCCGCAGCCGCCCAACAAGGGCGACAAGATCCGCTCGCACCACATCGCCCGCCGCCTCGCGGCGCGGCACGAGGTGCACCTGGCGTTCCTGCTGGACGAACCGGCGGAGGAGGTCCACGCGCGCGAGGCGGCGGGCTGGGCGGCGTCGGCGAGCTGGCGGGTGCGCTCGGCCGTCGAGTCGGCGCGCCGCGGCGCCGCGTCCTGCCTGGCCGGCGGCCCCATCTCGGCGGGGTGGTTCGTGAACGGCGCGCTGCGCCGCGAGGTGCACGCGCGCCTGGCCGCCACGCCGTTCGACGCGGTGGTGGCGTACTGTTCCTCCATGGTCCCGTACGCGGAGCGGTTCCGCGGACCGCGCGTCGTGGACTTCGTGGACGTGGACTCGGCGAAGTGGGCGCAGTACGCGGAGCGCGCCGGGTTCCCGAAGCGCGCGGTGTTCGCGCTGGAGCACCGGCGCCTGCGGGAGTGGGAGCGCCGGCTCGTGCGGGACTTCGACCGGACGCTCGTGGTGGCGGACGCGGAGAAGGAGCTGCTGGGCACGTTCGCCGACGCCTCGCGCGTGGCCGTGGTGGGGAACGGCGTGGACGCGGAGCACTTCGCGCCGCGCGGGCCGCGCGCGCGGGAGCCGGTGCTCGTGTTCGTGGGCGCCCTGGACTACTTCGCGAACGCGGACGGGTGCGCGCACTTCGTGCGCGAGGCGTGGCCGGCGGTGCGCGCGCGCGTGCCGGGGGCCGTGCTCCGCCTCGTGGGGCGGCGCCCCGGGAGCGAGGTGACCGCGCTCGCGGGCGTGGACGGCGTGGAGGTCGTGCCGGATCCGCCGGACGTGCGGCCGTGGCTGTGGGGCGCGGCCGCCGCGGTGGTGCCGCTGCGGATCGCGCAGGGCACGCAGAACAAGGTGCTGGAGGCGATGGCCGCCGGCGTCCCGGTGATCGCGTCCGCGGTATCGGTGCGCGGGATCGACGGGGAGGCGGGCGGGCACTTCCTCGTGGCGGACGCGCCGGACGCCTGGGCGGATGCCGTGGCGCGCGTGCTGGCGCGCCCGGAGGAGGCGGACGCGCTCGCGGCGCGCGCGCTCGCGCGCGTGGCGGAGCGGTACTCATGGGACCGGCGCGCCGAGGCGTACGAGGCGGAGATCCGCCGCGCGATCGACACGCGCGCGGCCGCGGGAGGAACGTCGTGAGGAACGCGCTGACCGTGGACGTGGAGGAGTGGTTCCAGGTCTCGAACTTCGAGGAGGCCGTCCCGCGCGACACCTGGGAGGGGCTGCCCTCGCGCGTCGAGGACGCCACGCGCCGCCTGCTGGACCTCTTCGAGCGCCGGGACGCGCGGGCCACGTGCTTCGTGCTGGGCTGGGTCGCGGAGCGGCACCCGCGCCTCGTGGCCGAGATCCGGGAGCGGGGCCACGACGTGGCCAGCCACGGCTACGGCCACGAGCTCGTGTACCGCATCGGCGAGCGCGCGTTCGACGCGGACCTCGCGCGCGCGGAGGCGGCGATCGAGGCGGCGGCGGGCGCGCGCCCGCGCGGGTACCGCGCGCCGAGCTTCAGCGTGGATCGCCGCTCCGCGTGGGCGCTGGACGTCCTCGCGTCCCGCGGCTACGCGTACGACTCGAGCATCTTCCCGGTGCGCCATCCGCGCTACGGCGTGCCCGGCTTCCCGCCGTTCCCGTGTCGCGTGCGGGCGGACCGCGGCGGGACGCTCGCGGAGTTCCCCATGACCACGCTGCGCATGGGGCCGCTCGCCCTGGGCGCGTCCGGCGGCGGCTGGATGCGCCTCCTGCCCCCGCAGGTGCTGCACGTGGCGTTCGCCCGGGCCAACGCCGCGGGACAGCCCGCGGTGCTGTACGTGCACCCGTGGGAGATCGACCCGGAGCAGCCGCGCGTGCGGATCGGCGGCTGGAAGCGCGCGGCGCACTACACGAACCTGGACCGCACGCTGGGACGGCTGGACGCGCTGCTGGCGCGCTTCCGGTTCGCTCCCATGGATGACGTGCTGCACAGCGCGCCGGGCGTCTCGGCGGAACCGGTCCCCGCCGCGGGGTTGGCCGGGAGCGCCGCGTGACCGGAGCCCGGCTGCTGTCCGTGGGGGAGGAGGCCGGCCTCGCCCTGCGCTGCGCGCAGGACGCGGCCGGAGCGTTCCGGCATCGCGCCGCGCTGGAGGCGGGCGCGCTCGCGATCCTCGGGAAGCTCGTCGTGCCGGCGCTCCTCGTCGCCTATCCCTCCGGACCGGGCGCGCGCCTGGTGGACCGGGCGCTCGCGGCGATCGGCGGGGAGGAGGCGCTGCACTTCCCCGCGGCGAACGCGGCGTTCCCGCGGCTGCTGGAGATCCTCGATCCTGCCGCCTCGTGGCTGTTCGCGCTGCCGGGGTACGTCCTGCTGGTCGCGGCGCTGCCGCGCGTGCTCGCCCGGCGGACGGACCCGCGGGCCGGCGCGGGGGCGGCGCTGGCGTGCCTTCCCGCGGTCCTTCTCGCGGCGCTGCCGGCCGCGCTGCTCGGCATCGCCGCCCCCGTGGTCCGCAGCGGGATCGCCGAGCGGATCTTCGGGGTGCAGGGGCTCGTGGCCGTGGCGGGGCTGTCGGCGGCCGCCCTGGCGCTGGCCGGCCTCGTGGCGTTCGCGCTGCCGGCGGTCGTCCTGGGGAGGGCGGGCCCGTTCGCCGCGCTCGCGCGGAGCAGCGCGCTGGCCACCCGGTTCCCGCGCCTCACCCTGGCCGCGCTCGGGGTGCAGGCGATCGTGGCGGCGATCCTCGCGCCGTCCCCCGCGGAGACCGCGGGACGCTTCGAGACGATCGCGCCCGAGCTCGTGCCGTGGCTGCTTGCGGCGGGCACGGTCGCGCTGGGGGCCGTCGAGGCGTTCCGCATCGCGATCTTCACGCGGCTGTGGCTGCACGCGCACGGCGCGGAGGACGCATGACGACGCGGGCGGCGCGCCGCTGGCTCCTGCTGGCCGCCCTGGCGCTGCCGGCGTGCGCGGGCTCCGACGAGCCGGCGCGCCGCTTCGAGGCGGAGGGTGCGCGCTGGAATCTGGACCGCGCGGAGCGCCGGCTCGGCGAGCGCGCGATGGCGTCGCCCGCGGTGCGCGCGGACCTCCGCGCGCGGCACCTGGAGCTCGCGCGCCGCTTCGGTCCGGAGCGCCCCGTGCCGGCCGGGGCGCGCCTGGGGCCGGACGAGCGCCTGCGCTACGCGATCGCGGGAGCGTCCGCGCTGTACGCGGCGGAGCTGGCCGCGCGGGACGGCACGGACGAGGCGCTGCGCCGGGAGCTTGCGGACGTGGCCACGCGGTACGCCTTCGACCCGGATGTCGCCGTGCGGGCGCGCGTGCGCGAGGGTCTCGCCTGGGAAGCGATCGGCGAGGCGGCCACGGCGCTCGTCTCGTACCGGGCCGCGCTCGAGGCGCCGGATCCCGGGGAGGGCGCGTCCCCGGAGTGGGAGCGGCTGCGCAGCGACCTGGAGCTGCACGTGGTCCTGCGGGTGGAGGAGAGGGGACCGCCGGCCGCGACGGCGGAGGCGGTGCGGTCCGCGCGCGCGCGCCTGGCGCGGCGCGCCGCCGCGCAGGACGGCCCGCTCGGACGCTGGATCCGGCGCCGGCTCGCGGAGGTGTGCGCGGTGGGCGGCGACGGCGACGAGGCCGCGCGGATCCTGGGCGAACTGTTGGAAGGGGACGATGTCACGGACGAGCGGGCGGAGTTGCGCGTGCGGCTGGGCGAGGTGCACGAGCGGCTGCGTGACGCGCCGTCCGAGGCCGAGTCCCTGTACCGCCTGGCCGGGGCGCAGGCCGCCGGGCGGCCGGCGGGAACCGATGCGCGGTTGCACCTCGGCCATCTGCTGCGGCGCACGGATCGTCCCCGGGAGGCGGTCGACGCATACGCGCTGGTCATCGCCGCGGCGGTGGTGGAGGGCGATCCGGCGCGGGCCGAGGCGTTGTGGGGACGCGGCCTCGCGTTCGACGCGCTGAACCGGTGGGAGGACGCGATCCCGGCGTTCGCGCGCGGCGCCGGGGAGCCGGGGCCGTTCGGCCTGGGGTGCGCGGCCCGGCTGTCGCAGCGGTTCCGCCTGATCGGCCATCCCGAGGCGGAGTCCACCACGCACGGCTTCGTCGCCCGCGCGGCCGAAGCGGCGCGCGTGGCCCCGCCGCCGCCGGTGCTGCGCGACTGGGCCTGGAAGGTGCGCCGGGCGCGCGAGGCGGCCGCGTGGGACGCGGTGGCGGAGGAACTCGACGCGATCGCGCGCGGACGGGCGGGTTCCGCGCTCGCGGACTCGGCCCGCGCCGCCGCGGTGGCGCTGGACGCGGGACCGCGTTGATGCACGCTCAGGGCGGCGCCGCCGCCGGCCGAAGGAGAAAGGTCTTGACCAAACCCGGCGCGCATCAAGAATGGTCGCCCGGACCTGGGGGGAACATGGGCCTGCGTCGACGGATCGGTGGATGGACCGCGGGGCTTGCCGCGCTGGCGCTGCTGGCGGCGGCGTCGGACGCGTCGGCCCAGGCGTCGCGGCGCGAGGGTCGGGCCCTGGAGTTCAAGACGGACCTCCCGTGGGCGGTGCTCACGCTGGAGGGCGATGACGACGTCCACGGCGTCTCCCCGCTGCGCATTCCCGGCCCTCTGGCCGGCGACTTCTGGCTCAGCGCGCGGGGCCCCGGCGTGGAAACGGAACGGGGGCGGGTGCGCGTGGGCCTGGACGAGGCCGGCGCGCGCGTGGAGTCCTGGGGCGCCATCCCGTTCCGCGAGACCTTCATGCGGGCGCTGCTCTTCCCCGGGTATCCCCAGGCCCGCTACAACGAGCGCGGCAAGTCCCGGATGCTGATCCTCGGCGGTCTCGTGGGGCTGGGCTTCACCGGTTGGGCGCAGTGGGACTTCTGGGAGCGCGAGGACGACGTTACGGCGCTGGAGCAGCGCATCGCCGCGTCCTCGTCGGACGGCGAGCGCGACGCGCTGCGCCGCGAGCTGCTGGACGCGCGGGAGGAGAAGACGTTCGCGGCCGATCGGCGGCTCCTGTTCGCGGGCGCCACGGGCGCCGTGTGGGGGGTCAGCCTCCTGGACGCGGTGGCGTTCTCGCCGGACTTCCACGTGAGCGCGGCGGACGAGGCGGGACTCTCGCTCGCCCTTCGCCGCAAGACGCGCCTGGACGCCATGCTCCGCGGCGTGGTGTTCCCGGGGCTCGGGCAGGCCTACAACGGCCGCACGAACAAGGCGGTCGTGGCGGCGCTGGCCGCCGGGGCCGCGGGGGCCTGGCTCGTGCACGAGCAGGACGACTACAATCGGGCGGTGGCCGACTTCGGCAAGGTGCGGAGCCGGTACGAGAACGCGTCCAGCGTCGACGAGCGCACCGCGCTCCTGAGCGAGCAGCAGGCGCTCTTCGACGACGTGACCGACCGGGAGTCCGACCGGGACCTCGCGATGATGCTGCTCGCCGGCGTCTGGGGCCTGTCGCTCCTGGACACGGCCCTGGACTTCGATCGGGGCTGGGGGCAGACCCCCGTGTCCGCGCGCGTCGGCATGGTGCCGGGGTCGTTCGGGACGGTCGCCGCCCAGCTGCGCTTCTAGGAGACGAACCGTGCGCCTCGCCATTCCCGCCACCCTCGTCGTGCTCGCGCTGTGGGCCGGGTGCGCCGAGGCCCCCACGGATCCCTCCGGCGACGTGCCGGTGCCGCCGGGGCAGTTGCCCCCGGTTCCCACGAACCTCGCCGTGGAGGTGTCCCCGGGAGAGGTGCTCCTCACTTGGTCCGTGACGGACGCCACGGGCGTGACGGACTACCGCGTGTACCGCGCCACGGGGAGCGGGGAGTTCGCGCTGCTCGGCGCGCCCACCGCCACCTCGTACCGGGACGGCCAGGCCATCTCGGGCTCCACGTACCGGTACCAGGTGGCCGCGCGCCGGAACGGCCTGGAGGGGGAGCGCTCCGTCACCGTGTCCGCGACGCCCGGCCTGTTCTCGCTCGTGCTGGAGGGCGGGGCGGAGGTGACGGGCGGGAACGCGGTGGAGCCGGGCAGCCGGAAGATCCGCCTCGGGCTCGTGGCTCCGTCCAACACGGTGGCCTTCCGCGTCTCGGAGGACTCCACGCTCGCCGACGTCCCGCGCCAGGGCTTCGATCCGCTGGCGCCCACGGCGGTCTTCACGCTCTCCCCGGGCGACGGCCGGAAGACCGTGTTCATCCGCTACGAGGACGGCGGCGGCTCGGAGTCCCGCCTGGTGCGCAGTTCCATCGTCCTGGACACGAAGGCCATCATCCTGTCGGTCACGGAGGATTCCGGCGGCTCGGTCCTGATGGTGAACGACGTGTTGCACCTCGCGGCCCGCGTGGACACCACGGGCGGCACGGCCACGGTGGACATCGGCGCGCTCTTCCCCGGCGTTCGCCTGTTCGACGACGGGACGAACGGCGATCCCACGGCGTTCGATGCCACGTTCGAGCGGGACTTCGTCATCCCCGCGGGCGCCGAGATCGTGAACGCGCTGGTCACCGCCTCGTTCACGGACGAGGTCGGGAACGCCGCGGAGCGGGTGGGCGCCGCCACGCGCGTGACGATCGCGGAGCCGCCGGCGCCCGTGCAGTTCGATCCCGCGGCGAGTCGCGTGCAGGGCGCGGGGATCCGGTTGGAGTGGTCGCGGAACGCCGACGCGGACTTCGCGAAGTACCGCATCTTCCGTTCGGGGCCCGGCGGCTCCACGGTGACGGAGGCCGGAACGCTGGTCACGGTCATCACGGACCGCGAGACGGTCTCGTTCCGGGATGCCGGGCTCACCGGCGGGACGCAGTACACCTGGGGCGTCCAGGCGATGGATGCCAGCGGTTTCCGGTCGGCCCTGGATCTCCTCACGCGGACCGTCGCGCACGACCCGCTGCTCGCGTCGCCGGGAGTGACCCCGGGCACGGGCTCACCGGCCACCCCGTTCACGTACTCGGTCACCTACCGGCACGCCGGGAACGTGGCGCCCACCTTCGTGCGGGTGATCGTGGACGCCAACCAGTCCTTCGCGATGACCAAGGTGGGAGGCGGGACGAACTGGATCGCGGGGGAGCTGTTCCAGGCCAACGCCAACCTCGCCGCGGGCGGCCACACCTACTTCTTCGAGGCGCTCGGGACGGACAGCTCGTCGGCCCGGAACCCGGCCAGCCCGGGGCTCGTGCTGGGCGGGCCCTCGGTCAGCAACTGATTCGGGGGACGGCGGGTTTCCCGCTTGACCCCGGCTCCGGGGGCTGCTAGCCTCTTCCGAAGTTTTTCCTGCCCCGCAACGTTGCGGCGGGCTCGTCCCCCCTGGGCTCCTTCGCCGGAGAGGTGTCGCGTGCGCGATTCACAGCTTTCCGTCTCGAGGATCGACAGGGCCGACGTGTCCCCGCTTCGCCTGGTCCCGGAGCCGCCCGTGGTGCTGCCCATGCCCACCGGACCGGTGCGGCGTGCATTCGACGTGGTGGGAGCGGTGCTGCTGCTGGCGGCCCTGGCGCCGGTGCTGGTCCTCATCGGCCTCGTGGTGGCGTTCACGTCGCCGGGCCCCGTCATCTACAAGCAGACGCGCGTGGGGATCAACCGCCGGTCGGGCGCCGAGCGGCGCGCGGTGCCGGGCGCGAACGGGCCGGCGGATCGGCGCCGCGCCGATCGCCGCGTCGTGACGAGCGCGGGGTGCCTGTACCACATCCTGAAGTTCCGCACGATGGTGGACGGCGCCGAGGCGAAGCGCGGCCCGCAATGGGCCAGCAAGAACGACGACCGGATCACCCCCATCGGTCGGCTGCTGCGCCGCACGCGGCTGGACGAGCTGCCCCAGCTCGTGAACGTGCTGCGCGGCGAGATGAGCTTCATCGGACCGCGTCCGGAGCGTCCGTTCTTCGTGGAGCGCTTCGAGCAGTCCATCCCCCGGTACTCGGAGCGGCTCTCGGTCGTCCCCGGGATCACCGGGCTCGCGCAGGTCGAGCACACGTACGACACGTCCGAGGACGACGTGCGGCGGAAGCTCGACTGGGACCTTCGCTACCTGGAGAACCGGAGCGTCTCGATGGACCTCCGGATCCTCTGGAAGACGGTCCGCGTGGTTCTCTCGGGTCACGGAGCGCATTGATCCACTTGGACTTAGCGGTGTTGCCCGCCCGGGATTCGGCTTGACCGTCCCGGGGGCCGGTGCTAGCGTCGGCCCGTTTCGAGGTGCGTCCGCTCTGCCCGCAACGCACAGTTTCCCAATGGGTTGCAGCGTCCGCCCGGGCCGCGGTCGCGGAGCGGTGGGCCGGCGGAGGGCGTGCCTTCGTCGCGGAGGTCGGCGTGGAGGTCTCGACCCGTCGGGTCGGCGACGTGACGGTGCTGGCGCTCTCGGGGAAGGTGCTCGGAGGGCCGGAGTCGGACTGCCTGCGCTCGGAGCTCGAGCGCATCCTCGCGGCCGGCGAGCGGCGGCTTCTCGTGGATCTCTCGGGCGTTCCGTGGATGAACAGCGCCGGTCTGGGCATACTGCTCGCGGCCTATTCGCGGCTCCGGGACCAGGGCGGCGTCCTCCGGTTCAGCGGCGTGGGGGAGCGCGTGCGGGGAATCCTTCGCACCACCAAACTCCTCACGGTCCTGGACGTGGTTGACGATGAATCCACAGGAATCCGCAGCTTCGCCGAGAGGCCGGCGGGGGGGAGCGCGTAGGGGCGGGGATCGCCCCGGCTGTCCGCGTGCGGCGACATGCGGATCCGGCGTCGTCCCCTGGCGGGGACACATCGCCCGGGGACGGGTGCTTCCGGGGCTCCCCCGGGACCCGCACGCGCGGTCCGACTCTTGCTTGGAAGTGGGGGACGATGGGAGCCGGCGACCGAGATTCATCCGCCCGCCTCGGGCCTGCGGCCGGGCTCCTGGCCCGCCTCGTGGCGTTGCCGCCGCTGGGGCAGATCGGTCCGGCGCGCTACGCCGGCTTCCTGCGGGCCGCCGCCGACCTGTTCGAGGCGGACGGGGCCGGCGTGTCCTTCTGGGTGAGCCCGCACGAGGTGCGCCGGCTGTGCGCCCTGTCCGGCGAGGTCTGCCGCGAGATCCACGAGGAGGTGCTGGATCCCGGCTCGGCCGACGGGCCGATGCGCCGCGCGCTGCGCCAGGGCGGGGTGATCGCCCACGGCCCCGGCTCGGCCGGCGCCTTCGATCCCCGCGTGGACGGTTTCCCCGGCCGTGACGCCGCGGCAACTTTGCACGTGGGCCTCCGCATGCGGGACGAGCCCCCGGCGAGCCTCTCCCTGGCCCGCTTCGACGCGGGCCGCCCGTTCGAAGCAGCGCAGCAGGAGCGGGCGCGCGAGCTCGCCCCGCTGTTCGCCGCGGCGCTGGACAACCTCCGGCGGTTCGCTCGCGCCGAGGAGCTCTCGATCACCGACGGACTGACCGGCGTCTACAATTACCGGTATCTTCGCAGCGCCATGGACCGCGAGGTCGCCCGGGCGAAGCGGTTCCGCGAGGAGTTCGCGATCATCATGCTCGACGTGGACCACCTCAAGGAATACAACGATGTGCACGGACACCTGCAGGGCAGCGAGGTCCTGCGGCGGCTCGCGCAGATCGTGCTGGGGGAGTTGCGGGCCACGGACATCCTGGCGAAGTACGGGGGGGACGAATTCGTCGTGATCCTGCCGCAGACGCCGCGGGACGGGGCACGGGTGCTCGCGGAGCGGATCCGGGCGGCCGTGTCCGCGTACGAGTTCCCCGGCGAGACCGCCGGGACGAAGATCACCACGTCCATGGGCATCGCGCGCTTCCCGGACGACGGCGAGGGAACGACGGAGCTCCTCGAGGCGGCGGACGCCGCCCTGTACGGGGCGAAGCGCGGGGGGCGCAACCGCGTCTCCCAGGCCGCGGATGGCTCGAACGCAGGTTGAGGGGAGAGGGGGCGAGGAGCGATGACGCTTCTGGAGAAGCTCGAGGGCCGGACCGCGACGGTCGGCGTCGTGGGGTTGGGCTACGTCGGGCTCCCGCTCGCGATGGAGTTCGTCCGCGCGGGGTACAGGGTCCTCGGGATCGACATCGACGCCGGGAAGATCCGCAAGCTGAACGAGGGCCGGTCCTACGTGATGGACGTCCCGTCGACCGACGTGGTCGACGCGCTGGCGAAGGGCCGGTTCGCGGCCTCGGCCGACTACGCCCGCGTGGGCGAGATGGACTCGGTGAGCATCTGCGTGCCCACGCCGCTGCGCTCCAAGACGAAGGACCCGGACCTCTCCTACATCCTGGACGCGGTGGCGGCCATCCGGACGCACCTGCGCCCCGGCCAGATGATCATCCTGGAGAGCACCACGTTCCCCGGCACCACGTCCGAGGTCATCCTGCCCATCCTGCAGGAGACCGGGCTGACCGTGGGGAAGGACTTCTTCCTCGCCTTCTCGCCGGAGCGCGTGGATCCGGGCAACGTGCAGTTCCGCACGCACAACATCCCGAAGGTCGTGGGCGGCGTCACGCCGGAGTGCACGAAGCACGCGCAGACCCTGTACAAGAGCTCGCTGGAGACGGTGGTGGGCGTATCGTCCACGTCCGTCGCGGAGATGGTGAAGCTGCTGGAGAACACGTTCCGCAGCGTGAACATCGGGCTCGCGAACGAGTTCGCGCTGCTGTGCCACAAGCTGAACATCGACGTGTGGGAGGTCATCGAGGCCGCGTCCACGAAGCCGTTCGGGTACATGCCGTTCTACCCCGGGCCGGGCCTGGGCGGGCACTGCATCCCGGTGGATCCGCTGTACCTGTCCTGGAAGGCGAAGGTGAACGGGTTCCACCCGCGGCTGATCGACGTCGCCGTGCAGGTGAACCAGGAGATGCCGCGGCACGTCGTGGCCCGGGTCAAGGACACGCTCGCCGCGCGCGGGCGGGAGCTCGCCGGGGCCGGCGTCCTCGTGGTCGGCGTGGCCTACAAGCGGGACACGGATGACACGCGCGAGTCGCCGGCGGTGGAGATCCTCCAGCTCCTCGCGGCGGAGGGCGCGCGCGTGTCGTACAGCGATCCGTTCGTGCCGTTCCTGCAGGCCAACGGCGAGCGCCTCGCCTCGAGCCCCCTGGGCCCGGACGTGCTCGCCGCCGCGGACTGCGCGGTCGTGGTCACGGACCACTCCTCCGTGGACTACGAGATGGTGGCGCGGCATGCCCCGGTGGTCGTGGACACGCGCAACGCGATGCGGAAGGCCAGCGGGAAGCACATCGTCCGGCTCTGAACCGGCGGCGGGACGCGGCCGCGACGCGACGGGCGGCCGGTCCGGGGCGGAAGGGAAGGGGAGACCCACTTGGCGAAGTTCCTCGTCACCGGCGGGGCCGGGTTCATCGGCTCCCACCTCGTGGACGCCATCCTGGCCAACGGCGACCGCGTGCGCGTACTGGACGATTTCTCGTCCGGCAAGCGCGAGAACCTGGAGCAGGTGCGGGACCGCATCGAGCTGATCGAGGCGGACGTGTCGGACGCCGCGGCCTGCGCGCGCGCCGTGGCCGGCGTGGACTTCGTGCTGCACGAGGCGGCCCTGGCATCGGTGCCGAAGTCCGTGGACGACCCCGGGCGCAACCACCGCATCAACGTGGAGGGCACGTTCCGGTTGCTCCTCGCCGCCCGTGACGCCGGCGTCAAGCGCTTCGTGCTGGCATCCTCGGCGGCGGTGTACGGGGACGGGCCGGAGAGCCCGAAGCACGAGGGCATGGAGCCGGCGCCCGTGTCCCCCTACGCGTCAGCGAAGCTGATCGGCGAGGTGTACTGCCGGCAGTTCACCGCCGGACGCTGGCTGGACACGGTGTGCCTGCGGTACTTCAACATCTTCGGCCCGCGGCAGGACCCGGCGTCGGACTACGCTGCGGTCGTGCCCATCTTCGCGCGGCTGCTGTTCACCGGCGGCACGCCCGTGATCTACGGGGACGGGTTGCAGACCCGGGACTTCACGTACGTGGCGAACGTGGTGCACGCGAACCTGCTGGCCGTCTCCCGGGACGCGGCCGTCGGCGGCGTGTTCAACGTGGGCTGCGGCGGGTCGTACTCCGTCAAGGATCTGTACGGGCGGCTGGCCGCGAACGCCGGCGTGACCCGCGCCGCGCGGCACGAGCCGCCCCGCGCGGGGGACGTGCGCACGTCCGCGGCCTCGCTGGAGCGCGCGCGCGCGGGCCTGGGGTTCGAGCCGGTCGTGGGCTTCGAGGAGGGGCTGGCGCGCACGTGCGCGTGGTACCGCGCCGCGTCCGGGGTGCGGAGCGCGCCGTGAGCCGCCCGCGGATCACCCTCGTGGACGACGACCCGGGTTTCCGCCGGCTCCTGGCGGGGCTGCTGGAGGAGCGCGGTTACCCCGTGGCCACGTTGCCGGGCGAGGGCGAGCTGCGCGAGCTCGTGGCCGCCACGCGTCCGGACGTGATCCTGCTGGACCTGAATCTCCCGGGGCGGGACGGCATGGTCGTCCTCCGGGAGCTGGCCGGCGCCGATCCGGACACGCCCGTGATCATGGTCACGGGCACCGAGGACGTGGGCACCGCGGTGCGCGCGATCCGCGCGGGCGCGTTCGACTACGTGACGAAGCCGGTCAAGGTGGACGAGCTGGCGGTCGTCGTGGAGCGCGCGGTGGCGTCGGAGCGCGTGGCCCGCGAGCGGGACCACTACCGCGCCGTGTCGGACCGGCGGTACGCGTTCGTCGAGAGCCGCAACCCGGCGATGCGCCGCGTGTACGAGCTGGCCCGCAAGGTGGCGCGCAGCGAAACCACCACCGTGCTCATCCAGGGCGAGTCCGGGACCGGCAAGGAGCACGTGGCGCACCTGATCCACCGGCTCTCCCCGCGCCGGGACAAGCCGTTCCTGGAGATCAACTGCGCCAGCCTGCCGGAGCCGCTCCTGGAGAGCGAGCTGTTCGGCCACGAGAAGGGCTCGTTCACGGACGCCTCCGCGCGCAAGCGCGGGCTCCTGGAGCTGGCGGACGGCGGCACGCTGTTCCTGGACGAGGTGGGCGAGATGGCGCCGGCCATCCAGGTGAAGCTGCTGCGCGTGCTGGAACGCATGAGCTTCCGGCGGGTCGGCGGCACGGAGGACCTGCACGTCTCCGTCCGCGTGATCTCCGCCACGAACCGGGACCTGGCCGGGGCCGTGCGCTCCGGGCGCTTCCGGGAGGACCTGTACTTCCGGCTCAAGGTGGTCCCGATGGAGCTTCCGCCGCTGCGGGATCGCCCGGAGGACCTCGCGGTGCTGCTGGAGCACTTCCTGAAGGAGTTCACCGCCGCGTTCGGCCGGGCCTTCGAGCGCGTCGGCGACGACGCGGTCGAGGCGGCGGCGCGCTACGACTGGCCGGGCAACATCCGGGAGCTCCGCAACTGCATGGAGCGCGCCGTGCTCCTGCACGACGGGGACCGCCTGACCGCGGACATGCTGCAGATCCCGGGCACCGGGCGCACGATCCCCGCGGACATGACGGAGCTGCTCACGGAGGTGCGGCGGATCGAGGAGGCGGGAATCCCGGAGAGCGGCGTGCCGTTCGAGGACCTCGTGGGATCGCTGGAGCAGTACCTCATCCGGAAGGCCGCGGAGAAGGCCGGCTGGAACCAGAGCCAGGCCGCCCGCCTGCTGCGGCTGAACCGGGACAAGCTGCGCACCCGGATGAAGAACTACCGCCTGACCCGGCCGGACGCGTAGGCCCCGCGCCGCGCGCCCGGGAGCGGACCGGGCCTTCCGGTCCCCGGGCGAAAGCCGTACATTCCCCGTTCATGCGTTCCTCCGGAATCCGTCGCGCCGCCCGGCCCGTGCTCGCCGCCCTCGCCGTCGCGGCGCTCGGCGGCTGCGGCACGTACGGGTTCTCGTCGTCGCTGCTGCCAGGGCACATCAAGTCCGTGGCGGTGCCGCTGCCGGAGAACCGCACGAACCGGGCGGACCTGGCGCCGGCGCTGGCGGACTCGCTCACGGAGTCCTTCCTGTCGGACCAGACGCTGAAGGTCGTGGGGGAGCGGGACGCGGACTCGGTGGTGGAGGCCGTGGTCCTGGAGTACCGGCGGGACCCCTTCACGTTCGACGCCGGCGAGAACGTGCAGACGTACCGCGTGGAGATCGTGCTGGAGGCGCGCTTCGTGGACGTGCGCAAGAACCAGGTGATCTGGGAGAAGAAGCGCCTCGCGCAGTGGGACACGTACAACTTCGCGTCGGTGGGCGGGGTGCCGCCGGAGTCGGAGGAGGTGGGCATCGGGCGCGTGCTCGGGAAGCTCACGGACGACATCACGAACCTGACGCTGCAGGCGTGGTAGGGAAGGATCGAATGGAGACGGAGCGGATGGAACGGGGTCCGGACACGAGAGACACGCCCTGGGCGGACGGCGCGCGCTACCCGTTCGCCGAGGTCGAGGCGCGGTGGCAGGAGCGCTGGCTCGCGGAGAAGACGTTCCGCACGGACGACGTCCCGGACGGCCGGCCGAAGTACTACGTGCTGGTGATGTTCCCGTACCCGTCCGGCTCGGGCCTGCACGTGGGGCACCCGGAGTCCTACGTGGCCGCGGACATCCTGGCGCGCTACAAGCGCATGCGCGGCTTCCGCGTGCTGCACCCCATGGGCTGGGACGCCTTCGGCCTGCCGGCGGAGCAGTACGCCGTGCAGACCGGCGTGCACCCGCGGCTCACCACGCAGCGCAACGTGGACAACTTCCGCCGCCAGGTGCGGATGCTCGGCCTCTCGTACGACTGGGACCGCGAGGTCAACACCACGGAGCCGCGGTACTACCGCTGGACGCAGTGGATCTTCCTGAAGCTGTGGGACGCCTGGTACGACGACGCGGCGGGCCGCGCCCGCCCGATCGCGGAGCTGCCCGTGCCGGCGGACGTGACGGCGCGCGGCGCGGCGGCGGTGCGCGCGTACCGCGACGCGCGGCGGCTCGCGTACCAGTCCGAGGTGCCGGTGAACTGGTGCCCGGAGCTGGGCACCGTGCTGGCGAACGAGGAGGTCGTGGACGGGCGCAGCGAGCGCGGCGGCCACCCGGTGGTGCGGCTGCCCTTGCGGCAGTGGATGCTGCGCATCACCGCGTACACGGACCGGTTGCTGGCCGACCTGGACGACGTGGACTGGCCGGAGCCCATCAAGCTGCAGCAGCGCAACTGGATCGGGAAGTCCACCGGCGCCGAGATCGACTTCGCCCCGGAGGGCGCGCCCGCGCCGTCGCCGGGCGGCTTCCCGGAGGCGCCGGGGGACGGCGTCATCCGCGTGTACACCACGCGCGCGGACACGATCTTCGGCGCCACGTTCCTGGTGCTCTCGCCGGAGCATCCGCTGGTGGACCGGTTCGTCGCGCCGTCACGCCGCGCCGCCGTGGACGCCTACCGCGAGCAGGCCGCGCGCAAGAGCGAGCTGGAGCGCACCGATCTCGCGAAGGCGAAGACCGGCGTGGACACGGGCGGCTTCGCGATCAACCCCGCGAACGGCGAGCGCGTGCCCGTGTGGGTGGCGGACTACGTGCTGATGGGCTACGGCACCGGCGCCATCATGGCCGTGCCGGGGCACGACGAGCGGGACTTCGAGTTCGCGCAGGCGCTGGGGCTGCCGGTGCGGCCCATCCTCGCGGTGGACGGCGAGCCGTGCCCGCCCGGGCCGCAGCCGGACGGCGCGCGCTACGTGGCGTCGGCCGGACCGGGCGTGAGCCTCGACGGGCTGGACGTGCCGGCGGGGAAGAAGCGCATCGTGGAGTGGCTGGCGGCGTCCGGGCACGGACGCGCCGCCTCGCAGACGAAGCTGCGGGACTGGCTGTTCAGCCGGCAGCGGTACTGGGGCGAGCCGATCCCGCTGCTGCACGGGGGCGACGGGGAAGTGGCGCCCGTCCCGTTCGGCGAGCTGCCCGTGCTGCTGCCGGAGGTCGAGGACTTCCGGCCGAGCGGGAAGCCCGAGCCGCTCCTGGCGAAGGCCGCGGGCTGGGCGGAGGTCACGGACGCCGGCGGCCGCCGCTGGCTGCGCGAGACGAACACCATGCCGCAGTGGGCCGGCTCCTGCTGGTACTACCTGCGCTACATCGATCCGGACAACGCGGGCGCCATGGTGGATCCGGCGAAGGAGCGCGCGTGGATGCCGGTGGACGTCTACATCGGCGGCGCGGAGCACGCGGTGCTGCACCTGCTGTACGCGCGCTTCTGGCACAAGGTCCTGTACGACCTGGGCTTCGTGTCCACGAAGGAGCCGTTCGCGAAGCTCATGAACCAGGGGATGATCCTGGGCGAGGACGGCGAGAAGATGTCCAAGTCCCGCGGGAACGTGATCAACCCCGACGACGTCGTGCAGGACGTGGGCGCCGACGCGCTGCGCCTGTACGAGATGTTCATGGGGCCGCTGGAGGTGGACAAGCCGTGGTCCACGAAGGGCATCCACGGGGTGGCGCGCTTCCTGGACCGCGCGTGGCGGGCCGCGCAGTTCGCGGCGCCCGAGGGCGACCCGCACGCCCGCGCGCGGCACCGCACCATCCGCAAGGTCACGGAGGACATCGAGCGCGTGCGGCTCAACACGGCGATCGCCACGCTCATGGAGTTCGTGAACGAGCTCACGCGGATCGAGCGGGCCACCGCGGAGGACAAGCGGATCCTGGTGCAGCTGATCTCGCCGTTCGCGCCGCACCTGGCGGAGGAGCTGTGGAGCCGGCTGGGGTTCGCGCCCGCGCTGGTCGGCGCGCCGTGGCCCGGCTACGACGAGGAGCTGGCCCGGCCCGAGACCATCGAGGTCGTGGTCCAGGTGAACGGCAAGGTCCGGGCGAAGTTCTCCGTGGATCCGGAGACCCCCGCGGCCGAGCTGGAGCGGATGGCGCGGGCGGACGAGCAGGTGCAGCGGTTCCTCGAGGGGAAGGCGCCGCGGAAGGTGATCGTGGTGCCGGGGCGTCTCGTCAACGTGGTGGTCTAGGGAGGCGCGGCCGGGACCGGCGCGGGGTCGGCCCGGAGGGTGTGTGTCCGAAAAGAGATCTTATGTCAAGTACTAGCGGGCCGCCTCGCGCGGCCCGTCCGACCCCTTCCCCGGCTGGTTTCCTGGTCAGGCGCCCAGGCCCTGCAGCGCGAACCGCGCCTGCTCCGCCTCGGGCGCCTCCGGATAGCGATCGACGACCGTCCGGTACAAGGCCCGTGCCTCGTCGGTCCGTCCGAGGGCGCGGGCGCAGCGCGCCGCGGCCAGGCCGGCCTGGACGCGCGTGGCCACGTGACGTGCGCCATCCGCCAGCGCCCGGTACGCGTCCATCGCGGCGGCGGTGTCCCCGGACTCCTCCATGCAGGCGGCCACCCCCATCCTGGCGCCGTCGAGCATCAGGTCGTCGTACAGGGGCTTCTCGAGGAACTTCTCGAAGCTCTCTCGCGCCTTCGCCCAGTCGCCCGCTTCGTAGTACGTGTTCCCCAGGATGTACATGGCCTCGCGCCCGGCCTGGGAGTTGCGCCAGCTCTTCGTGACCTGCATCAGGGCTTCGCGGCCGGCGTCCATGCGTCCGAGGGCGAACTCCGTGCGCGCGGCGGCGAGGGCCCGCTGCGCGTCCGGGTTGTCCGTCCGCGGCCCGGCGGCCGTCCCGGCGACCCGCACGCCGAGCGCGATCACGGCGATGAACGCCACGACGCCCCCGGCCACCACCAGCGCGTTCTCGCGCGCGTAGGCCAGGCCTTCCTGCACGAGCTCCAGGAAGCGGTCGTGCTTGAGCTGCTGCTTCGTGATGCGTTCGGACACCGCGGGGACCTCCTGAGGGCGTCCGCGCGGGGCGCGGAGGCGGGTTTCGGGGCGACCGGCCGGGGATCGTAGCACCGCGTCGCGGGGCGCACAAGCCGACCGCCCGGGGCTCCTGCGGCGCGCCGGACGCGTCCCGCGGGGGCGCAGCCCGTCGCTACAGCCTGTCAGTCCCGGTGATTCGCGATTGACAAGCCGGAGCGCCTTGACCCAAAGCTGACCGCCACACATCGCGACGGACCGAGGTCTTCTCCTCCGGAGGGTCGGGCCGAATGCGGGGGTATCGACGCCGGAGCACGGCGGCCTACCTGGCCGGGGTCGGGGCGAGCTTCCTGCTGCTCACGCAGCTGGGGGGCACGCTCCTCGACCTGCCGGCCCGCCCGTGGTGGGGCATGCGCCCCGGCCCCGACGTGTCCACCGTCCAACGGGTGGACGAGGGCTCCCCCGCCGATCTTGCCGGGATCCGCAAGGGCGACCGCGTGCTGACCTTCGGCGGCGTCCCGTGGGCGCGGCACTGGGAAGCCGGGCGCGATGCGCAGCAGCGCGTCGTCGTGGAGCTGGAGTCCGCGGACGGCGCGCGCCGTTCCGTGACGCTCGCCCCCGCCACGTTCCCCCGCGCGGAGATCGTCCGCCAGCTGCTCAAGGGCGCGGTGGGCGTCTGCTTCGTCCTGACCGGTCTCGTCGTGTTCCTGAGCCGGTCCGACCGCGTGGCCACGCTGTTCTTCCTGATGAACCTGCTGTTCTCGCGGTTGATGCTGCCCGAGACCGAGCTGACGCGGCAGGCCTTCCTGCTGGACAAGCTGATGCTCGACCTCGCCAGCCTCGTGCTGCCCGCGGTCGTGCTGCACTTCTTCCTGAGCTTCCCGCGGCGCGCGCGGTTCCTCGCCGGCCGCTCGTGGCTGCTGTACCTGCCGGCCATCGTGGGGATGCCGCTCTCCGTGAAGTTCGACATCGACCTGGTCCTCCTGGGCAAGCCCATCTCCCCCGCGGCCGTCGTCTTCCAGACGACGATGGCGCTGCTGTTCGTGGGGATGATCCTGTGGGGCGTGGTGACGTTCCTGCAGGGTGTGCGCGCCGTGCGCTCCCCGGTGCTGCGCCGCAGCCTCCGCTTCCTGCTGCCCACCACGGCCGCCGCGGTGCTGCCTCCCCTGCTGCTCTCGGCAGTGCTCAACCTCTTCCCCGCCGTGGAGATCCCGGGGGAGCGCTACGCGTTCGCCTCGCTCGTGCTGCTGCCGCTCGGGTTCGCGCACGGCATCCTGCGCTACGGCCTGATGGATCTGGAGCTCGTGGCGAAGCGCAGCGCGGTGTACGGCACGCTCACGGCGCTGCTCGTGGCGGCGTACTACCTGCTGACCGACGTGCTCGGCCGCGCGATGCTCGCCGCCGCCGGCCCGGGCCGCACGCTCCTGTCCTTCGCCGTCGTGTTCGCGGCCGCGCTGCTGTTCATCCCGGTGCGGGACCGGATCCAGGCGTTCGTGGACCGCGCGCTGTACCGCCGCCGTTACGGCTACCGGCGCACGCTGCAGGAGTTCTCGCACCTGCTCGCGTCGTTCCTCGGACGCGACGAGCTCGTGCGCGTGCTGGTGGAGCGGCTGCCCGAGGTTCTGGGCACGCAGCGCGCCGCGCTGTTCCTCCGCTCGTCGCGGGACGCGTCGCTGCACGTGGCCGGCACGCGCGGCATGGGCCAGGCGGAGATCCCCGCGCCGGTTTTCGAGCCGTCGGACGACCTGCGGGCGTGGTGGCACGAGGTGGACGGTCCCGTGCCGATGGTGCCGGGCGACGGCGCGGGCCGCTTCGGCCGGCTCCCGCTGGAGGAGCGCGCCCTGCTGGCCGCCCTGGACGCGCGGGTCCTCGTCTTCCTCCCGCGCGAGAAGGAGCTGGAGGGCCTGCTCGTGCTGGGCGCGAAGGACGGCGACGAGTCGTACGCCGGCGAGGACCTCGAGCTGCTGGGCACGATCGGGGACCAGGCCGGCACCGCGCTGTCCAGCTCCCGGCTGCACGAGGCCGCGCTGGAGCGCCGCCGGATCGAGGAGGAGCTGGCGGTGGCGAAGCGCATCCAGGCCAGCCTCCTCCCCCGCGCGCTGCCGCGGCGCGACGGTCTCGAGGTGGCCGCGATCACGCGCCCGTGCCACGAGGTCGGCGGCGACCTGTACGACTTCTTCGACCTCGGGGACGACGAGCTGGGCCTGGCCGTGGCGGACGTGTCCGGCAAGGGCGTGCCGGCCGCGCTCATCCTCTCGGGTCTGCAGGCGACGCTGCGCGCGGAGGCCCCGCACGGCGCCACGCCCGAGCCGGTCGTTCGCCGCGTGAACGAGCGCCTGTGCGCCGATCTTCGCGCGGGAAACTTCGCCAGCCTCATCTACGGGCAGCTGGACGTGCGGCGCCGGCAGTTCCGGTACGTGAACGCCGGCCACCCCGCGGGCCTCGTGCTGCGGCGCGGCGGCACGATCGAGCGGCTCGACGAGGGCGGCCTGCTGCTCGGTGTGCAACGGGACGCGGCCTACCGGGTCGGCGCGCGCAGCTTCGATCCGGGGGACCTGCTGCTCCTGTACAGCGACGGCGCCACCGACGTGTTGAACGACTCCGACGAGGAGTTCGGGCGGGAGCGCCTCGAGCGGTTGCTGGGGCGCGTGGGCCACCTCCCGACCGCGACCGTGCTCGAGAGCATCGTCACCGCCGTGGAAACGTTCGTGGGCGGCGCCCTGCCGGACGACATCACGCTGCTGGCCGCCCGGTTCGCCCCGGAGCCCGACCCCGCCGCTTGAGCCCCTCCTCGCGGGTCTGCCCCGCCCTGCCCGACGCCGCGACTGACCGGATTCCGGGCACCCGCCTGTCCAGATCCTGACCGGCTCTCCGGTCTCGCGAGCGCCCCCGCCGGCGGCGTCCGCACCGGGCTCGTGTGGCAGTCGAGAGAAACCCTCGCAAGTCTTTGCATCACATTGCGTTGTGAACTTCGCTCACACGTCACAAAGACCCGGCCGCACGCTTCGTTCCGGCCCGCCCCATGCATGAGGAGTGCTGCGCCGCCCCGTTGCGGAGACGCGGGAGGGAACGATGAGAACCCTGCTCATGGCGGGAGGCCTTCTCTGGACCTTCCTGGACTTCTTCTGGTGGATGCGATGACCGAGGAGGGGGACGTCGAGGAGTGCAATCGGGCGGGCCTCGCGACCCGGCTCGACGGGCGTCGCGAGGTACCGCCGCTCCTCGCCTCGAACCAAGGAGGAGACCGATGACCCGCACCTGCTGCCGTCGGATCGTGCTCGCCCTGGTCGCCGTGGCGCTGTACGTGGGCGCCGCCGCCGGGTGGTGGCTGCCGCGGAGCTTCCCCGGCTAGTCCCGCGCACGTCGCGCCGCGCACCTCGACGGTCCGCCCGGCGCGCTCAGCGAACGAGGGCGAACTTCCCGCGATCCGAGGCGCTGCGCCCGGCCCCGGTGGCCCGGATGACGTACACGTAGACCCCGCTCTCCAGCACCGGCGCCTTCCATGCGAACGCGCGGCCGTCGATCGTGTTCGGGCCGGCGCGATTGCCCTCCGCCACGAAGTCCGCGGGCGCGCGGAACTCCCCGACGAGGGTCCCCTCGAGGTCGAAGACGTCGATCTCCACGCCGGCGTCCCGGGTCAACTCGTAGTGCAGCTGCAGGTCGTCCCGCGTGCCGCGCACGGGGTTCGGGAAGGCGTACAGGTTCAGGAGCCCCGGGCCGTCCGACTCGGGCGACTCCAGGAAGATGGAGCGGGACACTACGTTGTTGAACGGCGACGCCTCGAGCTGCGCGTACCCGCTGTCCAGGCCCTCCACCTTCGCGAAGACCTCCACGAACCCGGGGCGCTGTCCCGTGGTGTCCCACAGCATCTCGACGGCGACGACGCCGCCCGCGGCGTGGAAGTCCTTCCGCGTCACGTCGTCCAGCAGGACGCCGCCGGCGTCCGGATCGCCCAGCCAGAACGACACGCGCGCCGTGAGCGAGTCCGTGGTCACGCCCGCGAAGTCCAGGGCCGAGGTGCCGAAGTTGTGCACGCGCGCGGTCAGGCGCACCACGCGCCCGACGACGAAGTCCCGGCCGATGACCGGCGCGGCCTCCAGCTCCCCGGCGGGCAGCGCGAGATCCGGCGTCTCCTGGTGGACCGCGAAGCGCGCCACCGACGCGATGGCGAGCTGCGCGGCCAGGTGCAGCTGCAGCGAGGAGTTCGGCCGCCCCGAGGCCGGGAACGTGTTCTCCCAGACGTCCTCGAACGTGTGGTACTGCGGGTACAGCACGCGCGTGTCCTCGTTCACGAGGATGGCGTCGATGCCGCGGGACCAGAAGCTGGCGTGGTCCGAACGGCCGAAGGGTTCCACCTTCTTCTCGACCGACAGGTTCGGGACGAACTGCTCGCCCGTCTCCACGAGCCAGTCCGCCAGCCACTCGGAGCTGCCGTCGGCGACCACGTCCACCTCGTTCGTCAGCGCGTTGTACGCGATCTGGTCGAGGTTCAGGACGCCGAAGATCTCCTGTCCCTCCCGCGCCACGGAGTCCGCGTACGCGGCGGAGCCGCGCAGGCCGATCTCCTCCGCGGTGAACGCCACGAGGACGAGGTCGAAGTCGAAGTCGGTCGCGGCGAGGACGCGGGCCGCCTCGAGCAGCACCGCCACGCCGGTGGCGTTGTCGTTCGCGCCGGGCGCGGGATCCCGCGCGGAGTCCCACGCGCAGTCGGGGTCCGTGCCCAGCGCGGTGGAGTCGCAATCCCCGCCGCGCGAGTACCCCGCGTCCCACAGCCGGCCGGGGTCGGAGCGCAGGCCGATGGCGTCGAGGTGCGCGGTCAGCAGGAAGGCGCCGGCTCCCGCGCCGGGCACGGACGCGGGCTTGCGCGCGACGATGTTGTAGACGCGCACCGTCTCGCCGTCGCCGTTCTGGATGTCCGCGCCGTGCAGCGTGACGGACCCGGGGCCGAGCGCCGCCTCCAGGCGCGCCCGGACGTAGTCCTGTTTCGCGATGATGGCGGACGCGTCGCCGGGCGTGCCGGGGTCCCACCAGCGGCTGTCCGGCAGGCCCGACGGCTTCTGCGAAAGCGCGCGCACGTGGACCTCCAGGGAGGCCAGGCTCACGGCGGACACGAGGGTCGCCACGTCGGCGCCCGAGCGCAGACCGGGGATGTCGCCGCGAACCTTCGACGCGCGTTCCAGCGCCGCGGCGAAGCGCGGCGAGGGTCCGGCCGCCCGCGGCCGGGGGACCGGCAGCGGAAGGTCCGCGGCGCGCCAGGCGCCGTGCCCGCGGCGGGCCAGACCGCCGTCGCTCTCGGCCGTGACGAGGACGCTGGCGCCCGAAGGCGACAGGGTCACCGGGCGGCCGCTGCGCAGGCGGGGCTCCCCCGGCTCCGGCGGGGCGGCCAGGATCACGCGCTCGCCCGCCCGCACCCTGCCCACGTACCGGGGGCGCTCGCCGGCCACGTCCGGAACGGTCTCCCCGTCCGGCAGGGCCAGCAGCATCCAGGTGGTCCCGTCGAGCCGCTCCTGGTGCAGGACGCGCATCGCGCCGGGACGCCACCGGAGGAGATCGGGGTCCGCGAGGCGCGGCGTCTCGTACAGGTCGTAGGGAGCGGCGAGGGGCGTCGCCGCCGGGGTCGGGGCGGCGCGCGGAACGGCAGCCGGCGCGAGCAGGAAGACCGCCCCGGGAAGCGCGAGTCGTGACAGGAACCGGGCGATGGGTACGGACACGTGGATCCTGCGTTCTCGGGAGTCTCGGGGCGCGACCATCGACGTTAGACCGTCCCCGGGCGAGGGTCAAGGCGGCGGGCGCCTCAGAGGGACGCCCGCAGCCGCTCCTCGGTCGAGCCGATCTCCGTGATCCGGAGGCCGAAGCGCTCCTCGACGACCACGACCTCCCCGCGCGCGATGACCCGCCCGTTCGCGAGCACCTCGAGCGGCTCGTCCTCCCCGTGGTCCAGCTCCACGATCGATCCGGGCGAGAGCCGCAGGACGTCGTCCAGCGGCATCCGCGTGGCGCCCAGCCGGATCGTGAGCGGCAGCCGGACGTCCAGGAGGTGGTCCAGGTTCCGCAGTTCGGGCGACCGGGCGCGCGCCGCCTGCCGGCCCCGCGCGGCCTCCGCCGCGCGCTCCGGGGCCGCGGGCGTCGGGAGGCCGACCGCGACATCCCCCGAGGCCTCCGCCGGGGCGCCCTCGGGCGTCGCCTCCGGCCGGCCGGGCCCGGGGATCGCGTCGGCCGGCGCGGACTCGGCGGCGGGGACCAGGAGGAACGCCTGGGCCGCGTCCCCGACGCGCAGGGCGACGCGGGCGCGCTCCGAAGCGTCCGGCACGCCCACCTCGCGCAGCAGGTGCCGGATGCCGTCCGATCGGACGATCTCGAGCGCGGTCCACTCGAAGGGGAGCTCCCCGTCGCCGCCTTCCTCCACGGCGAGGCGCAGCGCCGCATCGAGCGCGGAGACGTCGTCCTCCCCCAGGCGCTCGATGGCGCGGGACTCGCCCCCGAGCAGGCGGGCGGCGTCGCCGATCCACAACAGGCACCCGGCCAGGTCCTCGCCGTCCTCCGACCAGATCACGCGCGCAGCCAGCCCGCCGCCCGCCGCCTCGGCCGCGAGGTCCGCCGGCGTGGTGGCTCCCCCCTCCGCCGGCTCCAGCGACACGTCCCCCTCCACGCGCGGCTGCACGCCGGCGACGTAGCGTTCCGCGAACGTCTGCAGGCGCGCGAGTCCCGCGCGCAAGGCCAAGGCGTGGTCCACGGCTCAGTCCTCCCTGCGGGCCGCGGGGCCCGCGTGCACGGCGGTGACGCGCATGGCCACGCGCCCGCCCGATCGTCCCGGCGCGCCCGCCAACCGCGGCACGCCCTCCAGGTACCCGACGGCACCGTCCGCGGTCGCCGCGGTCCAGCGCAGCACGTCGCCCGGCTCCAGCGCGAGCACCTCGCGCAGCGTGAGCTCCGCCCGGCCCAACTCCACCTCCAGCTCGAGCGGCGCCGCGGCCAAGTTCCGCTCCAGCGTCTTGCGGGCGCCGCCCCCGCGCTCGTTGGGGTTGCGCTGGCTCATGCCGCCCTGGCCGAGTCCCTGGATGGCAGGCTCCATCACGACGTACGGGAGGCAGAGGTTCATCATCCCGGACACGTCGTTCATGCGGAGCTCCAGCGAGACCAGCACGACCATCTCGTTCGGGCCGACCACGCGCGCGAGCTCGGGGTTCGCCTCCAGGCTCTGCAGCCGGAACTCGAGCCGCTTCACCGGCGCCCACACCGCGGCCAGCTCGTGGCAGCACTTGTGCAGCACACGCTGCATCAGGCCCTGCTCGATGGACGTCAGGGCGCGGACGCGCCCGATCGGCTTCCCCTCGCCCCCGAGCAGGCGGTCGACGAATGCGAACGCCACGTTGGGGTTCAGCTCCACCGCCACGGCGCCGTCCAGCTCCGGGACCTCCAGCACCGCCAGCACCGTGGGCGACGGCAGCAGCACCAGGAACTCCGCGTAGGTCAGGTGGTCGATCGACACGACGGTCGCCGAGACGTTCGTCAGGAACTCCGTGGACAGCCGCTTCGCCAGGACCTGCGCGAAGCCCTCGTGCAGCGTGCGCAGGGAGCGGGCCTGCTCGCGCGACAGCAGGTCCGGATGGCTGAAGTCGTATTTCTGCGTCTTCAGGGCCGCGCGGCCCTCGCCGTCCGCCCCGCCGCCGCCGCCGGACGCGAAGTTGTCCAGCAGGGCATCGATCTCCGCCTGGCTCAGCTGCTCGGACACGACTACGCCTCCCCCGCGAGGTCGACCACGGGAAGCGAGACGCGGACGGACGTGCCGGCGAGGACGGGCTCCACCAGCTCCACCCGGCCGCCGTGTCCCTGGACGATCTCGCGGACGACCGCGAGGCCCAGCCCCGCGCCCTGGTACTCGCGGGTCGAGCTCATGTCGGCCTGCGTGAAGCGATCGAAGAGCACGTCCCCGCGCGCGCGCGGGATCCCGATGCCGGCATCGTGCACCTCGATCACGGCGGAGCCGCGCTCGCGGCGCACGTCCACGCGGACTTCCGCCTCGCCGGGGACGCGCGCGAACTTGAACGCGTTGTCCAGGAGGTTCGACAGCACGAGCGGGAAGCGCCGGCGGTCCACGAGGACTTCCACCCCCTTCGCCCCGTCGTCGATGCGCACGTCCAGGCGGCCGCGGCCGCGCACCGGATCCACCGCCGCGAGGATCTCCTGCACGAGGGCGGCGAGGCCGGCAGGCTCGCGGATCGGTTGGGCGGCGGCATCCTGCGACTCCACCAGGGCCAGCAGGTTCGCGATCATCTCGTCGAGGCGACGCACGTTCTCGGAGATCGCCTCGAGCGCGTGCAGCTGGTCCGGGCGGAGGTTCGTCATGTCCTGCGAGCGCAGGATGCCGAGGAAACCGCGCAGCCCGGTCAGCGGCGTGCGGAACTCGTGCGAGACCGTGGCCAGCAGGTCGTCCTTGATGCGCTCGATCTCGGAGAGGCGCGTGTTCATCTCGGTCAGTTCGGAGTTGCGGCGCTGGAGGCGCTGGCGCTCCAGGCAGTTCTCGATCGTCCGCTCGATCTCGTCGAGACGGAACGGCTTCTGCAGGTAGTCGTACGCGCCGAGCCGCAGCGCCCGGATCGTGCTCTCCACGGTGGCGTGGCCGGTCATCACGAGCACCGGGAGGGCGGGCTGCGTCTCGCGCAGCCACTTGATCACCTCGAGCCCGTCGATGTCCGGCAGCCGGAGGTCGGTCAGCACCAGGTCGAACGTGTCCCGCCCGAGCCGGTCCAGGCCCTCCTTCCCGCTGGCCGCGGTCTCCACCCGGTAGTTCGCCAGGACGAGGAACTCCTCCAGCGTGGAGCGGATGCTCTCCTCGTCGTCGATCACGAGGATGCGCTCCGCGTGCGCCGGCGGCGGCGCGGTCAGGTCCATCATCCCGGACGCGCCGGGCGTGTCGCGGCGCTCGTCCGTCACGGCCGGCCTCCGCTCGTGCAGCGCAGCAGGTCGATCTCGGCCAGCTTCAGCCCGGTTCGCGCGCGCACGGTCTCGCGATCCAGGCCCTCCCGGAGGAGGCGGCGCGCCTCGTCGTAGGCGCCGGCGCGCGGGCGCGCGGCGGGACGGGGCAGCACCGGGGCGGCCGTCGGGCGCGGTGCCGCGACCGTGGGGGCGGCGGCCGCGCGCGCCTCGGGCGCGGGGTGCGGCGCGGGCCGGACCGGCGCGGCCGGTGCGGCCGGCGTCCAGCGCGCGCGCACGCCCTCGGTTCCATCGGAACGCGCGAACCGGACCGGCGGCCCGATGTCCTCCGCGGGCAGCGCGCCGGACGCGGCGCGCGGGGCGCCGGCCGGCGCGGTGGCGGGAACGGCGCGCAGGCGGCGGCCGAGATCCTCGAGGTCGTCCAGCACCGTGGCCAGTCGCCCGATGAGGTTCGCGTCCGTCTTCAGCGGATCGGGGGACCGGAAGCGGTAGGACAGCTCGCGCCAGCCGTCGCGCTCGCGGATGCGGGCGACGGAACGACTGCGCAGCCCGATCCAGGTGCCCAGCACGGACGCGAGCAGGGCGGCGAGCAGGATGGCGCCCACGAACGCCCAGGGGCCGCCCGGCACCGCGGCCGGGACCGTCGGGGCCATCGCGTCCGCGGCCTCGCGGGCGAGGAGGTCGAGGCGGCCGCCGTTCGCGCAGCGGCCGGGGGCAGGCGCGGCCAGGAGCGCCGCGAGGACCGACCGGGTCACGCTAGACCACGACATCGAGGCCTCCCTCCTCCCGCTTCGCGGGGCGATCGGTTGCGGACTCCGGCGGGGTCGCGGGCTCCGCCTCCGGCCGCTCGCGCGAGGAGTCGCCGTCCCAGGTGTCCCGGGGCGTCGGCGAATCCTTCGCGTCCTTTCGACTCTTTTCGGCACGACGGCGCTCCCGTTCCAGTTCGAATCGCTTGCGGGCGTTGTCCTCGGGGGGGTACGGCAGGCCGGCGATCCCCTCCGGGCCCCGGGTCCCCCCGACACCTCCCGGTCTGGACTCGTCCATCCGTGCACCTCCTGTCCCCCCGGCCGGGGGCGGTCCGCTCCGCTACTCCGCCAGGATCCTCGCCAGGTCGCCGATCACCGCGCGGGCGCCCTTGGTCTCCGCCGTGGAGAACTCCTGCGGGATGCCCGGGCCCATGAGCCCCGCGATGAGCGACCGCATCTGGCTGCGGAGCTTGCCGCGCAGCCGGGTGACGGCCTTCGTGTGGATCTGCGAGATGCGGCTCTCCGAGACGTTCAGGATCGACCCGATCTCCTTCAGCGTGAGCTCCTCGTAGTAGTACAGCGCGATGACGAGGCGCTCGCGCGGCGGGAGGCGCAGGATCGCGCCGTTCATGATCTCCTTGAGGTCCTCGATGTCGATGCGGTCGCACGGGTCCAGGCTCACCTTGTCCTCGACCGCGTCCACCAGGCGCGTCTGCCCGTCGCCGTCCTTGCCCTGCACGTACTCGTCCAGGGACACGAGGTTCGTGGAGCGCACCTCGTCCAGGATCCCGTACAGGGCCGTGGTGGTGAGCTTCATCTTCTTCGCCACCTCCTCGGTGGTGGCGGAGCGGCCCAGCGAGCTCTCCAGCTCCACGTACACGCTCTCGATGCGGCGGGCCTTCTGCCGCGTGGAGCGCGGGATCCAGTCCAGCGCGCGCAGCTCGTCCAGGATGGCGCCGCGGATGCGCGTGACCGCGTAGGTCTCGAAGCGCGTGTCGCGCTCCAGGTCGTACTTGTCGATCGCGTCCATGAGCCCGAGGATCCCGGAGCTGATGAGGTCGTCGGCCTGCACGGACGGCGGCAACCCGATGGCCAGCCGGCCCGCGACGTACTTCACCAGGTTCACGTAGCGGAGCACCAGCTTCTCCCGCAGGTCCGCGGACCGCGTGCGCCGGTACTCCTGCCAGAGGTTCTCCGCGTTCTCGTTCTTCTGCTGCATCGGGACACCAGCCCTTCGGGTTGCGGGGTTCAGCTCCGGTTCTCCACGATGGTCCGTACCGTGTCCTCCACGTCCTCCCGCGTCTCCTTCGCCGCGGGCGTGGCCTTCATGCGGATTCCCTGCATCAACGCGGCGGTCAACAGCTTCAGGATCGCCGTCGACAGCAGGAACGCCCCGGCCGCCTGCGCCAGCACGATCCACGCCCTTCCCTGGTTCGCGAGTCCGATCACCAGCACGGCGAGCGCGGCGAGCAGCCCGGCCTGGTTCGCGATGGCGACCGGAAGTCCCTCGTCCCGTCGTGCGGCCATTCGCCTTTCTCCGCGTCATGCCGTCTGCTCGACGGCGAGGTTCGTTCCGAGGATCCGCGCGATCACCCGGGGGTCGTCCGGCGCGGAGCCCGCGCCGCGCGCGGTCCGCCCGAAGGTCACCCAGGCCACCGGCCGGGGCAGCGAGCGCGCGAGTTCCAGGAGGCGTCCCGGGCGCGCGATCTCGTCCAGCTTCGTGAGCACCACCTTCTCGAGGCCGAGCGGCGCGAAGCCGTCGACCAGGCGCCGCAGCTCCTCGTCCTCCGTGGCGAGCGGCGCGACCAGCAGCACCTCGGGCGCGGGCAGCGAGAGGACGAGCGTGCGCAGCCAGTCCACGGCGCCCGGCTCGTCCGGCGTGCGGCCCGGCGTGTCCACCAGGAACCGCGCGCGCCGGCCGATCCGCGCCACCACCGACTCCATGCCGCCCTCCAGGAACGCCGTCTCGAAGGGGAGGTCCAGCGCCTCGGCGACCGCCGCGAGCGCGTCCTCGCCGCCGAGGCTCTCCCCGTCCGCGCACACCAGGACGGGCCGCTCGCCGCGGGCCACCGCCTCGGCGGCGATCTTGGCGAGCGTCGTGGTCTTGCCGGAGCCGGCGGGGCCCACCACCACCGTGGACCGCTCGCCCAGCCGCTCGACCGGGCCGCCCAGCGCGAGCGACGCCGCGAGCACGCGGCGCAGGCGGGCGAGCTCGTCGCCGCCGGCGTCGCCCTCGCGGGCGCGCGCGGCCAGCGCGCGCGAGAGGTTCTCCCCCACGCCGCGGCGCGCGAGCAGCGCGACGAGCGGATCCTCCGCGGGCCCGGCGGGTGCGGCCGCGGTCGCGGCCGGCGGCGGCGCCGGGACCGCGGCGAGGCGCGCGGCCAGCGTCTCGCGCAGGGCCTCCACCTCGCGGCGCAGTTGCGCGATGGCCGCCTCCTCCACGGGCGGGGCCGCCGGTACGGCGGCTCCGGTCACGCGGACCTCGTACGTCGGCGGGGCGCCCGGGGGCGACACGCGGCGCGCGGAGACGAGGCGGGCATCGTCGCCCAGCTCCGTGCGGGCGCGACGCATCGCCTCCGCCGGGCTGCGGCCCTGGTAGCGGCGTTCGTTACTCATCGTTCCACCTCACCGTTCCGACCGTGGTGACCGGGGTTCCCGTGGCGACTTCCGCGAAGGACAGCACCGCGACGTGCGGCAGGACGGGCTCGACCATGCGGCGCACCGCGCCGCGGATCCGCGAGGACGTGAGGATCACCGGCTGCCGTCCCGCGGCGACCGCCTTCTCGACGAGCTGGTGGATCCGCTCCACGAGGGCGCGGCCCTGCTCCGGCGGGAGCGCCACGTCGCCGCCGTGGCCGCCGAGCGCGTCCGCGAGCGCGGCCTCCGTGCGCGGCGACAGCGTGACGGTGGCGAGCGTGCCGTCGGTGTTGCGGTGCGACTCGCAGATGGCGCGGCCGAGCCCGGCGCGGCACAGCTCCACCAGGCGGTCCACGTCGCGCACGGAGCCCGCGTGATCGGCCAGCGTCTCCAGGATCGTGACGAGATCGCGGACGGACACGCGTTCGCGCAGCAGCCCGGCCAGGACCTTCTGCACGCCGCCGATCGAGAGCATGCCCGGGATCAGCTCCTCCACCACGGCGGCCGCGCGGTCCTTCACGCCGTCCAGGAGCTGCTTCACCTCCTGGCGGCCGAGGAGGGACGACGCGTGCGCCTTGATGATCTCGGTGAGGTGCGTGGCCACGACCGCGGAAGGCTCCACCACGGTGTAGCCGGCGGCGTCCGCGGTGTCGCGGTCGCCGCGCCCGATCCACACCGCCGGCAGCCCGAAGGCCGGCTCGCGGACGCGCAGGCCGCGCAGCTCGGCGGTGGCGGTGCCGGGGTTCATGGCGAGCAGGCGGTCGCGCTCCACCTCCGCGGTGCCGACGGTCACGCCGCGCACACGGATGCGGTACCGGTTCGGCTCCAGCTGGACGCTGTCGCGCACGTGCACGGGCGGCACGACGAAGCCCAGCTCCGCCGCCACCTGCCGCCGGATCATGGTGATGCGGTCCAGCAGGTCGCCGCCCTGTGCCGCGTCCACGAGCGGGATCAGCCCGTAGCCGATCTCCACCTCGAGGGCGTCCACGACGAGCAGGTCGTCCACGGGCGCCGGGCCGCGCGGGCCCTCCTCGACCGGGATCGTGCCGCCGGCGGCGCCCGCCGCGGCGGCGCGCGTCTCCGCGGCCTGCTGCCGGCGCAGCGTGGACCACCCGAGCGCCCCGGTCAGCGTGGCCAGCCCCAGGAACGGCAGCGTGGGAAGCCCCGGCACGAGGCCGAGGACCGCCACCATGCCGGACGCCACGAGCACCGCGTGCGGCTTGAGGAACACCTGCTTCACGAGCTCGCCGCCGAGGTCCGTGTCGCCGGCCGCGCGCGTCACCAGCATGCCGGCCGCCACGCTGACCACGAGCGCGGGGATCTGCGTCACCAGGCCGTCGCCGACCGTCATGCGCGTGTAGGTGTGCAGCGCGTCCGCCAGCGGCATCCCGCGCTGGGCCACGCCGATGACGAACCCGCCCAGGATGTTGATGAGCGTGATCACGATGCCGGCGATGGCGTCGCCGCGAACGAACTTGGAGGCGCCGTCCATCGCGCCGTAGAAGTCCGCCTCCTGCGAGATCCGCTCGCGCCGCCGCCGCGCCTCCGCCTCGTCGATGAGCCCGGCGTTCAGGTCGGCGTCGATGGCCATCTGCTTGCCGGGCATCGCGTCCAGCGTGAACCGCGCGCCCACCTCGGCGATGCGGCCCGCGCCCTTCGTGATCACGACGAACTGGATGACCACGAGGATCGTGAAGATCACGAGCCCGATCACCGGGTTCCCGGCCACCACGAACTCGCCGAAGCTCTCGATCACCCGTCCCGCGTAGCCGTTCGCCAGGATGAGCCGGGTGGACGCCACGTTGAGCGCGAGGCGCGTCAGCGTCAGCACGAGGAGCAGCGTGGGGAACACGGAGAACTCGAGCGGCTCGCGCGTGTACAGCGTGACCAGCAGCACGATCAGCGTGAACGCGATGTTGAAGGTCAGCGCCAGGTCCAGGAGCCCCGTGGGCACGGGGACCAGCATGACGGCCAGGATCAGGAACATCCCGATCGCCAGCAGCACGGAGCCCTCGCGGAGCGGCTTCAGGAGGGCGTTCACCGCACCCCTCCGGCCGCCCGGTCACGCTTGCGGTACACCACCGCCAGCAGCTCGGCGATCGCCTTGTAGAACGCCAGCGGGACCTCGCTCCCCACCTTGCAGGCCTTGTACAGTGCGCGCGCGAGCGGCGGATCCTCGATCACCGGGACGCCGGCCGCCTTCGCCAGCTCGCGGATGCGGGCGGCCAGGAGCCGCGCGCCCTTCGCCACGACGCGCGGGGCGCCCATCCGCTCCGGGTCGTACTTCAGGGCCACGGCGAAGTGGATCGGGTTCGTCACGACCACGTCCGCCGTCTTCACGTCGCTCAGCATGCGCCGGCGCGTCATGTCCATCTGCCGGGACCGGATCTTGGACTTGAGGACCGGATCGCCCTCGTGCTGCTTGAACTCCTCCTTCAGCTCCTGGCGGGTCATGCGCAACCGCTGCTCCCAGTCCCAGCGCTGGAAGAAGAAGTCCAGGAGCGCGAGCACGGCCAGGGCCGCGATGGCGGCGGCGGCCAGGCGCAGCATCGTGGCGAGCATCCAGCCGTAGGAGGCCTCCGGCGGCGCCACGGCGAGCGGCAC
Source organism: uncultured Gemmatimonadota bacterium (assembly GCA_964571855.1). GTDB lineage: Bacteria > ARS69 > ARS69 > ARS69 > ARS69 > CAYYFX01. The sequence goes on from CAZNDO010000002.1 coordinate 174,478, forward strand.
GAACTGCGGCGCCACCTTGACCAGCGCCCAGCCGACCACGCCGCCCACGACCGCGATCTTCAGGAGCGCCTTCGCCAGCTCCACGAGCGCGCGCTTCGAGAAGATGCGCGACATCCCCGCGGCCGGCGAGATGCGCGCCAGCTTCGGGCTCACGGCCTTGCCCGAGATCAGGAAGCCGTTCTGCGCGACGCTGGCGCCCACGCCCGCCACCGCGACCAGCCCGGCGAACGGGAGGAGGAGCAGCGCGAGGGCCCCGAACAGGCGCGTGGCGAGCTGCGGCACGGTGGCCGCGTCGATCGTGATCGTGGCGATGGATCCGAGGTAGCCGCGGAGAACGCCGGCGAGGCCGTTCGCGATGCCCGGGCCGAACGCCGCGAGGGCGCCGAACGCCACGGCGAGGCCGACCACGGAGACGACCTCCGTGGACTTCGCCACGTTGCCCTCGGACCGGGCCATCGCGCGGCGGCGCGGGGTCGCGGCCTCGGTGCGTTCCTGTCCGGATTCCTCGGCCATCGCCCCCTCCTAGACCGCCGCGACCAGCGCGGCGAGACGGGTGACGAGGTCGAGCACCTCGCGGCGCGCGATCTCGGCCAGGAACGGGACCGCGGCGATCACCGCGAGCATGCCGGCGGCGATCTGCACGGGGAACCCGACGAGGAACACGTTCATCTGCGGCACCGTGCGGGCCAGGATGCCGAGCCCGAGCGACGTGGCCAGCAGGATGCCGACCGCCGGCGCCGCGATGCCGAGCGCGCGGGAGATGGTCCCGGCGGTGACGGCGCTCAGCCCGCGGGAGACGTCCCCGAAGGCGACGACGTGTCCCGGAGGCGCCAGCTGCACGCTCGCGGAGAGCGCGCGCAGGAGCTGGTGGTGGCCGTCCAGCATCAGGAACAGCGTGGCGCCGCACAGCCAGTACCAGCGCGCCAGCACGGTGGTGCGCATGGGCTGCAGGGGATCGATGAGGGACGCGATGCCGAGCCCCATCTGCACGGCGACCATCTCCCCCGCCATCTCGAAGACGAGGAGCACGAGCCGCGCCAGGAATCCCATCGCCGCGCCGATGGCGACCTCGCCGACGGCCATCGTGACGAGCGCGGGCAGGCCGGACGGCGCCGCGTCCGGCGCCGGCGCGAGCGGCACGAGCAGGAGCGCGAGCACGCCCGTGAACAGCGCGCGGACGGGACGCGGCACCATCGAGTCGCCGAACAGCGGCGCCGCGGCCACCAGCCCGCCGCAGCGCGCGAGCAGCAGCCCGAACACGAGCAGCGTCTCCGGGCGCAGGGCGCCGGCCAGCGCGCTCATACCCACGCCCCCAGGTTGCCGAGGATCTGCGTGGTGAAGCGGGTCATCAGGCCGAGCATCCACGGCATCGCGAGGATCAGCGCCAGCAGCACGCCCAGGATCTTGGGGATGAACGTGAGTGTCATCTCCTGGATGGACGTGACCGCCTGGAACACGCTGATCGCGAGGCCGATCACGAGGCCGGCGGCCAGCATCGGCGACGCGAGCAGCAGCGCCGTGATCAGCGCCTGGCGGAAGAGGTCGAGGGCGGCGTCGGCGGTCATGCGCGTCAGCTCGCGAAGCTCGAGGCGAGCGAACGCACCACGAGGTGCCACCCGTCCACGAGCACGAAGAGGAGGATCTTGAACGGCAGCGAGATCAGCACGGGCGGCAGCATGAGCATGCCCATGGACATGAGCACCGACGCCACGACCATGTCGATCACGAGGAACGGCAGGTACAGCACGAAGCCCATCTGGAACGCCGTGCGCAGCTCCGAGATCACGAAGCCGGGCACGATGATCTCCAGGCCCAGGTCCTCGGGCGCCGCGGGCGGCTCCTGCCCGCGGAGATCCACGAACAGCGCCAGGTCCTTCTCGCGCGTGTTGCGCAGCATGAACCCCTTGAGCTGGTCGGTGGCGCGGTCGAAGGCCACGTCGCCGCCGATCTCGCCGGCCAGGTACGGCTGCAGCGCGCCGTGGTGGACCTCCTCGAACGTGGGCGCCATCACGAAGAACGTGAGGAAGAGCGACAGGCCGACGAGGATCTGGTTCGGCGGGAGCTGCTGCGTGCCGAGCGCCGTGCGCAGGAAGGACAGGACGACGACGATGCGCGTGAACGACGTCGTCAGCACGAGGATCGCCGGCGCGAGCGACAGGATCGTCATCAACGCGAGGATCTGCAGCGACGTGGCGATCTTCGTCGGCTCGGTGGTGTCCGTGAGGCCCACGGACAGCGTGGGCACGGGCAGCGGGCTCTGGGCGGCGGCCGGTGCGGCCGCCAGCGCCACGAGGAGCGCGCCGATGAGGAACCCCGGGGACTTCAACGACAAGCGCAACGCTCCTCGCCAAGGATGTTCGCGGTCTCGCGGCCGAGTCCGTTTCTGCAAAGGCGGTGCCAGCATCTGCGATCCATGGCCGTTCGAGGCAAAGGCTTCCCGGCCTTGCACTTAGGCCCGCCCCCGTCGTCCCGCCGGGGGAATCGCGCGCCCCGGACTGGTCAGGGATTGGGCAGCGGCCAGTTTCCGGTCAGGAGGAAATGGTCAAGGTTCGGACGTTGGCGGCACGCGCGACGGGCGCCGGGACCTCCGCGGCGTCGCCGGGCTCGAGCTCCGCGAGCAGCTCCATGCGCGCGTCGGTGATGCCCACCACGAGGCGGCGGGCGCCGGCCCGCACGAGGCGGATCTCGCGCCGACCGCCCACGTCCAGGCGGTCCAGCGTCTCGAGTCCGCGCTGCGAGGCGCCGAAGCGCGCGCTCATCCGCGCGCGTCGCGCGAGCGCGGCCAGCGCCAGCAGGAGCGCCAGCACCAGCGCGAGCGAGGCGGCCACGCGGACGAGCGAGAGTCCGAGCTCGGGGAGTGCGCCGGGGTCCGCGGCGAGCGCCGGGACGGGCAGCGCGACGGTCAGCAGGAGGGTCGGGAGGAGCGCTCGGACGTCAGGCGGGACCCGCGGGCTTCGCATGGGGCTCGGTTCCTCCGGCGTGCGCGCGCGCGGGTCGACCGAGGATCTCCGTGATCCTCACGGCGAACCGCTCTCCGTGCACCCGGACCTCCCCCTTCGCAACGGGCGTGCCATTGGCGGTCACCGGGATGGACTCCCCGGTGAGCCGGTCCAGCATGAGCACCGAGCCGGGCGCGAGATCCAGGATCTCGCGCAGGCTCGTGTCCACGCAGCCGAGCGGCGCCTCCAGGCGCAGCGGCACGTCCCCCAGCGCATCGACCGTGAAGAACGGCTTCGCGCCGGGACGTTTCTCCGCGGCGAGCACCGGGAGGGCGGCCGTGGGCTCCGCGGGCGCGCTCATGCTACTGGACCAGGAATTCGGTGAAGAACAGGTCGCGGAACTCGCCGCCGGAGACGTCGGCGTTGAGCGTCCGCAGGATCTCCGTCTTGAGCGAGTCGCGCGCGCCGGGCGCCGTCAACTGGTCCATGTCCTTCGTGGAGAGGAGATCGATCACGCGGCCGCGGAACACCGGCATCCACTCCTCCGCCTTCTCGGCCAGCTCCTTCCCGTCCATCTCCAGCGTGAGCGACGTGCGGCAGAAGCGCCGGCCCTTCGAGCCGGCGACGTTCACCAGGATCTCGTCCATGGCGAGCAGGGGGCCGAGCTCGTGCTTCGTCCCTTCCTCCGCGTCCGCCTCCGCCTTCTGCCAGGGCAGCGGCTCGCCGCGCATCTGCGGACCGATGACGAACGTGGTCACGCCCCACGCCGCGGCGCCCTGCACCACGACGGCGGCGGCCACCAGGATGAGCTTCTTGCGGGTCACCCGAGACCTCCACGAGCGGGCGCGGCGAACCCCCCGCGGGATGCGGCCGCGTCACTCGGCACCCACCATATCGGCCGGTCCGAGGCGCTTCTCGACCACGAATTCCACGCGGCGGTTCTTCCGGCGGTGCTCCTCGGTGTCGTTGGGGACGAGGGGCCGGAACTCGCCGCAGGCCAGGGCGCCCAGGCGCTCCGGCCGGATCCCGCGGGCGGTGAGGGCCGAGATCACGGTCAGGGCGCGCGCGGAGGACAGCCCCCAGTTGTCCCGGAAGGGGGAGCCGGCGCCCACCGGCAGGTCGCAGGTGTGCCCCTCGACGCGGACGTTGCCGTCCACGCCCGCCAGCGCCTTCGCCACCTTGTCCATGACGGGCGCCGCCTCCGGCACCAGCTCGGCGCGCCCCAGGTCGAACAGCAGCCCGGAGTCCACGCGCAGGACCAGGCGGTCGCCGAAGGCCTGCACGGACATCCCCTCGATCTCCTGCTGCTCCAGCTCCTCCTGGATCCGCGACAGCGCGTCCGGGTCGCCCGGCGTGGGCGTCGCGCCCTCGAAGGTGACCGGGACGCGGAACGCGCGCTGGATGGAGTTCATGGCGTCGGCGAACTTCTTCTCGTTCAGCGTGGAGAATGCCTGCAGCACGATGAAGAACACGAGGAGCAGCGAGATCATGTCGGCCCACGTCGTGAGCCACTCCTGGCCGCCGCAGTCGCACGGGGTCTCGCTCTCGAGGTCCGGATCGCTCACGGGGCCCTCCTACGCGGCCGCCTTCTCCGTCACCGGCCGGCTGGCGGGCGACAGGAAGGTCTGCAGCTTCTCCTTCACGATGCGCGGGCTGTCCCCGGCCTGGATGGACGTGACGCCCTCGATCACGAGCCGGCGGATCATCTTCTCCTCGTTGGAGCGGACCTTGAGCTTGCCGGCCAGCGGCAGGAAGAGGCAGTTCGCGAGGAACGATCCCCAGAACGACGTGACGAGCGCCACGGCCATGGCACCGCCGATGGAGCTGGGGTCGTCCAGCTTCTGCAGCATCTGGATGAGGCCGATCAGGGTCCCGATCATGCCGAAGGCGGGCGCGAACGAGCCCCCCGCCTTCAGGATGTCCTGGCCCGTGGCATGCCGGTCCTCCAGGGACCTGAGCTCCAGTCGCAGGATCCCGCCCAGCAGTTCCGGGTCCGTCCCGTCCACCGCGAGGCGCAGTCCCTTGCGGAGGAACTCGTCCGGCGCCTTCTCGGCTTCCTCCTCCAGCGCGAGCATGCCGTCGCGGCGGGCGATCTCGGCGTACCGCGCGATCAGCTCCAGGATCTCCCGCGGGCTCGGCGCCTTGTGCGTGAACGCCTTCGCCACGATCCCGGGCACGGCCCGCGCCATCGGGAGCGGGTACGACATCAGGATGGCCGCGGTGACGCCGCCGAAGACGATCATGATGGACGGGATGTCCAGGAACAGGAGCACGCCGCCACCCATCACGATGGCGACGAACACGAGTCCCATCCCGATGCAGATGCCTACGACGGTTCCGAGATCCACGTCAGCCTCCGGGAGCGGTCCCGGGGCGCCTCGCCGGCGCCCCGGGTTCCGGTCCGACTACCGCTTGAGGTTCACCAGCTCCTGCAGCATCTCGTCCGACGTGCTGACCGTGCGGGCGTTGGCCTGGAAGCCGCGCTGCGCGACGATCATTCCGGTGAACTCCTGCGCCAGGTCCACGTTCGACATCTCCAGCGTCCCCGCCGAGATCGAGCCGGCGTCCGAGTTCGCGCCGGGGCGCCGGATGACCGGCTCTCCCGAGTTCGGCGATTCGGCCCAGCCCGCGCCGTCGCGCATCAGGCCGGCGGAGTTGTTGAACTTCGCGAGCGCCAGCTGCGCCAGCGCGCGCTGCGTGCCGTTGCTGAACGAGCCGGTGATCACGCCGTCGCCGTCGATCGAGACCGCGGTGAGCGTGCCCATCGTGTACCCGTCCTGCTCCACGATCGCCGTGGTCGACTCGCGGGCGAAGCCCGTGACGCCGTCCACCCCGCCGAAGGTCCCCGCGTCCAGTTCGATCGTCAGCGGTCCGTTCGCCCCGTTGCCGGGCTCGATGGACAAGGGCGCCCCGTCGTCCGTGGTGAAGCTCTCCAGGGAGCCGTCGCCCCGGAACGTCACCGCGCCCGACCCGCCGGCGATGATGTTCCCGCCTTCCACGGACGCCTGCCACGTCCACCGGTTGTCCGTGTCGTTGTCCTTCGTGAAGACGATGCTCACGAGGTGCGTGTTCCCCTGCGAGTCGAACACCCGGATCGACGTGTCATGGGTCACATCGGTCGCCGCCTGGGTTTCCGTGAATGCCAGGGCCGAGGCCAGGGAGGCGTTGCCCGCTTCGGCGAAGGCCAGCCCGGACAGCTCCTGGCTCAGCCCCGCCCGCCCCTCGATGACGATGGCTCCGTCCTCCAGCGTGACGTCCCCGGCGGTGGTCAGCCCGAGCACGTCCCGCAGCTCGCTCATGAGCCCGCCCAGGGTCTGGACGGAGCGGTCCGACGAGCTGCCGTCCCCGGTCCCGCTGACCGTGAACGTGCTCGGCGACAGGCCGGTGCCGCCCACGATCGCGTCGAAGGAGAAGACGTCCCCGGCGGTCAGCCCGAGGCTCGTCCCCTGCGCCGTGTACAGGTCCGCCAGGTCGTCCGACGCGGTGGCCGTGTGCAGGAGCAGGCCGGACTGCGCCGTGGCTCCCTGGGCGAGATCGATCCCGTCCAGGCCCATCGCCTGCGTGAAGTGCGTGGTGGCGCCGGGGCGCGTGATGCGCAGGTCCGTGAGGTCCTCGCCGGACGGGTCGCTGTTGTCGTACACGAACGTGCCGTCCTGGAAGACGACGGTGGCGCCGGCCGAGCCGAGCTGCATCACGCCCTGCATCGCGGCGGCCAGCTCGTTCGTGTTGTTGAAGTGGACGCCGTTCGTCAGCGTGCGGGACACCGCCATGGCGCCGCTGCGCGCCGTGCTCGTCCCCTCCACCACCGGCAGGGACGCGGTGATCGAGTTGAAGACGGAGCGCCCGGCCGCGGACAGGGTGACGCTCAGGTCCGCGTTGTTGCCGCCGGACGGGTTCGAGAACAGCAGGTTGCCGTCGGATGTGACCGAGACCTGCACGTCGGTCTCCGTGCCGATGGCGGCCAGCGCGGTCTCCACCTGCGCGGCGAGGTCGCCCAGCGTCCACGCCGAGTCGAACGTGATCGTCCCGGTGCCGGTGCCGTCCGAGACGGTGATCGTGTCGCCGTTCACGAGATCCAGGCGCGCGCCGGCCTCGTTCACGAGGTCGGTCACGAGCGCCTGGTCCGTGGCCGCGTACGTGAGCGTCAGCGAGTCCCCCGCCTGCACGCCCAGCGTCTGGCCGCTCGCGTTGAACAGGCCCTGCAGCGCGTCGGCCGGGCCGGCGGTGCCGCGCAGCGCGCCGCTGCGCAGGATCGTGTTGAGCGCCTCGGCGGAGGCATCGAGGTTCGACGCGAGCCGGAGCTGCGTGGTGGCGCGCGCCGGGGACTTCTGCCCGAACGGCAGCACCACGTCCTCCACGAGACCGGAGCCGGAGCCCAGGCGACCCTGGTCGTCGGCCAGCCAGCCCTGAACGAGGAGGCCGTTCCCCGTGGTCAGCCGGCCGTCGCCGTCCAGGCCGAACGAGCCCGCCCGGCCGTAGAACTGCCGGTCGCCGCCGCGCATCACGAAGAAGCCGTCGCCCTGGACGGCCATGTCCATCATGTTGCCGGTGGCCTCCAGCTGGCCCTGGCCGAAGTTGTTCGAGATGGCGGCCACGGACATGCCCAGGCCCACCTGCATCGGGTTCGTGCCCGCGCTCGTGGACGACGGGCGCGAGGCGCCCTGGATGGTCTCCGAGAGCATCTGCTGGAACAGCGCGCGCCCGGACTTGAAGCCGATCGTGTTGATGTTCGCGATGTTGTTCCCGATGACGCTCATCGAGGTCTGGTGGTTTCGCAGGCCCGACACGGCCGCGAAGAGGGATCGCATCATGACGGTACCTCTCCTCCCTGCGGGTCAGCCCCGCGTCCGCCTCAGCCGCCGATCGGCGCGAGGACCTCTTCCACATCCGAGAGCGGGACTTCCGCTCCGCCCACCACGAGATAGCCCACGCCCTCCACGAACCGGACGCCCTCCACGAGCGCGCGCACGCGCGTGCTCGCGGCCACGGCGGTCCCGGTGGTGTCGGTCGCCGTCACCTTGACCCGGTACGTGCCGGGCTCGAGGCGGTCGCCGTCGTCGTCCTTGCCGTCCCAGGTCACGTCGCTGGAGCCCTGCGCCTTCGCGCCGAGATCGATCGTGCGCACGACCGCGCCGGCATCGTCCGTGATCTCCACGGTGACGCGGGCGTCGCCCGCGAGGTCGAGGCGGAACCCGGCGTCGCCCTCCTCGCCGAGCTCGAGCGACCCGCCGGACACCATGACCTCCTTGCCGATCAGGTTCGTCGCGAGCGAGTTGTTGACGGCCTGGTTCATCAGCACCGTGACCTGGATGCCCTGGTTGATCCCCTCGAGCTGCTCCAGGCTGGAGAACGTGGCGAGCTGCGAGACGAATTCGTGGTCCTGCAGCGGCGACAGCGGGTCCTGGTTCGACAGCTGCGACACGAGCAGCTTCATGAACGCGTCCCGGCCCAGCGCGTCCGTGCGGCCGGAGTTCTCCGCGGCCTGCGTCGCGAGCCGGTTGCCGATGAGGTATTCCGAAGGGATCTCCATCTCGTCCTCCTAGGCGATCAGATCGACGCGACCCGCGTGGCGCGCGGCGGGCGGCGGGGCGGGCGCGACGGGCGGCGCGTCCCCGCGCGCGGACCCGTCCCGGGGCTCGCGCGGCGAGGGCCGGTCGGCGTCGCGGCCGCCGGCGTCCACGTGCACTTCGACCTTCTCGAATCCCTGCTGGGCGAACGCGCGCAGGAGGTCGGCGCGGTCGCGCTCGAGCGCGGCGGCCGCCTCCGGCGTGGCCGCGGTGATCCGCGCCACGGCCTCGTGGCCCTCGATCGAGATGCGCAGCCGCAGCTTCCCGAGGGACGGCGGGTCCAGCGCGATGTGCAGCTCCGTGCGGCCGGTCGCGACGAGCTCGCGGGCATGCGCCCCGAGACGGGCGGCGAAGCCGGGCTCCAGCGGGAGCGGCATGGGCACGGGGGCTTCGCGGGGCACGGCGGTCGCGCCGGTCGCCGGCGCGGCCGACGCCGAGGTCGGGGGCGAGGGCGCGAAGCCGGCCGGGGGCGCCGGTGCGGATGCGCGCGGTGCGGGCGCGGACGGCGCGGGGCGCTCCGCGGCGTCGGCGTCCGCCTCGACGGGATCGGGCGACGCGACCTCCTCCGTGGGGGACGCCGGCTCCGCGCCCGGGTCGGCGTCGCCGGTGGGGGCGGATTCCGCCGCCTCGCCGGGGTCGCCGGCCCCGGAGTTCGCGGCCGGGGCTGGGTCCGGGGTCGTGGCCGCTTCCGGACGGGCGGCCACGGTGGCCGCGTGGCTCGCCGGGGCCGGCGGCGCCGCACCGGACCGCGGGGCATCCGCGACCGGGCGCGGTGCGGGGCCGGCGAGCTCGCCGGTGGGGCGCGCGGTCGGAGCGGCCGTGCCCGCGAGCGGCGGCCGTGCGGAGGATGGCCGAGCGGTCGTCGCCGGATCCGCGGCCCGCGGGTTCGTGCCGGCGGGGTCGGCCGGGCGGGGGTCGGCCCGCATGGTGTCGGCGCGCGCGGTCCCGGCGCGCACGATGTCGGCGCGCGGCGCGACGGCTGCGGGCGCTTCGACGCGCGGGGCGCCGGTCCGAGTGCTCACGGCACGATCCGTCTCCGCGGGCTCCGGCGGGCCGGACGTGCCGGGTCGCGGCGGTGCGGGCGCGGCCGCATCGGTGCGTGCCGGCTCCGCGCGGTGCGTCGCGGGTGCGGCCGTTCGCGCGGCGCTGGCCGGGGTCTCCCCCTCCGCGGTCCTCGCCCGCGGCGCCTCGGCCGCATCCTCGCGAGCGGCGCGAGGGGCGGATGCGTGCGGCGCGGGGACGGCGGGATCGATCCGGGGCGGTTCGTTACCGGACGGCGTGGCCGCCGGCACGCCGCGCGCCGCGCTCGGGGGCGAGGGCGCCGGGGCCGGTGGCGGCGTGGACACGCCGGGCATGCGCGCCGGAGCCGGCGTGGCGACGCCGGGACGGGCGAACCGGGCCAGGCGCTCCGGGCCGGGCGCGGCCGGCGCCCCGGACGGCGGCGCCGGAGATGGGGCGTCGGATCGACGCGGGGCCGCGTCGGCGCCGGTCGCCGGGCGCTCGTCGCGCGCTCCGGCCGGCGCGGGCGCGTGCGCCGCCGCCCGCAGCAGCTCGGGGAACGCGCCGGCCGCGGCCGGCGCGGCGTCCTCGCCCGCCGTCGCCCGCGACGGCCGCCCCGCGGGCGGCACCGTGGTGATCCTCGTCTCCACTCCCGCTCCCTTCACGACGCGCGCAGCATGCGCTTGCTGATCTCCGCGGCCCGCGCCGGGTCGAAGCGCGCGAGGACCTCCGCCGCGCTGCGCTCCTTCATGCGCCGGAGCACCTCGGTGGCCGTCTCCACGTCCATGTCGCCGAGGATCCCCGCCGCCGCGTCCGGCTTCATCGTCTCGTACACCTTGGCGAGCTGCTCGAACGTCTGGACCTTCTCGGCCGACGCGCCGCGCAGCTGCTCGTCCACCCTGGCCAGCAACGCTTCCACTTCCTTCTGCCGCGCGTCGATCTCGCCCTGCTCCAGCAGCAGGCGCTTGCGCGCGGCCCGCACGTCCTCCCACTCGCCCGCCAGCTTGTCCCGCTCCTGCTGCAGCGTCGAAAGGAGCACCGGCAACTCCGCGCCCGCTCCCTCGAGGACCGAAGTCACCTCGTCGGGCGGCGGCGCGGGCTTCTCGAACACCCCGCTCCGCATCTGCCACCACACCATCGCGCCGAGCATCAGCGGGAACGGCAGCCAGATCTTCAGGTACGTCAGGAACGGGGAGTTCCCCTTCGGGGTCTCCGCCGCCACCTTGTCGGCGCCCTCCTGTGCAACATCCGTTCCGCTCATGGGCCTCTACCTCGCTCGCGCCGGAAGCGTTGCTCCCGCCGCCGTTTCGCCCGTTCCGGGCCGGGAGTGGGGGTTCTCCCCCGGCGCCGTCGCCGGGAACTTCGTGCCGCTGCCCGGCAGGAATGGCCGGGCCGCGGCGTCGTCCAGGAGCTCCTGGGCCTTGCGCTCGCGCAGGCGCCGGAGCGCGCGCTCGCGCCGCTCCTCGACGCGCTTGAGGCTCTCGACGTCGCGGCACAGCCGCAGGTGCGCCTCGCGCTTCGCGGCGATCTCCTCCTGCAACGCCGCGAGCGTGTCGCGCAGCCGCAGCTCGCGCCGCCCGAGCCACTCCGCGTGCCGCGACCACGCGGCCAGCTCGTCGTGCGGGGCCTCGTCCGGGCCGGCGTCCGGGAGCGCGCGGCGCGCGGCGCGCATCCGGTCGGCCTCGCGCGCGAGCTCCGCCGCACGCGCCTCCACCGCCAGGCGCTCGGCGCGCGCGGTCTCCTCCAGCCGTTCCTTCCACTCCCGCACCTTCGCCAGGCTACGCAACGCCCGCCTCCCGTCCGCTCGCCGACAGCGCGAGCAGCGCGGCGCGCGTGTCCTCCCAGGAGGAGCGCTCCGCGCGGCCCTGTCGCAGGAAGGTCCGGATGGGCTCCTCCAGGCGCAGCGCGCGGTCCACGCGCGGGTCGGCGCCCGGCTTGTAGGCGCCCACCGCGAGCAGGTCCGCCATGTCGCGACGCGCGGCGAGGAGCGAGACGATGTCGCGCGTGGCCTCCAGCATGGCCGGGTCCTGCACGTCGTCCCGGAGCCGGCTCACGCTGGCGACCACGTCGACGGCCGGGTAGTGGCCCGACGTGGCGAGATCGCGCGAGAGCATCACGTGGCCGTCCAGCACCGCGCGCGCGGCGTCGGAGAGCGGCGCGTCCACGTCGTCCCCCTCCAGCAGGACGGAGAAGAACCCCGTGATCGAGCCGGCCCGCGTGGCGCCGGCGCGCTCCACGATCTCCGGCAGGATGGCGAAGGACGACGGCGGGTAGCCGCGCGTCGTGGGCGGCTCGCCGGCGGCGAGCCCGATCTCGCGCTGCGCCATGGCCACGCGGGTGAGGCTGTCCATGAGGACGAGCACGCGCTTGCCCTCGTCCCGGAAGGACTCGGCCACCGCCATCGCGGTGCGCGCCGCCTGGACGCGCTTCAGCGCGGTCTCGTCCGAAGTGGCCACCACCACGACGGAGCGCGCGAGGCCCTCCGCGCGCAGCTCGTTCTCGAGGAACTCGATCACCTCGCGGCCGCGCTCGCCGATCAGCGCCACGACGTTCACGTCCGCGTCCGACCCGCGCGCGAGCATCCCGAGCAGCACGCTCTTCCCGACGCCGCCGCCCGCGAACAGGCCGAGGCGCTGTCCCTGCGCGCACGTGACGAAGGCGTCGAGCGACCGGATGCCCGTGGGCAGCGCCTGCTTGAGCGGCACGCGCTGCAACGGGTTCAGCGCCCGCCCGCGCACCGGACGCCGCCGCCCGAAGGCCAGCGGCCCCTTGTCGTCCAGCGGGCGGCCGAGCCCGTCGATCACGCGGCCGAGCAGCTCCGGTCCCACGCCCACGGTGAGCTGCGTGCCCGTGCCCTCCACCTCCGCGCCGGGGCGCACGCCGGCGCTGGAGGACCAGGGCATGAGCAGCACGCGTCCCTCGGAGAAGCCCACGACCTCCGCGGCCGCCGGCGGCTCGGTGCGGCTGGAGTGGATGCGGCAGATCTCCCCGACGAATGCGGGGGGACCGGACGCCTCCACCACGGCGCCGACGCTCCGCAGCACGCGGCCGTGCAGGCGCAGGAGGTCCCGGCGGTTCAGCTCCGCCGCCATGCGGTCGCTGCGCGCGCTCACGAGTCGCCCTCCAGCGCCTCGCGCGCCGCGGCGAGCTGCACGCGGGCGCGGCCGTCCACCACGAAGTCCGGCGTCTCGACGATGCAGCTGCCGCGCTCCACGCGGGCGTCGGCCTCGAACGCGAGCTGGTGGGAGGCGCCGTCCGCGAGGAGCGCGCTCTTCGCCGCGGCCACCGCGGCGACGTCCGCCGGGTGGAGCCGCACGTGCACGGGCGCGGGGAACGGGATGCGGCGCAGGCAGCGGCGCACGAGCCGCACGACGTACTGGTCGTCCCGGCGGATCTCCCGGCGGACGATCTTCCCCGCCACGGCCACCGCCAGGTGCACGATCTCCTCCAGCGCTCGCTCGCCCTCGCGCGCGCGCGCCGACTCCAGCGCCGCGGCGGCCGCGCGCAGCGTGGCCAGGGCGCCGCCGAACTCCCGCAGCAACTCCGCCTTCGCCTCGCGCCGCCCGGCCTCCGCCGCCTCCGCGGCGCGGGTGCGCGCGTCCTCCTCCGCCCGGCCCAGCCGGGCCACGAGGTCCCGCACGCGGGTCCCGCCCCCGGACCCGCGCGAACCGTCGGGCTCCGGCAGGAGGCACAGCTCCACGAACTCCGAGCGCTTGATGACGTTACGCGACAAGGGTGTCCTCGCCGCCGGAGAGGTTCACGGTGCCCTCCTCCTCGAGCCGCCGGAACACGGCGAGGATGGCCATCTGCGCGGCCTCGACGTCCGCGAGGCGCACGGGTCCCATGTACTGCATGTCCTCCAGGATGCCCTCGCGCGCGCGCTTGGACATGTTGTCGAAGATCTTGCTCCTGATCTCCTCGGATGCGCCCTTGAGCGCCAGCGCCAGCTCCTTGACCTCCACCTCCTTCAGCATCTCGCGGATGGCGCGCTCGTCGAGCTTCGCGATGTCCTCGAAGACGAACATCATGTTGCGGATCTCCTCGGCCAGCTCGGGATCCTCCTCGGCGATCGCCTCGATGATCGCGTCCTCGGTGGCGCGGTCCACCTGGTGCAGCACGTTGACCACGGCCTCGGGACCGCCCGACGCGGAGCTGGACAGGCTGATGGCGGAGACGTGCTTCTCCAGCTGTTCCTCGATCGTCTGGATCGCGCCCGGCGCGATGGCGCCGATGCGGGCCATCCGCAGCGCCACCTCGCCCTGCATGTCGTCCGGGAGCCCGGTCATCACGATGCCGGCCTGCTTCGGGGTGAGGTGCACGAGCACGAGCGCGATCGTCTGCGGGTGCTCGTCGCGCAGGAAGGAGATGAGCTGGCTGGCGTCCAGGTGCTTGAGCACGCGGAAGCTGCGGGACCGGATGGCATCCATGACCTTGGACAGCATCTGGTCGCCGGCCTCCGCGCCGAACGTGCTGGCCAGGAGCTGGCGCGCGTAGTCCACGCCGCCCTGCTGCACGCGGCGCTTGCCGAGCGTGTTCTCGTAGAACTCCACGACGACGCGCTCGATCAGCTCGTTCGGCACGTTCCCCAGCTCGGCGATCTCGAGCGCCACCTCCTCCACCTCGCGCGGGTTCATCGCGCGGAACACCTCGGACGCGGCCTTCTTGCCGAGCGCCACCATGAGGATGGCAGCCTTCTCCCGGCCGGAGAGGTTCTCGAAGGTCAGTTGCGGCTCGGACCTCACGGGGTCTTCTCCTCGACGAGCCAGCCGCGCAGCACCTGCGCCACCTCGGTGGGCCGGTTGCTGGCCAGCTCGTTCATCTGCTCACGGATGACCTCGCGGCGGAGCGCGCTCTCGTCCTGCTGCTGCTCCAGGGCGAGCACCCGCTCGCGGCGCTTGCGGTCCGCCTCCACCGCGTCCACGAGGAGCGCGGAGGACTGCTTCAGGCCCCACGCCACCAGGGCGATGGCCGCGAGCAGGAGCAGGCTGCGCATCAGCGATCCCATGCTCGGGAAGAGCAGCCACCACGGCAGCGGCGAGCCCGCGAGCTCGGCGGCCGGGGACGGCGCGAACTGCAGGCTGGCGATCTCGAAGGTGTCGCCGCGCGACTCGTCGTAGCCCACGGCGTCCTGCACGATCGCGGTCAGCGTGGCGAGCTCCTCGGGGGAGCGGTCCGCGTACGCCGGGGCCGCGCCGGCGGCGCCCGGGGTCTCCTTCCCGTTCACGAGCACGGCCACGGACAGCCGGCGCATCGTGCCCACGGAGCCCAGGATCCGCTGCACGGTCTTGTCCACCTCGTAGTTCGTGAGGATCGTCTCCTGCGAGTCCCCGGCGGACCCGGCGCCCGTGATGCGCTGCTCGCTGCGGATCACGGTCTTGTCCGGGTCGTAGCTCTCGATGGAACGCTCCACACGCTCGAAGTCCAGCTGCGCGGTGACCTGGACGCTGGCGTTGCCCTCGCCCACGATGCGCTCCAGGAGCGTCCGCGCCTTCTCGCGCAGGTGGCCCTCCACCTCCTGCTGGATGCGGAGCTGCTCGCTCGTGGCCGCGAACTCCTCCGAGCCGCCGCCGCCGCCGAGCTCGCGCCCGGAGGTGTCCACCACGGTCACGGCCGACGCGCGCAGCCCCTCCACGGAGGCGGCCACGAGCGCGTAGATCCCGCGGATCTGGTCCGGGCGCAGGCGTGCGCCGGGCTCCAGGTCCACGATCACCGACGCCTTCGGCTCCTTCGCCTCGCGGAGGAACACGTCCCGCTCGGGGATGGCCAGGTGCACGCGCGCGTTGCGGATCTCCTCCAGCGAGACCATCGTGCGGACCAGCTCGCCCTCCAGGGCGCGCCGGTAGTTCACGTGCTGCAGGAAGTCCGTCATGCCCAGGTTCTGCCGGTCGAAGACCTCGTAGCCCACCGTGGTCTTCCCGGTGAGGCCCTTGCCGGCGGCGCGGATGCGCAGCTCGCCCACGCGGTCCGCGGGGACGCGGATCGTGCCGCCGGTGCTGACGTCGTGCGGGACCTTCATCTCGTCCAGGTCCTCGAGGATCTTGCCGGCCTCGTCCGGGCCGAGCCCGGAGAACAGCACCACGTAGTCGGGGCGCGCGGACCAGCGCACGACCATGGCCAGGCTCAGCACGCCGGCGAGGATCCCGCCCGCGAGCAGCGCCCGTTGGGTGGCGTTCGCTCCCCGCCACCAGCTCCCGATCCGATCACCCACGACGCCGGCCACTCGTCACCCCCGGGGCTAGACGCCCATCCGCTGGATTTCCTGGTACGCCTCGATGAGCTTGTTGCGGATCTCCATCATCAGGTCGAAGGCCAGGGACGCCTCCTCCGCCGACACCATCACCTCGTGGAGGTCCACGTCCTCGCCGGCGACGAGGCGCTCGAGCTGCGTGCCCGCGTCGAGCTGCAGGCGGTTGGTCTCGGACAGCGCCGACTGCAGCGTCTCCGAGAAGCTGGGCCCGGCCGGCGCCGGCTCGTACGGCTTCCCGAGCGGCGTGTAGCGGACCGGCCCGACGTCGCCGAAGCGGATCCCGTTGGTCTCCATGTCAGATCTCCAGCGCCTTGCGGATCATCGCCTTGGTGGCGTTCAGCACGGTCACGTTCGCCTCGTACGCGCGCGTGGCCGCCATCAGGTCCACCATCTCGCGCACGACCTCCACGTTCGGGTACTCCACGTAGCCGTCGGCGTTCGCGTCCGGGTGGCCGGGGTCGTGCTCCAGCCGTCCCGGCGTCTCGGCGTCCGTGCGCACCTCGTAGCGGACGCCGTCGTGCGTCCCCGGCAACTCCACCAGGAGCGGGTCGGCGAGGTGGCGCGGCGACGTGCGCGCCGGCTCCATGCCGCCGGCCCGCTTCGCCGCGAGCAGCTTCTCGAACAGGTCGCTGCCGGCGCCCGGCGGGCCGGCCGACACGTCCACGACGCGTCGCTTGTACGCGCCGCCCTCCGCCGTGCGCGTGGTCTGCGCGTTCGCCAGGTTCGCGCTGACCACGTTCAGCCGCGCGCGCTGCACGGACAGGCCGGCCGCGCTGACGTCGAACGCGTCGAACAGGTTCCCCTGCGCCATGCTCTACCTCCTAGGCCCCGGGCCGTCCGAAGATGGACTTGCGCAGCCCGTCGTACGTGCGCCGAACCATCTCGGCCGCCACGGTGAAGCGCTCCGTGTTCCGGGCGATCTCCGTCATCTCGCGGTCGATCTCCACGTCGTTGACGCCGTTGCCGGTCCACGGGCCGCTGCCGGACCGCGACACGACGCGGCCGTCCGGCAGGGAGCCCGCGGCCGGCAGGTGCCTCTCCTGCGTGCGCGCCATCCGCCCGGCGGAACTGGTTCGCAACGCGAGGCGCAGGTCGTCCTCGAAGCGGACCTCCTGCGCGCGGTAGCCCGGCGTCTCCGCGTTCGCGACGTTGCGGGCGTGCACCCGGCCGCGCTCGGCGTAGGCGTCCAGCGCCTGCTTGCTCACGGACAGCGAGCGCGCGCCGAACAGGATCCGGTCCATCATGGCGTCACCTCCGTCCCTTCCCCGCGGTACTCGTGCAGCTTGTTGCGCAGCGTGCGGATGCTGATGCCCAGCGCGCGGGCCGCCCGCGTGCGGTTCCCGTTCGTGCGCTCCAGCGCCCGCAGGATCCAGAACCGCTCCACCTCGCGGAGCGTCGCGGCCGCCGGGAGCCCCGCGGGGCCCGCCTTCGGCGCCACGATCTCCAGGCGCAGGGCGGCCGGCTCCAGGGCGGCGCCCGGGAACAGAAGCAAGGCCCGTTCCAGGACGTTCTCGAGCTCGCGCACGTTGCCCGGCCAGGAATGCGCGGCGAGGGCGCGGCGCGCGGCCGGGGTGATCTCGGGCCGGGGCAGCTCGTGCTCCCGGGCGCGCCGCTCCAGGATGGAGGCCACGAGCGGGTCCAGGTCTCCTGGGCGCTCGCGAAGAGGCGGCACATCGATCCGGACGACATCCAGCCGGTGGTAGAGGTCGGCGCGGAACCGGCCGGCGGCCACCTCGGCGGCCAGGTCCCGGTTCGTCGTGGCCACGATCCGCACGTCCACCGCGATGTCCGCGTCGCCGCCGACCCGGCGGATCTCGCGCTCCTGCAACGCGCGCAGGAGCTTCGCCTGCAGCGCGGGCGGGATCTCCGACACCTCGTCCAGCAGCAGCGTGCCCTTGTCCGCCATCTGGAACAGGCCGCGCGTCGTGCGCACGGCGCCGGTGAACGAGCCGCGCTCGTGGCCGAACAGCTCGCTCTCGAACAACGACTCGGACAGGGCGGCGCAGTTCACCCGCACGAAGGGACGGCCGGCCCGCGCCGAGCGCCCGTGGATCTCGCGCGCCAGGACCTCCTTGCCCGTGCCGGTCTCGCCGGCGAGGAGCACGGTGGCCCGCGTGGGCGCCACCCGCGCGATCTGCTCCACGACCTCGCGCATGCGCGGGTCCACGGCCACGAGGCGCGGCGCGTCCGGGGCGGCGGCCAGCAGTTCCCGCGCCAGCTCCTCGATGTCCTCCGGCAGGAGCGGCTTGGGCAGGAACCGGTCCGCGCCCTCGCCCAGGATCTCGCGGCGGCGCTCCTCGCCGGCGTGCGCGGACATCACCACCGCGGGGATCCGCTTGCCCGCGGCGCGGATGCGGCGTACCAGCTCGCACCCGTCGCGCCCGGGCATCTTCAGGTCCAGGAACGCCAGGTCGAACGGCTGCGCGTCCAGGAGCGCGGCCGCCTCGTCCCCGTCGGCGGCGAGGCGCACGTCCCACTCCGTGCCGAGCGTCTCGGCGAAGAGCTCGCGCATCGTGCCCTCGTCGTCGGCCACCAGCACACGCGGACGCACCTTCACGAGCCAACCTCCCGCGGGAACCGGACCCGCGCGATGGTCCCGCGCGGCTTGCGACCGAACGCCAGCGTCCCGCCGGATTCGGCCACCATGGAGTCCACCAGCGCGAGCCCGAGGCCGCGCCCCTCGCCCTTCGTGCTGAAGCCGCGGCGGAACAGGACCGCGTCGTCCACCGCGGGCAGGCCGCAGCCGTCGTCCTCCACCGTCACCGTCACGGCGTCGGCGCTCGACGCCACCCGGACCGCCACCGTGCCCCGCGGGCCGCAGGCCTCCGCGGCGTTGCGCACGAGGTTCGCCAGCACGGCGCGGAGCCGGGCGCCGGGCACCGGCAACTCGATCCCGCGCGGGGCGTCCACCGTGAACGCGACATCGGCGCCGCGCGCGCGCGCCTCGGCCAGCGCCAGCCCGGCGGCCTCCCCGGCCACCTCGCCGGCATCGCACGCGCCCTCCGCCTCCGCGGTGGCGCGGTCCAGCGCGGCGTCCACCGCGTCCAGCCCGCGCACGAGACCCTCGAGGAGCCGCTGCGCCTTCGCGCTGGACGGATGCGCCGAGAGTTCCCGGACGAGCAACCGCGCGAGGCCGCGCACGCCGCCGAGGGGATTGCGCACCTCGTGGCGCAGGTCGCGCAGGCGCTCCGCGAGCTCCAGGGACGACGCGCCGCGCTCCGCGCGCTGCGCGCTCCACAGCTCCCGGTACGCCTCCTCCAGCAGGCGCGCGCCCTGGTCGAACGCGGCGAGCGCGTCGGCGAGGACCGCGGGGGCCGGCTCGGCCGGCGCGGCAAGACGCACGGTCATCGCATCCCTCCCGCGGAGCTCCGGCCGTACGCGGCGGTCGCCCGCAGCCGGGCCGCATCGGGCGCCGGAGCGGCGGCGGTGCGGAACCCGGTGGAGGCCGTGAGCAGCGCCCGGCACTCCGCTTCCAGCGCGAGCGCGCGCTCGATGCGGTCCGACACGCCGTCGAGGACGTGCAGAAGCTCGCGCGTCTCGTCCGCGGGCAGGTCCCGCCGCACCCGGCTCCACCACGACTTCTCCTCGGCCACCCGCGCCTCCTCGGTCCGGATCGAATCCAGCAGCGTGCGCTTCCGTTCCAGCAGCGACCGCACCTCCGGGAGACCCGCGCCGCCGGAGAGCAGCTCGTGCTGCCGCCGCGACATCTCCTCGAGCTCCGCGTACCGGCGCTCGATGCCGCGGTACGCGGCTGCCAGGGCGTCGAGTCGCGGATCAGCCACGGCTCTTCCCCGCCCCGGCGTCGCGCAGCGAGCGCATCCGGTCGTCGAAGCGCAGGAACCAGTCCGCCTGCGTCGCGTAGAACGTGTCCGGCCAGCTGTCGCGCGCGGTCTCGTAGTGGCGTTTCGCGTCCGCCATCCGGCCCTCGCGCCGGGCCAGGTTGCCGAGCTGCAGCGCGGTCCACGACGCGTCGTGGTCGGTGAGGCGCAGGCCCGAGGCGCGCTCGTACACCGGCCGCGCCTCCTTCATGCGCTCCAGCGCGCACAGGCAGTCCGCCTCCAGGAGCACGGCGCCGGGCAGCAGGTCGGCCGGCGTGGCGGGATCCGCCGCCAGCTTCGCGGCGAGCGGCAGGGCGCCCGCCGCGTCCCCGCGGTCCCAGCGGCTGCGCGCCGTGACCCACAGCGCGCGCGCGCCCGGCGCGCCGTCGAGCGAATCGATCATGGGCTGCGCGAGCGCCTCCGCCGTCTCCGGCCGCTCGGCCGCGAGGAACACCGCCGCGAGGCGCACGCGCTCCTCCGGGAGCGTCCGCACCGTGTCCAGCGCGGAAGCCACGGCCAAAGCGCCGGCCGCGTCGCCGCGGCGGATGCGCAGCTCCGCGACCTTGAGCGAATCCGCGGCGCCGGTCGGGCCGTTGCGCGCGCCGCGGGCGGCGGAGAGCAGCGCCTTCTCCGCCTCCTCCCACAGGCCGCGCTCCTCCAGCAGCGCGGCGAGGTCGCGGCGGGCCGCGGAGCGCGCGGCCTGGTCGCGGCCCTCGCGGATCGAGTCGATCGAGGCGCGCAGGTCGCCGAGCCAGCCGAAGAGATCCACGAGCTCCGGCGGCAGGTCGTCGTGCTTCGCGCTGTCTCCCTTCGCGGGCGGGGGGCTCGGCGCGGGAGCCGAGGCCTTGGAGGCCTCCAGGACGGCGGACTGCACGGTGTCCGGCGCGGGCGCGACCGCGTCGGTCGCCTCCGCGCCCAGATCGACGCGCAGCGCGCGATCGCCGGGGGACGACGTGACCGTCGTCTCGCGCGGCGGCGCGGTGGAAGGACGGGACTGCTTCCGCGGCGCGGGCGATCCGACCGGCTGCCCCGGCGGCGTCGCCGCGGCCAGCACGGGCTCCGCGTCCGGGTCGGGCAGCAGGTCGAGCACCACGCGCGGCGGGTTGTCGAGCGCGAAGGATGTGCCGATGCGCCGGCCGCCTTCGAGCGTCACGCGCGCCACCAGCCCCTGCGGCCCCTCGCGGAACGTCAGCGTGCGGACGACCGCATCGCGCAGCGGCACGGCCGGCGGCGGCACGGGGTCGGTGCCGAGCAGGTGCACCTCGAACCCGTTCTCCTGCGCGAGCTCCACGGTGAGGAACTGCACGGGGCGATCGGTCTCCAGCACCAGGCGCGGCATTCCGCGCGGCGTGCGACCGATGCGCGCGTCGAGCAGGTGCGCGGGCGGGAGCCCGTCGTCGGCCGGGGCCGGCGACACGGCGCCGAGCCCGGCGGCGAAGAGCCCCGCCGCGATCCGGGAGCGAACGATGGAACGCATGACGCCCTCCGTTCCGGGAAGTCGGGAGGACGGTTTGCAAGCCGGGGGCCAGAAGCGGCAAAGTTCGCCGTGGCCCCGGAAGAAACGGCAAGAAGGGCCCAGGAAGGGTCGAAGGCGCGTGCGGAACGATGGCCGCGCGGCGGCGACGCCCGGAGGCGCCGCCACCGGCCGGTCAGGTTCTGGCCGGGGTGGCCGGAACCTTGCCGCCCGCCGACTCGATTCCGGCCAGCGAGCGCTCCGCCAGCCGGTCCGTGCGGGCGGACTTCGCGTCCGCGTCGTCCTTCAGCTTGTCCCGCAGCGTCTGCCGCGAGATGCCGAGCGCCTTGGCGGCGCGGGACTTGTTCCCCTCGAAGTGCTCGACCGTGCGCAGGATGTACTCGCGCTCCACCTCGCGCAGCGGCCGCGGGGAGAACGGCGCGCCCGGCTCCGGACGCGCGGCCGCCGCGGCGCGCGCGCCGACCTCGATGGGCAGGTGGCTCGCGAGGATCACGTCGGAGGACTCCAGCAGGATCGCGCGCTCGATGACGTTGCGCAGCTCGCGCACGTTGCCGGGCCAGTGGTACGACATCAGCAGTGCGCGCGCCTCCGGCGAGAAGCCGCGCACGGCGCGGGAGAGCTCCCGGTTGAAGTGCTGGACGAAGTGGCTGGCCAGGATCGGCACGTCCTCGGGGCGGTCGCGCAGCGGGGGGATGTCGATCGGCACGACGTTCAGCCGGAAGAACAGATCCTCCCGGAAGCGTCCCTCCTGCGCCTCGCGCTTGAGGTCGCGGTTCGTGGCGGCCACGATGCGCAGCCCCACCTCGATGTCCTCCACGCCGCCCACGCGCCGGAACGACTTCGTCTCCAGCACACGCAGCAGCCGCGCCTGCAGCCCCGGCGGCATCTCGCCGATCTCGTCCAGGAACAGCGTGCCGCCGTTCGCGATCTCCACGAGCCCGCGCTTCCGGTCCCGCGCGTCCGTGAACGCCCCCTTCTCGTGCCCGAAGAGCTCGCTCTCCAGGAGCGTCTCCGGCAGTCCCGCGCAGTTGATCGCGAGGAAGGGGCGCCGCTCCTCGCCCGCGGAGAGGTGGTGGATGGCCTTCGCGACCAGCTCCTTCCCGGTCCCGCTCTCGCCCTGGATGAGCACGGTGGACGTGCTGGAGGCGGCCACCTTCTCGATGATCGCCAGCACCTCCCCCATGCGGCGGGAATTGCCCACCACGAAGCGATCCGACTCGCGGTGGCCCACGCGCACCTGCCGCGCGTTGCGCGCCTCGCGCGAGGTCTCCACGTTGACCATCGCGTCCGCGACGAGATCCGTGACGCGCTTCAGCTCGAACGGCTTCGCGAGGAAGTAGTACGCGCCGGCGGCGCGCGCGTCCGCGTCCGACTCCGGCGCGCCGTACGCCGACATCATCACGACGATGCAGTCCGCGTACGCGCGGCGGATCTCGCCGAGGATGTCGAAGCCGTCGCGGCCGGGCAGCCGCACGTCCAGGAAGACGAGGTCCCGCGCGCCCTTGCGGAGCTTCTCCAGTCCCTCCTCGCCGCTGGCCGCCTCGTCCACCCGGTGGCCGCGCTCTTCCAGCGCGAGCCGGAGGGACCACCGGAGGTTCTTCTCGTCGTCGACGATCAGGATGTCCGCCATGCCGCTCCTCCCGGATGGACCTGCGGTGTCGCCCCGCCGCGGGGCACCGTGGCGATGGCGCGGCTCCGTCCCCCGTCGGGACGTTCCAGGCGCAACCGACCGCCGTGCTGCCTCAGGATGTTCTGCGAGATCGAGAGCCCGAGCCCGGTCCCGCCGGGCTTCGTGGTGAAGAAGGGGTCGAACACGCGTTCGCGCAAGGTCGCCGGCACGCCCTCGCCCCCGTCCTCGACGACGAGCCGGACCTCGTCCGCGTCGGCGTCCGCCGCCAGGGTCACTTCCCCCCCCTGCGGCGTGGCGTCCACCGCGTTCAGCAGCAGGTTCAGGAGGACCTGCAGCAGCTGATCCCGGTCGCCCGACAGCTCCGGCAGGTCCGGACCGGGCCGGTGCCGCAGGCGCACGCCGCGCTCGGAGGCGCGTCCCGCGGCCAGGCGCAGGGCGCGCTCCAGCAGCTCGTCCGGGCGGATATCCTGCCGGCGGGGCGGCGCCGGGCGGGCGAACTGCAGGAGGCTCCCGACGATGCGGTCGAGCCGCTCCGTCTCCTCCAGGATGACGTCCGCGAACCGGACGAGCTCCGTGTCCGCGCGCTGCAGGCGGCCGCGCAGCAGCTCGGCGGTCGTGCGGATCCCGGCCAGCGGGTTGCGGATCTCGTGCGCGACCCCGGCGGACAGCCGGCCGAGGGCGGCCAGGCGCTCCGCCTTGCGCACCTCCGCCTCCAGCTCCTTGCGTCGCGCGAGGTCGGAGACGAGGACCAGGATCCCCTCCATCCGGCCGGCGCCGTCGCCGAGCGCGGAGGCGCGGAGGGACACGGCCACGCGCCGGCCGCCGGTCGACGTGACGAAGGTCTCCAGCTCGTCCAGCCCCTCCGGGCGCGCGAGGAACGCGCGCAGCATGTCCACCACGTGCGGATCGCGCGCGAAGGCCTCCGCGAGCGGACGGCCTTCCAGCGCGGATGCCCCCGTCTCCAGCATGGCGGCGAGCGCGGGGTTCACGAGGAGGACCCGCTCGTCCGCGTCCACCTTCAACAGTCCGCTGCGCAGCGTCTGGACCGCTCGCTCGCTCTGTGTCTGCCGCTGCCGCATCGCGCGGGCCGCGGCGCGCGCGTCGAACGCGTCGGCGAGGAGCGCCTGCAGCTCGGAGACGCCCTCCGCGCCCAGCGAGGCCTCCGGCCCCTGGCCCGCCGGCGTGATCCCCACGAGCCCCACGGGCGGCGAGGTGCCCACCGGGATCCAGAAGCCGTCGCCCTGGCGGTGCGTGCACCGGTGCGCGAAGCGCGGGCGCTCCGCCTGCGCGGGATCGGGGAGGATCTCGCGCGCCGCCTTCAGCGCGAAACGCTGCCGGCCTTCGATCCGCCAGGTCGTGCCGTCGTGCCGGGCCATCGCCACCGCGGAGGCGGCGAGCGCCTTCGCCACGACGCCCGACAACGCGGGCGCGAAATCCTCCTCGGGTCCCGGCGCGGCCAGGAAGCGCGCCACCGCGGCCAGCCGCGTCAGGCGCTCCACGTCGCGCGCCAGCGCGGCGCGGTCGTCCTTCGCGTCGCCCTCCGGCGCGGTCGCGAGCGCGGCCAGCCGGCGCCGATGGGCCTCCAGCTGGTCGCCGGACGCGCGCAGCGACGCGAGCAGCGCGTCCGACTCCCCGAGCAGGGCGCGCCGGTCCAGGAGATCCGAGATGATCGCGAGGACCTCCTCGCCGTTCTCGCCCCACCGGACGGCCTCGCTCCCGTCCCCGCCCGCGAACACGACCACGTTGGCCGGCGGGTCCGCGCCGGCGAACCGGGCCTCCCAGTCCGGGGCGCCCTCGGTCTCCGCGTCCAGCGCGATGACCTCGGCGCCGCGCGCCTCGTCCGGCGAGGCGCACAGGCGCACCTCCGCGCGCCCGTGCAGGAGGGGCGCCCAGCCGCGGGCCGAGTTGCGCCGCTCCTCCCGCGGAGAGACGACCGCCACCCGGCCCGCGCGCGTCACGGCGAGGCGTCCCCGGGTTCGGGCTTCTCTCGAATGGCGCGCTGCAAGAGATAGATATAACGCGTGATACGGTCACGGGCCTCGTCCGGGAGGTCCAGGAACTCCGTGGCCAGGAACCACGTGGCCCGCACGCCCGGCGACGCGCGACCGGCGTCCCGGATCACCTCCACGCGCGCCTCGGCCGGCGGTGCGGAGTCCGGCAGCTCCAGGGACACGCGCAGCATGGAACCCTCCGGGTACAGCTCCGGCGACTCCAGCAGCAGCCCGCCCCCCGACAGGTTCACGGTGACGCCCCGGCACGGCGGCCCCGCCGGTCGGACGCCGGGCAGCGGCGCGAGCGGCTCCAACCCGACCGGGACGTTCGCGCCCAGCCGGAAGAAGCTGCGCCGCTGCACGCGGCGCACGTTCGCGTCGGGCCCGGAGATCAGGATCGTGGGGATGGGGCCCGGGTAGCGCTCGAGGATCGCGCACTCGTACTCGTAGTGCGCTTCGCCGCGGCTGAAGTGGACCTGGAGGTTCTCGCCCGCCGGGATGGGCAGGATGGTCCCGCGGAAGGACGGCGCGTACACCTTCAGGGCGCCGTCCTTCTTCTCCAGCACCTTCGTGACATAGGAGCCCTCGAAGGCGCCCGTGGGAATGGCGAGGAGGATGCGCTGGTTGACGGTGGGCGCCGGCAAGGCATCCCACGCCCCGGGTCGATTCACCGCCGCTTCCTCCTTCCCCACCCGTCACGGACCCGCGGGGACGCTAGCAACCGTCAGCCGCGCTCGTCAATGCGCGATGCGCCGCCCGGCGCGCGTGGACCGTAGGCGGACAGGCCGCGGCGCCCGCGGCCGATCTCCCGGAGCTCCTGCCGGACGCGGTCGGCGTGCTCGCGCAGGAGGCGCTCCGTCTC
This sequence comes from uncultured Gemmatimonadota bacterium, assembly GCA_964571855.1. Taxonomy (GTDB): domain Bacteria; phylum ARS69; class ARS69; order ARS69; family ARS69; genus CAYYFX01. The sequence goes on from CAZNDO010000002.1 coordinate 200,005, forward strand.
GGCGTCGACCGCCTGCACGCGCTCGAGCGCGGCGCGGATCCGGCCGGCATCCGCGCCCGGGTCGGTCCGGGCCAGCGCCTCCAGCAGGCCGGCCCGCCGTGCCAGCGCCACCGCCACGCCGGCCGTGTCGGCCTCGCGCGCGGCGCGCAGCCCGTCGACGGCGAGCGCCTCGAGGCGGTCGGGATCGAAGCCGGTCGTCACGGGCATCGATCAGCCGCGGACGTGGAGGCCGGAGGGCGCGGCGGCGCGACGGTCCTCGCGGAGCGCGTCGGCGGGGACCTCGCGCCAGGCGTCGGCCAGCGTGCCGAGGACGCGCGACGCCGCGCCGAGGCCGGCGTCCTTGCCCGAGGCGCGCGTCTCCTGGATCCGGTCGGAGACGAACAGGTACAGGTTGAGCAGGTGCGTCGCCAGGTCCCCGGCCGTGAAGTCCAGGGCGGACATCAGGCCGCCCACCAGGGTCTGCGCCCGGCCGAGCGCCTCCTCGGCGCTCTTCCCGGAGGCCAGCGCCGCCTCGGCGGCGCCGAGCTCCCGGCGCGCCGCCTCGGTCACCTTCAGGACCGCGGCGCGGGGGCTCATCGTGTCGCGGCTCACGTTCCGGTACGTGTCGATGGATGCGGTCATGGTTCCCCTTCCGTCCTCACGAGCGGGAGCGGGACGCCGTCAGCGCGGAAAGCTGCGCCGACACGAACTGCCCCTGGCCCTGCAACTGGGAGAGCGTGGACTCCAGCGCGGCATACTGCGCCTCGAGGCGCGCCCGGCGCTTCTCCAACTGCGCCTGCTTCGCCTCGATGTCCCGCGCGTACCGATCGATGATGCCCTGGATCGCGTCGCCGACCCGGCGAAGCTCCCCGTCCGCGGTGTCCGTGAGCTCCGCGAGGCGGCGCGTCGTGCCGCGGCCGATGCCCTCGGTGAAGGCGATGTCCACCGACGCCGGGATTCCCGACTCCAGCGCCACCTGGAACACGGTGCCGGCGAGATCCCCGCCGTCCTGGGGCACGATCAGCCGCCGGCCGTCGCCGGTGGCCGCCACGCCGTCCACGGTGCCGGCCACGTCCTGCCCCTGCGCCTTCACGTTCATCACGGAGCCCAGGCCCAGCGCGGTGGCGAACGAGGAGCCCGAGGTCAGCAGCGTGATCGAGCCCTTCGAGCCCCAGCGGGACGACGTGAACGCGAACCGCCCGGTCGTGCCCGCGTCCGCTTCGAACGTCACCCCGACCGACAGGGCGCCCAGCTCCTCGCTGTCCTCGATGGCGGACTGCACGGCGGCGGCGAGCGCGTCGCCGTCCGTGTACGTCCCGTGCGCGATCCGCAGCGTGCCGGAGCGCACGCCGTCGATCTCGATGCGGAACGAGTCGTTCGTGCCGTCGATCGTGATGCCCGCGCCCGGGTCCACGAGGCTCCCGCGGTGCTCCGCGCGCGTGGCCGCCTGCGTGATCTCCAGCCGCACGCTGCGCGCGCCGAGCGCGAGCGTGTCCGGCGACGAGACCCACGTGACCCCGTCCGCGGAGGACTGCGCGTTCACGCGGAAGAGGTTCGCGATCGCGTCGAAGTCGGTATCCAGCGCGTCGCGGAACTCCGCCTTGTCGAACGTCAGCGTCCCGTCGCCGCCCGCGCGCAGGCCGGCCGCGACGAGGGAGCGGAAGCGGGCGGCCTCCGTTCCGGCCACCGGGCCCAGCACCCGGGAGCGGATGCCGGAGACCATCGAGGAGAGCGTGGCGGAGCCGAGCAGCGGCGGGCGCGCGCCCGACTCGGCGTCGAACGAGTACTGTCCGTTCACGAAGCCCACCATCGCGTTGTAGCTCTCCACGAACTGGCCGATCGCGGTTTCCAGACCGTCGGTGTCGCGTCCGACCGAGAGCCTGGTCGCCTCCCCCTCCTCGTGGGTGCGGCGCACCGTGATGTCCACGCCCTCCAGGACGTCCTCGAACAGGTTCGAAGAGGACCGGAGCTCCGCACCGCCCTCGCCGCCGAAGCGCAGGATCGCGTCGTCGCCGAGCCGGGACTGCGTGAACGCGGGCGGCTCCCCGCCGGCGAGCCCGGACGCGTCCACCGTGAAGCGGTTCTCCTCGCCGCTCTCCGCGGCGGCCAGCACCAGGCGGAAGGACTCCACTCCGGCGGCGGAGGACCGGACGACCGTGGCCTGGACGCCGAGGTCGGCCTCGTTCACGAGGTCGGCCAGGCCGGAGACGGTGGTGCCGGGCTCCACCTCGATCTCGCGCGTCCCGGTGGCGGTCTGGAGGACCAGCGTCCCCGAGCCCACCAGCGAGTCGCGGCTGCCGTAGGTCTGGGAGTCGACCTGGTGCGCCACCGCGAGGCGCTCCACGAAGAGATCCCAGGAGCCCGTGGCCGCGCCGTTCGCGGCGCTGGCCACCAGATGGTCCGGGTCGGAGGTCTCGACCGAGAGCTCCTGCCAGAGCCCGCTCTCGGCGAGGCGCTCGGACGCGATCTTCAGGGTGACGAGAACGGTCTCGAAGGACTTCCAGGCCGCCAGCTCGGAGGTCTTGGCGGCCTGCCGCTGCTGCATGAGCACGATGGGCCGCGAGCGGGCGGTCACCAGCGCGTCGATGAGGGACTTGGTGTCCAGGCCCGAGACGAGCCCTTGGATCTGCGTGACGCTCACGATCCCTCCTTGCCTGCCGCCGTGCCCGGGGATCGTCGCGCCCGCGGGGCGGTCGGGGGGACCCCGGAGGGTCCCCCCTTCACCCCACCGGCTACTGGATCAGCCGGAGGACGGCCTGCGGCATCTGGTTCGCCTGCGCCATCATGGCGATGCCGGTCTGCGCGAGGATCTGGCGCTTGGTGTAGTCCGCCATCTCCAGCGCGAGGTCCGCATCCCGGAACGTCGACTCCGCGGAGGCGAGGTTCTCGGCCGCGACGCGCAGGTTGTTCAGGTTCGACTCCAGCGTGTTGCGCTGGAACGCACCGAGCTCGGAGCGCTGCTCCGACACGGCGTCGATGGCCTCGTCGATGATCAGCAGCGCGTCGGCCGCACCCTGCGCCGACGTCACGTCGATCTCGTCCAGGCTGCCGAAGTTGGACAGGTTCGCGACCCCGGTCCCCAGTTGCGCCGACGCCATGTCGTTGACGCCGATCTTCACCTGCTGGCCGTAGTTCGCGCCGACCTGGAAGACCAGGGCGTCGTCCTGCACCGCGATCGAGCCGGAGCCGGCCGCGACGTCCTGCCCGAAGACCACCTCGAGCTGGCCGCCCGACGCCAGGCCGGACTTCACGGTGCCCTTCACGCCGGCCGTCATCGTGCGCGTGTCGCCGTTGTCCAGCGTCACGTCGAACGTGGCGGCGGAGACCAGCACCTCGATGGAGGCCGCGTTGAAGTCGGCCTGCGCGGTGCCGGTGGTGTCGATCGCCAGCGAGCCGCCGAGACCGTCGGTCAGGGTGACCGTGCCGGCCGTGTTGGTCAGCTCCTGGGTGGCGCCGTTGTCGAGCTGGATCGTGGCGGTGGTGCCGGCCGAGCCGGACAGCGTGCTCATGCCGAGGTCGGCGCGGGTCAGCCCCGTCCCGTCCACGGAGATCGCGATGTCCTGCGTGCCGCCCACGTCCGCGGTCTCGATGCGGAGCGAGCCGTCGAGGTTCACGGACGCCACGAACGCGGTCGTCTGCGCGTTGATCGCGTCGGCGATGTTCTGCGCGGTGTTGACCGTGTCGCTGGCGAACGTGACGGCGGCCGTCGTGGCGCCGTTGGAGATCGTCATCGTGCCGCCGCTCTCGATCACGGCCTCGCCGAGCGTCTGGTCGCTCTCGATGAAGGCCGACGTCGCCGCGCGGATGGTCACGTAGTGGGTCCCGGCCGACAGGTTGGTCGGCGTCGGGTCCGTCGTGTTGTCGACGCCGGAGGCCGCCGCGATCGTCTCGTCCAGGAACGAGCCGGCCGCCGCGGTCACGTTCGCCACCGTCAGCGTGTGCGTGCCCGAGGACAGCGTGGACCGCGCCGCGCCGTCCAGCCCGATGGCGGAGCCGCCGAGGATGGACACGCGGTTGTCGGTGGAGCCGTCCAGCAGGTACTTCGTGCCGAACTGCGTCGTCTGGGCGATGCGCGTGATCGTGTCCAGCGAGGAGCGGATCTGCGCCTGGTCGGCGTTGAGCGCCTCGTCGTCGTTCACGCCCTCGTTCGCGGCGTGGATGGCGAGCTCGCGCATCGTCGTCAGGAGGTTGTGGATCTCGTTCATCGCCGACTCGGCGGTGTTGATCATCGTGATGGCCTGCTCGGAGTTGGACACGGCCTTGTTCAGGCTGGCCACCTGCGCGCGCAGCTTCTCGGAGATGCTCAGGCCCGCAGGATCATCGGACGCCGAGTTGATCCGGAGACCCGAGCTGAGGCGCTCGAGCGACCGGTTCATCATGTAGTCGTTCTTCGTCAGGTGCCGCCACGCGTTGAGCGCACCCGTATTGTGGTTGATGCGGAGACTCATTCCAGGATTCCTCCCTGAACCGCAAGTCCCGCGGGCGTCCGTGCCCGCGCCCCGTCGCCCGGGGGGTTTCGCCCCGAAGGCTCAACCCGCACCGCTCCCGGCATTCGGCGCGGTCGGGGACGGAGGAAGGGCGTTCCCTCCTGGCGCTTCGATCGGCAAAGGCTTCCCGGTGCTTGAGGGGATTCCCGAAGGCCCCCGCCTCCCGGTGGAGCCGCGCCGCGCCCTTCTCAGCGGCTCCCGCTGCCGGCCAACGCGGCCAACCCCTGCTCGGCTTCCGGCAATCCCGGCGAGAGCTCCAGCGCCGCGGTGTAGCCCGCCTGGGCCGCCCGGGGGGCGCCGAGCGTCCGGTAGCAGTCCGCCAGGCGCGACAGGATCCGCGCGTCGGGCCCGTGCCGGCGGAGGTGCCTCTCGAAGGCGTCGCGCGCCTCCTCCGGACGGTCGGACCGGAGCAGCGCCTCGCCGGCCAGCGCCTCGGTGCCGGGCGGCAGCGTTCGGCCGCCGGCCGACTCCACGGCCAGCACGAGGTGCTCCAGGGCCTCCGGGGTCCGCCCCGACTCCAGGAACGTGGCGGCCAGCCCGACGTGGGCGTCCGGGGTGGCCTGGCGCGCCAGCGAGCGCCGGTAGTGCTCCGCCGCGCCTTCGAGCTTCCCCGCGCGCAGCGCGAGGTGCCCGCGGTGGAGCGCCGACGCCGCGTCCCGCGGCGCGCGCGACTCCACGCGCGCGAACAGCGCCTCCGCCTCCGCGTCGCGGCCGCGGGCGAACGCCAGGGTCGCGCGGAGCCGGAGGCGGTCCACCACGTCGGTCTCGTCGTCGGGCAGCGCGTCGAGCGCGGCCTCCGCCGCGTCCAGCGCGCCGGCCGCGATGCACGCGCGGACGAGCGCGCGGGACAGCTCCCGGTCCTCCCCCGCCGCGTCGTCGAGCGCCTCGCGGTACGCCGCCGCGGCCTCGGCGGGCCGGCCGAGCTGCTCCAGGACCTCGCCGTGTCCCTTGCGGATCGCGCGGCGCAGGCCCGCGACCGGCACGGGGATGGTCTCCAGCCGGATCGGGCAGCTCCGGGCCGCGCCGAGCTCGCGCGCGGCGGACGCCAGGTCCCCGCGCCGCCGCAGGAGATCGGCCAGGAAATAGCGGGCGGTGGCGTCGTCCGGGACGCGGTCCACGGCGCGCCGCAGCCCGGCAAGCGCGTCCTCCGACCGGCCCCGCTGGAACAGCAGCCGCGCGCGGATGACCTCCGCGGCCTGGAGGACGTCCGTCGGCGTCCCGCGCGCGGCCGGCGCGATCAGCCGCTCGGCCGCGTCCAGCGCCGCCTCCGGCTCGCCGCACGCCGACGCGGCGCGCATGAGATGGTACAGCGTGGGCACGTCGTCCGGCGCGGTCGCGGCGTCGCGCGAGAGCATCGTGAAGTTCCGGCGCGCCTTGCGGAGGACCTCCTCGGGGTCCGCGTACCCGAGGTGCCGGATGGGCGCGTCCAGCCGATCCACCGGCGTGCCGGTGGCCTGGAGCGCCCCGAACAGCTGTTCGTGGATGCGGCCCGCGAACCGGTGTTCCGGCCGCGCGGGGAACGCTCGCAGCTGCCAGCACGAGGTGACCGCCGCCGGATCCGCCGCCTCGTTCACGAGCAGGAGGAGCCACCCGGCCTCGGGGCGGCGCGCGACGGCATCCTTCAACCGCGCGAGGGTCTCCGGAGCCACGCGGTCGTCCGCGTCGAGCCACAGCACGTGCGACGTGCGGACGAGCTCGAGGCCCGCGTTGCGGGCGGCGGAGAAGTCGTCATCCCACGGGCGCGACACGACCGTCGCGCCGGCGGCGCGGGCCACATCCGGCGACCCGTCCGTGGAACCCGTGTCCACGACCACGATCGCATCCACCGCGTCGCGCAGCGCCGGCAGGAGGACCTCCAGGTTCTCCCGCTCGTCGCGGACGATCATGCTCACGGTCAGCGAGGTCCCGCCCATCCCGTCCTCCCCCGATCCTCGTCGGTTCGTCTACGCGTCGCCGGTCCGCCGCTTCAGGCGGTCCAGCGCGCCGGGTTCGTTGGCCGAGCGCCGGGCGCGCTCGAGCTCGGCGCGGATCTGGTCGAAGATCTCGCCCCGGTGGACCGGCACCTCGCGCGGCGCTTCCACGCCGAGCTGCACCTGGTCCCCCTTCATGGACACCACGCGGATCCGGATGTCGTTGCCGATCGTGATCCACTCGCCCGTCTTGCGCGTCAGGACGAGCATCGGCCGTCCCCGGCGCCGGCGCGTTCCGCCACCCAGCGCACCGGGTGGGCATCGTCCGCGGACACCCGCTGGATGCCGCGCCGCTCCGCGGGCGACAGCACCAGCGGGCCCTTCAGGTTCAGCGCCAGCGGCGTCCGCGCGGTCGGCAGCACGACCGGCACGAGCACCTCCAGCCGCGCCGGATCCCGCTCGGCCAGCGGGGCGAGGTCCTCCGGCGCGAGCGCGAGCGCGTAGTCCGGGACCAGGCGCTGCGGCTCCACCACGACGACGCCGAAGCCCGGGTCCTCCAGGGAGGCGAGCAGGCGGAACGGTTCCGCCCCCGGGAGCGGCACGAGCGCGAAGCGCCGGTGCTCCGCCACGCCGATGAGCCCCTCGGGGAACTCCCACACGTCCTGCTCGGTCAGTTCCGCACCCTTCGCCAGCGGGTGCTCGATCCGGATCGTCTGCGTGCTCATCATCCTCACCCGAGATAGTCGAACAGGCTCCGCTCCAGCAGCCGCGTGCCGGTGGAGAGGGACGCATTGTAGACGGTCTCCGCGCGGGCGAGCTCCACCGCCTCCTTGGCCAGGTCGGCGTCCTCCACGTCCGCGAGCCGCAGCGTGAGGTCCACCGAGCGGTCGTCCAGGTTCTGCGCGATGAGCAGCGCCTGGCGCGACCGCGCGCCGTAGGCGGCGCGCACGCCGGAGGTGCGGTCGATCGCCTCCTGCAGCGAGCGCATGAGGGCGTCCATCCGGTCCGTGTCGCGGCTCTCCACCGCCGCGGCCACGTCCTCGAACAGCGCGAAGATCGTGCGCGGCTCCCCGCGGCCGGCCAGTCCCAGCGCGGTGGCGCCGGCGCCGCCGTTCACGGTGTCCTGGATCACGAACGTGGCGCCCGGGCGCTTCGACTCCACCACCAGCGCGCCGTTCTCCAGCCGCGCCGTCAGGTCCAGCGCCGCGCCCGACGGGTCGCGCGCCGTCTCGACGAGGCGGATCAGGTCGCCCAGCGTGTTCGCGCCGGACGGATCGACGGTGGCGCGCAGGAGCTGCCCGTCCACCTCCACCTGGAGGATCCACGGATCGGGCGCGATGCCCGCGCCGCCCAGCAGGTGCGACACCGGCGTGTTCGCGGTGGCCACCGGATCCAGGTCGGCGCTCCGGATGGTTCCGGTGGTGGACGTCGTGGCGATGCCGAGCGACTTCGCCAGGTCGCCGCCCAGCGTGTCCTCCACCGAGAACGACGCGCCGCCCGCGGTGTCCGTGAGCAGGATGGACTTCCCGTCCGGCGCGAGCGACGCCACGACCGCGGTGCCCGCGTTGTTGATCCCGTCGATCACGGCGCCGAGGTTGCCGGCCGCCATCAGGTCCACGTCCACCACGACCCCGTTCGAGTCCGTGATGCGGAGGTGCCCGCCGCTCGCGCCCGCGCCGCCGTTCAGGTCCGCGAGCGCCGTGATGCGCGACAGCGCCGGATCCAGGTCCACCCCGTTCGCGATCGACGCGGGCACCACCTCGAAGACGGACTCGCCGGGGAGGTTGACCGCGACGCGCAGTCCCGGCCCGAGCTCCTCCAGGATGTCGCCGCGATCGCCGCGGTAGACGACCTGGCCGCCCGCCTTCGCCCAGGGGCGGCCGATCGTGGACTGCCCGCCGAACAGGCTGCGGTCCCCCACCTCGCGGTTCGCCACCACGAGGGCCGCGTCCACCATGGCGCGCAGCTCGAGGGCGATGGCGTCGGCGCCCTCGCTCTCGATGGGATCGTTGAGGCCCTGCACGAGCAGCTCCTTCGCATGGGACAGGTGGTCGGAGAGCTCCTGCAGGGAGGACTCGGTGAGGCTCATGAACGCCGTGGCCGCGGACGCGTTCTCGCGGTACGCGTCGGTGCGGCGCAGGTCGGAGCGGAGCGCGAGGGAGCGCGCGATGCCCGACGGATCGTCCGACGGGCGGAGGATGCGGCTCCCCGAGGAGATGCGCTCCTGTGCCGCCGCCATGCGCGCCAGCGCGGCCTGCGCGTGCGCCAGGAAGTTCCCGCTGAGCCGGTTCTCGGTGATCCGCACGGCATCCCTCCTACATCGTCAGCAACGACTGGGCCATCTCGTCGATCGTCGTCACGATCCGGGCCGCCGCCTGGTACGCGCGCTGGAAGCGCAGGAGATTCGCGGCCTCCTCGTCCAGCGACACGCCCGAGACCGATTCGCGCTGGGCCCAGAAGCTGTCCACCACCACCGCCTGGCCCGTGGCCAGGTCCGCGGACTCGCGCGCGCGCGATCCCACGTCCGCCACCAGCCCGCGGAGCTTCGCGCCCGCCCCGTCCCCATCGTCGCGCAGCGCCGCGAGATCCAGCGCCACGCCGTTGTCGCCCGGGTTGCCGGACGATCCGGCGGCCACGCGCGCGGCGTCCTGCAGGAGCGCCCCGTTCACGGCCAGCCCCGCGGCGGCGCCGGTGACGCCGTCCGGCGCGGTGTGGCCGATCACGAAGAAATCGGGCGCCGCGTCCCCGCGGCGGTCGCGGCCCTTCGCGTGGACCCCGTTCACGTCCGCGGCCAGCCGGACCGCGAGCTCGTCGAGACGCCGCTTCGCGCTCTCGAGATCGTGGTCCCGCGCCTCCACCAGCCCGCCGAGCCGGCCGCCGAGGTCGGCCGCGTCGATCACCGTGCCCTGCAGCATGACCGCCTTCGCGCCGGCGGTGTCGAAGACGAGGGGATCCGCCCCGGCCTTCTGCACGAGCACGCGTCCGCCCAGGCGCACGGTGGCCGTGCCGTCGGTCTCGACGCTGGCGGTGGTGCCCACGAGCTCCGCGAGCTGGCGGCTCACCAGGTCCCGCCGGTCCTCGAGATCCGCCGCGGGAACGCCCTGCCGCGACGACGCCACGATGGCCTGGTTCAGCGAGTCCATCTCCCGGATCAGGCGGTTCGCGTCGTCCACGGAGCGCGCGATGTCGCCCGTGAGCGAGCGCTGCTCCTCGTCGATGCGCGTGTACGCGGCCCCGATCGCGCCGGCCAGCGCGGCGCCCAGTCGCACCACCGACTCCCGCGCGCCCAGGTCCTCCGGGGACGTGGCCAGCTCGTCCCAGCCGTCCCAGAAGTCGTCGAGCATCGTGGACAGGCCGCCCTCCGACGGCTCGCCGAACGCGGTCTCCGTGCGCGCGAGCACCTCGGAGCGCGCCTGGTACCGCGCGAGCAGCGGCGATTCCCGCTGCAGCGCGGCCTCCAGGAAGCGGTCCTCGACGCGGCGGACGCTGCCCACGGTGACGCCGGTGCCCAGCGCGCCGAACGCGTACACCTGCGGCAGGCCGGACGCCATCTCCACGCGCTGCCGGTGGAAGCCCTCGGTGGCCGCGTTCGCCACGTTGTGGCTCACCGCGTTCATGGCGGTCTGCAGGCTCACGAGCGAGCGGCCGGCCAGGCCGTACAGTCCCAGGAGTCCGGGCATCGTCGTCCCCTCCCTACGCCACGCGGTCCACGCCGGGACCGCCCGCGGGCAGCGTGCCCGCCTGCCGGTGCAGCCCGATCCGCGACTCCAGCGCCGCGCCGCTGCGCTCCAGCGCGAAGCGCGTGATCCGTCCCGCGTGCCGCACCTCGTCGGCCAGCCGGGTGAGCTCCGCCTTCAGCTCGCGGGTCTCGGGGTCCGCCGCGCCCTCGCCCACCGTGCGGACGATGCGACCGCGCTCGGCCTCCAGCGCCTTGAGCGCGCGCAGCGTCTCCACCTGGTCGGTGAGCGCCTGCTCGAACGCCGGCGCGTCGTGCGCGCCGAGCGCGCGGGTCCCCTCGCGCGTGGTCTCCAGCAGGCGTCGCCACAGCGACACCTGGTCGGCGACCACGTCGCGCAGCTCCACGAGCGCCGCCCCGAACGTCTCCGCCATCAGGCCCTCCACGACCGGCCGGGGACGGGCGGCCCGGCCGGCGGCGCGGCGCCGTCCGCCGGCGGGGCCACGTCCTCCGTGCCCGGCAGCGACCGCGACAGCTCGCGCGCGATCGCGTCCGCCAGCCCGAAGGGGCTGCGGTCCGCCACGACCCGCGAGAGCTCGCCGTCCAGCATGGTCCGGAAGATGTCCTCGGCCGCGGACTTCTCCAGGAAGCCGCCGTCCGGGACCGTCTTCCGCATGGTCGCGAAGAGCTGCGACACCACGACGGACTCCAGCTCCTTCGCGCAGCGGGCCAGCCGCTCGCGCTCGGACAGGCCGGAGAACCCCGCGCCGAAGACCGCGTCCGCGCTCACAGGACCTCCATCTTCGCGGGCAGCGCGCCCGCCACCTTCAGCGCCTGGAAGATCGCGATGAGATCGCGCGGCGTGACGCCCAGGGCGTTCAGCGCCGTGGCCAGCTCGTCCGCGGTGGTCGTGGACGGGAGCGACACCACGCCGCCCTCGTCCTCGCCCGCGGTGAGGTCGGAGTTGCGCACCACCGTGGTCGTCCCCGTCTCGGAGAACGGCGGCGGCTGCGACACGGCGTTCTGCGCCTCGATGCGCACGTTCAGGTTGCCGTGCGACACCGCGGCGGGCAGCAGCCGCACGTCGCCGCCGGCCACGAGCGTGCCCGTGCGCTCGTTGATCACGAGCTTCGCGGCGGCTGCCGGCTCCACCGTGACGTCCTCCAGGGCGGCCATGGCCTGCGCCAGGTCGCCCTGCGGCACGCGATCCATCGCCACGCGGATCCGGCCGGCGTCCAGCGCCTGCGCCGCGCCCGCGCCCCAGCGCGCGGACAGCGCGTCGGCGATGCGGGCGGCGCCGGCGAAGTCCGGGGAGTCCAGCAGCAGCTGGAACGCGTCCGTGGGCGGCTGGAACGTGAGCCCGGCGACCACGCGGGCGCCCTCGGGCACGCGCCCCGCCGTGACGTAGTTGCGGCGGACGCGCGCGCCGTCGTAGGAGCGGAAGTCGTAGCCGCCCACGCTCATCGGGCCCTGGGCCGTGGCGTACAGCACGCCGTCCGGGCCGCGCAGCTCGGTGAGCAGCAGGAGCCCGCCGGCCAGGCTCGTCGCGTCGCCGACCGACGAGACGTTCACGTCGATCATGGAGCCGGGACGGTCCCACGGCGTGATCGTGGCCGTCACCATCACCGACGCCACGTTGCGCGCGCGCAGGTGCTCGTCCTGCACGGTGAGTCCCATGCGCTCCATGAGGTTGAACAGCGACTGCTTCGTGTACGTGATCGAGCGGCCGTCGCCCGTGCCGTTGAGGCCGATGACGAGGCCGTAGCCGTACACCTCGGCGGGGTCCGCGCCCTCCAGCGTGACGAGGTCCTTCACGCGGACGGGGGCGGCCGCGGCGGCGCCGGCGAGCAGGAGGACGGCCACGATGCCGGGAGCGGTGCGCGGGATCCGGTGCACGGGCGTCCTCCTAGAAGACCCAGTTGAAGAGGCGGGTGAGGATGCCGGGACGCTCGGCGGACGCCAGCGTGCCCTCGCCCGTGTACTCGATCGTGGCGTCGGCCAGGTACGTGGAGAGGACGGTGTTGTCGGACTGCACGTCCTGCGGGCGGACCGCCCCGCGCAGCACGATCCTCTCCTCCTCGCCGTTCACCCGCACCGAGCGCGTGCCCTCCACGCGCAGCAGCCCGCTCGGCTCCACCTCGGTGATGCGCGCGGTGATGCGGGCCTGCAGGTCGCCGCGGCGTGCGGTGGACCCCTCGCCCAGCGAGCGGTTCTGCGCGTCGAGGCTCCAGACGTCGATGAAGTCCAGGCGGCCCAGGCCGCCGGCCTCGTTCTGCGTCTCCGTGGCCGTCTTCGTCAGCGTGGACTTCGCCGCCTGCGTGGACTCCACCACGAGGATCGTGAGGACGTCGCCGACGGCGCGCGCCTCGTGATCCGCGAAGATCGAGCCCTTCGGCACGACCGGCGCCGCGAGCGACGGGCGCGCGGCGACGGCGACGGCGAGCGCGGCGAACAGCAGGGATCGTCTCACGGCGCGTCTCCTCCGGAGGATGCGGGCGCGGTCCCGGCGGCGGCCGGGCGGGTCAGCTCGGCGGTGCCGCGGTCCACCAGGACGGCGGACACGAGGGCGCCGGTCACGGGATTGCTCACGAGGATGGTCTCCCCCACGTTGCCCGCGCGGCGGGCGGTGGACGGCACGGCGATCCGCGCATCGCCCGCCCGCACGACGAGGTTCAACGGCGCCCCGGACTCCACGTCGGGCCGGCGGCGCAGGTCCGTGGCGCGGAGCACGTCGCCGGCGGCGAGTGCGCGCCGCGCGATCCATCGCCCCGGCTCGAACGCGCCGGTCTGCTCGCGGGTCGGCTCACGGTCGAAGGTGCGCGTCTCGATCGTCACGTCGCCGTCCGCGACCGCCGCGCCCTTGGCGATCCCGCGCGCGGCGACCCAGATCGGGACCTCGCGGCGGATGTGCACGGTGGCGAGCCCGCGCGCGACGATGCGACCGTCCACGCGGCGGCTCACCGCCACCGGCCGGACGCCCGCGCCGACGGGCCCCGCCGGCGGCTCCGCCTCGAGCGAGGCGTCGTCCGCCGCGGACTCCGGGAAGCGCGGGAGCTGCACGATTTCCAGCGTGGCGCCCTGCGGCAGCGCGGGGCCGTACGCCGCGCGGACCGCCTCCCGCACGGCCGCGGCGGCATCGACCGGCGCCGGCGGGGCGGCCGCCAGGGCCGCCGGGAGGACGAGCGCCGCGAGTCCGGGGAGCGCGCGCGCGAAGGTCATCAACGCACCAGCTGCGTGGCGGTGGAGAGCATCTGGTCGGACGTCTGGATGGACTTGGAGTTGATCTCGTAGGCGCGCTGCGCCGTGATCAGCGAGACCATCTCCTCCACGACCTCCACGTTCGATCCCTCGAGATAGCCCGACAGCACCATGCCGAAGCCCGGGGATCCCGGCGTGCCGAGCATCGGCGGGCCGGACGCGGGGGTCGGCGCGAACTGGTTGCGGCCGAGCGACTCGAGGCCGGCCGGGTTCAGGAAGCGCGCGAGCTCGAGCTGGCCGATCTCCTCGGTGTCGTTGGAGTCCACGAAGTTCGCGGACACCACGCCCTCGTTCGAGATCGACACCTCGCGCACGTCGTCCGGCACGAACAGCGGCGGCTCCAGGTACAGCCCGTCGGAGTTCACGACCGCGCCGTCCGGCGAGACGAAGAAGGAGCCGTCGCGCGTGTAGCCGATGGTGCCGTCGGGGCGGCGGACCTGGAAGAAGCCGTTGCCCTCCACGAGCACGTTCAGCGGGTTGTTCGTCTGCTCGGTCGTGCCCTGCTGCCAGTTCCGCTCGGTGGCGGCCAGGCGCGTGCCGTGCCCGATGGACAGCTCCGCGGGCGCGCCGGAGCGTGCGGGGTTTCCCGCGGGGCGGAGATCCTGGTACAGCAGGTCCTGGAAGCGGACGCGCGTCTTCTTGAAGCTGGCCGTGTTCACGTTCGCGAGGTTGTTCGCGATCGTGTCGACGTTCAGCTGCTGGGCGATCATCCCCGTCGCCGCGGTCGAAAGCGCTCTCATCATGGCGGTCGTTCCTCCTAGACGCGGGCGATGTCGTTCACGGCGCGTTGGAGCGTCGTGTCGTTCGCGCGGACGGCGGACGCCGCGGCCTCGTAGGCGCGCAGCGCTTCGATCATCTGCACCAGCTCGGGAATGGCCTGCACGGAGGAGCCCTCGATCTGCCCGCCGTGCACGAGCGGGCGCATGCGCTCCGGATCCGGCTTGCGCCCGGCCGCGGCGGCGTACAGCCCGCCCGGCGAGCGCTGCACGTCGTCCCCCTGCGCGAAGACGGCGAGCGCGAGCCGGTCGAGCGGCTCGCCGTCCACCAGCACGGTGCCGTCGCCCTCGATCGACGGGATGCCGGTCCCGACGAACAGCAGACCGTTCTCGCCGAGCACGGCGTGGCCGGCGTCATCGCGCAGGAACCCCTCGGGATCCACGTGCAGCGACACCGAGCGTGTGTAGCGCGTGCCCCCGTCCGCGGAGAGCGTGAAGAACCCGGGGCCCTCGAGCGTGAGGTCGAGCGGGTTCCCCGTGAGGATCGGCGGGCCGGCCTCGAGCGACGTGCGCGTGCGCACCTCCGGCGCCTTGAACGGCGCGGCCTCGAGCGCCTCCTCGCGGACGAGGAACGTGTCCTCCCGCGCGAAGCCCGCGGTGGAGACGTTCGCCAGGTTGTTCGAGATCACGTCGTGACGCGTGGCGAAGCTGGCCATCGCGCTCCCCGCCGCATGCAGCCCACCGGTCACGGCACACCCCTCCGTTGGAATCGACGGCCGGCGAACCGCAAGACGCGTGCCATCGCCAGGAAGGCCCGGAGCGCGTCTCCGGCGGGGGGCGCGACGGCGCGGGGCGGCAACGATGACCGGGGGGGGCAGGAGTTGCCGGGGTGGGCCGCTGGGTCGGGCGCGACGCGCGGTGGGCGGGGTGGGCGCCGCGGCCGGGTTCGCGGCGGTGGCCCCGGCGGGTCCTCCGCGGCGGGCGCTCGGCCTCCGCCGTCCCGGCTCCGGCCTTCGCTCCTGCGGCGACGGCCTCCGGCCATCCGGGCCTCCGGCCGCGCCGCAGAGCCGCCGCGGAGGACCCGCCGGGGCCACCGCCGCGAACCCGGCCGCGGCGCCCACCCTGCCCACCGCGCGCCGCGCCCTCCGGCGTCCCGCGCCCGGCAGCTCCTGGGAGGGATCAACCGCGCGCCGGTCGGCGCGCGAAGACCGGGCCGGGTTCGCGCTTGGACGCAGGCGTTCCGCGGCAGGACCGGCGGCGGGGTGGCGCTGCGTCGGTGGGTCGGCGCGGGCGGCGGGCGCGCGGACGGGGTGGCCGGTCGGGAGTCCTTCCCGCGGGCGTCCGAGCACGCACGCACGCGCCCGCAGGGCGCGGCGCGTTCGCGCGCAGGGGCCCGCGGGAAGGACTCCCGACCGGCCGCCCCCTCCGCCGCGCCCGCCGTCCGCGCCGACCCACCGACGCCCGGGCCACCCCGTCGCCGGCCCTGCCGCGGAACCCTACGTCGAAGCGAGTTCCCGGATGTCCCGTGCGATCCCGCGGACCAGGTGGTCCCGCCGCCGCCCCTCCTCCAGGGCGTCGGCCACGCGCCGCCCGCTCTCGCGGGCGGTGCGGATGCCTTCCTCGATCCGCGCGCGCTCCGCGCGCTCGCGGGACTGGTGCTCGCGGATCGCGGACACCGCCGCGTCCAGCCGGACGCGCAGGCTGTCGCGCACCGCGAGCAGCTGCGCCTGCGCCTCGATGAGGTCGGCGGATTCCGCGAGCGCGCGCCGCGCCGGGCGCACGAGCTCGCGCTCGAAGCGGTCGAGGCGGGCGCGCTCCTCGCGCAGCGCGGGCGCGCGCGAGGCCAGCTCGCGCAGCTCCGACGCCTGGCGCTCGGCGCCGGCCATGCCCTCGCGGGCCGCGGCCCGGCTGCGCTTCGCCAGGTCGGACAGCGTGACGTGCGCCTCGGCGCATCGCGCGATGCCGCCGATCACGCCGCGGACCACGTCGCGCGACTCGGCCAGCCCGCGCACGGCGTGCGCCACGTCGTCGCGCAGCGCGCCGGCCAGCAGTTCCGTCTCCTTCGTCGAGCTGGATGCGCGCTCGGACAGGTTGCGCATCTCGTCCGCCACGACGCCGAAGCCCTTGCCGTTCTCGCCGGCCTGCGCGGCGATGATGGCCGCGTTCAGCGCCAGCAGGTTCGCCTGCTCGGTGATGTCGTTCAGCACGAGCAGGACCTGGCCGATCTCGCGCGACCGCATCTCCAGGCGCCGCCCGATCTGCGCCACCCGCTCGATCCGCTCGTCCACCTCCGCGGAGCCGTCCGCCGCGCGCCGCAGCGACTCCTGCCCCGCGGCGACATGCTCGTGCAGGAGCGACGCCGTCTCGTCCGCGGCCACGGCCTGCGGCAGGAGCGACTGCATGGACTCGCGCACGGAGGCGGCCCCGCGCTCGAAGTCGTCGAGCAGGGACGCCAGCCGCCCGCCCACGGGCTCGTCGCCGGCTTCCGTCGCCGCCGCGAGATCGCGCGCGCGGCGCAGCAGGGTCCGGGCCTCCTCGGCGCGGGTCTCGCGCCGCTCGCGCAACCGCTCCTCGTCCTGCAGCGCCGCGGCCAGGTCCGCCAGGGCCTCCTCGAGGCGCGGATCGTCGACCTCCGGCGCGAGCGCGTCCGCCCACGCGCCGACGACCTGCGGCTGCGGCGCGGACTCCTCCCCGCCTTCCAGCGCGGCGAGCCGCTGCGACGCGGTGTCGAGCCGCCGGCGCCAGGCCGCCACGCGCTGCACGAACGGCCGGGCGCACGCCAGGCCGGCCGCCGCCGCCGCGACCGCTCCGCACGCCACCGCGGCGGTGACGCGGCCGGCGTCGTGTCCGGACGCCAGGACCGCCGCCACCACTCCCGTCGTCACCAGTCCCGGAACGAGCGCGGGGATCCATGGTCTGAGCCCGTCGCGATCCATCAGTCCTCTCTCCCTTCCCCGGTCGCGCCGGACGCGGCGCGGCCCACCAGCACGCCCGGGTCGAGGACCCGGATCCGGACCCCGTCGGCGCGACGGATCGCGCGCACGGCCGGGTCGTCCGTCGTGTCCCGCGGGCCGTCGTCCGAAGGCAACGCGAACGCCACGCGGCCGGGCTCGTCCACCGGCACGGCGAACGGGGCCCCGGCGCGAACCACGAGAACCCTGATCCCCGTCTCGGGAGCTTTCGCGCCGTCCTTGAGGCGGCGCGGGTACACCACCGGCAGGGACCGCCCGCGCCAGCTCACGATCCCGGCCATGCGCTCCCCCATCCCGGGGATCGGGGTGACCGCGCGACGCGTCGCCATCTCCACGACGTCCTCCACGGCGAACGCCCACAGCTCGCCGTCCCAGCGGAAGGTCACGACCGCGCCGGCCCCGTTCACGCGCCCGCCCCCGATCCGGACAGCGCTGCTCCCAAGAGGGCGGCCACGTCGAGGACGAGCACGGTGCGACCGTCGGGCGTCTCCGCGCAGCCCGCGAACCCGGGCGCCGGCGGCGTCCATTCCCCGAGCGAGCGGATCACGATGTCCCGCTGCCGCCCGAGACGGTCCACCCACAGCAATGCCCGCCGGTCGGCGGCGGCCACGAGGACGCCGGCCCGGCGGCCGGGGAACGGCGTGCCGCCGCCGGAGCCCGGCACGATGTCGCGCACGGGCACGTGCTCGCCGTCCAGCAGCACGTGCGTCTGTCCGTTCTCGCGGCGGACGCGGTCGGAGGTCACCTGGAGGGCGCGAACGATGTTCGGGAGCGGCAGGAAGAACGCCTGACCGCCGGACTCCACCTCGAGCGCGGGCAGCACGGCGAGCGACGCCGGAACCGCGAGCCGGAACGTCGTTCCGCCCGGCCCGGTGTCCACGTCCAGCACGCCGCCGATGCGGGCCACCGTATCGCGCACGACATCGAGACCCACGCCGCGGCCGGAGAGCGCCGTGGCCTCTTCCTTCACGGTGATCCCGGGGTGGAACAGGAGCTCGACGAGCCGCGCGCGTCCCGGCGTGTCCTGCCCGGCCAACAGCCCGAGGCGCCGCGCCTTCGCGAGAACCCGGTCGAAGTCCACGCCGCCGCCGTCATCCGAGACCGAGATCACCGCCCGGCGTCCCTCGGAGCGGGCCGCGAGGCGGACCGTGCCGACCGCGTCCTTCCCCGCGGCGCGGCGCGCCTCGGCCGGCTCGAGGCCGTGGTCGACGGCGTTCCGCACCAGGTGCACCAGCGGCTCGGCCAGCGCCTCCACGGCGCTCTTGTCCAGCTCGGTGTCGCCTCCCTCCGTGACCAGCCGCGCCTCGCGACCGGCGTGCCGGCACGCCTCCCGGAACACGCGCTCGACCTTCGAGAACAGGGGCTCCAGCCGCACGGTGCGCATGCCCAGCGCGTCGTCGCGCAGCGCGCGCAGCCGGCCGTCCAACTCGCGCAGCGTCTGTCGCAGCACGGTCACGCGCGTCCGCTCGGCGCCCGCCGCCTGCAGCGCATCGACCAGCGCGGTCTCGAGGCGTGCGCGGGCCTGCACGACGTCGCCGAGCTCGGCGAGAAGGCGCTCCACGCGCTCCGCGGGGACGCGGAGGAACGTGACCGGCGCCGGCGCGCCGGTCGCGGCACCCTCCGGCCGCCCGCCGTCGTCCGGGCGGACGTGCGCGGGCCGCTCGGATCCGTCCGCCTCCGCCATGGCCGCTCCGGTGGCCGCGACGGCCTGCTCGCCGGCGCCGAAGCCCGGCGCGTCCTCGTCCACCAGGACCTGCGCCCCCAGCGGCGTGACGGCGCGGATCACGCCGAAGAGATCCTCCTCCGATGCAGCCACGATCCGGCAGGTGAACGTCCGCCGCTCGGCATCCCGCCCGGTGCTCACCGTGCCGTGCACGGTGCCCCAGCCGCGGATGGCGGCCAGCAGGTCCTGGAACGGATGCTCGAACCCCTCCTCCGGCAGCGCGGCCTCGATCACCGCGACCGTGCGCCCCGCGGCGGCGGAGCGGCGGATCTCCTCCACCTCGTCCGGCTGCAGCCGCGCGATCGTGGTCTCGAGGATCGAGCCCCCGGGCCCGGGCCCGGCCGTTCGCGCCCGCAGCGCCTCGGCCACCGCCGCGATCGCCGCGCGCGCCGCGTCGTCCGCGGCGGGGTCCGGGCGATCCGCCGCGGCCAGGAGACCGCAGAGGGCCTCGTGCCCCTGGAACAGAAGGTCGAGCAACGGGTCGTCGAGATCGAAGCGGTGCAGGCGCAGCCCCTCGAGCACGTTCTCGAGCGCGTGGGCCACCGCGGACATCGCGTCCAGCCCGAACATCCCGGCGACGCCCTTCAGCGAGTGCGTCGTGCGGAACACGCGGTCCACGAGATCCGGCGCGAGGGCATCCCGCGTGCCTCCCATGGACTTGATGTCATTCTGGAGGTGATCGAGCGTATCTTCCGTCTCCGAAAGGAATTCCGCTCTGAGGCGCTCCATCGATCCGGACACGGGTCCCCCCCGGCGCACGGCACACCGGAAGGGATCGGCACGGGGGAGACGGGGATCAAGCGCGACGAGGCGGCACGGCGCGTCGGGGCGGCACAGTGCGACGGGCCGCGCGTCCTGCCGGACCGGGGCGGCGCCCGCAGCCGGGATGCGACCTGCGGGGACGCGTCAGCGGGCGGCCGCGCCCTTGTGGGTGGTGACCCACTGCTGCAGCGCGGCCCGGTGCTCGTCGGTGAGGCCGAGGAACGCGCACGCGACCTGGTAGCTGCCCACGCCCGGCATCTCCTGCTCCGGCTGCGTGCGCACCACGATGGCCTCGGTCTCGAGCCGCGTGGAGCCGCCCGCTCCGGGCAGTTCCAGCGCGATCTCCAGCTTCGTGAGCGGTTCGATGAAGCGGGGGACCTCCACGTAGACCCCGCCCGCGCCGACGTTCAGCGTGGTCACGGCCAGCGGGTCGCCCTCGCCGGCGCGGCGCACGCCGGCCGTGAGGCGGACGTCGGTGCGCGCGTGGGCGCGGCGCTCCTTCGGGTCCGTCATGGAGATCCCCCTCGAGAGACTGCTACTTGCCCTTCTTCTTGTGCCGGTCCTTCCGGAGCCGCTTCTTCCGCTTGTGCGTCTTGATCTTCGCGCGCTTCCGCTTCTTCCCGCTCGGCATGGATCCTCGTCTCCTTGACTGGGGGCGCAACGGTCAGGGGCGCGCCCCGTCCTCCGCCCCCTAGGGCCGGTCGCCGTCGACCGCCGGGTCGGCGTCCTCGATGACCTTCTTCAGCTCCTTCGAGACCTTGAAGTACGGCACCTGCTTCTCCGGAACCCGCACCGTCGCGCCGGTCCGCGGATTCCGCGCTACGCGGGACCGTCGGCCCTTGACCTTGAAGCTCCCGAAACCGCGGATCTCGATGTGCTTCCCGGCGGCCAGCGCAGCCCCGATGGCGTCGATGAAGCGGTCCACGACGACCGCCACATCGCGCTTCGTGAGTCCCGTGGCCTCCGTGATGCGATCGACGAGGTCGGCCTTCGTCATCTCGGGTCCCCCTCCGGCGGGAACACCCGGCGGCCGGCCCCGGCAGGGGCGTCTCCGCCGGACGCGCGCGAACGTCCGGCAACGTAACAGAGCGCCGAAATGGGTGTCAAAAGGTTTTCTCGCAAGGTCTTACGCCGACCCGGCGGGCGCGTCCGGGAAGTCGAAGACCCCCTCGAAGGCGCGGGCCACCGGCCCCTCGAGGGTGACGGGGGCGACCGGGTCGGAGGGCACGCCGACGGTGAGTGTGCTGCCCGCGCGGACATGGAGCCGCACCGGCGAGGCGCACCAGCCGCGCCGCACGGCGATCGTGGCGACGACCGAGGACCCCGACCCGCAGGCCCACGTCTCCCCCTCCACGCCGCGCTCGAAGGTGCGGATGCGGAGGACGTCCGGACCGGCCCGCTGCACGAAGCTCACGTTCGTGCCCTCCGGCCCGAAGGCCGCATGGTGGCGAAGGTGCGGTCCCCACCGCTCGATCGGGACGGCCTCCACGTCCTCCACCCAGAGCGCCGCGTGCGGGACGCCGATGTCGCCCCAGTCAAGCCGCACGGGGCGGCCGTCGACGTCCGCGTCGACGTCCAGGCGCACGCGGCGCACCGGCGGCAGCTCGATGCGGCCGCTGCCGTCGGGGAGCATCTCGCCCACGTGCCGGCCGGAGTCGCTCGTGAACTCGTAGCGCGGGCCGGGGATCCCGAGTTCCGCGGCGAAGCGCGGCACGCAGCGCGCGCCGTTGCCGCACAGGGCGTATTCGCCGCCGTCCGGATTGAAGAAGCGCACGTGGAAGTCCGCGCCGGCCGCCGGCTCGAGCAGGATCACGCCGTCCGCCCCGATGCCGAACCGGCGATGGCACGCCGCGCGCACGAAGTCGGCCTCGCGGCCCGCGAGCGTGCGATCGCGATGATCCACGAGGATCATGTCGTTGCCCGCGCCCGCCATCTTCACGAAGGGGATCCTCACGGGGCCCCGTCCTCCTCGCCGCCGTTCCCGCTGCCGGCCGGCGCCGCGAGCGAATCGGCCGCGCCCGCCGGCGCGGCGGCCGGATCCGCGGCGGTCGCGGGCGCCCGGCCGCCCAGATCCAGCGAGACCCCGGACCGCTCCGACGCGAGATCGAGACGGATCTCCTCCGCGGCCTCCGCCGCGGGCTCGTCCGGATCCTGCACGGCATCGCCGTCCAGATCGAGGAACGCGGACACCGTGTACCGCGTCCCGGTGGGGACTTCCAGCGTGAACGGTCCCGCGGCCGCGAGCGTGTCGCGCGCGGCGGGCTCCGCCGCGCCGGCCGGCCGCGCCTCCACGATCGCGGCGAGGCCCGAATCCGCCTTCACGTCGCCGCGGATGCGCCCGAGCGAGTCCAGCGTGCCCACGAGGAAGTCTGGGATCTCGAGCGCCGCGGAGTCCGCGGGGAACGCGCGCGGCTCGCCGACCTGCCACAGCTCGTTGCGACCCCCGGGGCGCGAATCGCCGTCCGCGTCCAGCAGCGCCGCGATGCGCCACGCGACCGCCGTGTCCAGCCCGTCCAGCGTGAACCGGCCGTCCGGCCCCGGCTCCGCCACGGCCGCCGGCGCGGGGTCCGGTCCCGTGGTGTCCGCCGGCACCGCGAAGAGCAGCAGCGTGGTGGTGGCCGTCTTCTCGCGGCCCGCGTGCACGCGCCCGGCCATGCGCCCGGTGTCCGGCTTCGCCTTCGTCGTGAAGCGGTGCAGGAACGCCTCCGGCAGCGCGTTGCCGCGCCGGTCCTTCGCGCCCTTGCCGACGCGGAGCAGCGTGTTGCGCCCGGCGGGCCAGCCGGGGTCCGGCGCGAGGCGCAGCGTGTCGCCCGCCCACGCGGCGGACGCGAAGTCCACCGCCGGGAACACGGCCAGCGCGCGCATCACGCTGCGCCGGTCCATGCCCTCCGTGAACACGAGCACCACCGGGGCGTCCGGAGGCACGCCGGCCGCGTCCGGCGGCGGCGCGAGCGCGTCGGACACGAGCGCGGGCGGCTCGCGGTCCTCCGGCCCGCCCGGCGGCGGGGCCACCTTGGCGCACGCCGCCGCCCCCGCCGCGACGAGGACGAGCGACGCGAGCCGCCCGCGCGTCACAGGATGTACTTCCGCACGTCGGGGTCGGCGAGCACGCGCTCCATGCGCTGCCGCACGAGCGCCTCGTCCACGCGCAGGTCCTTCTGGTCGCAGGCGTCCGGCACGTCGAACAACCACGGCTCCAGGAGCGCGGCGAGCACGGTCTGCAGCCGCCGCGCGCCGATGTCCTCGGCGGTGTCGTTCGCGCGCCCGGCCACCGCGGCGATCTCCGCCAGCGCGCCGTCGGTGAACTCCAGCCGGTAGCCCTCCGCGTCGAACAGCGCGGCGTACTGCTTCGGCAGCGCGTTCTCCGGCTCCGTCAGGATGCGCACGAAGTCCGCCGCGGTGAGCGGCGACAGCTCCACCCGGATCGGGAACCGCCCCTGCAGCTCCGGGATGAGATCCGCCGGGCTCGTCCCGTGGAACGCGCCGGCGGCGAGGAACAGCACGTGCTCGGTGCGCACGGGCCCGTGCTTCGTGGTCACGGTGGCGCCTTCCACGATGGGCAGAAGGTCGCGCTGCACTCCCTCGCGGGACACGTCCGGGCCCTGCTTCGAGCCCGACGCCACGATCTTGTCGATCTCGTCGATGAAGACGATGCCGGAGGACTCCGCGCGATCCCGCGCCTCCTGCCGCACGGCCTCGTCGTCCAGCAGGTGCTCTAGCTCCTCCTCCTCGAGAAGCCGGCGCGCCTCCTTCACCTTCACGCGCCGGCGCACCTTGCGGCCCTGGCCGAGCAGGTCCTTGAGGTCCAGCCCCATCTGCTCGAGGCCCTGGCCGCCGAACACGTCGATCGTGCCGGTGCGGCGCGGCGCCACCTCCACGTCCACCTCGCGCTCGTCCAGGTCGCCCGCGGCCAGCCGCACGCGCAGCTTGTCGCGGGTCTCCTCGCGGCGCCGGGCCTCCTCGCGCTCCGCGTCGCTGGGCTCGTGCGGCGCGACGCGCTCCGGCGGCATGGGGAACAGCAGATCCAGCAGCCGCTCCTGCGCGCGTCGCTCGGCGGTGGTGCGGTGCCGGTCGCGGAACTCCGCCCGCACGAGATCCATCGAGGTCTCCATCAGGTCGCGGATCATCGAGTCCACGTCGCGCCCCACGTAGCCCACCTCGGTGAACTTCGACGCCTCCACCTTCACGAACGGGGCGCCGGCCAGCCCCGCGAGGCGCCGCGCGATCTCCGTCTTCCCCACGCCGGTGGGGCCCACCAGGATGATGTTCGACGGCCGGATCTCGTGCTCCAGCGGTCCGCCCACGCGGCGCCGCCGCCAGCGGTTGCGCAGCGCCACCGCCACCGCGCGTTTCGCGTCCGCCTGTCCCACGACCCAGCGGTCCAGCTCCTGCACGATCCGGTGCGGCGTGAGATCGCCGGCCGGCAGCTTCCGCGGCTCCGTCACGACTCCAGGACCTCGATCCGGTCGTTCGTGTAGATGCAGATCTCCGCGGCGATGCCGAGCGCCTCGCGCACGATGCGGCCGGGATCGTCCCAGCCCGCGGTCACGAGCGCCTTCGCCGCGGCGCGCGCGTAGCCGCCGCCCGAGCCGAGCGCGAGGATGCCGTCGTCCGGCTCCAGCACCTCGCCGGTGCCGGACACCACGAGCGAGACGTCCTTGTCCATCACCGCGAGCATCGCCTCCAGCCGGCGCAGCACGCGATCCGTGCGCCAGTCCCGCGCGAGCTCCACGGCGGCGCGCGACGTGCGCCCCTTGAACTCGGACAGGCGCTTCTCGAAGCGGTCGAACAGCGCGAAGGCGTCGGCGGCGGACCCGGCGAAGCCGCACAGGATGCCGTGCGGCTCCAGCCGCCGGATCTTGAGGGCCGTGCGCTTCACGACGGTGTCGCCCAGCGTGACCTGGCCGTCGCCGCCGAGCGCGAAGCGCGCCCCCAGGCGGACGCCGAGGATCGTGGTGGCGTGGAACGTGGTCATTCCTTCTCCTCGGCGCGCGGGTGGGCGAGGTCGTAGGCCTCGCGCAGTCGCGCGCGCGTGACGTGCGTGTACACGGCGGTCGTGGATAGCCGCGCGTGGCCCAGGAGCTCCTGGACCGCCCGCAGATCCGCGCCCGCATCCAGCAGGTGCGTGGCGAAGCTGTGCCGCAGCGCGTGCGGCGACGCGCCGCCCCGCTCGCCGGACGCGGGCAGGTGCCGGCGCGCGATCCGGTGCAGGGTGCGGACCGAGAGGCGCGCGCCCCGCGCGTTCACGAACACCGCGCGGTGGCCTCCGGGTCCCGGCCCCGGGGCCAGGCCGCGCGCGGCCAGCAGGGATTCGAGGAGCGCGAGGGCCGCGCCGGTCAGCGGGACGATGCGCTCCTTCCCGCCCTTCCCGCGCACGCGCACGGTGCGCGTGTACGGGTCGAGGTCGGCCGCGTCGAGGGCCTGCGCCTCGGAGACGCGCAGGCCGGAGCCGTACAGCAGCTCCAGGAGGGCGCGGTCGCGCGGCGCGTCCGGGCCCTCGGGCAGGGAGTCCAGCGCCGTCGCCAGACGCTCCGCCGGGATGGCCCGGGGCAGCCGGCGCGCGCGCGTCTTCTCGCGCACGCGCACGTCGGGCTCCGCGTCCACGAGGCCCTCCTCGCGCGCCCAGCGCAGGAAGCGGCGCAGGGCGGATGCCACGCGCGCGAGCGTGCGCTGCCCGGCACCGCCCTCCCGCAGCCGGGCCAGGTGCGCCGACACGAGGTCCCGGCCGGGCCGGCGCGGCGGGCCCGCGCCGGCGGCCGTTCCGGACGCGCGCCGTGCGAACGCGAGGAAGCGCGCCGCGTCCCGGCGGTACAGCGCGACCGTCCCCTTCGCGAGCCCGCGATCGAACTCGAGGTGGGCGGCGAAGCGGTCGAGCGGGTCCCGCGAGGACTCCGTCATGCGCCGCCCTCCGCGTCGGTCGTGCACTCCGCCGGCAGCGCGCCCCCCTCGTCCGGGATGCCGGACGAGGCCAGCCACTCGCCGAAGGACGCGCGGGCGCGGGCGGCCATGCGCGCGTTGCGCTCGCGGCCCTTCACGCGACGGTCCGCGAGCGGCGGGAACAGCCCGAAGTTCACGTTCGTGGGCCGGTAGTCCCGGCCTTCGTACGCGCTCACGAAGCGCAGCAGCGCACCGAGCGCCGTGTCCGCCGGCGGGATGTCCGGCAGATCGCCGGCGAGGCGGCGCGCGGTGAAGATCCCCGCGAGCAGGCCCGTCGCCATGGACTCCACGTAGCCCTCGAGCCCCGTGATCTGTCCCGCGAGCGACGCACGCGGATCGTGCCGCACCGCGAGGTGTGCGTCCAGCACGCGCGGCGCATCCAGGTAGGTGTTCCGGTGCACGCGGCCCAGGCGGTAGAACTCCGCCTCGCCGAGCCCCGGGATCATGCGCAGCACCCGCGTCTGGTCGCCGTGGCGCATCCGGTTCTGGAAGCCCACGAGGTTGTATGCCGTGGCGTCCCGGTTCTCCGGCCGGAGCTGCACGACGGCGAACGGGCGCCGGCCCGAGCGCGGATCGATCAGCCCCACGGGGCGCATCGGCCCGAACGCGAGCGTCAGCCGCCCGCGCCGCGCGAGGTCGTCCACGGGCATGCACGCCTCGAAGAACGACGTCTCCTCGAAGGCGTGCAGCGGGTACTGCTCCGCCGCGAGCACCGCGTCCACGAAGGTGTCGTACTCGGCCTCGTTCATCGGGCAGTTCAGGTAGTGGCCGGTGCCGGCGTCCCGCCGGTTCGCGGCGAAGGCGATCGTGCGATCGACGGACTCCGCGGACACGATGGGCGCGGTGGCGTCGTAGAAGTGCAGCCGCTCCACGCCGAGGAACGCCAGCAGCTCCGCCACGAGGGCCTCGGACGTCAGGGGCCCCGTGGCCACGATCACGGGGCCGTCCGGGATCCGGGTGACCTCGCCGCGGCGCACGCGGATGCGCGGCTCGGCCGCCACGGCCGCGGTGACGCCCTCGGCGAAGGCGTCGCGGTCGATGGCGAGCGCCGTGCCCGCCTCCACGCGGCAGCCGGCGGCCACGCGCAGGAGCCGGCAACCCAGCCGGCCCATCTCCTCCTTCAGGAGACCGGAGGCGTGCGAGGGCGACGTGGACTTGAACGAGTTCGAGCACACGATCTCGGCGAGCCGGTCCGTGCGGTGCGCGGCCGTGGGCACGACGGGGCGCATCTCGCAAAGCTCCACGGCGATGCCGCGGGCGGCGAGCTGGAGGGCGGCCTCGGAGCCGGCGAGACCGCCGCCGATGACGGTGACGCGAGGATCCACGCGCATCTCCCGGAAGACGGGAGAGCATACGGGATGCCGCCGTTCCCGGCGAGTTCGGCTAGGGTCGCGGCGACCCGGGGGCGGGGCGCGTCCGCGCGCGCGCGTGCTCCGGCGCGGCGGCCGGGCGGGATCCGCCGGGGGCGGCCGCGCCCGGGGACTTCCGCGTGGTCCGCTTCGCCTTCGCCTTCGCCTTCGTCCCGGCCTTGGCTCCGGCCTTGCCCTTCGCCTTGCCCTTCACCCGGGCTTTCGCCGTGCCGTTGGCCTTGGTCTCCCCCTCGGCCTTGGCCTTCCCCTTCGCGGCGGCCTTCCCGGAGGCGCCGGCCCCGGCCTTGCCGCGGCCGCGCCGGCCGCCGCCCGCTTCCATCCGGGCGAGGAGCAGCGCCACGGCATCCTCCTCCGTGATCGCGTTCGGGTCGGCGCCGCGCGGCAGGGATGCGTTCACCGTGCCGTCGGACACGTACGGTCCGTAGCGGCCGTCCAGTACCCGGATGTCCCGGCCCTCGAGCGCCTTCACGGCCGGGAACGTGCGCAGCGCCGCGGCCGCGCGCTTGAACGAGCGGCCGCGCTTCTCCTGGGCGAGGATCTCGAGCGCGCGCTCGCGGGAGATCGCGAGCACGTCGTCGTCCGGGCCGAGGCTGCGCGTGTCCTCCCCGCGGCGCAGGTACGGTCCGTAGCGGCCGTTGTGCGCGCGGATCTCCACGCCCGCGTCATCCAGCCCCACGAGGCGCGGCAGCGAGAGGAGGGACAGGGCCTGCGCCAGCGTCAACGTCTCCAGCGACATGGACGGCAGCAGGGACGAGGTCTTCGGCTTGTGCCCTTCCGGCAGCGTGTCCCGGTCGCCGAGCTGCACGTACGGGCCGAACCGCCCGTTCCGCGCGTAGACGGGGAGCCCGCTGTCCGGGTGGACGCCGAGCGGCTCGTCCGCGCGGCGCGCGTGCCGGAACAGCTCCTCCGCCTTCGCCACGTCCAGTTCGTCCGGGCACATCCCCTCCGGGATGGCCGCGGTGTCCTCGCCGCGCTGCAGGTACGGGCCGTACCGGCCCACGCGCACGACCACCGACACGCCGTTCCCGTCCTCGCCCACCTCGAGCGTGCAGGCCTCGCGCGGGTCGATCTCCTCGGCCTTGCGCTCCACGGTCTTGCGGAGGCCCGGGAACCCGTTCCCCCAGTAGAACTCGTGCAGGTACGGGACGGACTGCATCTCGCCGCGGGAGATCTCGTCCAGCCGATCCTCCATGCGCGCCGTGAAGTCCACGTCCACGAGGTTCGCGAGGTGCTCCCGCAGGAGCCGCACGACGGCGAACGCCGTGAACGTGGGCACGAGCGCCGTGCCCTTCCGGAACACGTAGCCGCGCCGCAGGATGGTGTCCAGGATCGTGGCGTACGTGCTCGGGCGGCCGATGCCGGATTCCTCCAGGAGCTTCACGAGCGACGCCTCGGTGAGCCGCGCGGGCGGCGCGGTGAAGTGCTGCTCCGCGGCCAGGTCCTCCGCGGTCACGCCCTCGCCCTCGGCGACCGGCGGCAGGATCGTGTCGCGCTCGGCCAGGGCCGCGTCCGGGTCGTCCGACCCTTCCACGTACGCCCGCAGGAACCCGGCGAAATCGATCACGGAGCCGGACGCCGCGAACAGCGCCTTGCGGCCGTCCGACGCCGCGCCTTCGACCTGCACGGTGAGGCGCCGTCCCTGCGCATCCTTCATCTGGCTGGCCAGCGTGCGCATCCACACGAGCTCGTACACGCGCGCGCAGTCGTCCCCGAGCCGCGCGCGCACGTCGTCCGGGGCGGCGATGCGGTCCCCCGCCGGCCGGATGGCCTCGTGCGCCTCCTGCGCGTTCTTCACCTTGCTCCGGTACACGCGCGGCTCCGCCGGGAGGAACTCGTCGCCGTAGTTCCCCCGGATCTCGCGGCGCACCATCTCCAGCGCCTCGGTGGACAGAGTGACGGAGTCCGTGCGCATGTACGTGATGAAGCCGTTCTCGTACAGCTGCTGTGCGGCCCGCATGGTGCGCTTCGCGTCGAAGCGGAGCTTGCGGTTCCCCTCCTGCTGCAGCGTGGACGTGCTGAAGGGCGGCGACGGCGAGCGCGTGAACGGCTTCTCCTCCACGGAGGTCACCGTGAACGCGGCGCCGGCCAACGCGGCCTGCAGCGCGGAGGACGCGTCCGCGTCCAGGTGCACCACGTCCGGGCGCGACAGCCGGCCGGTGTCCGGCACGAAGTCCTTGCCGCCGGCGAGGCGGCGGCCGTCCAGCGCGGCCAGGCGCGCGGGGAAGGTCTTCCCCTCGCCGGTGCGGAACGTGGCCGTCAGGTCCCAGTACTCCGCCACCCGGAAGCGGCGCCGGGCTTCCTCGCGTTCCACGACCAGCCGCACGGCCACGCTCTGGACGCGCCCGGCGGACAGCTTCGGGGCCACCTTCCGCCACAGGATGGGCGAGACCTCGTAGCCGTACAGGCGGTCGATGATGCGGCGGGTCTCCTGGGCGGCCACCAGATCCAGGTCGATCGCGCGGGTGTGCTCCAGCGAGTCCCGGATCGCGGAGCGCGTGATCTCGTGGAAGACCATGCGCTTCACGGGCACCTTCGGGCGCAGGACCTCCGCCAGGTGCCAGCTGATGGCCTCGCCCTCGCGGTCCTCGTCGGTGGCGAGGAGCACCTCGTCCACCGTCCCCACGAGCTTCTTGAGGTGCGCGATGGTCTTCTTCTTCTCGGGCTGGACGATGTAGAGCGGCTCGAAGCCCTCGTCCACGTTCACCCCGATGCGGGCCCAGGGCGTCTTCTTCAGCTCGGCGGGTATCTCGGAGGCGCGGGCGGGAAGGTCCCGGATGTGCCCCACGCTGGACTCCACGACGTACCCGGAGCCCAGGAAGCCCCGAAGGGTCTTGGCCTTCGTGGGGGACTCGACGATCACCAGTGCCTTGGACATTCCGTCCCGCTCCTCCTGGGCGCGCCCCCGGGGCCGCCCCGGCCGTCCCCGTGGACGGCCTCACCCTTCTTTGCCGCGACCGAAGCGCGGCACCCTAGCAAGGCCCCGCCGGCCCGGCAACCCTCCGCCCCACGCCGGGCGGACTCGCCCGCTGATCGGCGAGCCGGTTGGGCGATCTTAGGAGATCGTGACCTGCCGGCGATTTTCACCATCTGGGGGGAGAGAAACCGCGCGCGCCGGGGTCAGAGCCCCTGGCCGTGGCACTTCTTGTACTTCTTCCCGCTGCCGCACGGGCAGGGGTCGTTGCGCCCCACCTCGGGTCGCGACGGAGCGGCTCCGGCCGGCAGGCCCGGGCCGGGCCGGCCGCCGCGCGGGGCCGGACCGAAGGCCGCCGGCCGCGGCGGCGTGACGGGGAGCCGCCCCCGCGGCGCGGCGACACCCGCCGCGACCGGCCGCGCCGGCGCTCCCGCTGCGGCCGGTACCCCGGCGGCCGGCGCCGGCTGGTGGGCGACGCCCTCGGGCGCGCGCGGCGGCGCGGGCGGAGCCTCGAGCCGGATCTCCGTCCGCATCAGCCGCTCGGCGGTCTGGAGGTCGATCCGGTCCATCAGATCGGAGAAGAGCTGGAACGCCTCCTTCTTGTACTCCAGCAGCGGGTCCTTCTGCCCGTAGGCGCGCAACCCGATGCCTTCGCGCAGCCGGTCCAGGCTGTAGAGGTGGTCCTTCCAGTTCTGGTCGATCGTGGTCAGCGTGACGAAGCGCTCGAACTGCCGGTACAGCTCCGGCCCCACGAGCTCCTCGCGCTCCCGGTACCGCGCCAGGACGGCCTCCGCGCCGACCTCCTTCAGCTCCGGCGCCCCGCGCCCGTCGTGCGCCGCGGCCTCGAAGTCCACGTCCGTGCCCAGCCGCCGCGCGAAGGCGTGCCGGAGCGCGCCGTAGTCCCAGTCCGCGGCGTTGTCCGAGGCGGTCGCCGTGTGCTCCTCCACGGTGGCGGCCGCGATGTCGGCGATCAGGTTGCGGCACTCCTCCGCGAGGTCCGCCCCCTCGAGGCTCTCGAGCCGGCGCCCGTAGATGATCTCGCGCTGCTTGTTCATGACGTTGTCGTACTCGAGCAGGTGCTTGCGGATGCCGAAGTTCTGCTCCTCCACCCGCTTCTGCGCCTTCTCGATGGCGCGCGTCATGAACCGGTGCTCGATGACCTCGCCTTCCTCGACGCCGAGCTTGTCCATGATCGT
Organism: uncultured Gemmatimonadota bacterium; assembly: GCA_964571855.1. Taxonomy (GTDB): domain Bacteria; phylum ARS69; class ARS69; order ARS69; family ARS69; genus CAYYFX01. The sequence goes on from CAZNDO010000002.1 coordinate 230,902, forward strand.
GGCGACGCGATCCGACTGGAACAGCCGCATCAGGTCGTCCTCGAGCGACAGGTAGAACCGCGAGGACCCCGGATCCCCCTGGCGCCCGGCGCGGCCGCGCAGCTGGCGATCGATGCGCCGCGCCTCGTGCCGCTCCGTGCCGATGATGTGCAGTCCGCCCGCATCCGCCACGCCCGGCCCCAGCTTGATGTCCGTGCCGCGGCCGGCCATGTTCGTGGCGATGGTCACGGCGCCGGGCAGCCCCGCGCGCGAGATGATCTCCGCCTCCTGCTGGTGGTACTTCGCGTTCAGCACGGAGTGCGGGATGTGCGATCGCTTCAGCATCCGCGAGATCAGCTCGGACGTCTCGACGGACGTGGTACCCACGAGCACGGGCCGCCCGCCCTTGTGGATCTCCTCGATCTCCTCGAGGACCGCGTTGAACTTCTCCCGCTTCGTGCGGAAGAGCTGGTCCTCGTGGTCCTTGCGCGCCACCGGGCGGTTCGGCGGGATGACCACGACGGGCAGCTTGTAGATCTCCATGAACTCCGACTCTTCCGTCTCCGCGGTGCCGGTCATGCCCGCGAGCTTCCGGTACATGCGGAAGTAGTTCTGGAGCGTGATCGTGGCGAGGGTCTGGTTGTCCCGCTCGATGTGGACGCCTTCCTTCGCCTCCAGCGCCTGGTGCAGCCCGTCGGAGAAGCGGCGGCCGGGCATCATGCGCCCGGTGAACTCGTCGACGATGACGACCTTCCCCTCCTCGACGACGTAGTTCACGTCCTTCTCGTACAGGGCGTAGGCCTTCAGCAGCTGGTTCAGGTTCTGCACGCGCTGCGCGCGCTCGTCGTACGTGGAGTGGAGCTGCTCCTTCGCCCCCAGCTTCCCCCGCTCGTCCAGCTCCGCGTCCCCCTCGATGCGGGTGAGCTCGTCCGCCAGGTCCGGCAGCACGAACGCCTCCGGGTCCCGCGGGCTCAGCAGGTTCCGGCCCATCTCCGTGAGGTCGCAGGTGTGCCGGCGTTCCTCGATGGTGTAGTACAGCTCCTCGTCCAGCTCGTGCAGCGTCTTGTCCCGCATGTAGTCCGCTTCGATGTCCTGGATGAGCTTCTTCACGCCCGTCTCGGCGAGGAGCTTCATGAAGCGGCGGTTCTTCGGCGCGCCGCGCTGCGCGAGCAGGAGCAGACGGCCGGCCTCGCGGCGCGCGTCGTCGTCCTTCTCCTTCTCCGCCTTCTCCAGCAGCCCCTCCGCCTCGGCGATCTTCGCGTTCACCAGCTCCCGCTGCTTCGCGAACAGGCGCTGCACGGGCGACTTCAACTCGTCGAAGCGGTGCGTGTCGCTCTCCACCGGGCCGGAGATGATGAGCGGCGTACGCGCCTCGTCGATGAGGACGGAGTCCACCTCGTCCACGATCGCGAAGTGGTGGCCGCGCTGCACGCGGTCCTCCGCGCGCACCGCCATGTTGTCCCGGAGGTAGTCGAAGCCGAACTCGTTGTTCGTGCCGTAGGTGATGTCCGCGGCGTACGCCACGCGGCGCTGCGCCGGGGTCTGCCCCTGCTGGATCACGCCCACCGTCAGCCCGAGGAACCGGAAGACCTCGCCCATCCACTGGCTGTCGCGCAGCGCCAGGTAGTCGTTCACCGTGACGAGGTGCGCGCCCTTCCCCTCCAGCGCGTTCAGGTACAGCGGCAGCACGGCGACCAGCGTCTTGCCCTCGCCGGTGCCCATCTCGGCGATCCGCCCGTCGTTCAGCACCATGCCGCCGATGAGCTGGACGTCGAAGGGGACCATGTCCCAGGCGGCCTCGTGGCCGACGAGCTGGAACGTCCGGCCCCGGAGCCGGCGGCACGCGTCCTTCACCACGGCGAACGCCGGGACGACGAGATCGGCGAGCGGCTCGCCCTGCGCCAGCCGCTCCCGGAACTCGCGGGTCTTCGCCTGCAGCGCCTCGTCCGGAAGGGCCTCCAGGCCCTTCATCTCCTCGTTGATCGCGTGGACGATGGGCCAGTAGCGCCGGAGATCGCGGGACTGCTGGCTGCCGAACAGCCGGGTGAGGAACTTCAATGCATCCCCCGGGAAAGGGCCGGACGACGGGGTCCGGGCCGCGAAACGCGAACCGGAAGAAACGGGCGGGATCCGACCGCGTCAAGCCCGGGGCGCCGGAACGGGGCGCCCGGGCCCGTCCGGCGGTCCTCCCGCGAGGCTTCCCGCGCGCGAGGCGGGTTCGTGAGCGAAGGAGCCTAGGCCCCGCCGCGAAGGCCTGTCAAGGCGACCCGGGGGCGGCGGGTCGGGGCCGCTTCAGGGCAGGTCCAGGGCGTGGAACGTGCCGCGCAGGGTGCCCACGTACAGGAGGCCGTCCCCGGCGGCCGGCGAGGTGAAGACCTCCGACGGGAGGCGCCGGCGCTCCCGGACCTCCCCGGTGCGCACGTCCAGGAAGTGCAGCGTCCCGTCCGAGGACGGCGCCACCACCAGGTCGTCCAGGACGAGCGGGGTCGTGTCGAAGCCCCGGGTGGCCTGCACCTCCCAGCGGATCTTCCCGGTCCCGGGGTCCAGTGCCGCGAGCCGCCCGCGCCCGGTGCCCGCGAGCACGAGGCCCGCGGCGAGCCGCGGCTTCGCGTTCACGTCCGCGCCGAGGTCGGTCGCCCACAGGGACTTGCCGTCCGCGGCGTCGAGGCAGCGGAGCGTGCCGTCCTGCGCGCCCACGTAGATGCGCTTCGCGTCGGCATCCACCGCGGCCGGCGCCAGGACGGAGGACGCGCCGCGATGCCGCCAGCGCGTGGTCCCGTCGCGGACGTCCAGGCAGTGCACCACGCCATCCATCGAGCCGACGACCACGGCGTCCTCGCCGAGCGGCTCGGCGGACGCGCGCACGGCCCCCCCGGCCGCGACCGACCACCGCTTCTCCCCCGTCTCGGTCTCGAAGGCGTGGACGTGCGCGTCGTACGAGCCGATGACCACGGCGCCGTTGGCCAGCACGGGGCTGGCCACGATGCGGCCGCCGGTGCGCGCGCGCCACACGATGTCGCCGGACGCGGCATCCACGGCCAGCACGTCGCCGCCGTAGGTGCCCACGAAGCACAGGCCGTCGTGCTCCCACGGCGACGAGCCCACGCCGGAGCCGGCGGCGCGCGTCCACACCAGGTCTCCCGTGGCGGCGTCCAGGCAGTACAGGTTGCCGTCGCGGCTCCCGAACAGGACGTGGCCCGCCGCGACGAACGGCGAGGAGGTGATCGGGCCGCCCGCGCGGAACTCCCAGGGCGCGGGGCGCGGGGCGGCGGCGTCCACGGCGGGAAGCTCCGGGTCGATCCCGCCGGCGGGGAGGGCGTCCTCGTCCCCCGCGGGCGCGGCCGTGGAGGCCGCCCCGTCGACCGGCGGCCCCTCCGGGGCGATCGCCGTGCCGGCGGGGACCTCCGTTGCCGGGGCGCCGGCCTCGGCGGGGGGCGGTGCTGCGGCCGAGTCGGACGCGGCCTCCGGCGCGGGACGGCGGGAGCTTCCGGTGAGCAGCGCCACCATCCGGTCCTCGAGCGACGGCGCGACGGACGCGTCGGCGCGGTCGGCGGCGTCGCGCGGTGACAGCGCGAGGAACGCCGCCACGAGCGCGGCCGCGCCGGCGAAGGCCCCGGTGACCGTCGCGATGCGACGCACCGGGATGCGGCGGCGCGGAGCCGGGGCGGGATCCGCGGCAGCCGCCCGGGCCGGCACCGGCGGGGCGGGCGCGGACACCGGCGCGTCCGCCGCGGCGAGCCGCCCGAACACGCCCTCCTCGCCCGCGAGTTCGAGGACGTCGCCGGGGACGAGCCGCACCACCTGCGGCTCCGCGAGGGTCTCGGTGTCGCGGCCGCGCCGGCGGCGGCACGTGATCGTGGCCGACGGGAAGACCCACGCGAGATCGTCGAGGGACACGAGGAACGCCGTGCCTTCCGGCGCGGACGCGGCCAGGCGCCCGAGCCGCGTGTCCAGGTCCGCCGGGCCGTTCGGATCGTGCAGGTCGCGCAGCGCCGCGCTGAGCGCGTCGCCCTCGCGCGGGACGACCAGCAGCGTGGTCAACGCCCCGCGGCCGCGTCCCTGCTCGGAATGGATGTGGAAGCGGGCCGATTCCGGCCCGGACTCGATGACCGCACGCGGGATGCCCATGGGCTCCACCTCCGCCTCCCCTGTCCCGTCACGCGGCCCAATGTAGCACCAGCCCGGCGACCAGGGGGATCCGGAAGTTGTCGTCCACCGGGATCGGAAGGACCTCGGCCAGCGCGGCGGCGAGCGCGCCGAGCGCGACCGCCAGCACCGGCAGCTCCGGCACGAGGAACAGCCCGCCGGCGAGCGAGGCCGCGAACCCGGCGAGGAACCCCTCGAGCGTCTTGCCGAAGAGGGGCGTCCTCCCCCACGCCATGCCCACGATCGCGGCCATCGTGTCCCCGAGCACGAGGAAGACGAGGGCGCACGCCGCCTCCGCGGGCGGGAACAGGTACGTGGCCAGGAGCGCGCTCACCAGCATGTAGGTGGAGCCCGTGATGCCGGTGTGCTCGTGGCGGCGGATGAGCGGCCCGAAGAACGTGATGAAGAGCGAGCGGGCGCGCGGCTGGTGGATCTTCGCCACGTCCGCGACCAGCAGCGCCACCGCCACGACCGCGAGCGCGCGGCGCACCGCGTCCAGGGGCAGGTGCAGGACGGCCAGCGGGATCACCAGGGACGCCAGGTGGATGGCCTTGCGCGGGGCCTCGTGCCGCACGCGGCGACCCGCGGCCTGCGCCTCCTGCCGCAGCCGCTCCGTCACGGCCTCCACATCGCCGCGCAGGCGGTCCGCCACCTCCTGCGCGTCCACCCGCGCGCGCGCGGCCGTCTCCTGGATCTCCCGTTCCAGCTCGCGGAAGTCCAGCCGCGGCGTCACGGCCGTGCGCCCGCCGCGGGCAGCCGCACCGCGATCTGCCGGCGCCGCTCGAACGAGGAGCGCGACGCGTAGGTCGCGCGCGCCGCGATGTCGATGGTGTACGCGCCCGCGGCCACGCGCGCGCCGTCCGCGCCCGTGCCGTCCCAGAAGCCCGCGTGCGGGCCCGCGGTCTGGCGGGCCTCCTCCACGAGCCTCGCCACCGTGGCGCCGCGCGCGTCCAGCACGCGCACCTCCACCAGGGACTCTTCCGTGAGCAGGTAGTCCAGCCGGATCCCGCCGTCCTCGCTCCGCGCGCGCGCGTCGCGCACGTCGGTCCCGATCCACAGGTACTGCCCGCCGTCCTCCTCGGTCACGAACACCTGCCCGAAGCGGCGGTGGATGGCGATGCCGCGCGGCCCGAGGAACTGCCCGGGCGACGTGCCGCGCGATCCGAACGTGTCCAGCGGGAACAGGTCCTCGCGCAGCTTGTGGATGCGGTTCGCCTTCCGGTCCACGGCGAAGACGTTGCCGTGGTAGTCGATGTCCACGTCGTCGAAGGACGCGTCCGCCGCGGCCAGCGTGCCCGCGTCGCGCGCGGCGCGCAGCGCGCCGGCCGGATCGAAGGAGCGGAGGCGCCGCCCGTCGCGGTCCGCGACCACCACGGTGCGCTTGTGCCCGGCGGCGAGGCGATCGCCTTCCGCCACCGTCGCCACGTCCACCGGCCGGGAGAACGCCGCCTCCAGCCCGAACGTGGTCCGCCGGCCCGTCTCGGCATCGAGTCGCACCACGGCATCCGCGGCGCGGTCGCACACGAGGAACCCTCCGGCGCCGTCCGCGGCGATGCCGAGCGGTTCGCCGAACCCCTCGTGCGCGCGGAGCGCCGTGAGGCTCTTCCCGTCGTGCCGGAGGATGACCACGCGCCGGTTCCCGGTGTCCGACACGGCGAGCAGCCCGCCGCGGTCCAGCGCCACGTCGGCCGGCGCGGACAGCGGCCCCACCGCCGTTCCCTTCCCGTCCCAGCGCGCGGCCTTCGTCAGGCCGAACGACGTGAAGATCGCGTTGCCGCCGGTGTCCGCGGCGACGACGGTGACCTCGTCGTCGTCGTCCCGCGTCTTCGCGTCGTCCGTGGAGGCGAGGCGCGCGACGGCCACGCCGCCCGGCGACACGAGCGACGTCCCGGGCATCACGAGCGCGAGCTCGCGCCGCGTGACGCGGCGGAACCCGAACGTGTGCGCGGCCGGCGGCGGGACGAGCGTGGCGGCCTCCGGGTCCGCGGCGGACGCCGCCGGCGCGGCCGGGCCCCCGCCGAGCGCGGCCAGCAGGGCGAGCGCGACGCCGGTGCGCGCCGGTCGCGGGGATCGCCGGGGCTCATCCCTCATGCCCGTCCCCTCCCGGCGGCGGCAGCCGCTCCAGCACGTCTCCCCACAGCGCCCGGTAGATGGCCCAGGTGCGGAGCACCTTCTGCACGTACCCGTGCGTCTCGCGGTACGTGATGCCGGACACGTAGCGGTCCGGATCGAAACCGGTCTCGTCCGCCCGCCACCGCACCGCGTTCCGCTTGCCCGCGTTGTACGCGGCGAGGGCGAGCAGCGGCTCGCCGTCCAGGTCGTCCAGCAGCTCCCGCAGGTACCGCGCGCCGAGTCGCACGTTCACCTCGGGCACGAACAGGTCCGCCGCCGAGAAGCCGTGCAGTCCGGCGCGGACCGCGAGGTCGTACCCGGTGGACGGCATGATCTGGAGCAGGCCCCGCGCGCCGGCGCCGGACACCGCGGACGCGTCCATCCAGCTCTCCTCGCGCATGACCGCGTAGACGAACAGGGGGTCGAGGTCGTTCGCCGCGGCCCAGCGCCGCACGCTGTCGAGGTGCGCCACCGGATACAGGAGCCGGGCGACCGCGGGCGGCAGCGTCCCGGACAGCACGTCGGCGCCGGCCTTGGACTTCAGGGATGCGGCGGCGCGCATGCCCTCGCGCGGCACGCCGATGGACCAGGCCGCCTCGCCGAGCAGCAGCAGCTGCGCCGGATCCCCGGCGACGGTGCGGCGCAGACCTTCCAGCTCCGCCTCCGCCTCGTCGCGCAGGCCCAGCGCGGCCAGCGCGCGGGCGCGACGGAACGGCTCCGACGCGGTGAGCGCCGCCAGGCGCGCGGCATCCGGGGCCGTGCCCGCCCCGGGCTGCCGGCTCACCCACTCCGCCGCGTCCCGGTCCGCCGGCGGCGCGGCTTCCGCCGCCGCGTCGCACCCCAGCTCCCGCCCCAGCGCGAGCGCGCGCTGCGCCCAGTAGCCGTCCGGGTACTCCGCGCGCACGAACGCGAGCTCGTGGCAGGCCGTCGCCGCGTCTCCCGCATCGCGGTGCGCGCGCGCGGACCAGAACGCGGCCTCCTCGCGCCGGTCGGACTCCGGGTAGCCGGCGCGCAGCGCGAGCAGCGCGGCGAGCGCGCCGGGCGTGTCGCCGGCCTCGGCGAGCGCCAAGCCCTCGAACCACGCCGCGTCGTCGGCGAGCTCGTGCGCGGGGCGGAGGCGCCGGAACGCGGCGAACCGCCGGGCGGCCTCCTCATGGCGGTCGTCGTCGCGGGCCTCGCGCGCCGCCTCGAACTCCGCCAGCGCCCGCACCGAGTCCGCGAAGCTCCCGCCCGCGATGGCGTCGTACTCCGCGAGGCACGCGTCGATCTGGCCGAGGCGCCACAGGCAGCGGGCCGCATCGAGCGCGGCGGCCTCGCGATCCGCGCGGCGCGCGCCTTCCGGGAGGCGCGCGAACTCCGCGCGCGCCGCCGTGTACTCGCGCCGCGCCATCGCCACGCGACCGAGGAGCAGCCGCGCCTCGCCTTCGCGCACGGGGTCGGCCGCGCCCCGCAGGAGGCCGAGCAGCGCGCGGAGGTGCTCCGCGGCGCGGGCGTGATTGCGGCCGGCCATCGCGACCTTCGCGAAGGCGAGCCGATCCTCCGCCCCCGGCGTCGCGACCTCCGCGAGACGCTCCGTGGCCCGCAGCGCGGCGTCGGTCGCCGGCGCGGCCGCCACGAGCGCGCGCAGCGCCGCCGACTCCGCCGCGGAATCCCCCGCGGCGCGCGCGACCGTCGCCTGCAGGTCGTGGAGGTCGGCGCGCGCCACCGCGGACCGCGGCGGCACCCGGTCCAGCAGGGCCTGCGCCCGCGGAACGTCGCCGCGCGCCGCCGCCAGCCCCGCGCCCCGGAACGCGGCGAGCGCGCCGAGCCGCGGCACGCGCGCGGCGTCCGCGGCGGCCTCGAACCGCGCCACCGCCTCGTCGGGGCGCTCGAGCGACTCCAGGACGAGACCCGCGCGGAACGCGGCGTGGTCCGCGAGGAGCGGCTCGTGCGCGGCGGACTCGAGGTACGCGCGGAGGGCGTCCTCCGGGAGCCCGGCGGACTCGTGCAGGCGGGCCGTCGTGAAGAACGGGATCTCGCCGCCGAGCGCCGGCGCGCCGCCCCACTCCTGCAGGAGCCGCTCGCCGTCCCCGGCGCGGCCGGCGGCGACCAGGACGCGGATCAGCGGCTCGCGCGCGGTGGAGTCCCCCGCGGCGAGGGCGCGCCGGTACCCGCGCTCCGCGATGTCGTGCAGCCCGGCCGCGGCGAACACGGCAAGATCCCCGGCTGCCTCCGGACCCGCGGGGTCCGGGAGCGGCGACAGCGCCGCGGCGGAGGCGGACGCCACCGCCACGCACGCGAGCCCCGGGAGGAACGCCGCGGCGCGGCGGAACCGGCGAGTCATCCCGTGAACATCGGCGGTCCCCCGCCGGCGGTCAAGCGGCGCCGGTCAGTGCCGGAACACCCGGCGTCCGGTCAGGATCATGGCGGCGCCCTTCCCGTCCACCGCGGCCACGGTCTCGTCGTCCCGCTTCGAGCCGCCGGGCTGCACGATGGCGGTGGCTCCGGCCTCCAGCGCGAGTTTCGGCCCGTCCGGGAACGGGAAGAACGCGTCCGAGGCGAGGACCGAACCGCGCAGGTCGTGCCCGAGCTCCCGCGCCTTCTCCACCGCGATGCGCACCGAGTCCACGCGGCTCATCTGGCCCGCGCCGACCGCGAGCGACCGCCCGCCCTTCGCGAACACCACGGCGTTCGACTTCACGGACGCGCACACGGTCCAGGCGAACTCCAGGTCGGCCCGCTCCGCGGCCGTCGGCGGCCGCCGCGACGCCACGCGCCACTCCGGCGTGGCGACGGCGCGGCCGGGGTCCTCCTGGCAGAGGTACACGCCGCCGGCCAGTGCCTTCCACTCCCGCCGGCGCGCGCGGAACGCGGCGGCCGGCGCCTCGACGAGGCGCAGCCGCGACTTCTTGCGCAGCGTGGCCAGCGCGCCCTCCGTGAACGACGGCGCGACCACGACCTCGAGGAAAAGCTTCGAGAGCGCGGCCGCGGTGTCCGCTTCCACCGGCCGGTTGAACGCGGCGATCCCGCCGAACGCGGAGACCGGGTCCGCGGCGAGCGCCGCCTCCCACGCCCCCGCCTGCGTCGCCGCGACGGCCGTGCCGCACGGGTTCGTGTGCTTGATGATCGCGCACGACGTCCCGTCGAACGCGAGCGCGAGCTCCGCCGCGGCCACGAGGTCGATCCAGTTGTTGTACGAGAGCTCCTCGCCGGCAAGCTTGCGCCAGCCGCCCGGCAGCGCGCCCTCGGGCACCGCGCCCTCCGCGTACAGCGCGGCGGACTGGTGCGGGTTCTCGCCGTAGCGCAGCGGCGTGACGCGGTGCAGCTCCAGCCGCACCTCCGCGGGCAGCGCGGCGGACGCGGCCGGCGCGGCGGGCTCGTGCGCGAGGTCCGCGTGGATGGCGGCGTCGTACGACGCGGTGCGCTCGAACACGCGCGCGGCGAGGCGGCGGCGCGTGGCCTCGCCCACCACCCCCGCGTTCGCCTCCATCTCGCGCACGACGGCCGCCACGTCCGCGGGATGGCAGAGCGCCACCACGTGCCGCCAGTTCTTCGCGGCGGCGCGCAGCATCGTGGGGCCGCCCACGTCGATCTTCTCGGTGCGCTCCTCCGGGCTCGCGCCGCGCGCCACCGTCTCCTCGAACGGGTACAGGTTCACGCACACGAGGTCGATGGGCACCGCGCCCGCGGCCGCCAGCTCCTCCACGTCGCCGGGCACGTCCCGCCGGGCCAGGATGCCGGCGTGGATCTTCGGGTGCAGCGTCTTCACGCGCCCGCCCCAGCCCGCGGCGAGACCGGTGTAGTCCTCCACGGCCAGCACGTCCACGCCGGCGTCCGCCAGCGCCTTCGCGGTGCCGCCCGACGCGAGCACGCGGCCGCCGAAGCGCTCGATGGCGCGCGCCAGCTCCACCACGCCGGTCTTGTCGTACACGGACAGCAGCGCGTGCCGGATGCGCACGCCGCCCCGCGCGTCAGCTCCCGAGATCGTTTCCGGTGATTGCACGGTAGACATCGAGGTATCTCTCCCGCGCCCGGCGGATGATGTCCGCGGGCAGATCCGGAGCCGGCGGGGTCTTGTCCCAGTCCCGGCCCTCCAGCCAATCGCGAATGACCTGCTTGTCCCAGCTCTCCGGCGGCTCCCCCTCGCGGTACTGCGACACGCTCCAGTACCGCGACGAGTCCGGGGTCAACGCCTCGTCGATCAGGTGCAGCCGGCCGTCGATGAACCCGAACTCGAACTTCGTGTCCGCGAGGAGGAACCCGCGGGACTCCGCCACGCGGTGCCCGAGGCGGTACACGTCCAGCGAGAGGTTGCGCAGCCGCGCCGAGAGCTCCGCGCCGACCAGGTCGCACATCTCCTCGAACGTGATCGGCCGGTCGTGCCCCTCGTCCTCCTTCGTCGTCGGCGTGAACAGGGGCTCGGGCAGGCGCCCGCCCTTCGCCAGGCCCGCGGGCAGCGCGTGGCCGGCCACGCGCCCCGACTCGCGGTACTCCTTCCATCCCGAGCCCGCGAGGTACCCGCGCACGACGCACTCGATGTCCACGCGATCCGCCTTTCGGACGAGCATGGTGCGGCCCTCGAGCTCGGCGGCGTGGCGGAACGGCTCCGGGAAGTCCTCGCTGCGCGTGCTCAGCAGGTGGCTCGGCACGACCGAGTCCGTCTGCGAGAACCAGTACGCGGAGAGCCCGGTGAGCAGGCGTCCCTTGTCGGGGATGGGCTGGTTGAGGATCACGTCGAACGCGGACACGCGATCCGACGCGACCAGCAGCATGCGATCGCCGAGGTCGTACAGGTCCCGCACCTTGCCGCGGCGCGCGGGGGGCGGGAGCGTTCCCGGGGAGCCGGTTCTCGTCATGGTTCCCTCACGGCGAGGGGCGGCCGGAGCGTGACCCGGCGCCCATCCACGGAAATGCGGCCCTCGGCGAGCGCCCGCAGGGCCGCGGGGTAGATCTCGTGCTCGCGCTCGAGCACGCGGGCGGCGAGCGTGTCCTCGGTATCGTCGTCCCGCACCGGGACCGCGGCCTGCATCACGATGGGTCCGGTGTCCACGCCCTCGTCCACCAGGTGCACGGTGCACCCGGTCCACTTCACCCCCGCCGCGAGCGCCTGCCGGTGCGCGCGCGTCCCCGGGAACGCCGGCAGCAGCGACGGGTGCACGTTCAGGATACGCCCGGGAAACGCGCGCACGATCTCCGCGGGCAGGATCCGCATGAACCCCGCGAGGCACACCGCGTCCACCCGGTGCGCCTGGAAGGTCCGGATCAGCGCGTCCACCGCGGCCGGCTCCCATGCGCCGCGCCGCGTTCCCGGATCGAACACGTGCACCTCGATCCCGGCCCGGCGCGCCTTCTCCAGGACGGGGGCGTCCGCGCGATCCGACGCCACGAGCACGAGCCGCGCCAGCGAGTCCGGCGCGCGGCACGCGCGCTCCAGCGCCTCGAAGTTCGAGCCGCGTCCCGAGGCCAGTACGGCGGCGCGCATGCGGAGGGGCTCCTTCCATCCGGGGAGCGGTGCAGTCTAGCCGACGGCGGCCGATCGCGCAAAGGACGGGAACAGCGCGCGCGGGCCGGGCCAGTCGCGGACCCAGTGCAGCCGGTAGCCGCGCCGCGTCGCCGTGAGCGTGACCGTGCCGTCCACGTCCGTGCGCAGGAGGCCGCAGCCCGCGCGACGGACCCGGGCCAGGACCTCGGCGTGCGGGTGCCCGTAGGTGTTTCCGGTGCCGCACGAGATGATCGCCAGCGCCGGGCGCACCGCGGCCAGGAGCTCGTCGTCCGTGTTCTCGCGCGAGCCGTGGTGCGGAAGGAGCACGACCGATGCGGGACGCAGCGCGCCGATCGCGCGGAGCGCATCCTGGGCGGGGCGCGCCCCGTCGCCGAACAGGTCCGCCGCGAACGCCGGCGCCTGCCAGCGCGCGGCCAGCGAGCGGTCGTTCTCGTCCGCGTGCGCCGGCGGCGCGTTCCCGAACGGTGCCTGCACGCGCAGCGTCCCGCGGAGAAGATCCACGGGCGGCACCGCCGCGCGCACGTCGACCCCGCGGGCGCGCGCGTCCGCCTCCAGCGCGAGGAGCGCCTCCGGCTTGTGCCCGTCGTCGGGCCGCACCACGAGCGCGCGGAACCCGCGCTGCGCGAGCACTTCGGCCGCGCCGCCGATGTGGTCCAGGTGGCCGTGCGAAACCACGAACGCCTCGAGGGGGCGCACGCGGCGACGGCGCACGGCCGGCGCCGCGGCGGACTCGAAGCCGTCCCGTCCGGGCGGTCCCGCGTCGAGGAGGACCGCGCGTCCGCCGGACTCCAGGAGCACGGAATCCCCCTGCCCGATGTCCAGGACGGTCATCCGCTCGCGCGGCAGCAGCGCCGCCGTCGTGCCGCACGCGGCGGCGACCAGCATCGCCCGCTCGAACCGGCCCGGCCGCCCGCCGCGCGCCCCGCGGATCGTCAGCAACGCGATGCCGGCGAGGGCAGGCGCCGGAAGCGCGGGGAACGGCAGATCCCCGCCCGGCCACGTGCCGGCGTGCTCCACGACGAACAGCAGCGCGGCGGAGGAGCGCTCCGCCGCGCTGGCGAGCGCCTGCCGGGCGAGGCCGGGCATGGGCGCGAACGCGGCCAACCCTCCCCACCCCAGCGAGGCCGCGGACGGAGGTCCGGCGGCGAGGTTCGTGAAGGGCGCGAGCACGCTGACCTGGCCGAACGACGAGGCCAGCTCGGGCACCGTGCCGAGCGTCACGAGCGCCGAGAGCGCGAGCGCCGTCCCCCCGGCGTGCAGCCGGCCGCGCCACCCCGGCGGCGCCGGCGGCCGCGCGGCGGACGCATAGAGCACCAGGACCGCGGTGGCCGCGAAGGACAGGCGGAAGCCGACGTCGCCCAGCCACGCCGGGAACAGGAGAAGCAGCCCGCCGCCGGCCCAACCCAGGGCTCCGAGGGATGCCGAGCGCCGCCCGAGGAGGTCCGCGATCGTGGCGAGCCCGACCGTGGCGCACGCGCGCACGAGCGGCGCCCCCGCGCCCGTGAGCGCCGTGTACGTGGTCACGAAGACGAGCGTGAGCATCCCGGTGAGCGCGCGGGGGGCGCGGCACGTGCGAAGGAGCGTGGCCAGCCCGAGCGCCAGCACGGCGAGGTGCGCGCCCGAGAGCGCCAGGACGTGCGCGAGGCCGGCGTGCCGGAACCCGCGGCGGACGTCCTCCTCCAGAAGGTGCCGGTCCCCGAGGAGCAGTGCCGCCGAGAGATCCGCGCCGGGCGACGAACCCGCGCCCAGCCGCGTGCGCGCGGACTCCCGCAGGCGCCACCCCGCGCGCTGCAGCACGCCCTCCCACCCCGGCGTGGGTTCGGGCCCGCGCACCTCCGTGAGCACGCGGCCCCGCCCGTGCAGTCCCTTCGCCCGCGCCCACACCTCCGCGCGGAACGCGGACGGCTCCGCCCGCGACCGCACCGGATCGAGCCGCAGCAGCGCGCGTCCGCGCTCGCCGGGCGCCGGGAACCCGGCGGGCGGCTCCGAAACGAGGATCCGGCGCGCGCCGATCCGCACGATGCGCCCGGCGCCCGCCTCCGTCTCGACATCGAAGACGCCGTCGTACCGCGCCGCGCGCACGAGCGCGCGCTCCTCGTGCTCTTCCCGCGCCACCGCCGCGCGCAGCAACCCGAGCGAAGCGCCAACCGCCGGCCACACCCGCTGCCAACCGGCGGCGACGGCCACGGCGACCCCGCACGCGCGCCGCGCCGCGTCCCGATCCAGCGGAAGCACCGTGTCCTCCGCCACCATGCCGATCGCGACCGAGGCCGCGAACACGATGCCGCGCACGCGCACATGGAGTTCCTCAGCAAGAAGGGGACCTGGCCTGAGGACGCGCACCGACCGCCGCCCGATCCCCGGCCAGGCCACCGAGACCGAGGGGCACCGATCGCGGGCGCGTAGCACGGAGCGTCGCGAAGGCGATCCCGCGGGGTCTCCTCCGGCGGCTCTGCGGCGCGGCCGGAGCCCCGGACGGGCGGAGGCCGTCGCCGCAGGAGCGAAGGCCGGAGCCGGGACGGCGGAGGCCGAGCGCCCGCCGGAGGAGACCCCGCGGGATCGCCTTCGCGACGCTTCGTGCGCGCGCCCGCGATCGGTGCCCCTCGGTCTCGGTGGCCTGGCCGGGGATCGGGCGGCAGCCGGCGCGGGTCAGCGGACCAGGACGACCCTTCGGCTCTCCATCACCGTGCCGATCGTGATACGGACGAAGTAGATGCCGGGCGGGAGTTCCTCGCCGCGGTCGTCGCGGCCGTCCCACACGCGCTCGTGGTCGCCGGCGGAGAGGTCGCCGGCGGGGAGCGTGCGGACGCGTTCACCGACCACGTTGTAAACGCCGAGGTCCACGAGGCTGGGCTCGGGGACGCGGAACGGAATGGTGGTGAACGGGGCGAGCGGGTTCGGGGCGCTCGGGCCGAGCAGCGTCGGCTCCGCGGGCTCGCCGCCCGGGCCGGACGAGCGCGGGGGCGGCAGGCCGTCGCGGTCCGCGAAGGCGCCGAGGCGCTGCGCGTCGGGATCGTCCCCGCCGAGGCGCCAGTCGCCGCGCTCCGGATCGCGGACGTCGCCGGTCGCGCGGCGAAGGCCGCGGGTGCGGCGCGCCGCGTCGATCGCCGCCGCGAGCGCCAGACCGGCCTCGCCCTCGACGCGGACGACCCCTTCGTCGCAGCCGGCGAACGCGTTGTCGGAGAGCTGCGGGCCCTCGGCCTCCGGCTCCGCCACGATGCGGATGCCGAGGCGCGCGCCGCCGTGCCGCCCGGGATGGGCGATCACGCACGACGTGATCTCCGGCCGGGCACGCCCGCGGACCTCGATCGCGGCCCCGGCATTGCCGCCCCAGGTGCACGCCGTGAACGCCGGGGATCCCGCCCGCACGCAGACCGTGGGGCCCGCGCCGTCGTTCGCTTCGAAGAGGCACGAGGAGAAGCGCGCCGAACCGTCCTCGATCAGCACCGCGTCGCCGTCCCGTGCGGCGGCGCTCCCGCGGAAGATCACCCGCACGAACGCCGGGCCGGCGCGGCTGCCGGACCGGACCGCCCCCCCGCCGTCCGCGGCCCGACCGTCGGTCAGTTGCACGTCCGCGATCGTGGACGCGTCGTCCGCCTCGAAGAGGAAGTGCCGCGACCGGCCCGCCGCATCCAGCACCGTGCGCTCGGCCCCCGCCCCCGCGATGCGGATCGACTTCCCGGCGAGCCGGATCGGGAAGCGCTCGCCCGTGGCCGGGGTGTACCGCCCCGGCGCCAGCACGATCTCGTCGCCGGGGGCGGCGGCGCGCACGGCGGCCGTGAGCGTGGGGCGATCCTGCGGAACGCGGAGGGTCGCCGCGTGCGCCGCCGGGAGAAGAACCGCCGACAGCGGGAGGAGGAGCGCGAGCGCGGAAGGGCCTCGAGGCGCCATGCCGACATCCCCCGGAGGAGACCCGACGCTAGCGCAGTCCGGGGATGGTGACAAGCATCCGGAACCGACGTATCCTCAAGCATTTGCAAGGCGGCTTTCCAGCAACCTGTCGCGCGAGCGGCGCGGGGGGCGGACGTGCCGGAGCCCGTTTCGATCCTCTTCCTCCTGCCGGCCCTGCCGGTGGGCGGCGCGGAGCGGCAGATCTCCGCCCTGGCGCGGGGGCTCGACCCCGTGCGGTTCCGGTCGGTGGTCGCCTGCCAGCACGCGCTGGGTCCGGTGGCCGACGAGCTCCGCGCCGCCGGCGTGCCCGTGCACCTCCTGTCCGGAGGCGCACGTTTCGATCCGGGGTTCCTGCCGCGCACCGTGGCGCTCCTGCGGCGCGAGCGCGTCCGCATCGTGCTGTCCCACGGCTTCTCCACCGGCGTCACCGCGCGCGTGGCGGCTGTGCTGGCCGGGGTCCCGGTGCGTATCCTGGCCGAGCACTCCACCGGCGAGCGGGACATGACCCCCGCGCGCCATGCGGTCAACCGGCTGCTGCGCCCGCTGGGCACCGCGTGGGTCGCGGTCGCGCACGGGCAGCGGGCATACCTCACGGACGTGAAGGGCGTTCCGCCCTCCCGCCTGCACGTGATCCCGAACGGCATCGACGCGGCGCCGTTCGCGAACCGCGAGGGGCGCGCCCGCGTGCGGCGCGACTGGGGAATCCCGGACGACGCGCCCGTGGCGGGCATCCTCGCGGTGTTGCGCCCCGAGAAGGACCACAAGACGTTCCTGCTCGCCGCGCGTTTCGTGGCCGACGCGCTCCCGGCCGCCCGCTTCGTGATCGTGGGCGACGGGCCCCTCGCCCCGGATGTGGCGCGCGAGGTCCACGCGCTCGACCTGGAGTCCCGCGTCGTGCTGGCCGGGCGGCGCGACGACATCCCCGCGGTCCTCGCGGCGCTCGACGTCTCCGTCCTCTGCTCCACGGACGTCGAGACCTTCCCGATGGCCTTCCTCGAGTCGATGGCGGCGGGCCTGCCGCTGGTCGGGACCCGCGTCGGCGGGTTGCCGGAGATGATCGAGGACGGGCGCAACGGTCGCCTCGTGCGACCGCGCGATCCCCAGGGGCTGTCCGAAGCGATGCGGGAGATCCTGGCGGATCCGGCACGGGCGCGCCGTCTGGGCGAGGCGTCCCGGCGACGCGTGATCGAGGAGTTCTCACTGCCCAATATGATAAGCAGTTACGAGGATCTATTCACAAGACTTCTCAATCGGTCTTCCGCGGCCCCTTCCCCGCCCGGCCCTCGCGCAGTTTCCTGACGAAGCCGGTGCGGCGCTCGAACAGCACGAGCAGCGGCACCGAGACGACCAGGAACAGCGCGCCCTGGGCGGAGGCGCGGAGCGGCTCGCTCCACTCCCGCACGCCCGGAAGCGTCCCCGCGGCGCGCAGCGCGAGCACGAGCCCCGTGGCGTACGCCACCGGGAGGTAGGACTCCCCCACCCAGCGCAGCCCGGCGGCCACGGACCCGCGCGCATGGCGTCCGCAGATCACCATCACCGCCGTGCAGTGCAGGAACATCGCCGCGGCGCTGACCAGCGCGACGCCCGGCAGCCCGTGTCCGTGCCGGATGGCCGCCAGCCCGGCGAAGTAGTTCAGCACGACCGCGCCGGCGCCCAGCGGCACGAGCCAGTTCTGCCGGTCGATGGCCATGAGGTAGTAGCCGGGCAGGATGGCCAGGCACGAGAACACGATGGACAGCGTGAGGAGCCGGAAGATCGCGATGGAGTCGGTGAACTCCGGCAGGAGCCACAGCACCGGCAGGTGCAGCACCAGGTACGAGAAGCCGAGCACGATGGACGTGACCAGGGCGAGGAACGCGGTGGGCTTCTCCAGGTGCTCGCGGAGCCGGGCGGGGTCCCGGGCCTCGCCGAACATGCGCAGGAACACGGGGTAGATGACGAAGCCCACGGAGTCCGCGCTGTACCGCACCAGGCTGGAGATCGTGACCGCCAGCCCGTAGATGCCCAGCTTCTCGTTCGGGAGGACCTGGTCCACGAGCACGCGATCCACGTTGCGCAGCGCGAGGCGCGTGAGGTTGTACAGCCAGATCGGGAACCCCGCGACGAGCAGCGCGCGCACCTCCGCGCCGGACCAGCCGAACCGCGGCGGGTCTCCGCTCTCGCGGATGAACAGCGCGGTGGTACCCGCCCGCGTCACGAACCACGCGCCCATCAGCCCGGCCATCTCGAACCCGGGCAGGAGCGCCAGGGACAGCACCAGGTTGGAGACGGCGAAGCGCAGCTGCACCTTCGTGATGAGCGGGATGCGGCCGGTGGCGCGCAGCAGCGCCTTGTAGGTGTTCGTGAGCTGCTCCAGCACCACCAGGGCGCCGAGCAGCGGCAGCGCCCACCGGTCCGTCGGGTGCAGCGAATCCCAGCGTGCGGCCACGACGACGCCGAGCCCCGCCCACAGGACCGTCCCCGCGGCGAGGATCCCCGTCATCCCGGTGGCGCGCGCCCGTTCGAGGTGCGCTTCCTCGCGCCCGCCGATGAGGTGCCCGATGCGCTTGTTGTAGCCCTCCATGAAGCCGAGCTGCGCGCTCTGCCCGTACTCGAAGATCAGCGAGTAGTGCTGCCAGAGACCGTTGCCGGCGGGGCCGAGCACGCGGGCCACCACGAAGCCGCGGATCATCGTGGCGAAGCGGAGGACGTACTGGCTCCCGGCGATCCCCGCCACGTCGGCGAGGATGGCGCGGAGCCCGGTGCGGGAGTCGACTTGCGCCGTGGGTTTGTCGGTCATCGGCGGGCTGCGCACCTCGTCCCGCACGCCTTCCGGCGCGGGCTCGGACCCGGGCCCCGGCCGGATCGGCGGGGACGTTCACGGCGGGCGGGTGCCGGGAGCGGGGGTCGAACCCGCACGGGGAGTCCCCAGCGGATTTTAAGTCCGCCGCGTCTGCCGGTTTCGCCATCCCGGCGCGTCCCGCCCGGATGCGGCGCGCGGAGTTCCCCGGGTTCGCGCTCGTGCTGGAGGCGGCACCCAGATTCGAACTGGGGATGAAGGATTTGCAGTCCTCTGCCTTACCACTTGGCTATGCCGCCCTGCAGGAAGCGAGGACGCAGGGCCGCCTGCGTCCTCGCGAAGATTGGAGCGGGAAACGGGACTTGAACCCGCGACATCCACCTTGGCAAGGTGGCGCTCTACCACTGAGCTATTCCCGCTCGAAGGCTGGAACAGGGTAGGCGGCGCGCGCCCGGCTGTCAAGACGGCGTCGGGTCGTTCCGGACGGACGTGACCCGGCCGGCGTGTCCCGTGCCGTCACTCGCGGACGGACACCGACGCGGTGGCGCGTCCGCGGACCGTGGACCCGCCCTCGGCGGCGTCCTCGGTGGCGCGCAACGCGGCGCGATCCAGTCCCAGCAGCGCCTGCACCACCCGCCGGTCGTACCACTCCCCCGCCTTGGAGCGCAGCGTCTCGAGCGCGTCCGTGAGCTTCGCCGCCTTCCGGTACGAGCGATCCGACGTCATGATGTCGAACGCGTTCGCCACGATGAGCACGTGCGTGGGCAGCGGGATCGCGTCGCCCTTGAGCTTGTCGGGATAGCCGCTGCCGTCGCACCGCTCGTGATGGTGGCGGACCAGCGGGGCCAGCGGCGCGAGCGCGGGGATGGAGCGCAGCAGCTTGTCGCCGGCGGCCGCGTGCGTGCGCACGAGCTCCAGCTCCTCCGGCGTGAACGCGCCCTCCTTCTTCAGGAGCGTCTCCGGCAGGTTCAGCTTGCCCAGGTCGTGCACCAGCGCGGCGCGGCGCAGGGTCGCGCGCGTGTCCGCGTCCAGGTTCAGCGCGCGGGCCATCTGGTCGCAGTACCGCGCCACGCGGGCGGCGTGCCCGCGCGCGTACGGGTCGCGCGCCTCGATCTGTGCGGCCAGCCCGGCCAGGATGTCGTCGATGGAGCGCTCCAGCCGCTCCCGTGCGCTCCACGCGCCGAGCGTGGTGGCGGCGATCGTGGCGTACGCGCCGAGCAGCGCGGCATCGTCGGCCGTGAAGGCGGCGCCGTCGTCCGCGCGTCCCTCCACGACGAGCACGCCGAGGAGCGTCTCGCCCAGCCGCACGGGCGCGGCGACCAGCGTCGTCGTCGGCTTCGTGAACTCGGGCCCGCCCTCGGGGACGTTGCCGTCCAGGTGGAATGCGCGCCCCTCGCGGGCGCACCGCCCGGGGATGCCCTCGCCCAGCGGCGTCCGCCAGCGCATCGCGGTCTCGGACTCCTCGCCCGCGGCGTCGAGCACCACGAAGTCGCCCTTGGTCTCGTCGATGCCCACGAAGTACGCCGCCCGCCCGCGGAGGCACTCCAGGCCTCCCTCCACGAGCATCGCGCGCAGATCCTCGGTGCCGGCGGCCGCCTGCACCGCGTGGGCGACGCGCGCGATGCCCTCGTCGAGCCGATCCCGGGAGCGCTTCCCTTCCGGCGCGCGGCTCCCGGAGAGTTCGGACGTGATCTCGCGGATCGTCGTCGTGATGCGGCCGATCTCGTCCTCGGACGCCTCGCGGAGCGTGTCGCTGAAGCCCGCGGACGCCTCCCGGCTCGCCACGCGCAGGATCTGGACGACCGCCCGCGCCAGCTCGCGGCGGATGAGCAGGAACCCCGCGCCGGCCGACACGATCATCAGGATCACGACCGCGCCCGGCAGCCCCGCCAGCCCGCCCGCGCCCTGCTCCAGCAGGAACAGGGAGAGCAGGATCGGCACGAGCGCCATCAGCGCGAAGCCGGCCGAGAGCAGCGGTCCCACGTCCGGCGCGGCCGGGCGCGACGCGGCGGAAGAGGACTTGGCGCTGCCGGCCGGGCCGGAGCGCGTCTGCGGGCGTTGCGGGCGATCCATCGGGCGGCGACCCCCCTGGGCGGACGGACTCCGGAAGGTATCGACCGTTCCGGGGGCGGGTTTGAGCCCCGGGAACCGGCCCGGCCTCAGCCCGCCGCCAGGGACCGGTACAGCTCCAGCGTCCGGTCCGCCACCCGGTCCCAGTCGTACCGGTCCGCGATCCGGTCCCGGGCGGCCGCCCCCAGGCGCCGGCGCCCGTCGGGGTCCGCCAGGAGGGCCAGCAGCGCCCGTCCGAGGTCCGCCACGTCCCCCCGCCGGAAGACCTCTCCGGCCCCCTCCACCACCTCGGCGTTCTCGGGGATGTCGCTGGCGAGGACCGCCCGGCCGAAGCTCATGGCCTCGAGCAGCGCGATGGACAGACCTTCCAGGGACGATGGCACGACCACGACGGCGGCATGCTGCTGCAGCGCGGCCAGCGTCTCCCCGTACACCGACCCGAGGAAGCGCACGTTCTCCCCCGCGAGGCTCCGGCACTCCGTGACGTAGTCGTCGGTGAAGTGCCCCTCCCCGGCGATGACCAGCGGCCACTGGGGGACCGTCTCCCGGTGCGCGCGCAGGAGCACGTGCAGTCCCTTCTCGGGAACGAGCCGTCCCACGAAGAGCACGTACCGCTCCGGCGCCAGGCCGAGGCCCTCCAGCGGCGCGGGCGGTGCGGGGTCCGGGAGCACGGTCCCGTTCGGGATGAACCGGACGTTCCCGCCGCCCTGCGCGCGGAAGTGCTCCTCCAGGGTCCGCGACACGACGATCGTCGCGTGGGGGAAGCGCGTGGCCGACCACTCGCAGGCGCGCAGGAACGCGGCCGCCGCGCGGCCCCACTTCTCCCGTCGCCAGTCCAGCCCGTGCACGGTCACCACCACCTTCCGTCCGGCGAGCCGCGGCAGGAACGCGAGGGCCGAGGGGCCGAGCGCGTGGTAGTGCACGATGTCGGCCGCGGCGAGCAGCACGTCCCCGGTGGCGAGCATCGTGTGGGTGATCGCGTCCATATGCTTCGTGTTCCATGAGGGCAGGCGCCGCAGCTCGACCCCGGGGAGCCGCGCGTCCGGCGGCGTGTAGTACCGGCGGCAGTACGCCCGCACGGTGCAGCCGCGGACGGCGAGCCGCCGCGCGAGCTCGTCGACGTGCCGCTCGATGCCGCCGAACGTCGCGGGCACGCCCTTCTGCCCGATCATCGCGATCCGGATGGCGCCACCTCCGCGAGCAGTTCCAGCATCCGCGTCACCTGGTCCGACAGCCGGTACTCGGTCTCCGCGATCTCGCGGCCCCGTCGCCCGAGCCGTGCGGCCAGATCCGGCGAATCCTGCAACGTGCGCAGCGCCCTCGCCAGGGCCTCCGGGTCCCCGGGCGGGACCAGGATCCCGTTCTCGCCGTCGCGGACGATCTCCGGGAGACCGCCCCGGCGCGTCGCCACCACGGGGACGCCGGACGCCGCGGCCTCCAGCGCCGCCATCGGGGCATTCTCCTGCCACAGCGACGGCATCACGACCGCGCGCGCGGCGCGCACGCGCTCCAGCACCGCCGCGCGCGGCAGGGCGCCGGCGAACCGCACGCGGTCCGGCGCGTCCGCCGCGGCGCCGCGCAGCGCCGCCGCATCGGGCCCGTCCCCGGCGATCGTCACGGCCAGGGCCGGATCGCCCCGCACCGCATCGACCAGCGTGGCCACGCCCTTCTCGCGCGCAAGCCGGCCGGCGTACAGGAATCCATCCCCCGGCGCGGCGGCCGCGGGGATGGCCGCGGCGTCCAGACCGTTCGGCACCACCTCGATCCGGCCGCCGAATCCCATGGCCCGCGCCTGCGCGGCCAGGAAGCGGCTGGGCGACACGAACACGCGGATGCCGCGTTCCAGGGTCCGGCGGGCCCGGTGCCACGCGGACTCCGCCGCGGCCACGGCGGACGCGGCCGCGGATCCGCGGACGCAGCGGTGGACGATCGCGTGCGCGAACCGCCCGCCCGCGCACCGCGTGCACACGGCGCCCTCCGTGAACAGGAGATAGTTCGGGCAGACGATCTTGTAGTCGTGCAGCGTGTGCACGGCCGGGACGCCCGCCTCGCGCAGCGCGTCCACGATGGACGGCGAGAGCTGGTGATGGAAGTTGTGCAGGTGTGCCACGTCGGGGCGGGCGTCCCGCAGCAGCGCGGCGAGCCGGCGCTTGGCCTCGCCCGAGTGGATCACGCCCGCGGCGGCGCGCAGCGCGGCGAGGGGGCCGCCGCCGTCCCACCGCACCTCGGGCGCGAAGCGGTCGGCCCAGGGCGTGGGCAGGTTGCGCGCGGACGCCATCGCGAACGGGATCACCTCGTGGCCGGCCGCCGCGTAGCCGTGCGCGAGGTCGAAGAGGACGCGCTCCGAGCCGCCCTTCTCCCAGTAGAACTTGTTGACGACCAGGATTCTCATCGACGGGCGACGCGCCGGGGCGGTCGGGTCACGCGGCCGGGTGCTCCGCGCGGCGCGGCGACGTCCCGGGCTCCCCGCCGCGCGGCGTGGCCCCGGAGAGCCAGCGCCGGACGATCCACTTCGCGGGAACCAGCGGGTTCGCCTTCATGCCGGGCGCCACGGTGCAGCTCATCCAGCACTGGATGGGGCACGAGCGCACGTCGTCCAGCACGCCGGGCGTGGACGCCGCGGCCTCGATCTCCTCCCAGGTGGACTCGTTCAGGTTCCCCAGCGGGCGGTTCAGGATGTTGCACGGGAACACGCGGCCGTGATGGTCCACGTGGATGTGCCGGACCGCCGCGGTGCACGGCTCGCGGCGCGGCTTCCCGTCGATGTAGTCGATGATGCCGTCCGTGTAGTACGCGCGGAACCAGTCCTTGGGACGCGGCGAGCGGAGCTGCCGCGTGGCGATGTCCACGAGGTCCGCCCGCGTCGTGGCGTCCCGCGGCACCATGTCGTTCTGGTTGCCGAAGTAGACCTCCGAGGAGTGGACCACGCTGCACACGTAGTCCACCCCCAGGGATTCCGCGAGCTGCTTCACCGCGCCGAGCGCGCCGGGATTGTCCTTCGACCCGGTGCAGGCCAGCCCGAGGTCCGTGATCCCGGCCGCCTTCAGCTCCTTCGCCGTGCGCATGATCTTCTCGAAGCAGCCCTTGTGGTTCCGGATCCGGTCGTGCAGCTCGCCGACGCCGTCGGTGGAGATGCGGATCGCGATCGGCCCGGCCTTCGCCATCTCGACCGCCTGCCGGACGATCTTCTCCGTGAGCACGCCGTTCGTGGAGAACACGAAGCGCGGCGAGTCCAGATGGTCCCGGAGCACCGCGATGATCCCCGGGAGATCGTCCCGCATGAACGGCTCCCCGCCCGAGATGTTGATGTTCCGGAGGCTCCTGGGGAGCCTCCGGTACCACTCGGGCGGGAGCTCGTGACGGTCCGGCCTCGACCAGATGTCGCACATCACGCAGAACGTGTTGCAGCGGTGGTTCACCGCGAGGATGGCGTCCGTCGGTCGAAGCTGCACGCTTCCTCCTCTCCGCGCCGGGGCGGTCGGGGCCGTCAGGCCCGCGCCGCCACCAGCTCCTTCAGCACCGAGGCCACGTAGGCCGGCGCGTCCTCGGCCATCTCCGCGTACAGCGGGAGCGACACGACCTCGGCGGCCAGCTTCTCCGCGTTCGGGAAGGCGCCCGGCCCGAAGCCCAGGCGCGCGTACGCCGGCTGCAGGTGCAGCGGGATCGGGTAGTGCACCCCCACGCCCACGCCGCGCTTCGCGAGCAGCGGCAGCAGGGCCTCGCGGTCCGGCACCCGCACGACGTACAGGTGGTACACGTGCCGCACGCCCGGCCGCGGCCGGATCGGCTGCACCTCCTCCACGCCGGCGAGCAGCGAATCGTAGCGGGCCGCGAAACGGCGCCGCGCCTCCGTCCACGCCTCGAGGTGGCGGAGCTTCACGTCCAGGACGGCGGCCTGCAGGCCGTCCAGGCGGTAGTTGTACCCCTCCACCTGGTGCTCGTACTTGGTCGTCCGGCCGTGGTCCCGCAGCAGCCGGATGCGCGCGGCGAGCCCGTCGTCGTCCGTGGTGATGCCGCCGCCGTCGCCGTACGCGCCGAGGTTCTTGCCCGGGTAGAAGCTGAAGCACGCCACGCGGCCGAAGCCGCCCACGCGCTTGCCGTTCACCTCGGCGCCGTGCGCCTGGGCCGAGTCCTCGATCACGGTCACGTTGCGGCGCTTCGCGATCTCCAGGATCGGGTGGATGTCCACCGGCTGCCCGAAGATGTGCACGGGGACGATGGCCTTCGTGCGCGGGCCGATCGCCTTCTCGATCTGCGCGGGGTCGATGCACCCGTCCTCCAGGCGGCAGTCGACGAACCTGATGGTGGCGCCGGTCTGGCTGATGGCCTCCGTGGTGGCGATGAAGGTCCAGGGCGTGGTGATGACCTCGTCGCCCGGGCCGATGTCCAGCGCGGCGAAGGCGAGGTGCAGCGCCGCGGTGCCCGACGCCACGCCGATGGAGTGCTTGGTGCCGCAGTACGCGGCGAAGTTCCTCTCGTACTTCTCGAGCGCCGGGCCGCCGATGTAGGCGCAGTGCTCGAGGATCTCGGACATGGCGGCGTCGATTTCCGGCTTGATCGTGTGGTACTGGGCCCGCAGGTCGTTGAACGGGACGTTCACGGCTAGCCTCTCTCGGTCAGGGTCTCTGGATCGGGAGCCAGCGGCAGCTGCTCCCCGTTGCGCCGGATGGACTCGCACGCCAACTGCATCACCCGCACCACGGACAGGCCGGAGCGGCCGTCCGAGCGCGGGGTCTCCCTCTTCTGGATGCACTGCACGAAGTGCTGGCACTCGTTCTTCAGGGGCTCGTTGTCGTCCAGGCGGGGCGTGTAGATGTCGCCGAACCGGTAGGACAGCTGGAACTCGCCGAAGGTGTCGTAGTGCGGCTGCACGGTGACGCCCTTGTCGTACACCCGGATCTTCTCCGTGGTCGAGACGTCGTCGTACACCAGCATCTTCTTGGATCCGACCACCGTGATGCGCCGGATCTTGTCCGGGTTGAGCCACGACACGTGGGTGTGGGCCACGATGTCCCCGGGATACCGCAGGTGCAGGAACGCCACGTCCTCGATCCCGGACTGGATGTAGGCCTGGCCCTGCGCCGCCACGCTCTCCGGCTCCGCGCCGAGGACGTAGTTCAGGATGGACACGTCGTGCGGGGCGAGGTCCCACACCACGTTGATGTCCTCCTGGAAGAGCCCCAGGTTCACCCGGGTCGTGCTCACGTAGTAGATGTGCCCGATCTCCCCGGAGGAGACGAGGTCCTTCATCTTGTTCACCGCGGCCGTGTACAGGAACGTGTGCCCGGCCATCAGCACGAGCCCCCGGTCGTCCGCGATGCGGGTCAACTCCTCGGCCTCCGCGATGGAGGCGGCCATGGGCTTCTCCACGAGGACGTGCTTCCCGGCCTCCAGCGCCGCCTTGGCCAGGCGATGGTGCGTGGACACCGGCGTGGCCACCATGACGGCGTCGATCTCCGGGTCGGCGAGGACGTCCTCGAACGCGGTGGTGGTCTGCACGGACGGGTACAGCTGCCCGATGTGGCGCAGCCGCTCCTTGTTCAGGTCCACCGCGGTCTTCATGCGCACGCCGGGCATCTGCGAGAAGTTGCGGATCAGATTGGGGCCCCAGTACCCGCATCCGACGACGGCTACGGACAGCACGAGATGCTCCTTTCGGTCGCGGACTTCAGTACGCCCCTTCGCCCGAGAAGACGACGGGGATCGTGCGGAACAGGATCTCGAGGTCGGTCTTCAGCGACCAGTGGTCGATGTAGTACAGGTCGAGGAGGACCATCTCGTCGAACGGGACGGTGGACCGGCCGCTCACCTGCCACAGGCCCGTCAGCCCCGGCTTCGCCCGGAGCCTCTTCTTGTGCCACTCCTTGTAGTGGTTCAGCTCGTAGAAGATCGGCGGTCGCGGCCCGACGATGCTCATCTCCCCGCGCCACACGTTCAGCAGCTGCGGGAGCTCGTCCAGGCTGGTGCGCCGCAGGATGGCGCCGATCGGCGTGATCCGCGGATCGCGGGTCATCTTGAAGACCTGGTCCTTCGCGCGCTTCTTGTCCTCGAAGTCCAGGCGCTGCCCGGTGATGAAGTTGATCGCGTAGTCCCGGTGGATCGAGTCGTCCGTCTCCAGGCGCATCGTCCGGAACTTGCACATCGTGAACTCGCGCGCGAACTGGCCGGCGCGCACCTGCTTGAACAGCACGGGCCCGGGCGAGAAGATCTTGATCATCGCGGAGATGAACAGGAGCAGCGGGAAGAACATGAGAAGAAGCGTGCCGGAGACCGCGAGGTCGAACGCCCGCTTGAAGAACAGGGCCACCTGCCCCGCGCCCTCCCCGCGGATGTCGAAGGTGGGGACCCCGTCGATCGTCTGCACGCTCGTGTCCGACACCAGCAGGTGCAGGAGGTCCGAGACCAGGCGCACGGGGACGTGGGCGCGCATGCACCGGGACATCATGGCCAGGGTCCCCTCCTGCCCCAGGCTGGGGATGGCCACGAAGACCTGGTCCGCGGACGCGGCCCGCACCACGTCCGGCAGCTCGTCCACGGATCCGAGCACGCGGACGCCCTCGATCTCCAGCCCGCGCTTCGCGGGGTCGTCGTCCGCGAACCCCACGACCTCGTACTCCAGGACGTCGCTCGTCCGGATCCGCTGCAGGAACCGCGTCCCCTCCGCGCCGGCCCCCACGATCACGATCCGGGTGAGCCGCCGCTGCCCGCCGAACCAGCGCCGCTGGACGGCGCGGAGCACACCCAGACGCCCGGTGGCCGACAGCACGAGGGTGAACAGCCAGGCGAACACCAGGACGAGGCGCTTCTCGAAGAAGTAGTTCGTGTGCGTGAAGAACCCGAGCGCCAGCACCAGGAGGCAGCCCAGGCTGACCGACTTGAGGATCCCCCCCACCTGGTCCAGCCGGGTCTCCAGGACCCGGGGCTGGTACAACCGGTTGATCCCGTGCAACGAGATCCAGAACGGAAGCAACAGGGCCAGGGTGGTCCAGTGCTCGGGTCGCAACCGGTCCGGGGGCCCGGGAAACCAGCCGAACGCGAACCGCGTCTGGTGCGCGAGGAGGAACCCGCCGAACAGGGCGATGGCGTCCACCGCCATCGCGAGGCCCATGAGCCACAGCGGCGAGGGGTGCCGGGAGTCCCGGACGGCGGGCGTCGCGTCGGTCGTCACGGGGTCCCTTTCCGGATTTCGGAGGGGTGCGTAATCCTTCGAAATTCTAAGGCATTACGGCCTCCCGATCCAGTTGAATCGAGCGCCCGCCGGGCCACCTCGGCGTACAGGGCCAGGGTCCGGGCGAGGTGCCCTTCGCGGCGGAACCGCCGCTCCGCCTCGACCCGGCCGGCGCCGCCCATCCGGCGCGCCCGGGCGGGGTCCGACCGGAGCTGGGACAGGGCGCGGGCCAGCCGCTGGGGCTCCCCCGCCGGCACCAGCAGCCCGGTGCGGCCGGGGTCCACCAGGTGCCCCGTGCCCCCCACGTTCGTGGCGATCACCGGCAGGCCGGCGGCCATGGCCTGCATGACGGACAGGGGCGCCACCTCCACCCGCGACGGGTGCACCAGCACCCCGGCCGCCGCCATCTCCCGGCGGAGCTCCTCGTCGGAGACGAACCCCAGGAACGCCACCGCGGTGCCGAGCCCCGCCCGGCGAACCCGCTCCTTGAGGCTCTCCAGGTACCAGCGGTCGTCCGCCGGGCCGACGAACCGGACGCGGACCGGCTGGCCCTCGGCGTGCAGCCGCCACGCGGCCTCGATCAGGTCCTCGGGCGCCTTGAGCGGCAGCAGCCGCCCCACGCACACGACGCGCGACGGGTCGCCCGCGGGCGCGATGTCGAAGAAGCGGTCGTCCACGGGGTTCTCGAGCACGTGCACGCGCGCGGAGCCGAGCCGGTCCCGGATCAGGTCGGCCACCATGGCGTTCGGCACGACCACGTCCGTGGCGCGCCGCAGGCCCGCGTTCTCCATGCCGCCGATCACCGCGGCCCGGATCCGGTTCTTCCACCCGCCGGTGGTGCGCGCCTCCACC
Source organism: uncultured Gemmatimonadota bacterium (assembly GCA_964571855.1). Taxonomy (GTDB): domain Bacteria; phylum ARS69; class ARS69; order ARS69; family ARS69; genus CAYYFX01. The sequence continues at coordinate 259,381 of CAZNDO010000002.1, forward strand.
GATTGGATCCCGTTCACGGTGACGAGCCAGGGCAGGCCGGAGTCCGCCGCGGCCAGGGCCTTGGGTCCGAGGCCGAGCGCGTGCACCACGTCGGGACGGATCTCGCGCAGCCGCGTCAACGTGGCCCGGCGCTCCGCCGCGCCGCGCGTCACGTTCCCCCAGCGGCGCGGCAGCGCGAACCGGTGCACGTGCACGTCGCCCACGCGGCCCGTCGATGGCACCGCCAGGCCGCCGTGGAAGCTCAGCACGTGGACCTCCACGCCGCCGCCGGCCGCCAGGCCCGCCGCCAGCTCGCGCGCGACCGCCTCCAGGCCGCCGACCACGCGGTCGGGGGCGAGCGGGTACTCGGAGAGGATGGCGATCCTCACGATCCGCCTCCTCCGGGAACCGGCGCCGCGTCGCCGCGAACGGGCCGGCTGGCTTCCGGCGCCGTCTCGCCCCCGCGCCGCGCGTGCCGCAGGTCGGCTTCCAGGCTCTCCTGCATCCCCACCATCGCGCCGATCAGGAAGAAGAAGAGCACGTTGACGTACTCGAAGTAACGCATCTCCAGGAACATCGCGTTCGCCACGTACGCCGCCATCGCGCACCACACGCACACCACGTAGTCCTTCGAGATCAACCCGGTCGACGGCAGCGACCGGAACGCGCGGCGGGACCGCGCGAGGACGAGCACGTAGATCAGCACGTAGGGCACGAGGCCCATGGCCCCCTGCTCCGCCACGATGGTCACGAGGATGTTGTGCGAAACCGCCTGGCCGCCGGTCCCGATGTCGATGTGCCCGAACACGGGCACGTCGCGCGGCTTGCGATACCGCAGGGCCGCCTCCTCGAAGTTCATGAAGCCCACGCCGAAGAACGGGTTGTCCAGGAAGATCTCCGCGGTCTCGTACATCAGGGCGATCCGGTAGTGGATCGTGTTCATCGTGGCCATGCCGCCCTTGGACCGGTCCTCGGACTGCAGGTTGTCCCAGTTGACGACGAGGCCGCTGAACCCGGCGAGCAGGAGCGCCACGGAGATGGCGCGGAGCCCCCGCCCCCACACCGCGGCGATGACCAGCGCGAGGAAGAACCCGAGGTACACGGAGCGCGTCTCGGTGAAGAACAGCGTGATCGGGGTGGTGATCAGCAGCAGGATGCGGACCGCCATCGCGAACATCCCGGGGCGGTGCCGGAGGAAGTGCCACGCCGGGAAGAACCCCATCGTCATCACGAGGCCCAGGATGGCGGGCTGCAGGAAGATGCCGCGCACGCGGAACCCGAGCCGCGTGAGGCCATGGTCCGCGACGGTCGGATCCACGATGAACCGGGGCCACACCAGGGAGTAGAGCCGCAGCTCCTCGAAGATCCCCATGACCGCGAAGTACACGCCCACGACGGTCAGATAGCCGAACACCAGGCGCAGCTGGTCCTCGCGGTTGACCACGGCGCGCGCGAAGTAGAAGAACACGAACGGGTAGATGTACCCGCGCATGAGCAGAAGCCATGCCGGTTTCTGTCCGAGCGAGATGATCGAGACGAACATGAGCACCAGGAACACGACCATCGCCTTCTCGATCGCCCCGAGGGCGGGCACCTTGCGCATCCCGGTGAGGATCTGGATGAGGAACACGAGGAACAGGAGGATCGACGACACGCGCGCCGGGTACAGGTCCGGGAACCCGGGCAGCCGGATCCAGAAGCCGGTCTGGAAGAAGATGACCGTCGTCAGGTAGAACAGGTAGCCCCACGTGATGTCCTTGCGGAGCAGGAGGAACACGACGAGCGCGATGTTGAACAGGCCCAGGGCCATGACCAGCATCGTGACTTCCATGAAGAAGCCGGCCGCGGCCATCGCGGCGACGAGCAGGGCCAGGATGGCCACGTTGCGTGCGGGCAGGCCGGTAGCCCGCACCGGACCCCGCGCGGGGTAGTGCGCGTCGCGCGCCGTCACGCACCGCCTCCCGCGTCGTACAGCGTGACCTTCACGCCGGGGAACTCCCAGCGCGCCTTCTCGTCCAGTCGCGACTCGAAGGCGGCGCGGAGGTGGGCCTCGGGCGCGACGTCCCACCACCGGGACAGGACCAGCCACACGCGCCCGGCGTCGCGGGCGGCGTCCGCCACGTGGGCGCGGAGGTCCTCGTCCGTGCGCAGGAACCGCTTGTGCACGTGATGGAGGCGATCGGGGTCGCCGCCGGCGGCCGTGTAGTAGTGCTGGAAGGGCCGGAACGCGTAGATGACCACGACGGCGTCGCCCGGACGCTCCTCGCGGCGCACGAGCGCCGCCGCCGCCCGCGAGTCCTCCTTCGCGTGCGCCGGCGAGAACCAGAGGTTCGCCAGGGACCAGGCGATCAGGGCGAGGGCCGCGATCCCGGCGCCGCGCACGAGCCGGCCGCCGCGGGCCCACCCGGCCGCAGCCAGGGCCACGAACAGCGGGAAGAACGCGATGAGGTACCGGGGATGGAACGTCTTCACCCCGCGCGCGGCCAGGAGCACCGCGAGGGCGAGCGGCACCAGGACGAGGAGCACGAGCAGGGCGAGCCGCCCGCGCCCGCGCGCGGCGCGGATGCCGCCCGCCAGCGGCGCCGCGGCCGCGACCGCGCCCGCGAGCGCGAGGGGCAGGTACGGAGCGAGCGCGTCGGCGCTCCGGTCAAGGTGCAGGGAGCGGAGGGACGGTCCGAGCGTGTACCCGTACGCGAACGACCACGCGACGTAGGGCACCTCGCTCCAGGAGAACCCGGAGTCCTCGCGCAGCGGCATGCCCGTGGGCGACGGCGCGTCGACGAAGATGCGCTCGCCCCCGATCCGGCCGTACCAATCCAGGAACCAGGGCAGGAACGTCGCGCCGGAGAGTGCCAGGACGGCGGCCCAGCGCACCGCGTCGCGTCGCGGGAACGGGCGCCGGAAGGCGAGGACGGCGGTGATCCCCGCGAGGAGGAACACCGCGCTGAAGTTCGTGAGGAGCGCGAGCGGGCACAGCACGGCGAGCGCCGCCCAGGCGCGCGCGCCTCCCCGCCCGTCCAGGATGCGCACGAAGGCGAGCAGCGCGGAGGCGATCCAGAGGATCGCCCACGCGTAGCTCCGGACCTCCTGCGAGTACCACACGTGGAACGGCGAGACCGCGAGGAGGAAGGCCGCGGTCCGGCCGGAGCGCTCGTCGAACAGCTCCGCGCCCAGCCGCCAGACGACCGGCACGGCGGCCACCCCGGGGATCACGTACAGCAGCCGGAGCCAGGTCTCCCCCGTTCCGCCGGCGGTCCAGAGGTGCAGCAGCACCGAGTTGAACGGACCGTGGATGTCCGTCAGGAGGCCGCGCCAGAACGCCGCGCCCCGCTCGTAGGTGGCCAGCTGCAGGCTGATCAGCTCGTCGATCCACAGGCTGGGGTGGCCGAGGCGGAACAGGCGCAGGCCGAGCGCGAGCGCGGCGACGCCGAGCAGCCAGCGGGGGACGCGTCCCGACGGCGAGGTCACGGGACCCTCCCGGCTAGAGACGCCGGTAGATGACGTCAGGGATCGGGAACTCGCGACGGTTCAGGATCACGCCCAGCACCCGCCCGCCGACCTGGCGGACCGTCTCGAGCGCGCGGCCGGCGACCTCGCGGTTCGTCCGTCCCGCGCGCACCACGAGGATCACCCCGTCCCCGGCCGCCACGCCGGCCTGGGAGAAGAACGGCGACCCGACGTAGTCGGAGTCCATCAGCACGTAGTCGTAGCCCTCGCCCAGGCCGCGCGCGAGGTCACCCACGGCGGCGGCCACGCGATCCGCCTCCGAGCGGTCCGCGCAGCGTCCCAGGGGGACGAGGTCGAGATTCGCGAAGCCCGTGGAGTGGACCACGCTCTCGCGCGCCGCCGATCCCGCGACGACCTCGGCCAACCCCGGCGACTCGGCAAGATGGAAGTGCCGGTGCAGCCACGGATGACGCGGGTTCGCATCCACGAGGAGCACGCGCGCGCCGCGACGGGCCAGCATCTCCCCGAACTGCGCCGTGACGGTGGACACGCCCTCGCCCGCCGTCGCGCCGCACAGGGTCAGGTGCCGGGACGTGGCGGTCCCGAGCGCGACCTCCACCTGCTTCCCGATCGACTCGTAGTACGAGAGGATCTCCGGCGGGAGCGCCGGCACCAGACCGCGCGGTCCCTCGGGAACCGGCCGCGGCGACTCCGGGGCCGGGACCCAGCGCTCCCCTTCCGCCTTGCGCATCGCGTCACGCACCTTGCTCACGGCAGGTCCTCCGCCCCGGACGGGGAAGGGAGGCGCACGGTGCGGACGAACGAGTACTCGCCGGTGGCGCGCAGCCGGTCGAGCACGGAGCGGGCCGCGTCGCGCGAGTCGTACGAACCGACGAGCACGCGATACCACCGGCCGCTCTCGATCTCGATCGGGGATACGACGACGGTCTCGGAGGATGACGCGCGGATGGCCGCGGCCGCCGCCTCGGCCTTCTCCAGGCGCCGGAACGACGCCACGTGCAGCGCGAAGCGCTCGGCGTCCGCGGCGGCAGGGGGCGGATCCGTCGCCGGCACCGCGGCGGACGACGGCACCGCGGCGGTCGCCGGCTCGCTTCGGGCAAGCGACTCCCTCGGCGTCTCGGCCGCGAGCGGGGCGTCCGGACGCTCCCGGCCCCCGAGCGAGAAGACGCCGAACGCGGCCGCGGCGAGCACGGCCGCTCCCGCGACCCATTGGCCCGGCTTGCCGGCGTGGCGGCGGCGACGCTCGCGGAGCTCCGTCAGCGATCCCGGCGGCTCGGCGACCACGGCTGGCGGCGCCGCAGCGACGGGCGGCGTCGCGGACTCGTGGCGGAGTGCCGGTGCCGGCCGGACGACCTTGATGCGAGGGCGCCGCGGCGGGCGGCCCGGCATCACGGCCTGCGTGACCTCGCCGAGATCGTCGAACGCCTCGGCCACCAGCGCGGCGGTGATCTCGTGCGTGCCTGCCACGTACGCCGACAGCAGGGCCCGATCCGCCAGCAGGTTGATCAACCGCGGGATCCCGCCCGTGCAGGCGTGCACATCCTCCGCCGCCTCCGCGGAGAAACGAGCGCCCGGGTTGCCGTTCGCGATCGCCAGCCGGCGGTCCAGGTACGCGCCGGTCTCCTCGGCGGTGAGCGGACGGATCTCGTAGAACATCTCGATCCGCTGCGCGAGGGGACGCAGACGCGGCGTGGACAGGAGAGTCTTCAACTCCGGCTGGCCCGAGAGCACGATCTGCAGGAGCTTGCGGTGCTCCTCCTCCAGGTTCGACAGCAGGCGGATCTGTTCGAGGGCCTCCTCCTGGAGGAGATGCGCCTCGTCCACCAGCAGGATGCCCGGCTCCGCGCTCGCCACCAACAACTCGCGGATCCGGCGGCGCAGTTCCACCAGCGGCGCGCCGTCGGCCGGCGCGCCGAAGCCGTCCAGCACCGCGCACAGCAGGTCCGCGGTGTCCGTCTCCGGCTGGCTCAGCAGGCACACGCGCTCGGTCCGGCCGACGCGACGCAGCAGCGCGCGCAGGATCGTGGTCTTCCCGGCGCCGATCGGCCCGGTGATGGCCACGAAGCCCTTCCCCGCCTCGATGCCCATGACCAGGTTGGCCAGGGCCGAGTCGTGCGACTCGCCGAGGAACAGGAAGTCCGGATCCGGCACGAGATCGAACGGGGCCCGCTCGAACCCGAAGAACCGCTGGTACGCGTGCTGCAATCCGCCCTCCTAGCGCCGCGCGGCGGCGCGAAGTTCGGGAATCGAGCCGAGGAGCGGGACGCCGAGGTTGAGTTCCACGTCGTCGGGCGTCTTCAGGGAGTGGTCCAGACCCTCCAGCAGGAACGCGAGCGCGAGCCCGAGCGACAGCCCGAGCATCGCCGCGAACAGCGCGAAGAGGCTCTTCTTCTCCTGCACGAAGGAGACGGACACCGTGGCCGGGCTCAGGACCTTGGCGTTCACCATCCGCTGGTCCTCCGTCTCGGAGATCTGCGTGTCCGCCATCTTCGTGTCCACCAGCTCGGACAGCTCCGCGGTGTTCGAGATCTCGCGCTCGATCTGGCGCAGCATGGGCTCGTAGCGCGGGATGCGGTTCATCTCGTCCACGACGTCCCGGACCGCCTTCTCGAGCGCGGCCTCCTCGGCCCGGAGCCCCTCGAGCTGCCCTTCCCGCATCTCGATCTGCGTGCGGATCTCCGCGCGCAGGTCCTGCTCCACGAGGCTCACGAACGCCTCCGCCTGCTGCACCTTCGGATGGTCCGGGAGGTAGCGGCCCTTCAGCTCCGCGAGCTGGGTACGCTTGTCGATCAGCTTGGCGCGGAGCTCCTGGAACGGCCGCCCGTCCTCGAACTCCAGGGTGGGGACCAGGATGTCCGGATCGGCCGCGAGCTTCCGCTTCACGACGCCGAGCTTGCGCTCCTCCGTCTCCCGGCGCACCCGCACGCGGAGCAGGTCCGTGCGCAGCTCGTCCAGCGTGCCCAGGTTGAGCCGCTGCTGCCACTCCTGGTCGTAGATGCCGGACTCGATCTGCAGCTGGCCCAGCTCCGTGCGGAGATCCAGCAGGCGGTCGCGCAGGCTGGCGGACCGGTCCTGGAAGAACGACTCGAGCATGGGGTTGCGGCGCACCGCGATCCGCTCCACGACGTAGGCGTTCGCCACCGCGTCCGCGAGCATGCGCGCGGTGGCCGGGTTCTGGTGCCGGAAGCGGATCATGATCACGTTGGAGAGCTCCACCGGCTCGGCCTGCAGGCTCTTCGCGATCCAGTTCGCGTTGGGCTCGTGCCACGTCTCCTCGTCCGATTCGGCCGGGAAGAGCTGCGCCTTCTCGTCGTCCGGGACCTGCTTCAGCTCCGCTTGCACGTAGCTGAGCGCGCGGTCCAGCACGGGATCGGAGCGGAGGATCTCGATCTCCGTGTTCATCTCCTCCTCCAGTCCCAGGAACGGCGAGCGCGTCTTCTGGAAGGAGGAGGCCTCGCTGCGCCGGATCAGCACCTTCGAGGTGGCCACGAACTCCGACGTGGAGCGCAGGCTGGCCGACACGCCCATGCCCAGCGTGACGAGGAAGATGGACAGGATGATCCACTTGCGCCGGAACACCATGGCGAGCATGTCGCGCACGGAGAACGGGCGGGTGGTGTCTGCCGGCCGGCTGCTGGTCACCATCGGGGTCCTCGCGTCACGGCGTGACCGACTCGACGTCGCGGCGGATGGCGGACCGCTCGTCGACGTGGATCGCGTCGTAGCTGCGGATGAAGAGATCGGGGACCGGCAGGAGTCCCTCGAAGGCGAGGTGGATGAAATGCTCCAGATCGGAGATGAACGTGGACGGCACGAAGACGACGTCGTCCGGCTGCAGCACGATGTCGGCGGCGAGCGACTTCCCCTCCAGCACGCCGCGCAGGTCCAGGTTGTAGGCGCTGGCCGTGTTCTCGCTCTTCCGTCGCAGCAGCACCACGGATCCGAGCTTCGCGTCCCGCGTGGGCGATCCCGTGGCGCCCAGCGCCTGGGTCAGGGTCATCCGCTGCTGCAGGTCGATGGGTCCCGGCTTCGCGACCTGTCCCAGCACGTAGGCGCGACGCTCGCCGAAGGACACGACGTTGAGCGTGGTCGTGGGGTCCCGCAGGATCCGGCTGTAGTGCGCCTCGATGTCCGCGGCCACCTCCTCCGGCCTCCGGCCCAGCGCCGCCACGTCCCCCACGCCCGGCGCGGTGATCATCCCGTCCGGCCGCACGACCGTGACCGTCTCCAGCTCGGGATAGAACATCACGTTGACGGAGACCTTGTCGCCGCGGCGCAGGAGGTACGGTCCTTCCGACGAGTACTCCAGCGGGAGCGGCTTCGCCGCCTCCTCCTCGGTGGAGAGCTGGCGGACGAGGACGCCCTCCTCCGTGCGCACCTCCCGGGGCTGCCGCTGCTGCTCCTGCGCCTCGATGAGGATCCGGAGGCTGTCCGGAAGATCCCCGAGCTCGTCCTGTCCCTCGACGTAGTACGGCGATCCGCAGCCGGCCGCTCCGGCCGCCGCAAGCGCGACCAGGGCGAGCGCCGCGAGCCGCGCCCGGACGTTCGTCGGGATCATCCCGTCCTCCCAAAGGTGCGGACCCCATCGCCCGCGGAGCCTGGCTTCCCCGAGGTTCTTCGGCGTCTTCCGGTGATTCCCTTGAACGAGGGAACTCCCGCGGCCCCGGCGAGGCGCCGGCGGGCGTGCACGTGCATGCCGATGGGATGGGGGCTCGCGCGACTCGTCACGCGCGGCGGAAGCCTGGCGGCTTCACGGGCCCACCGGCCCGGGGCGCACGCCCCGGCACGGCAACTCCCGGTCGACCTCCTCGAATCTCGGTGTCAGACCAGCTGTGTCCCCGGATCGCCCGGGAACAACTCGTAGCAAGATCCGATAGGCTTCCTTTGGGTCAGGCCCCGGGATCCGTGAAGAATCCCGGGAGGTGCCGAGAAGCATAGCAGAGGCTTTGCGGCAGGGTCAACGGACGGCCCGATCGGGATTTGCGTCCCCCGGCAGGCGGTCCGCCAGGGCGGCCGCGAGCAGCGGGATCAGGATCTCGTGCTGGCCAGTGAAGTGGGCGCCGAACCCCCCTCCCCGGGTGGGCCGGGAGACGACGTTCGTGAGCGGCCGGTACTGCCGGATCATGTCGAAGTCCGCGGCCGCGAAGTGCTCCACCCGGTGGCCCAGGTTCCGGGCCACCGTGAGCGCCTTCAGGAAGACCTCCGGGAGCACCACCGCGGATCCCAGGTTCAGGACGACCCCGCCGGCGAGCCTGGCCACCCGGGCGGCCAGGATCCGGAAGTCCCGGAGCGTGGCGTCCCCGATGGCGGCGCCGTCCGCGGAGGGGTGCTGGTGCACGATGTCCGTGCCCAGCGCCACGTGGACCGTGGCCGGCACGCCCGCGGAGGAGGCCGCCGCCAGGAAGCTCCGCGCCGCGTTCGGGGCCCGGGCGGCAACCAGGGCGGCTCCGAGCGCCTCGCCGAGTCCGAGGCCCTCCCGGGCCGCGCGCGCGGCGCCCTCGTTCAGGAACGCCGCGGTCTCGCGGGCCATCCCGAAGGAGCCGTCCGCGAGGCCCTCCTCCACGGCCTCCGACGTGCGGCCGAACAACGCGATCTCCACGTCGTGCACGGCGGCGGAGCCGTTCATCGCCAGCGCCGTGATCTGCCGCCGCGCGAGGAGCCCGGCCAGGCACGGCGCCGTCCCCGTCTTCACGACATGCCCGCCCAGCATCACGATCCACTCGCGCCGGTCCCGCACGGCCGCCTCGATGCGATCCAGCAGCGTGCGGAAGTCCCGGCCCGACAGGATGTCGGGGAGCGCCGCCACCAGGTCCGCGACCGTCATCCCGGGGCGCGGCGCGCCGGCGAACTCCTCCACGCGCACCTTGCTCTTCCGCGCGTCGATCCCGAGCGTGCGCACCCGCGAGAGGTCGATCTCCTCGTGTCGGCCGGCCATCATCCCCTCGTCCGCGGGCGCGCGAGCCCGTCCGCGAGCTTGAACTCCGTCAAGGACGCCGTGACCGCGCCCACCACGATCTTCGTGCGCATCTTCACCGGCATGCGCCGCTCGTCCGCGGTCAGCCAGATCGTCAGCGTGCCCTTCGCCTGGAAGATGCCGCCCTCCCGCACGACCGGCTCGACGACGAAGCAATCGAACGTGCCCGCCGGCACGTCCACGCTCTCGCGCCCGTGCACGATCACGCGCAGGGGATAGTTCTTCCGGTCCGCATGGCTGTCAATGAACACGTCGCGCCCCACCTCCAGCGGAAGCGTGCGCAGGTAGTAGAACGCGGACAGCTCGTCCTGCGCGTGCGGGTGCATCCGGATCTCGTCGCCGTTCTCGTACAGCGCGAAGGCGTCGCGACGGTCGAACTTCACCAGGAGGTCCTTCTTGTACCCGCCCTCGCGCTGGTGCTTCTCGAACCGCCGCGGCAACAGCGTGGACGTGTCCAGGAACGTCTGCGCCCGGTCCCACACCTTGTAGAACTTCGAGAAGAAGGCGTTGCTCTTCGCTTCCGTGCGGATGTCCAGGCACTCGTACCCCGCGATGCGGCGCTGCCCGGCCACCTCCATGGTGGCCCCGCCGGCGTTCAGGATGCCGTAGTCGATCGAGAACTTGAGTTGCTCGCCCGGGCCGAACGGCAGCACGTCCGGCAGCGGCGGGCGCGGCGCGGGCGGCGGGGCGAGCTCGTCGGGCGGGCCGAAGGCCCCGGTCTCCGCGGGGTCGCGCGGCGCGACCGCGGGCGGCGGCACCGGCCCCGCCGGCGACGGGACCGGCTCGGCCGGGAACTCCGGGAAAACGCCTGCCGTGGTCGCGAGCGCGAGCACGGGCCACCACTTCCTCATGCACCCTCCCCCGCAAGGAGCCGCGCGTACAGCTCCCGCGTCGTTCGCACCATGTGCGCCACGTCGAACTCCGCGGACCGCCGGCGCCCGAGCTCCCCGGCGCGGCGCGCGGCGGCGGGATCCCGCAGCGCCAGCAGCGCCGCGGCCAGCGCGTCCGCGTCCCCCGGCGGGCCCAGGAGCCCCTCGTGCCCGTCCTGCACCACCTCGGGAATCCCGCCCACGCGCGCGGCCACCACGGGGATGCCGCGCGCCATCGCGTCCAGGAGGACGGTCCCGAGCGCCTCGAATGCGGAGGGTAGGAAGAAGACGTCGATCCGGCTCCAGAAATCCTCGGGATCCGCGAGGAAACCCGGAAAGCGCACCCGCTCGGAGAGGCCGGCGTCGGCCAGTGCAACCTCCGTGGAAGCGCGAAGTTCCCCTTCCCCGGCCCACACGAACCGGGCCTCCGGATCCGTGGCCGCCACCCGCCGGACGGTCGCAACCCAGGTGCCGGGGTCCTTCTGGGGCGTGAAGGCGGCCAGGGTCCCCACGGTCCACGGCGCGCCCGGATCGCGCACGGGGCGCGGGAAGGCGGCGGGGATCGGCACGCCGCTCGGGATGCGCGTGATCCTCGCCGCCGGGACGCCGCCCGCGCGCAGCGCCTGCTCCACCGCCGCGGAGATCGCGACGTAGTGATCCGCGAGGCGCCGGTACTTCCACCGCCCGAACGCGCCGCGCACCGGCAGCTCCACGCGCCGGGTGACGAGCACGGGGCGGACGCGGGCGATGCGCGCGGCGAGACCGACGGCCCCGTGCGCGCGGGCCGTGTGCAGGTGGACGATGCGGGGCCGGATGCGGCGCAGGAGCGCGACCCCGCGCGCGATCGCCGCCGGATCGGCGTCGGCGCGCGCCGCGAGGGGTTCCACCGGCAGGCCGTCCGCGCGGGCCCGCTCCGCGAGCGGGCCGCGGGGATCCGCCGCGACGATGCTGTCGATGCCTTCCGCCGCGAGGCCGCGCGCGAGCAGGAGCACCTGCCGTTCGCCCCCGCGCCAGGTCCGGGCGGGATCGACGTGCAGGATGCGCAACGTCAAGCGGCGGGCCGCTCCGCCGCGGGCGTCTCGTCCGGCGGCGCGAGCCGGCCGCGTCCGAGCCGGCGGAACCACACCACCTCGAGCAGCTCGCGCAGCCGTGCGGACGTGTCCGCCGACGCGTGCGACTGCTCCGCCCGGGCGCGCGCGGCGGCGCGCATCGCCGCGAGGGCCTCGCCGTCCCCGAGGACGTCGGCGAACGCGCGGGCCAGCTTCGCGTGCGCGCCCGGATCCACGAGCGCGCCGGCCTCGTCCAGGGGGACCATTCCCTCCACGGACGGGACCGCGGTGGCGACCACCGGCAGCCCGCTCGCGAGCGCTTCCGCGATCGCCACCTCCACGCCTGGCACGATCCCGGCGGCACGATCCTCCGCGTGCGCGTGCACGAAGAGGTCCGCGAGCCGGTACCAGTCCGGCAGCTCGGAGTCCGGAACGACCCCGATGAAACGCACGCTCTTCCGGAGCCGCAGCGAGTCCGCGGCCGTCCGCCACGCCCCGTCCACCGGGCCGATCACCACGAGCGACGCGCCCTCCCGCGTCCCGGCGAACGCCGTGAAGGCGCGCAGCAGCGTGGCCGGGTCCTTCCCCGGCCCGCGCCCGGCCACGGTGAGCAGCACCGGACCCTTCCCCGTCTGCGCCCGCCGCGCGAGCGCCTCCGGCTTCGCGCCCGGGTGGAAGCGCTCGAGGTCCACGCCGGGCGGGATCACCTCGATGCGGTGCGGCAGCACCCCGGCCTTGTACGCCTCGAGCCGGCAGGCCCGCGAGGCCACGATGACCGCCTCGGTCTCGTCGAAGATCTCCTGCAGCGCGCGGGCCCTCTCGCCACCCGCGCGGAGCGCGCGCCGCGCGGCGAACAGTTCCGGCGCCTCCACGTGCAGCACGTACGGCGTGCCGCCCGCGCGCTTCGCCTCGCGCGCGATGGTCGCTTCCGCGCCGAGGCCGTATGCCACGAGCAGCTGCGGCGCGCGCGTGCGGATCACCCAGCGCAGGTGCGCGCCCCGGACCCAGCGGTTCGGCCCGTCGCCGAGGAACGGCCACTGCGGGAAGCGACGGACGTCGATGCCGGCCGCGCGGTCGAACGCCCCGGCGCCGGCCTGCCGCGGCGCGACGAGGCGGCTGACCCGCCGGGGCTGGCCGCGCAGGAGCTCGCGCAGCACGCTCTCGCGGCCGCCGACGGCCGGGGGCGTGCGCGGGGCGAGGAACAGCACGTCGAGCGCGCTGCCGGGCATGCGTTCGGTCACGGGGCTCCTCCCACGGCGCGGCGGGCGGGATGCGCGCGCGGGGCGCGATTCTAGGGGGCCCCGCGCGGGGTGTCCACCGGGAGGCCGGCGAGCAGGCGGTCGATCTCCGCGACCACCGGCTCCGCCGGAAGCTGCGCGAGCGATGCCCAGGCGGCGCCGGGCCCGGTCCGCACGGTGCGGTGCGGCCCCTCCGGCGGCGTCCAGTCCTTCGGATCGGTGGCCCCGAACACGCCGACCGTCGGCACGTCCTGCACGATCGCGAGGTGCCGGCCCAGGCTGTCGGCGGCGACGAGCACGGCCGCCCGCGCGAGGAGCGCGGCCATTCCCCGCAGCGTCGTCGGCGGGGCGAGGCGGGCGTCGCGGCCCGCGGCGGCCGCGATCGCCTCGGCGTCCGCGCGCTCCGGCGGCCCCCACAGCACGAGCGCGGGGGCGCCGAATCGACCCGCGAGCGCGCGCGCGGCGCCCGCGTACCCGGCCACGGTCCAGCGCTTCCCCGCCCAGGTTCCTCCGGGCAGCACCGCGCCGAAGGGGCGTGCCGCGTCGTACCCCAGCGCCGCGAGCGCCGCGGCGGCCGCCTCGCGATCGGCCGGGGTCAGCGCCACGCCGGCGCGCGCCTCGCCGTCCCAGCGGATGCCGGCGTCGCGCAGGAAGTCCACCTGCATGCGTCCCGCCCACCGCGGATCGGTGTCCGGCGTCCCGTGGAAGCGCGGCACGCGCACGTTGTACGCGATGCGGCGCGCCTTCCGGTCGTACCCCACGCGCCAGCGCGCGCCGGACAGCGCGGTCAGGATGGCGGTCCGCGGGTTCGAGAACAGGTCCAGCACGACGTCCGGCCGGCGGGACCGGATCCAGCGCACCGCGTCGCGCACGCCGCCGGACGCGATGCGTTCCTCCGCGGGTCGCCGCGCGCCGAGCAGGAAGATCCCGGCCAGACGGGAGTCGGTCTCCAGCAGCGCCCGCGCCGGCGCCTCCGCCACGTAGTCCAGCGCGGTCGCGGGCCAGGCGCGGCGCAGCGCGTCGAGGACCGCGGACGACAGCACGATGTCCCCCAGGCCGCGCGGCCGCAGCACGAGCACGCGCCCCGGGGCCAGGTCGGGCGGCAGCCTCACCGGGGCGTTCCGCGCGCGAGGTCGCGCAGCCGCGCGTACTTCAGCAGCACGCCGTACGCGGACGTCGCGCACAGCACCCACCCCTCCGCGCCGTCGCGGAACCCCCCCTGCAGGAGCCACTGCTTCACGAAGCGCGCGGCCGGCCGCACGGCCAGATCCGCCGCCCGGGCCCGTCGTCCGGTCGCGAACGCCTCCTCGGCGCCGAGCCGCGCGTACCGGTCGGTCTTGCGGAGCCAGTCCGAGAGATCGCGGCAGGAGTGGTGCAGCAGCGCGCCGTCCAGCCGCGCGACCGGCCCGTCCACGCGCACGGACTCGTGCACGCGACGATCGTCGAAGCGCGCGTGCCGGCGGTCGAAGAGGCGCAGCACGCGGTCGTGCTGCCAGCCGCAGCCGCGGATCTCGCGCCCGAGGAACGTGTTGCGACGGGGGATCCCGAAGCCGCGCGCCGTCCCGCCGGACGCGAGCACGCGCGGGATCTCCGCGGCGAGCTCCGGCGTGACCCGCTCGTCCGCGTCCAGCGCGAGGACCCAATCGTGGGCGAGCTGCGGCAGCGCCCAGTTCTTCTGCCGCGCGTGCGTGTCGAAGGTCCGGGTCAGCACGCGCGCGCCCGCCGCGCGCGCCAGGTCCGCCGTGCCGTCGGTGCTGCCGGAGTCCACCACGACGACCTCGTCCGCGAACGCGCAGCTCGCAAGGCAGCCCGGCAGGTCGGCGGCCTCGTCGCGCACGGGGATCAGCACGGACAGCCGCGAGCTCACGGCGCCCCTCCCGCCCGGGGCGCGGACGCGGCGCCGGCCACGCGCGGCACGACCAGCGCGAGCCCCGCGAGGAACCCGAACAGCGCGAGGATCTCCGAGTCGCCCAGGTTCCAGTCCACCAGCCCCGCCGCGAGGAACGCCACGAGGCCGGCCTCCACGCCCTCCACGAGATCCCGCTCGAAGCCGGGCGGCACGCTGCCGCGCGCGCGGCGCAGCGCCGCGAACACGGCGGCCATCCACCAGGCGAACGCGAGCAGTCCGGGCAGGCCCATGCCGGCCGCCACCGTGACCGGCACGGACTGCAGGTGGCCCTGCGGTTTCGCATCGGGTCCGGCGACGCGCTCGTAGTCCCGTCGCAGGTCCTGCAGCCCGCAACCGGTCCACGGGTCGGCGCGGAACAGCGCGAGACCGTTCGCCCACACCTCGCGGCGCTCCGCGTTGGACGGGCTGGCCGGGTTCACGAGATCCCGCGCGGCCTCGCGCACGGGATCCGGCGCGGGCACGAGGGCCACGAGAAGCGCGGCGAGGGCCGCGAGGGCGACCGATCGCCGCCGCACCAGGGCGAGGTGCACGAGACCGGCCGCCATTCCGAGCCAGGCGCCGGGAAGCCGGCCGAAGAAGAGCACCGCCAGCACCGACACGCCGGTCAGCGCCGCCGCGAGGCGGTACGAGTGCCCCAGGCGGCGCTGCGTCGCGAAGAGCAACGCCGGGAAGAGGCACCAGAGCAGCATCCCCGCGTTCGTGAGGTGGAACCCGTGGAAGCCGCGGATCCGGATGTCGGGGTCGGGGCCGCCGTGCAGGAAGAACGTGAGCAGCCCGTAGAGCGAGGTGATCCCCGCGCCGAACAGCAGGGCCATCGCCAGTCGGCCGAGGCTCCAGCGCCGCGTGACGACGGCCGGCGCCCAGAACGGCATCGCGAGCAGCACCAGCTTCTTGAGCTTGCCGGCGCTGGCCGCCGGGTCGGAGGCCGCGACGGTGGCCAGCAGGGACGCCGCTACCCAGGCCAGGAGCGGCGCGAGGAGCTCGAACGTGGGGCGCACCACGACCGTCCGGCGGCCGCGGTCCAGGAACACCACGACCGCCCCCGCCACCATCGCCGCCTGGCTCGCCGCGATGGACAGCGTGCCCGTGAGCGCGTACAGGACGAGGAGATACTCGGGCAGGCGCGTCATCCGCGCTCCGCCGCGAGGCGTTCGTACAGCGCCGCGGTCCGCGCCACGGTCACGGCCACGTCGAACTCGCGGTGCACGCGTTCGCGTCCCGCCCCGCCCTGCGTGCGCGCGGCGGCAGGATCGTCCAGCAGCGCGGCCAGCTCGCGGGCGAGCGCCGCGCCGTCGCCCGGCGGGTACAGCCGCCCCCCGCCCTCCGCGAGGGCCTCGCGGTTCCCGCCCGCGTCGGAGGCGATGCACGGCAGGCCGCGTGCCATCGCCTCGAGCAGCGCGAGCGAGAACCCCTCGATGCGCGACGGCAGCACGAACACGTCCAGCAGGCTCGAGATCTCGGGCACGTCGTCCCGGTAGCCGAGACAGCGCGCGCGCACCCCGGCCGGAAGCTGCGCGATCCGCGCCGCCAGCGCGGCGTCCTCCGGGATCCCCGCGAAGAGGATCTCCAGCGGGCGGGCGAGGGCGGCGGCGGCGTCCAGCAGATCCTCCTGGGACTTGCGTCGCGCCACGACGCCCACCACCGGCACGCCCGGACGCAGCGCCAGCGACGCGCGCAGCGCCGCCGCGCGCTCCGGGTCCGCGGCGCGCAGGTCCGCGAGCGGGATCCCGTTGCGGATCACCTCGACGCGCCCGCGCGGCAGACCGTTGCGCACGAGGCCGGCCGCCACCTCCTCGGACACCGCCACGATGCGGTCCGTCGTGGCGGCGTCGAAGCGCGCGCGCAGCCGGCCTCCGGAGCTGCGCGCGACGTTGCGCCGCGTGTGCACGACCGCCGCGCGCGTTCCCATCAGCTTCACGTACGACACCATGTGCCGGTCCAGCGACGCGTTCGCGTTCACGACGTCGATGCCACGCTCCTCGATCCACTGTCGCCAGCGCACGGCCTCCACCGCGAGCGCCGGGCCGCGCGGCAGGCGCATCTCCACCACGCGCGCCGGCCCCTGCGGGAAGCGCGACGCGAGCAGGCTCTCCGGGCGGCACGCGAGGAACACCTCGTGCCCGCGCCCGGCGAGCCCGCGAGATAGCCACGTGATGGAGTTCGTCGCCCCGCCGAGATCGCCCTGGTGCGTGAGCTGCAGGATCCTCACGACCCCACCCCGTGGGCCGCGAGGATGCTCCGGAGGAGGTCCGTCGTGGAGTGGTCCTTCGGGTCGCCCACGATCGCCGTGCGGGCCCCGATCTCCCGCGACACCTCGCGCTCCGGCACCGTGTCCACGCGGTAGTCGGTCCCCTTCGCGTGCACGTCCGGCCGGATCGCGCGGAGCACCCGCTCCACGGTCGGGTCGTCGAAGATCACGATGCGGTCCACGCAGGACAGGGCGGCGAGGATCTCGGCGCGCTCCGCCTCCGGCAGGAACGGTCGCCCGGGACCCTTCAGCGCGCGCACGGACGCGTCGGAGTTGACCGCCACCACGAGGAAGTCGCCCTCCGCGCGCGCGGCGCGGAGGTAGCGCACGTGGCCCACGTGCAGCAGGTCGAAGGCGCCGTTCGCGAGGACGACGGTGCGGCGCCCGCGCGCCGCGTCGACCTCGGCGGCCGTCTCCTCAAGGCTTCGCAGTTTCCCGTCGTGCTCCGGCAAAGCGCTCGATCTCCTCGCGGCTCGTCGTGGCCGCGCCGTGTTTCTGCACCACGATCCCGGCGGCGATCGACGCCAGCGCGGCGGCCTCCACCGGCGACGCGCCCCCGGCGAGCGCGAGCAGCGACGTGGCGGCCACCGTGTCGCCGGCGCCCGTGACGTCGGCCGCCTCGGTCTCGCCGAAGACCGGGAGCTTCGTGAACGTCCCGTCCCGCTCCGCCACCGCCATCCCCTCGCGCCCGCGCGTGAGCAGCAGGAACTCCGCGTCCAGGGACGCGCGCAGCGCCCCCGCCGCTTCGGCGAGGTCCGCATCGTCCCGGATGGCGCGACCCCACGCGGACTGCGCCTCGTCCTCGTTGGGCGTGGCGTAGGTGACGCCGTGGAAGTCCCGCAGCGCGTAGCGCGAGTCCGCGCAGACCGGCGCGGCGCGGCGGCGCGCGACCGCGAGCAACGCGTCGCGGACGGGCGGCGACAGCACGCCGTACCCGTAGTCGGAGAGCAGGGCGGCGTCGCACCCGGCCATGATCTCCTCCGCCCGCCGCGCCAGCTCGCGCGCAAGGCGCTCGGGCACCGGGACGGGATCCTCCTCGTCGATGCGCAGGATCTGCTGCTTCTGTCCGTGCGCCCCGCCCGCCATGATGCGGGTCTTGCGCACGGCCACGCGCTCGGGGTCGCGCAGGACCCCGCGCGTGTCCACGCCGTGCGATTCCAGCGCGCGCAGGAGCGCGCCGCTCGTCTCGCCCGCCCCCAGCACGCCGACGGCCACCGGCCGCGCCCCCAGCGCCGCGAGGTTCAGCGCCGCGTTGCCGGCTCCGCCCGGGATCACGCGCCGCCCCACGTGGCGCAGGATGAGCACGGGCGCCTCGCGCGACACGCGCGCGGTCTCGCCGTACACGTACTCGTCGCACACGAGATCCCCCGCCACGAGCACGCGGCGGCCGCGGAACGTGTCCAGCAGCGCGGCGATGCGCCCGGGCGGCAGCGGCGTCACGGCCGGCTCCCCGCGGGGCGCGCCGCGCGCAGGAGCGTGCGCACGGCGTCGTGCACGCGCGCGACGTCGATGCCCTCCAGGCACAGGTATCCGATCCGGCAGTCGCGGCGGAAGCACGGGGAGCACGGCACCGGGTGGCGCACGACGCGGTGCCCGGCGCCGCGCGGCGAGGTCCAGACGGGACTCGTGGACCCGAACAGCGCGACGGCGGGTGTTCCCACCGCCGCAGCCAGGTGCATGGGTCCGGTGTCGTTCGTGACCACCACGTCCGCCGCCTCCAGGAATGCCGCCAGCACGCCCACCGTGGTTCGCCCCGACCGGTCCTGCACCGGCGCGGCGTCGCACACCGCGCGCACCGCGGCGGCGTCGCCCGGTCCGCCGACCGCCGCCAGCACGGCGCCCTCGGCGTCCAGCCGGCGCGCCAGCTCCGCGAAGCGGTCGGCGCGCCACCGCTTCGCCGGCCCGTACGTGGCCCCGGGCTGCAGGACCACGCGCGGCCCGTCGTGCTCCGGCCACAGCGCGCGGGCTTCGTCCCGCCACGCCGGATCGATCCCGACGACCGGCTCGTCGTCCGCGCGCGGCGCGCCGAGCAGGGACGCCAGCTCCCGGTAGTTCTCCACCTGGTGGCGATCGCGCCGGTACGACCGGCCCGGTCGCGCGCCCGCGAGGAGCAGCCGGCGTCCCGACGAGGCGAACCCGAGCACGCGCCCCGGTCGCCCGCGGAACGCGCGCCACGCGCTCCCGAACGACGTGGGGCCGAGCAGGACGCGATCGTAGTCCCCGCCCCGGTACGCGTCCACCTCGCCGCCGGCGGCGAGCGGCACCACGCGGTCCACCGCCGGGTGCCGCGCGAAGACGTCCGTCAGGGCGGCGGGCGCCAGCACGTCGATCGCGGCGTCCGGCCGCGCACGACGCAGCGCGGTGGGGACCACGGTGGCCATCACGGCGTCACCGAGCCAGTTCGGCGACCGGAAGGCGATCCTCACGGCGCGCCCACCGCGGCGTCCGCGGGGCGGGACGGCGCCGGCCGCAGGAGGCGGGGGACGCGCCCCTCCCCCGCCACGTGCGCGGCGAGGCCCACGGCCGCGCGCACGACGTCCTCGGCGGGAAGCGAGGTCAGGTCGCCCCCGGGCGCGCGCAGCGTCCACACGCGCGGCGACGCCGGGCACCAGATCGCCGGATCCGTCGGACCGAACAGCGCGAGCACGCGCGTGCCCACGGCCGCGGCGAGATGCAGCACGCCCGTGTCGTTGACGATCGCGAGGTCGGCCTCGGCCAGCGCGGCGCCGAGCGCGTGCACGGAGAGCACGGGCAGCCGCGGGAGGGCCACGCCGGCGCCCGCGTCCACGGCGGCCGGCAGCGCGCGCTCCGCCGGCCCCGCGCACACCGCCACGCGATGCCCCACGGCGCGCAGGGCGCGCGCCACCTCCCCGAAGCGCTCCGCCGGCCAGCGGTTCGGGACCTTCCCAGCGCCCGGGTGCACGACCACGCGCAGGGTCCCGCCCTTCAACCCGAGCGCCGACGCCAGTGCCGCGCGCCCCACCGCCGCGTCGGCGGGATCCAGGTCGATCTCGGGATGCCAGTCGTCGTCGGGCGCGCCGAAGGGCGTGACCAGATCCAGGTGCACGGCCGTCTGGTGCCGGTCGGGCGACGGCTCGGGCAGCACCCAGTCGAACAGGTCGCCCGCGATCGCGGCGCCCTTGCCGCCGGGCCCCGGACGGCCCGCGCGCCGGGTCGCGCCGGACACGACCGCGAGCCACGCGCTCGTGTGCGAGAACGCCACCGTCCCGACGACCAGGGCCAGATCGTACTTCGCGTCCTTGAGGCGGCTCGCGAAGCGGCGCGCGTCCAGCGGCCGGCGCAGCAGCCGCTCCTTGTCGTACAGGAGCACCTCGTCGAGTCGCCGCGAGCAGCGGACCGCCTCGTGATTGAACGGCCCCGACACGAAGTCCACGCGCGCGTGCGGCGCCCGCGCCCGCACGGCGCGCACGAGCGGGGACCCGAGGATCATGTCGCCGAGCTGGTTGTGCTGCCGCACGAGCAGGATGCGCTGCAGCGACGCGAGATCCGGTGGTGGAGCGCCGCTCGGCTTCCGGCCCAGCGCGCGCCCGAGCGCGCGCGTGAGCGCCTGCTTGCCCCGCCGCTCCCATCGCTTCAGGCCCACGACGTCCTCCCCGCGGCGGGCAGCCGCGCCCGCACGTGCGCGAGGACGCGTTCGACCGGGAGGTCCGCCATGCACTTGTGGTGCCGGAGGGGGCACCGCCGCGGGCCGTGCAGGTCGCAGGGCCGGCACGGCAACGCGGCCTCCACCACGACGGAGGCGGGATCCAGCGGCGCGAATCCCAGCCGCGGATGGGTCGGCCCGAAGAGCGCGACGACCGCCGCGCCGCACGCCTCCGCGATGTGCAGCAGCGCGGAGTCGTTCGTCACCGCCACCGGGCAGCCGGCCACCATCCGCGGCAGCTCGCCCGGATGCGCGGCGGCGGCCACCTCGGCGTCCGTTCCCGCGGCCACCTCCGCGAGAAGATCGCGCTCCGCGGCGGACCCCACGACGCGCACCGCGGCGCCCTGCGCGCGGAGCCGGCGCGCCAGCTCGCCGAAGCGCGCCGCCGGCCAGCGCTTCGTGTCCCGGCCGGCGCCGGGCGCGAGCAGGATCGGCCCGTCCGCGGCGGGCGGGGCCACGGCGAGCCGCGGCCGGCGCCCGTCGCGCCGCACGCCGAGCGCGGCCACCGTGTCGAACATGCGGTCGAGCGCGGGGCGGATGCCGCGTCCGTCGGCGCCGAGGGCGTGGAGCCGCACGAACGCCACGCGACGCAGGGTCTGCTTCCGGATCCGCAGCCGGCGCGCCGCCCGCACCCCCGCGAGCAACCGGCGGCTGCGCCCCGTGCCGGAGAGGTCGATCAGCACGTCCCACCTCCGGTCGCGTACGGCCGGAGGCGCGGCCCCGCCCGACCACGCGTGCACCCGCGCGATCCCCGGCGCCCATTCCAGGATCCGGTGGTGCGGATCCGCGGCGAGAAACTCCGGCGGCGCCGTCCGCTCCGCGATCGCCTGGGCCACCGCCGAGGCGAGCACCACGTCCCCCAGCGCGGAGAGCCGCGCCACGAGGACGGCGGGGGCGCCGCTCACGCCGCCGCCGGGTCGGGGTGGCGCGGGGCGAACTGCCGCTCGCTCAGCCGCGCGTACAGGCCGCCGCGCCGGCGCAGCTCCTCGTGCGTGCCGGTCTCCACGATCCGGCCGCCGTCCAGGACGACGATGCGGTCCGCGTCCCGGATCGTGGACAGCCGGTGCGCGATCACCACCGCGGTCCGTCCCCGCATGAGCCGGTCGATCGCCTCCTGCACCTTCGCCTCGGACTCCCCGTCCAGCGACGACGTGGCCTCGTCGAACAGCAGGATCTGCGGGTCCCGGTACACCGCGCGCGCGATGGCCACGCGCTGCCGCTCCCCGCCGGACAGCCGCACGCCGCGGTCTCCCACGATCGTGTCGTAGCCGTCGGGCAGCGCGCGGATGAACTCGTCCGCGTTCGCGGTGCGGGCGGCGGCCTCCACGCGCGCGGCGTCCGGCGCCGGATCGCCGAACGCGATGTTCGCGCGGATCGTGTCGTGGAACAGGATGGTGTCCTGCGTCACCACGCCGAGCAGCCGGCGGACGCTGCCGACCTCCAGGTCCCGCAGGTCCACGCCGTCGAACGTGACGCGTCCCGCGTCCGGGTCGTGGAACCGCGGGATCATGTCCACGAGCGTGGACTTCCCCGCGCCGCTCGGGCCCACGAGCGCCACGACCTCGCCGCGCCGCACCTCCAGGTCCACGTCGCGGATCACCGGCACGTCCGGGTCGTGCGCGAAGGACACGTTCTCGAACCGGATGCCGTGCGCGAGCGTCTCGATGCGGGCCGCGCCGGGCCGGCTGCGGATGCGCGGTGGGGTGTCCAGGATCTCGAAGATGCGGGAGGCCGCCGCGTCGCCCTCGCGCAGGTGCGTGTGCATCTGGGTGAGCGAGCGCACCGGCTGCATCAGGGACACGGTGGCCGCGAGGAAGATGACGAACCACGTGGCGGTGAGCCCGGTGCCGTCCAGTACCTGGTTGCCGCCCGCCCAGAGGACCAGCCCCGCGCCGATCGCGCCGGCCATCTCGGCCGCCGGGCTGGCCAGGGACGCCACGCGCCGCAGCCGCACCGCGGAGCGCAGGTAGCTCTCCGTGGCGTCCCGGAAACGGCGGATGGCGTGGGCCTCGCCGGTGAACGCCTTCACCACGCGGATGCCGCCGATGGACTCCTGGAACACGCTGGAGAGATCGCCCATCCGGGCCTGCGCGCGCGACGCGTGCTTCCGGATCCGGCGCCCGATGATCCCCACCAGCACCGCGAGCCCGGGGAACACGACGAAGCACAGGAGGGCCAGCCGCCAGCTGGCCACGACCACGACCCCGAGGTACACGACGACCAGCAGGATGTCGCGCGGGAGCGTCCGGTACAGCGAGGAGATGGCTTTGCGGACCACGTCCACGTCGTTCGTGGCGCGGGACAGCAGTTCCCCGGAGCGGCGCTTCGCGAACCACCCCATGGACAGCCCGGAGAGGTGCGCGAAGAGGTCGTCCCGCAGGTCCTTCAGCACCCGCTCCTCCAGCGTGACGGACGCGGCGGCCAGCAGGAACCCGAAGATCCCCTTCACGGCGAACGCCCCCACCAGGAGCAGGCAGATCCGCCGGAGGACCTCCTGCGGGTCGCCGGCGTAGAAGTACCCCGTGGCCTGCACCTGGAGGCCGTGGCGGAGCCGCTCCAGGGCGTCCGCGCCCGCCGGCAGCGGGGGCGGCGCGGCGGGAGCGCCGCCCCCGAAGAGGAAGTCCACGAACGGCAGGATCATGCCCAGGGACACCCCGGAGACCGCGGCGTACAGCGCGGTGAACACGAGCGTCAGGGCGAGGATGCGCCGGTGGCGGAGGACCCGCCGGAGGAGGCGGATCGTGGGCTTCGAGAACATGGCCGGGAAGAGTACCGGAAAGCCCCGGGCCGGGAAATCAGCTTCCCCGGCGGGCTCCCGACGGCGGCACGGCGCCCACCGCCACGTCCGGACGCTCCGGCAGGACGCCCCGGGTCCGGGCGCTCTCCGCGCCCGCCCGGCGCACGGCGTCCGCGAGCCGGAGGAACTCGGCCTCCCGTACGCGTTCGCCCGGCTTGAAGCGGAGCGTCCGCCGGAACGCCGTGTCGGGCGGTACCCAGCATTCCGCCTCGTCCGGGGCCAGGATGGACAGCACGGGGATCCGCAGCGACACCGCGAAGTGCAGGAGTTCCGTGTTCCCGGAGAGGAACAGATCGCAGCAGCACGCGAAGGCGTAGACGTCCCGAAGTCCTCGCAGGGCAACCTCGAGCGGCGGCGTCTTCAGGTGCTTCTTGAAGTCCGCCACGGACGGATCGGCGGGATCGCCGGTCAGGAGGATCGGCACGGCGCCCCGCATCTTCGCCAGGCGATCCACGAGCCAGGCGAGCTTCTCGGGCGAGGGACGCACGCCGCCGAGCCCGCGCCCGGGATCCACCGCGAGGAACCACCCCTCCCGCCCGCGCCGGCGCAGCTCCAGCAGTCGGGCGGCGTACTGCCGATCCGCGTCCGAGACCTCCCACCCCGGGGCGAGGTCCTCCCGCGGAATGCCCAGGAACGACAGGAACTCAAGGCTCCGCGCGGGCCGGTACCCGACCGGGGCGGCCGCCGTCACCACGAGGTTGAGTGCGGGATCGCGGGCGTCGGGATGCACGCCGACGCGCAGCTTCGCCCCGGACAGCGCCGCGAGGAGTCGCCCGCGCCGCTCGTCGCCGCCGTCCGTGGCGACCGCCACGTCGCAGGCGTGCCGGCGCAGCGCCTGCACGGTGTCCAGGAACTCGCGCGACAGGATCGGGCGCTCCGGCCACGGGACCACCCCGGAGACCTCGGTGCGTCCCGCCAGCACCTCGGCGCAGCGCGGCGTGGCCACCACGTGCACGCGCGCCAGACGGAAGCGGCGCCGCAGCGCGCGCGCCGCGGGCACCACGGCCAGCAGGTCCACGAGGTCGCGCGCCCCGACGAGCAGGATGTCGCGCGTGTGCTCCAGCGATTCGCCGAAGCTCAGCGACGCGCCCGGACCCTTCCGGCCGAGCAGCGTCTCCCCGACATGCAGCGCGAGGGGATCGAGCGCGCGCAGCCAGCGGTCGAAGCGTGCGGACGCGGCGTCCCGGGGACTCCTCATGGACGGCTCGACTCCGGGAACGTCGCGGGGGCGGGCCGCGGGCGCTCGTCGTCCGGACCGCCGAGGCGCTCGCGCCAGTACGACTCCGGCGCGAAGGCGTCGTCGAACGCGTACACGGCGCGGAAGTCCTCGGGGTGGTCGTCGTCGGTCTTCGACAGGAAACCGGTCTCGACGAGGCGGAACACGATCTCGCCGAAGTCTTCCGTGCGGCGCACGCCCCAGCCGTCCAGCACGTCGCGCGCCATGGCCCCGAAGCGCTCGCGCGCCAGCCGCCGGATGGCCTCCAGCAGTTCGGGCCCGGACACGTGCGTGCCGGTCGCGAACACCACGTGGCTGGCGTACGAGACCGCCTCCCGCGTGAACTCGTACGCGCCCACCGCGAAGCGCGGCGGGCGATCGGCCAGCGCGAGCAGACGGGCCTCGTCCGGGGAGACGGGGATCACCGCGGGCGTTCCTCCACGATTCGCCGGGACCCCATGGTCCGGCTCATGTCCCGGTTATCGGGCCAAGCCTGACAGGAATCAAGCAGAACCCCCGAGATCGCGCGATTCAAGCCGAAAATCCCCCGCATCCGGGACGATCCAGGTCTCCCGGGGGACCGGATCCGGCTCGGGCCGTTCCACCAGGAAGTGCAGCCCGCGACTCTCCCCCCGGTGCCGGGCGGAACGGGCCAGGAGCCGGCCCACCAGGGCGATGTTCCGCAACTCGGCCAGGTCGGCGGAGGGGCGCATCGTCCGGTACAGGTCTTCCGCCCACCGGGCCGACTCCGTCAAGCGCTGGACCGCCCGGTCCAGCCGGTCGACGGAGCGGACCAGCCCCACGTAATCCCACAGGATCCGGCGGACGCGGTCCCACTCGTGGTCCTGGATCACGCCCACGTCGGCGGCCGGCGGCGCCGCGCCCGGCCCCGGGGGCAACGGCGGCGGCGGCCCGGCCGGCGGGGGCTCCCGCCGCGACGCCCGGTCCGCGGTCACCAGCGCCTCCAGCAGGGAATTCGACGCCAGCCGGTTCGCTCCGTGCACGCCGGTGCAGGCCACCTCCCCCGCCGCGGACAGCCCGGGGATCTCGGTGGCCCCGTCCAGGTCCACCGCCACGCCGCCGCACATGTAGTGCGCCGCGGGAACCACCGGGATGGGATCCACGCCCGGCCGGATCCCGAACTCGCGGAGCCGCTCGGTGATGGCGGGGAACCGCCTCGCGAACCCGAGCGCGCCGATCGACGACACGTCGAGGTGCACGTACTTGTCGCCCCGGCTCTTCATCTCGCGATCGATCTCGCGCGCCACGATGTCCCGCGTGGCGAGCGAGCCCAGCTCGTGGCGGCCGCGCATGAAGTCCTCGCCCGCGAGGTTGCGCAGGATCGCGCCCTCGCCGCGCACCGCCTCCGAGATCAGGAACGACTTCGCCGCCGGGTGGTACAGGCAGGTGGGATGGAACTGCACGAACTCCAGGTTCACGACGGAGCAGCCCGCGCGCGCCGCCATCGCCACGCCGTCCGCCGTGGCGATGTCCGGGTTCGTCGTGTACAGGTACACCTTCCCGCACCCGCCGGTGGCGAGCAGCGTGTGGCGCGCGTGCACGGCGCCCGTCTCCCCCGTGCGCGGGTCCATCCACGTGGCCCCGTGGCAGCGGCGCGCGCCGTCGCGCCCCTCGCCCACCCACAGGTCCAGCGTGAGGTGGTTCTCGAACAGCGTGATCGCCTTCTCCCGCTCCACGGCGGCCAGGAGCGTGCGCTCGATCTCGCGGCCGGTCAGGTCGGCGGCGTGCACGATCCGGCGGCGGCTGTGCCCGCCCTCGCGCCCGAGGTCCAGGCGGCCCGGGGCGCTGAACGTGAAGCCCGCGCCGTGATCGATCAGCTCCCGCACGAGCGCGGGCCCCTCGCGAACCATGGCCTCCACGGCGTCCCGCCGGCACAGGCCCGCCCCGGACGCGAGCGTGTCCTGCACGTGCAGGTCGTAGTCGTCGTCGGATCCCATCACGGAGGCCACGCCGCCCTGCGCCCAGTTCGTGCTGGAGTCCGCGCGGTTCTTCTTGGTGAGGATGATCACCGGACCCCATCGCGCCGCCTTGAGGGCGAACGTCAACCCGGCGATCCCGCTGCCGACCACGAGCGTGACGCACTCCATCGTCCTCATCGGTCGGCTCCCCGGCAGGCGGTGCGGATCCTCTCCACGAGAAGCTCGCCCCGTTCGACCTCGACGTCCAGATCGAAGACGCACGGGACGGGCACGTCGCCCGGGCCGCGCGGCCAGCGCATGCGGTCCTTCGCGGTCGTGGCCAGGACCTCCGCGCCCTCCGCCGCGGCCGCGGCGGCGACGTCGCGGATCTCTTCCGCGGTGAACGCGTGGTGGTCGCGGTAGCGCGTGGCCCCGGTGAGGGCGAACCCGGCCGCGACCACGCCCCGTTCGAAGGACGCCGGGTCCGCGATGCCGGAGACCGCGTGCACGGCCGTGCCCGCGCGCAGCTCCCGGCGGCAGACGGTCACGAGGCGGGCGGCCGCCGTCGCCGGCGCGCCGGGGGGCGGCGGCGGCGGACCGTCCCCGCGATCGACGCAGAGCACCACGTCGGCGCGGCGCAGGGCGCGGGGCGGCTCGCGCAGCGGGCCCGCCGGCAGGAGCGCGCCGTGCGCGCGGGCGGCCCGGACGTCCCACAGGACCAGGTCGAACTCGCGGTGCAGCCGGCGGTGCTGGAAGCCGTCGTCCAGGATCAGGAGGCGCGCGCCGCGCGCGACGGCGAGCGCGGCCGAGCGGGCGCGATCGGTTCCCACGACGACCGGGACCTCCGGGAGCGACCGCGCCAGGAGCACGGGCTCGTCGCCGTCGCGCCGCGCGTCCGGACGGTCCGGATCCACCACCCGCGGCGCCGCGCCACCGGCGGACCCGTAGCCCCGTGAGAGGATGGCCGGTCCGTCGCCCGCGCGGAGCAGCGCGGACGCGAGCCACCGGACCAGCGGCGTCTTCCCCGCGCCGCCGGCCGTGAGCGCTCCCACGGACACCACGGGGCACGGCGCGCGCCGCGGGCGCCGCCATCCTCCGTCCCAGGCGGCGGCGACGAGGCGCACGCCCGCGCCGTACAGCGCGGCGGCCAGCGCGCGCGGGATGCCGGCGGCGTCGACGTCGCGGTCGGGAAGCCGCGCGAGTCCGCGCCGATCGCGCACGGGGTGGCTCATGCCAGCAGTCCCCGCGAGCGGAAGTGCGCCACCGTGGCCTCCCCCGCGCCGGAGCGCGCGGCCAGGACCGCGTGCGCGAGGCGTCCCGCGTCGGCCGCACGCCGCGCGTCCCGGAGGAAGGGCTCCACCGCGTCGGCGAGGGCGGCCGCATCCGCCGCGGTCGTCGCGGCGCCCGCGTCCCGCAGCGCCGTCATCGCGTCCTCGCACGTGGCCACGTGGGGGCCCGTGACGACCGCGCGTCCCGCGCCCGCGGCCTCCCAGGGGCTGTGTCCGCCCAGCGGCACGAGAGAGCCGCCCACGAAGGCCACCCGCGCGCGGCGGTAGGCTTCGTCCAGCACCCCCATGCGATCCACCAGCACGAGGGACCACGCGGCGGCGGGGACCTCGTCGCGCTGCGCCCAGCGCCGCGGCGCCCAGCCGGCGCGCTCCGCGAGCCGCGCCGCCTCCTCGAAGCGGTCGGGATGGCGCGGCGCGAGGATCAGCCGGCCCTGCGGCAGCCGCGCGCGCAGCGCGTCCGCCGCAGCGAGCACGATCTCCTCCTCGCCCGGCCGCGTGCACGCCGCGATCCACGCCGGGGGACCGTCGGGCGGCGGCGTCCACGGCGGGACCGGCCGGTCCTCCTTCAGGTCGCCGGTGACCGCCACGCGCTCCACCGGCGCGCCGAGCGCGACGAAGCGCTCCGCGTCGACGCCGGTGCGCGCGCCGATCGCGGTCACGCGGCCGAGCACCGCCGCGTACAGCCCCCGCACGCGCCGCTTGCGCGCGAACCCGCGCTCCGACAGGCGGCCGGACGCGACGCCCCACGGGATGCCGTGCCGCGACAGCTCGTCCAGCAGCGTGGGCCAGAGCTCCGTCTCGAGCGCCACGAACGCGGACGGGGCGAGACGCGCCAGCGCGCGCCGCACCGGTCCCGGCGCATCCAGCGGCGGGTGGAACGGGCCGAAGTCCGGCGCGAGGGCGCGGGCGCGCTCCCGCCCCGTGGCGGTCGTCACCGACAGGGCGACCGCGCGCGGCGCGCGGGCGCGCACGGCGACGAGCAGCGCCCCCGCGGCCGCGGTCTCCCCGACGGAGGCGGCATGGACCCACAGCGGCGCGAGCCCCCCGCCTTCCGGGACGCCCCCGAGCCGCTCGCCGCGGGCGCGGGGGTCCCGCTCGAGGAGCGCCGGGAGACCCGACGCCGCCGCGGCCGCGCCGAGCGCGCGCCACGCCGAGACCCAGCTCACGCCGGCACCCGGTGCGCGGCCGGCGCGGGCCGCGTCCCCGCGGCGTAGGCACAGGCGTCTTCCTCCACCGCGCGCATCGCGGCCGCCAGTCGCTCCGTGCCGTTGCCCGGCGCCGCCACCTCCGCGCGCGAGAACCGCAGCGGCGCGCCGTACACGACCCAGACGTCGGCGAACGGTTTCGGCACGAGGAAGCGGTCCCACGACCGCGCGCGCCACGCGCGCGATGCGCCCGCGCCGATGGCGACGACCGGGAGGTCCGCGCGCGCGGCGACGACGGCGGCGCCCGGCTCCGCGCTGCCGCGCGGTCCGCGCGGCCCGTCGGGCGTGATCGCGAGATCGAAGCCCGCGCGTCCCCGCGCGGCCATCTCCACGACGGCGCGCGCGCCGCCCCGCGTGGAGGAGCCGCGCACGGTGCCGAACCCCAGCGCCTCGATGACCCGGGCGATCGTCTCGCCGTCCCGGCTCTCGCTCACGAGCACCTGGATGCGCCGGCCCCGGTGCGCGTACGCCAGCGGCAGGAGGACGCCGTGCGTGGTGATGTAGAGGACCGGGCCGTGCGCCGCTCGGGCCGCGTCCACGTGCTCCCTTCCGGCGAAGCGGAGGCGCCACGTCGCGCCCAGCGCGCGCACGAGCGCGGGCCCCACGGTGCGCGCCGCGCCGGTGAGCGTGCCGCCCGCGCGCGAGGAGGACCTCATGGCCGCCGCTCCATCGCCGCGAGGACGGCCGCCGCCGCGCGGTCCGCGGCGCCCGGCGGACCCAGCTTCTCCCGCAGGCCGAGCAGGCGCGCGCGCACGGCGGCGCGGCGCGCCGGATCGTCCAGCAGGTCCGCCGCCCACGCCGCGATCGCCGCCGGGTCCACGCCGTCCTGCAGGAACTCGGGGGCCACGTCCTCCCCCGCCACGATGTTCGCGAGCGCGATGCGCGGGATCCGCACCAGGCGCTTCCCCACGAACCACGTGACGGGCGACGTGCGGTACAGGACCGCGAGCGGCGTTCCCGTCAGGCCGGCCTCGAGCGTGGCGGTGCCGGAGGTCACCAGCAGGACGTCCGCCGCGGCCGCGATCTCCGCCAGGGGCCGCTCCGTGAGCGCGACCTCGGCGGCCCCCGCGGGTCCGAGCGCCGCGGCGTACTCCGCGCGCGGCACGTCGGGCGCCGCGCTCGCCACCACGCGAAGCCCCGGACGCGCGCGCGCCAGCCGCCGCGCCGTCTCGGCCATCGCCGGGAGGATCCGGCGCACCTCCTGCGTCCGGCTTCCCGCGAGAAGGCCGAGCAGCGCCGCGTCCGGCGGGACGCCGAGCGCCGCCCGCGCCGCGTCCCGCGCCGGGACGTCCGCGACCCCGTCCGCGAGCGGGTGCCCCACGAAGCGGACCGGGATCCCCGCCCGCTCGTACCACGCGACCTCGAACCCGAAGACGACGAGCATCACGTCCACGGCGCGCGCGATCCGGGGGAGCCGTCCCGCGCCCCACGCCCAGATCTGCGGGCCGATGTAGTAGGCCACCGGGATGCCGCGGTCCCGCGCCTTCCGCGCGATGCGGAGGTTGAATCCCGGGTAGTCCACGGGCACGACGACGTCGGGCGGCTCGGCGTCGAACAGCCGCGCCAGCCTCCCTTCGAGCGCCGCGAGGCGCGGGATCTGCTGCAGCACCTCGGCGAAGCCCATCGCGGAGAGCGCGGCGATGTCCTGCACGATCTCCGCTCCCGCGGCGGCCAGCCGTCGCCCGCCCACGGCGCGGATGCGGAGGTCCGGCTGCCGCTTCCGGAGCGCGGCGGCCAGACGCGCGGCGGCGGCGTCCCCGGACGGCTCTCCCGTCAGGAAGAGGACGGTGCGTGGCCCCACGGGGCGGCCTCGGCGGTGGCGCGCGTCCAAAGGGCGCGACGCTCCTCGATGGCGGCGCGCACGCGGCCCGCGAGGCGCACGGCCCGCGCGGCGGCCGCGGCGTCGGGCACGTCCGCGGGCTCGCCGCGCACCGCGGCCGCGAACCCCTCGATCTCGCGCACGAGCGGGTTGTGGCCCTCGGGCCCGCGCTCGACGTGCCGCGCCACTCCCGGCGCCGTGCCCGGCGTGCGCTCCAGGACCTCGGCCTCCCCCGCCTTGAAGTCCACCGAGAAGTACGCGTCGGCCTGGAACACGCGCAGCTTCCGTACGGGATCCCGGCTCACGCGGCTCGCGGTCAACCCCACCAGCGCGCCGCCCGGGAACTCCAGCCGCACGTTCGCGATGTCCACGCGATCCGTGAGCACGGGGACGCCCACCGCCTCCACGCGCTCCGGTTCCGTCCCGAACATCTGCAGCACCAGGTCCAGGTCGTGGATCATGAGGTCCAGGATCACGTCCACCTCGGTGCCGCGCGGATCGAAGGACGCGAGGCGGTGTCCCTCCGCGAAGCGCGGCGCGCGGATGCGCGGCAGGACACGGAGCCAGGCGCCGTTCATCCGCTCGACGTGTCCCACGCGCAGCACGCGGCGGGCGTCCGCGGCGGCCCGGGCCAGCGCGTCGCACTCCGCCTCCGTGGCGGCGAGGGGCTTCTCCACGAGCAGGTGCCGGCCCGCGCGCAGGATCTCGACCCCCAGCGGGGCATGCCGGTCCGTGGGCACGGCCAGGACCACCGCGTCGCAGCGGTCCAGCAGCTCCGGGACGGAATCGGTGAACGGGACGCCCTCGGGCAGGGCATCCCGGCGCGCGGGGTTCACGTCTCCCGCGACCGCCAGCTCCACGCCCGCCGCCTGCCGCGCGCAGCGTACGTGGTGCAGCCCCATCCGGCCGAGCCCGAGCACGCCGAGTCGGAGGGGCGCCACGGCGGACCTAGCGGACGATGCCGCGGTGCGACCGGGACACGAACTCCAGGATCCGCGCCACCTCGCGCGAGTCCGGGTACTCCTCGCGCAGGCGCGCGCACGCCTGCGTGACGTTCAGCCCGGAGCGGTACAGGGTGCGGTACGCCTCCTTCACCGTGCGCCGGGCTTCGCGGCTGAAACCGTTCCGTTCCAGCCCGATGGAGTTCGGGCCGACCACCCGGAGCGGGTTGCCGGCGGACTTCATGTACGGCGGCATGTCCTTCGGCACGCGCGAGCCGCCGCCGACGATGGAGTACGCGCCCAGGCGCACGAACTGGTGCACGGGCGTGACCCCGCCCACGATGGCGCGCTCCTCCACCTCCACGTGCCCCGCCAGGTTCACCGAGTTCGCGAGGATCACGCCGTCGTGCAGCACGCAGTCGTGCGCGACGTGCACGTACGCCATGAGCAGGCACCCGCTGCCGATCACCGTGTCCGATCCCTCGGCGGTGGCGCGGTTCACGGTGACGTACTCCCGGAACGTGTTGCCCCTCCCGATGCGCACGCCGGTCCGCTCGCCGGCGTACTTGAGGTCCTGCGGCGCGGCGCCGATCGCGGCGCCGTGGTGGAACACGTTGTCCGGGCCGCACGCGAGGAGGCCGTCCAGGCGCACGTGGGACTCCAGGCGGCACCCGGGGCCGAGCTGCACGCCGTCCCCCACGAGGCAGTAGGGCCCGATCACCACGTCGTCCGCGAGGCGCGCCCCGGGGTGGACGATGGCGGTGTCGTGGATGCGGGGCGCGCGGAGCGCCGAGACGGCCGGCGAATCGACCATGGTCAGCTCCCGGTGCGGTCGACGACCTTCGAGAGGAGATCCGCCTCGGCCACGAGGTCGTCGTCGACGAAGGCCTCGCCCCGCATCCGGCAGAACCCGGCGCGCAGCTTCAGGAGCTTGAGCTCGAACCGGACGGTGTCCCCCGGCCGGACCGGCTTGCGGAACTTCGCGTTGTCGATGCCGAGGAAGTACATGAGCTTCGTCTCCGGCCGCTCCACGGTCTGCAGCAGCAGCACGCCCCCGGTCTGCGCCATCGCCTCGATGATCAGCACCGCCGGCATGATGGGGTGCCCGGGGAAGTGCCCCTGGAAGAACGGCTCGTTGATGGTGACGTTCTTGATGCCGGTCACGCGCTCCCGGTCGACCAGCTCCACGATACGATCCACGAGGAGCATGGGGTAGCGGTGCGGCATGATCTCCTGGATCTGCTCGATGTCCAGGGAGATGCTCTGCTGTCCCGGCTCCCGCCACCGGTAGCTCTTCTTCGCCTCCTCCATGAGGCGCCGGACGAACGCCACGTTGACCGCGTGGCCGCCGCGCACGCCGATCACGTGCCCCTTGATCGGCATGCCCAGCAGCGCGAGGTCCCCGATGAGGTCCAGGATCTTGTGCCGGACGAACTCGTCGCTCCAGCGCAGCGGCTCCTCGCTCTTGATCTCCGTGGCGGTGACGACCACGGCGTTCGCCAGGCTGCCCCCGCGGATGAGCCCGGACTTCCGCAGCGGCTCCACGTCCTCGACCATGGCGAAGGTGCGCGCGCCGGAGATCTCCTCCCGGAACACGTCCGTGTCCAGCTCGAAGGACGCGTACTGCGTGCCGACGAGACGGTTCGGGTAGTCGATCGTGAACGTGACCTTGAACCCGTCGTGCGGCAGGAGGATGCGCTGCGTGCCGTTGTCCTGCAGGCTGATGGGCGACCGCGTCTCGTAGTAGTGCCGCAGCTCGTCCTGGTCCACCACGCCGGCGGCGGACAGCGCGGCCAGGAACGGGCGCGCGCTGCCATCCGGCTCGCACGGCTCGGGCGAGGCGATCTCCACGTCCACGTTGTCCAGCCCGAGTCCCGCGATGGCGGCGAGCAGGTGCTCCACGGTGCCGATCTGCACCTCGCCGTTGTCCAGCGTGGTGCGGCGGGGGTCGTCGCCGCGCGTGCCCAGCGCGAAGTCCACGCGCGCCGGGATGGACGGACGCCCCGGCAGGTCCGTGCGGATGAAGCGGATGCCGGAGTTCGGCGGCGCCGGGAGGAACCGGACCACCGTGGGGAGGCCGGTGTGCAACCCCACGCCCGTGAGCTCCGCGGGCTTCGCGATGGTCCGCTGCCGATCCTGGATCACTCCGCCCCCTCCCGGGTCCCGCGGGGGACCTCGCCCGACTCCAGCGCGCGGATCCGTCGATCCAGCTCCGGGAGCTTCCGGAGGTGCGCCGCCACGCGAAGCGCCTCGCGGTGCGGCCGGGCCGGGTATCCGGACACGGTCTCGCCCGCCTCGATGTGGCCGATCACCCCGGCCTGCGCGGCGATGCGCGCGCCGTCCCCGATGCGGAGATGGCCGCTGAGCCCCGCCTGGCCGCCGAGGACGACGCCGCGGCCGAGCCGCGTGCTGCCCGCCACTCCCGACTGCGCCGCCAGCGCGGAATGCTCGCCGACGGCGACATTGTGGGCAATCTGCACCAGGTTGTCAATTTTCGTGCCACGTCCGATGCGCGTGGCGCCGAAGGTGGCGCGGTCGATGCAAACGTTCGCGCCGATCTCCACGTCGTCCTCCACGACCACGATGCCGAGTTGCGGCACCTTGCGGTACGCGCCGTCCACCGGCGCGTAGCCGAAGCCGTCGGAACCGAGCACCGCGCCGGCGTGCAGCACGACCCGGTTCCCGAGCACGCAGCCGCGCCCCACGTGCGTGTGCGGGTGCAGGTACACGTCCTCGCCCAGCGCGGCGTCCTCGCCGACGTACGCGCCGGCCCCCACGCGCGTGCGCGCGCCGACCCGGGCGCGCGCCTCCACCACCGCGTGCGGGCCGAGGCCGACGCCGGCGGCGAGCCGCGCGCTCGGGTGCACCACCGCCGTCGGGTGGATGCCCTCCACCGGCGGCGGCCCGGGATCCAGCCGCGCCAGGACGACGACCAGCGCCGCGTACGGGTCCTTCGTACGGATGCGCGGCAACCCGTCGCGGCACGGCTCGTCCGCCGTCACGAGCACCGCGCCCGCCCGGGTCGCCGCCAGCGCCGCGCGGTACCGCGGGTTCGCCAGGAAGCTGAGCTCCGAGGGTCCGGCCTCGTCCAGCGCGGCCACGCCGGTCAGCACGAGATCCGCGGGCCCCTCCAGGGCGCCGCCGACCGCGCGCGCGATCTCGCCGAGCGTCGGCGGGCCGGGCGCGGGGGTCACTCCTGCGCGCCCCCGCCCTGCTCGTCGCCGCCTTCCGGGGCGGTCTCGCCCGGATCGGTGGCGGGGCGCACGGAGATGCGGAGGTCGTCCAGCACGGCCTGCGTGATGTTGACGTCGTCCTTCGCCCAGACCACGCCGCCGGAGCCGGCGTCCAGGATCATGGACAGCCCCTTCTCCTCGCCGATCTTCGCGATCACGTCCAGGATCCGCTCGGCGATGGGCGTGGTCAGTTCCGCGTTCCGCTTCGCCGCCTTCCCGTTCGCGCCGAAGATGTCCTGCGCGAAGCGCTCGTACTCGCGCTTCTTCGCGTCCAGCGCGGCCTGCTTCTCGCGGAGCCGCTCCTCCGACAGCATGAGCCGCTGGCTCTCGATCTCCTTCTCCAGCTCCGCGATCTCGTCGCGCTGCTCGCGGATCTGCTTCTCCCACTCCTTGATCTCGCGGTCCAGGGTCTGCTGCGCGTCCGCGGTGCCCTCGTACTGGTCGAAGACCGACTGGTAGTCGATCACCGCGATCTCCTCCGCCGCGCGCGCGGACGGGGCGGCGGCCAGCAGCAGCGCCGCGAGCGCCGCCGCTAGAACGTCTGCCCGCCGATCTGGAAGTGGAACTGCCATCCCGGGCCTCCTTCCTGCTCCGTGGCGTCGAAGCCGTAGCCGTAGTCGAAGCCGAGCTGCCCCACCATGGGGACGTCGATGCGCACGCCGAGCCCGGCGCCGCGGCGCAGCCCGGAGAGGTCCATCTCCTCCGGGCTCCGCCACGTGTTGCCCACGTCCAGGAACGCCAGCGCCTGCACCGCGCTGACCACCGGGTAGCGGAGTTCCGTGGTCGTGATGAACATGGCCCGGCCGCCGCGCGCCGGGTCGTCCACGTCGGGGACGACGTCGTAGTCGTCGTAGCCGCGCAGCGCGTACCGGGAGATGCCGCCGAGGCGGAACCGCTTCCAGTACGGGACGTCGTCCGAGCGGGTGAGCCCGTTCAGGACGCCGACCTCGCCGGACAGCGACAGCACCAGCTTGCCGACGGTGCGGAAGTACGCCCGGTTCTCGAACGACGTGAACAGGAAGTCCTCGTCGCCGCCGAGTGCCGTGCCGCCGACCTCGGCGGTGAGCCGGCTGGACCAGCCGCGCGTGGGGAAGAACGGGCTGTCCACGGAGTTCCGGGCCAGGGTGACCGCCACGGAGGAGATCGTGGAGGGGTCGATCACGCCGATCTCCTCCTCGTACCCCGAGCGCGCCTCCACGCGGTACTCCGCCAGGGAGTAGCGCGCGGAGATGCGCGTGTAGTCCAGCCACGGGAACGGCCGCCCCACGCGGAACTCGCCGCCGCGCCGCTTCTCCTCGTACTCCGTGTACCGGCGGCGCGTGTCGAACAGGTCCACGCCCGCCGACGTGGGCGTGCCGAACAGCCACGGCTCCGTGTACGACAGCTCGTACTCCCGGAAGCGGCCGAACTCGCCGCGGACCGCGACGATCTGCCCGCGCCCCAGGAAGTTGTTCTGCGAGAGCTGCAGGAAGCCGGTGAGCCCGGCCTCGGAGTTCACGCCCGCGCCCAGGCTGGCCGTGCCCGTCTGCCGCTCCTCCACGTCCAGGACGAGGTCGATGGCGCCCGTCTCCCGGTCCGCGGTGCGGCTGTCCAGCTTGATGTCGTTGAAGAAGCCGAGCTGGAAGACCTCGCGCTGGCTGCGGATCACGGCGGAGCGCTTGAACACGTCGCCGGGGGCCACGCGCAGCTCGCGCCGGATGACCTCCTCGCGCGTGCGCGTGTTGCCGGTGATCAGGATGCGGCGGATCCGCGCCGGATCCCGCTCGGTCACCACGAAGTCCACGTCGATCACGTGGTCCTCGCGCGGGGTGCGGCGGGCGTCCACGTCCGCGTAGATGTAGCCCTCCTCCTGGAAGAGCGAATACAGGTTCGACACGGACTCGTCGAACGCGACCGTGTCGAACGTGCCGCCCTCGTCCAGCGCGATGCCGTTGCGGATCCGCACCTCGGGCAGCACGCCGCCGTGGTCCAGGGAGACCGTGCCCACGCGGTACCGCGGGCCCTCCGCCACGGCGATGTCCAGGTCCAGCTTGCTCTTGTCCTCGCTGAACGTCTGCCGGACCTCCGTGATCTCCGCGTCGACGAAGCCCTCCTGCCCCATGCGCGACACGATCGCCTTGCGGTCCTCCTCGAAGACGTCCTTCTTGAAGTCCCCGCCGCGCCACCAGCGGTCCTCCTTCGTCTTCATCGCGTCGCGCAGCGCGTCCGACGGCACGACCTCGTTGCCCTCGAACCGGATCTTGCGCACCTGGACCTTCCGGCCCTCGTCGATCCGGAACACGAGGTCCGCGCGCCGGTCGCCCTTCAGCTCCGGCTCCACCTTCGCGAGCAGGTAGCCCTTCTCCTCGTACAGGGCCAGGATGTCCCGGCGCGCCTGGTCCACGGCGCGCGGGCTCACCGTCTGTCCGGCCACGAGCTGGACGACCTCGCGGAAGTCGTCCTCCTTGAGCTTCCTCGCGCCGTCGTAGCGGACGCGCAGGAGCGCGGGGTTCTCCTCGAGGCGCAGCGTGAGGACGAGGCCGTCCGGGCGCGGATCGGCCTCCACCTGCACGTCGCGGAAGAGGCCCTGCCGCCAGAGGTTGCGGACGCCGACGCGGACCCGGTCCACCTGGTAGCGGTCCCCCGCCTTCATGCCGAACGCCTGCAGGACGAGCGACTCGTCCGCGCGCTCGTTCCCCAGGACGCGGATGGCCGCGATCGTCTGCACGGCGGCGCCCGGGTCCGCCGGTTCCTGCGCTCCCGCCGGCGCGGCCGGCACCGCCGCGAGGGCGACCAGGGCCCATGCGGCGGCACTCCGGATGATGCTCCGTGACGACATCCTTCGACCTCGAATCCGGCGGGAGGGAAAGGGGCGCGGAGAGCCTAGCACCGGTCCTGCCGGGGGGCGACCCCCGAATCGGCGGACGCGCGGAGGAGGGAGGGCGTCCGCCGCCCTCCGGAACCCGGCGCCCGGGTCGCGGTTCCGGCGCCCGGGCGGCCGCCCCGGAAAGACGGCGGGCGGGGGCCTCGCGACCCCCGCCCGTGCCGTGCCGGCGCCTCGCCCGCGATCAGTTCGCGGACTCGACGTGCGCCTCCTCGCCGTCCTCCGCCTCGGCCGCCTTGCGCTTGCGCACCGGCGCCTTCTCGAAGGAGAGCTGCTCCTTCCCCGCCTCGTGGTCGATGCGGATGGAGTCCCCGTCCTTGAAGGTGCCGCGGAGCATCTCGTCCGACAGCGGGTCCTCCACGTACTTCATGATCGTGCGGCGCAGCGGGCGCGCGCCGGCCGCCGGATCGAAGCCCTTCTCGATGAGGAACGTCTTCGCGGCGTCCGACAGCTGGATGCGCAGCCGGCGCTCCGCGAGCCGCTCCATCGACTGCCGCGCGAGGATGTCGACGATCTGCTCGACCTCCGTGCGCCCGAGCGGGCTGAAGATGAGGATCTCGTCCACGCGGCCGAGGAACTCCGGGTTGAAGGTCTTCTTGACCTCCTCCATCAGCTTGTCCTCGACGCGCTCGCGCACGGTGGACATCTCGTCCTTCGACCCGAAGCCCAGGACCGTGCCGGACTTGATCTTCCGGGCGCCCACGTTGGACGTCATGATGACGACCGTGTTCTTGAAGTCCACCTTGCGGCCGTAGCTGTCCGTCAGCTGCCCGTCGTCCAGCACCTGCAGCAGGATGTTGAACACGTCCGGGTGCGCCTTCTCGATCTCGTCGAGCAGCACCACGCTGTACGGCTTCCGGCGGACCTTCTCCGTGAGCTGTCCGCCCTCTTCGTAGCCCACGTACCCCGGAGGCGCGCCGACGAGCCGCGACACGGCGAACTTCTCCATGTACTCGGACATGTCCACGCGGATGAGCGAGTTCTCGTCCTCGAACAGGAACCCGGCCAGCGCGCGCGCCAACTCCGTCTTCCCCACGCCCGTCGGGCCGAGGAAGATGAACGAGCCGATGGGGCGCTTCGGGTCCTTGAGGCCGGCGCGGCTGCGGCGGATGGCCTTCGAGACCGCGGCCAGCGCGTTCTCCTGGCCGACGACGCGCTTGCGCAGGTCGTCCTCCATGCGCAGGAGCTTCTTGGACTCCTCCTCCTCGATGCGCACGACCGGGATGCCCACCATCATGCTGACCACGCGGGCGACGGCCTCGCCGTCCACCACCGCGCGGACCTCCTCCTTGGACTCGCGCCAGTTCTTGTGGATCTCGCGCAGCCGGCGGCGGAGGTTCTTCTCGTTGTCCCGGAACTTCGCGGCCTTCTCGAACTCCTGGGCCTGGATGGCGCCTTCCTTCTCCTTCGTGATCTGCTCCAGCTCCTTCTCGAGATCGCGGATCTCGGAGGGGATGGCGGAGACGGAGAGGCGCGCGCGCGACCCGGCCTCGTCGATCACGTCGATGGCCTTGTCCGGCAGGAAGCGGTCCGACAGGTAGCGCTCGGACAGCTTCGTGGCCTGCTCGATGGCCTCGTCCGTGATCTTGACGCCGTGGTGCGCCTCGTACTTGTCGCGCAGGCCGCGGATGATGCTGATGGTCTCGTCCACGGACGGCGGCTCCACCATGATCGGCTGGAAGCGACGCTCCAGGGCGCCGTCCTTCTCGATGTACTTGCGGTACTCGTCCAGGGTGGTGGCGCCGATGCACTGCAGCTCGCCGCGCGCGAGCGCGGGCTTCAGCATGTTCGACGCGTCGATGGCGCCCTCCGCGCCGCCGGCGCCCACGATGGTGTGCAGCTCGTCGATGAAGATGATGACGTTGTCCGACTCGCGGATCTCGTTCATCACCGCCTTGAGCCGCTCCTCGAACTGCCCGCGGTACTTCGTGCCGGCCACCACGGACGCGAGGTCCAGCGTGAGCAGGCGCTTGTCCTTCAGCGGCTCCGCGGCCTTGTTGTCGACGATGCGCTGGGCGAGACCTTCCACGAGCGCGGTCTTGCCCACGCCCGGCTCGCCGATGAGCACCGGGTTGTTCTTCTTGCGGCGGCACAGGACCTGGATGACGCGCTCGATCTCCTCCTCGCGCCCGATCACCGGGTCCAGCTTGCCCTCGATGGCGAGCTGCGTGAGATCCCGGCCGAACTGGTCCAGGGCCGGCGTCTCGCTCTTCTTCTCCGCCTGCTTGGCGCCGCCCGCCTGCGCGCTGCCGCCGAGGAGCTTCAGCGTCTCCTCGCGCACGCGCTTGCGGTCCGCGCCCAGCTCCATGAGCACGCGCGCCGCCACGCCCTCGCCCTCGCGGATGAGGCCCAGCAGCAGGTGCTCCGTGCCGACGTAGTTGTGGCCGAAGAGGCGCGCCTCCTCCACGGACAGCTCCAGCACGCGCTTGGCGCGCGGGGTGAAGGGGATCTCCCCGATCGTCAGGGTGCCGCCCGAGGTGGGCACCATGTTCTCGATGCTCTGCCGGATCGTGTCCAGGTCGAGCCCGAGGTTGTTCAGGACGGTCGCGGCGATTCCCTCGCCCTCGCGGATGATCCCGAGGAGTAGGTGCTCGGTCCCGATGTAGTCGTGGTGGAGACGCCCCGCCTCTTCCCGGGCGAGGTACATCACCTTCCGCACGCGCTCGGTGAAGCGATCCTGCATCAGAGCTTCCTCCCGTCCTCCCGGACACCCGGAACCCGGACGATTATACCGGCTGTGGCTGAGTCCCTCACCGTTCCTGCCGACGGGCACATGGCTCGGCGAACGCGTGCGAACTTCCGATCGACCCGTCTGTTCGGATGCATCGACCCTCCCGGACGATTCCTTGACCCGCTGCCCCGGATCACCCCTCCGCGGGGCATTCCGCCAACTCGGCGCGCACCAGGCGGGCCCGGGCCCACTCGGCCTCCTCGCCCTCCAGGACGCGCCCCTCCTGCCTTCCAAGATGCGCAGGCTGGACCCGGAGCGCCAGTCGGTTCAGGACCTCGGCCGGAACGCCCTCGAAGTAGTTCATCCACTTCCCGAGACGAACGTCTGATGTGGCTGCCATTACGGCGTCTACAGTGAGTAGGCGTGCGCTGCGCAGCAGGCCGGAGGAGCGATGCACGCGGTCCTCCAGGCGCCGCCGGCGGCCGCGGTCCTCCAGCAGGCGCTCCCGCGACTCCCGCTCCAGGTCCAGGATCCGGCGCGTCACGCGGACGAGATTCTCCACCGTCTCTTCCTCCGTCCAGCCGAGCTTCCGCTGGTTCGAGATCTGGTGGAAATCCCCCAGCGCGCGGGAGCCCTCCCCGAACCAGCCCCGGACGGCCATGCCCATCTCGCCCACGGCCCGGTGCACCTTGCGGATCTCCCCGGCCAGGACGAGCCCCGGCAGGTGGACGAGCACCGAGGCGCGCATGCCGGTGCCGACGTTCGTGGGGCAGGCGGTCAGGTAGCCGCGATCCGGCGAGGCCGCGAACTC
The DNA here is from genome assembly GCA_964571855.1 of uncultured Gemmatimonadota bacterium. Taxonomy (GTDB): domain Bacteria; phylum ARS69; class ARS69; order ARS69; family ARS69; genus CAYYFX01. Next base: position 300,543 of record CAZNDO010000002.1, read on the forward strand.
CAGCGAGGCTTCCAGCGCGCGGTCCAGCGCCACCGCCGCCGCCAGGGCCGACGCAGGGTCGAACCCCGAGGCCACGGCCTGGATCCGCAGGTGGTCCTCCTCGTGGATCATCACCGCCACGCGCTCGCCCGGCCCCACGCACACCCCTCCCGGGCCCTGCCGTTCCTCCAGCCGCGGCGTGAGGAGGTGTCGCTCGGCCAGGAACCGCCGGTCCCACGCGGACAGGTCCTCCAGGGCCCAGACCTCGGCGCGCTCCAGCGTGGAGGCGCCGCGCAGCGAGTCCCGGATGCGCGCGAACGCGCCCTCCAGGGCCGCCGGGTCCGCCCGATGCGGGAACGCGATCCCCGCGAGGTTGCGCGCCAGGCGGACCCGGCTGGACAGCACCACCTCCGCGTCCGGCCCGCGGCCGGACAACCAGTCCGCCACCCGCATCCCGAGGTCGGCGGGGCTCACGGCGCGTCCTCCCGCCCCGCCCGCCGGATCCGCTCGCGCAGCCTCGCCGCGCGCTCGAAGTCGCCGGAGCGCAGCGCATCCTCCAGCTCCCGTTCCAGCCGGCCGCGCTCGGCCGGCGCCTCCGGGCCGCGCTCCGCGCGCGGGAGGCGTCCGCGATGCAGCGACGCGCCGTGCAGACGCTTGAGCAGGAGGTCCAGGTCGTCCTCGAACGTCTCGAAGCAGTGATCGCAGCCGAACAGCGACACGCGGCGGAACTCCTCCGCCGTCAGCCCGCATCCGGGGCAGACCCGGCGGTCCGCGGGGGCGTCCGCGGCGTCGGATCCCCCCGCCGCCGTCGCTCCCGCGTTCGCCGGCGCGCCCGACGCCTCCGGCGGGGACTTCGCGGGAACGAACCCCAGCTCCCGCGCGCACGCGGGGCACACGAGGGTCTTGTGCACCTGGCCGCCGGCGTACTCGGAATAGCGGATCTCCCCGGGCGCCTTGCCGCACCGCTCGCAGTTCACGACGACGCTTCCCGGGAACCCCACGCCGCGGCGTCGGCGAGCTCGCGCGCCTCCACGGGAACGAGCGCGCCGTCGCGCAGCATGAGGATGCGGTCCGCGCCGCGCGCCAGCTCCGGGTCGTGCGTGGCGATCACGAACGTGGCGCCGCGCTGCCGGCGCAGCCGGTCCAGCAGCGCGTGCAGCGACGACCCCGTGAGCGGGTCCAGGTTCCCGGACGGCTCGTCCGCGAGGATGACCGCGGGATCGTTCACGAGCGCGCGCGCCACCGCCACGCGCTGCTGCTCGCCGCCCGAGAGCGCGCCCGGCTCGTGGTGCGCGCGCGCGTCCAGTCCCACCTCGGCCAGCGCGGCCGCGGCCCGCGGGACCGCTTCCGCGCGCGGGCGTCCGTGGATGAGCAGCGGCAGCATCACGTTCTCCAGCGCGGTGAAGTCCGGCAACAGGTGGTGGAACTGGAACACGAAGCCGATCTCGCGGTTGCGCAGCAGCGCCAGCTCCCGGTCGGAGCGCCGCGAGACGTCCACGTCGCGGATGCGCACCGTGCCCTCGTCCGGACGGTCCAGCGCGCCCAGGCAGTGCAGCAGCGTGCTCTTCCCGGAGCCCGACGGCCCGACGATCGCCACCTTCTCCGCGCGGCGCACGGTCAGGTCCACGCCGCGCAGCACGTGCAGCCAGGCGTCGCCCGACGCGAAGCGGCGCGAGAGCCCGATCCCCTCCAGAACGACCGGGGCGTCACTCATACCGGATCGCCTCCACCGGCACGAGCCGCGAGGCCCGCCACGACGGGTACAGCGCGGACAGCAGGCAGATCAGCAGCGCGAGCCCCGCCACCATGGCCACGTCGCCCCACCACAGGCGCACCGGCAGGGTGTCGATGAAGTACACGTCGCCGGGCAGGGGCAGCCGGTACCGGTCCAGACCCAGGCAACCCAGCCACCCCGCGAGGCAGCCGAGCGCCGTGCCCAGGCCGCCGATGGCCATGCCCTCCAGCAGGAAGATGTTGCGCACCCCGCGCTGGCCCGCGCCCAGCGACATCAGCACGCCGATCTCCCGCGTCTTCTCCAGCACGATCATGATGAGCGTGGACGCGATCAGGAACGCGGCCACCGTGAGGATGATGGCGAACAGCAGGTACCCCACGAGCTTCTCGATCTTCATCCAGAGGAACAGCTGCCGGTTCTGCCGGATCCAGTCGTTCGCCCACAGCGCCGGCTCCTCGATCCCGGTCTGGATCCGCCGCCCGATCTCCGGCGCCTCGTCCATGTGCGCCACCCGGACCAGGATCCCGGTGACGCGGTCGCCCAGGTCCAGCGCGTCGCCCGCGGCCTCCACCGACGCGAGCGCGAGCGCGGAGTCGTACTCGTAGATGCCGGACTCGAACGTGCCGGTCACGAGGAACGTGCGCATGCGCGGGATGCCGCGCCGGCGCGCGTCCGGCACGGTGGCCACCACCTGGTCCCCCAGCGTGACGCGCAGCCGCGCCGCGAGGTCCCGTCCGAGGACCATCCCGGGCACGAGGTCCTCGGCGCCGGCCTCCTGCGGCTCGAAGGATGCCCCCTCGGGACGGATGCGCTTCAGCACGTCCGTCACCGCGCCCTCGTGCGCCGCGTCGACGCCGCGCAGGATGGCGCCCTCCGACTCCGCGTCGGAGGTCAGCAGGACCTTCCCGAAGACGAACGGCGACGTGGCCACGACGCCGGCGAACTCCTCCACGCGCGCGCGCACCGCGGCGGGATCGGCGATCCCCTCCTCCGCCGGATCCAGCAGCACGATGTGCGCGTTCGTGCCGACGATGCGGTCCCGCACCTCGCGCGTGAACCCGTTCATCACGCCCAGCACGATGATGGCCGCGGCCACGCCCACGGTGACGCCGCCCACCGCGAGCGTGGTGATCAGCGCGCGGAAGCGGCTCTTCCCCTTCGCCCGCAGGTAGCGGGACGCGACGAACCACTCGAAGCTCACGCGTCCTCCCCGCCGTCCTCCGCGCCGGCGCCCTCCGGGCGCATCTGGGGGAACAGGATGACCTCGCGGATCTGCTCCTGCCCCGTGAGCACCATGACCGTCCGGTCGATGCCGATCCCCAGCCCGGACGCCGGGGGCATCCCGTGCTCCAGGGCGCGGAGGAACGGCTCGTCCAGCACCATCACGTCCTCCTCGCGCCCGCCCCGCGCGACCTGCTCCTCGAAGCGCCGGCGCTGCTCCACCGGATCGTTCAGCTCGGAGAAGCCGTTGCCGACCTCCATGCCGGCGAGGTACGGCTCGTACCGCTCCACCAGGTGCGGGGCCTCCGGCTTCCCCTTGGCCAGCGGCGACAGCGCCTTCGGGTGGTCCGTGACGAAGGTGGGCTCGAACAGCTTCGGTTGCACGACCGCCGAGAACAGCTCGTCCGCCAACCGGGCCTCGGCCGCGTCCGGCGGGGCGTGCACGCCGCGCTTCCCCAGCGCCGCGCGCAGCCGCCCCGCATCCAGCGCGGAGAGGTCCTCCCCGGTCTCGGCCTCCAGGGCGTCGAAGAACGGGAGGCGCCGCCACGGCCGGGAGAAGTCCAGCGCGCGGCCGCGGTACTCGATGCGCGGCGTCCCGTTCGCGGCCTCGCACGCGGCCGCGAACAGCTCCTCGGTGAGCGCCATGCCCGCGCGGTAGTCCGCGTACGCCTGGTAGATCTCCACCATCGTGAACTCGGGCTGGTGCGTGCGATCCATGCCCTCGTTCCGGAAATCCTTCGCGAACTCGTACACGCGCTCCAGCCCGCCCACGAGGCAGCGCTTCAGGTACAGCTCGTTCGCGATGCGCAGGAACAGGGTGATCCCGAGCGCGTTGTGCGTGGTGCGGAACGGGCGCGCCGCGGCGCCGCCGTGGATCGGCTGGAGGATGGGCGTCTCGACCTCCAGGAAGCCTTTCGCGTCCAGCACGCGGCGCATCGCGGAGATGATGCGCGAGCGGGCCGTGAACACGCGCCGGGACTCCTCGTTCACCACGAGGTCCAGGTAGCGCTGCCGGAATCGGATCTCCTTGTCCGCGAGGCCGTGCCACTTCTCCGGCAGCGGGCGCATCGCCTTGCCCAGGAACCCGTACGACGCCGCCTGCACCGTCACCTCGCCGGCGCGCGTCCGCATCATCGTGCCCGTGACACCCAGGAAGTCCCCCAGGTCCACGAGGTCCAGCCGCTCGTACGGTTCCGCGCCGACCACGTCCTGCTTGAGGTACACCTGCACGCGCCCGCTCCGGTCCTGCAGGTGCAGGAACGTGGCGCGTCCCATCTTCCGGCGCGCCACCACGCGCCCCGCCACCGCCACGGCGGCCGGCGCGGCCGCGCTCTCGTCGAACGCCGCCACCGCCTCCGCGGCCGTGTGCGTCACCGGGTAGCCGTTCGGGTACGGGTCGACGCCCAGCTCCTCCAGCCGCGCGCGCTTCTCGTGCCGGAAGCGGATCTGGTCGTTCTCGGACGCCTCGGGCGCCCCGGTCCCGGTCCCGGTCACGGTCACCTCTTCTCCTCCGCCCCGCGGGGGGCCGATCCGAGCCCGGCGAGCAGCGCGGCCTCGATGAAGCGATCGATGTCGCCGTCCATCACGGCCTGCACGTTGCCGTTCTCCAGGTCCAGGCGATGGTCCTTCACGAGCGTGTACGGCTGGAAGACGTACGAGCGGATCTGGTTGCCCCACGAGATGTCCGTCTTCGTCTCCTCGATGGCCTCGCGCTTCGCCCGCTCCTCCTCCAGCTTCCGGTCGTACAGCCGCGACTTGAGCAGCGCCATGGCGGTGGCGCGGTTGCGGTGCTGCGACCGCTCCGTCTGGCACGTCACCACGATGCCCGTGGGCATGTGCGTGAGCCGCACCGCCGAGCTGGTCTTGTTCACGTGCTGTCCGCCGGCGCCGGACGCGCGGAACGTGTCCCACTTGAGATCGCCCTCGTCGATCTCGATCTCCACGTCCTCGTCCGCCTCCGGGTACACGAACACCGACGCGAACGACGTGTGCCGCCGCTTCTGCGCGTCGAAGGGCGAGATGCGCACGAGCCGGTGCACGCCGGACTCCACCTTGAGGAGACCGTACGCCCACTCGCCGCGGATGATGACGCCCGCGCTCTTCAGCCCGGCCTCCTCGCCCGGCTGCTGGTTGACGATCTCCGCCTCGAAGCCCTTGCGCGCCGCCCAGCGCAGGTACATGCGGAACAGCATCTCCGCCCAGTCCTGGCTGTCCACGCCGCCGGCGCCCGGGTTCACCGTGAGGATGGCCGCGCGCGCGTCCGCCTCGTCGCGGAAGAGGCTGCGGACCTCCAGCTCCTTCAGCTCGGCCTCCGCCTTCTCCAGCCCCTCGCGGACCTCGCCCTCGGCGGACTCGTCCTCCTCCTCCTCCGCCAGCTGCGCGAGCACGCCCAGGTCCTCCAACCGGCGCGCGGCGCCGTCCACCGCCTCCACCCAGCCCTTCTCGGCGGCGATCGCGCGCAGCGTCTTCTGCGCCTCCTGGGCGCGGTCCCAGAAGCCGGGCTCGACGGTCCGCGCCTCCAGTTCGCCGATCAGGCGGCGGCGCTTGTCGACGTCAAAGGAACCTCCGAAGGTCGGCGAGCCGTCCCTCGAGCGCGGTCAAGCCGCGGCGGAACTCCTCGTTCATTCGTTCCCTCCCGGCGCCTCGGGCGCCGCGCCAGTGTACCCGGACCGCTCCGGCGCGTCCCGCCCGAGATCGGCGAGCGCGCGCAGCACGGCCGCCTCCAGCGCCGCGCGGTCCCCGTCGTTCACGACCACCGCGTCCGCCCGGGCCGCGCGCGCGCGGTCGTCGATCTGCGCCGCCATGCGCCGGCGCGCCTCCTCCCGGGGAACACCGCGCGCCGCCAGCCGATCCAGCCGGACCTCCTCCGGCGCGGTCACCACGAGGAGGGCGTCCAGCGGGTACGGCGGCGACGCCTCGACGAGCAGCGCGGCGTCCACCACCACGAGGCCCGCGTGGCCGGCGGCGCGCAGCCCGGCGATCGCGTCGGCCACGCGGCGCCGCACCTCCGGGTGCACGATGGCCTCCAGGTCGGCCCGCGCGGCCGCGTCGCGGAAGACGAGCCGCGCCAGCGCCGGGCGGTCGACGGATCCGTCCGCCGCGAGCACGCCCGCGCCGAAGCGCCCGGCGACCCGGCGCGGGAGATCGCCCCCGCGGTACGCGTCGGCCACGATCGCGTCCGCGTCCAGGATGACCGCGCCGCGCGCCGCGAGCAGCCGCGCCACGGTGGATTTCCCGGCGCCGATCCCCCCGGTGACGCCGAGCACGAACATCCCGGTGCGCCGCGGTCGGGCGGCCGCGCCCACGTCAGTGCGCCTCGGCCCAGTTCGGCCCGGCCCCGCAGTCCACCTCCAGGGGCACGTCCAGCTCCGCCGCCCCGCTCATCCCCGCGCGGGCGATGCCGATCACGCGCTCGCGCTCGTCCCGGGGGCAGTCGAACACCAGCTCGTCGTGCACGGTGAGGATCATCCGCGCTTCCAGCCGCGCGGCCCGCAACTCCGCGTCCACGCGGATCATCGCCCGCTTCAGGATGTCGGCGGCGCTGCCCTGGATGGGCGTGTTGATCGCCACGCGCTCCCCGAACGCGCGCGTCCGCGGGTCCCGGCTGCCGATCTCCGGGATGGGGCGCCGGCGGCCGGCGAGCGTGCGCACCACCATCTCCTCCCGCGCTCGCCGCTGCGTCTCCTCGATCCACCGCTGCACGCCGGGCAGCCGCTCGAAGTAGCTGCGGATGAAGCCGCTCGCCTCCTTCGTGGGGATGCCCAGGGACTTCCCGAGGTTCACGGCCCCCATCCCGTAGGTGACCGCGTAGTTGATCGTCTTCGCCGCGCCGCGCTGCTCCGGCGTGACGGCGTCCTCGGCCACGTCGAAGATGCGCGCCGCGGTGGCGCGGTGCACGTCCACGCCGCGGCGGAACGCCTCCACCAGCGCCTCGTCCCGCGCCATGTGCGCCAGGATGCGCAGCTCGATCTGCGAGTAGTCGCACGACACGATCACCCAGCCGTCGCCGGAAGGGATGAACGCCTTCCGGATCTCCCGACCCTCCCACGTGCGGATCGGCACGTTCTGCAGGTTGGGATCCGCGGAGGACAGCCGCCCGGTGGCGGCGACGGCCTGCTGGAACGTGGTGTGCACGCGGCCGGTCCGCGGGTCCACGAGCGTGGGGAGCGCGTCCACGTAGGTCCCCTTCAGCTTGGACACCTCGCGGTGCCGCAGCACGAGACGCACCACCTCGTGCTCGGACTCCAGCTCCTCCAGCACGGCGGCGCTCGTGGACAGCCCGGTCTTCGTGCGGCCGCGCGGCCTCAGCCCCAGCTTCCCGAAGAGGAGCTCGGAGACCTGCTTGGGACTGGCGAGGTTGAACTCCTCCCCCGCGGCGGCCCACGCCTTCGCCATGATCGTCGCGAGCTCCTCCTCCATCCGCGCCGAGAGGGCGGCGAGGAACGGCACGTCGATGCGCACGCCGGTGCGCTCCATCCGCGCCAGCACGGCGGTCAGCGGCATCTCCAGCGCGCGGAAGATCCCGCCGTCGTCCAGGACGTCGAGGTCCGGCTCCAGCACGTGGCGGAGGCGGAACGCCGCGTCCGCGGCCTCGCTCCCGGCGCGGGCGACGGCGGCGAGCGGCGCCTGCTCGATCGGGACGCGCGCCCGGCCGGCGCCGGTCACCTCGTCCGGCGGCGTCAGGCGCAGCGCGAGCTTGTCCTGCGCGAGCTCGGCGAGCCCGTGCCCGCCGCGGGACGCGTCGAGGACGTAGGACGCGAGCATCGTGTCGAAGTCCACGCCGGCGGCCGGGATCCCGGCCCGGTCCAGCGCCCCGCACGCGGTCTTCACGTCGTGCCCCCACTTCGGGAGCGCGGCGTCCGCGAGCACCGGACCGAGGTGCCGGGCCAGCGCCGACGCGGGGGCGTTCGGCCCGATCGCGTGCGCGAGCGGAACGAACGCGGCGCGGCCCTCGGCCGCGCAGAAGGCCACGCCCACCGCGTCACCGCGCAGGATCCCGGCCGCCGGCGGCACCGCCGCGAACGCGAAGCCGCCCGCCGCGCGCAGCGTGCCGGCGAGCTCCGCCAGCTCCGCGTCCGACGCCGCCACGACGTACCCGGCGGCGTCCGCCGGCGCGGCCGCGGGCGCCGTCTCCTTGCGCAGCGACTGGAAGTCCAGCGCCTCGAACAGCTCGTCGAGCGACGCGGCGTCCGGCGGCCGCGGGCGGTACGCATCCGGGTCGCCCGCGTCCACGTCGGTGCGCAGCTCGACCAGCTCGCGGGAGAAGCGCACCGAGTCCTTCGCCGCGAGCAGGTTGTCGCGGAGCTTCCCGGGCTTCATGCCGTCCGCCGCCGCGAGGATCCCGTCCAGGGAGCCGTGCTCCTCCAACAGCTTCGCCGCGGTCTTCCGGCCCACGCCGGGGACGCCGGGCACGTTGTCCGAGGAGTCCCCGGTCAGCGCGAGCAGGTCCACGATGCCCTCCGGCCCCACCCCGAACGCCTCGCGCACGCCGGCCGCGTCCAGGATGCGCGGCGGCTCGCTCGCCCGGCCGAGCTGCACCACGGACACGCCGTCCCGCACGACCTGCAGGAGGTCCTTGTCGTTGGACACGATGAGCGCGCTCATCCCGCCCTGCGCCGCGCGCAGCGCGAGGGCGGCGAGCACGTCGTCGGCCTCGAACCCGTCCACCGACAGCCACGCCAGCCCGGAGGCCTCCAGCCAGCGGTGGATCCACGGGAGCTGGGACTTCAGGTCCGGCGGCATGCGCTCGCGCTGCGCCTTGTAGCCGGCGAACCGCTCGTGCCGGAACGTGGGGCCCGGCGGGTCGAACACGATCACCACCCGCTCCGGCGCGAGGGTCTCCAGCACGCGCCGCAGCGCCAGGATGAACCCGTAGACCGCGCTCGTGACCTGGCCGTCGCGCGTGGTCAGCGGGCGGTCGGCGAACGCGAAGTGCGAGCGGTAGGCGAGCGCGGTGCCGTCGACGCAGACGAAGGTCCGCCGCGCGGACTTCGCGGTCATCCCTTCGGTCCGCCGAGCGGCGTCCGGCGGGTGGCGGCCAGCTTCCGGTCCAGCTCCTCGAGGTTGGGCACCAGGATCTCCCGGGCCTTGCTGCCGGTGAACGGTCCGACGATGCCCGCCTCCTCCATCATGTCCACGAGCCGGGCCGCGCGCGCGTAGCCCACCTTGAGGCGGCGCTGGATCAGCGAGATGGAGCCCTGCTGGTGGGCCACGAGGATGCGCGACGCCTCCTCGAACAGGTCGTCCTCGCGCTCCGTGGGGTACAGGTCGTCCGTGGCCGCGGCGGCCTCGGCCTCCGTATGCTCGGCCGGGCGCGGGTTGCGGGAGCGCAGCCACTCCACCACGTCGTTCGTCTCCTCGGTGGAGATGAACGAGCCGTGCACGCGCACGGGCTCCGCCATGCCCACGCCGAGGTACAGCATGTCCCCGCGCCCGAGCAGCCGCTCCGCGCCGATGCAGTCCAGGATCGTGCGCGAGTCCGTGCGCGTGGGCACCTGGAACGCGATCCGCGACGGGAAGTTCGCCTTGATCACGCCCGTGATCACGTCCACGGACGGCCGCTGCGTGGCCACCACGAGGTGGATGCCCACCGCGCGCGCCATCTGCGCGAGGCGCGCGATGCAGTCCTCGATCTCGCTCTTCTGCGCGGACAGCATGAGGTCCGCCAGTTCGTCCACGATGACCACGAGGTAGGGCATGCGCGGCGCGCCCTCCTCGTCCAGCCGCCGGTTGTAGTCCGCGATGCTGCGCACGCCCACGTGCGCGAGGGTGCGGTAGCGCGTCTCCATCTCCTGCACGGCCCACTTCAGGATGCGCGCGGCGTCCTTCGGCTGCGTCACGACCGGCGGGATGAGGTGCGGGAGGCCCACGTAGGTCATCAGCTCCAGCATCTTCGGATCCACCATCACGAACCGCACGTCCGCCGGGCCGGCGCGGTACAGGATGGACATGATGATCGTGTTCACGCACACCGACTTCCCCGACCCGGTGGCGCCGGCCACGAGGACGTGGGGCATGCGGTCCAGCGCCACGCAGAACGGCTCCCCGGAGATCCCGCGCCCGAGCGCGATGTTCAGCGGGGAGTCCTCCCCGGTGAACTCCTTCGCGTCCAGCAGCGGTCCGAGGCGCACGACCCGCGAGCTGGGGTTCGGCACCTCGATGCCCACCGCGGCCTTGCCCGGGATGGGCGCCACGATGCGGATGGAGCGGGCGCGCAGCGCGAGCGCGAGGTCGTCCGAGAGGTTCGCGATGGGCGCCACCTTCTGGCCGGCCGCGGGCTCGATCTCGTAGCGCGTGATGACCGGCCCGGGCTGCACCTGGGTCACCTTCCCGCGCACGCCGAAGCTGTGCAGCGTGCGCTCCAGGAGCTTCGCGCTCTCGAGCAGGTCCTCCTTCGCGAGCGCGTCCCCGTCCGACTCGTCGTCGTCCTCCAGGAAATCGCGCGGCGGGGCCACGTAGGGCGCGGTCTCGTCCGGTGTGAGTTCCGCGAGCGTCGGCCCGGACACGGGCTCGGGCGCCTCCCGCGGCCGCGGCTCGCCCGCCGGGGGCAGCACGACCACCGGGACCGACTCGGGAACGTCGTCGGCATCGTCCGCCGGGCCTCCGGCCGCGACGGCGGGGAGCGCGGGCGCGGGCGCCCTCGGCCGCGCGGCGGGCTTCCCGCGCGCACGCCGCGGGGGCGACGCCTCGGCCTCGTCGTCCTCCGCCGCAGCGAGCCCGTCCTCGGCCTCGTCGTCCGCATCCTCGTCCTCGTCGTCGTCGCCGGCCGCGGCGTCCGCGGAGGGACGGAAGTTCTCCAGGGCCTCCGAGGTCGCGCGCTGCGCGAGTTCCTTCGCGCCCCGGGCCGCGGCGCCGAGCGGCGCGCCCAGGCGCGTGAAGGGCGCGAAGATCGGCAGGCCGAGCGTGGCCACGAAGGCCGCGGTGGCGCCCACGAGCGCGATGGCCGCACCCAACCCGCCGAAAAGGGCGCGGAGCCCCCGGACGACGCCGGTCCCGGCCCAGCCCGCGAAGAGCGCGGCGCCGGCGTCGAGCTCCGGCCCCCGCAGCGCCACGAACGACTGCGCGAGGAGCGCCGCCGTCGCCGCCGCGATCAGCACGCGCCGCCGGAACCCCGGCAGCGGGCGGGCGGCGGCGAGCCGCACCGCGAGGGCGGCGGCGGCGAGCGCCGCGAGCCACGCCCCGGGGACGCCCGCCACGCGCACGAGCCACGAGGCCGCGAAGTGGCTCACGCGCCCCATCCGGGGTGCGAGAGCCTCCGCCGGCTGCTGCCAGGTGCCGCCCTGGAGGTAGGCCGCCAGGGCGACCATCAGGAGCGCGGCGCCGGTGCCGAGGCCGACACCGAGCAACACCCGCCCCTTCGAGGGGCCGCCCCCCCGCTTGCGCGTCGATCTGGGCATGGGTTCTCGCCCTCGCAGGATCCCGCGGCGCTTCCGGGGGAGGCACGAAGGGAAGCGCCGTCCACCACCCATCCTCCCCGGGTGGTAGTTACACCCGCCGGGGCGGCGGCGTCAACGCGCGGGCTGGGCCTCGGGCTGGGCCTCCGGGACGAGTTGGCCGTCCCGGAGCACCGGCACGGCCGCGGACCGGTCCAGTTGCCCCGCGAGGTCCACGTCGGCCCCGAAGCCCAGGGCCGCGAGGTCCCGGCCGTGATCCGTCCCGCGGAGGAACGCGCTCACGTCCCCGTTCCGGCGCGCCCATGCGTCCCGGGCGGTCCGCGCCCCGTCGTCGGGCACGAGATCCGGGTCCAGACCCGTGAGCGCCTCCACGAGCGCGCCGGCGCAGCCGAAGTCCTCCAGCGCGAAGTACGGGCCGGACCCGGCGCACACCACCGTGATGCGGGGCGCGGCCGCGAGGCGGCGCACCACGGCGCCCAGGTTCACGAACGCCGCGGTCGTGCAGGCCGCGGCGCCGTGGAGCGCGGCGAGCGTGCGTGCGCCGTTCGTCGTGCACAGCACGACGGTCTTCCCCGCAACCACCTCGCTCCGGTAGTCCCCCGGCGAGTTCCCGAGATCGAAGCCCTCCACGCGGAGACTGTGCGCCTCGCCGCCGAGCACCGTGGCGTCCCGGCCGAGCGATTGCGCCAGTCGCATCGCCGTCTCCACGGAGCCCACCGGGATCACGCCGCGCGCGCCGGCGTCGAGCGCGAGGGCGATGGTGGTGCAGGCGCGCAGCACGTCGATGACGACGACGAATCGGCCCTCCAGCGGGACCTCCGCCAGCCCGCCCGGCCCCGGCAGCACCTCGATCCGGCGGGGGCCGCTCATGCCTTGGCCCCCGCCGCGCCGGCGCCCACCTCGGCGGCCGCGCGCGCGGCGGCGCGCTTCGCGTCCAGGTAGCTCGTGTCGTACCGGCCGCTCAGGAACGGCGCGTCGTGCAGGATCTCCAGCAGGAGCGGCACCGTGGTCCTGATCCCCTCCAGCGAGAACTCCTGCAACGCGCGCCGCATCCGCACGATGGCCTCGTCCCGCGTGCCGCCCCAGGCGAGCACCTTCGCCACCATGGAGTCGTAGTACGGCGGGATGGACGCGCCGGTGAACAGGTGCGTGTCCACGCGGATGCCCGGTCCGCCGGGCAGGTGCAGGTTCTCCACCGTCCCGGGGCACGGCGCGAAGTCCCGCGCGGGATCCTCCGCGTTCACGCGGCACTCGATGGCGTGCCCGCGGGTCCGGACGTCCTCCTGGCGGAAGGACAGCGGGTTGCCCGCGACCACGCGGATCTGCTCCTTCACGAGGTCCAGCCCGGTGATCAGCTCCGTGACCGGGTGCTCCACCTGGATGCGCGCGTTCATTTCCATGAAGTAGAAGCGGTTCTGCGCGTCCAGCAGGAACTCCACCGTGCCCGCGCCGACGTACGCCAGCACCTTGCCGGCGCGCACGCCGGCCTCGCACAGCGCGCGGCGCGTGGCGTCGTCCAGCGCGGGCGAGGGGCTCTCCTCGATGAGCTTCTGGTGCCGGCGCTGCACCGAGCACTCCCGCTCGAACAGGTGGACGACGCGGCCGGTGGTGTCCCCGAGGACCTGGACCTCCACGTGGCGCGGCCCGAGCACGAGCCGTTCGAGGTACAGCTCCCCGTTCCCGAAGGCGGCCTGGGCCTCGGCGGAGGCCGCCCGGTACGCGCCCTCCAGATCCTCCGGGCCCATCACGCGGCGCATCCCGCGCCCGCCGCCGCCGGCGGAGGCCTTCAGGAGCACGGGGAACCCGATGGGCTCCGCGGCCACCCTGGCCTCCTCCAGGGAGCGCACCGGGCCGTCCGAGCCCGGGATGATGGGGACGCCGGCGTTCTTCATGGTGTCGCGCGCCGCGGACTTGTCCCCCACGCCGCGGATGGCCGCGGGTGACGGCCCGATGAACGTGATGCCGCAGCTGGCGCAGATCTCCGCGAACTTCGCGCTCTCGGACAGGAACCCGTAGCCCGGGTGGATCGCGTCGCAGTTCGTGATCTCGGCCGCGGAGATGATCCGCGGGATGTTCAGGTAGCTCTCGATCGCGGGACCGGGCCCGATGCACACGTCCTCGTCGGCGAGGTGCACGTGCAGGGCGTCGCTGTCCGCCTCCGAGTGGACCGAGACGGTCTCGATGCCGAGCTCGCGGCACGCACGGATGACGCGCACGGCGATCTCGCCGCGATTGGCGACCAGGATCTTGCGGAACATGGCATCCACCCGGCTGGCGGGCGGGCGCGCGTCACGCCTCGGAGATCCGCTTCTCCAGTTCCGCGGTCGTCTCCGACTCGAACTGGCTCCAGCTGTTGTCCGAGGAGGACTCGATGCCCTTCACCCGCAGGCTGAACTCGTCCGGACTCGTGCTGTTCGTCAGCGCTTCCTCGTACGTCACCAGCCCCTCCTTGTACAGCTTCATGAGGGCCTGGTCGAAGGTCTGCATCCCGTACTGGATGTGGCCTTCCTGGATCGCTTGACGGATCGCCAGAGTCTTCTCGGGCTGGATGATATACTCCTGGATCGTCGGCGTGCAAAGCATGACTTCCGCCGCCGGGACGCGTCCCATGCCGTCCGCGCGGGGGATGAGGCGCATGCTGATGATGGCCTCCAGGCAGGAGGCCAGCAGCAGGCGGATCTCCTGGTGCTGGTGGGTCGGGAAGAACGAGATGACGCGGTTGATGGTCTGGGTCGCGTCGATCGTGTGCAGGGTGGACATCAGCAGGTGACCGGTGTTGGCCGCCGTGATGGCGATCTCCATGGTCTCCCGGTCCCGGATCTCGCCCACCATGATCACGTCCGGGTCCTGCCGCAGCACGTGGCGCAGCGCCGCCGCGAACGACTCCGTGTCCGTCCCCACCTCGCGCTGGGCCACGAGGCCCGTGCGCCGCGCGTGCAGGAACTCGATCGGGTCCTCGATGGTCACGATCTTCGCGCGCCGGTCCTGGTTGATCTTCTGCAGCATGGCGGCCAGCGTGGTGGACTTGCCCGACCCGGTGATGCCGGTGACCAGGATCATGCCGCGCGGCTTGGCGCACAGGGTCTCGATCGCCGGCGGGAGCCCGAGCGTGTTCAGGTTGGGGATCTCGATCGGGACGAGCCGGAACACCATGGCGATCGTGCCGCGCTGCTTGCACACGTTCGCGCGGAAGCGGCCGAGGCCGGGCACGCCGAAGCCGAAGTCGATCTCGCGGTGGGTCTCGAACTCCTTGAGCTGCTTCGGCGTGAGGATCTGCTCGGCGAGACGGACCATGTCCTCGGGCGTCACGGACTCGTGGTCCATGGGCTCCAGGTACCCGTTGATGCGGAACACCGGCGGGAAGCCGACGAAGATGTGCAGGTCGGATCCGTTGCGTCGGATCATCTCCTCGAGCACGGCGCGGAGCTTCATGGGTCCTCCCCCCCGGAGCCGGTCCCGAAGGACCGCCCTCGTCAGGCGGGAGCGACGAGGAACAGCTCCTGCCCGTACTCGACGGCCTGCCCGTTCTCGACCTTGATCTCCGTGATCCGGCCGGACACCTCCGACTGGACCTCGTTCATCAGCTTCATCGCCTCGACGATGCAGACCACCTGGCCCACGGACACCGTCTCGCCGACGGACACGTAGGCCTTCGCCCCGGGCGCCGGGGCCGAGTAGTAGGTCCCCACCATCGGGGAGACGATCGCCACGACGCCCGGATCGCGGGCCGGCGCCGCCTTCGCGGCCGGCGCGGGAACCTCGACGGGCGACGGCGCGGCGGCCGGGACCGGCGCCGGCACCGCGGCGGGTGCGGCGAAGGTGACCTGGCTCTCCCGCGCGCGACGCCGCACGATCCGGACGCGTCCGAACGGACGGTCGATCTCGAGCTCCTCGATGTCACTCTCTTCGACCATCCGGATCAGGCGCTTGAGCTTGCCCTCGTCCATGGGATCCTCCGCCCTTGCCGTTCCTTTGCGTTCGCTCGCCCGCCCGCGGCGGGCGGTTCTCAGACCCCGGCCGGATCCGGGAGCCGCGCGCCGTCCAGCAGGTCCAGCAGCGCGTCGAGCGCGCGCACCACGCCGACCGCCCCGAGACCCGCCACCTGTCCGGTCACCACGTCCGCGATCAGGGACGTGCGCCGGAACTCCTCCCGCGCGTGGATGTTGCTGAGGTGCACCTCCACCGTGGGCACGCCCACGGCGAGGATCGCGTCGCGGAGTGCCACCGACGTGTGCGTGAGGCCGCCCGGGTTCACGAGGAGCCCGTCCACCCTCCCCACCGCGCCGTTCAGCGCGTCCACGAGCTCGCCCTCGTGGTTCGACACCACCCACGCCAGCCGCCGGCGCCGCGCGGCCGCGCGCGCCTCCAGGGCCGCACGGATCTCGTCCAGTCCCACCGTGCCGTACGTGGCCACCTCGCGCCGGCCGAGCAGCGCGAGGTTCGGCCCGAACAGGGCCATCACCTCGCCGGTCACGACGGCTCCGGGCGCGTGCGCGCGCGCAGCATCGCGATGCGCCGCTGGAGGTCGGTGCGCTCCGGGTGGGCGCGCACGACCTGCTCGTAGATCTGGATGGCCTTCTCCTCGAAGCCCTGCCGTTCGAAGATCTCCGCGAGCGTGGCCGAGTACAGCGGGCTCGGCGGGATCCGCGACAGCTCCTCGGGCGTGAGCGAGCGCTCCGGCTCCGCCTCCGCCTCGCCGCCGGCCGAGGGGGCCGCGCCCGCGGGGGCGGCGATGCGCCGCGCCGCCCCGGCGCGCGCGCCTCCCGGACGCCCGAACGGGTTCGCCGGATCCAGCGCGCGGACGGTGTCCAGCGCCGCGTCCGCCTCCACGTCCCGGCCCACGTCGCGGAGGCACCATGCCAGGAGGACGCGCGGCGAGATGGCCGCGGCGTCCTCCGCGAGCAGCGGGAACAGGACCTCGATGGCGCGCTCCGGCCGGCCGGCCAGGCGCAACGCGTCGGCGAACCCCATGACGTTGCGCGGACTCGGATCGGACCACGCGTCCGACTCGAGCTTCGCAAGGGAGTCCAGCAGTTCCGCGCGCGGGCGAGGCTCCGGTCGCATGCCCACCCTCAACGACGGAGGAAATCCAGGGCGGCGCGCGGCGCGCCTTCCGGAAGATCGGCGGCGAAGCTAACGGAGCCCGGACCTGTCGTCAACTGCCAGCGGATGCGCCCGCCCGCCCGCTTCTTGTCCACGCGCGTGCGCTCCAGGACCGCGGCCGCGTCCAGCGCGGGATCCGCCACCGGCAAGCCCAGCCGCTCCAGGATCCCGATCATCCGCGCGAGCGCATCCGCCCCGCAGCGGCCGGCCGCCACCGAGAGGTGCACGGCGGCCACCATCCCGAGCGCGACGCACTCGCCATGGCGCCAGCGCGGCGCGCAGGCGGACTCGATGGCGTGTCCCAGCGTGTGCCCGAAGTTCAGCGCGGCGCGCGCGCCGCCTTCGCGCTCGTCCGCCGCCACGATCCGCGCCTTCACCGCGACCGCGCGCGCGATCACGCCGGCGAGTCCGGGGCGGCCGGGCGTCCACGGCGCTCCCCGCTCCAGCTCGTCCAGCAGCGCGGGATCACCGATCCACGCCGCCTTCACCACCTCGGCGAGCCCGGCCGCGAAATCCCGCGGGGGCAGCGTGACCAGGAAGCGCGGATCGCAGCCCACGAGCGCGGGCTGCCAGAACGCGCCGACGAGGTTCTTCCCCTCGGGGAGATCCACCGCGGTCTTCCCGCCGACGGAAGCGTCCACCTGCGCCAGGAGCGTCGTGGGCAGGTGGAGCACGCGCACGCCGCGCAGGTACACCGCCGCCACGAAGCCGGCCACGTCCGTGGCGGCGCCGCCGCCGAGCCCGAGCACGGCATCCCCGCGCTCGACCCCGGCCGCGGCGAGCCGGCGGCACGCGGACTCCACCACGGCGAGGGTCTTCGCGTCCTCCCCTTCGGGCAGGGGCACGAGCTCGGTCCGCGCGCCGTGCTCCCGCAGGTCGGCGAGAACGGCTTCGCCGTGCAGCTCCGCCACGCGCGCGTCCGCGAGGACGGCCACGGTGCCCGCCGCGCCGGCCGCCGCCGCGGTCACGCGCGCCGCGGCGCCCGCCCCGAGCAGGACGTCGTACGATCGCTCGCCCAGCTCCACGCGGACGCCGGCCGGGGCGCTCACGGGCTCCCGGATCCGGCCGCGCCGGTCGCCGTGTCGCGCGGGGCGCACCCGTCCCGGAACGTGCGCGCCACCGCCCGCAGCGTGCGCAGCAGCGGGAGCTTCTCGCGGTCGGGCGCGTACACCGAGAGGTCCAGCAGGTACGTGCGGTCGTCCGCCGGGCAGTGGAACGCCCAGGCCTCGAACGGGCCGCCGATCACGTACCGGTCGTTCTCCCACAGGCCGCCCAGCATCACGCCCGGCGGTCCCGACGGCGTGTGCCCGATGGAGTCCGCGCGCGAGCGCTCCCAGACGACCTCGTCCTGGTCGTAGTGGACGAAGCCGAGCGCGTGCCGCCGCTCCAGCCACTCGCGCGGCGTGCGCTGCACGGCGCCCTGCTCCCAGGACACGAACATCTGCATGACGGGACCGTCGTGCCAGATCCGCACGAAGGTCGACGCGTCCGTGGACCGGTCCTGCACCACCCACTCCGCGGGCACGCGCACGCTCCAGCCGTAGCGGGCCTCCATCTCGGCGCGCGCCCGGGTGCGCTCGTCGTTGCGGAACATGTTCGCCACCAGGATGTCCACGGCGGCGTCCTCCACCTGCCGCACGAGCCCTCCGGGATCGTCCTCCAGGTTCCTCAGGATCCGTCTCGGATCGCCGGTCAGCACGAACAGCACCTGCCCTTCGGCGAACGGATCGGCGGTCCGCCACAGGTCCGGCCACGGCGTGGCGACGCGGGGCGTGAGCACGCTGCGGAGCACCTTGCGGATGCCGTCGTCGTCGTCCGGACCGACCACGAGCACGCTCTTGCGGCTCTTGTAGAACCGGAAGTTCTCGAGCGCGTCGACGGTCACGTCGAAGCGCGGCTCGGCGCGGATGTACGTGATCTCCTCGCGGAGCACCGAGGCCACGGAATCCGCGAGCTGGCGGCGCTCGCGCGGCGCGAGCACGTTGACCTCGGATGCGCCGCCGACGGCCGGAACGGGCTTCCGGTCCCCGCAGCCGGCGAGAACGGCGAGCATCGCGAGCGCGAGGCCCGCCGGGGCGGTGTGGTGTCGCATGCGTCCCCCGAAACCGCGGGACGCTAGCACCCGGTCCCGCGGACGGTCAACGGCGCGCGGCCTCGCCGTCGCGCACCACCGGGCGGAGCGCCCGGAACGGATCGGTCATGCGCTCGGTGCGCACGTGCAGGCCCGGACGCTGGCGCGCCACGTCCACCTCGACCGCGGTGACGATCTCGTCCGCGCCGCGGATCGCGTGCACGTCCACCGTGGTGGAGGGCGCGGTGGAGGCGACGATCGCGCACAGGTGGCGGCCCGAGCCGATGAACGCGTCGCCGAAGCGCGTGATGAGGTCCCCCGCGCGCAGGCCGCCGCGCGCGGCGGGGCTCTCCGGCTCCACCCACAGCACGCGCACCCCGGCGTCGTCGTACGCGTCCACGTCCACCTGCACGCCCATGTACCCGCGGCGCACGTGGCCGTAGCGGGGCAGGTCGGTCCACGCGCGCGCGCACTCCCGCGCCGGGATGGCGAAACCCACCTGCCCCGCCGGCTCCCGCGATCCCGTCTCCACCTCGATGACCCCGAACTCGTCCCGCACGGGCGGGCGCTCGGCTCCGGAGACCCCGGTCACGATGCCCGCGAAGCGGCCCTCCCCGTCCACGACGAGACCGCCGGAATCCCCCGGGTAGATCGGCGCGAGGATGCGGTGCACGCGCACGGGCATCCCCCCCGGGAGGATCTCCACCGTGCCGCCCATCCGGCCCGCCGTGACCGACAGCGAGCGTCCGTACGCCGTGCCGAGCACCATGCAGGGCACGCCCACGTGCGGCTCCTCCATGAGCTCCAGCGGCTCCACGTCCGGGAAGGACGACCGGTCGCCGAGCATCTCCAGCACCGCGAGATCGAAGTACGGATCCATCGCCACCACGCGCGCGAGCGAGTGCGCGCCGCCGTCGGCGAAGACCTCCACCTCGTTCTGCCATCCCACCACGGACGCGGTGGTGAGCATGAGCCCGCCGTGGCCCACGGCCACCGCGCAGCCCACGCGGCGCTTCCAGTGCAGGAGGCGCGGGTCCTCCACGGCGCGATCCGCTTCCACGCGGCAGGCGCCGCCGTCGGCGACGACGAGGAACACGCGCGAGCGCCAGGTCTCGGTGATGCGGGCCACCGCCTCGTCCGCGAGGTGCGGCGGCCCCTGGGCGGACGCGGCGGCGCTCCACAGGAGTGCGCCCGCCGCGAGCGTCGACCGGAGGAGGGGGGGGCGAAACATGGTCGGCTCAGAAGGACAGGACCGGGACCCCCGGACTCGTCTCCGGGACCCGCGCGCCCGCCTCGAAGTCGGTGAGGGCCGGTCCGCTGACCGGCAGACCCTGGACCGACTCCGTCACCGGGACCACGTTCACGGGATCCGCCACCGGCGTGAGGGGATAGTGCCAGTTGGACCGGCGGTACGTGTCCGCCGAGAGGCCGAGGTCGCGCGACCGCTCCGCCCGGGCCTGCAGGTAACGCTCGATGGGCTCCGGGGCCGCGCCCGAGTACTCCACCGCCTTGAAGCGCGGGTCCACGGTCTCCGCGGTGCCGCTGGCCACGAACTCCGGCGCGGACGCGGACGCCCCGCCGCCGGCGACCGGGCGATCCCCCGCGGGCGACATCGGCGAGACCGCCACCCACGCGAGCAGCGCGGCCGCGACGCCGAGCGGGGCCCAGCGCATCCAGCCGCCCGCCCCGGCCAGCTCGTCCAGCGCGCGGATCACGCGCTGCCGCAGCCCCACGCCCACGGCGCGGCGCTCGGCGCGGATCAGCGTCCACACGGCGTCATCGAACCCCTCGCGCGGCTCCACGGCCGGCAGCTCGTTCAGCAGCGCCAGCGACTCCCGCAGCTCCGCGAGCGTCATGCGGCACGCGCCGCATCCCGCGAGATGCGCGTGGAAGCTCCCGGACTCCGCCGGCGACAACGAACCGTCGATCGCCTCGGAGAGAAGATCCTGCGCCCTGTCGCAATTCACGATCCGGTTCCTCCCCGGGTGTCCCCTTCCGGTCCGTCGCCGCGCGAGATCCGCCAGAACACCGACGGATCGTTCGTGCGCCTCGCGGAGAGAAGCGGCTCCACCCTCCTCTTGAACTCCAGCCGCGCGCGATTGATGCGTGATTTCACGGTTCCGAGCGGCAGGTCCATCATGGATGCGATCTCCTCGTAGGCGAAGCCCTCGAGGTCCCTCAGCACGAGCATCATGCGGAAGTGCTCCGGCAGCGAGTCGATCGCCAGGCGCACCTTCGCCTGGCGGTCGTTCAGGTCCGCCACGCGGTCCGGCTGCAGCAGATCCTCGCGCGTGCCGAGGTGGTAGTCCCCCTCGTGCAGCTCGCGCGGCGTGTCCTCCATGGACACGTTCCGCCGGCGCGCGCGGTTCCGGAGCTCGTTCTTCCCGAGGTTCGAGGCGATCGTGTACAGCCAGGTCGTGAAGCGCGCCGTGACGCGGTACGTGCCCGCGTGGCGGTAGACCCGCAGGAAGACCTCCTGGGCGAGATCCTCGGCGCGGTCCCGGTCCCCGATGAGCCGCTGGACGTAGTTCACGATGGGGCCGCGATGCCGCCGCATCAGCTCCGAGAACGCCTTCTCGTCGCCGTGCTTCAGGGCGAGCATCAGGTCTTCGTCGGCCCGCTCGTCTCGAACTGCCATCTTGCGCTCCGGGGCCCTCGATCCGGCTCCGGGGCGCACGATCCGCAACGGGAGCATCGCCACCTCCGGGGCCGGGAACCCTCGGCCCTGTCGAAGGTTCCCGCCGGCCGCGGGCCGGGCACCCACCCTACTCCAGGCGGGCGCTCTCCTCCACCTTCCGGCGCAACCCCTCCGCGTCCGGCGCCAGGGCCAGGGCCCGCCGCCAGGTGTCCAGGGCTTCCCGGTTCTTGCCGGAAGCGGCCAGGATGTCCCCGAGATGCTCCAGGATCACCGCATCCTCCGGGACCGCCGCCACGGCCTGCCGCACGTGCCCGAGGGCCCCCTCCAGGTCCCCCTGCTTGAACAGGGCCCAACCGAGGCTGTCCAGGTAGTACCCGTTCCCGGGGTCCAGGGCCACGGCCCGGCGCAGGACCCGGACGGCCTCGTCCAGGTCGCGGTCGTTCTCGGCCAGCATGTAGCCCAGGTAGTTCATGGCCTCGGCGTCGTCCGGCGCGAGCTCCAGGACGCCCCGGAAGGCCTTCGCGGCCTCCTCCACGCTTCCCTGCCGCTCGCGCGCGACCCCCAGCCCGTGGAGCGCCTCCGCGTTCCCCGGCCTGAGCTCCAGGGAGCGCTCGAACGCCGCGGCGGCCCCCGGCCACTGCTGCAGCTGGTTCCGGCACACGCCCAGGAGGAAGTGCAGTCCGGCGTTGCCGGGGCTCAGTTCCGCGGCCTTCGCGAAGGCCGCCTCGGCCTCGGGAATCCGGCCGCCCTCCGCGCGGAGATAGCCCAGGTTGACCCACCCCTCGGTGAACGAGGGGTCGATGCGGACGGCCTCCGCGTACTCCCGCTCCGCGGCCGCGGCGTCCTTCCGGTCCCAGAGCAGCCGCCCGAGGTGCCGGCGCACGGTGAGCCGGTCCGGCGCCGACTTCGTGACGGTCCGCAGCTCCGCGATGGCCTCCTCGGTCCGGCCGGACCGCAGCAGGAGCACGCCGAGCTGCTCGCGGACGTCCAGGTCATCCGGATTCCGCTCCAGGATGGCTCGCGCCTCGGCCTCCGCGCTGGCCGCGTCGTCCTGCAGGAGCTCCAGCCGCAGGAGCCGCCGTCGCGCCGACAGGTTCCCGGGATCGATCTCCAGCGCGGCGCGGTAGTCCTTCTCCGCGCCGGCGAGGTCCATGCCGGCCTCCCGCACGGCCGCCGAGCTGAGGAGCGCGTCGGCGAAGTCCGGCTCCAGCTGCCGCACGGTCTCGTACTCGGCGAGCGCCTCGTCCAGCCGGTTGAGCCGGACGAGCAGCTGCGCCCGGCGGAAGTGCACCTGCACGAGGCCCGGCCGCGTGGCGGTGGCCCGCGCCAGCTGTTCCACCGCGCCCTCGTAGTCCCGCGCCGCCTCCAGCATCTCCGCGAGCGACAGGCGCGCCTCGAAGCGCGTCGTGTCCGCCGCGACCACGCGCCGCATCTTGTCGATGGCGCCGGCCAGGTCGCCGCCGGCACGGTCCAGCTCCGCGAGGATGGAGAGGGCGTCGCGCTGCGCCGGATCGAGGGCGATCGACGCACGCGCCGCCTCCTCCGCCTCCTCCGTCTCGGACAGCTCCAGGTGCAGCCGCGCGATCGTCGCGAGCAGCTCGGGATCGGAAGGCGCGTCCGCCCGCGCCTGCGTGTACTCGCGGAGCGCCTCGCGCAGGAGCCCGCGCGCCTCGAAGAACGCGCCGAGCGAGAAGTGGTCCAGGGAGCCCGGCACGATGGGCTCCTCCGGCGCGCCGGCGGCTCGCGCCGCGGGCATCGGCAGGAACACGGCCGCGGCACAGGCGAGCAGCGTCGTTCGACCCGGATGTCGGCTCACGCAGGGACCTCCGCGGGTTTCGGGTGTCATCGACCCCCGCCGTCACGGGCTTGACCACCCGGGGAGCGCCCGGGCTCCAGCCACACCGGCGAGAGCAGCAGCCGCCCGGTGGGGTGCAGGCGGAATCCGCGGACGTTCCGCTGCAGGGCGGCCAACTCCATCGCGTGCACGAGCGGCACCCAGGGCGCGTCCCGGTGGATCGCCTCCTGCGCGTCGCGGTAGATCCGCCGCCGCTCCTCCGGGTCGGGAGCGGTGCGGCCCGAGCGCAGGAGCTCGTGCACGCGCTCGTCGCGGTAGAACGCGATGTTCCCGGCGGGCGGCTCCGCGGAGGACTTGTCGAAATGGACGAACAGGAAGTTGTCGGGGTCGCCGTTGTCCGACTGCCAGCCCAGGAGCGCCAGGTCATGGTGCCCGCGGTGCAGGTGGTCCAGGTACGCCTCCCACTCGAAGCTCACGATCTTCGCCCGCACCCCCACCCCGGCGAGGTCGGCCTGCACGGCCTGCGCCACCGCGAGCGGCTGCGGCATGTACGGGCGCGGCGCGGTCATCGTCCACAGCGTGGTCTCGAAGCCGTCCGGGTATCCCGCCTGCGCCAGCAGCTGCCGCGCGAGCGCCGGATCGTGGTCGTACTCCGGGAGGTCGGCCGCGGCGCCGAACACGTTGGGCGGCAGCGGTCCCGATGCCGGCTGCGCCATCCCCGGATACAGCGCCGACACCAGGCGGGCCTTGTCCACGGCGTGGTTGAGCGCCCGCCGGACGCGCACGTCCCCGAAGGGCGCGTGGTCCATGTTCATCGCCAGGTAGGCCACGTTCATGCCCGGCTCGCGCGCGAGCGCGAGCGCCGGGTTGGCGTCCACCGAGGCCACCTCCACCGGCGAGAGCCCGTCCATCGCGTGCAGGCCCGCGGAGATGAGATCGAAGAAGCGGGCCCCGTTGTCCGGCACGGACCGGAACACCACGCGGTCCAGGTGCGCCGGTGCCCCGTGGTACCCGTCGAAGCGCACGAGGACCAGCGAATCCCCCGGCGCCCACGATGCGAACCGGAACGGACCGGTGCCGCACGGGTCGCGGTAGAAGTCCCCGCCGCGTTCGTGCGCGTGCACCGGGCAGACGATCGCGGCGAAGTTGCAGGCCAGGTTCGCGAGGAACGGCGCGTGCGACTCCTTCAGCCGGAACCGCACGGTGAGCGAGTCCACGACCGCGATGGACTGCAGCACGGCGTCCAGCCCCAGGTATCCCCAGAAGGGGTAGGGTCCGCCCACCGCATGGTCCTCGTGCCGCGGGTGCCGCATGCCCCACTGCCGCGCGAGGCTGTACTCCACCGCGGCGGCGTCCAGCGGACGGCCGCAGTGGAATCGCACGCCCGGGCGCAGCCGGAACGTCCAGGTGCGGCCGTCGGCGCTCGCGCTCCAGCCTTCCGCGAGACACGCGCCGACCGCGGTGCCGTCGTCGGCGAAGCGCGTCAGGCCCTCGTAGAGGTTGTCGCAGACCTTGAAGGACTCCCCGTCGCTCTCGTGCGCGGGGTCCAGCCCCACCGTGTCCGGGCCGCGGCCGTACACCAGCGTGCCGCCGGCGACGGGCGCGGATGCGGCGGGATCGGAGGGGACGGGATCGGCGCCGCGGGCCACGCCCGGCGCGGTCGCGGCCAGCGCTCCGGCCAGGAGGCCGGCGATCGCGGCGGGACTCGGGGCGCCGGCCATCGTCATCCGCGACTTCCGCCGGGGTACGGGTGCGCGCCTCCGGGGGCGCGAACCGAAGATGGCGGGCCCGAGAGGATTCGAACCTCCGGCCTTTGGTTCCGGAGACCAACGCTCTATCCAACTGAGCTACGGGCCCGCGAACGCGCGAAGGTAGGGCATGCCCCGGGGGGTGTCAAGGCGACCGGCGGCGTCCGCGGCGGCTCCGCCCCGTGCGGGTGCGCCCCGCCCCGTGGACACTGCCGACCCGCGGGGCTATCCTCCTCCGGAATTGTTGACGAACGTGGGGATGTCCCGCGCGGAGCCGCGGAAACGGAGGGGCGGATGTTTCCCGAGACCAACGAACAGCTTCCCGACGGCGATCCGCGCGAGACCGCGGAGTGGCTCGAGTCGCTCGAGTCCGTCGTGGAGACGGCCGGGCCCGAGCGCGCCGCCTTCCTGCTGCGCGCGCTGATCGCCCGGGCGAAGCGGCGCAACGTGGGGCTCCCCGCGCTGACCCGCACGCCGTACGTGAACACGATCGTCCCGGACGACGAGCCCGCGTTCCCCGGCGACGAGAAGCTGGAGCGGCGCATCCGCCGGCTGATCCGCTGGAACGCCATGGCCATGGTGACCCGCGCGAACAAGCGGTTCGAGGGGCTCGGCGGCCACATCTCCACGTACGCGTCGTCCGCCACGCTGTACGAGGTGGGCTTCAACCACTTCTTCCGCGGCAAGGACCGCGGCCCCGGGGACCTCGTGTACTACCAGGGCCATGCCGCGCCCGGGTTGTACGCGCGCGCGTACCTGGAGGGGCGCATCTCGGAGGCCCAGCTGGAGCACTTCCGCCGCGAGGTCGTGCCCGGGCAGGGGCTCCCGTCGTATCCGCACCCGCAGCTCATGCCGGACTTCTGGGAGTTCCCCACCGTGTCCATGGGGCTCGGGCCCATCACCGCCATCTACCAGGCGCGCTTCAACCGCTACCTCGCGGCGCGCTCGATCGCGGACACCGCGCGCTCGCGCGTGTGGGCGTTCCTCGGCGACGGGGAGTGCGACGAGCCGGAGGCGCTGGGCGCGCTGTCCATCGCCGCGCGCGAGCGGCTGGACAACCTGGTGTTCGTGGTGAACTGCAACCTGCAGCGCCTCGACGGGCCGGTCCGCGGCAACGGCAAGATCATCCAGGAGCTGGAGGGCGTCTTCCGCGGCTCCGGCTGGAACGTGATCAAGGTGATCTGGGGCCGCGAGTGGGACGCGCTCCTGGCGCGGGACGTGGACGGCCTGCTGCAGGCGCGGATGATGGAGACGCTGGACGGCGAGTACCAGCGCCTCTCCGTCTCCTCCGGCGCGGACATCCGCAGGGACTTCTTCGGGTCGGATCCGCGCCTCGCCGCCCTGGTGGAGCACCTCTCCGACGACGACATCGCGAAGCTGCGCCGCGGCGGCCACGACTACGGCAAGGTCTACGCCGCGTACAAGACCGCGACGGAGCACCAGGGCCAGCCCACCGTCATCCTGGCGAAGACCGTGAAGGGCTGGACGCTGGGCGAGGGCTTCGAGGCGCGCAACGTCACGCACCAGATGAAGAAGCTCAACGCGAAGGAGCTGATGGCCTTCCGCGACCGGCTGGAGCTTCCCATCGCGGACTCGGAGCTGCAGGAGCTGCCGCCGTACTACCACCCCGGCGAGGGCAGCGAGGAGATCCGCTACCTGAAGGAGCGGCGGCGCGCGCTCGGCGGGGAGCTGCCCAAGCGCATCGTGCGGCCGCGCCGCGTGGAGCTGCCGGCGGACGACATCTTCGAGGAGCTGACCAAGGGCACGAAGGGCGCGCAGGAGGTCTCCTCCACGATGGCCTTCGTGCGCCTCCTGCGCGGATTGCTCCGCGCCGGGGAGTTCGGCCGCCGCGTCGTGCCCATCGTGCCGGACGAGGCGCGCACCTTCGGCATGGAGGGCCTGTTCAAGGAGTTCAAGATCTACTCGCCCTTCGGGCAGTCGTACGTGCCGGTGGACGCGGCGCTGCTGCTCTCCTACTCCGAGGGCAAGGACGGCCAGCTCCTCGAGGAGGGGATCACGGAGGCGGGCTCCATGGCGTCGTGCACCGCGGCGGGCACCGCGTACGCCACGTTCGGCGAACCGACGCTGCCGTTCTACATCTTCTACTCGATGTTCGGGTTCCAGCGGACCATGGACCAGATCTGGGCGTTCGCGGACGCACGGGGCCGCGGGTTCCTGCTGGGCGCCACGGCGGGACGCACCACGCTGCAGGGCGAGGGGCTGCAGCACATGGACGGCCACAGCCACCTGCTGGCGTCCGCGGTGCCGAACGTGATGCCGTACGATCCGGCGTTCGCGTACGAGATCGCGGTGATCGTGCGCGACGGCATCCGCCGCATGGTCGGGCGGAACGAGGACGTCTTCTACTACCTGACGCTGTACAACGAGAACTACGAGATGCCCTCGATGCCCGACGGCGCGGAGGACGGGATCCTCAAGGGCCTGTACCCGCTGCGGCGCGCGCCCGCCGCGCGGAAGCATCGCGCGCAGCTCCTCGCCAGCGGGCCCATCGTGCGACACGCGCTGCGCGCGCAGGAACTGCTGGCCGAGCGCGACGTGGCCGCGGACGTGTGGAGCGCCACGAGCTGGACGCTGCTCCGTCGCGAGGCGCTCGATTGCGAGCGCTTCAACCGCGAGTTCCCCGACGCCCCGCCGCGCACGCCGTGGGTGGCGCAGCAGCTGGCGGACGCGCCGGGCCCCGTCGTGTGCGCGTCGGACTGGGTCACGGCGGTGCCGGACCAGATCGCGCGCTGGCTGCCGAACCGCCTCGTGTCGCTCGGCACGGACGGCTTCGGCCGCAGCGACACGCGCTCCGCGCTGCGGCGCTTCTTCCGCATCGATGCCGAGAGCATCGCGGCCGCCACCCTCTCCCGCCTCGCGGCGGCCGGGCAGATCCCGGTCAGCGACGTCGTGCAGGCGCGGCGCGAGTTCGGGCTGGAGACGGATGGCGCGGACGCGGCGACGGAGGCGGCCCGGAGGTAGCGCAATCCGGGCGGGGTGCGCGCTGGGATCCCTCCGGTCGTCCGGCGGGCCGGCCGCAGGCGGCGTCGCGGGCGACGGGGAGGGTGTGCCATGCTCAGACAGTCCTCGCGGCCCGCGCACTCGTGCTGGATCGGCTCGTGACAGCGGCCGGGGCGCGGACCGCTGCGGAACTGCGCGTGGCACACCCTCCCCATCGCCCAGCGACGCCGCCTGCGGCCGGCCCGCCGGACGACCGGAGGGATCCGGGCACACACCACCCGGGCGGCGCCACACCCCGCTCCCCCCAGTGCAACACGTGTCCGCCCCCGCCGTGCCCGGCGGACGCCGCCGCGCGCACCCCGGGCGTCGCCCCGGGAGTCCTGCCGGCGGTCGCGGGCGCGGCGGGGCGCGGGACGCAGGCGGCGCGTCGGGTGACGGGGAGGGTGTGCCACGCGCAGTTTCCGCAGCGGTCCGCGCCCCGACAGCTGTCACGGACCGATCAGGCACGAGTGCGCGGACCGCGAGGACTGTCTGAGCATGGCACACCCTCCCCGTCACCCGGCGCCCGCCCGCGTCCCGCGCCCCGCCGCGCCCGCGACCGCCGGCAGGACTCCCCAGCGCGCACCCCGCGGCGCTACGCCGTCGTGGTCCGCCGCCTCTTCGCGAGCTCGGCCGACGCGTGGTGCACGTCCTTGTCCCCCCGTCCGGAGAGGTTCGCCACGGCGATCGTCCCGCGCGGCATCGACGGACCCTCGCGGAGCAGCCACGCGATCGCGTGCGCGGACTCCAGCGCGGGCAGGATGCCCTCGGTCCGGGCGAGGGACTCGAACGCGTCCAGCGCCTCGTCGTCCGTGACCCAGGCGTACTCGGCGCGTCCGGTCTCGCGGAGCCATGCGTGCTCGGGGCCGATCGAGGGGTAATCCAGCCCCGCCGACACGCTGTGCGTCGGCAGGACCTGCCCGTCCTCGTCCTGCAGCAGCCAGCTGCGCGTGCCGTGCAGGATGCCGGGGCTGCCGCCGGCGAAGCGGGCGGCGTGATCGCCGGGCCGGATGCCGCGACCGCCGGCCTCCACGCCCACCAGGCGCACGGAACGGTCGGGCACGAACGCGTGGAACAGGCCGATCGAATTCGAGCCGCCGCCCACGCACGCGACGCAGAGATCCGGCAGGCGTCCCTCCGCCTCGAGGATCTGCCGCCGCGCCTCCCGGCCGATCACGCTCTGGAAGTCCCGCACCAGCTTCGGGAACGGGTGCGGGCCGAGCACCGAACCCAGGATGTAGTGCGTGTCCCGCACGTTCGTGACCCAGTCCCGCATCGCCTCGTTGATCGCGTCCTTCAGCGTGCGGCTGCCCGAGTCCACCCCCACGACCTCGGCGCCGAGGAGCCGCATGCGGAACACGTTCGGCTCCTGGCGGCGCATGTCCTCCGTGCCCATGTAGATCGTGCACGAGAGCCCCAGGAGAGCCGCCGCGGTGGCCGTGGCCACGCCGTGCTGTCCCGCGCCCGTCTCCGCGATCACGCGCGGCTTCCCCATGCGCCGCGTCAGCAGCGCCTGGCCGATCGTGTTGTTGATCTTGTGGGCGCCCGTGTGCAGCAGGTCCTCGCGCTTCAGCCACACGGTGAGGCCGCAGCGCTCCGACAGCCGGCGGGCGGGCCCGAGCGGCGTCGGCCGCCCCACGTAGGCGGACAGCAGCGCGTCCAGCTCCGCGGCGAACCCCGGGTCCGCCGCGGCGGCCGCGGCCTCGCGCTCCAGCTGGTCGAGCGCGGCCATGATCGTCTCGGGCACGAAGCGCCCGCCGAACGGTCCGAAGTAGCCGCGCGCGTCGGGCATGTCGCCGCGCGTCATGCGTCCTCCCTTCCCAGGAGCTCCCGCGCCTTCGCGCCGGGGTCCTCCGCGGTCACGAGCGCCTCGCCCACGAGCACCGCGCAGGCGCCGGCGCGCTCCACCTCCAGCACGTCGGCGCGCGCGCGGATCCCGCTCTCCGACACGATCGGCACACCCGCGCCGACGGCGCGGGCCACGCGCGCGGTGACCGCGCGGTCCGTCCGGAACGTGGCCAGGTCGCGGTTGTTCACGCCCAGGATCCGCGCGCCCGCGCGCAGCGCGCGCTCGGCCTCCGCCTCCGTGTGCACCTCCACGAGCGCGTCCAGCCCAACGCCCGCGCACGCGGCGTGCAGGGCGGCGAGGCGCGCGTCGTCCAGCGCCGCCACGATGAGCAGCGCCGCCGACGCCCCCCACGCCCGCGCCTCGAAGAGCTGGTACTCGTCCAGCACGAAGTCCTTCCGCAGGAGCGGCAGCGGCACGGCGTCCCGGACCGCGCGCAGGTGCTCGGGCGCGCCGCCGAAGGAGTGCGGCTCCGTGAGCACGGACACCGCGCGGGCGCCGGCGGCCGCGTAGGCGCGGGCGAGCGCCGCGGCATCGTACGGGTCCCGCAGGAGTCCCCGCGACGGCGACCGCCGCTTCGCCTCCGCGATCAGCGTCATGCCGGACTCCCGCAGGGCGGCCACGAAGGACGCGCGCGGCGCCGCCGCTTCCGCCTCGGCGCGCATCGCCGCGGGCGGCGTCCGGCGCTTCGCCTCCGCAAGGTTCTCGGCGACGCGCGCCACGATGCCGTCGAGCACGCTCACGACGCCGCCTCCGCACGGAGCGCGGTCACCAGCGTGGTCGCCTTCCCCGCGTCCAGCGTGGCCGCGGCGAGCGCGGCGCCCTCCCGCGGGTCGCGCGCGAGCCCCGCCGCCGCCAGCGCGAAGGCCGCGTTGAGCACCACGACATCGCGCCGCGGGCCGGTCTCCCCGGCGAACACCGCCTCCAGGATGGCGGCGTTCGCGCGGGCGTCCCCGCCGGCCAGCGCCGCGCGCGGCGCACGGTCGATCCCCAGGTCCTCCGGGTGCACGCGGTGCCGGACCACGCCGTCCGGCCGCACCTCCGCCACCGTGGTGGCCGCGCACAGCGACACCTCGTCCAGGCCGTCCTCGGAGTGCACGACGAACGCGTGCTCCGTGCCCAGCCCGCGGAGCGCCTCCGCGGCCACGTCCACGAGGCCGTCCGCGAACACGCCCACCACCTGCCGCGTCGCGTTCGCCGGATTCGCCAGCGGGCCGAGCAGGTTGAACAGGGTGCGCGTCCCGAGCGCCAGGCGCGCCGGCATCGCGTGCCGCACCGCGCCGTGGAAGCGCGGCGCCATGAGGAACGCGAAGCCGTGGCGATCCAGAAGCTCCTCCGCGCGGGCCGGCTCCACGTCCACGGGAATCCCGAGCTCGCGGAGCACGTCCGCGGACCCGCACTGCGAGGACACGGACCGGTTCCCGTGCTTGGCCACCACGGCGCCGGCGGCGGCCGCCACCAGGGCGCTCGCGGTGGAGATGTTGAACGTGCCGCTGCCGTCGCCGCCCGTGCCGCAGGTATCCAGCACCGGCTGCCGCCGCGGGCGGACGCACGTGGCCGCGGCGCGCAGCGCGCGCACCGAGCCCACGATCTCGCCGGGGGTCTCGCCCTTCATCCGGAGCGCCACGAGGTACCCGGCCACGGTGCCCTCGGCCGCGCGGCCGGCCACGATCTCGGCCATCGCCGCCTCGGCCTCGGCCGCATCCAGGTGCTTCCCGTCCAGCAGGCGGTGCAGCGCCGCCAGCAGGCGCGGCGATCCCCCGGCGGGCACGGTCAGGCCTCGAGGAAGTTCTTCAGGATCTTCTTCCCCTCGGTCGTCAGGATCGACTCCGGGTGGAACTGGACCCCGAACGAGGGCGCGGTGCGGTGTCGCATGGCCATGATCTCCTGATCGGCCGTCCACGCGGTGATCGCGAGGTCCTTCCCCACCGTGTCCTTGTCCACGATGAGCGAGTGGTACCGCGTGGCCTCGAACGGGTTCTCCACGTTGCGGAACAGGTCCTGCCCGCTGTGGATCACCCGCGAGGTCTTCCCGTGCAGGAGCCGCTCGGCGCGCACCACCTTCGCGCCGTGGACGATGCCGAGGCACTGGTGCCCGAGGCACACGCCCAGGATGGGCAGCTTGCCGCCCAGCTCGCGGATCACGGCCGGCGAGATCCCCGCGTCCTCCGGGCGGCCCGGCCCCGGCGAGATCACGATGCGCTCCGGCTTCATGCGGCGGACCTGCGCCACCGACACCGCGTCGTTGCGCACGACCTCCGGCTCCGCCCCCAGCTCGCCGAGGTACTGCACGAGGTTGAACGTGAAGGAGTCGTAGTTGTCGATCACGAGGATCACGACCGGCCCCTCCCCTCGCGCGCGCGCGCCTCCGCCGCCTCCACCGCGGCGAACAGCGCCTTCGCCTTGTTCATCGTCTCGCGCCACTCCGCCTCGGGGTCCGAGTCCGCCACGATGCCGGCGCCCGCGCCGATGCGCACGACGTCGTCCTCCACGTACGCGGTCCGGATGGCGATGCACGTGTCCAGGTTCCCGTCGAACGACACGTACCCCACGGCGCCGGCGTAGGTCCCGCGCCGCGCCGGTTCCAGGGACTCGATGATCTCCATCGCGCGCACCTTGGGCGCGCCCGACACGGTCCCCGCGGGGAAGGCCGCGCGGAGCACGTCCAGGCTGCTCACGCCCTTGCGCCGCGTCCCCACGACGTTCGACACCAGGTGCATCACGTGCGAGTACCGCTCCACCGCCATGAACTCGCTCACCTCGATCGAGCGGTAGTCGCTGACGCGGCCCAGGTCGTTGCGTCCGAGGTCCACGAGCATCACGTGCTCGGCGCGGTCCTTCTCCGAGCGGCGCAGCTCGTCCTCCAGCGCGAGATCCTCGGAGCGCGAGGTCCCGCGCGGGCGGGTCCCCGCGATGGGGCGCAGCTCCACGCGGTCCCCGGTCACGCGCACCAGGACCTCGGGCGAGGATCCCACCAGCTTGTGCTGCCCCATCTTCAGGTAGAACATGTACGAGGACGGGTTGATGACGCGCAGCGACCGGTACAGGTCGAAGGGGTCGCACCCGAGCCTCTTCGCGAAGCGCTGCGCCAGCACGACCTGCACCGCGTCCCCGGCCCGGATGTGCTCCTTCGCCTTCGCCACCGCGGCCTTGAAGTCCGCCTTCGTGAAGTTGCTCGCGAAGCGGGCGCCGGCGCGCGGCGCCGCCGCGCCGTCGGGGAGCGGCATGGCACCCTGCAGCTTCGCGATCAGCGCGTCGATCTCCGCCACGCAGGCGTGCCAGGCGGCGCGCGGATCCTCCCCGCCCGGGCGCGACGTGATCACCTTCATCGTGTGCGTGAGGTTGTCGAACACGACGACCGTGTCGCACAGCATGAACACCGCGTCCGGGATCCGCAGCTCGTCGGGGACGCGGGACGGCAGGCGCTCGAAGGCGCGGACGGCGTCGTACGACACGAAGCCCACCGCGCCGCCCCAGAAGGGCGGCAGACCCTCGATCTCCACCGGCCGCTGCGCGGCGACCCAGCGCTCCAGCTCGCGCAGCGGATCGGCCTGTCCGGCCACCACGCGCGGCTTCGCGCCCTTGCGCCGGAACTCCACGCGCCCGTCCTGCGCCACGTAGCCGAGCGCCGGGTCCGCGCCGAGGATGGAGTACCGCGACCACTTCTCGCCGCTCTCCACGCTCTCCAGCAGGAAGCCGTGCGTGCCGCCCGCGATCTTCAGGTACGCGGACACGGGCGTGTCCGTGTCCGCGAGGATCTCGCGCATGACGGGCACGCGCCCGCCGCCCTTCGCGAGCCGCACGTACTCCGCGAGGCCGGGGCGGATCATCGCTTGCCCTCGGCGGCGCGGCCGAACGGCGAGGCCAGCCGCGGGGCGTAGCCGAATCCGGCCGCCGCGTACGCCACGCCGACGACGGCGGCCGCGAACGGCGGCCACGGCACGCCGGCGACCGCGCCCAGGGTCCACACGCCGAGCAGCGTGAACGCCACCTTCCCGGCGCGGCTCGCCGGGGGGACGCCGCCGCCGTCGCGCACGCGCAGCCACCCGAACGCGAGGAGCGCCGCGTCGCGCAGGACCACCACGAGCACCAGCTCGGCCGGCACGCGTCCCGCGGCCAGCAGCGCCCCGAGCACGCCGGCCGCGAGCACCTTGTCCGCCACGGGGTCCAGGATGCGCCCGAGCGCCGTGCCGGAGCCCGCGCGGCGTGCGAGCTGGCCGTCGAGGAAGTCCGTGCCCAGGGCCGTGACGAACAGGACGGTCGCGAGGGCGCGCGCATCCACCAGGATGGCGAGGGCGACCGGGATCGTGAGGACGATCCGCGAGAGCGAGACGAGGTCCGCGGCGCTCACGAGCGGGCCTTCCCGAGAAGCTCGCGGGCGTGGTCCACCGCCGCGCCCCGCGCGCCGTCCTCGCCGAGCATCCGGGCCACCTCGCGCACGCGATCCTCCCCCTCCACCCGCTCGACGCGGGCCGCCGTGCCGTCGCCCAGCGCCTCCTTGCGCACCCGGAAGTGCACGGAGGCCCGCGACGCGATCTGCGGCAGGTGCGTGATGCACAGGATCTGGCGCGTCCCGCCGAGCCCCTCGAGCATGTCCGCCACGCGACCGGCCACGAGGCCCCCGATCCCGCCGTCGATCTCGTCGAACACCATCGTGGCCGTGCCGCGCGCCTGCCCGAGCGCCGACTTCAGCGCGAGCATCACGCGGGACAGCTCCCCGCCGGACGCCACGGACCGGAGCGGCGCGAGCTTCCCGCCGCGGTTCGCCGCGAGCAGGTACTCGCACGCATCGAACCCCGACGGCCCCGCCGGGCCCGGCGCGCCGTCCACGGCGATGCCGGCATCCCGCGCGGCCAGCCCGACCTCGAAGCGCGCCCCCGGCATCCCGAGAAGGTCCAGGGATGCGGCCACCGCCTTCGCGAGCTTGCGTCCCGCGGCGGCCCGGCGCGCCGACAGGTCGGCGCCGAGGTCCGCGAGTCTAGCAGAGATCGCCGCTTCCCGCGCCGCGAGCTCCGCGACACGCCGCTCGCGCGCGGCGGGCGAGTCGTCATCGTCCTTCAGGTCCTCCCACGTCGCGAAGAGCGAGTCCTCGTCCGGACCGTACTTGCGCAGCAGGTCCTCCAGGAGGTGCACGCGCTCGCGCACCCACTCCAGTCGCTCCGGATCCTCCTGCGTCTCGTCGAGGCGCGCCCGCACGTCGTGGCCCGCCTCCGCGGCGGCCACCGACAGCGCGTCCAGGGCCTGCTCCACCGGGCCCCACGCGGCGTCGTGCGCACGCGCCTCCGCCGCCGTGCGCGCGAGCCGCGCGAGGACGTCGCGCACCGAGTCGTCCGACTCCACGAGCGCATCCAGCACCCGCGCGGCCGCCTCGCGCAGCTGCGCCGCCTTCGCGAGCCGCCCGCGCTCCGCGAGCAACCCGGCCAGCTCGCCGCGCCGCGGCGCGGCGGCGTCCAGCTCGCGCCGCTGGAAGCGGCGCAGCTCCGCGCGGTCCGCGTCGGCGCGGGACGACGCCCGCAGCTCCTCGAGGCTCGCGCGCGCCGCGCGCAGCGCGTCCAGCTCCGCCGCGAACGCCGCGCACGTCGCGCCGGTCCCGGCGAGGTCGTCGAGCGCCTCCAGCTGCCACGACGGGCGCAGGAGCGCCTGGTGATCGTGCTGTCCGTGCAGGTCCACGAGCAGCTCGGAGACGTCGGCGAGCAGCTTCAGCGGCACGGCCTGCCCGTTCGCGCGCACCCGGCCCTTGCCCTCCGCCGCGATCTCCCGCCGCAGGACGAGCTCGCCGCCGGACGCGTCGATGCCCAGCTCCGCGAGGCGCCGCACGATCCAGCCGCCCTCCGGGAGGTCGAACACCGCCTCCACGACGCCGCGCTCCACGCCCGAGCGCACGAAGTCCGGCGGCGGCTTCTCCCCGCACAGGAGACGAAGCCCGCCGACCACGAGCGACTTGCCCGCGCCGGTCTCGCCGGAGAGCACGTTGAGGCCCGCGCCGAAGCGCAGCTCGACCTCGGGGATGATGGCGATGTCCCGGATCGACAGCTCGGTCAGCACGAGGGCCGCGGGCCTCCGGGACGGGACACGCCGCTAGGCGGACGCCGGGTGGGCGGCGGCGTCGCGCGACGGGCCGGCGCGACGGATCGACGCGAGCACCCGCTGGACGATGGCCTCGGCCGTGAGCCCGGTGTTCGCGCGCAGGATCGCCGGCGTGCCGTGCTCCACGAAGGCGTCCGGCAGCCCCAGGGAGACGAGCCGGCACTCCACGCCCCGGTCCGCGAACAGCTCGCCGACCGCGCTGCCGAACCCGCCCGCGCGCTGGCCCTCCTCGACCGTCACCACGAGGCCGACCCGGCGCGCGAGCGACAGCAGCAGCGACTCGTCCAGCGGCTTCACGAAGCGCGCGTTCACCACCTCGGCCTCCACGCCGCGGCGCGCCAGCGCCTCCGCCGCGTCCAGCGCGGGCTGCACCATCGAGCCGAGCGCCACGAGCGCCAGATCCTCGCCCTCGCGCAGGGTCTCCGCCCGCCCGATGGGCAGGCGCTTCAGCTCCGCGTCCATCGGGACGCCGAGCCCCGCGCCGCGCGGGTAGCGCAGGGCGACGGGTCCGTCGTGCTCCAGCATGGTGAGCATCATGTGGCGCAGCTCGTTCTCGTCCTTCGGCGCCATGACCGTGAAGTTCGGCAGGATGCGCAGGTAGCCGAGGTCGAACACGCCGTGGTGGGTCGGGCCGTCGTCCCCCACGAGGCCGCCGCGGTCCAGCGCGAACTTCACCGGCAGGTTCTGCAGCGCTACGTCGTGCACGACCTGGTCGTAGGCGCGCTGCAGGAACGTGCTGTAGATGGCGCACACGGGCTTCATGCCCTCGCACGCCAGCCCGGCCGCGAACGTGACCGCGTGCTGCTCCGCGATGCCGACGTCGAAGAAGCGGTCCGGGAAGCGCTCCGCGAACTCGGTCGTGCCGGTGCCGTCCGGCATGGCGGCCGTGATGGCGACCACCGACGCGTCCTTCGCGGCCAGCTCCACCAGTGTCTTGCCGAACACCGCGGTGTACGCGGGGGCCTTCTTCCCCGCCTCCGGCGGCGACACGCCGTGCGATCGCGTCTTCGACGTGGGGGCGAACGGATAGCCCTTCCCCTTCTCGGTGACCACGTGGACGAAGACCGGGCCGTCCACTTCCTTCAGCGCGGACAGCGTCTCCGTGACGACGCCGAGGTCGTGCCCGTCGATCGGCCCGTAGTACCGGAAGCCGAGCTCCTCGAACATCACGCCGGGCACCACGAGGCTCTTGAGGCTCTCCTTGATGCGGTGCGCGATCTCCTGCGCCTTCCCGCCCGCGCCGGGGATGCGGCCGAGCAGCTCCCACACGTCGGCCTCCAGCCGCCGGTACAGCGGTCGCGACGTGAGCCGCGTGAGATACGTGGACAGCGCGCCCACGTTCTTGGAGATGGACCACTCGTTGTCGTTCAGGATCACGATCAGGTTCCGCCGGATGTGGCCGGCCTGGTTCAACGCCTCGAAGGCCATGCCGCACGTCAGGCCGCCGTCGCCGATCACGCACACGACGCGGCCGGGCTTCCCCTGCGCCTCCAGCCCCGCCGCCATGCCGAGCCCCGCCGAGATGGACGTGCCCGCGTGGGCCACGCCGAAGGTGTCGTACTCGCTCTCGCTCCGCACCGGGAACCCGGACAGCCCGCCGTACTGGCGCAGCGTGGCGAAGCGGTCCCGCCGGCCGGTGAGCAGCTTGTGGCCGTACGCCTGGTGCCCCACGTCCCACACGATCCGGTCCGCGGGCGCGTCGAACACGCGGTGGATGGCCACCGTGAGCTCCACCGCCCCGAGGCTGGCCCCGAGGTGCCCGCCGGTCTTCGTGACCGTCTCGATGATCTGATCCCGGATCTCCTGGCAGAGCACGGGCAGATCCGCCGCATCCAGCTTCTTGAGATCCTTCGGCGCGTCGATCCGGTCCAGAATCCGTTCCACGGAGAGCTCCCCTAGAGTCCCAGCGCCCGCGACCCGGCCAACGCGAACACGATGCCGAGCGCGGCGCCCACCAGCACTTCGAACGGCGTGTGCCCGAGCAGCTCGAGCAGCCGTTCCTCCCGCACCCGACCCGACATCTGCAGGTCGTCCACGATGCGGTTCAACACCTCGGCCTGCCGGCCGGCCGACCGGCGGATGCCGGCCGCGTCGTACATGGTCATCAGGCTGTAGAACACCGTGACGCCGAACAGCGGCGACGAGATGCCCTGCTCGAGCGCCACGCCGGTCGACAGCGCGGCCACCGACGCCGAGTGCGCGCTCGGCATCCCGCCGAGCTCCACGAGGCGCTTGAAGTTCACCCGGCCGTCCCGCCCCAGCGCCACGAGGAACTTCGTGAGCTGGGCCGCCGCCGAGCTGCCCAGCGCCAGGATCAGCGGCTGGCTGAGGGGGAAGGATGCCATCAGATCCACGTCCGATCCACCCCGATGCTGGCCCGCGCCCGACCCGGGGCCGTCATCGGGCCCGCCCCGCCACGAACCGCACCAGCCCCGCCAGCCCGTCCCCGGCCGGCCCGAAGCCCCCGGCGAGCCCGGCCGCCTGCTCCGCGAGCTCCTCGACGCACCGGCGCGACCCGGCGACGCCCAGGACGCGGGGGTAGGTGGCCTTGCCGCGCGCGCGGTCCCGACCGGAGGACTTCCGCAGCTCCGCGGACCGGCCGGTCTCGTCCAGCAGGTCGTCCGCGATCTGGAACATCAGCCCCAGCGTGGCGCCGAACCGCGCGAGGCGCTCCAGCGCAGCCGCATCCGCGCCCCCCGCGAGGCCGCCCAGCCGGCAGGCCGCGCCGAACAGCGCGCCCGTCTTGTGGGCGTGGATGGTCCGGAGCGCGTCCAGGTCCACGTCCGCCCGGCCCTCGGCCTCCACGTCGGCGGCCTGGCCGCCCACCATCCCGGCGGCGCCCGCGGCGTCCGCGAGCACCGTCACCATCGCCGCGCGCACGCCGGCGGGCAGCTCCTCCGCCTCGCCCAGCACGCCGAACGCGCGCGTGAGCAGGCCGTCTCCCGCCAGCACCGCGAGCGCCTCGCCGTACACGCGGTGGTTCGACGGGCGGCCGCGCCGGAAGTCGTCGTCGTCCATGCACGGCAGGTCGTCGTGGATCAGCGAGTACGTGTGCACCAGCTCCAGCGCGGCGGCCGGCGCCTCGGCCCGGGCCACCGCCGCCTCGCCGCCCACGGCCTCGCACGCCGCGAAGCACAGCACCGGTCGGATGCGTTTCCCGCCGGCGTCGAGCGAGTAGCGCATGGCCTCGTGCAGCCGGGCCGTCGCGTCGCCGGCCGCCGGCGGCAGCGCGCGCGCCAGCGCCCGCTCCACGGCGGGTCCGAACCGCGCGAGGAGCGACTCCAGCGCGGTCGCGGTCACGCGTCCTCCTCCGGCAGGTCCATGGGCGCGAGCGAGAAGCCGTCGCGCTCCGGCACGAGCTTGCGGATGCGATCCTCCGCGTCCGCGAGCAGCGCCTGGCAGCGCTTCGAGAGGCGCACGCCCTCCTCGAACAGCGCGAGCCCCTCGTCCAGCGAGGCCTCGCCCCGATCCAGCCGGCCGACGATATCCTCGAGCCGCGCGAGCGACTCCTCGAAGCCGGCCTCCCCGGATCCCGGTGTCCCGGCGCCGCGGTCCTCAGTGCCCATGCGCTCCGCCCTTCCGTGCCGTTCCGTTCGCGGGGTCCACGCGCTCGACCCGGCAGTCCAGCGCACCCTCGGCCACGCGGACCGTCACCGCGTCGCCGGGCGCCGCGTCGTCCGCGCGGCGCAGCACGCGCCCCGACGGGAGCTGCGCGATGGCATAGCCGCGCTCCAGGATCCGCAGCGGCGAGAGGGCGTCCAGCCGTCCCGCGGCCGCGCCCCAGCGGAGCCGGCGGCGCTCCACGCCGCGGTGCGCCGCGCCTTCCAGCCGGTCCCGCAGCCGGTCCAGATCCTGGGCCCGGCGGCGCACGTACGCCAGCGGGCCGCGGAAGGCGGCGGAGCGCGCGAGCAGCATGACCCGTTCCCGCCGGGCGCGCAAGAGCGCGCGCACCGAGGCCTCGGCCTTCGCGGCCAGCCGGGCCACGTGCGCGAGCGCCTCGCGCCGTTCCGGCGCGATCACCTCCGCGCCGGCCGACGGCGTGGGCGCGCGCACGTCGGCGACCCAGTCCGCGATCGTGCGGTCCACCTCGTGCCCCACCGCCGACACCACCGGGGTCCGGCAGGCGTGGATCGCGCGGGCCACGACCTCCTCGTTGAACGCCTGCAGGTCCTCCAGCGATCCGCCACCGCGCGTGACCAGGATCACGTCGCAGCCGCCCCAGCGGTCCAGGTCCGCGATGCCGCGCGCCACGTCCCGGGCCGCGCCCTCGCCCTGCACGCGCGCGTCCCGCACCACGAGGCGCACGTTCGGGGCGCGGCGGCGCAGCACGGTGGAAACGTCGTGCAGCGCGGCCCCGGCGGCGGACGTGACCACGCCCACCACGCGCGGATGGCGCGGTAGCGCCCGCTTGCGCGCGGGGTCGAACAGCCCTTCCTTCTCCAGGCGGTCGAACGTCTGCCGGAACGCGAGTTCCAGCGGCCCGAGCCCGGACGGCTCCATGCGCTGCGCCTGGATCTGGAAGTTGCCCTGCGCCTCGTACAGCGTGAGCTGTCCGAACACGCGCACGGCGAGGCCGTCCGCCGGCTGGAACTTCACGCGGCGCAGGTCGCTGCGGAACATCACCCCGCGCAGCGACGCGCGCTCGTCCTTCAGCGTGAAGTACAGGTGGCCGGACGTGTGCACGCGCGCGTTGGAGAGCTCGCCCTCCACCCACACGCCGCTCCACTCCGAGGCGAGCCAGCGTCCGACCCGCCTCGTGAGCTCCGAGACGGTCCAGACGTGCTCAGCCTGATCCGACCAGATGCCGGTCTGCCGCATGGGCCTCCGCCGCTTGCACCGTGTTCGCCAACAGCATGGCGATGGTCATGGGCCCCACGCCGCCCGGGACCGGCGTGATCCACGACGCGACCTCCCGCACCGCGTCGAAGTCCACGTCGCCCACGAGGCGCGACCCCTTCGGCGCCGCCGGATCGTCGACGCGGTTGATGCCCACGTCCACGACGACCGCGCCCGGCTTCACCATGTCCGC
Organism: uncultured Gemmatimonadota bacterium; assembly: GCA_964571855.1. Taxonomy (GTDB): domain Bacteria; phylum ARS69; class ARS69; order ARS69; family ARS69; genus CAYYFX01. Next base: position 341,188 of record CAZNDO010000002.1, read on the forward strand.
GGTCACCGTGTTCGCCCGGCCGACCGCCGCCACCACGATGTCCCCCTGCCGGCACACGGCGGCCAGGTCCGCGGAGCGCGAGTGCGCCACGGTCACGGTGGCGTCCCCCCGCTTCCCCTTCAACAGGAGCAGCGACGCGAGCGGCCGCCCCACGAGGTTCGACCGGCCGACGATCACCACGTGCCGCCCCGGGATCGGGATGCCCGCGCGCCCCAGGAGCTCCACCACGCCGGCCGGCGTGCACGGGGCGAAGCGCGGCGTTCCCCGCGCCAGCTCGCCCACGTTCACCGGGTGCAGGCCGTCCACGTCCTTCGCGGGCGGGATGCAGCGCACCACGCGCTCCGCATCCAGCCCGCGCGGCAGGGGCAGCTGCACGAGGATGCCGTGCACGGACGCGTCCGCGCCCAGCCCCTCCACGATGCGCTCCAGCTCCGCCTGCGCCGTGGACGCCGGCAGCTCCATCGTCTCCGCGTCGATGCCGATCTCGCGCGCGGACTTCCCCTTGTTGCGCACGTACACCTGCGACGCGGGGTCGTCGCCCACCAGCACCACGCGCAGGCACGGGGGCACGCCGGCCTCCCGCAGCCTCGCCACGCGCGCGCGCAGGTCCTCGCGCACCGCGCGCGCCGTTTCCTTCCCGTCCAGGATCCTCGCCGCCATCATCCGCCCTCCGCGAGCCGCCGCTGGATGTGTCGGATCGACGTCGCGCGGCCCGTGGCGGGGTCGACGTCGATCACCGTGCCGTCCAGTCTCAGGTCCCCCGTGGCCGGCTCGAACCTCGTGGGCATGCCGGTGAGGAACCGCTTCAGCGAGGCGGGCCACTCCATGCCGATGACGCCCTCGTACCCGCCGGTCATCCCGGCGTCCGTCTGGTAGGCCGTCCCCTTCGGCAGGACCCGCGCGTCCGCCGTGGGCACGTGCGTGTGCGTTCCCACCACGGCCGACGCGAGCCCGTCCACGTGCCAGGCGAACGCCTGCTTCTCCGAGGACGCCTCCGCGTGGAAGTCCACGAACAGGACCGCCGTGTCCGCGCGCATCTCCTCCAGCGCGCGCCGGCCGACCCGGAACGGGTCGTCCGCGGGCGGCAGGAACACCCGGCCGATCAGGTTCAGCACGCCCACCCGCACGCCGCGCGCGCCCTCGAACACGCCGTACCCGTGGCCGGGCGCGCCGGGCGGGATGTTCGCCGGGCGCAGGATCCGCTCGTCCTCCTCCAGCAGGTCGCCCGCGTCGGACTTGTCCCAGGTGTGGTTCCCGCCGGTCAGGACGTCCGCGCCGCACTCGAACAGCGCCGCGGCGGAGCGGCGGTCGAAGCCGAATCCGCCCGCCGAGTTCTCCGCGTTGACGATGACGAAGTCCGCGCCCTCCTCCCGCTTCAGCGCCGGGAGGATCTCGCGGGCCACGCGCCGCCCCGGCCGGCCCACGACGTCGCCGACGAAGAGCAGGCGGACCCGTTCGGGTTCGGTCACCCGCGCGCCCCCGCGCGCGCGGCGCCCGTCGCGGGGACTCGCTCCCCCGGGTCGGACGGCGCGATCTCCTCGAGGCGCTGCAGGAGGTGCAGCACGCGGCGATCCGTCTCCGCGGCGCCGCCGTTGCCGTCGCGGCGCAGCCGGTGCAGCTCCTCGGCGAGGTTCAGCGCGGTGAGCACGGCGGCCTGCAGCGGCGTGCCCGTGGTCATGCGGGCCAGGATGGCGCGCATCCCCTCGTCCACGTGGCGCGCGACGGCGTCCACGAACTCGGGGCTCTCGTCCGTGCGGATCCGGTACTCCTGGTCGAGGATGCGGACCGAGGTGGTCCGGGACTCGGAGACCATGCGCCCTCCCCGGGGGATCACCCCTCCAGCGTCTTGATCTTCCCGACCATCGTCTCGATGCGCGCGCGCACCCGCTCCAGCTTCCTCTCGAGGTCCGCGCAGCGCGCGCGCAGCGCCTCCGCGTCCGTGCGGGCCGCGCCGTGGGACCCCAGGTCCCGGGTCAGCGCCGCCACGCGGTCCTTCAGGGCGCGGGTCTCCTCCCGGAGCGTCTCGTTCTCCGCGCGGAGTTCCCGCACGGTCGTGACGCACACGTCCACCTTGTCTTCCAGGCGATCCAGGAGCTCCAGGTCCATCGTCCCTCCGCGCGGCCGCGATGTCGATGTCAGCGGAGGCGCGCGGCGTGGCGGGTCCGGACCGCGTCCACGATGCGCGCCACCTGCGCGTCGACCTCGTCGCTCTTCAGGCTCCGGTCCGGGGCCCGGAACACCAGGGTGAACGCGAGGCTCCGCTCGCCGTCGGCCAGCGGCGCCCCTTCGTACACGTCGAACAGGCGGCACTCCTCCAGGAGCTCGCCCCCCGACGACGCGATCGTGCCGGCCAGGTCCGCGTGGCGCACGCCGGCCGGCGCCACGAAGGCCAGATCCCGGGAGGCGCCGGGATGACGCGGCACGGGGCGGTAGACGCGCGGACCGGCGGAGCGCTCCTGCGCCGCCAGGTCCAGCTCGGCCAGGAACACCGGGAGTTCCGGCGGGAGATCCCAGGCGCGGCGGACTTCCTTGCCGGCCTCCCCGAAGAAGCCGACGGACGATCCGCCGATCCGGACGGGCCCCCCCGCATCCGGTACGAAGAGCGCCGGGTGAAGCAGGCCCGGAACGTCCTCGCCCGCCTCCAGCGGCGCTCCCCAGAACTCTTCGACGTATACTTCCACCAATCCCTTCATGTCAAAGAGATCGCAGGACTTGTCCGCCAGGGAGTGACCGGCGGACAACCCCCGTCCGGCGAGCAGGATGGCGGCGCGAGGACGCTCCCGCACCCCGCCGGACGGCAGCAGCGCGTACGTCCGCGAGACCTCGAACAGCGCGAGGTCCGGGGTGGAGCGCGCGCGGTTCGTGGCCAGCACCTGCACGAGGGACGGCAGCAGCGTGCCGCGCAGCGCGTCGCGATCCGCGGACAGCGGGTTGCGCACCGGAACCGGCGGCGCGAAGTAGCCGCTCGGGTCCGCGAACGGCGCCTCGCGCGCCCCGTCCACCAGCCCCGGCGTGACGACCTCGGTGAGACCCAGCCCGAGGAGGATCCGGCGCGCGCGCTCCGTCGCGTCGATCTCCGGCGCGGCCACCGCCGCGCCCGCGGCGTGCACACGGACGGAGTCCGGGATGTTGTCGTAGCCGAACACGCGGCCGACCTCCTCCACGAGGTCCTCCTCGGCGAGCAGGTCGGCGCGCCAGCTCGGGGGCGTGGCCGTCCAGCCGTCGCGCGCGGGCTCCACGGCCAGGCCGAGGCGGACGAGGATGCGCTCCACCTCCGCGCCCGGGATGTCCGCGCCGAGGATGCGGGCGAGCGTGCGCGCGCGCAGAGGGATGCGGCGCAGCGCCGGCGGTCGCGGGTAGGCGTCCGCGGCGTGCGCGAGGCGCGCGCCCGGGCACAGGGACAGCAGCAGGTCCACCGCGCGATCGAGCGCCGCGGGCAGCCCCTCGGGATCCACGCCGCGCTCGAAGCGCGCGGACGCGTCCGTGGCCATGCCGAGGCGGCGCGCGCCGGCGCGCACGCGGCCCGGCGCGAACGACGCGCCCTCCAGCACGATCCCGCGCGTGGCCGCGGACACCGCGGTGGGATCCCCGCCCATGATGCCGCCCAGCGCGACGGGGCCGGACCCGTCCGTGATCAGCAGCGCCTCCCCGGCGAGCGCGCGCTCCTTCCCGTCCAGCGTGACGAGCGTCTCCCCCGCCCGCGCGCGCCGGACGCCCAGCGTGCGCCCGGAGAGCTTCGCCAGGTCGAAGGCGTGCATCGGGTGGCCGAGCTCGAGCAGCACGTAGTTCGTCACGTCCACGAGGTTCAGGATGGGCCGCACGCCGCACGCCTCGAGGCGCCCGCGCAGCCATGCGGGCGACGGCCCCGGCGTGACCCCCTCGATCACACGGGCGCAGTACCGCGGGCAGTCCGCGGGATCCTCGATCTCCACGCGCCACGGCCCGGCGTCCGCGGTCCGCCGTTCCGCGCGCGGCGGCGTCAGCGGCAGGTCCAGCACCGCGGCCGCCTCCCGCGCCGTCCCGAGCACCGACATCCAGTCGCCGCGGTTGGACGTGGGCTCCGTGACGAGCGCCTCGCGCCCCCCGAGCACCTCCGCCAGCGGCCGCCCGAGCGGCGTGCCCTCCGGCAGCACGAGGATGCCGTCGTGGTTCTCCGACAGCCCCAGCTCCCGCTCGGAGCAGAGCATCCCCGCGGACTCCACCCCGCGGACCTTGCGCGCCGCGATCGTGAGCTCCCCGAACGTCGTGCCCGGTCGCGCCAGCGCCACGGTCTGGCCCGCCGCCACGTTCGGCGCGCCGCACACCACGGTGACCGGCGCGCCGTCTCCGGCGTCCACGCGGCACACGGACAGCTTGTCGGCGTTCGGGTGCTTCGCGCACTCGGCCACGCGCGCGGTCACGACCAGCTCCGGCACGTCCGGGCCGCGCTCCGCCGTGCACTCGAGGCCCGCGCGCGTGAGCGGCCCGGCCAGCTCCGCCGCGGACGGCGCCGGGGTCATCTCCCGCAGCCACTCCAGGGGGATCCTCACGACACGCCCCCGAACTGGCGCAGGAAGCGCACGTCGTTCTCGTACAGGTACCGGATGTCCGGGATCCGGTGGCGCAGCATCGTGATGCGGTCCGGCCCCATGCCGAACGCCCAGCCGGACACCGCCTCCGGGTCGTAGCCCACGGCGCGCAGCACGTTCGGGTGCACCATGCCGCAGCCCAGGATCTCCACCCAGCCCGAACGCTTGCACACGGGACATCCCGTCCCGCCGCACACGGTGCAGGAAACGTCCAGCTCCAGCGACGGCTCCGTGAACGGGAAGTAGCTGCCGCGGAAGCGGACCCGCACGTCCGGGCCGAAGAACCGGCGCACGAACTCGCGCAGCGTGCCCTTCAGGTCGCCGAGCGTCACGTCGCGGTCCACGTGCAGCCCCTCCATCTGGAAGAAGAACGGCGAGTGGCTCGCGTCGAAGTGGTCGCGCCGGTACACGCGGCCCGGCGCGATCACGCGCACGGGCGGCGGCACGGACTCCATCACGCGGATCTGCACGGGTGACATCTGCGTGCGCAGCAGGAGCCCCGGCCCGAGGAAGAACGAGTCGTGGTCCTCGCGCGTGGGGTGCCCCTCCGGGATGTTCAGTGCCTCGAAGTTGTAGCGGGGCGTCTCCACCTCCGGGCCGTCGGCCACGGAGAACCCCAGGCCCCGGAAGATCTCCACGAGCGTGTCGATGGTGGCGCGCAGCGGGTGCCGCCGGCCGAACGCGGGGCGGCGCCCGGGCAGCGTGAGGTCCACGGCCGGTCCGGCGGCGCTGGCGCCGTCCAGCGCCGCCTTGCGCGCGGCGACCGCCTCGTCCAACTGCTTGCGCACGTCGTTCCACGCGGCGCCGGCGGCGCGGCGCTCCTCCACCGGGAGCTCCGCCACGCCGCGCAGGTGCGCGGTGACCTCGCCCTTGCGGCCGAGCCACCTGAGACGCGCCGCCTCGAGGGCGTCGGGGTTGTCCGCGCCCCGGATCTCCGCCAGCGCGGTGTCCAGGGCGACCCGGGGATCCGCCGCGGCCATGGCGCTACGCGGCGGCTTCGAGACGTTCCTTGGCGAGGGCGGCGAGCCCGGCGAACGCGGCCGGGTCCGTCAGCGCCAGCTCCGCCAGCACGCTGCGATCGAGCTCCACGTCCGCCTTCTTGAGACCCGCGATGAAGCGCGAGTAGCTCAGCCCGTGCACGCGGGCCGCGGCGTTGATGCGCACGATCCAGAGCTTGCGGAAGTCCCGCTTCTTCGCGCGCCGGTCCCGGAAGGCGTACTGCAGGCCCTTCTCCACGGCGTGGCGCGCCACGGTGTAGAGCTTGCGGCGGCCGCCGTAGTAGCCGCGGGCGGCCTTGAGGAGACGCTTGCGACGGCGGCGGGAGTCGTACGAACGGCGTGCGCGGGACATGGTTCTCTCCTTCCGGTCAGGGGGCTCCCTCGCGGGAGGCTTTCGGACCCCGTTCCCCGTGTGCCGGCCCGGCCCCCGCCGGGCGGCGCGACGCTAGCCCGCGACGGGCGGCTGCGTCCCTTCCTGCGTTCCTTCCTTCGGCCCCTTGGCGACCTTCTTCGCCACGGACGCCTTCGGCGCCAGGAGCATCAGCATGAAGCGCCCCTCCATCCGCGGAGGGGACTCCACCATCGCGATGTCCTCCAGCTCGGCGGCCAGGCGGTGCAGCAGGTCGCGTCCGATCTCCGAGTGCGTGACCTCGCGGCCCCGGAAGTTCATCGTGACCTTGACCTTGTGCCGCTCCGACAGGAACCGGCGCGCGCTGCGCGCCTTCACCTCGAAGTCGTGCTTCTCGATCTTCGGACGGAGCTTCACTTCCTTGAGCTGCTGCTGGTGCTGCCGGCTCTTCGCCTTCCGGTCCTTCTTGTTCTGCTCGTACTTGTACTTCCCGAAGTCCATGATCCGGCAGACGGGCGGCCGCGACGTGGCCGCGACCTCGACCAGATCCAGACCCTTCTCGCGGGCCAAGGCGCGCGCGCGATCCGTCTCCATGACGCCCAGCATCGTGCCGTCCTCGTCCACCACGCGGATCGGCGAGATCCGGATGCGCTCGTTGACCCTCAGCTCCTTCTCGATGGGCTCCTCCCTCCGTGGAATTCCCGCCGGAACCGCCCGGCGGACGGCCGCCCCCGGACGGGCGCGGCTGCGGGGGATGGTGGGCGATACTGGACTTGAACCAGTGACCTCCTGCATGTCAAGCAGGCACTCTAGCCAGCTGAGCTAATCGCCCCCGTTCCCTCCCCGGCCCGGCCGCCCGCGCAGGACGACCGGAGCCGGGAAAATACGTGTCCCCCGAGACGCCGCGTCAAGGGGTTTCGGCCCGGACTACGCCGACTCCTCGCTGAGCGAGCGCTCGATCTCCTCGAAGGCCGAGTCGTCCGGGTCCGCGCTGCGGCCGGCCGGGGAGCTGTCCCCCTCCGCCGCGCTCGCCTCCGCCCTCGCCCGGCGCTCCGCGGCCTTCCTCTGGATCTCGGCGCGGAACGTCATATCGTCCTCCTCGTCCAGCGTGGCGAGGTGGTCCTTCAGCGAGAGCACGATCCGGCGCTGCTGCTGGTCCAGGCTGATCACCCGCAGCGGCAACTCGTCCCGCTCGGAGAACAGGTCCCCCGGCGTGGCGATGTTGTCGAAGCCCAGGTGCGAGATCGGGACGAAGCCCTCGAGGTCGTGCTCCAGGTCCACGACCACGCCGCGATCCAGCACGCGGCTGATCGTGCCCTTGGCGGACACGCCCGGCTGGAAGCGCTCGGACAGCTCCAGCCACGGGTCGTCCTTCACCTGCTTCAGGCCCAGCGAGATGCGCCGCGCCTCCTTGTCGATGTTCAGGATGACGACGTCCACGTCGTCGCCCTTCTTCACCACCTCGGAGGGATGGCGGATGCGCTTCGTCCAGGACATGTCGCTGATGTGGACCAGGCCGTCGATCCCCTCCTCCAGCTCCACGAAGGCGCCGAAGTTGGTGAGGTTCCGGACCTTGCCCGAGAACCGGGAGCCCACCGGGTACTTGTCGTCCAGCGTGAGCCACGGATCCGGCTCCACCTGCTTGAGGCCGAGCGAGATCTTCTCGTTCTCCGGGTCCACCTTCAGCACGACCGCGTCGATCACGTCGCCGATGGACAGGATCTTCGCCGGGTGCCGCACGTGCCGCGTCCAGCTCATCTCGGACACGTGGATGAGGCCCTCCACGCCCTTCTCGAGCTCCACGAACGCGCCGTAGTCCGTGATGGACACGACGCGGCCGCGCACGCGCGTGTTGACCGGGTACTTCTTCTCGACGTTCTCCCAGGGATACGCGTCGAGCTGCTTGAGGCCGAGCGAGATGCGCTCCCGCTCCTTGTCGAACTCCAGCACCTTCACCTTGATCGTGTCGCCGATCTGGACCACCTCGGACGGGTGGCTCACGCGGCCCCACGACATGTCGGTGATGTGCAGCAGGCCGTCGATGCCGCCGAGGTCCACGAAGGCGCCGAAGTCGGTGATGTTCTTCACCTGCCCCTCGCGGATCTGGCCCTTCTCCAGCTCCTTGATGAGCTTGCCCCGCTTGACCGCGCGCTCCTCCTCGAGGACGACGCGGCGCGACACCACGATGTTGCGGCGGCGCTTGTTCAGCTTGATCACCCGGAACTCGAGAGTCTGGCCGAGGAGGTCGTCCAGGTTCGGGACGCGGCGCAGCGCCACCTGGGACCCGGGCAGGAACGCGTCCACGCCGAACAGGTCCACCACCACGCCGCCCTTGATGCGGCGGCCCAGGCGCCCGCGCACGACCTCCTGGTTGTCGTACGCCTCCTTGATCTTGTTCCACACGCGCAGGAAGTCCGCGCGCTGCTTGGACAGCACGACGAGACCGTCCTGGTTCTCCATCCGCTCCAGGTAGACCTCCACCTGGTCCCCGGGCTTGATGGCGGCGGGGTCGGAGAACTCCGCGAGCGGGATGATGCCCTCGGACTTGAAGCCGATGTCGACGAGAACGTCCTTCTCGCCGACCTCGAGCACCTTGCCGTGCACGATCTGGCCCTCGTCGAGGTCCCCCAGCGTCTCCTCGTAGAGACTCAGCAGCTCCTTCACCTCGGGCGACTCGAGGTCCAGGTCCTCCTCGTCGGCGAGGTTCACGAAGCGCGGGGGCTCGGGAGCCCGCTTCGGCTTCACGTCGTCCAGGTCCATCTCCGTGTCGTTCGATTCCATCATCTGTCGGGTTTCCATCCCTTCCTCTCGAATTCGGAGCGCTTGGGCCTCATCGGCCGGGCGATCCGTCTCCTGCACGGGCGACGCCTTCCTTCAGCCGCCGGACCTCACAGAGGATGGTCTCGGCGATCCGGCGGGCATGGGCCCCCCGGTCCGAAGCGGACGGGTCCTCCTGCGGGAGCACGAGCGGGCGGCCGAACACCACCCGCATGTGGCCCCGGCGGAACAGGTTCCGCCACGGGGACGCCGTCCCTTGCACGTACGCGGGGATCACCGGCACGGGCCGGCGTCCCAGCAGCACCCCGATGCCCGGCTTCGCGCGGCCGAGCTCCCCGTTCCTCGACCTCGTCCCTTCCGGGAAGAGGACCAGGGCGTGGCCGCGATCGAGGAACGCGGCCAGCGTGTCCAGCGTGTCGCGCGACAGGCGGGACCGGTCGATCGGCATCGCGTGCAGCGAGCGGATCAGCGGCCCCAGCACCGGCACCGCGAACAACTCCTGCTTCGCGACGAAGCCCGCCTCGCGCCGGAGCGCACTGCCCACCAGCGGCGGGTCCAGGTTGCTCACGTGGTTGCAGGCCACGATGATCGGCCCGCTCCGCGGGACGTTCTCGAGGCCCTCCGCGCGGAAGCCCCACAGGAGCCGCGCGAGGCCTGCCGCCGCGGCGCTGCAGAAGCCGAACCAGGGGCTCAAGCCCCGGCCGTCTCTTCGATTCGCCCGCCCGGATCGCGTCCTCGGTTTCCCGTCATGCCGACCGGGCATCTTACATGACCCGGGCGGCCGCGGGAAGGGGGCTTCTCCCGCCCCCGGGCCGGCGCGCGCGTCAGGGGCGGCCCTGCCGCGCGACCACGTGGGCGACGATGGCTTCCACGGCCTCCGCGATCGTCAGGCCCGTGGTATCCAGCGGGATGGCATCCTCGGCCGGGCGGAGCGGGCTGTCCTCGCGGGACGAGTCCAGGGCGTCGCGGCGGCGGATCTCCTCCGACAGGGCCGGCTCGTCCGGCGCCGCCGGACCCATCTCCGCCCGGCGCCGGCGCGCCCGCTCGGCGAGGGAGGCGACCAGGAAGATCTTCACGGGCGCGTCCGGGAACACCACCGTCCCGATGTCCCGGCCTTCCACGACGCAGGGGCCGGCCTCCGCGGATTCCCGCTGCAGGCGCACCATCTCGCGCCGGACGGCCGGCACCCGCGCGACCAGCGACACGGCGGCCGTCACCTCCGGCGCCCGCAGGCGATCGGTCACGTCCTCCCCGTCCAGGAGCAGCCGGTCGCCGGCGAAGGTCAGGCGCACGCGGCCCGCCAGCGCGCCGACGGCAGCCTCGTCCGCCGGATCCACGCCCTCGTCCAGCACCTTGCGCGTGATCGCGCGGTACATCGCGCCCGTGTCCAGGTACCGGAAGCCGAGCCGCTCGGCCGCCCGCCGCGCGGTCGTGCTCTTGCCGGACGCGGCCGGTCCGTCGATGGCCACCACGAAGGGCGCGGGCTGCCCGCTCATCGCCGCGTTCCCCGGACGAGCCGCGCGAGGTCCCGGTCGAAGCCGGGGTGCGAGATGCGCATCGCGCGCGCGCCCGACAGGCGCACCGGACCGTGCGCGAGGAGCGCCGCGATCCGGAAGGCCATCGCGACCCGGTGGTCGTCGCGCGCGTCCACGCGGCCGCCGCGGAGCACGCCGCCCGCCACTTCCAGACCATCCGGCAGTTCGCGCACGTCCGCGCCGAGCGCCGCGAGCCCGGCCGCCATCGCCGCGATGCGGTCGGTCTCCTTCACGCGCAGCTCCGCGGCGCCCCGGATCCGGGTTCGCCCGGACGCCGCCCCGGCGGCGAGCGCCGCGAGCACCGGGATCTCGTCCAGGAGCGCCGGGACCGCCGCGGCGCCGAGCGCGATCCCCCGCAGGCGCCCGGACCGGATCCGGAGATCGCCGGCCGGCTCGCCGCACCACGTGCGCCGCCGCGTCGCGTCCACCCGCGCGCCCATCCGCGCGAGCGCGCGGTAGAACCCCAGCCGCGTGGGGTTGAGCGCCACATCCTGGAGGCGGAGATCCGAGCCGGGCAGGGCCGCGGCGGCCGCCGCGAAGAACGCGCCCGCGGACGGGTCGCCCGGCACGCGCCCCACCGGCGCCCGCAGCCCGCGCGGTCCCGTGCCCTCGAGCCGGACGCCGCCCGGCACCCGCGCGATCCGCGCCCCGAGCGCGCGCAGCATCCGCTCCGTGTGATCCCGCGAGCGATGCGGCTCCGTCACCGTGACCGCAACGCCGGCGCACAACCCGGCGAGCAGCACGGCCGACTTCACCTGTGCGCTGGCCACGGGGCTGGCCCAGCGCCCGCCGCGCAGGCGCCCGCCGCGGATCGCGAGCGGCGCGACCAGGCGTCCGCCGCGGCGCCGTCCGTGGACCGCGGCCCCGAGTCGGACGAGCGGCTCCGCCACCCGGTCCATCGGCCGGCTCCGCAGGGAGGCGTCCCCCGTGAGCCGCGCCGCGAACGGGCAGGCGGCCAGGACGCCCGCAAGGAGCCGCATCGTCGTGCCGGAGTTCCCGCAGTCCAGCGTCCGGCGCGGTCTCCGGAAGGACCGCACTCCCGCGGACGCCACCCGCCAGCCGGTCCCGTCCCGCCGCACGCGGGCGCCGAGCGCACGCAGCGCCGCCGCCGTGGACGCCACGTCCGCGCCCGGGTTGAGCCCTTCGAGCAATGTCTCACCACCGGCGATCGCGGCGAAGAGCAAGGCGCGATGTGACAAGGACTTGTCCCCGGGGAGCTCCAGTTCCCCTTCGATCCGGGGCCGGCCCACGTCAGACGGTCCGGCCGACGGCGCGCGCCACCTTGCGCATCCCGGCCATCGCGTCCGCGAACCGCGCGGGCTTCAGCGACTGCTTCCCGTCGGAGAACGCGGTCTCGGGCGAGTGGTGGACCTCGATCATCACGCCGTCCGCCCCGGCCGCCACCGCCGCGAGCGCCATGGGCGCCACGAACCGCCAGTCCCCCGTGCCGTGGCTCGGGTCCGCCACCACCGGGAGGTGCGTGAGGCTCTGCAGGAGCGGGACCGCGGAGAGGTCCAGCGTGTTGCGCAGCGCGGTGTCGAAGGCGCGAATGCCGCGCTCGCACAGGATCACCTGCTCGTTGCCGTTCGCCATCACGTACTCCGCGGACATGAGCAGCTCCGCGATGGTGGTCATCATGCCGCGTTTCACGAACACGGGAACGCGCGTCCGCCCCACCTCGCTGAGCAGGCTGAAGTTCTGCACGTTGCGCGCGCCGATCTGGATCACGTCCGCGTACTCGGCCACCAGGGCCACGTCCCGCGTGTCCATCACCTCGGTGATGATGGAGAGCCCGGTGCGCTCCCGCACCTCGGCGAGGATCTGCAGGCCTTCCTTCCCCAGCCCCTGGAACGAGTACGGCGACGTGCGCGGCTTGAAGGCGCCCCCGCGGAACACCGCCGCCCCCGCCTTCGCCACCGCGTCCCCGATCTCGAAGCACTGCGGGCGCGTCTCCACGGAGCACGGCCCGGCCATCACCACGACCTTCTTCCCGCCGATCACCGGCGCGCCCGCGTGCCGGCCCAGGCGGATCTCGGTCTTCCGCTCCCGGTAGTCCCGGCTGGCCAGCTTGTACGGCTTGCGCGTGGCCACGACGCGCTCCACGCCGGGAAGCGCCTCCAGCTGCGCGCTGCGCAGCAGCTCCTCGTCGCCCTCGAGGCTGACGATGGTCCGCTCCGCGCTCTCGGCCACGTGCACGGCGATGCCCAGGCTCTCGAGGCGCTCCCGGAGGGACTGCACGTCCGCCGCGCCGATGCCCGGCGTGAGGAGGAGGATCACGACCCGCCCTCCGTCCCGCCACCGTCGTCCGCGCCGAGCCCCGCGGCCGCGCGCAGGGCGCGCACCTCGTCGCCGGTCAGCTCCCGCCAGCGACCGGGCGGCAGGTCCCCCAGCGCCACCGGCCCGAACCGCACGCGCACGAGGCGCGTCACCTCCAGGCCGAACAGCGCCAGCATGCGCCGGATCTGCCGCTTGCGGCCCTCGCGCAGCGCGACGTCCAGCACCGTGACGTCGCCGCGCCGTTCCGCCACGCGCACGCGCGCCGGCTGCGTGGGCCCGTCGTCCAGCATGACGCCCGCCGCCAGCCGCTCCGGAACGTCGGCGCCCACGGGTCCTTCCACTTCGACGCGGTAGTGCTTGTCCACCTTGAAGCGCGGATGCGCCAGCCGGAAGGCCAGGTCGCCGTCGTTCGTGAGCAGGAGCAGTCCCTCGCTGCGGTAGTCCAGCCGGCCCACCGGGAACACGCGTCCCGGCGCGTCCCCCGTGAGGTCCGACACCGTGCGCCGCCCGCGCGCGTCGCGCGCGGCGACCAGCACGTCCACCGGCTTGTGCAGCAGGATGGTGTGGGTGGCGGCGGCGGGACGGACCGGCGTGCCGTCGAGGCGCACCTCGTCCGCCGCGGGATCCACCCGCGCGCCCGGCCCGTTCGGCGGCGCGCCGTTCACGAGGATCCGCCCGGAGCGGATGAGCTCGTCGCAGCGCCTGCGCGACCCGACCCCGGCCTGCGCGAGGAACCTATTGAGGCGCAGCGGCTCCGCCATCCTCGTCCGACTCCTCCCCGGAGTGAGACTCGTCCTCCACGGCGAGCGCGTCCTCCTCCTGCCAGCGGCTGGCCACCACCTGCGCGGCCGTCAGCTCGGGCCGCGGCGTCTGCGCCTCCACCTCCTCCTCGTCGGCGGGGTGCTTGCGCGTGTCCCCGGCGAGGAGCGCGGCCAGCTCGTCCGTCCGCGGGAGATCCGTGAGCGCGTGCAGGCCGAAGTGCCCGAGGAACTCCCGCGTGGTGCCGTACAGCAGCGGGCGCCCCGGCGCCTCGGCGCGCCCCGCGATGCGCACGAGGCTCCGCTCCATGAGGTGGCGGATCACGCCGTCGGACGCGCTGACGCCGCGGATGGCGTCCACCTCCGCGCGCGTCACCGGCTGCTTGAACGCCACGATGGCCAGCGTCTCCAGCGCGGCGCGCGACAGCTTCGACGCGGTCTTCTCCTTGTGCAGCCGGCCGAGCATCTCCGCGTGCTCCGGCGTGGTCACGAGCTGGAACCCGCCCGCGATCGGCACGACCCGGAACGAGCGCCGGTGCTCGCCGTAGAAGACGTTCAGCCGGTCGATGGCCTCCAGCACCTCGCCCTTGCGCACGCCGAGAAGTTGCGCGAGGCGCATGGGCGTGAGCGGCTCCTCGCAGGAGAAGAGCAGCGCCTCCAGCGAGGTCTCCATCGGCGCCGCCCCCGCCGGCGGGTCCCCGGCCGCGGTGACCTCCGCGGCCGGGGAGACCGCCGGGTCCTCCGTCGCGTCGACGGACCCCTTCTCCTCGCCGGACTCCGCGGCGTCGCCGGTCCCGGCCGCCGCGCTCTCCCCCGCCTCGTCCGGCGCGGCGGTCCCGTCCGCCGCGGTCACGTCCCGGGCTTCCTCGGTGTCCGTGTCAGGTCGCATCGGCGCTCGCATCCTCCCTCGCCCGTTGGATCCAGATCTCGCCGAAGCTCTCGGCCTGCCGCGCCACGATCTCCCGCAACCGCACCAGCTCCAGCAGCGCCAGGAACGTGGCGATGAGGAGCGGGCGGCTGCGACGCCCCTCGAAGATCCGCTCGAACGGGACGCCGTCCTCGAACCGGTCCAGCTCCGTGCGGATCACGTCGATCTGATCGTCCACCGAGTAGGTGGCCGTCTGCATCTCGATGGGCAGGTCCTTCGCCTGCGCCTCCAGGATGGACTTGAACGCCCGCATCAGGTCCAGGAGCGACACGCCGAGCTCGTCGTCGCCGTTCGCCGGCGGATCCCACACGGCCGCGGCGCGATGGAATATGCCGCGCCACTCCTCCTCCCGGCGGGACAGGTCCTCGGCCACGCGCTTGAACTCGCGGTACTCCAGGAGCCGCCGCGCCAGCTCGGCGCGCGGGTCCACGGCCTCCTCCTCCTCCTCGTCCGTCTCGCGCGGGATCAGCATCCTCGCCTTGATCCGCATCAGCTCCGCGGCCATGACCAGATATTCCCCCGCGCGATCCAGGTCGACGTCGTCCAGGTCGCCGAGCGTGGCCAGGTACTGGTCCGTGATGCGCGCGATGGGGATGTCCGTGATGTCCACCTGCTCTTCCTTGATCAGGTAGAGCAGGAGATCCAGCGGACCCTCGAACGAGTCCAGGCGCACGCGCGGTCCGGTGCCCTCCACCGGCGCGGGCGGGGCCGCGGGTGCGGCGCCCTCGCCGGCCGCGACGGGATCGGTCATCGAACCGTCCCCGTCGTGCAGGATCACGTGGGCGGCCGGCTCGGGGCCGCGCCGCTCGTCGCGCTCGGTCATCGGGTCGGACTCCGGAGGCTTGGTCGTGCGCCTCGGGGCATCTTAGCGTTTCCCCCGCCGCCCGTCTCGCCGGATCCGCTCGCGCGGGTGGAAGGTCCGGTGCACCTCGGCCAGGTAGGCCGTGTCCACCTTCGTGTAGATCTGCGTGGTGGCGAGATCCGCGTGCCCGAGCAGCTCCTGCACGACCCGCAGGTCCGCCCCGCCTTCGAGCAGGTGCGTGGCGAAGGAGTGGCGGAGCGCGTGCGGCGACACCTTCCGGGTCACGCCGGCCGCCCGCGCGTGCCGCTTGAGGATCAGCCAGAAGCCGGCGCGCGTGAGCCGCCGCCCGCGCAGGTTCACGAACAGCGGCCCTGTCGGGGACCGCACGAGCCGCG
Organism: uncultured Gemmatimonadota bacterium; assembly: GCA_964571855.1. Taxonomy (GTDB): domain Bacteria; phylum ARS69; class ARS69; order ARS69; family ARS69; genus CAYYFX01. The sequence continues at coordinate 356,576 of CAZNDO010000002.1, forward strand.
GCCGGCCGTTCCCCAGCCAGTCCCGCACGGCTCGCCGCGCCTGGCCGCCCACCGGCACCCATCGCTCCACCCCGCCCTTCCCGCGCACGCGCAGGAAGCCCGGGTCCTCCTCCAGGTCGGCGATGTCCACGCCGACCGTCTCCGACGCGCGCAGCCCGGTGCCGTAGGCCAGCTCCAGCAGCGCCCGGTCCCGGAGCGCCGCGGGCTCGTCGCCGCGCGGGGCGGCGAGGAGGCGCTCCATCTCCGGGATCGTCAGCGCGCCGGGGAGCCGGCGCGCGCGGCGGGGTCCCGAGACCTCCCGCCCCGGATCGGTCGGGCAGATCCCGCGTTCGTGCGCGAACCGGTGCACCCCGCGCACCGCGGCCAGCCGCCGCCCCACCGTGGCCGGGCTCGCGCCGCGGTCGCGCTCCGCCCGCAGGAAGTCCGTGATGTGCTCCCGGCGGACGGCCTCCAGCGTCCCCACGCCGGCGGCGGCGAGACCGTGTTCGTAGGCGGCCAGGTCCCGCCGGTAGGCCGCGCACGTGTTGCGCGAGAGCCCGCGCCCGGTCGCGATCTCGTCCAGGAACAACGCCACGACGTCCCGCACCGTCACGATCCGGCCTCCCAGGGCAGCGCGCGCTGTCCCGCCTCCAGCGCGAGGAGCGTCCGCTTCGCGGCCGCGCCGCACGCGTATCCGCCGAGGTCGGCGCCCGCCACCACGCGATGGCACGGCACGACCACCGGCCACGGGTTGCGGCCGAGCGCGGAGCCCACGGCGCGCACCGCGCCGGGTCGCCCGATCGCCTCCGCCACGTCCGCGTAGCGCCGGAGTTCGCCGTGCGGGATCGCGCGCACCGCCGCGTACACCGCGCGCTGGAACGGCGTGACCGCGCGCAGGTCCAGCGGGCCGTCCCACTCCAGCCGCCCGCCGGCGAGGTACGCCTCCAGCGCCGCCGCGAGCGCGCGCAGCGCGTCGTCCGGCGCGCCGATCTCCACGTCGGGCACGGGGCGCGCGCCCTCTCGGACGCCGGCGTCGTCCACGGCGCCCACCGTGGTGGCGCACAAACCCCCGGGCGATCCCCAGGCGTGCACGACCAGCCCCGCGCCCGCCGCGCGCACGTGTCCGAGCGTCACGAATCCTCCGCGCCGCCGAGATGCGTCCACACCGCGAGCGCGACCTCGCGGCCGACTCCCGGGACCGCCGCGATCTCGTCGAGGCCCGCCTCGCGGATGCCGGCCACGGACCCGAACCGGGTGAGCAGGAGCCGCCGCCGCGCCGGACCCACGCCAGGCACGTCGTCCAGGACGCTCGACGCGATGCGCGCGCCTCGCCGGCGCCGGTGGGCGCGCAGGGCGAAGCGGTGCGCCTCGTCGCGCACGCGCTGCAGCAGCTGCCGCGCGCCCGACGCCGGCGGCAGGCGCAGCGGCTCCGCCCGGTCGGGGAAGAACACCAGCTCCTCCCGCTTCGCCAGCGAGACGATGGGCACGTCCGTCATCCCCTCCGCGCGCGCCGCGCGGACCGCCGCCGAGAGCTGCGTGACGCCGCCGTCGATCAACACGAGGTCCGGCGCCGCGCCGCCCGCCGCCACCCGGCGCGCGCGCCGGCGCACCGCCTCGGCGATGGCGCGGGGATCGTCGCGCCGCGGCGCCTCGCGGATCCGGAACGTGCGGTACTCCGCCCTGGCCGGCGCGCCGTCCACGAACACCACCATCGACGCGTACGTGTCGCGCCCGTGGATCGTGGAGATGTCGAAGCCCTCGATGCGGCGCGGATCCTTCGCCAGGCCCAGCTCGCGCGCCACCGCCGCCATGTCCGCTTCCGCCTTGGCGCCGGACAGCGCGCCCTCGGCCGCGCCGGACAGCGCCACGCGCGCGTTCTCCTCCGCCATCTCCAGCAGCCGCCGCCCGTCGCCGCGCTGCGGGACGCGCACCTTCACCCGCCGCCCGCCGCGCTCCCCGAGCCACGCGGCCAGGAGCTCCGCCTCCGCCGGCTCGGAGGGCACCAGCACCTCCGGGGGGATCGCCTCGCGGCCGTGGTAGAAGCCGAGCAGCAGCGCGCGCAGGAGCCCGCTCTCGGGCTCGAGCGGCGTGCAGGAGATCTCCAGCCGGTCCCGGCCGAGCACCCGTCCGCCGCGGACCTCCAGCAGGACGCCCACCGCCTGGCGCGAGAGCCGCGCGAACCCGAGCACGTCCGTGTCCCCGCGCCCCTCCACGGTCACGTGCTGCCGCTCGACGGTGGCCCGCAAGGAGAACAGCCGGTCGCGCAGCTTCGCGGCATCCTCGAAGCGGAGCTCCCGCGCGGCGCGGTTCATCTCCTTCTCCACCGAGGCGACCACATCGCCCTTCTTCCCCTCCAGGAAGAGCTCCACCTCGGCCACGATCTTCCCGTACTCCGCCGGGTCCACGTCGCCGCGGCACGGCCCCACGCAGCGCCCGAGGAACCAGTCCAGGCAGCCGCGCTCGCTCATGCCCTCCACCAGCTTCAACGAGCACGTGGGCAGCGGGAACATCGTGCCGAGGATGCGGAGCGTGCGGCGCATGGCGCCGACGTCGGTGTACGGGCCGAAGTAGCGGCCGCCGTCATCCTCCACCTTGCGCACGGGAACCACGCGCGGGAACGTCTCGTTCCGCGTGACCTTGAGGTACGGGTACCGCTTGTCGTCGCGGTACACCACGTTGTACCGGGGGCGGTGCTGCTTGATCAGGTTGTATTCCAGCAGCAGCGCCTCCATCTCGGAGCGCGTCACGAGGAAGTCGATCTCGTGCGCGTGCTCCACGGTGCGCGCGGTCTTCGGCGCCAGCTCCGCCGGCGGGGCGAAGTAGCTGCGCACGCGCGCGCGCAGGGAGGCCGCCTTCCCCACGTAGATCGGGCGCTTCCCGCCGTCGAGGAAGAGGTACACGCCGGGCGCGTCGGGCATCGCGCGCGCCTTCGCCAGCAGCCGCTCCCGCCGCCGGGCCCGGCTCTCGCCGCGGCTCATCCGCGCCGCCTCCGCGTCAGCGCCTCCAGGATCTCGCGCATCTCGGCGTGGCCGAGCGCGCGGTACGCGAGCAGCAGGGCGGCGATCCCCGCCGCGATCTCCACCCCGACCCGCGCCAGCCGCGCCGGCAGGCTGCCGCCGCCGGTGTCCCCGGCCAGGAGCTTCACGCCGGCGCACGCCGCCGTCATCGCGGCGGTAGCCAGGGCGACGCGGACCGCACACCCCGCCAGCGCGCGGAACGGCAGGCGCCCCACCCTCGCGGACAGCGGCGGGATCATCAGGACCACGCTGATCCACCCGGCAAGCGACGTGGCCAGCGCCAGCCCCCGGAGTCCCAGCGGACCCATCAGCGCCAGGTTCAGCGCGATGTTCGCGAGCATGGCGATCGCCCCCACCTTCACCGGCGTGCGCGTGTCCTGCACCGAGTAGAACGCCTGCGCGATCCCCCGCGAGATCCCGTACGCGGGCAGCCCCAGGCTGTAGAACGCCAGCGCCGCGGCCGTCATGGGCGTGGAGCGCGCGGCGGTGAACTCGCCGTACTGGAACAGCAGCGCCACCACCGGCTCCGCCAGGATCACGAGCGCCGCCGCGGCCGGCACGAGCAGCGTCATCAGGAGCCGCACCGAGTGCGACAGCGTCTCCACGAGGGCGGCCCTGTCCCGTTCCGCGGCGCGCCGCGACAGCGCCGGCAGGGACGCCGTGGCCACCGCCACGCCGATCACGCCGAGCGGCAGCAGGCTGACGCGGTTCCCGAGTCGCAGCGCGGTCAACGATCCCTCCTCCAGGCGCAGCGCGAGCAGCGTGTCCACGAACAGGTTCAGCTGCGTGACGCCCAGCGCCACGAGCCCCGGCAGCATCAGCGCCGCGGTGCGGCGCACGTCCGGATCCCGCGGCGCCCACGCGGCGCCGTTCGGGAGACCGAGGCGCCGCATCTGCGGGACCTGCACGAGCCACGCGGCCGCGCCGCCGACCAGACCCCCGATCGAGAACGCCGTCAACCGCTCCTCCGGCGTCGCGAGCAGCGGGGCCGCCGCCGCGCCGGCCAGGAAGAACACGTTCAGCAGGATCGGCGCGAGCGCGGGCACCGCGAAGTGCCCCCGCGCGTTCAGCGCGGCGGCGGACAGCGACGCGAACGCGGCGAACGGCAGCGACGGGAACAGCACGCGGAGCAGGAACACCGCGAAGGAGAAGCCCTCCGGGTCCGACCGCCAGCCGTGCGCGTAGATCGTGACCAGGGGCCCCGCGAACACCATCCCGGCCGCGGTCAGGGGCAGGACGACCGCCGCCAGCCCGCCGGCCGCCCGGCGCAGGAAGGCCCCGGCCGCCTCGTCCCCGCGGCGCGTGCGCACCTCGGTGAACACCGGGACGAACGCCGGGTTGAGGTTCCCCTCCCCCACGATGCGCCGGAAGAAGTTCGGGATCAGGAACGCGAGGTTGAAGACGTCGGCCAGGAACCCGGTCCCGAAGAGGACCGCGAAGGCCGTGTCCCGGGCAAGCCCGAAGACCCGCGAGAGCATGGTGGCCGCGCCCACGCGGGCGGCCGAGCGCGTGACCGAAGCGGTCGAAGGCCCTGCGCGCTCCCCGGTGTCCGCCATCGCCCCTCCCGGCCCGGGCGGAGGATTCCACCGTCGGACGGCCGCGTCAATCCGCCCGGCTTGACCCGGCCGCGGCACCCGCGTATGCTCCCCCGTCTTTCGCCGGAATCCGGGAAACCAAGGGGGCGCCGGGAACATGCCGCAGCACAAGTCCAACGAGAAGCGGATGCGGACGAGCAAGAAGGAGAACGCCCGCAATCGCGCCGTGAAGAGCACGCTGAAGACGGTCACGAAGAAGCTGCACGCCGCGCCCGCGGCCGAGGTGGAGAGCGCCTACCGCGAGGCGTCGTCGGAGCTGGATCGCGCCGCGAAGAAGGGCATCATCCCGAAGCGCCGCGCGGACCGGAAGAAGAGCCGCCTGGCGAAGCAGCGCAACAAGAAGGCCGCCGCGGCCTAGCGCCGCCCGGCCCCCGCGCGCAGGGCCGCGCGCACCCGCGCGGCCACCTCGGCGGCCAGGTCCTCCTCCTCGGCGGACAGCGCGCGGGCGTCCCCGCCCGGCGCGGCGCCGCGCCCATCGGGCAGCTCGCAGCCCGCCAGCCCTTCGCGCACGCCGTAGCGTCCGCGGGCGGCGATGAGTTCCGCCACGGCCTCCCGCGGCAGCGCGCTGGGCCCGCCCAGCAGCCGCGCCACGAGCAGGATGCGAGCGGCCTGCTCCACGGTCTCCATCCGACCGTGCGCCGCGTCCAGGTCCTCGCCCACGGCCACCACGCCGTGGTTCTCCAGCAGGTACGCGTCGTGCCCGGGGATGAGCGCGTCCAGCGAGCGCGGCAGCTCCGGCGTCCCCGGCGTGGCATACGGCGCGATCGGCACGCGCCCGAGCCCCACGATGATCTCCGGGAGCACGCACTCCTTCAGCGCCACGCCGGCGGCGGCGAAGCCCGTGGCCACCGGCGGGTGCGCGTGCACCACCGCGTTCACGTCGCCGCGCAGCTCGTAGATGCGCAGGTGCATGGCCAGCTCGGACGACGCGCGCCCGCGTCCCGCCGGCTTTCCCGCGCGATCCACCGTGACCAGGCTCTCCACGGTCACGTCGCCCTTGCGGACGCCCGCCGGCGTGACCACGAGGTTGCCGTCGGGCAGGCGCGCCGACACGTTGCCGTCGCGGCCGCCCACGTACTGGCGCCGGTCCAGCTCCCGGCACACCTTCACCACCGCCTGCCGGATCGCGAACGCCGGCGTCATGCCGCCGTCCTCTCCACGTGGTCCACCACGCCCACGACGACCGTGCGGATGGGCGGGTCGTCCAGTCCCAGCACCATGCCGGCGCTCCCGCCCTCGTCCACGACCAGCACGTGCTCCCCCGCGCCCGTGTCCGCCGCGTCCACCGCGAGGTAGGCCTCCCCCGCGGGCCGTCCGTCCGGGTCCACGGGACGCACGAGCAGGATCCGCCGCCCGTGCAGGGACGGGTCCTTCGCCGTGGCCCACACGCGGCCGATCACGCGACCGAGTTTCATGCCCCGTCCACCTCCGCCCCGTCCACGATCCCGAGGATCGCCGCGTCGAGCGGCGCGAACTTGCCGGGGAACGCCTTCGCGGCCTCGCGCGCGCGGACGAAGAACACGCGGTCGCCCTGCCGCGCGGACACCGCGTCCGCCGCCACGAGCGGCGCGCCCGACGGCGCGCCCGCCTCCGTCTCCGGCTGGATCACGAGGAACCGCATCCCGTGCAGGGTCTCGTCCTTCGCCGTGCACCACACGGTGCCGATCACGCGCGCGAGGTTCACTCGCGGTCCTCCCCGCCCGGCACGTCGCGCCACTCGGGCCGGCCGCGCAGCCCGGCGGCCACGCGCGTCGCGAGCGCGGCGTGCGGCCCCGCCAGGATCTCCGTGCGCAGGTGGAAGCCGCGCGCCCCGGCCACGGACTCCGCCGCCGCGGCGGCGGCCTGCACCGCGGCCACGTCACCGGCCATGGTGAAGTACCCCTTCCCGCCGATGCCGCGGCCCGTGGCCACCTCCAGGAGTCGCACCGACGCCGCCTTCGCCGCCGCGTCCGCGCCCACGATCGCGGCCGCCACGGACATCGTCTCCACCACCCCGATCGCGTCTCCCGGCGCCACCTCGCGCAGCCCGCGGCCGGCCAGCGCCGGCGCGACCGCGGGGTGGACGCGCGCCAGGAGCAGTTCGTCCACCCGGTGGTCCTCGGCCGCCCGGCGTCCCGCGGCGAGCGACGCCTCCACCGCGGCCACGTCCCCTGCGAACGCCACGAGGAACTTCCCGGGCGACACCGCGCAGGCCTCCAGCAGCACCACGCTCGCCGCCTTCACGATCTCGTCCGCGGCACGCACACCGGCGGCGATCGAGCTCGTCTCGAGCAGCGCCAGCGACGACGCGCCGGTCATGCGATCCTCCGCAACGTCACCGTGCGCCCGGCGACGACGACGGTGGCCGCGAACGGCGCGAGCACCCGCGCGCCGTCCGGCGCGACCGCGATCGGCTCGCCCGCCCACACGCGGTCCCCCGCCCGGCGCAGCGCGCGCAGCGGGCCGTCGCCCAGATCGAAGCGCACGCGCCGCACCTCGGAGGTGGCGTCGCGCCGCGCCTCGGGATCCGCGCCCAGCCCGAGACGGCTGCGCATGGCCTCGCGCGGGATCAGGCGGATGCGGCGTGACGTCCCCGCCGGCGCTCCGCCGGCCCGCGCGCGCTCCGCCGCCGCGGCCGCGATGCGCCCCACGCCGAGCCCGGCGGGGCACACGGTCTCGCACACCCGGCAGCCCGAACACGCGGTGATGCCGGGCAGCGCGGCCGTTCCCGCCGCCCCCGGGGCGCGCAGCAGGTCGAGCACACGCGCCGGCCGCGCCTCCCCCGCGGGACAGGCCGCGTCGCAGAGTCCGCACCGTGCGCACGCGGAGTCCGCGCGGCGCAACAGCGCGTCCAGGGAGAGCGCGTCGTTGCGCGCCAGCGCATGCCCGTCGCCCAGCAGCACCAGCGCCGCGTCCGCCGCGGTCACGCCGCGTGAGGACGACGCGCGGCGCAGCCGCCCGCGCCGCACCACGTACGGGACCGCGGTGCCGCGGCCGCCCCCGGCGAGGCGCACGAGCGTGGCCACCGGCGTGCCCAGCGGCACGCGCAGCGTGGCCGGGTCGCGCACGCGCCCCGTGACGGTGATCCACGCGCTCAGGTCCGGTCGCCCGCGCGCGGACGCCGCAGCCGCGGCCGCCTCCGCCGCCGGCACGACCGCGAAGTCCGCCGGTGCCGCGCCGTCGAACCGCGCGAGCCCCGCGAGCCACCGGCCCAGGATGCGCGGCTCGCCCAACGGGTGCAGCCGCGGCACGTCGAGGCGCCGGGCGGCGTCGTGCCCCGGCGCGCGCGGCGCGCCTTCCGGAACCGCCACGAACGGCGTCGCCCCGGCGGCGCGCGCGAGCAACGCCGCCCCGGCGACCACGTCCTCCGTCCGCTCCGCCAGCAGCGCCGCCGCGGACGCCTGCCCCGGGAAGTCGTCCAGCGCGTCGACCACGAGGAAGCGCGCCCGCGGGGGCGGCGCGCGCAGCCCGCCCCAGGCCAGGATCCCCGCGAGCGCGGCGCGGCTCGGAGCGGAGGCGGTCATGTCAGACGATGCGGAAGGCGTCGATGAGCGAGCATCGCCGCCGGCGCGTGAAGCTCCGCGCCGTGGTCATGCCCTCGCCCGTGGGGCTGGCGATCGTGAAGCTGGTCCAGCCCTCGCCGCCGTGTCCGAGCCCGTTGAAGTTGGGGCCGTTCTTCACGAAGATCGAGCAGTCGCACACGCGGGCCATCCGCGAGAGCTTGTCCACGTTGCGCGAGTACATCGACGCCGTGTGGAAGCACCCGCCCTCCACCTCGCGGGCGAAGTCGATCGCCGCGTCCACGTCCGGCACGCGGCACACGCCGAGCACCGGCATCATCAGCTCGGTCCACAGGAAGGGATGCGCGTCGTCCACTTCGGCCACGAGGAGGCGCGCGTCCCTCGGGCCGGCCACCCCGGCCGCCTCCAGGATCACGCCGGCGTTCCGGCCGATCAGCTCCCGGTTCGGCACGCTCCGCCGCCGCGGCCCGTGATCCTCCGCGATCACGACGCGCCGCACCGCGTCGAGCTCGGCGCCGCGCAGGACGTACGCCCCCTCCGCGGCCAGCAGCCGCAGCAGCTCGCCGGCCACGCGATCCACGCACAGCACTTCCTTCTCGTCCGTGCAGATGATGTTGTTGTCCAGCGACGCGCCCGCGTGGATGCCGCGCGCCGCGCGCTCCAGGTCGGCCGTGCCGTCCACCACCACCGGCGGGTTCCCCGGGCCGGCCGTGATGGCGCGCTTGCCCACGCTCATGGCCTCCTTCACCACGCCGCCGCCGCCGGTGACCACCAGGAGACGCACCTGCGGGTGCCGCATCAGCGCCTGCGTGGCCTCGATGGAGGGCTCCGCGATCGTGACGAAGACGTTGGCCGGGCCGCCGGCCGCGCGCGCCGCCGCCTCGAGCAGCGCGACCGCGCGCAGCGACGTCTCCCGCGCGCCCGGATGCGGCGCGAAGACCACGGAGTTGCCCCCGGCCAGCATCCCGATGCCGTTGTTGATCACGGTCTCGGACGGATTCGTGGACGGGGTCACCGACAGGATGACGCCGTACGGTGCCAGCTCCTCGAGCATCAGCCCGTGATCGCCGGAACGCGCGAACGGCGCGAGGATCTCGGTGCCCGGCGTGCGGTTCCCGACCAGCAGGTTCTTCAGGATCTTGTCGTCCACGCGCCCCATGCCGGTCTCTCGGACCGCGGCCTCCGACAGCTCCCGTGCGTGCTCGCGCACGGTGCCGCGAATGGCGTCGATCATGGCGTCGCGGACCGCGAGGGGCGTGTCGCACAGGTCCAGGAACGCGCGGCGCGCCGCCGCCACGGCCTCGTCGGGGGTCTCGAACACGGGGCCGCCGGTGCGCGCGACGGCCGCGGGCGGGGGCGCCGTCCGCGGCGATTCCGGGGCGCGCTCCTCCTCGGCGAGCCGCGCGAGCACGCGCTCCACGATGGCGTCGATGCGCTTCCCGTCGATCGCCACGGCGCTCCTTCCGGGCTAGGCGGGACCCGCGGACCGCGCCTTGTCGTACCGCACGTGCCCGCCGGTCTCCAGGGTGTCCACGATGCCCACGATGACCGCGTCCACGGGCCGGTCCTTCGTGACCTGGGTGAGCCGCGCGGAGCTGCCGGCGGAGGTGAGCACGATCTCGCCGGGCCCCGCGCCCACGGCGTCCACGGCCACGGTGAACGCGCCCGTGGGCTTCAGGTCCAGCCCCACGGTCTCCACGACCTGGAGCTTGAACCCCGTCAGCCGCTCCTCCTTGCGGGTGGCGACCACGGTGCCCACGACCCGGCCGAGCGTCATGCGCGCTCCTCCCGCCTCGCGGCGGCTCAGGCGTCGGCGGTCTGCGTGTCGGCGACCGGCAGGATCTTGTCGACGTTCGCGTGGGGCCGCGGGATCACGTGCACCGTGACCAGCTCGCCCACCTTGTTCGCCGCGGCGGAGCCGGCATCCGTGGCCGCCTTCACCGCGGCCACGTCGCCGCGCACGATGGCCGTCACGTAGCCGCCGCCGATCTTCTCGTAGCCCACGAGGCGGACGTTCGCCGCCTTCACCATCGCATCCGACGCCTCGACGAGCGCCACGAACCCGCGCGTCTCGATCATCCCCAACGCCTCGCTCATCTCATCCCTCCGATCGCGCCGATCCCGTCCCCTCGTCGCACCGTCCGGCGCGCGGGTTCACTTCAAGAGGATGTCTTCCAGCTGCGGATGCGGACTCGGAATGACGTGCGCGGAGACCAGCTCCCCCACGCGCTTCGCCGCTTCCTCGCCGGCCGCCACGGCCGCCTTCACGGCCCCGACGTCCCCGCGCACGAGCGTGGTGACGTACCCGGAGCCGATCTTCTCGTAGCGGGTGAGCGTGACGCGGGCGGCCTTCACCATGGCATCCGAGGCCTCGACGAGGCCCGTGAAGCCGCGCGTCTCGATCATGCCGAGCGCCTGCCCCTGCACGGACTCCCCCCTTCCCCCGGGGCCGCGAGGGTTCGACCCCGTGCGGCGCCCCTGGGCGCGCCACCATCTATCCGCAAGCGGTCGTAGCTGTCAATCGCGCGCACGGGGCGGGAGCGCCGGAAACGGCGACGGGAGGGGCTCTGCGCCCCTCCCGCCGGGAGAAGGTCCCCCGCCCTGTGCCGTGCGACGAGCCGCCGGAGAAGATCTTGATCGGCGTCAAGCCGGCGCTCACGAATCACGGGCACCGCAGGGGACCGCGTCCGATGCGATGAGGACCGAAGCCGGGGGGGTCGGGTTGCGAGATCCGGGAGGTTCGCGTCCCCGGCCCCGGTCCAGTGACCCTGTCCATTTGCAGGGCACGTGCCAGTCCGTGGTGCGCAGCCGGAGGCCACGCGCGGCCAGGGTCCGCAAGGAGCCGCAAGGGCGGGACGGCAGGGCGTGGCGCAACTTGCGAGATTCGCCGCAGGCGTTTCGCGAATCGCCCCGGATCCCGCATGTCCCTTCCCGGGGACCGCCCGTCCCTGCGCCGGTCCCCGCGGGGACCGGACGACCGCCGCGGCGGCGGTTGCCCGGCCGGCGTGCCGGTGCCATGCTCGCGGCAATGCGCACCGCGCTCCTTCGCCAGGACTGCTCCGCCTGCGGGGCGGAGGACCCCTCGCCGCCGCCGCGCGGGGTGTCGCCGTGCTGCGGGGCGCCGCTCCGCTCGATCTACGATCCGGAGCGCGCCCGCGCGCTGCCGCTCGGGCCGGAGCGCGGGATCTGGCGGTACCGCGCCCTCCTGCCGCTCCCGGACGGAGCCGAGCCCGTGACCCTGGGCGAGGGCGGCACCCCGCGCCTGGCGGCGCCGCGGCTGGCCGACCGGCTCGGCCTGCGCGAGGTGACGATCAAGGACGAGGGCGCGAACCCCACCGGCTCCTTCAAGGACCGGGGCCTCTCGGTGGCGGTGTCCCTCGCGGCCGCGCACGGGGTGGCCGGCATCGTCCTCCCCACCGCCGGCAACGCGGGCGCGTCCGCCGCGGCCTACGGCGCGCGCGCGGGGATCGCGGTCTCCGTGCACGCCCCCGAGTCCACGCCGCCCGCGATCCTGGACGAGATCCGCATGCGCGGCGCCCGCCTCACGCTCCACGCCGGCTCGATTGCGGACGCCGGGCGCGCCGCCGCGGCCGAGGCCGCCCGTGACGGCCTGCTGTCCGTCGCGACGTTCCGGGAGCCGGGCCGCGTGGAGGGCAAGAAGACGATGGCGTTCGAGCTGCTCGAGGACGGCTTCGGCGCGCCGGACGCGATCGTGTACCCGTGCGGCGGCGGCACCGGGATCGTCGCGATGGCGCAGGCCTTCGTCGAGGCGCGCGCGATCGGCTGGTTGGCCGGCCCCGCCCCCCGGCTGTACGCAGTGCAGGCGGAAGGGTGCGCGCCGATCGTCCGCGCCTTCCAGGCGGGCGCCGCACGGGCCGACGTCTGGCCGGATCCCGTGACGTTCGCCGCCGGCCTGCGCGTGCCCGCCGCCTTCGCCGATCGCCTGATCCTGGCCGCGCTCCGCGGCACGGGCGGCGGCGCGGTGGCCGTGGCGGAGGAGGCGATCACCGCCGCGGTCCGCCGCGGGGCGGCCGAGGAGGGCCTCCTCCCCTCGCCGGAGGGCGCCGCGGCGATCGCGGGCGCGGAGCTGCTGCGCGCCCGCGGCCTCCTGCGCGCGACCGACCGCGTGGCGATCTTCCAGACGGCGACCGCGCTCAAGACGATGGATCTCTGGTCCGCGCGCTGGTGAGGGGCGCCGCGGGGGCGGCGGTCAGTGCGGCGAAGGGACGACCGCCGGCGTGGCCTCGATCTCGCGCAGCAGCGCATCGCGCACCTGCGTCGTCGTGGCGCGGCCGCCCATGTCGGGCGTGAGGACCTCGCCCTTCTCCAGGTGGCGGAACACCGCGGCGCGCAGCCGGTCCGCCTGCCCGTCCTCGCCGAGCTGCCGGAGCATCATCACGCCGGAGAGGACCGACGCGATCGGGTTCGCCAGGCCCTTCCCCGCGATGTCCGGCGCCGAGCCGTGCACGGGCTCGTAGATGCCGATGTCCTTGCCGTGGTTCGCGCCCGGCGCGAACCCGAGGCCGCCCACGAGCCCCGCGCCGAGATCGGACAGGATGTCCCCGTACAGGTTCTCCGCGAGCAGGATGTCGTAGCGGGTGGGATCCATCACGAGCTGCATGCACATGTTGTCGACGATCAGCTCCTCGTAGACGACGTCCGGGTACTTCGCGGCCACCTTGCGGCTGCACTCCAGGAACAGCCCGTCCGAGAGCTTCATGATGTTCGCCTTGTGCACGGCCGTGACCTTCCGCCGTCCGCGGCGACGCGCGAAGGCGAACGCGAACTCGGCGATCCGCGTGGACGCGTCCGCCGTGATGATCTTGATCGACTCCACGACGCCCGGCACGATGAGGTGCTCGATGCCGGCGTACAGCCCCTCGGTGTTCTCGCGGACGATGAAGAGGTCCACCCCGGAGTAGCGGGACTTCACGCCGGGGATGTTGCGGATGGGCCGGAAGTTCGCGAAGAGGTCCAGCGCGCGGCGAAGCCCCACGTTCACACTCACGTGCCCGCCGCCGACCGGGGTGGACGTGGGCCCCTTCAGCGCCACCCGGTGCCGCCGCACCGAGTCCAGCACGGACTCCGGGAGCGTGGTGCCGTGCGCCTCCAGTGCGGACAGGCCGATGAGGCCCGGCTCCCAGGCGATGTCCACGCCGAGCGCCGCGATGGCGTCCACCGTGACGGTGACCACCTCGGGGCCGATGCCGTCGCCGGGCAGCAGGGCGGCATGGTGCTTCGTCGGGCTCATTCCGCTCCCGGGGTTCCTGGGCCTGGAGGCCGGCGCTCCGGGCCCGTCAGACGCCCGGCGGACCGGCCTTCGAGAACACGAGCGCCGCCGCCGCCAGCACCTCCTGGTACAGGGAGTACTGCGCCGCGATCAGACGCTTGCTGACGTTCTGGTAGGCGATCCCGAGATCGGTGCCGATCTCCTGGAGCGTCTTCCCGCCGTCCCGTCGGTGGATGGCCTGCCACTGCGCCCGGGTCCAGCCCGAGTGCAGCGAGTCCACCGTCCGGCAAAGCGCGGCGAGCACGATGTTCGCATCCGGCTCCGGCGTCAAGGCGCGAGTCAGCACGCGCCCGCGGCGACCCAGCCCGCGGAACGCCTCGAGCGCCATGCGCCCGCCCTCGATCTCGTCGCCCACACCCAGACCCGCACCGACCTTCACTCTGGGCTTCGCCGGATCCGCACACAGTTCCGTGCGAAGCCGGTGCAGGAACGGCAGCGCATCCGCGGCGTTCGCGAATCGCAGCTTCCCGGAGACGCCGGCGGCCGCCGCCGGCGTCCAGGCTCGGGCGGGATCGGGGGACTCCAGCAGGGCCCTCGCCCGCGCCGTGGCGTCCCGGACGGACTCCTCGTCCTTCCCGGCGCCGTCCACCCGGACCTCCAGAAGCATCACTGCTCCGCGTGCCTCGGCCATGGCCGTCCTCCCCTGGCAGGGTGCGCTCAAGTTACCCCGGTTCGCAACCGGTCGCCAGGGTTCGCGCGCGATGGTAAAACGACGGTCCACCATCCGGGAGGCACCATGGCGAACCCGCTGCGCCGCCGAGAACACCCGTTGCTCCTCGAGATCGCCGTGCGGCCATGGCTCGAGCGCCTGTCGCGCGCCGCGGGAGCGCGCGTCGGCTTCGCCGACGTGCCGGACGCGGAACTCGCGCGCATCCGGACCGCCGGATTCGACGGCGTGTGGTTGATGGGGGTGTGGCCCACGGGCCCGAAGGCGCGTCGCCTCGCGCTGTACTACCCGGACCTGCTGCGCTCGTACGAGACGATGCTGCCGGACTGGGAACCGCGCGACGTGCAGGGATCGCCGTACTCCATCCGGACGTACGAGCCGCTGGCCGCGGCCGGCGGCCGCGACGCGCTCGCCGCGCTGCGCGCGCGGATGGCCGCGCACGGCCTGGGCCTCATGCTGGACTTCGTGCCGAACCACATGGGCATCGACCACCCGTGGCTGGACGAGCACCCGGACCGCTTCGTGCGCGGCGGGGCGCGCGACCTGGCCCGCGATCCCGGCAACTGGTTCGTGCACACGACGCCCGCGGGCGAGGACCGCGTCTTCGCGCACGGGCGGGATCCCTACTTCCCCGGCTGGTCCGACACGGTGCAGCTGGACTACCGCCGGCGCGAGGCCCGCGCGGCCATGACGCGCGTGCTGCTGGACGTGGCGTCGCTCGCCGACGGCATCCGTTGCGACGTGGCGATGCTGCCGCTTCCCGACATCTTCGCGAAGACGTGGGGCGAGGGCCCGCCGGAAGAGGCGGGCGACTTCTGGGCGGAGGCCATCGCCGCGCTGCGACGCGAGCATCCGGACACGGTGCTCATGGCCGAGGTGTACTGGGGCCTCGGCGCACGGCTGCGCTCGATCGGGTTCGACTGGGTGTACGACAAGGAGCTGCTGGACGCGCTGCTCGCGCGCGACCTGCCGAACCTCCGTGCCCGCTTCGCGGCGCCGGCGGCGGAGCACGCCGGGTTCGTGCGCTTCCTCGAGAACCACGACGAGCCGCGCGCGATGGAGGCGCTCGGCGCGCGGGAGCGTGCGTCCGCCGTGCTCGCGTGGGGCCTCCCCGGCGTGCGCTTCGTGTTCGACGGCCAGGTGGAGGGCGCGCGCGGAAAGCCGCCGGTGCAGATCGCGCGCGTCCCCGATCCGTCCCCGGACGAACCGCGCGCCCGCTTCTACGCGCAGCTCCTGCGGTTCCTGGACGAGCCGCCGTTGCATGCGGGAGGCTGGACCGACCTGTCGCCGTGCCTGACGGACGGCGCGGACACGGCGCCCGTGTTCGCGTCGCGCTGGTCCGCGCCCGAAGGGGAGCGGCTGCTGCTGGCGAACCTCGACGAGGCGGCCCGCACCGCGCGGCTCGCGTGCAAGCCCGGCGGGCCCCCGTTGCCGGAGACCTGGGCGGATGCCCTCGCCGGCGAGCGGCTCGTCGCGACGCGCGCCGCGGACGGCGCGGTCACGCTCGAGGTTCCCCTGGCCTCCTGGGGCCTGCGGCTCCTGCGCTCCGCGTAGGCTCACGCGCTCAGCGGCGCGCGGACACCGCGTCGGCCAGCCGGGCCGCGCCGAGGAGCGGCGTCTCCGTGCGCGTGACCACGTGCACGGGCACCGCGCGCAGCAACCCGCGGTGGGGCTCCTTGTCCGCGAACGCATCCAGGAACCACGGCTCCCCCGACAGCGCGGGCAGCAACCGCAGCGGCATCCCGCCGCCGAGGTACAGCCCCGCGAGCGTGAGCCCGCGCAGGGCGTGGTTCCCCGCCTCGGCCCCGAGCAGCGTCACCCACACGCGCAGCGCCTCGCGGGCGAGGCGCGACCCGCGTTCCAGCGCCGCCTCCGAGACGAGCGCCGGAAGGTCCGGGCCGCGGGCGCCGGCGGGAATGCCGGAGTCGTCCGGGATCGCGCGACGGTCGCGCTGCCAGCGGAACACGTTCGCGAGGCCCGGACCGGACAGGACGCGTTCCACGCTGGCGCGGCCGTACTCGGCGCGCAGCCAGCGCAACAGCTCGATCTCCTCGTCGGTCCGGGCGCCGAGATCCGCGTGGCCGCCCTCCGATGCCGCGGGCTCCCAGTCCTCGCCGATCCGGACCAGGATGCACTCGCCCAGCCCCGTCCCCGGCGAGACGAGCCCGCGATTGGCGCGCGGCTGCGCCTCCCCGGCCTGCAGCGTCACGAAGTCCGCCGGTTCCAGCTCCGCCAGCCCGTGGGCGCTCGCGGCGAGGTCGTTCACCATGCGCACGGGCACGCCGCCGGCGGCCTCCTCGAGGTCCTGCTGCCGGATCGTCCACGGGAGGTTCGCGCCGCGCACGAACCCGTCCACGACCGGCCCCGCCACGCCGAGGCCCACCGCATCCGGTCGCAGCTCGTGCTCCCGGCAGAACCGCCGCAGCACGTCCTCCGCGGACGCCGCATCGGCGGTGGCGACGAACGCCTCCACGCCCTTGCGCAGCTTGCCGTCCTCGCGCGCGAACGCGGCGAGCTGGATCTTCGTGCCGCCGATGTCCACGGCGACGATCACGCGCGTGCTCCCCGCGCGCGCACGGCGTCGGCGAGTCCGCGCACCGCCGCCACCGGATCGGCCCCACCCTCGACGCGTGCGACGCGCCGGCCCCGATCCCGCAACGCGGCGGCGTCGCCGTCCGCCTGCGCCCGGATCAGCTGGTGGAATCCCAGGGTCCGGCCCGGGATGGGCAACGTCCCCTCGTCCAGCACGATCTGCAGGAAGCGCCCGGTGTCCGGGCCGCCCTTGTGCAGCTGCCCCGTGGAGTGCAGGAAGCGCGGGCCGAGTCCCAGCGTGGTCGCCGCGCCGCGCCCGCCGGCGGCGCGGCGCAGATCCGCGAGCGCCGCCTCCAGCGCCGCGGAGGGCTCCCCGTAGACCATCACGGACACCCACTCCGGCGGCGCCACGCCCTCGAGCAGCGCGACCGCGTCGCCGGCGGCCGCGGGCGGAAGGGTCTTCCCCGCCTCGAACGCGTCCAGGACCTCCTTCGTGCGCGTCTTCGCGGACTGGACGTCCGGCTGATCGAACGGGTGGATGCCGAGGAGGTGGCCCGCGACCGCGGTGGCGAACTCCCACCGGAACATCTCCGCGCCGAGCGCATCGCGACCCGGCAGGGAAAGCTCCAGCAACGGACCGCCCGCGCGCCGGATGCCGTCCACCCGGCCGGCGAACGCGTCGTCCCCGGCGCCCTCGAGACCGAGCGCGACGAACACCCGGTCCGCTCCGGCGGCATCCTCCGTGCCCGCGGGCTCGTCCACCACCGGGACGACCCCGGTGCCGTCCTTTCCGGTGCTCTCCGCCAGGAGCTGCTCCACCCACAACCCGAAGGACGCCAGCTCGCGCGACGCGACCAGCGTGAGCTTGTCCCGGCCGCTCCGCACGCCGGTCGCGAGCAGCGCCCCGAGCACGGCGCCCGGATTCGCCGCCGGTTCTCCCGCGCACGCGTCCGCCATGGCCTCCGCGCCGCCGAGCACTCGCGCGATGTCCACGCCGATCGCGGCCGCGGGCACCAGCCCGAAGAACGACAGCGCACTGAAGCGGCCTCCGATGTCCGCCGGATTCCGCCAGACCGCGCGGTACCCCTCCGCCGTGGCCGCCCGGTCCAGCGGCGTGCCGGGATCGGTGATCGCGGTGAAGCGCGAGGGCCAGTCCCCGCCGAGGCGTCGCTGCACAAGCTCCCGGAAGTGCGCGGCCAGCGTGTCCACCTCGATGGTCGTGCCGGACTTGCTGGCCACGATCACGTGCAGCCGTTCCGGATCGACGGCCGCGGTGACGCGCCGGATCCACGCGGGAGACGTGCTGTCCAGCACGTGCAGACGAGGCCGGGCGGCGTCCCGCGGGAACGTCCGGGCGAAGACCTCCGGCGCGAGCGACGACCCGCCCATGCCCAGCAGCACCACGTCCGCCACCCGGCTTCCGGCAAGCCCCGCGGCCCACTCCTGAATCCGCGGCGCCTCGTCCCGCATCCGAGAGGCGACGCCGAGCCACCCGAGCCGGTCCGCCAGCTCGCGGGGGTCGTCCCGCCACACGGTGTGGTCCTGCGCCCGGATGCGGGGCACGATCCGTTCGGCGTCCAGGCGTCGCAGGGCCGCGGCCAGCGCCTCCCGGAACGATCCGGGAGCGTGAACCGCGGCGGCGAGGTCCCGGGAGTCGGTCCGCGCGCTCATTCGATGTCCCCCTTCCGCGAGGCGGTGGGCGTCGGGAGCCCGCGGGGGCGTCCTCGCGGGGCGCACGTCGCGCCGGTTGGTCCGAGACGCGGGAACAACCCCCCGCCCGCGTGCATTTAAAGCCATGCCGCTCGCCGAGGCGAGCGCTGGATTCCGTTTCCCTCCGGAAGAGGAGAGTCGCCATGCGGAAGCTCGTCGCCCCGATCGTCGCCCTGCTCGCCTTCGTCGCCGTACGCGGCGCCGCGGCCGAGACCCACGAGTACGTCGTGGATCCCGTGCATTCCGAGATCGGCTTCAAGGTGAAGCACCTCGTGTCGAAGACGCCGGGCCGCTTCGAGGAGTACGACGGCAAGGTGTGGCTCGACCCCGCGAACGTGGCGGGCACCCTCAAGCTCTCCGCCACGATCCTGGCCGCGTCGGTGAACACGCAGAACGAGAAGCGGGACAACCACCTCGAGACCGCGGACTTCTTCGACGTGGCGAACCACCCGCAGGTGACATTCGAGTCCACGTCGGTGAAGAAGGCCGGCGAGAAGTACGAGGTGACGGGGAATCTCACGATGCGCGGCGTGACGAAGCCGGCCACGCTCACGGCCGAGGTCACGGGCACGGGCACGAACCCCTGGAGCGGCCAGCCGATGGTGGGCCTGGACCTCACCGGCACCGTGAACCGCAAGGACTACGGCATCAACTGGAACAAGGCGCTGGACGCCGGCGGCTTCGTGCTCGGCGACGAGGTGTGGATCGAGATCCACCTCGAGGCGTCGGCGACGGCGCCGGCCCCGAAGGCCGGCTGACCGACCGGAGAGCCCCGACCCACGACGGCCCGGGCGGCGACGCCCGGGCCGTTCGCGTTCCGCCGGCCGCGCCGGGTTCGTGGCGTCAGCGCGTGAGCTTCTTGTAGCGGATGCGGTGCGGGCGATCCGCCTCGGCACCGAGGCGGCGGCGGCGCTCCGCCTCGTATTCCGCGTAGTTCCCCTCGAAGAACGTCACCTGGCTGTCGCCCTCGAAGGCGAGGATGTGCGTGGCCACGCGGTCCAGGAACCACCGGTCGTGGCTGATGATCATGGCGCAGCCGGCGAAGTCCTCCAGGGCCAGCTCCAGCGCGCGCAGGGTCTCCACGTCGAGGTCGTTCGTGGGCTCGTCCAGCAGCAGCACGTTGCCGCCGCGCTTGAGCAGCTTGGCCAGGTGCAGCCGGTTGCGTTCGCCGCCGGAGAGGTCGCGGACGCGCTTCTGCTGATCCGGGCCGCGGAAGTTGAACGTGGCCGCGTACGCGCGCGTGGACACCTCCCGCCCGCCGAGGTCGATCGTCTCGGCGCCGTCGGCGATCTCCTCCCAGACCAGCCGCTCCCCGTCCAGCTCCTCCCGGCTCTGGTCCACGTACGCGAAGGAGACGCTGTCGCCGATGCGCAGCGTGCCCTCGTCCGCCTTCTCCTGCCCCAGCAGGATGCGGAAGAACGTGGTCTTGCCGGCGCCGTTCGGGCCGATGATGCCGACGATCGCGCCGGGCGGGATGCGCAGGTCGAGGCCTTCGAAGAGCAGGCGGTCACCGAACGCCTTGGCGAGCCCGGTCGCATCGATGACCTCGTTCCCCAGGTGCTCCCCGGACGGGATCCGGATGGTCACCGGCTCCCCCCGGCGCTCGCGCTCCGCGGCCAGCAGCTTCTCGTACGCATTCAGGCGCGCCTTGCCCTTCGCCTGCCGCGCCTTCTGGCTCATGCCCACCCACTCCAGCTCGCGCTGGATCACGCGCCGGCGGGCGGACTCCTCCTTCTCCTCCTGGGCGAGCCGCGCGTCCTTCTGCACCAGCCAGCCCGAGTAGTTCCCGTGCCACGGGATCCCGCGCCCGCGATCCAGCTCCAGGATCCACTCGGTCACGTTGTCCAGGAAGTAGCGGTCGTGCGTGACGAGGACGACGGTGCCGGGGTACTCCTGCAGGTGCCGTTCCAGCCACGCCACGGACTCCGCGTCCAGGTGGTTCGTGGGCTCGTCCAGCAGCAGCATGTCCGGCTTGGACAGCAGCAGGCGGCAGAGCGCCACGCGCCGGCGCTCGCCGCCGGAAAGCACCTTCACCTCCGTGTCGCCCGGCGGGCAGCGCAGCGCATCCATCGCGATCTCCAGCGTGCGTTCCAGCTCCCAGCCGTTCGCCGCCTCGATCGCGTCCTGCACACGCCCGTGCTCGGCCAGGACCTTGTCCATCTCCTCCGCGGAGAGGTCCTCGCCCAGCTTCAGGTTGAGCGCCTCGTACCGGTCCAGCAGCGCCTTCGTCCCCGCGACGCCTTCCATCACGTTGCCCAGCACGTTCTTCGTGGCGTCCAGTTCGGGCTCCTGCGGCAGGAAGCCCACGCGGATCCCGTCCGCGGGACGGGCCTCGCCGTGGAACTCCGTGTCCACCCCGGCCATGATCCGCAGCAGCGTGGACTTGCCGGCGCCGTTCAGCCCGATGACGCCGATCTTCGCGCCGGGCAGGAAGCTGAGGGAGATCCCCTCCAGGATCTTCCGCTTGGGCGGAACGACCTTCTCCAGCCCGATCATCGTGTAGACGTACTGGACCGCCACGGGGCACCTCGCAAAGGGGAAGGCAGGACGCGGTTCCGTGCATTCTTGCCATGTTTGCGCTCCGGAGTAAAGCCGCCGCGGGACGGGGTGTATACTCGGCGGCGACCCTTCGACACGGGACCTCCGCCAGTGCCTGCACCACCGTCGCGCACCCCGCTGCCCGTCCCCGTCGCACGGGCGGCCGCCCTGCTCGCCGCCGGCGTGCTGGCCGCCGTCCCGTGCGCCGCCCAGTTCTCGAACACGGGTTCCACGTCGGGCCTGCAGTGGGCCCAGATCACGTGGGGCGCGGCGATGGCCGACCTGGAGGGCGACGGGGACCTGGACGTCTACGCGGGGCACCACTACTACGCCCCGTGGCTGTACTGGAACAACGGCGCCGGGGTGTTCAGCCGCTTCACGCACCCCCAGCCGTTCACCGGCCCCACGGACCGTCACGGGCTCCTCCTCCTGCCGCTGCGCGCCGGGGAGCGCCCGGACCTCGTGATCTCGCACGGCGCGGACGGGGGCGCCGGGACGGAGCCCAACGAGCTGTACCGGAACGACGGGATCTCCTTCGCCACGATCCCCGGCGCCGGCGGCATGGCCGACGAGGCCGGGCGCGGGCGCGCGGTCTCCGCGGCGGACGTGGACGGGGACGGCGACCCGGACCTCTGGGAGGGCAAGGCACCGGATGCGGTGTCCGCGAACTCGCTCTGGCGGAACGACGGGGACCTGGCGTTCTCGGACGTCGCCGCGGCCGCCGGGATCGCGGAGATGGTCGGCACGGTGGGCGGCGTCTTCGGCGACCTGGACGACGACGGGGACCCGGACCTGCTCGTCGGGGGCGAGGAGTTCGAGCGCCCCACGATCCTGTGGCGCAACGACGGGGCCGCGTTCGCGGACGCGTCCACCCTGTTCACCCCGCCGCTGCCCGTGATCTCCGGCGCCGATCTCGGGGATTACGACAACGACGGCGATCTGGACCTGGCCGTGTGCGACGGATCGATCGGCGTCTTCGACACGTTCGCCGAGGGCGACAGCGTGCGCTGGTACTTCAACTCGCGGTTCGCGGACACCGGACTGGACGGCCTCACCATCCCCGCGCTGGCCGAGACCGTGTTCGCGGACCTCCGCATCCGCGGCCTGCCGGACCTGCCGAACACGCACCTGGGCCCGGCCGGCGTGAACCCGCCCGCGTCGCTGCCGTTCATGCTCACGGACGAGTTCGTGGGCGCGCCCGTGTTCACGCCCGGCGTGGACCGCGGGATCTGGATCTGGCGCGAGTCGCCCGGGGGGCCGTGGCAGCTCCGGTGCTCCACGCCGCAGCTCAACTTCGACGCGTTCGACGGCTGGCTCACGGACGGCACCCCGATCTCGGGCACCACGCCGCTGGACCTGGAGGAGGTCCCGTTCACGCCGGGGCGCCCGCGCGTGTGGCGCAACGACGCCGGCGCGTTCACGGAGGTCACGGACGACCTGGGGCTCCCGCCCATGCTGAACCCGCGCGACATCTCCTGGGTGGACCACGACAACGACGGCGACCTCGACCTCCACGTGGTGGACGCCGGAACGTCCGCGGCGCCGAACGCGCCGGACGCGCTGCTCCGCAACGACGGGGCCGCGTTCGTGGACGTCGCGGCGGCCGAGGGCCTGCTCGGGAGCACCACCGGGATGGGCGACGGCGGCGTGTGGGGGGACGTGGACGACGACCTGGATCTCGATCTCTACCTGGCCGAGGGCAGCGGCCCGCTCGCGTTCTCGCTGCACGGTCCCTCCGGGTTGCGCCGCAACGACGGCGACCGCGGGGGCGCCCTGCTCCTGGACCTGGTGGCGTCGACCACCTCCCCGGCCGCGCTCGGCGCGAAGGTCCGCGCACACGCCGGGGATCTCGTCGTGCACCGCCGCGTGGCCGCGAACTCGTTCCGGGGGTTCCAGGACCCGCTCCGGGTGCACGTGGGCCTCGGCGGCGCCGCCGCGTGCGACTCGCTCGCGGTGACGTGGCCGTCCGGCATCACGGAGACGTGGACGGACCTCCCCGCCGGCCGCTACCGGCTGGTCGAGGGGGACATCGCCTCCGCCACCCCGCCTCCCGGCGCCGCCCCGGCGGGGCCCGCCTGGGCCCTGGAGGGCGTCTGGCCGCAACCGTCCGGCGGCGCCCAGCACGTGCGGATCCGCCTCGCGCGGCCGGCGTCCCTCGCGGTCGCGGTGTTCGATGTGGCCGGGCGGCGCGTGGCGCGCCTGCACGAGGGCCCGCTCCCGTCCGGCGCGGCAACCCTGACCTGGACGGGTCGCGACGCGGCCGGCCGCCCCGCGGCGGACGGCGTGTACTTCCTCCGCGTGCACGACGGACGGCGCACGGAGGTCCTCCGCGCCGTCCGCCTCCGTCCGTAGCCCGAGCGCCGCCCACCGGACCGCGGCAGGAAAGAGCAGCGGGCCGGGGGGAATCCCCCGGCCCGCGATCGGCTGCACGCGGCAGCCTGCTTCCGGTCCAGCCGGAAGCCTCTTCCCTTCGACTAGCGGTACTGGGCCTTCACGTTGCCCCACGTGGACGGCTCCACGGACACCGGCGCCTGGTTCAGCGCGTGGACCGAGAAGTCGTACAGGGTGCCCGTGTCGAGCGAGGCGTTGTCGGAGACGGTGAGCCACCACTCGCCGTCCTTCGGCAGGCCGCGGAACTGGATGAGGCCGTTCGGGTTCTCCGGGGCCACCTGGTAGCACTGCAGCGGGATCGAGGCCGGGCAGGAGGTCTCACCGAGCACCTCGAGCCCCGGGTTCGTCCCGAAGTAGTACTTCATCGTCTGCGTGCCGACGAGGTCGCCGGCGCAGCCGAACGTGGTGGCCGGCACGCCCGGCCGGTTGATCAGGTCGACGGACTGCGTGCCGCCCGGCCCGATGTGCGTGAGCGTGACCACGAGGTCGCCGACGAACGTGTGCGTGACGCCGAGGTCGACCACCAGGTCGAGGATCACGTTGCCGTCCGGGAAGAACTGCAGCGGGCCCACCGTGATGCCGGCGGGATCGTTGTCCGGAATGGCCACGTTCGTGTCGTACTTGAGGCCCTTGTAGTTGTCGAGGGGGCACTCGGTCTGCGGCGGGCTGCTCACGTTCGCGACGAGGATGTACACGCCCTGCGACGACGTGCTGAAGCCGCGGACGTGCGCGTAGTAGTTGCCCGTGTACGGGGCGACGAACGCCGAGATCAGCGAGAAGAGGCCCGGGCCGCCGTCGTCGTTGAACGCGAGGACCGTGGCGCAGTCGTCCGCGTACAGCTCGAGGTAGGTGTCCGGGTTCGTCCCGCCGTCCGTGTCCGTGCCGACCGTGATCTCGTCGCCGGCATTCGCGAAGAACGCGATCCAGTCGTGATCACCGGGCGTCATCGCGGCGTGGTAGACGTCGCCCGGCAGGTACGGCTCGCCGGGGCACGCGTCGTTCAGGCCTTCCGTCTCGTTGACATCGGCCAGGGCCGAGGCGAGCGGCGGAAGGTCGCGGAGGGACCAGGGCTTCGCGGCCTGCTCCGCGATCTCCGAGGCCTTGTCCGCGAACGCGGCGCTGCTGAGCAGCAGCGTGGCCGCCGCCGCGAGGGCAAAGTGGTTGGGGAATCGCATGGCGTCTCCTTCGTGACAGGTACCGGGACCCGGCGCACAGCCGCGGCCCCGCCTGGAGGAGGACACCTGCCGGACGCCGAGGTGTGCGCCCGAGCGGGGGATCCGGGTCAGCCAGACGGAGCACCCTTCGTCTGCCGGGGGGATCTCCGAGCCCCGAAGGAGCGGGCATTCTTCTCCCGCCCCACGAATAGGCACACTAGGCGGCCTTCCGCCGCGTTTCAACCGGAATCGGTGCGCCGGACGCCGTTCCGCAAAGCAAGCGGGGCCAGGGGGTTTCCCCCCCGGCCCCGCGCCCGGATGAACCGGGCCCTGCAGGCCGATATTACCGGTACTGCGACTTCACCGAACCCCAGCTCGTCGGCTCCACGCCCACCGAGCCGTCGTTCAGCAGGTGCACGGAGTAGCTCAGCAGCGTGCCCGTGTCCGAAGCGCCGTTGTCGGAGACGAAGAGGTACCAGTCCCCCTCCTTGGACAGACCACGGAACGGCAGGAGGCCGGCCGGGTTCTCGGGCGCCACGGCGTAGCACTGGGCCGGGATGGTGGCCGGGCAGGAGCCCTCGCCCAGGATCACCAGGTTGCCCGTCCCGAAGTAGTACTTGTCCGTGCCGTTGTCCACGAGATTGCCGCCGCAGCCGAACATGCTGGCCGGCACGCCCGGGCGGTTCAGCAGGTCCACGGAGGTCGTGGCGCCGCCGGGAGCCACGTGCGTGAGCGTCACGATGAGGTCGCCCACCCAGGTGTGGGTGATCGCCAGGTCCACCACGACGTCGTCGATGAACGAGCCGTCATCGCCGAACGAGATGGGACCGACGGTGATGCCGGCCGGGCTGTTGTCCGGGATCGCCACGTTCGCGATGAACTCCCCGCCCTTGTACTCGGTGATCGGGCACTCCGTGTCCGGAGGCGCCACGACGGAGCCCACCAGCCGGTAGAGGCCGGCGGAGGTCGCGCCGAAGCCGCGGACGCGGACGGAATACGTGCCCGTGTACGGCGCCACGAACCCGGAGATGAGCGAGAACGTGCCGGGCCCGCCGTCGTCGTCGGTCGCGAGTGTGGTCGTGCAGTCCGACGAGTACAGGTTGATGACCGTGTCCACCGTGGGCGTGCCGTCCGCGTCCGTGCCGACCGTGATGATGTCGCCGGCGTTCGCGGAGAAGCTCACCCAGTCGTGGTTCCCGGCCGTGACGGCCGCATGGTAGACGTCGCCGGGCGTGTAGGGCTCGCCGGGGCAGACATCGTTGATGCCCTCGGTCTCGTTCACGTCCGCGAGGACGCGGGAGAGCTCGGGGAGGTCGGACAGGGACCACGGCTTCGCCGCGAGGGACGAGATCTCGTCCGCCTTGTCCGCGTGGGCCACGCCTCAGAGGGCCAGGCCGAGGCCGGCGACGACAAACGCACCTTTCCACAAACGCTGGGGGCTCCTCGCCCGTTCGGTTCGGGGGAACGGCCCGGGGTGGCCGCTATCCGTTCCGGCGCCGGGCGAGCCGGCCCCACCCCGGAAACCACTCCGGGCCGGCGCGTTCGCGCCGGCCCAGCCCATGACAGTACGAAGTCCGGAGCTATACTTCCAAGCCGTTTCGATCCGTGGATCAGGAACTCGAGAGAGTTCCCGACCCTTCCGGCACGTCCCTCCCGCCCTCCACCATCAGGCGGAAGACGCGGAACGAGGTTCGCGCGGTCACCGTGTACCGCCCGAGCCCGTCGGGCGGGTCCTCCTCCATCGCGCTGCGGAAGTCCCGGAGGTTCCGCTGCGGGTTGAGCGTCAGCAGCCGCCGGAATCCGGCCCGGTGGGCCAGGGAGTCCACGGCGCCGTCGCCGAACCCGAACGGCCACGCGAGGTACCGCGCCTCCCGCCCCAGTTCCCGGCGGATCGCGGCCCGGCTGGCCTCCAGGTCGGCCCCGAGCGGGGACTCGAGCGACAACCGTCCCGCCGCGTCGCGCGCCGACACGAGGAAGCGCGGCACCGACTCCCCGCGCAGCCTCAGCTTCGTGTGCATGTCGTGCGTGTGACTCTCCACCCGGAACACGCCCTCCGCCTCGAGCGCGCGCAGCTCCGGCCAGTCCACGAAGTCGATGTCGTTCCATCCGGTCTGCCCGGCGCGCCCGGTCAGCAGGAAGACCGTGGCGTGGAAGCCGTACCGCCGCAGCACCGGCGCCGCGAGGCGCGCGATGGACTCGTCCCCGTCGTCGAACGTGAGGACCACGGCGCGTTCCGGGCGCGGCGCGCGCCCGTCCATCCAGTCGCTCAACTCGTCGAGCGAGATCGTGCGGTAGCCCTGTTCGTGGAGCCAGCGCATCTGGCGCTCGAACTCCGGCAGGGGCGTGGTCCAGTAGTCCTTGTCCGGCAGGGTCGGCATGTTCAGCAGCACCGCGCCGAGCACGCGGAGGAACCGCAGCGGCGTGAGCCCCTCGCGGAAGTAGTGGTAGCAGAGCACCGGCACGCCGGTCTTCGGCGTGCGGGAGAGCTCCTCGTAGCCGAACTCGCCGGACGCGATCAGGCGGGGCACGTCGAGGTCCCCCGCGGGGTTCGGCCCCACGCCCTGGCGCAGCCAACGGGAGCCCGAGGTGGCGAGCCACGCCACGACCGCCACCAGGGCGAGCGCGAGCGCGAGTCGCAGGGCGGGGTGCCGTCTCACGGCGCGTGGAACAGGGACACGCCCCAGCCGTCGCGCTCGTACCCCGCCCCGCTGTCGAAGCGCGAGGTGGAGCTGCGGACGAACGCCGCGATGCCGAATCCCGACCGGAGCGCCGCGCGGGCTTCCAGGCCGCCGTTCAGCACGCCGAAGCGGTCCTCTTCCTCCTCGCGCTCGGAGGCGAGGCGCACGTCCCCCGCGAACGAGACGCGCGAGCCGACCTCCAGCGCGGCGCGCGCACCCAGCCACAGGGCGTCATAGGTCTCCGGGGAGTAGTAGCCGTGGTCCTCGGATTCGTCGAAGCGGAACGCGGAGGCGCCGCCCGACGCCCGGATCCGGATGTCCGCCGGCAACCGGTACGGGCCGTGCTCCACCTCCGCGCTGCCGGCGACGCGGGTGTTGTCGTCGGTGTACCCGGTGACGCTCCCGCTCCCGCGCAGCACCCAGCGGTCCGTAACCGTGATGTCCGCGCCCAGCCCGAACACGTCCGCGCGGATGGCGCGGGCCAGCGCGCGCGGCGTCTCGATGGGCACGCGCGCGTGCGCCAGGTCGAACCGGACGCGATCGCGCGGGGTGATCGTGACCCAGGCGTCCCACACCAGGACCGCGCGCTTCACGTCGTCCCCGTCCCGGGTCTCCCCGTCCCCCGCCGGGACCACGTCGTCGCGCCGCAGGTTCCGCCCGATGTCCAGGATGCCCGCCCGCGCCTGGAACGAGAGGTTGCGGTTCGGGCGCCAGTCCCCGCCGGCGTCGGCACGCAGCGCATCGATCGACGGGGTGCCCGGCTCGTCCGCGGTCCCCTTCGCGAGGTGCACCACGCCGCGCCGCCCGCCCCCGAAGCCGCGCGAGGCGGCCAGACCGATGGTGTCCAGGGTCTGGTCGTCGCGGTCCTTCCAGTGCGAGTACGACAGCTCCACGACCGTGCCGCGGTCCGCGAGGATGGACCGGCGGAGATCGTCGGCCGCGGGGGTGCCCGCACCCTCCAGGGTCCGCAGCGCGGAGTCCTCCTCGCCCATCCACGCGCGCGCGCGCGCCAGGCCCACACGGGCGTCCTCGTCCTCCGGATCGTCCTCGAGCCGCGCCCGGTACAGGGCCTCGGCCCGGCGGTGGAGTCCGCGCCGGTTCTCGGCGTCGGCCAGGCCGCGCTGCGCCTCGGCGGAGGCGGGGTCCCGCGCGAGCGCCGCGACGTACGCCCGCGACGCCCCCGGCGCGTCGTCCGCCCACGCGTGCATCCGCGCGACGCCGAGCGCCGCCTCCAGGTTGTCCGGATCGTCCGCCAGCAGCGCCGCGTACTCCGCGCGCGCGGCGTCCAGGTCGCCCGTCCACGAGATCGCCCGCGCCAGGCCGATCCGCGCCTCCGTGTCGTCGGGCACGCGGGCGAGCCGGCGCCGGAACCACGGGATCGCTTCCGCGGGCCGGTCCGACCACGTGAGCTGGTGCGCCACGAGCAGGTCCAGCTCTCGCTCCAGCGCGGGGTCCAGCGCGATCGCCGCCGCGGCATCCCGCAAGGCCGCCGCGTGGTCGTCGCGCCCCGCCGCCTCGCGCGCGGACGCGGCCAGCCATCGCGCCGAATCCGCCGCGGCCGGCTCCTGCGCGGTCGCCGTCGCGGCCAGTGCGCACGCCGCCAGCCCGGCCGCCGCCGCCAGCGCGCGCGCCGCCCGTCCCGCGGCCGCCGCGCGCCGCCCCGCCCGGATCGCCCCGCGCCCGCTCAGTCGCGCCGCGTCTTCCATTGGGTCCCCTTTCGCGCCGGCGCCCGGAGCAGGCCCGTGGGCGTGGAGCGCACGGTGATGACGGCCAGGAACATCCAGTACAGCAACGGATAGAAGATGGAGATGAAGTACGACCGGCCCAGCTCGTGGTCGTACCGGCGGTCCAGCATCACGCCGGTGAGGAGCTGCGCGAGGCAGACCGTGGCCATCGACATGCCCCACCAGTTCGGGATGGGGCTCGCGCCGACCGGCGGGTAGCCCACGGCGTAGCTCAGGATCCACACGGCGGTGAGGATCACGAAGCTGAACCCCCAGAAGATGGACGCGCTCGACTCCGCGATCACCGGCCAGAACCGGCGGTTCCGCCAGCGCAGCGCGCGCCCGCCGTGGCGGCGCAGCACCTGCGCGAGCCCGAGCGACCACCGCCGCCGCTGCTTCCACAGGTCGCGCCAGCGCTCCGGCACCTGCATCCAGACCACGGCGCGCGGCTCGTACCGGATGTCCCACGCGCGGAGCTGCATCTTCCAGCTCACGTCGATGTCCTCGGTGGCCATGTCCGGGCTGAACAGCCCCACGTCCTCCAGGGCCCGCCGGTGGAACGCGCCGACCACCCCGGACACGGTCAGGATGCGCCCCCACACGCGCTGCGCGCGCTTCTGCAGCGAGATGATGGACGTGAACTCGATGGCCTGCAGCCGCGAGATCAGGGTGCGCCGGTTCGTCACGCGCGGGTTGCCGGTGACCGCCCCCACGCGCGGATGCAGGAAGTGCGGCACGATCCAGCGCAGGATCTCCGCGTCCGGGCGGGCGTCGGCGTCCATGACGCAGATGATCTCCCCCCGGGCGCAGCGGAGCCCGTCGTTCAGCGCCATTGCCTTCCCCTCGTTCACCATCTTGCGGACCACGCGCACGCGGCCGCCGCTCAGGAACGGGCGGATCCGGGAGAAGGTGTCGTCCGTGCTCGCATCGTCGATCACGAGCACCTCGAAGCGCGGGTAGTCGATGCCGAGCATCGCGCGCAGCGTGGACTCGATGTTCCGCCCCTCGCAGTACGCGGGCAGCATGATGGTCACGAACGGCGGGTCCTCCGGCAGTTCCGGCAGGGGCCGCGGGGTGCGCTCCCGCCGCCACCAGTACATCAGCGACGTGAGGATCCACATGAGGCCCGTGAGCATGGGATACCACGCGAAGAACACGAGCCAGCCGAAGTAGATGGGCGTGTGCTGGAACCAGTCCAGGAAGGAGACGATGTCCGGTCTCACGCCTGCTCCCTCCGCGGCTCCGCGAAGGCCAGGCCGGCCTCGAACCGCTTCACCCCCCCGTCCACGCGCACCACGACCACGGGCACGCGCGTGAGGTCGGCGTCGTCGGGGAACGCCCCGACGGAGCGCCCCAGGAAGTCCTCGCCGCCGGGCGGGGACGCGTCGGGACGGAGTTGGCGCCGCGTCCGGTGCTTGCGCTCGACGCGGCGGTTGTGGGCGACCCACCCCTGGGTGAGGAGGACCTGCAGGAGGATGAACACGCCGAGGAGGATCCCGGCCAGGCGCGCCTCGCGCTCCACGCCGCGGCCCAGCACGACGCGCCAGTACAAGGCGTAGGTGATCCACATCGCAGCCGAGAACGCGAAGTGCCGGATCACGAGGGATCGGCGCACGCGCGCGACCGGCACGTCGTCCGAAGCCTGTTGCATCGTTCTCGAATCCTCGGGACCAGGGGACAACATGCATCGAGGATATCACGCGGCAACGGCGCGACGACGCGATCGCGAGCGCGTCCGCGCTCGACGTTCGCCGAGTGTGGGGGATGCTTGGTGTTCCCGGGCAGGTCTCGTCAGGTCGAGGATGCGCGCGGGCGCCTTGGTCTCCGCTGCCGCGCGCTAATCCCCCGGGGGCTCCTGCTTCGCCGCCCCGCTTCCGCCCTTCGCCGCCTTCCTCGGCGGCTCCCCCCCAGGATCCCCCGCCCGTATGCGCCGGATCTCGCGCACCGCGGCCGCGACCACGAACGCGATCGAGATCAGGAACAGCGTGACGAGCACCCACTCGACGCCGTCGGTCTGGCGTTCCACGTCCACCCTCCAAGGATCCCCGGATTCCCGGGGCGCCCGCGCCCGCGGGACGGGAAACTGGTAGAAGGAGACGGGCCCGACGTCAAGGGCGCGTTGAGTCGCCCCCCGCCCCCTTGCCGGACCGCCGGATTCCGGTGAGAGTGGCCCTTCCGTCAGGAGGTGCTTCCCGGAATGGCGTTCCGCACCGCCGCGATCCTCGCCGGCCTGTCGGCGGCCGCCGTCCTGGGCGCCGCCGACGTCGTACACCCCGCAGAGCGACGCGAGTTCGGTCCCGTGTCGGTGGCGTTGTCCGGGGGCTTCCAGTCCTGGTCGCTCGCCTCCCTGGAGGACGCCCTCCGCGAGCGCGGCGAGGAGCTGGCCACGGACGGCTACGCGCTCGGCGGCGGGAGCTTCGACCTGACCTACGCGTACGCGGGCGAGTTCCAGTTCCGCCTGAGCCGGGCGTGGTTCGCGCGGGCCCAGGTGGAGTGGACGCGGCTGAAGCTCGAGGAGCGCGACCGGCGTTTCCTCCACTTCCTGGGGGGCGCCGACCGCACGCCCGTGTCCCTCTCGTACACGACGCGCGTGCACACCCGCCCCGTGATCGCGCAACTCGGGCTGGGGCGCGCGTGGGCGGGGCGCTCGGTGCGCGTGGGACTCGCGGGATCCTGGGTGGTGGCGCCCCTTCGCGTCGTGGACGAGATCAACGTGTACCTGGAGACGGAGACCGTGACCGAGGTGCGGTCGGAAGGCACCGGGATGGGCGCCGAGTTCGCGGCGTCCCTGGACTACTTCACGGACGTGGAGATGACGCTCTTCCTCGAGCTGTTCGGCCGGTTCGGAGCGGCCGACGTGCACACGGAGAACGACGTGTGGAACGGAACGGTCGTGCCCGAGCGGCGGCGCGTGGATCTCGACGGGATGGGCGTCCGCGTGGGGTTCCGATGGATCTGACGCCGCGCGCCCCCGCCGCCGCGCTCGCGGCCCTGATCCTCCTGGGCGGCTGCGCCGAGGAGACGCCGCTGGAGTACGGGCGGGATGCCCTCCTCCTCCCCGCCACGCTCGGCGAGGCGCTTCCGCTCGCCCTCGCGCAGGCGCGCGAGGTGGCCGCGGGCGCGTACGTGACCCGTCTCGGCGGCGGCTTCAGCGTGATGGACGCGGCCGGCCGGAGCTCCAGCCACACGTTCGTGTTCCATGCGCGCGTGGCGTCGCAGACGTTCCGGCGCATCACGGTGCACCTGATCCACGGCAGCCCGTGGGTGAGCGACGTGCCGGTGCCGCCGCCCGACGCGCCCGCGCCGTTCGAACCGGAGGAGCTCACGCTGGATTCGGACGGGGTCGTGGCGCGGACCGTCCAGCTCGCGCCGAGCTACGGGGTCGGCCCCGGCGACGCGTACGCGGCGCGCCTCTCCGCCGTGCCCGCGTTCCCGGAGCCGCCGGGGAGCGGTGGGCTCGTGGCGTGGCGGGTGGACGTGCTGGTGCTGCAGGAGGCGGGCGACGGGCCGCCGGTGTACTTCTCCGCGGCGCGCTTCTACTTCGACTCCGTGACCGCGGAACTGCTCGACGATCCGGTGATCCCCGCCAACGGACCGGAGCTCTACCCGTACCCGTGACCCCTCCGCCGGGCCTCGCCCCGGAAAGCGTGCGGCCCGGCCCGCCGACGAGGGCGAGCCGGGCCGGCGCCGCGGAGGAGCCCCCCGCGCCTCAGTCGGCGACCGTGACGTCCCCGGTCCCGAGGTTCACGATGTAGGTGGCGCCCTGCATCGTGTAGCTCGCGTTGCCCGACGACTGGATGTCCACGTCGAAGATGCCGACCGCGTCCCACACCACGCGCATCGTGCTGCCGGTGTCGGGATACTCGCCGAACGAGCCCGGCGTGCCCGTGTAGTGAACGTCCACGCTCGTGAACGTGACGACCTCGTTCCGCACGTTGTGCCGCATGAACTTGCCGACCGCCACGCCGTCCACCGCGCCGCCCGTCCGCGTGAAGCCGAACTCGAACGAGCCGCTGTGCACGTCGTGGTTGAAGTCGTCGTTCTCCGTGTTCGACGCGCGGATCAGGTCCGTGTCGTACCAGGGCAGGAACGCGTAGCCGTCCAGACCCGTGATCGGGGAGAACTCGCCGGCGCCGCGGTAGGTCGTGCCGTGGCCGTCCGTGCACCCCTCGAGGGACACGCTCCAGCGCGGCAGCACCGCATCGAGCTCGGCCAGGGTCAGGCAGCCGGACGCGAGCACGCCGCGCGGCGACGCGACGGGCGCGGCCGCGGAGTCGAACTCGGCCGCGAGCGACAGGCCGGCCCGGAGCAGGTCGGCGTGCAGGGCGAGGACGTTGCCCACCGCCGCGGCCTCCGGGGTCACGGTCGCGGGGGTCTCCTCCCCGCCGGTGTTGTTCCCGCCTTCGTCCTCCGTCCCCGTGAGCTTGGGGTCGCAGCCGGCCACCAGGAGGGCGGCGGCGAGGGGAAGCAGCGTACGTGCCGGGGCGATCTTCATGGAGTTCCTCCGCGAATGGGCGGGGTCGGAAGCGCGCTTTCCCGGCCCTATCGACCTTCCGGGGCGGCGGCTTGAGGCCGGGCCGGGCGGCTCCCGACCGCCCCGGCGTCCCCGCCCCCCGTCCCCGGGATCCCCGGAGACGCTTGACGCCCGGGCCCGGGGACGTTGAAATGTCGCACCGACCACGGGATCGGGCCCGCGCGGGCTCCGAGGAGGAGGTGGACGTGGCGACGGTCGACAGCGCTCCGGTCGCGGCCCCGGGAACCGGACATCCGGGCCCCGTCGCGACCCCCGGGGATCGGAACAGCCGCATCCCCGTCCGGCATCTCTCCAGCGTTCTCCTGCGCTCCCCGGACGTCTTCTGGCGTCTGCTGCGCGCGGAGGCCACGAAGCACATCTTCGCGCCGCGGGAGCGGAACCGGGCCGACGGGACCAGCAACCAGCTCCGCCAGGTGAGCCTGAAGATCGTCAACTCCTGCAACCTGCGCTGCAAGACCTGCGGGCAGTGGGGCGAGACGGGCTACAACCTGTCGAAGTCGGACGAGGAGATCCGCGAGATCGTCCCGTACGAGATCTACCGGAAGATGGTGGACGACCTCGCCGGGATCGCGCCGTTCTACTACATCTGGGGCGGCGAGCCGTACCTGTACCCGGACATCGTCCCGCTCATGGAGCACATGAAGAGGCGGAACGGCCTCGTCGGGATCGTGACGAACGGCACGATGATGGCGAAGACCGCGGACCGGCTGGTGCGCGCGGGCGTGGACATGCTCATGCTGTCGGTGGACGGCGTCGGACCCGTGCACAACGAGATCCGGCAGGAGAAGCGCGCCTGGGAGATGATGATGGAGGGGCTGGACGCCGTGCTCGCCGAGAAGCGGCGGCAGGGCGCGGTGAAGCCCTACGTCAACGTGCTCGCCACCATCTCGCGGGACAACGTGGGGCACCTGGAGGCCATCGCCGACTGGGGCGCGGACAAGGGGATCGACCTCCTCACGTACTACTACTCGTGGTTCACGAACGAGGAGAACGGGAAGGCGCACGAGCAGGCCATGCAGGAGCGGTTCGGCGTGACGCCCTCGTCCTGGCAGGGCTACCTCTTCTTCCGCGGGCTGGACGCGCCGCGGCTGCAGGAGGAGGTCGGCTCCATCAAGTCCCGGAAGTGGCCCTTCCCGGTGCTCTTCATCCCGGACCTCGCACAGGCGGACATCCCGGCGTACTACGAGGATCCCACGAAGCTCTTCGGCTACGGCCGGTGCATCCAGCCGTGGATCGTCACCGAGATCATGCCGAACGGCGACGTCGCCACGTGCCGGGACTACCCGGACTACGTGTGCGGCAACATCCAGCGCAACAGCCTGCAGGAGATCTGGAACAACGACCGCTACCGCGCGTTCCGGAACAGCCTGAGGGACGACGGGCTCCTTCCGATCTGCGCGCGGTGCTGCGGGTTGATGGGCTGGTGATCGTGGCCGCCCCCGCGCACGCGAGGACGGGATGATCGACCTTCCGGGCGTCACGTGGGGCGTCGTCGCCGGTGCCACCGCATTCAACGTCTACTTCTGGACGCGGACGATCCGCGGCTACCTCGCGTGGCGGCGCCTGCTCGCGCGCGGCCCGGACCCGCCGGCGTGGCCGAAGACCCACGTGTTCGTCTGCCTCAAGGGCGCCATGCCCCGCCTGCCGGAGACGGTCCGCGCCCTGGACGCCCAGGACTACCCCGGCGACTACCGCGTCACGTTCATCACCGAGGGCGCGGCCGACGGCGGCGACGAGGCCGCCTCCGCCCTCGCCGCCGTCCTTCCCGGGACCGCCCGCTGCGACCACGTCGTCGCGGGACGCGTGATCGACCACGACGCGCGCTGCGCCCAGAAGAACTGGAACCTGATCGGGGGCATCCGGCACGCGGAGGCCATGCACGGCCCGCTGGAGGTCTACGCGTTCTGCGACGGCGACCTCCTGGTGCGGGACACCTGGCTGCGGGAGATGGTGAAGCCGCTGGCCACGGGGGCCGGCGACGCCTCGACCACGTTCCACTGCGTGGAACCGGACGGGAGCCGCGTGGTCGCCGCCCTGCACGGGATCGCCGAGGCCTGCCAGTCCATGGCCGCGCTCGTGTGCCGCGGGGCCGCCTGGGGCGGGTCGATGGCCATCATGTCGCGCGTGTTCCGCCGGCACCGGCTGGACGAGGTCTGGGGGCGCACGGTGGTGGACGACATGACCCTGAGCCGCCTGATGCAGGGCACACGGCTCAAGGTGGTGCCCGTGCCGCGCTTCCTGGTCAGCTCGCGCTCCGAGATCGAGGGCTACCGCAGCTTCGTCCGCTGGCTCGGGCGGCAGTACTTCTTCGTGCGCGTGTACCTGCCGTCCCTGTACCGCGCGCTCGGCGCGAAGGTCGTGCTGGACGTGGCCGCGCTGTGGCTCGCCGCCTACCACCTCGGCTTCCGCGTCTTCCAGGGCGCGTGGCCGGCCGGCGCCGCCGCGGGGTTCGCCATCACGGTGGCGGCGGCATCGCTCCTCGCCACGTTCTGGCTGTTCCGGTTCCTGCTTCCGGAGCGCCCGTCGGCCCGCGCGTGGATCCCGGCCAGCTTCCTGGTGCCCGGGGCCAGCCTGCTCGCCTGCGCGAACGCGTCGCTCCGCCGCCGGCGGCTCACCTGGCGGGATCTCACCTACGTCGTGGACCGCCAGGGACACGTCTCGCGCGTGGAGCGCACCGCGCCCGCCCCCCCGCTGGCCGCGCCCGAGCCGGCGCCGCTGGCCGAGGAAGCGGCCTGAGCCCTCCCGCCGGTCGAGGCCGGCGGACGCCCGCTCAGGCCTCGCCCCGCGCCCGCAGCACCAGCCGAACCAGCTCGGCGAGGGACGCGGCCTCCATCTTCGCCATGGCCCGGGCCCGGTGGATCTCCACCGTCCGGTCCGAGACCCCGAGCTCCGCCGCGATCTGCTTGTTGGGCTGCCCGGCGACGACCCGATCCAGCACCTCCCGCTCGCGGGGCGTCAGCCGCTCCAGCCGCGCCGCCAGCTCCGTCCGCTCCCCGGCGGCGGAGCGCCGCGCCCGGTCCATCTCCAGCGCTTGTTGAATCCGATCCAGCAAGTCCTGGTCCCGGAACGGCTTCCGGAGGAAGTCCACGGCCCCGGCGCGCATCGCGGCCACGGCGTCCGGCACGTCCCCGTGTCCCGTGAGGAAGATGATGGGAAGGCGACTGCCCCGCTCCACGAGGCGCTCCTGCAACTCCAACCCGGACAGCCCCGGCATCCGGAGGTCCAGCACGAGGCAGCCCGGCCGGTCCCCCGGCCACGCGTCGAGGAAGTCCCCGGCGGACGCGAAGGTCTCCACCGGCAGCGCCACGGACTCGAGGAGCATCGCCACCGACGCCCGCACCGCCTCGTCGTCGTCGACCACGAAGACGACCGGCCCCGCCGCCGGATCGGTCATGCCCCGCTTCCCGCCGCGCCGGGCCGGTCGCCGCCGGCCTCCGCCGGTCCGCCACCCGCCGCGGTCGCCGACCCGTCGCGGCCGCCCGCCAGGGGAAGCGTGAAGCGGAAGGTCGCGCCGCCCTCCGGATTCGGCGCCCACGACAGCGCCCCGCCGTGCGCGGTCACGATCGAGTGGCTGATGGAGAGGCCCATCCCCATCCCCTGGCGCTTCGTCGTGAAGAACGGGTGGAACAGCTGCGGCTGCGCCCGCTCCTCCACGCCGGGACCGGAGTCCGTCACCGACACCTCCACGCGATCGCCCTGGCGCGCCGCGGCCACGAGGAGCCGCCGCCGCGAGCGGGGCACCGCGTCCATGGCCTCGAGCGCGTTCCGCACGAGGTTCAGGATCACCTGCTGCAGCTGGATCGAGTCGGCCACCACGCGGGGCAGGCGTTCCGGAACCTGCACCTCCACGCGCGCCTCGTGCCGCTGCGCGGCCACCTCGGCGAGCCGGAGCGCGTCGCGGATCGCCTCGCCGAGATCGCAGGGAACGCGCTTGTCCTCGCCCTTGCGCGCGAAGTCCCGCAGGCGGCGCAGGATCTCCCCCGCGCGCAACGCCTGCTCCGCGATGCGCTCCACCGTGTCGCGCCGCTCCGGATGCCCGCCGGGATCCGACCGCATCTGCCGGGCGAGCGCCTGCGCGTACGACGCGATCGCCGTAAGCGGCTGGTTGATCTCGTGCGCGATCCCCGCCGCCATCTCGCCGAGCGTGGACAGGCGCGTCACGTGCGCGAGCCGCTCCCGGTGCTCGCGCGCCTCCGCCTCCGCGCGCACCTTCGCCGTGACGTCCCGGATCAGCCCGACGAACCGCCGCCCCTCGCCGAACGAGGCGATCTCCCCGACCGACAGCTCCACCGGGAACTGCGTCCCGTCCTTCCGCAGCGCCACCACCTCCCGCCCGATGCCGATGATCCGCGGCGACCCCGTCTCCAGGTAATGGTGGAGGTACCCGTCGTGCCCGGAGCGGAACGGTTCCGGCATGAGCATGGACACGTTCCGGCCCAGCACCTCCCGGGCCTCCCAGCCGAACATCCGCTCCGCCGCCGCGCCGAAGAGCAGGACCCGCCCCCGCTCGTCGATCATGACGATGGCGTCCACGGCCGCCTTCAGCACGGCGTCCAGCCGCGCCTCGGCGTCGCGGGCGCGCCGCTCGAGGGCTTCGTACCGGTCTGCGGATCCCACGCGGCTCCCTCCCGGGCAACGGCGCAGTATCGCCGCCCCCCTGCGCCCCCGCAATCGCGCCCCTCGTGGCGGCCCCGGGCCGGGCGCGGGCACCCGCGCGCAGCCTCCGGACCACCGGGGTACGGGATACCCGAAATACCTCCTCGGAAAGTCCGGATTCCCCGCGGTCGCGGCGAAGTCGATCCTTCCCGAAGACAGCCGCTCCCCCGCGGCCCCGGAGGCGTGCCATGAGGATCGAACGGTGGATGTCCAGCCCGGCGATCACGATCGCGCCGGACATCCCGGCGTCGCTCGCGCTCCGCAAGATGATGGAACACGAGATCCGCCGCCTGCCGGTCGTGGACGACGACGGTCGCCTGCTCGGGATCGTCACCGATCGCGACCTGCGCGGCTCCCTCGAGCCCTGGTCGGTGCCGCATCCGTCCCGCCCGTACGAGCCGGCGGGCGCGGATCCGCCGGTGAAGGACGTGATGCGCAAGGCCATCGCCGTGGTCACGCCGCGCGATTCCGTGCGCGACGCCGCGCGGCTCATGCACGACCTGAAGGTCACGGGGCTTCCGGTGGTCGAGGGCCGGCGGTGCGTGGGCGTGATCACGGTCCAGGACCTGCTCGAGGTCCTGGTCGCGGCGCTCGATCGCGTGGGCAACGAGGTGAACGAGGAGATCCGGGACAGCGCCCCGCGGGCCGGCGCACGCGAGCCGGAAGCGGGGTCCTAGGCCATGGACGTCCAGGCGCTGTACGCCGCGAAGCGGGTCTCCGTGGACGAGGCGATCGCGCTCGTGCCGTCCGGATCGCGCGTGTTCCTGGGCTCCGGCTGCGCGGAGCCGCAGACGCTCGTGCGCGGGCTGTGCCGGCACGCGGAGCGCCTCTCCGGCGTGGAGGTCTGCTCCCTGCTCACGCTGGGGATCGCGGACTACGTGCAGGACCGCTTCCTCGGCAGCTTCCGGCACAACGCGTACTTCATCGGCGCGAACGTGCGCGCCGCCGTGCGCGAGGGCCGGGCGGACTACACGCCGGTGTTCCTCAGCGAGATCCCGGAGCTGATCCGCTCCGGCCAGCAGCGCGTGGACGTGGCGCTCCTGCAGCTGTCCCCGCCGGACGGGCAGGGCAACTGCAGCATGGGGATCCACGTGGACGTGCAGCAGGCGGCGCTGGAGAGCGCGCGCGTCGTCATCGCGGAGATCAACCCGAACATGCCGCGCACGTTCGGCCAGACGAACGTGCCGCTCTCCCGCATCGACGCGTGCGTGGAGGTGCACACGCCGCTGCTGGAGCTGCCGTACGCCCCCGCCCCGGACGAGACCACGCTGGAGATCGGCATGCACGTGGCCCGGCTGGTGGAGAACGGCGCGTGCCTGCAGCTCGGCCTCGGCAACATCCCGGGCGCGGTGGCCCGCTTCCTCGACGACCGCCGGCACCTGGGCCTGCACACGGAGATGGCCACGGATGCCGTCCTGGGGCTGCTGGAGAACGGGAACA
The DNA here is from genome assembly GCA_964571855.1 of uncultured Gemmatimonadota bacterium. GTDB lineage: Bacteria > ARS69 > ARS69 > ARS69 > ARS69 > CAYYFX01. The sequence goes on from CAZNDO010000002.1 coordinate 395,981, forward strand.
TCGACAACACGCGCAAGAGCATCCTCCCGGGGAAGAGCGTGCTCAGCCTCGCCATGGGGACGCGCCACCTGTACGACTTCGTGGACGGCAACCCGGCGGTGGAGTTCTTCCCGTCGGATTTCGTGAACGATCCGCGGGTGATCAGCCGGAACGACCGGGTCGTCTCCGTGAACTCCGCGCTGCAGGTGGATCTCACCGGACAGGTGTGCGCGGACAGCCTCGGCGCCACCTTCCACTCCGGCATCGGCGGGCAGGTGGACTTCGCGCGCGGCGCCGCGATGAGCCGCGGGGGCAAGCCGGTCGTGGCCCTGCCCTCCACCGCGAAGGGCGGGCGCGTGAGTCGCATCGTGCCGGAGCTGGACGCGGGCGCGGGCGTCGTCACCGGGCGCGGGGACGTGCACTACGTCGTGACCGAGTACGGCACGGCGTACCTGCACGGGAAGACGGTGCGCGAGCGCGCGCTGGCGCTCGTGGGCATCGCGCACCCCGACTTCCGCGGCGCCCTCCTGGACTTCGTGAAGCGCCGGCACTACGCGCTGACCGACGGCGCGAAGCTGGCCCGCGCGCTGGACCCGTACCCGTCGGACTGGGAGCGCCGGATCACCTTCGGCGACGAGGAGATGGCGGTCCGCCCGCTGCGCCCCGCGGACGTGACGCGGCTGCGCGACTTCTTCTACTCCCACACGATGGAGACCATCTACCACCGCTACTTCACGGTGAAGAAGGACCTCACGAACGAGGAGGCCCGGCACCTGTGCAGCGTGGACTACCGCCAGCGCATGGCGTTCGGCGTGTTCCGGGACGCGGAGGACGGGCCGAAGCTCGTGGGCGTCGGCCGCTACGACCTCAACCCGCGCACCGGGCTCGCGGAGACCGCGATGGTGGTCGGCGAGGACTGGCGCGGCCGCGGCATCGGCTCCACGCTCCTGCGGCTGCTCCTGGAGTACGCCGAGTCGCGCGGCATCCGCGGCATCCGCGCCGAGATCCTCCCCAGCAACCAGGGCCTGGTGCGCCTGCACGGCGCGCTCGGCCACGATGTCCGGTGGGACGCCGTCGGACGTTGCTACGAGGTGCGGCACGTGTTCCACCCGGAGGCGCCCGATGCGGCCGGGTCGAACGGCCAGGGCGCCGGACCGGCCACCGGGGCGGACGCCACCCGCCCGACGAGGTCCGCATGAGCCCGTGCTGCGACGCGGGGCTGGATCCCACGCAGCCGGTGCAGGGCCTCCTGCTGCTCGGCACGGGATTCGCCATCTCGGCGGGCCACTGCGGCGGGATGTGCGGCCCGCTGCTGGCCGCGTTCGGGATCTCGCGCCGCGGCGGCGAGCGCTCGCGGCTGCACGTGCTCCGGGATGTTCTCGTGTACCACGCCGGTCGCGTCCTGGCGTACGCCGTGCTCGGCGCGATCGTCGGCGCCGGGGCGATGGCCACGCGTCGCCTCGTCGCCGGCGTCGACCTGCGGCCGTTCCTCGCGGTGGCGGTGGGCCTCTCCCTGCTGATTCCCGCGATCGGGCTGCTGCTCGGCGCGTCGTCCGGGGGGCCGATCACGGCGCCCGTGCGCGCGCTGCTCGCCCGGGCGTCGGATCTGGCGGCCCCGCTGCGCCGGCTGGGCCCGCTCGGGCTCGGCACGGCGAACGGCTTCCTGCCCTGCGGCCCGGTGGCGCTCGTGGCGCTCGGGGCGGCCAGCGCGCGCGACCCCTGGCACGGGGCGCTGTCGATGGCGGCCTTCGGGGCCGGCACGCTGCCCCTGCTCGTGGCCGGCACGTTCGCCGCGGCATCGCTGCGGTTCCGGCCGCGCCCGGCGCTCGTGCGCGCGGGCTCCGTGCTGCTCCTCGCGCTCGGCGCGCAGGTGTCCCTGCGCGGCCTCGCCGCGCTCGGCGTCCTCCCCCACGTGGCGGTCGGCGAATGGCCTCTCTGGTAGACGCCCCGCTCGCCGCCCCCGGCGCCGACGCGGCGTGCGCGGCGGGGCGCTGCGCGCACTGCGGACTGGCGGTCCCGCGCGACCGGCACGACGACCGCTTCTGCTGCGACGGGTGCGCGCGCGTGTCCGCGCTGCTGCACGACGCCGGTCTGGACCGGTACTACGAGATCCGCCGCGGCGAGGGTTCGCCGCCGCCCGAACTGCGGGCCGACACCTTCGCCTGGCTGGACCGCCTGCCGGCCGACGGACCGCCCGCGTCCCGCACGCGCACGCTGGACGTCCAGGGCATCCACTGCGCGGCGTGCGTGTGGGTGCTGCAGGAGCTGTTCCGCCGGCACCGCGGCGCCGTGCACCTCACGATCAACCCGGGCGTGGGACGCGCGGAGGTGCGCTGGAACGACGAGGCGGAGCCGCTCACGGCCTGGCTGGCCGAGGCGCAGGCGTTCGGATACCGCTTCGGGCCGCCGCGCAAGAGCGACCCGTCGCGCGGCCGCGGCCTCGTGGTGCGCCTGGCGATCTGCAGCGCCGCGGCCATGAACACGATGATTTTCAGCCTGTCGTTCTACTTCGGGCTCACGCCCGCGGACGGCATCCTGGCCACGCTCTTCGGCCGGCTCGAGGTCCTGCTGGGGACGATCGCGGCCGTCGTCGGCGGCGGGCCGTTCCTCGCCGGCGCGTGGCACGCGTTGCGCCGCGGCATCGTGCACCTGGATCTCCCCATCGCGCTCGGCGTCGTGCTGGCCTGGGCGGGGTCCGTGCACGAGTACGCGGCGCGGGGACCGCAGGCCGCCTACTTCGACTCCGTTTCCATGTTCGTGACCCTCATGCTCGTGGGGCGCTGGCTGCAGGAGCGCCATCTGGAGCGGAACCGCATGGCCCTCCTTGCGGCCGAGGGCGTGTCCGGGCTCTGGACGCGCCGCCTGGACGCCGGGCGCCTGGAGACCGTGCCGGCCTCGGGCGTCGCGCGCGGCGACGAGTTGTGCATCGTCCCCGGCGATCTCGTGCCGGTGGCCGGCGTGCTCCTCGAGCACGACGCGTCCGTGCGCCTCGACTGGATCGACGGGGAGTCCGTGCCGCGTGCGCTCGCCCCCGGCGACGCCGTTCCGGCCGGCGCGTTCAACGCCGGGTCCGCGCCCCTGCGGCTCGCCGCCACGGAGGACTTCGCCGACTCCCGCCTGCACGATCTGCTGTCCCGTCCGGCGCGCGCGCGCGAGGCGGAGGGCGGGGATCCGTTCTTCCGGCGCCTCGGCACCGCGTGGGTGGCGGGCGTGCTCGTGTCCGCCGCGGCGGGCTTCCTGCTGTGGTTCCCGCACGGGATCTCGCGCGCGCTCGAGGTCACGGTCGCCGTCCTCGTGGTGACGTGTCCCTGCGCGATCGGGCTGGCGTCCCCCCTCGCGCGCGATCTCGCGCACGGCGCGCTCCGGCGCCGCGGCGTGTTCGTCCGCGAGGGAGCGCTCCTGGACCGCGCCCTCGGGATCCGGCGCGTCCTCTTCGACAAGACCGGGACGCTCACGGCCGGCGGCGTCGTGCTCGCGAAGGACGCGGCCGCGCGCCTCGCGGCGCTGCCCACCCGCGAGCGGGACGTCCTGCACGCGATGACCGCGCGCAGCAACCACCCGGTCGCGCGCGCAGTGGCCGCCGTGCTCGGCGCCGCGCGGCCCGGCCCCGCCCCGGCGCTCCCCGGGCCCGCACCGTTGACCGAGCACCCCGGGCGCGGCCTGGAGTGGCGGGATGCGGACGGCGGCGTGTGGCGCCTCGGCCGGCGCACGTTCGCGATCCCGGGAGCCGAAGGCGACGACGACCGCACGTGGTGGACCTTCGACGATGTCCCGCGCCTCGCCCTGGAGGCCGACGAGGCCCTCCGCGCCGATGCCGGGCACGAGCTGCGCCGGCTCGCCGCGCGCGGTCTCGCGCTGGGCATCCTCTCCGGCGACGCGCCCTCGCGCGTGGACCGCGCCGCCCGCCGCCTCGGCCTGGATCCCGCCGCGGCGCGCGGCGGTCTGTCCCCGGAGCGCAAGGCCGAGCTCGTCCGCGAGGCCGGCGGCCAGGAGACCCTCTTCGTCGGCGACGGCCTGAACGACGGCCCCGCCTTCGACGCCGCCGCCTGCTCCGGCACGCCCGCGGTGGACCACGCCGCCCTCGCCGGGCGCGCGGACTTCTACTTCCTGGGCGCGGGGATCGCGGCCGTGCGCCACGTGCTCGCCGCGGCGCGCGACCTGCGCCGCGTCCTGCGCGCGAACCTCGCGTTCGCCGTGGCCTACAACACGGTGGTTCTCGCGCTGTGCCTCGCGGGCCTGGTGCGCCCCGCCCTCGCCGCGATCCTGATGCCGCTCAGCTCGGTGGCGGTCGTGTCCCACACCGCGGCGCGCCTCTCGGAGGGACGTCTCGCATGGAAGTGATCGTGATCCTGGTGTTCATCAGCCTCGGGCTCGTCGCGGCAGCGATCCTGCTGCTGCTCTCCCGCGTGCACGCGGGGGACCTCGAGCACGGGGACCGTCTTGCCCTGCTGCCGCTGGAGGAGGAGCGATCGGCTCCGGCGGCGCCGCGTCACGGAGCCGGGCCGTTCCCCGGGGAAAGGAGCTGAGGTCGATGCGGACCCCTACCGCCGACGAGCGCGTCATCGTCTATGACGACTCGGTCGTCCGCGCCTTCTCGCTGGCCACCATCGTGTGGGGCCTCGTGGCGCTGCTGCTGGGCGCCACCGTGGCCATGCAGCTGGTGTCGTGGAAGGCGAACTTCGACACGTCGTGGCTGACCTTCGGGCGGCTGCGCCCGCTGCACACGAACGCCGCGATCTTCGCCTTCGTCGGCAACATGATGTTCGCCGGGATCTACTACTCCACGCAGCGGCTGCTGAAGGCCCGCATGGCGTCCGACTTCCTCAGCTGGTTCAACTTCTGGGGCTGGCAGGCCATCATCGTGGCGGCGGCGATCACGCTGCCGCTCGGCCTGACCCAGGCGAAGGAGTACGCCGAGCTGATCTGGCCCATCGACATCGCCATCGCGGTGGTGTGGGTGGCCTTCGGCGTGAACTTCTTCTGGACGCTGGCCATCCGGAACGAGCCGAACCTGTACGTGGCCATCTGGTTCTACATCGCCACGATCGTCACGATCGCGGTCCTGCACATCGTGAACAGCCTGGCGCTGCCCACGAGCCTCACCCACTCCTACTCCATCTTCGCCGGCGTGCAGGACGCACTGGTACAGTGGTGGTACGGGCACAACGCGGTGGGCTTCTTCCTCACCACGCCGATCCTCGGCATCATGTACTACTTCCTGCCGAAGGCGGCGGAGCGGCCGGTGTACTCCTACCGGCTCTCCGTGGTGCACTTCTGGGGCCTCGTGTTCGTCTACATCTGGGCCGGGCCGCACCACCTGCTGTACACCGCGCTGCCGGACTGGTCCCAGACGCTCGGCATGGTGTTCAGCCTGATGCTGTGGGCCCCGTCCTGGGGCGGCATGCTGAACGGCCTGCTCACCCTGCGCGGCGCCTGGGACAAGCTGCGCACGGATCCCGTCATCAAGTTCATGATCGTGGCCGTCACGTTCTACGGGATGTCCACCTTCGAGGGGCCGCTGCTCTCCATCAAGAGCGTCAGCTCGCTGGCCCACTACACGGACTGGATCATCGGGCACGTGCACGGCGGCGCGCTCGGCTGGAACGGGTTCATGGCGGCCGGCATGCTGTACTGGCTCGTGCCGCGGCTCTGGGGCACGAAGCTCTGGTCCACGCGTCTGGCGGACGCCCACTTCTGGATCGGGACGTTCGGCATCCTGCTGTACATCACCGCCATGTGGATCTCCGGGATCAGCCAGGGCCTGTACTGGCGGGCGCTGGACGACACCGGCTTCCTCAAGTACCCGGACTTCGTGGAGGGGCTCCTCGCCGCGCGGACCATGTACGTGATGCGGCTCGTGGGCGGCACGGCGTTCCTCTCCGGCTACGTGCTCCTCGCCGTGAACCTGGCGGCCACCGTCCGGGCCGGCCAGCCGGTGGACGGCCGCGTGACCGTGCGGACCCGGGCGGTCACCGCGCTCCCGTCGTCCTGGAAGCTGGCCACCGCCGCTCCCGTCGTCATCTCCGTGCTCGCGGTGCTCGTGGCGGTGCTCTTCGGCCTCGCCACCCCGCAGCTCAGCCCGGTGGTGCTCACGCTCGGCGCCGGCGTCGTGATCGCGGCCGCCGTCGTGAACCTGCAGGCGCTGCGCTCCGGCCGGCGCTGGCACACGCTGATCGAGGGCCGGCCGCTCGCGTTCACGTTCCTCGTGATCTTCGCGGTGCTGGCGGGCGGCGTGGCGGAGCTGATCCCCGCGCTCGTGATCAAGCGGGACATCCCGCTCCTCCCCGCCGAGGCGAAGGCGGGCGAGCCGCCGCCGCCGGAGATCTCCGGCACCGGCTACTCCACGCCGGTGGATCCGAAGCGCGTGCAGCAGCCGTACAGCCCGCTGGAGCTGGCCGGCCGGGACCTGTACATCCGCGAGGGCTGCTACAACTGCCACAGCCAGATGATCCGGCCCTTCCGGCACGAGACCCTGCGGTACGGCGAGTTCTCGCGCGCCGAGGAGTACATCTACGACCACCCGTTCCAGTGGGGATCGAAGCGGACCGGGCCGGACCTGCACCGCGAGGGCGGGAAGTACCCGAACCTCTGGCACTACCAGCACATGATCGATCCGCGCTCCACGTCGCCCGGCTCCCTGATGCCGAACTACCCGTGGCTCAAGGACGGGACCGTGGACTTCGACCGGCTGCCCGGGAAGCTGGCGGCCATGCGCAAGCTGGGCGTGCCGTACACCGACGAGGACATCCTCGGCGCGCCGGAGACGGCCCGCTCCCAGGCCGCGCTCATCCGGACGGACCTCGAGGCGCAGGGCGTGAAGATCGCCGGGGAGTCCGAGCTGCTGGCGATGATCGCCTACCTGCAGCGCCTCGGCCGCGGCCCGCAGCCCGTGAAGGGAGGCGCATGATGTTCAGCGGATTCCTCTCCCGCTCCGAGCTGCTCGTGTGGCCGCTCGTGGGTCTGGGCATCTTCTTCGTCACCTTCGTGATCGTCCTGATCCGGGTGGCCTTCGGGATGCGGGACGCGACGACCGCGAGGATCGCCGCGCTCCCCCTCGAGGACGACTCCCCCGCCGTTCCGAAGGGAGGTGCGGCGTGACGCCGGACGACGACCGGGACCGCGTCCTGGACCACGAGTACGACGGCATCCAGGAGTACGACAACCGGCTGCCGAACTGGTGGCTGTTCACGCTGTACGGCGCCATCGTCTTCGCCGTCCTGTACTGGTTCGTGCTGCACACGTGGCGCTGGGGGCCGCTGTCGCACGAGAAGTACACGATCGAGATGGGCAAGGCCGCCGAGGCCCAGCTGGCCCGCATGGCCGGCCAGGAGACCACGGACGAGTCGCTGCTGCTCATGGCCCAGGTCCCGGCGAACGTGGAGCGCGGCCGCGCCGTGTTCGAGCAGTTCTGTGTCACGTGCCACCTGGCGGACGCCTCCGGGCAGGTGGGCCCGAACCTGACGGATGCCTACTGGCTGCACGGGAGCCGGCCGCTGCAGATCCTGCACACGGTCACGAACGGCGTGCCGGACAAGGGCATGGCGGCGTGGGGCAACCAGCTCGGACCGGTGCGCGTGCAGGACGTGGTTGCCTACGTCCTGACCGTCAAGAACACGAACCGCCCGGGCAAGGCGCCGCAGGGCCAGCCGGAGACGGACACGGAAGCGGAAGGCGACGGCATGGCCGCCGCCCCCGCCCCGGGTTCCGCGCCGGCCGCTCCCGCCCCGGAGACGAGCAGCTGAGATGAGCACCGCACCGCCGACCGCCCCGCGCAAGGGTCGGGAGCGCCCGAAGGCCCGGCGCCCCGACCTGGACACGATGTTCACGATCAACGCCGACGGGTCGCGGAACTTCCTGCACCCCGCCGACGTGCGCGGGCGCTTCCAGCGGCGGAAGAACGTGGTGTTCGCGATCCTGCTGCTGATCTACGTGGGCCTGCCGTGGGTCACGATCGGCGGGCATCCCGCCGTGCACCTGGACCTGCCCGGACGGAACGCGTTCCTGTTCGGGGCCACGTTCACCAACCAGGACTTCTACCTGGTGTTCTTCCTGCTGTCCGGCCTCGGGTTCGCGCTGTTCGTGGCCACGGCGCTGTGGGGGCGGATCTGGTGCGGCTACGCCTGCCCGCAGACCGTGTTCCTCGAGGGCGTGTTCCGGCGCGTGGAGCGCTGGATCGAGGGACCGCGCGACACGCGCATCCGGCGCAACGCGGGCCCCCTGACCCCGGACAAGGCCTGGCGCAAGACGGTGAAGCATGCCGCCTTCCTGGTGCTGGCCTGGCTGAACGCGCACGCCTTCATCGCGTACTTCATCCCGGCGCAGGAGCTCCTGGCCGCCGTGACCGGCCCGCCCGGCGCGCACATGACCGCCTTCCTGTGGGGCACGGCGTGGACCGCCATCCTGTACTTCGACTACGCGTGGTTCCGCGAGCAGACGTGCCTCGTGATCTGTCCGTACGGCCGCGCGCAGTCGGCCATGATCGACGCCGACACGATCGTGATCGGGTACGATGCGGCGCGCGGCGAGCCCCGTTCGAAGGCGAGCGCTGCCGACGGCGGGGACTGCATCGACTGCTTCCGGTGCGTCGCCGTGTGTCCCACCGGCATCGACATCCGCAACGGCCTGCAGATGGAGTGCGTCGGCTGCGGGAATTGCGTCGACGCCTGCGACGACGTGATGGCGAAGGTGGACCGTCCGCCCGGCCTCGTGCGGTACGACTCCCAGCGCGGGTTCGCCGGCGAGGCGCGTCGCGGGCTCCTGCGCCCGCGCGTGTTCGTGTACGCGGCGCTCGCGCTCGTCGGCCTCTCCGTGGCCGCGTTCACGGGCGCCCGCCGGACGCCGTTCGAGGTGCGCGTGCTCCGCTCCCGCGGGCTCCCCTACGAGCTGGACGGCGACGTGATCCGCAACGTGGTCAACCTGCACGTGCAGAACAAGCTCTCCCGGGACGCCGTCTTCCACCTGGCGCGCTCCGGCGAGGCGCCCGGCCCGGAGGCCCTGGACATGGTGATCGCGCAGCCGCGGCTCGCCCTGGAGTCCCTGCAGGACGCGGTCACGCCGGTGATCCTCACGTTCCCGCGCGCCGAGTGGACGGCCCCCTTCCCCTTCCGGCTGGCGGTGACGGACTCGGCCACCGGGCGCGCGCAGGACGTGGAACTGCGCTTCCGGGGGCCGTGAGGTGGCCGCGGGCCGCTGGCTGAAGGACCGGCCGTGGATCTGGGTGGTCCTGCTGTTCCTGCTCGTGCTGGGCGTGAACGTGGTCTTCGTGTGGATCGCGGGACGGCAGCCGCCGGAGCCCGTGGAGTAGCCCGGGCTCCGGCGACCGGCCGCCGCGCCGTGCGCGCGCTAGCGCAGCCGCACGACCTTCCGGTGGAACGTCCGCGCGTCCACCTGCACCTCGACGAAGTAGACGCCCGCCGCGGCGGTCCGCCCGCCGTCGTCGCGGCCGTCCCACACCAGCTGGTGCCGCGCCGCCTCGAGCGACCCGTCCACGAGCGTCCGCACGTGCCGGCCGGCCGCGTCGAACACGCGCGCGGCGACCCGGGAGCGCTCCGGCAGCGCCAGCTCCAGGCCGAGCTTCCCGCGCGCCGGATTCGGGCGCGGCGTGCCCACGTACAGCACGCCCGGCGCCGCGGCCGCGGGCGACACGTCGGTGGTGATGGGCCCGAGCGGCAGGACGAGCGACGCCATGGTCACCGGCGCGGCCTTCCCCGCCGCCAGCCACGCCGCGTGCAGCTCGTCGCCCGCGGAGTTCGTGGTGTTCGCGTCGCGCAGGAACTCCACGTACTCCTTCGTCGTCGTCTGGTACAGCAGCGCCACGTGCGCCGTCTCCGCCGCCTGCGGCAGGAAGTACGGCGTGTCGTCCCAGTACTGCCCGTCGGCGTACACGTGCCCGACCGGCGGCGACTGGATCTCGTCGAACGCCGCGTTCGTGAAGCCGCGGGGCGGGATGCGGTTGTCGGAGTACACCGTGTCGCTGAGCACGAAGTGGAAGGACGGCCCCGCCGGCATGCCGAGCGCGGCGGCCAGCCCGGGGGAGAGCCCCGGATGGGTCTCGTACACCTTCAGCTGCGGGTCCTCCGGCAGTTCCCCGGTGGCCGGCTCCCACCGGCCGGACTCGAACACCGTGACCCCCGTGGCGTCGACCGCCCGCACGTGCAGCCAGATGCGCCGCCCCTCGGGGTATCCCGAGGGCAGGCGATGCCCGGTCTCGTTCGTCACGCGCACCGTCAGGCCGAAGTCCTCCGGCGTGCCCTCCAGCGTGGCCGCCAGCTGCAGCATGTCCACCGCGCGCTGCTTCGCGGCGGCGAGCTGCGCGGCGTCCACCTCGCCCGGCCACATCGCGGCCAGGAGATCCGGCACGAACGCATTGCCGCCCGTGAGATCGTGCAGGGCCAGGTCCGGCCGGTTCGGCGACCCGCCCACGTTGCTGGCCTTCCCCGCCACGTCCCGCATGTGGCAGTCCTGGCACGTGGACACGATCCCGTCCGCCTTCGTCCCGGCGAACTGCGGGGCGTACACGCCGCCCGCGGCATAGGCCGAGCGGCTCCACTCGCTGAACGTCCGCTCCACGGGCGCCATGTTGCGAAGGTCGAAGTCCGGGTGCTCCGCGTCCAGCGCTGCCGGCGCGTAGGACCGCGGGCCCGTCCGCACGAACACCGGGTTGCTCACGTCATGGCAGGTGCCGCACAGGTCGGCGCTGCGGTGGAACGGCGAGTACGCCACGTCGTGGCTGGCCTGCGCGTCGGAGCGCGGGCCGCGGCGCAGGGACGCCGGGTCGTTGATGAACTGGCCGTTCGCGTACTGCAGCGGCAGCGGATCCACCGTGGCGAGGACCGCCGCGTCCTGCGGCGGGCTCAGCCCCTCCACGTACTCCCGGTCCACGGCGCGGTGACAGAAGTCGCACTGCACGCCCTCGCGATCCGTCGCGTTGAGCTGGCCGCCGCTCGTGTCCACGCTGCGGCCGTCCTGCCAGCCGCCCGGCGTGTGGCAGCGCAGGCACAGGTCCCCCACCGAGGGAGCGTCCTGCTCGGCGACCGCGAGGCACGCCAGGAACAGCGGATCGCGGGCGGCCTGCCCCATCATGCTGCCGCGCCAGTTGTGCCAGGGCTCCACGGCCGGGTTGTACCCGCCGTGGCAGCCGGCGCAGTCCGTTGGGTTCAGCAGGGTGGCGCCCTCGTGCGGCTGCGTCCCGGGGAGCTTCATGTCGCGAAGCGACGTCGGGACGATGCCGCCGGGGACCGCCGCGATCGTGAACGCGAGATCGCTGTCGTCGTGGCCGGCGTTGCCCACCGTGTCCACGGCCTCCACCCGGATGCGGCTCAGGGCCCCGGGGAAGTTCGGGACGAACCACGCGAACGACCCGGAGGGGGGCGCCCGACGCGCGACCGGCTCGTAGGTGAGCCCGTCGTCGTCCGACAGGAGGATGTTCACGTGCGCCACGCCGCTGGCGTCCGTGGCCGTGTACGTGACCGTGTACGGGACGCCGGCCTGCAGCCACTCCCCGCCGTCGGGTCCGAGCACGGTCACCGTGGGCGGCGTCACATCCCCGCCCCCGGCCGGCACGAGGTGCGGCGTCACCTCGGCAAGGACCACGCTCGAGATGCCGCCGACGTTGGCCGGGGTCAGCCCGGGGAACGTGGGCGTGTTCGCGAACAGCGTGCTCGTGACCTCGGTCAGCGTGCTGAAGCCGTCCCCGTCCGAATCCGCGGGCTCCGCGGTGGCGACGGCCTGGGCCCGGGTCAAACCCCCGTTCAGCCCGATCTGGATCGCGAGACCGTAGGGGTTCTTGGGGCCGGCGCCGTCGAAGTCCAGGTGGCACACGCCGCAGTGCGACGCGTTGCTGGGCAGGTTGTCCAGCGCGCTGCCCACGGCCGTGGGGTAGCGGGCGAAAAATTCGGACCGGATGTTGGGGCGGGCGGAAGCCGCGCTTGCCGCGAGCAGGGCGGCCAGGAACGCGGCGGCCAGGAGATGGCGAGGACCAAACATGGAAACCCCCGGGGCTCAGGGTGGTGCCGCGAAGCGGAGCGGTTCCCGGGGGCGGGGACCTCCACATCCATTCTACCGCGGTGCGGTCCCGCGCCCAGGGCCGCCCCGGGTTCGCCCGGCTTGTCACCCCGTCGCGGGCGTCCTAGGCTGCCTCGCGCGGGAGGAAGCCATGGGATCGAGTCGATCGCGCCGGCGGAAGACGAGGCGCAGCCCTCCGGGAACGGCGCCGGGAACGCTCCGCACCGTCGTGGACGCGCCGGCGCCGCGCCTGACCGTGATGTCGTTCGGGCCGGATGCCTTCGAGGAGGCACCCCTGCCCGATCCGGACGGCCTTGCCGCCCGGATCGGCCGGCAACCCGTCACGTGGATCGACGTGGCCGGCATCGGCGACCCCGCCGCCATCGAGCGCATCGGCGGCGTGCTGGACATCCATCGCCTCGCGCTGGAGGACGTGCTGCACGTCGACCAGCGACCCAAGGTGGAGGAATACGGGAAGCTCGTGTACGTCGTGGTCCGCATGGTGGGGCCCGACGGCGCGATCGAGGGCGAGCAGCTGAGCCTGTTCCTGGGCGAGTCGTTCGTGGCCACGTTCCAGGAGAAGCAGGAGAACGGCGACTGCCTGGACCCCGTGCGCTCCCGCATCCGGTCCGGCGGTCCGCGGCTCCGCCAGGGCGCGCCGGCGTACCTCCTCTACGCGATCCTCGACACGGTAGTGGACGCGTACTTCCCCGTGCTGGAGCGCATGGGCGACCGCCTGGAGGCGATCGAGGACGCGCTCCTGGAGAACCCGGATCCGAAGCTGGCGCGGGAGCTGCACGCGCTGCGCCGGGACCTGCTGACGCTGCGCCGGGCCATCTGGCCGCTGCGCGACGTGCTGGGCACGCTCCTGCGCGAGGAGCGCCGGCTCATCGATCCGTCGCTGGCCGTGTACTTCCGCGATTGCCAGGACCACGCGATCCGGCTGCTGGAGCTGCTGGAGGTGAACCGCGAGCTCGCGAACGGGCTCCTGGATCTCTACCTGTCCCTGTCCAGCCACCGCGTCGGCGAGATCACGAAGGTGCTCACGATCGTGGCCACGGTGTTCATCCCGCTGTCCTTCATCGCCGGGCTCTGGGGCATGAACTTCGACACGAGCCTGCCGTGGAACATGCCGGAGCTGCGCTGGGAGTTCGGCTACCCGTTCGCGCTCGGCGTCATGGCGCTCGTGGCGGGCGGTATGCTGGCGTTCTTCCGCCGCCGCGGCTGGTTCTGAAGACGCGAGGGAGTTGGTGCCGGTGGCCGGACTCGAACCGGCACGACCCGTGAAGGTCAGCGGATTTTGAGTCCGCCGCGTCTACCAGTTCCACCACACCGGCACGGCGCGCAGTGTACACGAGGCCGGCGGGCCGGGCGACGCGGCCGGGACCGGCGCGGCGCGGCCGCGATCCGTCTTGACCGCCCCGGGACTCCCCGCTAGTCTTCTCGGGCTTCGCGCCGATCCCGGGCGCCGTCCCCCCGACGGACGGCCACGAACCCGGTCGGCGCGCCGAAGGAGGGGCTGTAGCTCAGTTGGGAGAGCGCATGACTGGCAGTCATGAGGTCACGAGTTCGATCCTCGTCAGCTCCACCATCTTCCGGGGGCCGCAGCCGACAGGTTGCGGCCCTCCGCGTTCGCGGCCCCATCAGGACTCGTCGCGGGTCTGCCGCTCCTCCTCGATCTCGTCCTCCACGTCCGCGAGCCGCTCGCGCACGCGCCGGCGCTCGTCCGGCGTGAGGTAACCCGCGCCGAGCGCGCGCTCCCAGCTTTCCTTCGCCTCCGCCTTCCAGCCCTCGCGGTCGAAGACCTCGGCGATCCGCGCGAGCGCCCGCGGCTCCGCGGGGTGGCGCCGCGAGAGCTCCTCCCACTGGCGCACCGCCTCCGCCTTGTCGCCCTTCTCCACCGCGACGCGCAGGAGCCCCTCCCGCGCCGCGATCCGCTCGCCGAGCGCGAGCTGCTCGCTCCACAGCGCGGCCGCCTCCTCCGTGCGCTTCACCACGCGCAGCGCCTCCGCGCGCAGAGCGGCCGCATCGCCCGCGCCCGCGGCGGCGTCATCGGTCCACGCGAGCGCGGCCGCCGGGAATCCCGCGCGCAACTGCACCAGCGCGAGGAGGGCGCGGCGCGGATCGTCCGGCGGCACCGAATCCCGCTCCGCCACCAGATCGTGGTACGGGAGATCCCCGTCCAGCAGGCGCTCGTGCGCAACCTCCAGCGGATCGTCGCCCGCGGGCTCCGGCACCTCGTCCCACCGCCCTTGCGCCATGAGCAGCCGCGACAGCCGGTCGCGCGCCGGCGCGAACCCGGGCGCGATCGCGAGCGCCGAGCGGTACGACTCCACCGCCGCCTCCTCGTTGCCGCGCCGCTCCAGCAGCTCGCCGAGGCGAGTGAGCGGCAGCACGTCGCCGAACTGCCCGGTGACGGCGGCGGCCAGCTCCTCCAGCGCCGCCTCCGTGTGTCCCGCGTCCTCGTCCAGCCGCGCGAGCGACAGCCGCGCCGTCGGCGCCAGCACGGGCCACGCCTCCGCCACGCGCGCCAGCTTCGCGCGCGCCTCCTCGGTGCGGCCCAAGGCGCGCAGCGCCAGCCCCGCGTCCAGCTCCGCGGCGGGCATCGGGCCGAGCCGCTCCGCCTTCTCGTCCTCCAGGGCGCGGACCGCCCGGGCGCCGGCCAGGCGCGCCACCTGCCCGAGGCCGTAGTGTGCCGCCTGCAGCACCTCGCGCGGCGCCGGCTCCGCGAGGGCATCGAGGAACGCGTCCCGCGCCTCGTCCCGGCGCCCGAGCGCGAGCAGCGCGTTCCCGCGCAGCACCGCGGCCGCGCCCCCGTCCACGCCCTCCAGCGCGAGCACGGCCTCGTGGAAGCGCGCCTGCGTGCTCCACGAGAACGCGCGCAGCCGCGCCCGGCGCTCGTCCGGTCCGGCGGTGTCGGGTTCGGCGGTGAGCCGGTCCGCGGCGCGGAACTGGCCGCGCCGCACGTACAGCGCGTGCAGCTCGGTCCGCGCCTCCGCGTCCACCTCCGGCCGCTCCAGCAGGTCGCGGTAGACCTGCGCCGCATCCCAGTCCTCGCCCAGCCGCTCGAGGAGCCGCGCCTCCAGGAGCCGCAGCGGCGCCGCGTCGCCGGGATCCGGCCGCCGGGCGATCAGCTTGCGCAGCCGCTCGAGCGCCGGCCTGTCCTGCCCGCGTTCGATCAGCGCGCGCACGTCCGCCGGAGTCGTCTCGTCCAGCTCGGTCTTGCGGGCCACGGTCTTGGCCTCGGGTAGCCCCTCCGGGGGTGCCTCGGGCGGGGAAATCGGGGATGATGGAGCCGGAGTGCCCGCGACCAGGATGATCAGCGCGAGCGGCAAATGGGCGGGGAACGACACGGAAGCGCCTCTCTCGGGGAAGGGCGAAGGGGGATTCTGGACACGATGGGGCCGGATGTAAAGCGACCCGGGACGGCGCTGGGCGGGGCCGCGTTCCTGCGCGTCGGGGCGCTCGCGGGCGCGACGGTGGGCGCCGCCGCCGGGCTCGCGGACGGGCTCTCCGCCCTGCACCTCGCGGGCCGGCTCCCCTTCGCGGTCGGCGCGATGGGCCTCCTCGGCACGGTCCTCGGGACCCTCGGGGCGTTGCTGCTCCTGGGCCGGCCCCGGGCCCGCGCGGACGTGGCCTCCGCGCTGGCGGCCGTGGCCGCGCTCGCGGCGTTCCCGCTCCTCGCCGCGGCCCTCGCGCTGCTTGCGAATCGTGTCGTCCTGCGGGGAACGCACTTCCTCAGCCCCAAGAGCCTCGCGGCCGACGCCGCGGCGCTGGTGGTGGCCGCCCTCCTGGCGTTCGCCCTCGAGCGCGGGCTCCGCCGTGCGCTCCGCGGGGCGAGCGCCGCGCGCCCTCCCGCCCCGGCGGCCGCGGCCCTCGTGCTGGCGGCGCTCCTCGCCGCCGTTGCGATCCCCGGCCTGCGCGGACCGGGCGGGACCCCGGACCCCGCGCTCCCGCCCATCGTCCTCGTCTCCATCGACACGCTGCGCCCGGACCGGCTCTCCGCGGGCGGCGACCCGCGCGGCACGTCCCCCGCCATCGACCGGCTCCTCCGCGAGGGCCTCCAGTTCGCGGAGGCCATCACCGTCTCCCCCGGCTCCGCCGGCGGCCACGCCGCGCTGCTCACGTCGCGCTACCCCGTCTCCAGCGGGGTGTTCGCGAACTTCTCCGTGATGGACACCAGCGTGGTCACGCTCGCGGAGATCCTGCGCGCCGAGGGCTACCGCACCGGCGGCTTCGTGACGAACACGTTCCTCGGGCGCCGCTTCCGCTTCGACCAGGGGTTCGACGCGTATGTCGAGTCCGGCATGGTGGAGCGTCTCGAGGCGCGAAGTCCCGCCGCGCTCGCGCGCAGCCTCGCGCTCGTGCAGATCGCGGACCGGGCCCGCGTGCGGCTGCAGCCCGGCTACGACCCCAGCTTCGAGACCGCGCTGCGCTGGTTGCGCGAGTCCCGCGCGCCCGCGTTCCTGTTCGTCCACCTCATGGACGTGCACTCGCCGTACGCGCCGCCGCATCCGTACGGTCCGCGCTTCGGCGCCGACCCGGACGCGGGCCGCCCCGGGCCCGCGCGGCGGAACCGGTTCGGCTGGCGCCCGTCCGAGCCCGCGTACGCCGCGGAGGTCCGCTTCGCGGACGCCAAGATCCGCCGGCTCGTGCGCGCGCTGGAGGAGGGCGGCCTCCTGGATGCCGGGATCCTGGTGCTCACGTCCGATCACGGCGAGAACCTCGACGACCATGACCCGCCCTTCTCCCACGGCACCACGATGTACGACGCCACCGTGCGCATCCTCGCCGGAGTGCGCGCGCCCGCGTTCGGACTGCGCCGCGGCGTCGAGGCGACGCCCTTCGAGAACGTGGACGTGCCGCCCACGATCGCGGCGCTCCGCGACGCGCCGCCGCACGCGGTCTGGGAGGGACGCGCATTCCACCCCGCCGCGCCCCCGCCGCGAGGACCCTCCTGGGTGCAGCTGGACCGGGACTTCGCCGCGCGCACGCCCGACACGAAGCTGATCCTGCGCGCGGACGGGACGCGCACGCGCTTCGACCTGGGCACCGACCCCGGCGAAACGCGGCCGGCCGAGCCCGGTCCCGCGGAGACAACCGAGGCGGAGGCCGCCCTCGCCGCGTGGATGGCGGCGCACGCCACGCGCCTGTACCTGGAGGATGCGCGCGCCATCGCGCCGGCGGAGCTGCCGGCCGACGTCGTGGAGAAGCTGAAGGCGCTGGGCTACGTGGAGTAGCGCACGGATCAGCGGAGGCGCACGGACTTCCGCGCGAACGTCAGATCCCCCGAGCCGATCACGAAGTAGATGCCCGCGGCGACGGCGACGCCGGCGTCGTCGCGACCGTCCCACGTCACCTCGAACGGCTTGGCGCCTCGTCCCCGCTGCGTGCCGAGATCGCGCACCGCGCGCCCGGTCACGTCGAACACGCGCACCCGCACGGAGCGATCCGCCGCGAGCACCAGGCGCAGGGTCTGGCGACCCCGCGCGGGCTGCGGGACGAGCACGCCGGCCGCCGCGGCCACGCCGGCCACCGGCGGCGCGCCGGACGGGCTCCCGCCGCGCGTCACGCCGACCCGCGTGTTCGCCGGGAAGGGACCGAACAGCTCGCGCGTCCCTTCCGGCCACCGCACGACCACGCTGTCCACGCCGGCCGCGCCGCCGAGCCCCACGAGCAGTTCGATGGGCGGCTGGAATCCCCGCCAGGAGTTCGCGGACAGCCGCCGGTGCCGCCGCACGCCGCCCGCGTGCACGTCCACCGTTGTGCCGACCACCGTGCCCTGCCCGGGCGGCGCCACCACGTCGATGCCCAGCCACGCGCCTCCCGGCCCGTCGTTGCGGTACAGGACGGCGGGACAGGCGACCGTGAACGCGATCGGCCCGGCGCCCTCCTGCAGCACGAGATCCGGATCCCCGTCCCGGTCCAGGTCCCCCCACACCGCACCGTCCGCGAGGTACGTCGCGAGCCCGGGCGCCCACTCGGGCCCGGCGAGCGCGGTGAACGTCCCGCCGTCGTTGCGCAGCAGCGCGTCCGGCGGGTTCCCGTCGGCGACGCTGCCGCGCACGACGACGTGCAGGTCGAGGTCCCCGTCGTTGTCGAAGTCCACCCACGAGACGTGCCGGGGGTTGAGCAGTGCGGGCAGCCCGGCCTCCGCGGTGACGTCGGCGAACACGCCGCCGTCGTTCCGCCAGAGCCGCGGCGTGGTGAACGGCACGGGAAGCGGCTCCAGGTTCGAAGCCGACGGATCCGTGATCGCGCCGCCGGAGGCCGCGGTGACCGTGCCGTTGAAGTTGCCGTACGACCCCGGCACGCCCGACGCGTGCAGCAGCCAGCGCCCGCCCGGGCTCTCCCGCCAGCAGTACAGCCCCACGTCCGCGCCCGGCGTGAACGACGGGGCGCCGACATACGCGTCGGTCAGTGCGAACGACGAGCCGACGGGATGCACCGCATCCGGACCGAGGAAGAAGTACTCCGAGAACAAGCCCCCGAGGTAGCGGAACGACGCCACGGCGTTGCCGCCCGAGGCGTCGAGCTCGAAGACGTCCACGCCGTCGTCCCCCGAGCGGAAGTTCGCGAAGAACCGGAGCTGCGTGGCGGTGGCGGACCACGTGTCGAAGACGGCCTCGCTCCCCTCCACGCCGATGAGGTCCACGTCGCCGTCATCGTCGAAGTCGCCGAAGTCGGCGCCGGCGAGGACGGGCGGCGTCGCGGCGAACGCGACCGCGGTCACGTCGGTGAACGACGTCCCGTCGTTCCGGAACAGCACGGTGGGACGCTCGAACTCGTCGCCCCCGACCAGCAGGTCGGGGTCGCCGTCGTCGTCGACGTCCGCGAAGAGGCCGCCCACCGTGCCCAGCTCCTCCGCGATGCCCCACGCGGGAGCGATCTCCGCGAAGGACATGCCGCCGTCGTTGCGGTAGAGGGAGTTCGGGCTGGCCGGCGCCGGAGCCTTGCCGTGGAAGACGTCCAGGTCGCCGTCGCCGTCGAGATCCGCGGCGGAGAGCGCGCGCCCGCGCCCGAGCTGGTCGTACATCCCGCCGGCGTCCGGCACCGGCGTGAACGTGCCGTCGCCGTCGCCCTTCCACAGCTCGTGGCCGTCGTCGGAGCAGGTGCCGCAGCCGCCGTCGCTGCCGTGCACGCACATCACGTCCAGCACCGCGTCGTTGTCCAGGTCCGCCCAGAGGTACCCGTGCCGATCCGCGGTGGACGTGAGGAGCTGCGGCAGCGCCCACACGGACATGTGTCCGGTCCCGTCGTTCCAGAACACGAACCCGCTGTAGAAGTGGTGGGCGTTGAAGATCTCGAGGTCCCCGTCGCCGTCGATGTCCGCGATCTGCGCTCCCCAGGTGGGCTGCCCCCCGAAGTACCCAAAGGCCGAGGAGACCTCGGAGAACCCGGCGCCGGCCGGGGGGGCGAACCCCAGGAGGAGGAGGAGGAGCGGGATCGTGCGCGGCAGCCTGGGCATCGACACCTCGGCAACCAGCATAGCGTGCCGCCACGGGAGGTCGCAATCCGGCGGGCGGGGGATGCCCGCGCTTCCCCCTCCGGCGGGATTGGCCTATCCTGGGACGGCGCGAGTCGCGCATCCCCACCCCTCCCCGAGGTACGCTTCCCGATGCTCCGGAACCGGTCCGCCCTCGCCTTCGCCCTCGCCGTTCTCGTCGCCGGTCCCGCCGCCGGGCAGGACAACGTCGAGCGGTTCACCATTCGCGTCAGCCTGTCCGAGGACGATCCGGGCGCGCACGCGGGCACCCACCCGGGGACGGAACCGCTGGAGTTCTGGGTCTTCGGGGACGGCGATCGAAGCCGCGGCGGCGAGTTCGGGCTCGCCCTGTCCGGCGGGACCTGCGTGAGCTTCATCCCGGACGCCGACCTGCCGTGGGTGAGCCTGCCCATGGTGCAGCCGTACCCGGGCACGATCGCACAGGTGACCGCGGGGCCGGACTGCTACGACTCGCCCCTGCGCTACGGGAAGCTCACCGTGATGCCGTCCGTTGCCGGAGGGCGCATCGTCGTGGACATCATCCCGTCGGAGCGCGCGCGGGACATCACCATCGTGGACTGCGACTACCTCTCCACGCACGTGGTCCTGGCGTACCCGGCCGTGGTCAACGGAGACGCCGACGCCGCGATGCCGCACGTGGTGGCGAAGCCCGCCGACCCGCCGCATCACGCGCCGGGCGCGGACGACGCCGCGATCGGGGAAGCCTCCGGGAAGTGATCCGCCCGGCCAGTGATCCGCGCGGTCAGCGCTCCGCGCCGGGAACGTCCACCGCGGGGCGGCGCCGGCTCGTGGCCTCCGCCCGCTGGGCGGTGACGTTCGCGGGGACCACGGACTCCGCCGACAGCGACCGCGCGTCGCGCCCGCCGCGCAGGGCCAGGATCTCGGCCACGATGGCCACGGCGATCTCCTCGGGTGTCTCCGCGCCGAGGTCCAGCCCGATCGGGGCGCGCACGCCCTCGAGCCGCTCCTTGGCGTAGCCTTCGCGCAGGAGCTTCGCGAACATCACCTTCGCCTTGCGGCGCGACGCCACGACGCCGACGTACGCCACGCGCCGGTCCTCGTCGAGGACCCGGCGCAGGCACGCCTCGTCCGTCTCGTGGCAGCGGGTGACGATCACGACGCGGTCGTCCTCGTCCAGGGGCACGTCCGTACGGACGTAGCCGCTCTGCGCATGGACCACCTCGTCCGCGAACGGGAAGCGCTCCGGGGACGCGAACTCCGCGCGGTCATCGATGACGGCCACACGGAAGCCGGTGTCCTTGGCCAGCCGGGCGAGCGGCAGCGCCACATGTCCGCCGCCGAACACGACGACCCGCGGAGGCCGGCGATGCACTTCAAGGAACACTTCCACCTCCCCGCCGCAAGTCATTCCCGTGGCGTTCTCTCCGACCGGAAGAAACCGGTACGCCTTGAGCCCGCCCACCCCGGTGCGCAACGCCTCCTTCGCGTCCTCGATCACGAGCGCCTCGAAGGGCCCCCCGCCGATCGTGAAGTCGATGCCGCCGTCGGCCTGCACGATCATCCGGGCGCCGGCCTTGCGCGGCGTGGAGCCGCGGGCCCAGACCACGGTCGCCACCGCCACGGGCCGCCCGGCGCGCAGGTGCTCGCCCAGCCGATCCAGGAAACGCCGCATCCCGTGCCCTCCATTCGCGCCTGCCCCCATTATCGGGACCCCGCGCTCCCGCGCAAGGCGGCCGCCCGGGCCTCGAGCTCCGCGAGCCCCGGCAGGCCCGGATCCGCCGCGCGCGCCCGGCGGAGGAGTTCCGCTCCCTCGTCGGCGCGGCCGCGTTCCAGCACCGCCGCCGCGAGGTTCCGGAGCGCCGATCCGTAGCGCGGCGACAGCTCGACCGCGCGGCGGAACGCCGCCTCGCCCTCGTCCGCTCGTCCGGCGGCCATGAGCCGGGCCCCGAAGTGGTTCCAGGCCACGGGGTGATCCGGCCGGGGACGGACCGCCTCCGCCGTCTCCGCCAGCGCCTCCGCCACCCGTCCCGTCCGGGCCAGCTCCCCCGCCCACGCGAGGCGCGCCGCGGCGAGGGCCGGGTCGCGCGCGAGCGCCGCCTGCCAGGCCTTCCCTGCCGCCTCCGGGTGTCCGGCGGCGGCGAGCGCGTCGCCGAGGGCGGCCCGCGCGAGGGCGGATCCGGGGGTCCGCCGGACCGCGTCTTCCCACAGCCGCACCTCGTCCCGCCACACCGTCGCCCGCGCAACCGAGGCCCCGACGCCGGCCGTCACCAGGAGCGCCACGAGGGCGCGGCGCGCCCGACCCGGGCCCGCCAGGGCGGCGCCGAGGAGCGCGCAGGCGCCCACGGACGGCAGCAGGAGGAAGCGTTCGGCCACGGTCTCGCCGATGGGCACGAGGTGCGCCACGGGAAGCAGCGTCACGAACGGCCAGGCGGCGAAGAGCGCCGGCGCCCCGCGGCGGGCCGCCCACGCCGCGAGACCGACCGCCGTGGCGAGAGTCGCCGCGCCCGCGGCCACGGCGGGATCGCTCCAGGACGCGGGCGGCTGAGGCATCCTCTCCAGGGACAGCGGATGCGGCCAGACGAGGAGCCGGAGATGCTCGCCGGCCGCCGCCAGTACCAGCGGCCACCGGTCCGCGAGCCGCGCCGCGCCCACCGTCTCGCCGGGCGCCGGCCCGGCCGCGCCCAGCACCGCGAGGCGGGCCGCCATCGCCACCGCCGCCGCCGCCAGCGCGGGCACGACGGCCAACGCCGGAGCGCGCGGGCGCGCCCGGAGCGCCCACGCCGGCAGCAGCACGGCCAGAGCCGCCGCGCCCTCCTTCGCCAGGATCCCCGCCAGCAGCAGGGCGCCGCCGGCGGCCGCGCGCCCGCGGTCGCTTGCGCGCGCCGCGTCGACGAGCAGTCCCGCCGCGAGCACGCCCAGGAGCGCGGCCAGGAGCTCCGCCCGCCCCGAGACCCACGCCACCGCCTCCACGTGGACCGGATGCGCGGCAAACAGCAGCGCGCCCGCCGCCGCCGGCGACGGTTCCAGGAACCGGCGCAGGAGCGCGTGGACCGCGAAGGCCAGCAGCGCGGCCAGCGCCACGTTCGTGAGATGGTGCCGCCACGGCGCGGGCACCCCGCCGCCGAGCCGGTCCAGACGCAGCGACACCGCCGTGACCGGCCGGTACAGCCCGCGCTGCGGCGCGGTGGACGGGAAGGAGGCGGCGAAGAGCGCCGGCACGCGCTCGAGGCCGCCGCGCAGGTCCGCGTTCTCCACGACGTAGGGGCGGTCGTCGTAGACGAAGGGCGCGGTCAGCGACGGCGACGCCGCGGCCGCGGCCACGAGCGCCGCCGCGATCCCCGGAAGCGCGCCGCGCACGACGCCCCGCGCGCCGCCCGCGGCGCCCGGCCGGCTCAGCGCGCCGCCCGCCGCGCCCGCGCCGCCGGAAGCGCCGCCAGCCGCTCCGCCGCCGCGCGCAGCGTCTCCATCCGCTTGCAGAAGTTGAAGCGGATGCGCTGCCGTCCCGGATCCGGGCGCACGAGGAAGCTGGACAGCGGCACGGTGGCCACGCCGATCTCCGTGACCAGGTGGCGCGCCGCCTCCACATCGTCCGCGAAGCCCAGATCCGTGACGTCGGTGATCACGTAGTACGCGCCCGACGGGCGCGACGGACGCAGCCCCGCCCGCTCCAGCACGTCCAGCAGGAAGTCCCGGCGCTCCGCGTAGCCCGCCGCCATCTCCGCGTAGTACGACGCCGGCATCGCGAGCGCCGCCGCGCCCGCGCGCTGCAGCGGCGCCGGCGCGCCCACGGTCACGAAGTCGTGCACCTTGCGGATGGCGGAGGTGAGCTCCTCGCACGCCACGGCCCATCCCACGCGCCAGCCCGTGACGCTGTAGGTCTTCGACAGCGCGCTGATGGTCACGGACAGTTCCTCCATCCCCGGCAGCGATCCCGGCGACACGTGCCGCGCGCCGTCGTACAGGATGTGCTCGTAGATCTCGTCCGACACGCACACCGCGCCGTGCCGCTGGCACAGCCGCGCCACGACCTCCAGCTCCGCGCGCGAGAAGACCTTGCCGGTGGGATTGTTCGGGGTGTTCAGGATGACGGCCTTCGTGCGCGGCCCGAACGCCGCGGCCAGCTCCGCCTCGTCGAAGCTCCAGTCCGGCTCCCGCAGGGGCACGTAGCGCGGCACCGCCCCGCACAGGATGGCGTCCGGTCCGTAGTTCTCGTAGAACGGCTCGAAGACGACCACCTCGTCCCCGGGATCCACGAGCGCGAGCATCGTGGACAGCATGGCCTCCGTGGAGCCGCAGCACACCGTGACGTTGCGGTCCGGGTCCGCGCGGATGCCGTTGTACTCCCCCGCCTTGCGCGCGATGGCCTCCCGAAGGTCCGGCGCGCCCCACGTGATGGCGTACTGGTTCACGCCGTGCCGGATGGCCTCGCACGCGGCCTCCTTCACGGCGTCCGGCGGATCGAAGTCCGGGAAGCCCTGCGCGAGGTTCACGGCGTGGTGGGCGCGCGCGAGCCGCGTCATCTCGCGGATGACGGACTCGGTGAAGCGGAGCGATTTCGCCGAGACGCGCGCCATGCCCGACCTCCGGAGCGGTTCGCCCATCGTGCGGGGGCGGCGCGGGCACGTCAAGGCGCGCGCACCGTGCGCGTCACCGGACGCGCACCACCTTCTCCACCGCGGTGAGCCCCGCGGTCGTGAGGCGCACGAAGTACACGCCGGACGCGGCCGGGCGGCCGTCCGCATCGCGTCCGTCCCAGGTCAGCACGTGCGATCCGGCATCGCGCTCCCCGCGCGCGAGCGTGGTCACGCGCCGTCCGCGCGCGTCGTGGACGGTCACGTCCAGCGCCGCCCGCGCGGGGAGTTCCAGCCGGAAGACGCACGCGCCGGACGCCGGATTGGCCCCGGCGCGGGCGAAGCGGATGGCCGCCGCCGGCGCGGCCGGCTCCGGAGCCGCCACCGTGATCGACGTGGTGGAGGCCGTGTCCGCCACGCCCGGCGAGTAGTTCGGCGCCTCGTCGTACGCGAAGGCGGCGTAGTGCCACAGCGTGCCCGGCGCGAGCGGCGCGTCCGCAAGCGGCGTGGCCGACCGGTCGGTGTCGTCCGCCGCCACCACGAACACCCCGGGCGCCGGCTCCGCCCCCGGCGCGTACGTCGTTCCCGTCTGCGGCGTCCAGGCGATCGGCGCCGCGGAGCGGACGACCAGCGTGCCCGCGCGGTCGACATCGCCCGGCCGGATCCACGTGAGCGTCACCGTGGTGTCCCCCGCCGACGCCGCCGCGAAGGACGCGGGGTCCGCGGGCGGCCGCGCATCGAAGCCGGCGAGGGAATACTCCTGGGGTCCCATCGGAACCGACCCGCCGCGCACGCGCGCCGTCCACGTTCCCGACGCCGGCGCCAGCACGCGCACCTGCTCCAGGTTGTCGCGGTGGTTCACGCCGGTGCCGGCGGCGAGCGACGGGTTCGCCGGGTCCAGCACGAAGGGGAGGTGCACCACCGCCGCCGGCGATTCGAGCTCCAGGTCGAGGTCGTTCACGAGCGTCGTCACGGCCAGCTCCGCCGCGGGCGGGTCGTCCCACGCCAGCGTGACGCGAAGCGTGTCCGTGCCGGCCGGGACGAAGAACGTCCACTCGTCCGCGCCCCCGTCGTCCACCGCGTCCTCGATCGTCGTCGCGGTCCGCAGGGCCGCCACCGTCGCCTCCAGGTGGATCGCGCCGAGGCCGAAGCGGTAGTCCGGCCCCGCCGGGCCCCGGTCCTGCGCGAAGCCGCCGAGCAGGGCCTTCCCGGTGGCCGGACGGGGATCGGCCGGGTGGAACGCGCGCCAGTCCGCCACCAGCACCGCCAGGGCGCCCGTCACGGCGGGGGCGGCCTGGCTCGTGCCGCACGTCGTGTAGTACCCGCCGCCGACGGCCGTCGACGTGATGCCGAAGTCCCCGGAGGCCTGGCACCCCGGCGCGGTGACGTCGGGCTTCATGCGCCCGTCGTCCGTGGGGCCCCACGACGAGAAGAACGCGATGACGCCCGCGTCCGACTGGTTCGCGCCCACCGTCAGCACGTTCTTCGCCGTGCCCGGAGGCGGCAGCGTGCCGTAGCCGCCGGGGGCGGAGGCCGCGCAGTCCGCGTCGTCGCGCTCGTTGCCGGCCGCGAACACCACCGGCAGCGGCTTGCCGTAGGCGCCGCGCACGATCGCGTCGAACTCCGGCGCGTCGGCCGCGTAGTCCCCGTACAACGCGCAGTTCGTGCTGTCCACGGCGGCGGTCCACGAGTGGTTCGACACGTCGATGTCGTGGAGCGCGATGGCCGAGTCGATCTCCGCGAGCACGTCGGGCACGTCGTACGCGACGATCGCCGCCTGCGTGGCCACGCCGCGCCACTGCAATCCGCCGCCGCCGTGCGAAAGGCTGTTCGTACCGTCGCCGGCGAGGATCCCCGCCACGTGCGTGGAGTGCGGCAGCACGAACATCCCCGACTCGCCCGCCGTGACGCGCCCCGCAAGGTCCGGATGCGAGGCATCCGGCGCGCCGCCGTCCCACATCCCGGCAACGACGCCGGCGCCGGTGAGCCCGAGCAGCTGCACCTCGTTCACGTGCGCGTCCACGCGCATCCCGTTGTTCGCGAGCGACGGGGCGGGCGGCGCCGGCTCGATCCAGCGCACCGCGTCGAGCGCGGCGAGGCGCTGCACGGCGGTCGCGTCCGCCCGCCCGTCCAGGACCCCGAGGCGCGGCAACGCCCGCGTGACCACGAGTCCCGCCGCGGCGGCCGCCGATCGTGCCGCGTCGAAGGGGACGTCGGCGAACACCTTCACGCGAACCTCCGCCGGGCCCGCGCCGGGCGGCGCCCGCCGTCCGGCCAGCGATGGATCGGTGCGATCCTCGGGACGCAGGGCCCAGGCGGCCTCGATGCCGGCGCCGCGGCCGACGGCCGGCAGCGCGGACGCCGGGACGCTCGCGATCCACCAGCCCTGCCCGATCGGATGGAGCAGCCGGACGCCGCCGGGACCCTCGCCGGCCCGGGCGCCGGGACCGGTCCGCACGAGCGCGTGCGCCACGCCGCGGGCGGCCGCCGCCGCGGCCAGGGACGGCTCCACGCCGGTCGCGGATTCGGGAAGGGGGCGCGTGCGCGCCGGGGACGCGTCGACCGGCGCGGGCCCGACCGTCCCCACGACGGCCAGCACCGGAAGGAGGACTGCCGGTCGGGAGAGGCGCACGTCGAACTCCGGGCGACCCGGGGGAGGATGCCTCGATTCTAGCCCGCGCCGCCCCCGTTCCTCAACGGGGCCCCCGGCCGCGCCGCTCGCCGTTCGCCGATCCTCGCGCCCGCCGCGCAGGACGGGGCGTTCCCTGGCAGGTCAGTCCAGGCGCGCCAGCACCACGAGCGTCCGGTCGTCCACCTCCCCGGTCGGCGGGGCGGCCTCGTCGGGCAGGCGGTCCAGCAGGGCGTCCGGCAGTTCCGGCGGCGTGACCCCCTCGGCGTCCAGCGACCGCACGAGCCGCACGAGGCCGTCCGCGCCCAGGGGCTCCTGCCCCTCGCCCTCCGCGTCCGTGAGCCCGTCCGTGTACAGGAGGAGCCGGTCGCCCGGCTCGAGCCGCGCGCTCGCCCCGCGGTACGCGGCCTCCGGGAACACGCCGAGGAGGAGGCCTCCCGCCGTCAGCGGCTCCACGCCGCCCGCGCGGCGCAGCAGCAGCGCCGGCTCGTGCCCTCCGCTCGCGTACACGAGCGTCCCGTCCGCGGGCGTGTAGATGCCCAGGAACGCCGTGACGAAGTAGTCCGGCTCCAGCTCCGCGCACAGGACGCGGTTCACTCGCTCCAGCACGACCGGCGGGTCGTCCGCGCGGCGCAGCTCCGCACGGAGCTCCGCCCGGAAGCTCGCCATGATCAGGCTGGCCGGGATCCCGTTGCCCGACACGTCCGCCACAACGATCGCCCAGCGGTCCCCGGGCATCGGCAGGAAGTCGAAGTAGTCGCCCCCCACCGCGGACGACGGCTCGTTGCGCCCCTCCAGCACGTGCCCGCCGATCCGCGGCGCGCGCCGCGGCAGCAGCGCGGCCTGGATGTCGCGCGCCACGAGGAGCTGGTCGTCCAGGCGCCGCTTCTCCAGCGCCTCGGCGTGCAGCCGGGCGTTCATGATGGAGATGGCCGCCTGGTCCGCGAAGCTCGTGAGGCGGCGAAGGTCGCGGCCGCCGTACGCGTTCTCGCGATCGCTCTCGAGGTTCACCACGCCGATCACGCGCCCCTCGTACGAGAGCGGCGCCGCCATCTCGGAGCGCGTCCCGTCGCGCGCGGCCACGTAGCGGCCGTCCTCGCGCACGTCCGGCACGATGATGGGCTGCCCCGTGCGCGCCACCCAACCCAGGATGCCGCGGTCCACGGCGAGGCGCGCCCCGTCGATCCGGTGCTCGTCGTAGCCGCGCACGGTCTCCTCGCTCAGCGTGCCGTCCTCGCCCACGAGGAAGATGCCGATCGCGTCCGCGGGGATCAGCTCGCCGATGGCGCCCACGATGGACTCCAGCACCTCGTCCAGCTCCAGGTGCGACGAGATCTTGCGGCTGATCTCCACGAGGAGCCCGAGCTCGCGCGCGCGCCGCGTCTGCGCGCGCAGCAGCCGGCCCACGTCCAGCGCGATCGCCAGGTGGTCGGCCACGGACTGCAACGCGGCCTCCTCCTCGTCCAGCCGCGGCCCGGGATCGTCGCGGTACGCCACCTCGAGCGCGCCCAGCATCCGGTCCCCGCGCGTGAGGGGCGCCGCAACGCGCACGGCGGGCACCGCGCCCATCACCTCCGCCGCGGCGCGCGCGCCGGGCGTGTCCGCGTCGCGGCGGATGCCGCCGTGGCCGGTGGACAGGACCTCCTGGGCCAGCCGCGACGCGAGGACGTCCAGCGCGCGCGGCGTCGCGTCGCCGCGGACCAGCGCGTGCGCGCCGCGGTCCACGTCGTCGCGGGCCACGAGGAACGCCGCATCCGCGCGGACCACCCGGAGCGCGAGATCCAGCGCGAGGTGCAGCGCGCGCTCGCGGTCGAGCGACGCGTCGAGCAGCTCCCCCGCCCGCAGCAGGGTCTCGAGATCCTCGACGCGGCGCGTCAGCCGGTCCCATCGCCCGGGATCGGCGGCCGGCTCACTCATCGACCCACACGCGATCCACGCCGTCGAAGGAGGGGGCGAACACGCTGACGGCCTCGACCGGGGGCCCGGTCACCTGCAGCGCGTGCACGGTGCCCCGCGGGATGCGGATCACGGTCCCGGGCTCCACGTCCACGGTGTCCGCGTCCAGCCGCAGCCGCCCGTGCCCCGCCAGCACCACCACCGTCTCGTCATGCCTCCGGTGCAGGTGGGCGCGCACCGCGGTGCGGATCCGCAGGTGATGCGCGCTGCACGTCTCCCCGGTGCCGATGGCCACGTTCGCGACATCCTGGTCGGGCAGCACGGCGCCCGTCGTGCGGTATACCTGCGGCAAGGACGGCGCGCGCTCCGGCGCGAAGCGCACGGCGATGCCCACGACGATCGCGCTCGCCAGGAGCGCCGGGCCGGCCGGGCCGCGCCGCACGTGACTCCACCACTCGCCCATCGCGAACCTCCGGAGGGACCGGGCGCGAGCTTAGCGCAAGACGCGGATGCCGGGATCCCCGGCCGGACGGCGGTAGTGGGCCAGTGGACGGCGATCCCGGGCGGCCGCCCGCCGGGGGCGCCGGCTACGATGCGGGCGGCGGGCCCACCACGGCGCGGCACGTGTCCGCGCCCGCGGCGACGAGCCGGGCGGTGTGCGCCTCCAGCGCCGCGCGGGCGGCCGAGCGCACGGCCTCGGCCGGGACCTCGGACCACGGCGCGCCGGGCCCGAGGCGCTCCCCGAGATCCCGCACCAGGCACGCCGCCGCCCACGAGTGCGGCGCCGCGCGGTCGAACGCCGCCGCGCCCGTGAAGTGGGCGAGGGTCCCGCGCAGCGTGGAGTCCGCCAGGGCAACCTCGGTGAGCTTCGCCCGGTACTCCAGGTCCGGCTGGAGGAGCGCGGGGAACTTCGCGTAGTCCGCGAAGTGGCGCCCCTCGTGCGCCAGGTACCCCACGCGGAACGACTCCGACTCGAGGTCGTACGAATCCGCGAGGCAGAAGAGCCGCTCGCGCGTGGCCCAGCCCCCGGTCGACGAGCGCCCGAACGTGGCCCACTCCGTCCAACCGGAAGCCAGGAAGTCCCGCACGAAGACCACCTCCACCCGCACCGTCGCGTCCGTGAGGTCGACCGCATGGCGCGTGGTGTCCTCCCGCGCCCAGATCATCAGGTCGAGGAGCGGCCAGGTGCGCCCCGTGAGCGCGTGGAGACCTTCGTGCTCCAGCGCGGCGCGGAGCCAGTCCAGCGGATCGGCTCCGGCGCCGCACGCCTCCGCGCCCGGCGGCGGTCGCAGCGCGCGCACGGACGCGAGCAGGCGCGCCTCCGCGGAATCCGCCGGCGTCCCGAGCATGGCCTCCCGCCAGTACCGGTGGTACGCGCCGAGGACCTCGGCCACGAACGGCGTCGCGCCCGCGGGCGCGGGGTCCTCCGCGCCGCACACGAACCGCGCCTCGAAGCGCGCCGCCAGCGTCCGTTCCGCCGGCGACCAGGTGGAGTCCGCCCCCGCCAGGAGCGCGACGGCCGGCCGGAGGTCCCCCCGCAGCGCCAGGGCGCCGTAGCCGCTCACGCGATCGTCCGGGGCGGCCGGCGCGGCGGCCAGCAGGAGAGCGGCGAAGGACCAGGGAACGCGCATGGTGAACCTCGCGGGAAGGGGTGTCCCCGTTCGACGCGTGCCGGCCGCGGATCGTTGGCGCCGTGCTACCCCGCGCCGGCCTCCCCCGCCGCGTCCCGGCGACGGGCGACCCGGAGGCGGGCCGCACGATCCAGCGCGAAGAAGCCCGCCCCGATGGCGGCGCCGAGCGCCGCGCCGGCCGCCGCGTCGGTCGGCCAGTGCACGCCCACGTAGACCCGCGAGTACGCGATGAGCGCGGACAGCGCCAGGATCGGGCGGAACCGGCGGAACCGGAGCGCGAGGAACGTGCCGGCGGCGAACGAGTTCGCGGCGTGGGCCGACGGGAACGACAATCCGTGCGCGCCGACGAGCTTGCGCACGTCCTCCACGACGTGGAACGGGCGCTCGCGGGGGAAGAGCTGCTTCAGCGCGCTCGCCACGATCTGGTCCGCGCAGGCCACGGCGAGGATGGCGAAGAGGACGGCCAGCCGCGTCTCCGTGCGCCCCTTCGCCAGCACCACGAGCAGGAGCAGGATGAGCGGCACGCGCCACGGGTCGAAATCCGTGACCGCCACCATGACCGCGTCCAGGACGGGGTGCGTCCACACGCCGTTGACGAGATCGAAGAGGCGCCGGTCCAGCGCGAGCAACGCCGTCACCGGCACGCCTCCGTCGGGGGCGCCGCCACCCGGCCCGGGGCGGCGCGCCGCGCGTTCCGCGATCCGCGACTCACGCGGCGGATGCCGCCCCCTTGCGCTCGCGGATCCGCTTCGTCAACAGCGGGACGACCTCGAGCGCATCCCCCACGAGGCCCCAGCTCGCCACCTTGAAGATCGGCGCGGCCGGGTCCTTGTTGATGGCCACGATGGTCTCCGAGGTCTTCATGCCCGCGAGGTGCTGGATGGCGCCGGAGATGCCCACCGCCACGTACAGCTTCGGGCGCACGGTCTTCCCGGTCTGGCCCACCTGGTGCGGGTACGGGATCCAGCCCGCGTCCACCACGGCGCGCGACGCGCCGACGGCGCCGCCGAGCGCGTCCGCGAGCTCCTTGATCATCGCGAAGTTCCTCGGATCCTGGATGCCGCGACCGCCGGCGACGATGACGTCCGCGTCGGCGAGGTTCACGGACTCGCCCTCCTCGCGCCGGAAGCCCAGGATCTCGGTGTCCAGCGCGTCCGCGGGGATGGACGCGTCCACGCGCACGGCCGCCGGCGCGGGGCCGGACCCGGGCCCCGGATCCGCGTACGCGCGCGGTCGCACGGAGCACACGTTCGGCCCGTCGGCCGCGAACTCCACGGCCTCCAGGAGCCGCCCGCCGTACACCGGTCGCGACGCCGCGAGCTTCCCGCCGCTCCACGACACCTCGATGCAGTCCGCCGCGATCCCGGCGCCCAGCGCCGCGGCGAGGGAGGCGCCGAACTCCTTCCCCTCCGTCGTGGCGCCGACCAGGATGCCCCCCGGCCCGCGCTCCCTCGCCGCCACGGCGACGGCCTCCACCCACGGACGCGTGCGGTACGCGGCCAGCTCCGGGGACGCGAGACACAGCGCCTCGTCGGCGCCCAGCCCGCCGAGGCGCGCCGCCACCTTCTCCGGCGCGTCGCCCGGGATCACGGCCACCACGCGGCCGCCCGCCTCGTTCGCGATCTCCCGCGCGCGCTTCAGCAGCTCCCGCGCGACGGGACGCTCCTCGCCGTTCTCGTGCTCGACGACGACCCAGAGGTCCTTCGTGGCCATCGCTCCCTCCCTAGATGAACTTGCTCTCGGTCAGCTTCGCCACGAGCCGGTCCACCAGCTCCGCGGGCTCGCCCCGGAAGATCTCCCCCGCGGACCGCGCCGCGGGGACGCGACGCTGCGCCACGCGGGTGGCCGGCGCCGGCGCGCCGCCGAGGTCCGCGGCGCCCCACACGGTGACCGGCGCCTTCGACGCCTTGCGGATGCCGAGCAGCGACGGATACCGCGGCTCGTTCAGGTCCTTCGTGACCGCGAGCACGGCCGGCAGCTTCGCCTTCACGGTCTGCAAGCCGCCCTCGAGCAGTCGGTCCACCGTGATCGTGCGCGCCGCCTGGTCGATCTCCACCACCTTGAACACCTCGGTGAGCAGCGTGGCGCCGAGATGCCGCGCCACCATGGGGCCGGTGACCGCGGTGTTCGTGTCGATGGTCTGCTTCCCCACGAAGACGAGGTCCGTCTCGCCGAGCTTCTTCACGGCGGCCGCCAGCACGGCCGCCGCGCCCGCCGCGTCCAGTTCCGCGAACGCGGGGTCCGTGACGTGCACGACCTGCCCCGCGCCCATCGCGAGCGCCTCGCGCAGGGACTCCACCGCGGTCTCGCCGCCCAGCGTGACGACGGTCACGTCGCCGCCGTGCTTCTCCCTGGTGCGGAGCGCCTCCTCCACCGCGAACAGGTCGTACGGGTTCGTGACGTTCTGCGAATCCGCCACGACGGTCCCGGCCCCCCCGGGCTCTCCCTGCACGGACGGGGCCTCCTGGACCTGCTTCACGAGGACTACCGATTTCATGGGCTCCCCCGGGCGCGGCCGGATGCGCGCGGTTCGGTGCGGGCGTCAGACGCGGGGCAGGACCACCCCGGTCTGCGCCTGGTACTTGCCCTTCTTGTCCGCGTACGAGATCTCGCACTCCTCGTCCGCCTCCAGGAAGAGCACCTGTGCGATCCCCTCGTTCGCGTACACCTTCGCCGGCAAGGGCGTGGTGTTGGAGATCTCGAGGGTGGCGAAGCCCTCCCACTCCGGCTCGAAGGGGGTCACGTTCACGATGATCCCGCAGCGCGCGTACGTGCTCTTCCCCACGCAGACCGTGATGATGCTCCTGGGGATTCGCAGGTACTCCACCGTCCGCGCGAGCGCGAAGCTGTTCGGCGGGATGATGCACACCTCCGCGGTCACGTCCACGAGGGAGCGCGGATCGAAGCTCTTCGGGTCGACGACCGCGGTGTTCACGTTCGTGAAGATCTTGAACTCGTCGGCCACGCGGATGTCGTAGCCGTAGGACGACACGCCGTAGGAGATGACGCCGGCACGGACCTGGCGCTCCTCGAAGGGGTCGATCATCCCCTCCTCGCGGGCCATGCGCGTGATCCAGCGGTCGTTCTTCACCGGCATGCCGTCCCCCTCCCCGTTGCGGCGGCGCCTACGCGCCGGGCTCGTCCGTTCCCGCGGACGCCGCCCCCGCGGCCTCGGCGGCCTCGCGCTCCGCGGCCTGCCGCGCCGCGCGGTCGCTGAGGAACTTCTTCACGGCCTTCGCCACGTTGTCCACCAGCTCCATGCCCACGCGGATCTGGCCCTCGCGGGTGGACGCGCCGACGTGCGGCAGCAGCACCGTGTGGGGGTGCGCCAGCAGGCGCTCCAGGGAGCCGCCCGGCGGCTCCTCCGCGTAGCAGTCCAGGGCGCAGCCGGCCAGGTGCCCGGACTCCAGCAGGTCCGCGAGCGCGGCCTCGTCCACCAGCCCGCCGCGGCTGAGGTTCAGCAGGTACGACCCGCGCTTCATCCGCGCGAGCCGCTCCCGCGACATCAGCCCGGCCGTGTCCTCGTCCAGCGGCACGTGCAGCGACACGAAGTCCGCGCGGGACAGCACGTCATCCAGCGTGCCCATCGGCACGCCGGCCACGTTGGCCTCGGCGAGGAACGGGTCCGTGGCCGCCACGCGCATCCCGAAGGCCTGCGCCAGCCGGGCCACCTCGCGTCCGATCCGCCCGAACCCGACGAGCCCGAGCAGCTTGCCCTTCAGCTCGAAGCCCTGGAAGTCCGCGCGGCGCCACTCGCCGCGGCGCATCGACGCGTCCGCCTGCGGCACCGCGCGGGCGAGCGACAGCAGCGCCGCGAGCGTGAGCTCGGCCACCGCGGTGGTGGTGGCGCCCGGCGTGTTCACGACGCGGATGCCGCGCTCGGACGCCGCCTCCACGTCGATGTTGTCCACGCCGATGCCCGCGCGGCCGATGACCTTCAGCCGCCGCGCGGCCTCGATCACCTGCGCCGTCAGGCGCGTCCCGCTGCGGACGATGAGCACGTCCGCATCGTCCACCTTGCCGGGGAGCTCCTCGGGGGTCAGCCCCAGACGCTTCTCCACCGTCCAGCCGGTCTCCTGCTCGAGCCGGCGGCATGCCTCGTCGGAAATCGGATCCAGCACCACGATTCGCTTCATCAGGACAACCCCAGGATTTCGTCGATCCAGCCGAGGAGTTCCTCGATCTCTTCCAGCCGGATCTCCCCCATGTGGGCGATCCGGAACGTGACGTTCTTGAGCCGGCCGTACCCGTTCCCGATCACGACCCCGCGCTTCGCCAGCTCCCGGTTCAGCCCGGCCACGTCGATGTTCCGCGTGTTCCGGATGGCGGTCAGCGTGATCGACTCGTAGCCCGACTCCGGGAACACCTCGAACCGCTCCCGGGCCCACGCGCGCGTGCGCTCCGCCATCGTCCGGTGGCGGGCCTCGCGGACGGGCATCGTCTCGTCGAGGATCCGGCCGAGCTGCCGGTCGAGCGCGAACAGGTGCGGGGTGGACGGGGTGGTGATCCCCTGCCGCTTCTGAAACGAGTCGTAGTGTCGCACAAAATCGAAGTAAAACCCACGATTCTCGATGGTCTTCGCCCGCTCGATCGCCCGCGGCGAGACCGCCATCACCGCGAACCCGGGGGACACCGCCAGCGCCTTCTGCACGCCCGCGAGCAGGCCGTCCAGTCCGAGCGCGTCGAAGTCCAGGTCCACCGCGGCCAGCGAGCTGACCGCATCCACGAAGAGGAACACTTCGGGGAATTCCTTCACGACGGCCGCCAACTCCGGCAGGGGATTGAGGATGCCGGTGGAGGTCTCGTTGTGGGTCAGGAGAACCGCGTCGTACTTGCCGGTGGCCAGGGCGGCCCGCAGGGTCTCCGCACGGAGCGCCTTGCCCCACTCCGTCTCCAGCGGGTCGGCGTCCTTCCCGTTCAGCCGGCAGATGTCCAGCCAGCGGTCCCCGAAGGCGCCGCACGTGGCGCAGAGGAACCGCCGCTTCGACCCGTTCCGCGCCACCCCCTCCATGAACCCCGTGGACGAGGACGTGCTCAGGAAGACGGGCGACCCCGTGTGCAGGAGCGACTGCAGCGCGCGGATGACGCGATCGCCGAGCTGCGTGGCCTCCTCCGACCGGTGCCCCACCGGGGGCGTGGCCAGGGCCTCGCGGACGTCGGGCAGGACCTCGGTCGGTCCGGGAATGAAGAGCCTTCGATGCACGTGGGAACCCCTCCGAACGGCGGAACGTACCCCGCCCGGCCCCGCACTGGGAAGCCGAAACCGCGGCCGGACCGCCGGGCTTGACGGCGGTCGCGCCGCCTCCCTACCCTGTCCGGTCCACTGGTCCGCTCCCGTCCGGAATCCCGATTCGAGGCCCTCCCATGATCCATGCGAACGTCCTGGAAGTCGTCGGAAACACGCCGCTCGTGCGCCTCAACCGGATCCCGAAGCCGGGGGACGCCGAGGTCGTCGTCAAGGTGGAGGCCTACAACCCGGGCGGCAGCGTCAAGGACCGCATCGGCATCCGGATGATCGAGGACGCGGAGCGACGCGGCGTGCTCAAGCCGGGCGGCTGCGTCGTGGAGGCCACCAGCGGCAACACCGGCGCCGGCCTGGCGCTCGCGTGCATCCAGAAGGGCTACCGCGCGATCTTCGTGATGCCGGACAAGGTGTCGCAGGAGAAGATCCGCTACCTGAAGGCGCTGAACGCGCAGGTGGTCACCTGCCCCACCGCGGTGGATCCGGCGGACCCGCGCAGCTACTACTCCGTCTCGAAGCGGCTCTCCGAGGAGACGCCGGGCGCCATCCTCGCGAACCAGTACCACAACCCCGTGAACCCGCAGACGCACTACGAGTGGACCGGCCCCGAGATCTGGGAGCAGTGCGACGGGCGCGTGGACTGCTTCGTGGCGGGCATGGGTACCGGCGGGACGATCACCGGGATCGGTCGCTTCCTGAAGGAGAAGGACCCGAACGTGAAGGTGGTCGGCGTGGACATCGAGGGGTCCATCCTGCACCACTTCTTCCTCACCGGACAGATGAGCGAGGCGCACACGTACCTCATCGAGGGCATCGGCGAGGACTTCATCCCGTCCACCACGGACATGGGCGTGATCGACGAGATGGTGACCGTGGGCGACCGGGAGTCCTTCGTGATGGCGCGGCGGCTGAGCCGCGAGGAGGGTCTGTTCGTCGGCGGCTCGTGCGGCTCGGCGGTGGCCGGCGCCATGCGGATCGCGTCCCGCGAGGGACGCGGCAAGCGGATCATCGTGCTCCTGCCGGACCACGGGAACCGGTACTTGTCCACGTTCCACGGGGACGAGTGGATGATGGAGCGCGGCCTCCTGGAGCCCGGCGAGATGACGGTGGCCGACGTGCTGGACCGCAAGCCGCCGGGCCCGCCGCAGCTGGTCTCCGTCACGCCGGCGGACACCGTGCGCGCCGCGCTGCTGCGCATGCGCGACGCCGACGTCTCCCAGGTGCCGGTGCTGGAGGACGGCCGCGTGGTGGGCTCCCTGGAGGACGCCGCCACGATGTCGCGGGTGCTCGCGGACGCGTCGCTCCTGGACCGCAGCGTGCGCGACCTGATGGAGGAGCCCTTCCCCACCGTGCGCCGCGACGCCCCGATGTCCGAGGCCCTCGGCCCGCTCGCGCGGAAGCGCGCGGCCGTCCTCGTGCTGGACGAGCGCGGCATCGCGGGCCTGCTCACCCGGTTCGACTTCCTGAAGTTCATCCACGCGTAGGAGGATCCTCATGGGCTTCTCGACCGACGCGGTCCACGCCGGGCAGTCCCCGGATCCGTCCACCGGCGCCATCATCACGCCGATCTACCAGACGTCCACCTACGTGCAGCAGGGCGTGGGCGTGCACAAGGGCTTCGAGTACGCGCGCGGCGACAACCCCACCCGCGCCGCGTGGGAGGCGAACGTGGCCGCGCTGGAGGGCGGCACGCACGGGTTCGCGTTCGGCTCCGGCATGGCCGCCATCGACACCGTGTTCTCGCTCCTGGACGCCGGGCAGCACGCCGTGATGACGGCCGACGTGTACGGCGGCACGTACCGCCTGCTCGCGCGCGTGCGCACGCGGCACGGCATCACGTTCGATCGCGTGCCCACCCACGACCTGGCCGCCTTCCGCGCCGCGCTGCGGCCGGAGACGAGGCTGGCGTTCGTGGAGACGCCCACGAACCCGAATCTCCTCGTGAGCGACCTCGCCGCCATCGCGGCGATCTGCCGGGAGCGCGGCATCCTGCTCGCCGTGGACAACACGTTCATGTCGCCGTACTTCCAGCGGCCGCTCGCGCTGGGCGCGGACCTCGTCGTGCACTCCGCCACGAAGTTCCTCAACGGCCACAGCGACATCGTCGGCGGGATCGTCGTGGTGAAGGACGGGAAGCTCGCGGAGCGCGTGGGCTTCCTGCAGTTCGCGGTCGGCGCCATCCCCGGCCCCTTCGACTGCTGGCTCGCGCTGCGCGGCACGAAGACGCTCGCGGTGCGCATGGAGCGGCACGGGCGGAACGCGCAGGTGCTCGCGGAGCGGCTGGCCGCGCACCCGGCGGTGAAGCGCGTGTCCTATCCGGGACTCCCCTCCCACCCGCAGCACGAGCTCGCGAAGCGGCAGATGAACGGCTTCGGCGGCCTCGTCACCTTCGACCTCGGCACGCGCGAGACCGCGCACCGCGTGCTGGAGTCGGTCCGGATCTTCGCGCTCGCGGAGAGCCTCGGCGGCGTGGAGAGCCTGATCTCCCTGCCTGCGGAGATGACGCACGCGTCGGTCCCGCCCGAGGAGCGCGCGAAGCTCGGCATCACGCCGGGCCTCGTACGGATCTCCGTCGGCATCGAGGACATCGAGGACCTGCAGGCCGACCTGGAGCAGGCGCTGGCGAAGGTCCCCGCGTCGGTGGCCTGAGAGCGAGCCGGTCGCCGCGGCAGGGGCGCGACGGCCGGTCGCCGCCTACGGGTGCGGGGTCAGGCCCTCGGGCGCGTTCGAGGTCGCCGCCCGCGCGTACCAGAGCGCGGCCGCCGTGCCATCGCGCGCCTCGAGGCCGGCGAAGATGCGGAAGCCCTGGCCATAGGCGTCGCTGCGGCGCTCGATCACCTCGCGCTCCCCCTCGCCACCCTCGCGGCCTTCGAGGAGTCGCCAGCTCACCCACTCCGCGAAGCCCTCCCGCAGGCGCGGGCCCTGCGCCTCGGGACAGCGCGCGCCCTGCCACGCGTGGCCGATCTCGTGCGCGAGCACCGCGGTCAGGCGCGCCCGCGGCAGGGGCACGAGCACGTGGATGGCCGCGCGCCCGCCCTCGCGGAGGTACACGCCGCTGAGGCCCTCGGGCGCGGCCGTCCCGGGCCGGTCGCGCAGGGCCTGCTCGGAGTCCAGGACGAGCGGCGGCCACGCGTCCAGTGCCAGACCGAGACGGGAAGTGGCGTCGGCGCACAGCGACACGTACAGCGCCTCGATCTCGGCCGGATCGTGCACGAGCGTGGCGGCGCACGCGGGACAGAACGCGCGGCCGTCGCTGATGCGCAGCGAGCGCACCGGGGCGCCGCACGCCGAGCATGGCAGCGACGTCTCGTGGCAGTCGTCGCAGTAGTAGCCGGGCCGGCCCGCCACGGACCAGGCCCGTTCGCCGAGCGCGCGACCGCAGGCCGCGCACGGCGCGTCGGCGTCCACCGCGAGGGGTCCGTCCGGGACGTCGGCGTCCTGCGCGGCGGCGGGCGGGGCGAGGATGGCGGCGAGCGACGCGGCCAGCGCGACGGCCGCACCGCGTGTCAGTCGGCGGAGCGCTTCAGCTCCGCGATCTCGGCGCGCAGCGCGTCGATCTCGCGCCGCAACTCGCGACCCTGCAGGTCCATCGATCCTTCCAGGAACACCAGTCCGCCGAGCGGCACGCCCACGAGGCACGCGAGGAACATGAGCGCGAGGGTGGGCGTGAGCAGACCGGCCTGGACCAGGATGCGGTGCATCAGGAAGAGGGAGGCCAGGAAGACCACGCTGCCGAGGATCGACTTCACGGCGGACCTCCGGCCGGGCTTGCCCTGGGCCGGGATCCTCCCCGATGCCCCGCCCCCGGTCAAGGCGCGCGGGCGCCGCCGTCACCGGACCTCGGCGGGCGCTTCCGCGTCCTGGTCCTCGACGCGCCGCGGACGCGACGCGGTCGTCGCCGCGGTCAGGTTCACGACCTCGGTCCATTCCAGCCGCGCGCTGCTGCGCACCGGCGGCGCCGCGCGGGACGGCTCCGCGCCGCCCGTGCGGGCGCCCGGCAGCGCCTCGCCGAAGAGGTCCCGCACGGCGTGGCGAAGTCGCGAACTCGCCGTGAGGCGGCCGAGCGCCGTGAGGGCCACGACGGCGATGAGGACACCCAGGAGGATCTGCACGGCCGAGCTCCGCGGCGACGGGGATTTCCCGGAGGATCGGCACGATCCACGCCGCCCTTAAGCCGCGGACAGCTCCCCCTTGAGCCGGGCCACCAGCGTGGTCCGGCGCCCGCGCGCACGGCCGGGGCGCAACGCCAGGGCCAGCGCGCGCCGGCTGCCCACGAGGACCACACCGCGCCGCGCCCGGGTGACCGCCGTGTAGAACAGGGGGCGATCCAGCAGGATGGCGTGCTGCGTGGAAAGCGGCAGGACCACCCAGTCGTACTCGCTTCCTTGCGATTTGTGGATCGTGATGGCGTACGCGAGCGCCACCTGGTCCCACTCCGCGGCCGGGATCTCCACGAGCGCGTCGAAGCGCACCGCGAGCCCCTGCGGCCCGGCGCTCTCCACGCGCCCGATCTCCCCGTTGAAGACGTTCCGCGCGTAATCGTTGCGCAGCTGGATCACGCGATCGCCCGCGCGGAAACGGCGCCGGCCCATCCGGACCTCCTCGCCGCGCGGGTTCAGGTCGTCCTGCAACGCCTCGTTGAGCGCGTCGGCCCCCGCGTCCCCCTTGTACATCGGAACGAGGACCTGCACGTCGCGCACGGGGTCCACCCCCTCGGACGCGGGCAGCCCTTCCCGCACGATGCGGCGCACCTCCTCCGCCACGTCCGGGGCCGCGTCACGCTCCACGAACACGAAGTCCCCCCGTCCCGGCTCCACCCACTCCGGCGGCTCCCCCGACAGGATGCGGTGCGCGTTCCGGACGACGCCGCTGCGCTCCCCGGCGCGGAAGATCCGCCCGAGCCGCGCGGTGGGAACGAGCCGGCTCCGCAGCAGGTCCCGCAGCACCTCCCCCGGCCCGACGGAGGGCAGCTGGTCCGCATCGCCCACGAGCAGGAGCCGCGCGCCCGGCGGCACGGCCCGCACGAGGCTGGAGAAGAGGCGGAGATCCACCATGGACGACTCGTCCACGAGGACGGCGTCCGCCTCGAGGGGGTGCGACTCGTCGCGCCCGAACTCGCCGGTCGACGGATCGAAGCCGAGGAGCCGGTGCAGGGTCGACGCGTCGCGGCCGGTGGCCTCGGACAGCCGCCGCGCCGCCCGCCCCGTCGGGGCGGCCAGCACGAGCCGCAGGCGATGCCGCTCCAGGAGGTCCAGCAGGAAGCGCGTCAGCGTCGTCTTGCCCGTGCCGGGGCCGCCGGTGATGACGACCACGTGCGTCTCGTGCGCGAGGCGCACCGCCGCCACCTGGTCGTCCGACAGGGCGAGGCCGCGCTGCCGCTCCAGCTGCTCCAGCTCGCGGCGGTCGAACGCCAGGTCGCCCGCCGGCGCCTCCAGCAGGGCGCGCAACCGCTCCGCCGCGTCCACCTCCGCGCGGTGCAGGCCGCGCGTGTACACGCGGTCGTCCTCGCGCACGGCGCGTCCGTCCACCGCGAGTTCCGCCACCGCGCGCTCCACCGGCAGCAGGTCCACGCCGAGCAGCTCGGCGGCGCGCGCGGCCAGCTCGTCCGC
The DNA here is from genome assembly GCA_964571855.1 of uncultured Gemmatimonadota bacterium. Classification (GTDB taxonomy): domain Bacteria; phylum ARS69; class ARS69; order ARS69; family ARS69; genus CAYYFX01. Next base: position 437,009 of record CAZNDO010000002.1, read on the forward strand.
GGGCACGTAGACGTCCCCGAGCTCGGAGGACTGCCGCAGCACGTGGAAGAGCCCGGCGCCGATGCGCTCCGGATCCTCCGCCGACACGCCCAGGCTGCGGGCCAGCACGTCCGCCCGCACGAAGCCGATGCCCCACACGTCCCGGGACAGCCGATAGGGGTCCGTCTTCACGACGTCCAGGGCGGACTCGCCGTACTTCTCGTGCACGCGCGCGGCGTAGCGCGCGCCGAGCCCGTTCTCCTCCAGCAGGAGCGTGAGGTCGCGCAGGCGCGCGTTCGCCCGCACCGCCTCGGCGAGACCCAGCGCCTTCGGGAGCGACACGCCGGGGACGCGCGCCACCTCCTCCGGCCGCTTCTCCACCGTCTCCAGCGTGGCCTTCCCGAACGCCTCCACGATGCGCTCGGCCAGCTTCGGCCCGATCCCGGCGGCGAGCCCCGAACCGAGGTACCGCGCGATCGCCTCCTCCGTGTGCGGCTCCTTGCGCTCGAGCGCGAGCACCTCGAGCTGCCGGCCGAACTTCGGGTGGTCCACCCACCGGCCGCGCGCCCGGATCCGCTCGCCGACCGCGAGCGGCGGCATGCGGCCGACGACCGCGAGCGTGCGCTCGTCCCCTTCCGGGGAGACGCGCAGCACCGTGTAGCCGGTGGCCTCGCTGCGGAAGGTGATGCGCGAGACGGTGCCCACGAGCTCCGCCTCGCCGGAGGCGCTCGGGAACAGCGGGAACTGCTCCACCCGATCAGGCACGCGGGACTCCCCGGAAGGTCCCCGTGGGTACCACGGCGTCGCATCGCGGACAAGCGCGGGCGCGAGAAGGCCCCCGCCGCGCTTCCAGCGGCGGGGGCCGAAGAGGCTCGCCGGGGGTGCCGGCGGCGCTACGCCGCCTCCGCCCCACGCGCGAGCCGCCGGAGCTTCAGCAGGCAGCGCTTCTCGATCTGGCGGACCCGCTCCCGCGTGACCCCGATCTTCTTCCCGGTCTCCTCCAACGAGAGCGGCTCCTGCCCGTCCAGTCCGAAGCGGAAGTTCAGGATCCTCCGCTCCCGGTCGTCCAGGATCTCCAGCAACACGGCCATCCGGCGCCGGTTCAGCGTGTCGCCCGCATGCTCCAGCGGCGACTCCTGGCTGCCGTCCGGCAGCAGGTCGTACAGCGTGGCCTGCGCCTCCTCGCCGATCGGGGAGTCCATCGACAGCGTGCCGCGCGTGAGGCGCGCGAGGTCGTTCACCTTCTCCACGGGAAGCTCCAGGGCCTTCGCCACGTCGTCCACCGAGTGGCGGCCCTCGCTGGTCTGCGCGAGCTTCCGCTCCACCTGGAGGTACTTCCGCAGACTGGCGATCACGTTCGCGGGGATGCGCACGGTGCGGCTGTGGTTCGCGAGCGCCCGCGTGATCGACTGCCGGATCCACTTCGACGCGTACGTCGAGAACCGGAAGCCCAGCTCGGGGTCGAAGTACTCCGCGGCCTTGATGAGGCCCAGGTTGCCTTCCCCGATCAGGTCGCTGAAGGACAGGCCCATCCCCTGGTAGCGGCGCGCGATGGAGACGACGAGGCGGAGGTTCGCCGCCACGAGCCGGTCGTGCGCCCGCCGGTCGCCCTTGCGCGCCGCGCGCGACAGCTCCACCTCCTGCTCGCGCTTGAGCAGCTTGGTGCGGCTGATGGCCGCCAGGTAGCATCCCAGGCTGTCCCGGGTGCGCATGCGGGCCGCCCCGGACGCACGGGCGCTCCGGCCCTCCGCGCCTTCGGCGCGCTCCTCCGCGCGCTCGTCGAGAGTCTCCTCGCCGCTATCGAGCATGTCCAAACCTCCGAGAACCACGTGACCGTAGTCGAGGTCTTCCGAAGCCCAGAGGTCCATGGCGGCCTCCCTTCGCCCAGCTCGCGACCGGGGTGAAGGCGGGGAAACGGGCCGGCACTTCGGTTCGGCAAACCCCACGATAGGTTGCCGTCCGTTGCACTCCTTCTGCACCGTTCGTGCCAGGAAGCAGCAACCGGCCCGGCCGTGCGCGCGGTCGACGCAAGATGTTGCCATGTAAAGAGATGACGTGGATGCCACGGCCCGTGCCAGACCGTTGGACGAGCGGGTGGATCCATGGGCCAAGGGCCGGCACTGTGAAGCTCGGTTACAGGGATCGCCCGAGGCTTCCAAGTCGTTGCCAGGACATTGCTTCAGAGATGCGCACGGGATTCACATCGAGGCGGGGAGGCCGGGAACTTCGTGCGCAGGTCCCGCGCCGCAACCGTCGGAGACCTAGAGGTCGATGGCGTAGCGGGCGATCTTGTTCAGGAGACCGCGCCGGCTCAGGCCGAGCAACTTCGCCGCGTGCGACCGGTTGCCCTCCGTCTTGCGGAGCGCCTGGATCACGAGCTCCTTCTCGATGCCTTCCACGCGATCCTGGAGGGACTCATTCAGGGAAAGCGCGGCCACGGCCCGGGGCGTGGTGCCCTGCAACTCGGAGGACAGGGAGCCCACCTCGATCTCACCGGCCTCGGAGGCCATGGCCACGGCGCGCTCGACCTCGTGCCGGAGGTCGCGCACGTTGCCGGGCCACGGATAGGCCACCAGCCGGGCCATCGCTTCCGGAGTGAACCCTTCCACAGCCTTGCTCGCGGATGCGCGGAACTCCGTCAGGAAATGCTCCACGAGGAGCGGGATGTCCTCGGGGCGCTCGCGCAGCGGCGGCAGCTCGATCCGGATCACGCGAAGCCGGTAGTACAGGTCCGGCAGGAAGCGTCCCGCCTCGACCAGCGCCTTCAGCGGCTGGTTCGCCGCGCACACGATCCGCACGTCGATGCGCCGGACCCGCGTGGAGCCCACCGGCTTGATCTCGCCGAGGTCCACGACGCGCAGCAGCCGCTCCTGGAAGTCCCGGCTGGTCTTGTCGATCTCGTCCAGCAGGATGGTCCCGCCGTCCGCCCGCTCGAACAGGCCGATCTTGTCCCGGGAAGCGTCCGTGAACGAGCCCTTGAGGTGCCCGAACAGCTCGCTCTCCAGGACGTCCCGCGAGAGCGCGGCGCAGTTCACGGCGACGAACGGGCGCTCGCGGCGCGAGGAGCCGTCGTGCAGGGCGCGCGCGATCAGCTCCTTGCCGGTCCCCGTCTCCCCCTCGAGGAGCACGGTGGCGCGCGACTCCGACACACGGTCCACGAGGTCCAGGATCTCCAGCATCCGGCGGCTCTGCGTGACGATGCCGTCGAAGCCGGACCGGTTGTCCAGGCGCCGCCGGAGCTCCCGGTTCTCGTGCCGCACCGCCTCCAGCCGCATGCGCTGCACCGCGGTGGTGGCGGTGGCGGCGAACGCCACGAGGAAGTCCAGCGCCGGCTGCCGGAAGTAGCCGGCGTCCGCACGCAGGTCCACGTACAGGCCGCCCAGCAGCTCGTGCTCCGAGAACAGGGGCATGAAGACGATCGACCCCAGCCGCTCGAGCCGCTCGAGGCCCGAGCCCTGGAAGCGGGGATCCCGCGCGGGGCGCGTGGACACGATGGGCTTCGGCGTGAACTCGCCTCCCGCGCGCAGCGCCTCCACCACGGAGAGGATCTCCGCCCGATCGGTGGCGGCCAGCGTGCTCTCCGCCGCCGGCGCCAGCCGGCCCGTGCCCGGGTCCACCAGGAGCAGGACCACGCGGTCCGCGTTCATCCGATCCTCGATCGCCTGCTCGATCGCGCGTACGCGGGCGGTCCGGTCCTTCGCCGCATGCACGCGGGCCGCGGCCTCGTTCAGTCCGGCGAGGTCGTTGCGCTCGGAGAGCGCCGTCTCCTCCAGGAGCCGGTCGATGTCCCGGTGCACGGCGAGAAGCTGCTCCTGGTCCTCGTCGCTCCCCACGCGCTCCAGCAGCTCCATGGCGGCCTGCAGGTGGTGGCGGGCCTCGCCGGTGGGGTGGTCGCACACCATCTCGAGCTTCGCCAGCAGGAGGTACGCGTGGCCGGCCTCGTAGTCCGCGCCGATGCGCTCGAACGTGCGCCGCGACTCCTCCACGTTCCGGGCCGCGTCGTCCAGGTCCACGATGTTCTCGATGCAGAACTCCGCGTACTCGAGCTGCGTGACCGCGGCCTCGAACGGCACGCCGCGCGCCTGCTGCAGGGCCAGCGCCTCCTGGTACGCCTTCGACGCCGCGACGATGTCCGCCTCGCGCGCCAGGATGCGCGCGGCCACCCGGAGCAGGACGCCCCGCTCGTACTCCTCGTCCAGCGCCGCGGACAGCGCGAGCCCGCGGTCCAGCCACTCCCGCGCCTCCGCGAGGTGTCCGAGCCGCGACTCCAGTTCGGCCAGCCGGCGCAGCGCCTCGAGCACGAGGTCCCCGCGCGGGGCCAACTTCTCCCCGTCGTGCAGGGCCTCCGTGTACAGCCGGCGCGCCTCCTCGTAGGACTCGCTGGCGAGCGCCAGGTCCCCGCGGAACTCCTTGACGAGGACGCGCTCGCGCGCCTCGCCCAGCTCCTCGATGATGGCCGCGGCACGGTCGTACAGCGACTGCGCCTCCGCCCAGTCCCGCTTGTACCGGTGGTAGTTCCCGAGGTTCAGGCACACCATGCCGACGTTCCACTGGCTGCCGATGCCCTCGAGCAGGCGCATGGCACGCTCGATGTGCTCCCGCGCCGCCTCCCAGCGGCCGGCCTTGAACTCCACGATGCCGAGGTTGTCGAGGCTCTGCCCGACGCGCAGCGTGTCCCCGAGCGCCTCGTGGTGGGCGACGGCCGCGCGCAGGTACTCGGCGGCGCGGTCGAACTGGCCGCGGTTCTTCGCCATGAGCCCCAGGTTGTTGAGGCACTGCGCCGTGCCCGCCTGGTCCTCGATGAGGCGGAACCCCGCGAGCGCGGCCTCGAACGACCGCGTAGCGGCATCCCAATCCCCGCGACGCATGGCGAGGATGCCGAACGTCTTCTGTGCGCGCGCCAGTTCGGCGGCCGCCGAACGATCGAGGATGGCCTCCGTGACGCGCTGGACGCAGCCTTCCGCGCGGTCGTAGTCCCCGAGCGAGAGCAGCGCGAACGCCAGCTCGTTCTCGATGCGGCAGCGCACCACGGGGGAGGCATCCTTCGCCTGCGCCGCGGCCCGGCCCAGCAGCGCCACGGCGTCCGCGTAGTCCCCCGTCTGCGACTTGCAGACGGCCATCTTGAAGTAGACGTCGGCGAGGAGCTCGGGGGATTCCCGCGCCTTCTCCACGAGGTGGAGGATCTGCTCGTAGTACTCCATGGCGGAGCCGAACTCGCCCGCGCTGCGGCTGAACTCCGCGAGTTGCTCCAGGAGCGTCACATCGGCCGGCGACGTGCGCGAAGTCCCGCTCGGCGTGGCGCCGCGCCCGCGTCCGTCATTCGGCTTCTCGTGGGGCCCTCGCATGCCCACTCCCGCTCGTGTGAACTCCGTTCACTCTGCACCGCACGACCTGCCTACCGAACGACTTCGGTCGCCGGTAGGTAGGACGTGCGCCTCGATCAGCCCCTGCTACCGGACCTGGACGCCGTACACCCGCAGGTACAGACGGATGACCCGCTTCCACACGTCCGGGAGCTGCCGCTCGCTCGACGCCACGACCTGCCCCCGCGTCGCCGAGGCCTCGACCTCGAACAGCGACGGACCGCTCGGATTCGTGATCTGGGGGTGATCGGGATCGCCATTGCGGCCGTTGGGTCCTGCCATGGCAGGGCCTGCGGCCAGCGAGAGGCTCAGCAAGCAGAGAAGTGCGATCCGCAGAGCTTTCGACATGCCGAGTTCGCTCCGTGTTCGTCGGAATCCGGAGGGCCGGGAACCTCGTTCACACCTCCGGACGAGGAACAGTTTAGAACCGGGGGACCCGAACGTCAACGCGCGCCGGCCCCGCCCCGCTTCTCATCCCACGCCCTTTTTACGCCCCAGAGCAGGCCCGCCACGAGCCCGGCGACCCAGATCCCCAGGAACCGGGACGACGCCGTGCGGAATCCCGGGTCGAGGTCCGGACGCCAGGCGGTGGCGGCGGCCCCGGCCGCGAACCACAACCCCTGGAGCACGAACCCGAGCACCAGGACGGCGACCGCGTCCACGATCAGGCGGTCCCAGAAACGCCCCCAGGATTCGTCCACCTTGCCCTCCTCTTTCGGGCGCGGGCGCGCCCCGCTTCAGCCCCGGATGCCGGAGGATTCGCCCCGCCGGGGCCGGCTGTCAACCGGCTTCGCCCGGAGCCTCCAGGACCACCGTATCCCCCGCCTCCAACCCGATGCGCTTGCGTGCGTTGCCGTCCCGGACCGAGATCTCCAGGGTGCCCGCGCCCCCGATCGTCAGCAGGGGCTCGCCCGGGGCCACATCCGCGTAGGCGAGCCGGACCCCCGTCACCCGCGTCCGTCCCGCCACGACCGTCACCGCCCGCCAGTCTTCCGCGAAGGCGTCCCGGAGGAACCCCTCCTCGGCGGTCGTGATCAGGTTCCCGAAGCGGTCGGTCCGCACGATCTCGCACGTGAACCCGCCCTCGGCCCGGCGCACCGGCCGGAACGGGGCGAGCGGAACCGGATCCTGGACCTCGGGCCCCGCCTCGCCCAGGGGCGTCCCCCGGACGAGGCGCGCGGCCGCCGGCGCGAACACGTCGCGGCCGTCGAACGTGGTCCCGCGCCGCACGTGATCCAGATCCCGGAGCGCCAGCTCGCGGATCTCCCCGCCCGGCGCGTCGAAGGCCGCCTGCAGGACGCCGTTGTCCGGCCCCACGAAGAGGTGCCCGCCCGCCGCCACCGCGAGACCGCGGCGCGCGCTGCCCACGCCGGGATCCACGACGCACACATGGCACGTTCCCTCCGGGAACGAGCGCCAGACGCGCGACAGGATCCAGGCGGCTTCGCGGATCGCGCCCGGCCGGACGCCGTGGGTCACGTCCACCACCCTGGCCTCCGGCGCCAGGCGGAGCAACACCGCCTTCATCTCCCCCACGTACGGATCCGCCACGCCGAAGTCCGTGAGCAGCGCGATCGGGCCCATCGCTTTCCCCCTTCCGCGGAACGCCGCGTCCGGCTTATACCCTTCCCACGCCGCCGCGGGAACCGCGGATCCGCCGCACGCGTTCCACTCCCTCCGCGCGCCCGGCCGCGGGGCCACCTTCCCACCCACCGGAGCCGCATGCCTCCCGTTGCCATCCTCGCCGCCACCCGCACGCCCATCGGCCGCTTCCTCGGCGGCCTGGCCACCGTCCCCGCGCGCGACCTCGCCGCCACGGCCGCGAAGGCGGCCCTGGATCGCGCCGGCGTGGACCCCGCCGAGGTCGGGGAGACGATCTTCGGCATGGCGCGCCAAGCCGGCAACGGCCCGAACCCCGCGCGGCAGATCAGCGTGACCGCCGGCGTGCCGGTGGAGGTCCCGGCCTACACCGTGAACCAGGCATGCGCCTCCGGCCTGACCGCCGTCTCGCTGGGCGCCGCGGCGCTCGAGCGCGGCGACGCGCGGATCGCCCTCGTGGGCGGCGTGGAGAGCATGTCGCGGGTCCCGTTCCTGCTGGAAGGCGCGCGCGGCGGCTACCGGCTGGGCCACGGCGAGGTCGTGGACGGGATGTATCGCGACGGCTTCCACTGCCCTCTCGCGGACCAGCTGATGGGGCGGACCGCGGAGACGCTCGCGGAGCAGGGCGGCATCACGCGCCGGGAGCAGGACGAGTACGCGGTCGAGAGCCAACGACGCGCCGGAAGGGCGCAGGCGGCGGGCCGCTTCCGCGATGAGATCGCGCCGGTCGAGGTCCCCGCCAAGGGCGGCGCCGCCATCGTCGCCGTCGACGAGCACCCGCGCCCCGACACGACCGTCGAGGGACTCGCGAAGCTGCCGGCGGTGTTCCGGAAGGACGGCACCGTGCACGCGGGCAATTCCTCGGGCATCACCGACGGAGCGGCCGCGCTCGTGCTGGCCACGGCCGAGGAGGTCGCGCGCCGCGGCGCGGAGCCGCTCGCGTGGATCGAGGGCGCCGCGTCCGTGGGCGTGGATCCCCGCGTGATGGGCATCGGCCCCGTGCCCGCCACGCGCAAGCTCCTCGCGCGGCTCGGGCGCACGCTGGACTCCTTCGACGTCGTGGAGTTGAACGAGGCGTTCGCCGCGCAGGTGCTGGCGGTGGCGCGCGAGCTGGAACTGGATCTGGAGCGGACGAACGTCAACGGGGGCGCGATCGCGCTGGGTCATCCCATCGGGGCGACGGGCGCGCGGATCCTCGTCACGCTGCTGCACGAGATGCGCAGGCGGGACGCCGCGCGCGGCCTCGCCACGCTCTGCGTCAGCGGCGGGATGGGCTACTCGATGGCCGTGGCGCGCGCGCGCCCGCGCTGACGGCGCCCCGGCGGTCCCGGGGCGCCGCCGCCGGGATCAGCCCACCCGGACGATCTTGACCGTCCGCTCCACGCCGTCGACGCGCAGCTTCGCGAAGTAGACGCCGGCGGTCACGCCGGTCCCGCGATCGTTCCGCCCGTCCCACGTGACCCGGTGCACGCCCGCCGCGGCGGGTCCCCGCAGGACCGAGCGCACCAGGCGGCCGGCGATGTCGTACACGGCGAGATCCACGCGGCTGGCCGCCGGCAGCGCGAACGCCAGCTCGGTGTCGGACGCGGAAGGGTTCGGTCGCGGCTCCGCGAGTCGCACGCCCTCGATCGCCAGATCGCGACCGTCGCGCGCCGCGGCGATGGCATCGCGATCCCCCACCACCAGGCGGAATCGCGTGACCGACCCCGCGGGCAACGTGATCGCGGTGTCGTCCGTGACGTCGAGCGCCGTGAGGGTCTCGTCCGCGACGAGGAGCGCGCTCCACCCCGCGGGTAGCGAGGCCAGCCCGTCGAACGCGAGGCGCGCGTCCCCGTCCGCCGCCTCCACGACCAGCGGGAACGACGCGCCGTTGGCCCCGTCCGCCCGGGCGAGCCGGGTCCACTCCCGTACCGGGCCCTCCGTCGCCGCGAAGTACGCGCGGACCGTGCCGGGAAGCCCTGGCGGCTCCGGAGCGTCGAACTGCTCCGGCGCGTCCGCCGCGCCGGCGATGTTGTCCAGGTCCGCGCTGGTCTCCCCGCGCGCGGACACGGCGATCCGCCAGCGCCAGGCCTCCGCGCCCGGAGCCGGCGGCGGCGGCGAAGGCGCGCCGATGAGCCCGGGGATGACGATCGTCTGCGTTCCGGACCCGCCGTTGAACACCCAGTATCCCTGCCACGCCGCGAGGGACGTGACGTCCGCGTAGCTGCCGCCGGAACGTCCCACGACCCTGGTGCCCACGTCCGGCGCGTTCGACCGGTCGATGGCCGCGGTCGAGATCGGGAAGAGGTACGGGTTGCCGATCTGGTTCCAGCCCGGATCCACCGGGATGGTGATGCCGCCCACGGTGGACGTGGACACCCCCGTGGCGTCGATGGCCACCGGGCTCCTCTGCACGAGCCAGAACCCGCGTCCCGGAGCGAGGGCGCCGGCGTTCGCGCCCTCCAGGTACGCGCCGGCCGCGGGCGCGAACCGCCCGAACCGCCACTTCTTCGGATCGTACCCGCCGAGGTCGTCCTCCAGGACGCCGGCGAGGGACGCCGGCTGGGCGGCGAACGGAACCGAGACGAGCTCGTACTCGCTCGCGCCGGCGCCGCCGGGGCGCACGCGGGTGCCCAGGTTCGCGGGCAGGAACGCCGGCTCGGCCGGACCCGCGAACGGGAAGGCGCGCGGCGTGCCGCCCCGCATGGCGTACAGCACGTAGTACTCCACACCGTTCTCCGTGGCGGTCCCGCTGGGGATGGCGGCGGCGAGATGATCCGCCACGTCGTCGATCGTCATCGTGGCCGCGGAGAACGACCCGCCCGAGCCAGCCGCCCGGAAGAACACGGCGGCGTTCGTGACCGGCACGCCGCGACGCTCGAGCTGCAGGTCGATGGCGGCGCCCGGCGTGTACCCGCCGGCGAGCGCGCCCTTGGGCGTAAACCCCGGCTCCACCACGCGCGTCACGCGATCCACCCCCGGGGGCGGCACGGCCTGCACGATTCCCGAGGGCCAGCGCACGGTCAGGGACGTCACCGACGTGGCCGCGCCCAGTCCGAACTCCACGGGGACGGAGTTCTGCGAGAGCCAGTGCGCGCCGCCGGAGACCTCGCGCGTCTGCGTGCGGCCGCCGGCCGTGAGGGTCACGCGCGCGCCGATGCCGGCGCGGTTCGAAACGGTGCCCTCGAGCACGAGGTGGACCCAGTGCGCGCCGCCCGGGAGGTCGTTCCGGTAGATGCGGCTGGCCCCGTTCTCGACGGCCAGGAGCAGGTCCACGTCGCCGTCGGCGTCCATGTCGGCGAAGGAGGAGCCGATGGCCAGGATAGCGGTGGGGAACGCCGTGGCCACGCGGCTCCACGACGCTCCGTCGTTCCGCAGGAGGATCGAGCTGTTCGTGCCCGTGCCCGAGTACGACCCCTGGAACAGATCGAGGTCGCCGTCGTTGTCGTAGTCCACGAAGTTCGAGACGGTGCCCGTGCTCTCCGCGATCGCCGGCGTGACATCCGTGAACACGCCGCTGCCGAGGTTCCGGAAGAGCCGATCGGTACCGGAGAGGTTCCCCACCCAGAGGTCGAGGTTCCCGTCGCCGTCGAAGTCCCCCCAGTCCGTCCCGAGCGCGTTCACGTTGGAGTTCACGCCCGCGGCCGCCGCCACGTTGACGAACGAGAAGTTGCCGTCGTTGCGCATCAGCGACGCCACCGCACTCTGCGCCGGGCCGTACAGATCCGGATCGCCATCCCCGTCGTAGTCCGCCCAGGCCCCCGTTTGCAGTCCGGTCAAGGCCAGCGGACCCGGGGTGACGTCCCGGAAGACGAACAAGCCGTCGTTCCGGTACAGCCGCGAGGTCCCGGCGCACGTGCGGTACAGGTCCAGATCCCCGTCCAGGTCCACGTCCACCCACAGGACGCCGCGCCCGCTCGAGATCGCCACGTCCAGATCGCCACCCGGACGCTGGGTGAACACGCCGCCGTCGTTCCGGTACAGGGCGCCGCCGGTGCCCTGCCCACCGACGCAGAGGTCCAGGTCCCCGTCCCCGTCGATATCCGCCCAGGACAGGCCGATCCCGGCGGGGAACGCGGCCCCCGGAAACGCGTCGACCGTCACGTCGGCGAACGCGCCCCGGTCGTTCCGGAAGATCCGGCACCCGGCGGGCGACCCGGCCAGGACGCTCACCGCGGCGTCCGGGTCCCCGTCCCCGTCGAAGTCGTTCCAGGCGGCGCCGGAGGCCGCGGGGATGGTGGGGCTCACGTCGACGAAGGCGGCCCGCGCGACGGAACCCATGGCAGCGAGAATGGCGACGCCTGCCCCGAGCGCGGCCATGCCGCGGCGGGGAACGGCGCCGGCGACGGCGGTTCCCATGACTTCCCCCCTCCCCGAACGGCTACTGCGGCGGGTCCGGGAACCCGGGCAGGTCCGACTCCCCGTCGTCTCCGCCGCCGCTCACCGCGAGTACCACGCCGCCCACGACCAGCGCGCCGCCGACCGCGAGCACGGCCTTGTTCTTGTACCAGGGCGTCCCGCCCCCGGACGCCTTGGGCTGGGAGGCGCGCGAGTCGATCGGCTTGGTGGGCTCCGAGGGGGTCGCGGGAGCTTCCGAGGTGGAGCAGCTCGCCTTCGCCTGCTCGAAGACCTCCAGTTCGTCCTTCGTGTAGAGATCCGGATCCGGACGCCACGAGGGTTCCACGCGCAGCGCGTTGCAGAAGGCCTCGACCGCGCTGGAGCGGTGCGCCAGACCCACCTCGCACCGCGCCTTCAGGATGTACGCGTCGCGCAGCGTCCCGCCGGAGAGACCGCCGCCGTCCAGGAGCGCGTTCACCTTCGTGAGCGCCGTGGAGAAGTCCGCGACGAGGAAGTAGTCCTCCGCGCGGGTCAGCTCCTCGCGCGCGTCCGCGTACGCGGGGCGCGTGAGCAGCACGAGGTCCAGGGTGGTGGCGAGAAACGCGGCGACCGACAGCATCGCCACGCTCCGGAACAGGGGATGTGCGCGGTGGAATCGCATGACTGCCTCCTGGCCGCTGCGTCGAGGTCCTTCCGGACGTTGGCCGCATGGTAGCCGATGGTCGGGCCAGCGCAAGGGACTTTCCCGCGCGGCCCGCCGGCCCGTCGTTTCCTCAGCCCCCCGCCTTCTCCAGCGAGAATTGGATCCGCACCTCCTCGTCGGCGGGCACCTCCACGGTCACCGCGCCGCTCCGATCCGGCCGGAGGTGGCGCTCCCCTCCGCCGGGCTCGGTGATCACGACCTCCGAGATCCGGTAGCCGTCCTTGCGCACGCCGAACGTGTGCTCGCCGGCCGCGATCTTCTCCGCGTACGGCGTCTGCCGCGACGCCGGCTTGCCGTCGATCAGCAGGTCCGCGGGCAGCGGCGGCTTGCAGAAGACCCGCACCTGGCCCCACTTGAAGTCGTACCGGCCCAGATCCAGCGTGTCGCCCGCGGCCACCTTCACGTTGCGGAAGGTGCGGGTGCCGAACGTGGGATGGCGAAGCTCCAGGGTGTGCGACCGACCCGACGGCAGCGGCACCGTGGCCACGCGCGCCTGCGACTGGAACATGCGCCCGTCCACGTAGACATCCGCGAAGGGATTGATGACCACCCGCGCGTAGCCGTCCTTGCCGGCCGGGCCCGTGGCCGGCGTCGTGGAGGGTCCGGTCTCCGCCTCCGGCTCCGGAGCGGCCGACTGCGCGAGCGCGAACGCGAGGCGCGACATGCCGTTCCCCTCCACCGCCGCCTCGCTGGTCTGCGCGGCGAAACCGGTCTTCTCCACGCGGACCTCCCACGCGCCGGCCTCCAGATCCGCCAGCGTGGCGGGCGTGGTCTTCCCGGTCCCGCGGAAGTCGCGCTCCCCCTTCTTCCGGATGCGGATCGCGGCGCCCGCGGGATCCGACGTGACGTCCAGGCTGCCGACGTCCCGCTCCCGGGTGAGATCCCAGGACAGCGCCGCCAGCCCGCCCGCGGGTACCTCCACCGTGCGCGTGAGGCGGCCCGTCCCCGGAAGGTCGGCGCGCACCTCCCAGGTCCCCGCGGCGAGCGGCTCGCTGGTGAGCGGCGTCTTGCCGGGCAGCTCGCGGAACTCCCCGCTGCCCGGCCGCCGCACCAGGACCGCGGCACCCGCCGGCGACGTGGCCAGCTCGAAGCGCCCGTCCTGCGCCAGGGCCGTGAGGGAGACCACGAGCGACTTCTCCGCGCCGGCAATGTCCACGGCCCGCGCCTCGGGCCGATGGCCCGCCAACTCCAGCCGAACCTCGTAGCGCCCGTCGGCGAGGTCCGGGATGCGGCAGTTCGTGACCATCCCGGTGGGCCGGAAGTCCGTCTCGCCGGGCCCGCGCAGCAGGACCGCGGCCCCGGGCGGCTGGGAGGCCAGCGCGAGGGCGCCCGCCGCCGCCGGCGTCCCGCCGCCCGACGTCATCCGCCAGACGCCGAACGCCGCCGCCGCCACCACGACGACGCCGACGGGGATGGCCCAGCGCATGGGTCCCGCGCCGCCGCCGCGCCGCGCGGCCGACTCCGCGCCCAGCACCTGCGTGGCCCCGGCGGCGACGTCGCCGGACGACAGGACCTTCGTGCGGTCCCCGGACGGCGCCGGCGCGGGCGGCGCGATGCGCGCGGTCCGGCTGCCGGAGGGGGACTTCTTCGTGTCGAGCGGGTCCTCGAAGGGCAACCGCGACCCCGACGGCGTGGTGGCCGGCGGACCGGCCGCCGGCGGCGGCGCCTTCGCCGGGGCCGGCGCGCCGCCCGCCTTCGGCAGGCGCACGCCCGACTCCTCCGCCTGCCGCTCCAGCTCGTGCAGAGCCTCGTTCGCCTTGGCGTTCTCCGGATCCAGGAAGAGGACGTAGCGGAACTCGCGCACCGCATCCTCGATCTTGGCGAGGCCCATCTGCTTGAAGTAGAAGCCGCGATCCAGGTGCGCGGAGATGCTGGAGCGGCGCAACTCGTCGCGGAACCCCTCCGGATCCTGCGCGAACTTCTGCAGGTACTTCCGGCGGTGCTTGATCAGGCCGCCGGTGGGGTCCAGCGTCTCCATGCAGTCCTCAACCGCGCGGATCACGTGGCGCATGGACGGGAACCGCTTGTCCGGGTCCTTCGCCAGCATGCGGTCCACGAGGGCCTGGATCTCGGGAGTGACCGGCGCACGCACGCCCAGGGGCGCGGGATCGTGGTTGATGATCTGGTCCCGGATCTCCGAGTACGTGCTGCCGCGGAACGGCTTCTCCCCGGTCAGCAGCTCGTAGGTCATGACGCCGAGGGAGTAGATGTCCGTGCGGTGGTCCACGTCCTTGCCCGCGGCCTGCTCCGGCGACATGTACGCCGGCGTGCCGAGCACGGAGCCCGGCAGCGTGAGCGCGGACAGCCGCGAGATGTCCGACGACTGCCGCGCGAGGCCGAAGTCCGCCACCTTGATCTCGCCCGCGTTGGAGAGCATCACGTTGCTGGGCTTGATGTCGCGGTGGATCACGCCCTGCTCGTGCGCCGCTTCCAGCCCGTAGGAGACCTCCTCCAGGATGGCCAGCACCACCTCGGGCGGGATGCGCCCGGTCTTCGCCAGCGCATCCTTCATGTCCATGCCCTGCACGAGCTCCATCACGATGTAGTAGACGTCGTCCTCGACGCCGAAGTCGTACACCGCGACGATGTTCCGGTGGCCGATGCCCGAGGCGGTCTTCGCCTCGCGCTCGAAGCGCGAGATGAAGTTCTCGTCGTCCGCCAGCCCCGGGTGCAGCATCTTGATGGCGACGCGGCGGTTCAGCGCCTTCTGGATGCCGTTGTACAGCGTGGACATGCCGCCGGCGCCGAGCTTCCCCTCGATGTCGTACCCGCGGAACGACCTGGGCATCGTGGAAGACCCCCTCAGCCGAGCGTGAGGCGCGCGACGATCACCGTGACGTTGTCCGGTCCGCCGCGCTCCTTCGCGAGCTGGACGAGGCGCTTGCAGGCCCCGTCCGGGAGGTGCATGGACACCACGTGGAGGATCTCGCCGTCCTCCACGAGGTTCGAGAGGCCGTCGGTGCACATGACCATCACCGCGTCGTCCGGGAGCCGCACCGGTCCGTCGGACACGTCCACCTTCACCTCGGGCTTCACGCCCAGGCAGCGCGTGAGGACGTTCTTGGCGCGCGCGGGGGCGCCCGCGTCGCCGCCGGTGCGCGCCAGCTCGGCGGCGAGGGAGTGGTCCCGGGTGAGCTGGACCAGGCTGCCGGAGGATGCCAGGTACAGCCGGGTGTCCCCGACGTGGGCGAACCAGACCTCGCGACCGACGACGGCCATGGCGGTGCAGGTGGTGCCCATGCCGAGCAGCTTGGGCTCGTCCACGGCGCGCTCGTGGATCGCCGAGTTGGCGGCCTCCACGGCGGCGCGGAGAGCCTCCACGGGACGCGTTCCGGATGCGGGCTCGAAGTACGTGTTCCGGACGGTCTCGACCGCGATGCCGGACGCCACCTCACCCGCCGCGGCGCCGCCCATGCCGTCCGCGACGACGAACAGGTGGCCGCGCGCGGGATCCGCGCCCTCGAACACGCCCTTCGAGTCCTCGTTGTTCTTCCGTACGCAGCCCACGTCCGACAGGCTCGCCACCGCGAGCCTCTCGGCGCTGCCCGGCGTCAGCTGGATCTCCTCCACGGCCTCCTCGATGTCGCCCGCGGACGGAGCGTCCGCCGAGCCGCTGAGTGTCGCACGTCACCGGGATCCGCCGAAGCGAAATCCTCCCTGCTCCCAGACCAGCTCCACCGCGTCGGCGAACACGATCCGGTCGCGGTCGCGCAGCGCCGCCGACGTCACCGCACGACCGTTCACCTTCGTCCCGTTGGACGAGCGCAGGTCCACCAGCATCATGCGACCCCGCTCGGACCGGATCACGGCATGATGGCGGGACACGCGGGAATCCGCCAACACCAAAGCGTTCCCCACCGCCCCGCCGATGGTGAGCCCCGAGCGCGTCACGGGGAACACGCCGCTGATCCCGGCCACGCCGCGGAGCCGTCCCACGGGACGGTGCCGGATCAGCACGATGCCGAACACCACGGCCGCGAAGGCCACCGTGGCCGCGAGCGGGATCCAGGGGAACGGCGGCTTCGCGAGCCCGAGCGCGCGCCGCTCGCGGATCCACGCGCGCACGGGCGCGGCGGAGGCCACACCGGGACGCAGGAGCACCGCGACCGGCGGCGCCTGCGGCAGGGACGCCAGGCGCAGGGCCTGCGTCCCGCGCACCCGGCCGAGCGCGGCAGCGAGGGCGGCGGCGCTGGAGCCGGACGAGGGCACCACCGCGCCCCCCGCGCGCGCCGCGAGCGACGCGAGCCGGGCGCGGGCGGCCGGGGCGGGCGAGCGCGGGGTCACCACCCACACCGCGACGCGCGCCGTGTCCGCCGCGTCCGCGCACGTGGCGACGGGATGCCGGCTCTCGCGCGCCTCCTCCCCGTTCGTCACCAGCACCAGGACCCGCCGGGCCGGCGGACCCGTGGCCGACAGGCGATCGACGGCGTCGAGGACCCGGTCCCAGATCGGGCCGTCGCCGGCGCCCTGCAGCCGCGAGCGCAGCGCGTCCGCGGACGCCACGTCGCCCGCCGTCAGCGGGGTCAGCCGCGCGCCCGCGAGGTGGACGGAACGCGTCCCGGCTGCGGGAGCCTCCCCGAGGAACGACGCGAGTTGCGCCGACCACGCCGCGGAGTCCTCGTCCCGGATCGCCGCGGGGTCCAGCAGCAGGTCCAGCGCGAAGGGCTCGGCGCCGCTCCCCGAGAACGAGACGAGGTCGGCGGCGATCCTCCCCCCGCCCTCGGACTCCGCCGCGATCTCCCCCGCGCGCACGGGGAACGCCACGCCCGACGAGTCGGCCACGTGGAAGGGAACGAGCGCGCCGCCGCCCGGCAGCGCGACGCCCGGCTCCGCGGTGACGACGAGCCCCTGTGCGGCGGCGATCCCGCCCGCTCCCAGCGCGAGGACGACGCCGAGCGCCGCGCCCGCGACCGCCGAGGCCGGCGCGCGCGTCACGGCGTCCCCGGCGCGGGCATCCCGGCGGCGGAGGGCGGCACCGCCCCCGCGGACGTGCTCCCGGCGCTCCCGCCGCCGGCGCCCGCGGGGAACCCGAACGCCTCCGGGCGCCGCATCACGATGGCCGCGGCCAGGAACTTCGGCACGTACTCGATCGTCTCCTGCTTCAGGCATCCCGAGCCGCTCTCCACCAGATCCCAGAACTTCCAGCGCGAGAGCAGGTTCACGTTGCCCTCGCGCACGTTCTTCATCAGGCACGAGAGCATCCCGTGGTGTCCCTTGTTGTACGCCGCCACGGCGCAGTCGAACGCGTCCGTGCCGAACACCACCAGGAGCCCCTCCAGGTACCGGCAGGCGGCGCGGGTGGACAGCAGCGGATCCGTCCGCTCGTCCACGGTGTCCGTGACCTTCAGCCCGTACTCCGTGCCGGTGCTCTTCATGAACTGCCACATCCCCTGCGCGCCCGCGCCGCTGGCCACCTTCTCCCGGTACCCGCTCTCCACGAACGGCAGGTAGCAGAACACCTCCGGCAGGTGGCTGCGCCGCAGCTCCATCCGGATCATCGCGAGATACGGCTGCGCGCGCTCCATCGAACGCACGGTGTACGCGCGGTTCGCCCCGCTCCAGTGCTCCACGAATCGGCGGACCTCCTCCAGGAGCGCCGGCGGCACGGGATACTTGACCACGTCGATGCCGAACTCCGCGACGATCCGCGTGAGCTCCGCCGCGACGAGGTCCCCGGTGGGCGGCGGTGGCGGCGGCGGCTCCGGCACGGCGGCCTGCGCGCGCCGCTGCTCCTCCTCCAGAAGCCCGAAGTACACGCGGCCCATGGAGCGGCCGGCCAGCGGCTTCGACAGATCGTCCGCATACCGCGAGAACGCGGCTTCGATCTCCTCGCGCGTGGGGTCCCCCGGGCTCAGCCGATCCGCGCTCTTGAGCGCCCGGATGGCGATGTCGAAGTGCGCCTTCGCGATCTCCTCCGCCGGCGGCCGCCGGTCCGCCGCCTCCAGCGCGTCCCCGAGCGCGCGCCGCGCGTGGTCCTCGTACATCTCGCGGGTCCACAGCGTCTCGCCGCCGCCGCGTCCGGAGAGCCCGATCCCCAGGGCGCCCGCCGCCACGATCAGGCACGCCACCGCCGCGCCCAGGTACCCGCGCGACGTGGGCATCGGCGTGAGCACCACGTCGTACGGCAGCGGGCCGAACGCGACCTCGTCGCCGGGCCGCAGCATCCGCTCGCGGACGGCCTCGCCGTTCACGAACGTCCCGTTGCGGCTCTTCTGGTCGAGCACCCACGGCCGCCCGCGGCGGTTCTCCAGCCGCGCGTGCACCTCGGAGATCTCCGGGAACGGCAGCCGCACCTGCGCGTTCGCGGACCGCCCGACGACCCGCGCGCCCGGACCCACCGGAATGCGTCGCGGCTTCGCGTCGGGATTGCGAGCCACGAGCTCGTGCCGGAACAGCGAGCGCAGCGCCTCCGCCAGGGGTGAGGGCGCGCGTTCCGTCCGGAACCGGAACTCCATGGAGCTGCCGAAGCGGACGCGGTCCCCGTTCCGCAGGCGTCGCCGCGTGACGCGCCGCCCGTTCACGAAGGTGCCGTTCGCGCTCCCCGCATCCTCGAGGATCCACGCGTCGCCGTCGGCCGCGAAGCGCGCGTGCTCGCGGCTCACCGTGGCGTCGCGCAGCGGCAGGTCCGCCGGCGGCTCCCGCCCGACCAGGAACGGCTCGCCGTACTCGGGCAGCGGGACCGCGGCCTGTGTCTCGGTGCCGCACGGGAGCAGCAGCGCGCGACCGGAGGGACCCAACGGCGCCGCCCCGCTCAGAGCCGGACGCTCTTGAAGACGAACTCGGAGAGGCCGAATCGGAGGCGGTCGCCGTCCGTCAGGCGGGCATCCCGGATGCGATCGTCGTTCCGGTACGTGCCGTTCGTGGAACCGAGATCGCGCACGATGACCTCCTCCCCTTCCACCACCACCTCGGCGTGGGCGGTGGAGACGTACGGGTCCCCGGTCAATCGGATCTCCGCCTCCGGAGCTGAACCCACCCTCGTGGGGCGGGGGCCGAGCCGGAAGTCCCGCCCGCGCGAGGGCCCGCTGGCCGCCACGAGCCACGCCACCACCGTGGTGCGCAGGTCCACGGGAGGGCCGATCACGCGGGTGGCGTCCGGATAGTCCTCGTCCGGCGCCGCGGGCACCGCGGGCAGGGGCGCGAGCGGCCGGGAGGGTTCCGCCGGCCGCGCGCCGACGAACGTGGCGTCGTCCACGGTCCGGCCCAGGCTGCCGGAGCGGTCGGCGAGATCCTCCGGGGGGGCGAACTCGTCCTCCGGCGCTTCCTCGCGGGATCGGGAGCGGTCCTCGCCCCGGCGCGGGTCGTCCTGCTCGTCGAACCCGAAGTCGTCCCCGCCGAACTCCTTGGGAGCCCGGTCCGGACCCTTCTTGCGGCGCTTCCCGAAGAACATCCCCGCCCCCACGGCGAACCGCCCGGCAGCGCCGATTCCGGACGCGCGGGCCGGGCCACGGGGCAGTCTAGCGTCGGGCGGGAAAACGCGTCAATCGACGCAACCCGTCGGCGGAGCGCGACTTGACCGTCCCCCACCCCCCTCCTACAATGCCGACGCTCGCCGCCGGGCGGCGCGGATGCGGCGGGCCGGCAAATCGCGGAAACGCGGCGCGGCGGCGGTTCACGGCGGCCCGTTCGCGCGTTTTGAGACCGGAACCGAGGCCGTCGGGCGGAGGATGGGGCGGATGGTGTCGATGCGCACGGCGGGAGCGGCTTGCCTCCTCGGGCTCATGCTGGGCTTCGCGGGCTGCGGAACGACGGATCGGGTGACGCTGACCACGTCGCCCCGGCTCAACACCTGCGAGAAGGACGGGGACGCCCACCCGGTCGTGGTGCGGATCTACTACCTGAAGTCGGTGGATCGCTTCATGCGCACGGACTTCGCGGCCCTGTGGCAGGACGACTTCACCGCGCTGGCGGAGGACCGGATCAGCGTCGAGGAGCGGACCCTGAACCCGAAGCAGCAGATCACGATCCCGCTTCCCCGGCAGGACGCGGCGAAGGCGGCCACGGCCATCGGCGTCGTGGCGAACTTCTGCCGGCCGGGCGAGGGCTGCTGGCGCCGCACGGTACCGATCACGGGCAAGGGCGCGAAGCTGCGCGTCCACCTCGACGAAGGCTGTCTGGCGATCGACTGACGCGGGGAGACGCGGCCCTTGAACGGATACCGGCGAGTCGTCTGGAACGAGGGCATGCCGCTCTCGCCGCACCACTTCCAGCAGCAGGAGCGGAACGTGTTCGGGGAGATGGCGTACCGCCTCTCCCTGTCCCTCCCGCACGCGTACGGCCTGCGGCGCCTCGTGATCGACGAGGAGGCGCTGGGGAACGGCAAGCTGAACGTGCTGGAGCTGGATGCGGTGCTGCCGGACGGCACGGTGCTGCGCACGCCGGCCATCGATCCCGTCCCCATCGGCCGGGATCTCTCCGCCGCGTTCACGGCGGACCGGGCCAAGCTGGACGTCCACCTCGCGCTGCCCGAGGAGCGCCCCGGCACGGCCCGCGTGCGCGCCCCCGGCGGCGGCGGGGCGGTGGACAGCCGCTTCCGCAGCGAGACGGTCCGCCTCGCGGACGAGAACGCGCCCGCCTCCGAAACCGAGGTGGCCATCGCGCGGGCGAACGTGCGCCTGCTCCTCTCCGGCGAGAGCCTCGACGGCTACCAGACGCTGAAGGTGGCGCAGCTGGAGCGCTCCTCCGCCGGTTCCATCATCCGCTCGCGGGACTGGTCCCCGCCCGCCCTCAGCCTGGAGGCGGCCGGACCGGTGCCCGCGGTGCTGCGCTCGGTGCTGGAGAGCCTGAGCGCGAAGAGCGACACGCTGAAGGTCCAGACCCGCCAGGTGGGCGGCAAGGTGCAGTACGGCACCAGCGACGTGATGCTCTTCTGGCAGGTGCACACGGTGAACTCGTGGATCCCGGTGATGGCGCACTACCAGCGCACCGCGCAGGCGCACCCCTACGAGCTGTACTGCGCGCTGGCGCAGCTCCTCGGCGGGTTGTGCACGTTCGCATCGGATCGCTCGCCCCGGGACATCCCGCCCTACGAGCACGACAACCTGGGCGGCACGTTCCGCGGCATGGAGGCCATCTTCCGGCAGCTCATCGAGATCTCCGAGGTCAGCCGCCACGAGCGCATCCCGCTGGCGCGCGTGAGCGACGCGCTGCTGAAGGGCGAGGTGGGCGACGACCGGCTCTTCCAGGAGGGGCACAAGTGGTTCCTCTCCGTCTCGGGTCCGCTCGCCGAGGAGCGCATCCGGGAGGAGCTGCCCGGCAAGATCACGATCGGGTCCGCCCACAACGTGGAGTTCCTGGTGCGGCAGGCGCTGCGCGGCGTGCCGGTCACCTACACGGCCCTTCCCTCGTCGGACTTCCCCATCCGGTCCGGGCACGTGTACTTCCGCCTCGAGAGCCACGGCGAGACCTGGGACACCATCCGCGAGGCGCGGGCCATCTCGCTGTACCTCCGCGGCTCCGAGCTGAAGGAGCTCACGTTCGAGCTGATCGTCACGCAGGTCTGACGTTCCG
Source organism: uncultured Gemmatimonadota bacterium (assembly GCA_964571855.1). Classification (GTDB taxonomy): domain Bacteria; phylum ARS69; class ARS69; order ARS69; family ARS69; genus CAYYFX01. The sequence goes on from CAZNDO010000002.1 coordinate 458,480, forward strand.
TTTCCCGGGGGAAGCCCACGCATGGAAGGCGACAAGAGCGGCGCCAGGGTCCGGAGCCTCCCCGATCTCGCGGGAAGCCTGTTCTCCCTCATCCTCTCGCTGCGCTCGTCCGCGGCGTACGGCCGCGAGGACGAGCTCCGCGCGCGGATCGGGGACTACCTGGACCGGATCGACAAGGAGGGCCGCGAGGCGGGGATCGCGCGCGAGGACATCGAGGCCGCGAAGTTCCCGATGGTGGCCTTCATCGACGAGACCATCCTGAACTCGGACTGGGAGGGCCGCGAGCGCTGGCGCGAGCACCCGCTGCAGCTGGACCTGTACGGCGAGACCGTGGCCGGCGAGCGGTTCTTCGAGCGCATGGACAAGATCCGGCAGAAGGGCGAGGCGAAGGCCGAGCTGCTGCAGATCTACTGGCTGTGCCTCGTGCTCGGCTTCGAGGGCAAGTACAAGCTCATCGGCAAGCAGAAACTGCAGTCCCTGGTGGACGAGGTCCGCCGGGAGCTCGGGTTCTCGGCCGGCGCGCTGGCGAAGTCCCCCATCTCCCCGCACGGGCGCCGCCGCGACGCGGGCCGCGCCGGCCGGGAGACCGGCCCGCCGGTGATGCGGTTCGTGGCGGCCTGCGCGGGCGGCCTCGCGCTCCTGTTCCTCGTCCTCTTCCTTCTGGTGGAGCATGCCGAGAACGGCGCCCTCCAGAAGCTGAACCTCCTTCCGGGCTGAGCCGTGGCGGACGCGAAGAAGCTCCTCGGCGCACTGACCGATCCCAAGAAGCTGTTCCGGCTCGTCCGGAGCCCGCGCGCAATCGTGGGCATGCTGGGCCTCACGTTCGCGTTCACCGTGTTCCGCTGGGGCGCGCGCGTGATCAAGAACGGCGGCACCCGGCTGTGGATCGCCATCGGCATCGTGGTCATCGCCATCGTCATCATCGTCATCTCGAAGATGCGCGAGAAGAAGAAGGCCAAGCAGGTGGAGGACTCCCTCCTGCTCGAGGCCGACAGCATGGTGATGACGTCGTCCGGCGCGCAGCGCGCGGCGAACGAGCGCGCCCGCGAGGAGCTGGTCACCGCCATCGACGCGCTGAAGCGATCCCCCGCGCGCGGCGGCACCAACGCGCTCTCCACCCTGCCGTGGTTCCTGGTGCTGGGCAAGGCGAACAGCGGGAAGAGCAAGCTCATCCGGAACTCGGGCCTCACGTTCCCCGGCTCGGGCGTGAAGGACAAGCACAGCCGCGGCGTGGGCCCCGGCAAGAGCATGTCCTGGTGGTTCACGAACCAGGCCATCGTGCTGGAGGCGAACGGCCGCTTCGCGGACCGCGAGGACGACTCGGAGGCGCGGCACGACTGGGCCGGGATCCTGGAGGTCGTCCGCAAGGCGCGCGGCGAGGTCCCCATCCAGGGCATCGTGGTCACGGTGTCCGCGGAGGACCTGATCCGGCTGGACACGGCCCGGCTGGAGGAGCAGGCGCGCGTGCTGCGCCAGCGCCTGGACGCCACGTTCAGCGGGCTCAAGGCGTTCACGCCGGTGCACCTGGCCGTCACGAAGGTGGACCTCATCCACGGCTTCGAGGAGTTCTTCGCGGACCTCGCGGGCAACGCGCGCGACCAGGCGCTGGGCGCCACGCTGGACCCGGAGCAGGCGGAGGAGGATCCCGTGCGCGCGTTCACGCGCGAGTACGAGACCCTGTACCGGTCCCTGTGCGACCGCCGGCTCAACCGCCTCGCGTCGGAGGACCGCGCCGAGCGCCGCGGCCGGATCTACCTGTTCCCGCTGGAGTTCGTGTCGCTGCGCCGCAAGCTGCGGGACTTCGTGAAGACGCTGTTCGAGCCGAACCCCTACGGGGAGCGACCCGTCTTCCGCGGGTTCTACTTCGCCTCCGGCAGCCTCGAGGGACAGCCGGTCGAGATGGTGCTGAACGAGGTGAGCCGCGTCATCGGCCTGCCCCCGGACCTGGACTCCGCCTCCGACGTCACGCGCGTGATCGACATGCTGCCGGATCCGGAGCCGAGCCGCTCCTCCGCGGCCGCCGCGCGGGCGGACGAGCCCCGCTTCGTCCGGGAACTGTTCACGCGCATCCTCCCCACCAGCGCCGCCCTCGCGCGCCCCACGGAGGAGGCCACCCGCCGCCGGCGCCTCCGGGTGGTCGGGCTGCTCGGCGGGGGCATCGCCGTCACCGCCATCCTGGCGTCGCTGTTCATCGTCTCGTTCGCAAGGAACCGCGCGCTCGTCTCGAGCACGCTCGGGCTTGCGAACGAGGCCGCGCTCATCCCCGGCAACGCCGCGAACGCCGGCGAGGTGGAGAACCGCCTGCGCCTGCTGGAGCCCCTGCGCGACCAGCTGGACAAGCTGGACCGCTACGACCGGAGCACGCCGTTCACGCTGGGCTTCGGCATGTACCGCGGCAAGGCCCCGAACGCGCGCGCGCGCGCCGTGTACATGGACCGTCTGGCCGAGGTGTTCCTGGGGCCGAGCCGCCGGTCGCTGGAGAACGCGCTCTTCACGAGCTATCCCGCGTCCCCCGCCGAGGGACAGCAGTTCCTGGACCGGTACCGCGCCTACCTCATGCTCATGGAGCCGGCGCGCGCGGACACGGCGTTCCTCGCGAAGCAGCTCGTGGACCTGTGGTCCTCCCCCGCCGCGGGCTCGGGCGGCACCGAGGGGCTGCGGGACTCCATCCGCCGCCACGTCGCGTACGCGTGGAGGCACCCGGAGGACGTGGCCTACCAGAGCGCGGACCTGTCGCCGCGGAACCCGGCGCTCGTGGACCGCGCCGGCGTCTACATCCGCGAGTTCTGGCGGCCGGAGAACTTCTACCTGGCCATGCTGGAGCAGGTGAACACGGCGGTCCCGTCCTTCTCCGTGGCCTCCATCCCCGGCGGCACGGGCCTCCTGACCACGGACGCGGAGGCGGTGGCCCTGAACCCGGACGCCGCGTTCGTGCCCGGCGCGTTCACCGCGCAGGGGTGGCGCGACGAGGTCGCCCGGCGGATCGAGGAGAGCCAGTCCCAGCTCGCGCAGGACTGGATCCTCAAGGACGCGTTCCAGGGCCAGCCTCTGGACATGCGGGACTGGCTCCTCGCCACCTACCGCGCGGACTACGTCCGGCACTGGGCGCAGTTCCTCGCGGCGGTGGATGTGGTGAGCGTGCAGGGCTCCGCGCCCGGCGCCGCGAAGCTGCGCGACCTGGCCCAGCCCGGCTCACCGCTCGTCCGCCTGCTGGAGGCCGCCGCCGCGAACCTGCGCTTCCGCGGCGACGCCGCGGGCGGCGACAGCGCCGCCGCGCGCATGGCCACGATCGAGGACGACTTCGCCGTGCTGCACGCCCTCTTCTCCGTGCGCGGCGAGGGTGCGGAGGCGCGCCGCCCCGTGGACGAGTACCTGCGCACGCTAGGCGGCGTGATGGAGGCGCTTCGCCAGCTCGCGGAGAGCGGCGACCCCGGCCTCACCGCCACGCAGTACGCGAAGCAGATGCTCTCCGACATCGTGCCGCCGGAGGCGGCCATTCCGGCTTCCTTGCGCTTCGTGGACCGGTTCTGCGCCGACATCCTCACGGGCAGCGAGATGTGCACCGGCGCCATGCGCACGATCCTGCGCCGGCCCGCCGAGGGCGGCTGGGGCGCGGTGATGCGCGAGTCGCAGCTGTACCTGGACGCCGCGTGGGGCACGTCCGTGTGGGATCCGTTCCGCACGCTCACCGGGAAGTACCCCTTCCTCGAGAGCGGGCCCGACGCGCCCATGGAGGAGTTCAACCGTTTCTTCGCGCCCGGCGGCGTGTTCTGGACGTTCCACGACGGGGAGCTGGCGCCCTTCCTCGACCGCGAGGGCAACGCGAAGGTCGTCTGGCGGCACGGGCTGTTGCTCGGACCGGAGGCGCAGAACGCGCTCCGGAAGGCGCACCAGTTCCGCGACGCGCTGTTCCGCGAGGTTCCCGGCACGATGTCGTTCTCGTTCCGGGTGAAGCCGGAGCAGACCACGAAGGTCTCCGGCGACCCGCCGTACGCCCGCACCACCATCCTGACGGTGGGCGGCACGCGGCTGGTGTACGACATGGGATTCGCGAAGGAGGCCCGGCTTGCCTGGCCCGGCGAGTCCCAGGAGACCGGCGCCCGCGTATCCGCCACGATGGACGGGCCGGAGCCGGAGTCCATCTCCTTCGAGGGTCCGTGGGCGTTCTTCCGCCTGCTGGACCGCGCCCAGGTCACGCCGCGGACGGAGAGCGAGTACCGCATGGTCTGGACGCTGGAGCGCAAGGGCTCGTACGCCATCGCCGCGCCCTACGAGTTCCGCGCCGCCGCCGCCACGAACCCGTTCGCGCCGGACTTCTTCCTCTTCGACTGCCCGAGACAGCTCGGACCGGCGCCCGGCGCCGTCGCCAACATCCCGTAGGAGGCAGCCATGGCCGCGAAGGGCACGAGGACCGCCACCCCGCTCGAGATCCTGGCCGCCGCGGGCGCGGCCGTGCGCACGGGACACCTGGACGGGCTCGACGCCGAGGGCCGGGTGCTCTTCCGCGGCGAGAACGGGACCGCCTCCGTCCCCGTCACGATCGGCGTGGAGCTCTCCGACGGCGCGCTCGTCAAGGCCGCGCGCACCGGACGCCGCGCGTTCGTCCTGGATCCCGCCGGCGGCGGCGCCCCCATCCTCGCCGGTCTGTTGCGCGAGCGCGTGGCGGCGCGCAGCCGCGATGCGCTGCCCGGCGACCTCGAGGTGCACGTGGACGGAGAGACGCTGAGGCTCAGCGCCGAGCACTCGCTGGAGCTTCGCTGCGGGCGCGCGCGCCTCGTGCTGCGCCGCGACGGGCGGGTCACGCTCGAGGGCGCGCACATCGTGTCCAGCTCCACGGGTCCCCACCGGATCAAGGGCGCCACCATCGCGCTCAACTGAGGGAGCCGTGTCGCGAGGATCCGCCGTCGCCCCGATCCTCCCTGACGTGGTGGAGGAGCACCTCGAGGAGCTGGGCTTCCTCGCCATCCAGCGCCGCAAGCTGATCGTGTCGCCCGACACGAGCTGCCGGCGGCTGCGCGAGCACGACGACCGCATCGCCGCGCACCGGGACGGCCTGACGATCGCCGGCGCCCCGGGCGCGCGGATCGTGAAGCGCGCGCTGGACGAGGCGGCGATCGACTGGCACGTGGCCGCCGCGGGACGCGTGTGGCTGGAGGAGGCGTCGCCGCCGCCCGAGGAGGTGCACGCGCGCATCGCGGCCGGGGGCGCCGCGCTGGCGGCCGGGTGGCGCGAGGCGTTCCGGCGCACGACCCCCGCGCGCGTGGACCGGGTCTTCCCGCGCGCCGCGCCAGAGCCGGAGGATCCCGCCGTACGGCTCGTTCGCGCGGACGCCCGCATCTGGCACGGGCGCGTGTCGGAGGGCGACGTGACGCGTCTCGCCGCCGATCCGGATCCGGCGCTGCGGCGCACCGTCGCGCGCGCCGCCGCCCGCATGGCGGCCAGCGGCTCGGCGGCGCTGCGCTCGGCGCTGGAGCGGCTGCTGCGGGACGACGCGCTCGACATCCGCGCTGCCGCCCTGTGGTCGCTCGCGCTGCTGGACGCCGCGGCCGGGGTGGCCGCGGCGCGGCGCCTCGCGGCCGGCGGCGACGCCTTCGCGCTGCGCGTGCTCGGCCTCCTCGGCGAGCCCGGCGACGCGGCGCGCTTGCATGCCCGCGCGAAGGATCCCGCCGCGCTGCGCGCGCTGGGGGATCTGGGGCAGGCGTCCGAACTCGAGTTCCTTCGGGAGCAGCTGGACGACGCCGACGCCGAGCGCGCGACCGCCGCCGCGGACGCGGTGCTCACGCTGTGCGGGTTCCCGCGGGGCATGGCGGCGGAATCGCCCGCGGACCCCGAGGTCGCGCGCGCCCGCGCCGAGGAGTGCCGCGGCGCGTTCGGGGCGCGCACGGCGTGGCTCCGCGGGCTGCCCTTCCCGTACGAGGGTCCCGCGGACGAGCAGACCACGGAGTCCCGCTGGCGGATGCTCGTGCGCGGCGCGCCCTCCGCGGACGCGTGGCGCGCCGAGATCCCGGACGGCTTCTTCTCGGGGGCTCCCGAGGAGGAAGCGCTGTGCGGGGAGTGACGCCGTGCTGCTGAAGAACGGCACTCCGCACGCGCTCGCGCAGCTCATCACGCTGGAGCGGGACGGCGCGGAGCACCTCGTGGTCGTGCTGAAGGCGGAGTACGCCATCGGCAAGGGCGGCGCGCTGGAGGTGGCCGCGCCGCTCGAGCCGCCGCGCCCCGCGGACGTGTTCCGCGGCGACCCGGCCGCCTCCTCCATCCTCGGCGAGGCGGAGCTCGGCCCGGTGAAGCCCGGCACGGACGTGCTGCTGCGCGGCTCGGCCGTGGCCCGGCGCAAGGACACCACGGTGATGGACGTGATGCTGCGCGTGGGCCCCGTGCGCAAGGTGGTGCGCGTGTTCGGCGAGCGCCGCTGGAAGCGGTCGCTGCTGCGCAAGGCGATGACGGACCCCCTCCCCTTCGAGCGCGTCCCGCTCGTGTGGGAGCACGCCTGGGGCGGCACGGACACGACCCCGGAGGACCCGAAGCACCACGGCGCGGAGCCGCGCAACCCCGTGGGTCGCGGGTACCGGGCGAAGGGATCGCGGTTGCCGTGGGAGGACGAGCCGTGCCCGCAGCTGGAGGACCCGCGCAACCCCACCGGCGGCCCGGGAAGGGACGGCGTTCCCGCGGGCTTCGGCCCGATCGGGCGCGGCTGGGCGCCCCGGCGGGAGTACGCGGGAACCTACGACGAGAAGTGGGTCGCGGAGCGGCTGCCGCTCCTGCCCGACGACTTCGACGCGCGGTTCCATCACGCCGCCCCGCCCGACCAGGTGACGCGGCGCCATCTGCGCGGGGGCGAGCCGGTGGAGCTCATCGGCTGCATCCCGGAGGGGAAGCTGGCGTTCGCGCTGCCGGCGCTCGCCCCCGTCTTCGAGACCCGGCTGCGCACCCGCACGGAGGGCGCCCCCATGGTGCTGGACACGGTGAGCCTGGACACGGACGCGCGCCGGCTCTCCCTGATCTTCAAGGGCGCGCTGCGCGTCCACGGCGAGGTGCCGGAGATCCGCTGGACCGAGTGCCGCCTGGCGGAGGCCGCGCATGGCTGAGATCCTGGACCTGCCGATCACGGGCACCGGCGCGGTGTCGCCGGTGGGGCTCGGCGCTCCGGCCACGTGCGCCGCGCTGCGCGCCGGCGTGGCGCGGCTGGGTCCCGTGTTCACGCTGCTGGTGGACGGCGAGCTGATCGCGGGCGAACCGGCGGTGGGCGGGCGCGTGCCGCTGGAGTGGTTCGGCGACGGCCCGGTGGACTGGGACTGGGCAGGACACCGGCGCTTCGCCGTGACGGAGCCGCCGCCGCCGGAATCCTGGATCGAGGGCGGGCCGGGGCGCCTCGCCGATCTCGCGCGGCCCGCCGCGCGCGAGGCCTGGACCGCGGCCGGACTGGGCGACCGCGAGGCCGCGTGGGGCCTGTACCTCGGGCTCGACGGCGCGGACTCGCCGGATCCCCTCGCCCGGGCGATCGCCGACGCGGTGGGATCGCGGCCCGCCGCGGTGCACGGCGCGCGCTCCGGCCGGGCCGCCGCGCTCCTCGCGTTGCGCCAGGCGGCGAAGGACCTGCTGGCGGGCACGGTGGAGGTCGCGCTCGTGGGCGGCGTGGACTCCCGGCTGCGCCCGGAAGCGATGGCCGCGCAGCGCGACGCCGGGACCCTCCGCTCCGCCAGCCGGCCGCAGGGCGTCCTCCCCGGCGAGGCGGCGGGGTTCCTCGTGCTGGAGCGCACCGTCCCCTCCGGGCGCGCCGCCGCGGCCCGGCTCCGCGCCGTCGTGTCCGACGACGAGCCGACGGCGGGCACGAAGGAGCCCAACGTGGCGCGCGGGCTGACCCGCACGCTGCGCAAGGCCCGCCTCGGCGCGCCCCCCTTCGCGGCCCGCCCGCTCGCCGTGTGCGACCTGAACGGCGACCGGTACCGCGCCATGGAGTGGGGCATGGCCTCCATGCGCGCCTTCGCCGACCTGCCCGGCGCGGTCCACCTGTGGCATCCTGCCGACTGCATCGGCGACGCGGGCGCCGGGCTCGGCGGGTTGAACCTCGTCTGGGCCGCCGTCGCCCTGGCGAAGGGCTACTCGCCCACCGATCCGGTGCTGGTATGGGGCGCCTCGGACGGCCCGGAGCGGGCCGCCGCGGTGCTCTCGCCGGCCGGAAGCTGAGGAGACGGCATGCCGCCCACCGTGAACGTGAACTTCATGACCGCGGTGCACTCCGGGTCCACCGGCATGACCATCGCGTTCCCGGACGTGTGCAAGACGCCGGCCCCGCCCGCCCCGCCGATCCCCATCCCCTACCCGAACATCGCGCAGTCCTCGGACGCGGCCGACGAGGCCAGCAACGTGAAGTTCGACGGCTCGAAGCTCATGGTGAAGGGCTCGAACTTCCGGATGTCCACCGGGGACGAGGCCGGGTCGCTGCAGGGCCTGGTGTCGAACAAGATCAAGGGCAAGGCCGAGTTCGTGAACTACTCCTTCGACGTGAAGGCCGACGGCAAGAACGTCTGCCGGCTGGCGGACCCGATGACGCAGAACATGGGGTCGCCCGCGAACGCGTTCGGCCCCGCGGAACTGCAGGCACCCACCGTCGTGGTGGGCCCGCAGAAGGAGGCCTGCGACAAGGTCAACGAGAAGAAGGAGCAGCAGGGCGACGATCCCGCCACGAACTGGGCGGAGTCCGGCGTGATCTCCCGGGACCAGAAGGCGTTCAAGAACGTCTCGAAGGAGTTCGGCGTGGTGATCTACATCCGCGCCACGAACAAGAAGTGCAAGACCTGGATCGAGCGCAAGCACCGTCCGAAGCCGCACGAGGTGATCGACGGGAAGACCGTGAACGGCGACAACGAGATCCTCGTGGCGAAGTGGCACGCGCAGGCCCGCATCCGGTTGCTGGAGCGGCGCATGGTCTCGGACGAGGCCAAGGACGTGATGAAGCGGTGCACGAAGAACCGCAAGCGCACGGGACCCGGCAACTGGGACTACTCCTTCTTCCACGGCATCGTGATGTGGTTCAAGGAAGGGGACTCGGACCACGGCATGCCGCTGCGCGCGAAGAAGGACAAGTACGGCGGGCTGAAGTCCCAGGTGGGCTGCGACTACCGGGACAAGTGGATCACCGGCGACTACGACCTCATGGACATCATGTACCGGGAGAACGGGTGCAAGCGCCCGGACCAGAACGCCGCGTCCTTCGCCCAGATCAAGAAGGCGCTGAACTCCGGCATGGGCTGGGACGGCATCCAGCACGGGCCGCAGGCGCAGTGGGTGGCGAAGAAGAGCCACGGCGATTTCTCGGACTTCTCCGTGGAGGAGAAGCTCACCGAGTGGGTCAACAGCGCGGAGAAGGACCCGCCGAAGCTGCAGATCGCCGCGTCCCGGCAGATGCCCGCGTGCGACAAGAACCTCACCGTGGTCTATCCCGGCGGCACCGTGCACCTGGCCGAGAACGAGGACGTGAAGGACGCGCTGATCTGCATGGGCTGCAACAAGCCGAAACCCAAGAAGAAGTCGAGGAAGCGCTGACATGGCCGAGCCCTTCCCGAAGGAGGAGCGCGACCGGCTGCTCGCGAAGGGTCGCGAGCTGTGGGCGCGGATGTACCCGGAGGACGGGAGCGATCCGTCGCCCGCGGACTTCGCGCGCTGGCGCGAGGCGTTCTACCAGGCGGTGGCGGAGTACTCGGACCGGCTGCCCCGGGTGCCCTTCGGCGCGTGCCCCTTCACCGGCGAGCCGCTGCTCCGCGCCATCGACCCCTTCGGCGTGGACGGCTGGTGGTGGCACGTGGACTGCATCGCCGTCGTGGAGGAACCGCGGGCCCCCGCCGGGTTCCAGCTGCTCCTGGGCGCGCTGACGCTGGGCAAGCGCGAGCCCGCGGAGGCGCTGGACCCGGTGAAGCCCGGGCCGGAGGTGCCGTACGTGATCCCGTCGCTCCTCGCGCTGCCCGGCATGCGCGCCGTCGTCGGCCGCATCGAGCTGCCGACGGGGGACATCGCGTGGCCGATCAGCTACTGGTCCGATGAGGAGATCGACCCGATCGACCTGCACCAGCCGTGGCTGCGCGACGTGCACTGGTTCACGGACGGGAACGGCGACAGCGCGTGGACGATCGCGAACGACGTCTGGGACTTCGACCTCGCGAAGTGGGTGCAGTCCGGGCAGCTCCTGTGGGCGGACCTGTCCGGGGACGCGCCGCGGATCGCCGACCCCGCTCCTCTGCTCGCGGACCTCCCCGGCGAACGCCGCCCGCAGCTTCTCGCCGCCGGCGCGCGCAGTTTCCTCCCGCTCCCCGACGGGAACCGCGTGGTCCCGTTCGGCGAGCCGCCCGACCCGGAGAAGCCGCCGAAGCTGACGCCCGAGGAGGCGAAGGCGCTGGAAGGCGACGACGACCACATCGGCTAGGTGGGGGGCGGGTCGCGAAGCCTCCGCTGCGGGGCGGCCGGGCGGCGGCGCGGCGGATGGGCCGGGGGACCCGGTACCCCTCTCGCGGGCCTCTGCGCGCGTACGCGCCGCGCCCTTCGGGCGCGTGGCGTGCGTGCTCGAACGCCCGCGAGAGGGGCACCGGGTCCCCCGACCCGTCCGCGCGCCACCGCCCGGCGGACCCGAAGCGGGGGCTTTGCGACCCGCAGGTGGGCGTGACGGTGTGGACACCATTTCACGAACCCCGCGCGGGGGATGGCCGCTGCGCCGGGGTGGGTGGCGGTCTGCTTCGGCCGCCCGGATGGCCCGCGGCGGCGACCCGGCGGGGTCCTCCGCGGCGGCTCTGCGGCGCGGCCGGAGGCCCGGACGGCCGGAGGCCGTCGCCGCAGGAGCGAGGGCCGGAGCCTGGAAGGCGGAGGCCGAGCGCCCGCCGCGGAGGACCCCGCCGGGTCGCCGCCGCAGGCCATCCGGGCGGCCGAAGCAGACCGCCACCCGCCCCGGCGATGCGGGCATCCCCCGCGCCCTACACCACCTGCTCGAGCTCCATGTCCCGGTACGACGACGCGCCCAGGCACGTGATCACGGTGGCCATCCGGTGCTTCGCCAGGACATCCATCGCGCCGCCGGAGTACGTCAGCTCGACGACCGGGCCGTAGTGCACGCCGATGCACCCCACGACATCCTTGCCCACGCGGAAGTTCATGCCGCGGACACGGTAGAACAGCGAGCCCGCGTCCTGCATGGCCTGCATCGGGTGCCGGATGGCGCTGATCGCGGCGCCCGCGCTGCGCAGGGCGGCCGTGCCGAGGCCGAGCGTCGCGGCCACCTCGCCCACGTTGCGCGAGACGAGCCCCACGCCGGGCGCGTTGAACGTGACGAAGGGCAGCCGGTGGCGGTTCCCGATGATCTGCGCGATGGCGCCGCCCAGCGAGTGCCCCGTGAGCGAGACCCTCGCCCCCTCCACCGGCGTGCGCGAGACGAACTCCCCCGCCCGGGCGTACTGGTGCGTGTTCATGCCCACGCCGAGCTTCGCGTCCGTCACCGCGTCCCCGGCGCTGCTCGTCCCCTTGAACGCGAAGATGACCTCGTTCCCCTGCCGGAACGCCGCGCCCTGGAAGGGATCCGTGAGGCTGTTCCGCGTGGCATCGAATCCGACCCGGGTCCACCCGTCCACCGCGGGATCGTCCGCGTACACGGCGTCCGCCATGCGCGCGTACGTCATCATGCTGGCCATCAGTTCACCTGCGCTTTCGACCCCTTGATCTTCACGTCGCCCGAGCCCTTCACGTCGATGGCCTTGCCGTCGATCAGGATGTCGCCGTTCTTCTTCAGGGTGATGGACGCCGACCCGGCCTTCAGCACGATCTCGTCGGCCGCCTCGATCTGGATCTTCTTCGCCTCGGCGCCCCACTCCTCCTTGATCGTGAGCTTCGCGCCCTTGCCCACGTCCACGGTCCACGCCTCCTTGACCGTGTACGTGGCCTCCTTGCCGGCGGACACGGTCATCCCCTCCTTCGAGGAGATGGCCCCCGTGGTGCCGGCGGCGATCGTGAGGGCCTTGCCCACGTTGATCGTCATCGCCTCGCCCACGTCGATCTTCGCGGCCGCGGTGATGGTCTCCGTGTGGCCCTTCGAGACGCTGATGCTCTTGTCCCCGGAGACGGACTCCTCCTTGTTGCCCGTGACCGACAGGCTCCGCTTCCCCTCCACGGTCTCGCTGCGGTCCCCGCCGATGCGGATGGAGACGTCCTTCTTCACCTTCTCCGAGCGGTTGTTGCCGATGTCCTTGGACTCGTCGTTCTCCACCTCGATGACGTGGTTCTTCTCGGCGTGGATGAAGAGCTCCTCGTTGCCCTTCTCGTCCTCGAAGCGGATCTCGTTGAAGTTGTCCGGGTTGCCCTCCATGGAGCGGGACTTCACGCCGCCGCGCGAGTGCTTGTCCGAGTACGGACCCTCGTTCTCGCCGTTGTACACGCGGCCGATGATCACCGGCAGGTCGGGGTCGCCCTCGAAGAAGTGGATCAGGACCTCGTGGCCCACGCGCGGATGCCACTGGATGCCCCAGCCGCCGCCGGCCCAGCCCTGCGACACGCGCACCCAGCACGACAGCTTGTCCTTGCACCAGGGGAAGGACACGCGCACGCGGGCCTGCGCGTCGATGGCCTCCTTCACGATGGCCGTGTGCACGCCGCGGATCCGCGGGCGCGGGGTGAGGCGCGGCGGCACGAACCGCACGTCGGCCGGGATGCACTCGAACGTGTTCGTGTAGGAGTACTCCTGGTCCCCCGCCCCGGCCTCCAGGCCGCCCGTCATCTTGAAGTCGTGCGTGACGCTCGTGACCAGGTACTCGCCGTCCAGGTCCTCGCGGTACGCCTCCGACAGCCGGATCCCGTGCCCCGCCGTGATCTCCCACACGCGGCTCTTGCCGCGGCAGGTGACGGCGCGGGCATCCTCCTCCGCGATGCGGAGCTTCACGCGGTCCCGCAGCTTGCTGCTGTCGCCGCCGGTGATCTTCCCGAACTCGCCGGGGAAGTCGTACCACTTCGTGTCCGACGGCGCGGAGCCGATCTCCACCGCGGACGGAACGGTCTCCATCGGCTCGCCCAGCTTCGGGTCCGCGTAGTCGAAGTCCACCATCTCGTACTCGGCGGTGGTGAGCTCCTGCGTCTTCGTGAACTCCGTCACCGTGAAGTCCTGGCCGTGGGACTCCCGGACGGAGAACTTCACGTCGTGGATGGTGGCCGGGGCCTGCGCCCCGTCCGCCACGATCAGCTTGTGGAACTCCCCCGCGGGCTCGAAGAAGTAGTAGAAGCCCTCGTCCTCGACCAGCCGGGACACGAAATCGAAGTCCGACTCCCGGTACTGCACGCAGTAGTTGCGCTCCGACCAGCCGGAGGAGGGCATCTCGAACTCCGGCTGCGGCGCGCGCCGCAGCACGGTGCGGATGATCTCGTCCGTGGGCGTCTCGTTGAACAGGTCGCAGCCGGCCGAGCGCGAAAGCAGCCAGATCCACGGGACCACGATCATCTCGTAGATCACGTAGGAGCCCTCGCGCCCGATCTGCCCGAAGCGGGACGCGATGCCCGCGAACGAGCGCACGAGCGTCCCGCCGGGGGCGACCTCCACGGTGACCGGCTGTCCCAGGAGCTTCGTGAAGTCGATCTCCGCGTCGGCGGACAGCATCTCGAGCCGCAGCTCGAAGCCGCGCGAGACGCGCTCCGTCCCCGTCAGGCGGCGGAGGTAGAACGTCCCGTCCGGAAGCGGGCTCTTGACGGTGACGCTGATCCCGACATCGTCCGCCATGGCCGCCTCCTACTGCACCTCGTACCGGAAATCGCCGTCCCCGCCCACGCCCACGGCCACGCGCCGGAACGGCTCGCCCGCCGCCATCCGCCGGAGGATCTCCCCGGAGACCGCCGGCAGGATGGAACGGGTGAGGATGGCGTCCACGTTGCGCGCGCCGCTCTCCGACTCCGTGCAGCGCTTCGCCACCGCCTGCACCAGCTCCTCGCCGTACTCCAGCGCCGCGGCGTGGTTCTCCCGGACGCGCCGCGCGATGCGGGCCAGCTGCAGCCGGATGATGGCCTGCAGGACCTCGCCCGCGATCGGGTAGTACGGCACCACGATCATGCGCCCCAGCAGCGCCGCGGGGAAGACGTTCACCAGCTCCGGGCGGATGGTCTCGGCGATCCCGTCCGGGAGCGGCCGCGTGTCCGGGTCCGCGCACAGCTTCATGATCGTGTCCGAGCCCACGTTCGAGGTGAGCAGGATGATCGTGTTCTTGAAGTCGATCTCCCGGCCCTCGCCGTCCTCCAGGACGCCCTTGTCGAAGACCTGGAAGAACAGCTCCATGACGTCCGGGTGCGCCTTCTCCACCTCGTCCAGCAGCACCACGGAGTACGGCCGGCGGCGCACCGCCTCGGTGAGCACGCCGCCCTCCCCGTAGCCCACGTACCCCGGGGGCGAGCCCTTCAGGCTGGAGACCGTGTGCGCCTCCTGGTACTCGGACATGTTGATGGAGATGAGGTTGCGCTCGCCGCCGTACAGCGTCTCGGCCAGCGTGAGCGCGGTCTCCGTCTTGCCCACGCCGCTGGGACCCACCAGCAGGAACACGCCCACCGGCTTCGACGGGTTGTCCATGCGCGCGCGCGACGTGCGGATCCGCTGCGCGATGGCCTCCAGCGCGTGGTCCTGCCCGATCACGCGCGCCTTCAGGCGGTCCGCCAGGCCCAGCACGGTCTGGATCTCGTCCGCGACCATGCGTCCCACCGGGATGCCGGTCCAGCCGGAGATGACCTCGGCGATGGTCTGGCCGTTCACCTCCGGGGTCACCAGCGGGCGATCCCCCTGCAGCCCGGCCAGCTCCTTGCGCAGCCCGGACAGCTCCACGAGGACCTCGGCGCGCTTCGCCTCCTCCAGGACCTCGACGCCCTCGCCCTTCGCCTCCAGGCGGTCCCGCAACACCGCGATCCGCCCCACCAGCTCCTTCTCCCGCGTCCACTGCGCCTCGAGCGCGGCGCGCTCCCCCTCCGCGGCGGCCGCTTCCTTCTCCACGGCGGCCATCCGCTCCGCATGGTCCGTGCCGAGCGCCACCTCGCGGCCGAGGATCTCCCGCTCGCGGGCCAGCGACTCCAGCGTCTTGCGCAGGTCGTCCAGCCGCGCGGGTGTGGCCGCCTGCCCGATGGCCACGCGGGCGCACGCGGTGTCCAGCACGCTCACGGACTTGTCCGGGAGCTGGCGCGCCGGGATGTAGCGCTGCGAGAGCCGCACGGACTCCACGACCGCCTCGTCCAGGATGCGCACCGCGTGGTGCCGCTCCAGCTTCGGGGCCACGCCGCGCATCATCTGGATGGCCGCGCCCTCGCCCGGCTCCTCCACCTTCACCACCTGGAAGCGCCGCGTGAGCGCGGGGTCCTTCTCGAAGTACTTCTTGTACTCGGCCCACGTGGTGGCGGCCACGGTGCGCAGCTCGCCGCGCGCGAGGGCCGGCTTCAGGAGGTTCGCCGCGTCGTTCTGCCCCGCCGCGCCGCCCGCGCCGATGAGCGTGTGCGCCTCGTCGATGAAGAGGATGATGGGCTTCGTGGAGGCGCGCACCTCCTCGATGACCTGCTTGAGCCGGTTCTCGAACTCGCCCTTCACGCCGGCGCCGGCCTGCAGGAGGCCGAGATCCAGCGACTTCAGCGACACGTTCTTCAGCGGCTCCGGCACGTCGCCCGTCACGATCTTCTGCGCGAAGCCCTCCACCACCGCGGT
This sequence comes from uncultured Gemmatimonadota bacterium, assembly GCA_964571855.1. Classification (GTDB taxonomy): domain Bacteria; phylum ARS69; class ARS69; order ARS69; family ARS69; genus CAYYFX01. The sequence goes on from CAZNDO010000002.1 coordinate 474,168, forward strand.
CTTCCCCACGCCGGCCTCGCCGGTGAGGATGGGGTTGTTCTGCCGCCGGCGCATGAGGATGTCCACGATCTGCCGCACCTCGCCGTCGCGGCCGAGCACCGGATCGATCTTCCCCGCCGCGGCCTGCGCGGTGAGGTCCACCGTGTACTGGTCCAGGCCGGGCGTGGCGCCGCCCGCCCCGCGGCCCGCGGCGCCGCCCAGCTCGCGGCCCGCCGTCGCCTGCGCGGCCAGGACCTCGCGATCCTCCGGCGCGCCGGCCACGATGCCCATGAGCTCGCGCCCGAGCGCGTCCGCGGAGATGGCCGCCGCCTCCGGCGAGATGTCCGCGAGGCGCCGCGCGAGGAGCGGGTTGCGCAGGATCGCCAGGAACAGCACGCCGGAGCGCACCTTGCCCTGCCCGTAGTCGATGGACGCGATCAGCCAGCCGTCGCGCGCGATGTCGGAGATGGACTCCGTGAGGTTCGGCCGGCTGCCGGATCCCGTGCGGAACCGCGCCAGCGCCTCCGCGATCTGGCGGAGGAAGCGGTCCGGCGCCACGTCGAAGCGGCGCAGGATGCGCGGGATGTCCCCGTCCGCCGTGTCGCACAGCTTGCCCACCCAGTGCTCCAGCTCCACCTCGTAGTGGGTCTGCGACACGGCCAGCCCGGCCGCCGACTCCAGCGCGCGGCGGGACGTGTCGGTCAGCTTCCCCATCAAGGACTTCAAGTTCAGCACGGTCCGTCTCCTCGTCGTTGACCGCTCACGCGCGCGACCACGCCGGCGACACCACCACGTCCGCCGGCTCCTCGGCAAGCTCCCGGGTCACGAGCCACGTCGTCCATCCCAGCCGGCGCCCGGGCTCGTCCGGGCCGCGCAGGTGCAGGCGGGGCACCTCCCCGCGGTGCAGGCGCAACCGGAGCTCCACGTCGTACTCGGGCCCCGTGGCGAGGCGCATCAGGTCCCGCAGGCTCGCGAAGAACTCCCCTTCCGGCAGGAAGGCCTCGTACTTCGGGAGGTGCAGCGGCCCCAGCCGGAGCGCGAACCGCGACTGCCCCACGAGCACCGACCGGCCCAGGAACGTGTCCCGGCCCAGCCGGGCGCGCCCGCGGCCCAGCCGGTTCAGCTCCTCGTCGTCCAGCACGTACCACGCCGGGACGAACGGCACCACGTCCGCCGGCACGCCGAACACGTCCTCCAGCATGTCCACGAGCTCCCCCGCCGCGGCCGGCCGGCGCGCCAGCGGGCCGGCCCAGCGCAGGAGCGCCAGGTCCGGCAGGGCCAGCCGGCCGCGCAGCCCCCGCGTGTTCAGTCCCATCCAGGCGAACATCGCGTGCTCGAAGAGGCCGCCGCTCCGCGCGTTCGACCGCTCGTAGCCGAGCGGGAAGCGGCTCTTCTCGAACGCGCGGTAGAAGAGCGACGCCAGCCGGTGGTTGAACAGGTCCAGGAAGTCGCGGAGCGCGCGGTCCTTGTGCTGGCCGCGGTGCAGGATCAGCTCCGTGTAGCACGTCGGGAGCGAGCCGTAGCTTCCGGGGGACGCGAGCCCGAGGAACGCCACGGTCATCTCCGCCGGCCGGTCGTCCTCGCCGGGCTCCAGCGACACGATGTCCGACGGCGGGAACGACATCGACACGTCGCCCTTGAAGCGCACGACCTCGCGGTCCGGGTCGTCGTCGCCGCCCACCGGCGCGCGCTCCGGGTTCGCCGCGGTGAGCATCCGCACGGCCTGGAAGAACTCGTACGCGCCCGGCCGCTCGAACAGGTCCCGGGTCACAGGACGGACCTCGCGCCGGAGCGCGGCGGCCAGCGGCGGAGGACGCCCTCGCGCTGGCGCACGTGGGCGACCGTCTGCACGAACGAGTTCACGGACGTGTAGTGCGCCAGGAAGCGCTCCAGCACGGACGCGAACAGGAACACGCCGGTGCCGGCGTAGTGCTCCTCGTCCAGCCGCAGCGTCACCTCCAGGCCGCGCACGTGGATGGACGTGGCGTCCACCGGCACGCGGCGCAGCACCGGGCGGGCGGACACGCCCACCACGCCCTGGATGCGCTGCCGCGTGACCGCCGAGTCCGTGAAGTCGTACAGCTTCAGGATCTCGCGGAAGGCATCCAGCGCGCGCGATCCGGACGTGACGCCGGACAGGTCCGAATCCTCCCCTTCCCCGGACTCCAGGAGCGAGAGGAAGTTCAGGCTCAGGTGCGACACGACCTTCCAGCGCCCCTCCGTGCCGAGCGACGGCCGGACGGTGCGCGTCGGCTTGCGCAGCGAGCGCACGCGCGCGATGCCCGGCATGCCCTCGATGCGGAAGTCGTCCGCTCCCTCCGCGGCCAGCGGGAGCCGCGCGGGCAGGTCGCGGTTCGAGCACAGGAGCCGCACGTTGAGCACGGTGCCCGGCTCCGGCTCCTCGGACCGGTGGCGCCGGTCCACCAGCATGAGGTGGACGTCCGTGCCGGCGTCGCCGTCCCGCAGGGACGGGCGGCGCGAGGCGTGCCAGAACGCCGCATCCTCCGGGTCGTCCTCCCCGTGCCGCATGCCGTAGAACGGCCGGTACTCCCGGGTCTCGCCCGAGCGCGGCGCGAGGCTCTCCACCTCCAGCACCGTGTGCACCTCGAACGAGTCGGCCGCGTGCACGTCGGGGACGATGCGGTGCTCCACCTCGCGCGACACGAGCCGGATCGGATCGGCCTGGTGCTCGAAGAGGTTCACCGCCGGCGTGCACCCGAGCTTCAGGTGGTCCGGCGAGAGCTTCCCCTGCAGCTCGAACGGGAACTCCTCCAGCAGGACGAGGAGGTCGAGCGTGTCCGACGCGGCGCGCGCGGCCGCGGGGCCCAGCCCCTCCACGCGCGCGAAGTGGAACTTCTCGGGGAAGCAGAAGTACTCCAGCAGGAACCGGTGACCGTGCGACGCGCCCGGCGGATGCGGGAGGAGCGCCTGGGCCCGCTCGAACCCGTCCGGGACGAGGCACTCGGGGTCCAGCAGGACCGGCGGCGGCGCGGCCGCGCCTCCCGCTCCCGCCGGCTGCCGCACGAGGATTCCCTTCGGGTTGCGGAACAGCAGCTCGTACAGCCGGTGCAGGACCACGGGATCGCGATCCAGGAAGAAGCGCAGGCCGGACAGCCCCACCTTCGCGAAGCTCCGGCCGCCGAACGTCTTCAGCCGGATGCGCACCGCGCCGCGCACGCCGGCCGGGCACCCCTCCTCGCGCTCGCCGAGCGGGATGGCCTCCACGGATTCCACGCGGACGGGCCAGAGCGTGGTGGCGTACACGGTGCGGAACTGGCAGCGCACGCCCTCCACGGGACGCGCCATCATGCGCGTGCCGGACGGCACGTGCAGGCCCTCCCCCTCCTTGGACCACTCCGGATCCAGGGCGAGCTGCACGATCGTGGCCGAGGGCATGGGCGTGACGAGCTGCGGGTACACGAGCGCCAGGAACGCGTCCGAGACCTCGGGGAACTCGTCGTCGATCTTCAGCCGGATGCGGGCGGTCAGCAGCGCGAAGGCCTCGATGAGCCGCTCGACGTGCGGGTCCTCGCACTTCTCCGGCTCGATGAGCAGCTGGCCGGCCACGCCGGGGTACCGCTGCGCGAAGTCCGCGGCCATGCGCCGGATGTACCGCAGCTCGCGCTCGTAGTACGGCAGCAGCTCGTCGCGCATCACTCGCCCTCCCGCACCACGACCGAGCCGGAGCTGCGGTCCAGCGCGGTGTCGAAGGAGACGGGCTCGGAGATGGGGTCCACGTGGATCATGGCGGAGATGCGGAAGTGCATCTGCTGGTCCGTGGCGTCGTCCTTCGGCAGGAACTCCGTCTTCACGCTGCGCTTCGCCAGGCGCGGCTCGAAGGTGCGCACGGCCTTCGTGATCAGGTCGCAGATCGTCTGGCTGTCGCGCGCGGAGGCGAGCGTGAACGGGCTCAGGTCCGACAGCCCGAACGCCAGGATGGACTTCGACGCCTCCTCGTAGGACGCGAGATCGTCGGCCACGACGAGCCGGCTGTTCAGGAGCCACTCCAGGTCGCGGCGGATGACGCGGCGGAGGTCGTCCACGCCGATGCGCAGGTCGCCGCCGGTCGGGGGCCCCTCGTCGTCGCCGACCAGGCGGTCCAGCACCGAGTGGCGCAGGATGTCCGTGCGACGCGGCCCGGCCATCCGCTACCCGCGCTCGGCGGCGCCGGTCCCCGCGAACGTGAGCGCGCGGATCGACAGGAGCGCGCGCTCGGCGTCGCCGTCCCCGTCCCCGCCGAAGGCGAGGACCTTCTGGCCGCGCCCGCGCACCGGGCCGCCGGCGTCGTACCACTCCGTGCCGCGGCCCAGCCGGACCGGGCTGTTCGTGGCCGCGTGCGTGCCCTCGTACAGCACGGGGAGGTGCACGTCCGCGTCCGTTCCGTCGGCCATCGCGAGCGACGCGGGGATCCAGACGAGATCCAGCAGGTGCTTCGGCTCCGCGATGGAGACGCTGCGCAGCAGTGCGAACGGCACCAGCAGGAAGCGGCCGCCGGCGAACACCTCGAGGTTCGGCCCGAGGAGCTCGTCGGTGTCCGTGACGTCCGTGAAATCGTGCCCGTCGCAGGCGCCGGCGCAGCCGGCCTCCGCCTCCGCCGCCGTCGCCAGCAGCGCCGCCGCGTCCTCCGCCCGCCCCGCGCCGAGCGTGGCGATGGCATCCACGCGTCCCGCGAGCGACCCCGGCGCTTCCGGCGGGAGCACGGGCTTCGCCTCGCCGGCCCACACCCGGCGCCGATCGGCCTCGGAGCCGAGGAGGTTGCGGTACACGACCGCCGTGCCCTGCAGCTTGGGATCGCCCACGCCGAGCGCGTCGAGCTGGCGCGCGGCGCGATCCAGCTCCCCGGCCAGGCACAGCAGCGCGAACAGGAAATACCGGCGGTCGGCGTCCCCGGGATGGGTGCGGACCTCCGCGATCTGCGCCTCGACGGCCTCGTCGAGACGGCCCTCCTTCCAGAGCTGCTGCGCGGTCATCGGGCCTCCGGGTGAGGGCGGCGCGCGCGGGCTGCCCGCGCGCGCGGGGCGGGTCCGCCCCGGCCGGAGCCGGGGACGGACCCGTGCCGACTCCGTCGCGTCAGCTGCGGACGCCGCCGGCGGCCGCGCTCCACTCGTACTCCTTCGGCGTCTCCACCTCGCCCGACATGCGGTCCACCGAGCTGATGGCCCAGTGGATCTTGTCGAACGTCATGCTCAGCACCTGCGTGGGCTCCATCTCGTTCGCCCCGCTGTAGCTGAGCTGGCGGATCACCACGTTGCTCATGGTGATCGTGGACACCGGCGTGGGCTGCTCGGCGCCGGACTCGGTGACGCAGTCGAAGATCTTGATCTCGTCGTAGGTCTCGGCCTTGCACAGCGCCTGCATCAGGAGCGCCGTGGAGCTGTCCACCTTCTTGGAGACCACGAACTCGCCGATGTTCGGCGTGCTGATGGTGCGGGCGTGGCCGCCGCCCTCGGACGAGGGCAGGTACAGCGCCTGCGAGTAGCTGTCGATCGCGAAGAGATCCTCGCCGAGACCCGCGACCTCGTACGGGCCCTCGACGCCTTCGATTTGCATGAACAGCGGCATGGATCAGTCCCCTTCGGGCGTTGCGGTGGAAGAGTCCTACCCGGCACTCGCCGGGAGATCCGCCACCAGGCTGAGAGCGACGTTCAACTCCTCGAGCTGGAAGTGCGGCCGCAGGTGCACCCGGGCCTTGTAGCAGCCCGGCCGCGCCTTGTCGTCGATCACCTCGATCGCCGCCTCGCGCAAGGGCTTCTTCGCCTTGAGCTCCTGCGGCGCTTCATCCTGCGGGAGGACGTAGTTGTTGATCCACTTCCGCAGGAAGGTCTGGCACTCGCTCCGCGACTGGAACGAACCCACCTTGTCGCGGCAGATCGCCTTCAGGTAGTGCGCGATCCGCGAGGTGGCCATGAGGTACTGGGTCTGCGACGACAGCTTCGCGTTCGCCGTCGCGCCCGGATCGTCGTACTTCTTCGGCTTCTGCACCGAGTTCGCGCCGAAGAACGCGGCGTAGTCCGTGTTCTTGCAGTGGATGAGCGGGGCGAAGCCCAGGTCCGACAGCTCCTTCTCCCGCGTGTCCGGGATCAGGACCTCGGTGGGGCACTTCGCGCCGATGTCGCCCTCGCGCGACTTGAACGTGTGGATGGGCAGGCCGGTGACGAGACCGCCGCCCTCCGGGCCGCGGATGGCCACGCACCAGTGGTACTTCGCGAACGACTCGGTGAGCCGCCCCGCGAACGCGTAGGCCGAGCTGGTCCACAGGTACTTGTCGTGGTCCGTGCCGTCCACGTTCTCGCGGTAGTCGAAGTCCTCCACCGGGTTGTCCTTGCCGTACGGGAGCCGGCCCAGGACGTGCGGCAGCGTGAGCGTGACGAAGCGGGAGTCCTCCGAATCCCGGAAGCTGATCCACTTCGTGTTCTCGGGGTTCGCCTTGTCGAAGATCTTCGCCAGGTCCCGCGGGTCCGGCATCTGCGTGAAGCTGTCCATGCCGAACATGTGCGGGCTGGCCGCGGAGATGAACGGCGCGTGCGCCGCCGCCGCCACCATGGCGATGTGCTCGAGGAGCTCCACCTCCTGCGGGCTCTTGCCGAAGTCGTAGTCCCCGATCAGGCAGCCGTACGGGTCGCCGCCGAAGAGGCCGAACTCGTACTCGTACACCTTCTTCCAGAGCGCGCTCTCGGTGAACTCCGTGGCGGACTGGAAGTCCCGCAGGAGCTCCTTCTTCGTGACGTTGAGCACGCGGATCTTCAGCGTCTCGCCGGTCTCGGTGCTCATGACCAGCTGGTGCAGCCCGCGCCACGCGCCCTCGAGCTTCTGGAAGTCCTCGTGGTGCATGATCGCGTCGAGCTGCCTCGAGATCAGCTCGTCGATCGACGCGATCCGCGCGTTGATCGTCTTCGTCACGCCCTTCTGGACCTTCATCGCGGGATCCAGCAGCTGGTCCACGAGGTTCCGGATCAGGAGCGTGCCGCGCTCCTTCGCCGCGTCGTCGCGCGGCTTGATGCCGGTGGACAGGAGGTCGTCCAGGATCGTGCCGGCATCCTGCTCGATGAGCTGGTCGACCGGCACCGCCTTCTTCGCGTCCGCCATGGTCAGCTACCCTCCTGGGGCGGGGCGTCCGCCGGCGCGTCGCCCGCGGCCGGCGCCTCGGCGCCCCCGCCGAGCGCGCCCTTCAGCTTGTCCCGCAGCTCCGGCTTCTCGATGATGGCCTTCAGCATCTCCTCCAGCCGGTCGTTCCCTTCCGTGCGGCCGAGGAGGTCCTTCAGCTGCTCCCGCACCTCCAGGAGATCCTTCAGCGGCTTCACCTGCCGCGCGACGTTCTCCGGGCGGAAGTCCTGCATCTTCTGGAAGTTCAGCTCCACCGACAGCTCCGACCCGTCGTCCTGCAGACGGTTGTCCACCTTCAGGGCAAGCCGCGGCTTCATGCTCTTCAGGATGTCGTCGAAGTTGTCCCGGTCGATCTCCGTGAACTTCCGGTCCTTCACGCGCGCCAGCGGATCCTTCGGGTGGCCCGAGAGATCGGACATCACGCCGACGACGAAGGGGAGCTCCTTCATGACCTGCGCGCCGTTGAGCTCCACCTCGTACGAGATGTGCACGCGCGGCGGACGGATCCGCTCCTTCTTCTTGTGAACGCTCTCGCCTGCCATGGTCCTCTCCCTCGTGGACGGCCCCTTTCCGGGACCGGTGGAAACGCCCCCCGCGACGACGCCGGATCGACAGGATCCCCGCCGCCGCCGGCGGACGCCGCGACGCCGGGAATCCCGCTCCTCGCGCGGGGCCGTACCGTCAGTCGTTCATCCCGAGCGTTTCCAGGATGCTCTTGAACGCCTTGTCATCCCGTAGAACGTCCTTGATGACATCTTTGAACGGCATTTCTCCCCAGGCCACCGCCCGATCGACCAGATAGGGCACGGGGCTGTGGGGCTCGACCCGCCGCAGGTAGTCCGCCGCCTCGCGCAGCCGGCGGAAGGCCTCGTCGCGGGAGCCGATGGGACCGGAGCGCCCGCCGGCGGGCGTTCCCGCCGCGGCCGCGGGGCCCGCCCCCGCCTCCTCCGCGGGAGCCTCCGCCGCCGGCGCACCGAGCTTCCCCGCGAGGTACTCGCGGCATTCGCTCAGGAGGTTGGACAGCTCCACCAGGTTGGGCGTGTCCTCGGGGAACTTCTCGTCGCAGGTCTTCGTGAGGAGCTTCACCTGCTCCTCGCAAGCGGCGATCCCTTCGATGGTTCCCCGGAGACGATCGTGCGGCGTGGCGCCGACCGCGGCCTGCCACTCCGCGCCCGGGATGAGGCCCGAGGCGATCAGCTCCTGGTGCTGCTTCTTGTCGGCCTGGAGCCCGGCGGCGTCCACGCGACGCGAGTTCTCGTAGTCCTGCCAGCTCCGCGCGGGGACACCCGGTCCGGAGGTCAGCGGGATGGACTTGATGGCGGCGAGGAAGTCCCGGGAGGAGCCGAGCCAGGAGACCCACCGGGACCGGAGCGCGGGGACCAACTCGCCGTCCTCCACTCCCGGATGCAGGCTGGGCCAGAATCCATCGAGAAGCTCGCGGCAGAGCTGCAGGCCGGCGGCGACGCCGGCGAATCCGTCCGTGCGGGCCAGCGCCTCGGTGAGGTGCGCTGCGAACTGCAGATCCTTGGACCGCTCGCCCAGGACCGTCTGGCAAAGCCGCGATGCGCCGCGCCAGTCCGCGTCCTTCCCGCGCCCGTTGGGATCGAGCGCCGGGTCCTCGAACCGCCGGAACTCCGCAAGTTCCGCCAGCGCGGTGTCGCCGGCGATGAGACGCAGGTTGGGACCGGCTGGAGCCTCGGCGCCGAACGGCGCCAGCAACCGCTCGCGATCGATCATCCGCCTCTTCCCCGGCCCCGACGGCCGATGGTGATGGTGGCCGAAGTGATTGGAAGCTAAACCGATCCGTTCCTTCGAGTCAACGGTGGGCGGGGGCGCGCGCGCGGCGAAGCGGCGGGCGCGGGCGGGGTGGGCGGCGGGAGTGGAGGTGGTTGCGCGGGGCGCGCGGGGGGGAGCCGTGGCCGGGCGGTTGCGATCCCGAGGGGGCAGGGGGTGCCATGCTCAGACAGTCCTCGCCGCGTGCGCACGCGCGCCCGAACGTGAGCTGCACGCTGCCCGGGGCGCACGCGGCTGCGGAACTGCGCGTGGCACCCCCTGCCCCCTCGGGATCGCGACCGCCCGGCTACGGCTCCCGCGTCGGACCCCACGGGACCGCCCCCCGCTCCCGCCGCCCACCCCGCCCACGCCCACCACTTCGCCGCCCGCGCCGTCGCGAAGGAGGGGGTGGAGCGGACGCACGCACTCCGGTTCCCCATCCAGGGTGCGGCGAGGTGCGGGCGAGGGGCGGGCTCGGTGGCCGGCGTCGTCCGCGGATTCGCGGCGGTGGCCCCGGTGGGTCCTCCGCGGCGGCTCTGCGGCGCGGTCGGAGGCCGGGACGGCCGGAGACCGTCGACGCAGGAGCGATGGCCTCCGCCCGGACGGCGGAGGCCGAGCGCCCGCCGCGGAGGACCCACCGGGGTCACCGACGCAATCCCGCGGACGGCGCGGGCCACCGAGCCCGCCCCTCGCCCGCACCGACCGGCGTCCGTCGCCCTATGCCGGGCGCGCCGCGTCCGCCGACAGCTTCTTCAGGAGGTCCACGACCGTCTCCGGCGCGGTCGCGGCGCGGAGCTCCTCGCGCACGCGGTCGGAGCGGAACAGGTAGGACAGCGTGCCCAGCACGCCGAGGTACTCGCGGCGCAGGTTCTCCGGGCCGGCGATGGCCACGAAGAGATCGACCGGGCGGCCGTCCAGCGCGGCATACGGCACGGGCTCCGCGGTGCGCAGGAACGCGATGCGCAACCCGGGCAGGAGACCGGCGCGGGCATGGGGGAACGCGATGCCTCCCCCCACCCCGGTGGAGCCCATCTGCTCGCGGCGATCCAGATCGTCGCGCACGGCCTCGCGGGCGGCGCGATCCGTGCCGCCCAGGAGAGCCGCCAGCTCCGAAAGCACCGCGTTCCGGTCCGCGACCGGGGTGCCGAGGCGCACGCGGTCCACGGACAGGTACTTCACGAAGTCGCTCATCCGGCGAGGTTCTCGATGATGGCCCCCGCGAACTCCGACGTCTTCAGCGGCTTCACGTACCCCATCAGGCGCGCGAGATCGTCCTCGCCGGCCAGCTCGATGCGGCTGCCCTCCGCGGGCGGCGTCAGCTTCGAGAAGCGAGGTGCGGTCTGCGTACCGGTCATGTCGTCCTCCCCGGGGCGTGACGTCCCCGGCAACCGTTCACGAAAGCGTACCCGTGGCCCGTTCGACGGCGGCGAGCAGCCTCCCGGACCGAACGAGCGCGGACGCCCGCTGCAGATCCGCGGAAGCGTAGCGGTCCGCGCCCCAGAAGGGAATCTCCTCCCGCACCGCGTCCCGGAGCGCCCGCGCCGCGCGGCCCGGCGTCCGTCCCTCGCGGAGGTCCACCGCCTGCGCCGCCGCGAGGGCGGCCACCCCCGCCACGTCGGCCGTGTTCCGCAGGATCTCCGCCGCCTTGTGCGCCGATGTGGCACCCATGCTCACGTGATCCTCCTGGTCCGCGGAGACCGGGATGGAGTCCGCGCACGCGGGATGGGCCAGGACCTTGTTCTCCGACGCCAGCGCGGCCGCCGTGTACTGGAGGATCATCAGCCCGGAGTTCAGGCCGTCGCCGCGCGCGAGGAACGGCGGCAACCCGTCCGACAGGGCCGGGTTCAGCAGGCGGTTCACCTGCCGCTCGGCCAGGTTGGCCACCTCCGCCAGCGCCGTCCCGAAGGAGTCCAGGGCCAGACCCAGGCTCTCCCCGTGGAAGTTCCCCGCCGCGATCACCACGCCCTCGTCCGCGAAGACCAACGGGTTGTCCGAGGCCGCATTGACCTCGACCGACAGCCGCCGTTCGAGGTCGTCGAAGGCGTCCGCCACTCCTCCCAAAATCTGCGGAACGCACCTCAGGGAGTAGGGGTCCTGGACCCGGGGGCTCTCCCGGACCTCCCGGTCGGCCAGCAGCGTCCGGAGGTTCGCGGCCACCGCGGACTGCCCCGGGTACGGCCGCTGGGCGTGGACCCGCGCGTCGAACGGCAGGACGGACGCGTCGAACACGTCCACGATCGCCGCGGTGACGGCCTGGGCGGTCTTCAGCACGATGCGGGCGTCGTGCAGCAGCAGGGCGCCGCGGGAGGCCATGACCTGGCACCCGTTGATCAGCCCCAGCCCCTCCTTGTAGGACAGCCGCATCGGCGCGAGTCCGGCCTCCGCCAGGGCCTCGCGCGCCGGAAGGCGGCGGCCGCCGCGACGCGCCTCCCCTTCCCCCAGGACGGCCGCCGCCACGTGCGCGAGCGGCGCCAGGTCCCCGCTGGCGCCCAGCGATCCCTTCGCCGGGACGACCGGGAGGACGTCCTCCCGGAGCATCCCGGCCAGGAAGTCCATCAAGCCGACGCGGACGCCCGAGAACCCCTTCGCGAACAGGTTGACCTTGAGGAGGAGGATGCCGCGGACCTCGTCGTCGTCGAGCGCCGGACCGGCGCCCGCCGCGTGGCTGAGCACGATGTTCCGCTGCAGGTCCTCGAGCGAGTCCAGCGGGACGGCGACGCGGGCGAGGTGGCCCACCCCGGTGTTGACGCCGTAGATCGTGCGGCCCGCGGCCACGCAATCCTCGAGGAAGCGGCGCGACGCCGCGACCCGGGAGCGCGCCGCGTCCGGGATGTCGAAGGGGGCCCGGTCACGCGCCACGCGCACGACGTCGTCGAGGCGGAGCGAGTGGCCATCGAGGAGGATCATGCGGCGGCTTTCCGTCACGCGGGTCGCGCAGTGTCCCACGCGCCCGGCGGGCCGTCAACGCGACCCCGGATCGGGGATCGTCCGGCCCGAACGGAACCGTCCCCGGAGCGCGCCGCCGTGCGTCCGCGACTTGAGCGTGCGCGCCTCCCCTGCTAGCCTCCCTCGGCTTCATCCCCCGTCCGGGAGGATCCCGTGAAGCTCTCGGAGCTGCTCACCGCGTCGCGCATCCGGCTGCCGCTCGAGGCGGCCACGAAGGACGACGTGCTGCGGGAGCTCGTCTCGCTGCTCGGCAAGTCGAAGGACGCCTCCGACGAGATCCTCGAGGCCGTGCTGGAACGCGAGCGCCGCATGCCCACCGGGATCGGCCGCGGCATCGCCATCCCGCACGGCAAGAGCCGCCACGTGCCGGCCCTCGAGGTGGCGTTCGGCGTCACGCGCGCGCCGCTCGACTACGGCGCGATCGATCGGGAGCCGGTGCAGCTCCTTTTCCTCCTCGTCTCCCCGCCCGACCAGACCGGCCCGCACATCCGCGCGCTCGCGCAGATCTCGCGCATGCTCTCCTCGGACGGAGCGCAGGACGGGCTGCTCGCGGCGCGGACGCCGGCGGACGTGCTGGCGCTCATCGCGCGCGAGGAGCCGAACCTCGAGGAGTGACATGCCCGATCGCGATGCGTTGAAGCGGGCCGTCGGCCGCCGCGCGGCCGAGTTGGTGACGGAAGGCATGGTCGTCGGGCTCGGCACGGGCTCCACCGCGAAGCACTTCGTGGACCGTCTCGGGGAGCGCGTGGCCGAAGGCCTCGGGATCGTCGGCATCCCCACCTCGGAGCGGACCGCGGCGCAGGCCCGCGCGCTCGGCATCCCGTTGTCCTCGCTCGCGGAGCGGCCCGTCGTCGACCTGGCCGTGGACGGGTGCGATCAGGTCGACCCGCACGGCGACCTGATCAAGGGGCTCGGCGGCGCGCTCACCCGCGAGAAGCGCGTGGCTCGCGCCGCCCGGGAGTTCGTCGTCGTGGCCGACCCCGGCAAGGAGGTCCCCTGCCTCGGGGTGGGCTGTCCGGTTCCGGTCGAGGCGGCGCCGGTCGCCTGCGAGGCCGTGGCCGCCGCGATCCGGACGCTGGGCGGCCGGTCCCGCGTGCGCGATGCCGGCGGCGCGCCATACGTCACGGACAACGGGAACTGGATCCTGGATGCGGACTTCGGCGCGATCGCGGACCCCCGGGCGCTCGAGGCGCGGCTGGACGCCCTCGAGGGCGTGGTGGAGAACGGCCTCTTCCCCGGGATGGCCACGAGGATCCTGATCGGGGACCCTTCGGGCGTCCGGGAGTGGACGCCGCCGCGCCGGCGATCCGGACCTCGATGATCCCCCGAGAGGACGGGCGGAACCCGTTCTGGCGCGGGCACTTCCCCGGCCCGGGAGTCGGCCGTCCATGTCTCTCCGGTTGAGAGTCCCTACCGGATAGCTTATGTTCAATGCGTACCGGACCGCACGTAGGAGAGGAGTGATCACTCACGATGCAGCCGATCGGCCGGAACATCCGCGCTTTGCGCCAGCTCCTGGGGGTGACCCAGACGAAGCTCGCGTCGAAGGTCGGGGTCGCGCCGGCGTACATCAGCCAGATCGAGTCCATGAGCCGGATGCCCAGCGTCCGCGTGACCCACCGCATCGCCGAAGCCCTCGGCACGACCGTGGGCACGCTGCTCGGGGAGACCGCCGACCCGGCGCTGGAGGGTCGCCTGAGCAAGGTGGAGCAGCTCCACCTGCTGAAGCGGCTGGTCCTGGAGCTCGAGGCCGAGCTGGCGCAGGAACGCCCCGCCGACGTCGAGCCCAGCTGAGACCCGACGCCCCCGGAGCCCGATCCCCGTCAGGGTCCGCCGTGCCGCGTCCGATGGGTAGGGACCACCCGATTCCGCGGAGACGGCGATGACCCCCGAGAGCCCTTCCGTGCCCGCGCCGGTCCCGGCCGCGCCGGAGTTCCGCGCGTCGCCCGGAACGCACCCGCGCGGGGTGCCGCCGCAGGAGCGGATCTTCGTGAACCGCAACCTGCGGCTGCGCTCCATCGGCGCGGTGGGCTTCGACCTGGACTACACGCTCGCGCACTACCGAGTGCACGAGATCGACCATCTGGCGTTCCGCATCACGCAGCAGAAGCTGGTGGAGCGCGGCCACCCCGCGGAGATCCTGCAGGCGCGCTTCGAGCCCGGCTCGCTCGTGCGGGGGCTCGTGGTGGACCGCCGCCGCGGCAACGTCCTCAAGATGGACTACCACAACTACGTCGTGCGCGCGGCGCACGGGTTCCGCCCGCTCTCGGACGCCGAGCGGAAGCGCGTGTACCGCGCCCGGCGGATCCGCACGTCGGGGAAGGACTACGCGTCCATCGACACCTTCTTCCACCTCCCGGAGATCCACCTGTACCTCTCCCTGGTGGAGCTGTACGACTCGCTCGGACGGAAGACGGACTACGTGCGGCTGCACCGCGACGTGCGCGAGTCCATCGACCAGGCGCATGCGGACGGCTCCATCAAGAGCGAGATCGCGAAGGACCCCGCGCGTTTCGTAGCGCAGGACGAGCGGCTGCCGCGGTTCCTGCGCGCGCTGCGCGACTCCGGCAAGAAGGTCTTCCTGCTGACGAACTCCGAGCTGTTCTACACGGACCTCCTGCTCGGGCACCTCCTCGAGGGGCCGGGCGGCGCGCCGTGGCGCACGTACTTCGACCTCGTGGTGGTGGACGCCGGGAAGCCGCGGTTCTTCCGCGAGCCCGGGCGCGCCGGCGCGTGGGTGGATGCGGACGGCCCCGGCGCCCCGGTGTACTCGAAGGGCGAGGTGGCGAACCTCGAGCGCCTCCTGGGCTTCAAGGGGGACGCCATCCTGTACTGGGGCGACCACACCTACGGCGACATCCTCCGGTCCAAGAAGAGCGTGGGCTGGCGGACGGCGATGATCATCCCGGAGCTGGAGGAGGAGATGCTCGTGACGCACCGCATCCGCGGGGCGTCGGCCGCGCTGGACAGGGCCGTGGCGGACCGGGACCGCGTCATCCTGGAGGAGGACGCCGCGCGCGCGGACGCCGCGCGCCTGCGCGCGCTGGTGACGGAGGCCGAGGGATCGGGCGCGGGCGCGCTCGACGAGTTGCTGCGCCGGCTCGCGCGCGCGGACGACCGCGTGGCCGGGCTGGCGGCGGAGCGCATCCGGCTGCACGAGGAGATCGCGCGCCTGGACGACGAGTGCAACGCGGCCTACCACCCGAAGTGGGGGCCGCTGTTCCGCGAGGGCAACGAGATCAGCCGCTTCGGCCACCAGGTGAAGGACTTCGCGTGCATCTACACGAGCCGCGTGTCCAACCTGCTGCGGTACCCGCCCAACACGTACTTCCGCGCGCCGCGGGAGACGATGCCGCACGAGGCGTAGCCCGGCCGGGTCGGCCGCCGGCGGGCGAACCGCGGCGTCGGGCTACCGGTCCGGGAAGCGCGCGTCCACGAACTCCGGGACGGCGCCCTGCCCCTCCCAGTCGCCGAAGCGCAGGTCGTCGCGGACGCGGATCCAGTCCAGCTTCCGCTTCCGGATCTCCGTCACGGCGTCCATGGTGAGGATGGGCTCGGGGAAGTCGAACCGTCGCAGGTCGTGGAAGCCGAGGTCCGGCAGGAACCACGGCATGGTCAGCTTCAGCCCGGGGAAGTACACCGCGGTGCCCAGGAAGCGCGCGTCGTCCGGCGGCGCCTGCAGCGGGGCGGTCCGGGTGCGCCACAGCACCATCGCCTCGGGCCGGTGGAAGCCGAACTTCCGGACGAACTGGCCGTACAGGTTCTCCAGCGCCACCACGCGCACGGGAACGCCGTTCTGCTCGGCCTCGTACTCCCGCACGTCGCCACAGGAGAACCGGCGGTACACCACGTGGACGCGGTCGTTGGAGATCGTCTTCATGTCGATGTTGACCACGCGGAACCGCTCGCCCCGGTAGTCGATCTCCTCCGTCCACGCCCGCATCGGATCCTTCGAGATCATCAGCTCCCGCGGCTCGGGATCGTCCACCTCGAACTCCAGCCCGAAGTGGCCGAGCCCGGCGCGCGCGTCCCGCAGGTTCACGATCGGGTACAGGCCGGGATTGCGGAACCGCTTCGTGAACGCGAGGCGCAGGTCGTCCTCGGACGTGGAGTAGATCACGCTGTCCTGCAGCGCCAGCCGGAGGAAGAAGTCGAACGCGGTCTCCGAGCCGAAGATGTACGCGGAGAGCGCGTCCCGCTTCGCCCCGTCGCTGCCGGGCTTGCCGAAGTCGCCGCGCCGGTAGGCTTCGTCCGTCTCCTCCAGGCGCGCCATGTTCCGGGCGGACATCTCCGCCCCCACCGAGTCCACGGCCGCCGCGTCCAGGTGCACCACCGGGCGGCCCTCGGCGTTCTCGAAGAGCAGGGCAAGGGTGCGCTGCGCGCGCGCCGCCCGGTCGTCCGGCGGGATCGCCGCGTCCGCCACGGTCTGCGACGCGACCGGCGGCGGCGCGGCCAGCGCCGCGAGGGTCCCGAGCAGGACGGCGGCGATCACGGCGCGCCGCTGCCGCCGCGCAGCAGGATCAGGCTGAGCTGCGGGACGTACGTGACGATGGCGAGCGCCCCGAGCAGGAGCAGGAGGAACGGGATGCTGGCCCGGTACAGCTCCGGGACGGGCTTCCCGAACCGGTACGACGAGATGAACAGGTTCAGCCCGACCGGCGGCGTGGAGTACCCGATCTCCAGGTTCGTCAGGAAGATGATCCCCAGGTGCACCAGGTCCACGCCGTAGCCCTGCGCGATCGGCACGATCAGCGGCACGACCACGAGGATCGCGGAGAAGATGTCCATGAGACATCCCACGATCAGCAAGAACACGTTGAGGGCGATCAGGAATGTCCATTTCGACGTGAAGGCTCCCTGCATCCACTCCAGGAGGTTCATGGGGACTTCGGCGTCCACCAGCCAGTTCGTGAGCCCGAACGCGGATCCGATGATCACCAGGATGCCCGCCACGAGGAGCATGCTGCTCCGCACGACGGCCGGGATGCGGCGGAGCGGGATGTCCCGGTAGATGAGCGTCTCCGCCACGAGCGCGTACAGCGCGGTGATGGACGCCGCCTCCGTGACCGTCACCCGGCCGGAGTAGATCCCGCCGAGGACCACGAACGGCAGCGGGAGCTCCCAGGCGGCGTCGCGCAGGGCCCGGGCCGCGGCGGCGGGCCGGAACGGCGTGGTCTTCACGCCGGCGGCGACCCCGCGGCGCGCCCCGTACACGGCGAGGATGGCCACGAGCAGCAGCCCCGGCACGATGCCCGCGCGGAACAGGTCGTCCACGCTCACGCCCGCCACGTACGCGTACAGGATCAGCGGCAGGCTGGGCGGGAACAGGAGGCCCAGCGAGCCGCACGTGGTGACGAGGCCGAGCGAGAACCGCTCGGGGTAGCCCGTGGACACCAGCGCCGGCAGCAGCAGCCCCCCCACCGCGACGATCGTGATGCCGGACGCGCCCGTGAACGCCGTGAAGAACGCGCACGTGGCCAGCGCCACGAGCGACAGCCCGCCGGGCATCCAACCGAGCAGCTCCCGCGAGAGCGCCACGAGGCGCCGCGGCGCGCCACCCTCCGCGAACAGCGTCCCCGCGAACGTGAACAGCGGGATGGCCACGAGCATCGGCGAGGACGCGAGCCGCGTCATCTCGATCACGACCGCCGAGCCCGAGATCCCGTCCGCGGTGAACAACACGAGGGCCAGCCCGCCCAGCACGAGGAAGAGCGGCAGCCCGAAGAGGGCCAGCACCAGCAGCACGGCGACGAGAAGGAGGGTCACGGCGCCGGCTCGGGCGGGGGCGCGGCCTCCGCGTCGGCGGCCGGCGCGAGGCCCGCCGCCTCCTCGAACGCCAGCAGCGCCAGGCGGAACGCCATGCCCAGGAAGGCGGCCGGGAACACCGCGATGACCGCGGCCGTGCTCACGCCGAGGAACGCCTCCTCGGCCATCGGGATCTCCTCCGCGAGGAGGTCCAGCGACGCCCGCGCGAGCGCGAGGCACAGCGCGGATCCCGAAGCCGCCACGAGGGCGCCGGCCGCGCGCGCCTTCGCCCCGTGCAGGAGCCGGCCGAGCACGTTGATCTGGATGTGCCGCTTCGCCCCGGTGGCCAGCAGCGCGCCCACGAACGCGAGCAGCAGCACGAAGTGCCGCAGCAGCGGGTCGATCCAGAGGATGCCGGACTCCCACACGTTGCGCAGGAGGATCTGCAGCGCGGACAGCAGGACCATGGCCAGGAGGAGCGCGGCCACGATCAGGCCCAGCAGGCGGTCCGTGCCGGCACGCACGGCGACCACCGCGCGTGTCCCCCGCAGCGCGAAGACCCCGCCGGCGAGGACCGCCAGCGCGGGCAGGCCCCCGAGTACGCACGCCGTGATGCCGGGGAGCGCCTCGACCAGGGCGACGACGCGGTCCCCCACGAGGCTCCCCTACTCTCCCGGTGCGACGGCGCCGGCTGCGCGGCGGTCCGCCACCACCTTGCGCACGCGCGCGAGCAGGTCCGCGGAGAAGAGCGTGCCCTCCGCGCGCTTCGCCGCCCGCGCGCCGATCTCCCGGAAGACCTGGAGATCCGCGGACGCGATGGGCACGATGGCGAGCCCGGCCTTGCGGATGTCCTCCACCGCGGCGTGGTTCTCCGCGCGCGAGGATGCCTTCAGGCGCCGGAACACGTCCTCCGCGACGGGGCCGATCTTCGCGCGGGCGTCCGCGGGCACCTTCGCCCACGCCTCGTTCGTGACGACCACCGCGCCGATCGCGTGCGTGATCGGGACCTCGCTCATCGCCTTCACCTGCGTGTGCCACTGCAGCACGACGCCCGCGTACGGCGACGAGTACACGCCGTCGATGAGGCCGGTCTGCAGGCTCGTGTACACGTCCGTGATGGCGAGCGGCACGGGCGTCACGCCGGCCTCCGCGAAGAACCCCTCCGCCAGCGGATCCCCCTCCCACAGCCACATCTTCATGCTCTTGAGGTCCGCCAGGTTCCGCACCGGCCGCTTCGTGAAGAGGTGCACGAAGCCCACCTCGGCCCAGCCGAGCAGGTGGTGCCCGCCCTCCTCCAGCGCGCGCGTGAGCTCCGGGCCGACGGACGCGTACACGGCGTCGATCTCCGCCTCGGACTCGAACAGGAACGGCGTCTCCAGCACGCGCAAGGACGGCGCGATCACGCCGAGCCCGTTCCCGGTGAGGCCGCCGCCGTGCAGCTGCCCCGCGCGCATCTTCCGCAGGACGATCCGCTCGTCGCCCTGCACGCCGCCCGCGTAGAACTTGAACCCGACCGCGTCGCCCGTCTCCTTGCGCACGCGCTCGTCCAGCTCGTGCATGAGCTCCATCCAGGTGGAGCCCTCCGGGGCGAGCGTGGCGATCTTCAGCGTGACGCCGGGCTTGGCGAGGGCGGCGGCCGGCGCGGCGAGGACGGCCGCGGCGAGCGCGGCAACCGCGCCCGCGCGCTTCGGGAAGGCGAGCATCATTCGAAGATCTCCTCCGCGCGCGCGAGGAGGTCCTCCGCCTTGCGCCGCGCGATCCGGTTCAGGAGCTCCGCCTCCGGCAGCGCACCGGGCGGAGCGTCGAGCACTTCGCGGAGGGAGGAAGCGAACGCTTCGGCATCGAAGGTCTGGACGCACCAGAACCTCGCGAAGAACACCTGCGCGAGGAGCATGTTCCGGTGGCCGACGGCGAACGCGCGCTCGAACTCCGCGCGCGAGCGCTCCGGGTTCCCGCCCAGCGTGACCGGACGCCCCGCGTGCAGCGCGCCGAGCAGGATGCGCGGCATGCCCCAGTACAGCGTCTCGTCCAGCGCCGCCACGCGCTCCGCCAGCGGCAGGAGGCGCGCCAGGTCCGCGGCGGCGCGCGGCTTCTCCAGGTTCAGCTGGATCCACATGCCCCAGTTCGCGCACACCCAGAGCAGCGGTTCCGCATCGTCCTCGCGCACCTTCGCGAGCGCGGCGGCGAGCTCGTCGAACGTGCCGTCGCGCACCGCGCGCTCCAGGTCCGGGCGGTCGAACGCGCGCCACGCGTGCTCCAGGCCGCGCGCGTACAGGTTGGATGCGCGCTCCGGGCTCTCGTCCTCCACGAACGCGAACGCGTGCGCGAAGTACAGGAGCCCGCCGAGCTCCGCCACGTCGCGGTTCCCGGGGCTGGTCTCCGCCATCCCCTCGATGAGCAGGAGGCTCGTGGGCAGCCCCTGGGCCACGAGCTCGGGATCGTCCGAGCGGAGCGTGGCGTCCACCGTGTTCTCCAGGACCGGCGTGAAGGACTTCACGGCCAGCCCGGACGTGCTGCACCCGGCGAGCGCGAGCGCCAACCCCGCGGCCGTGACGGCCCCTGCCCCGCGGCGCATTCCCCCACCTCCTCGACCCGGCGATCGGTCCGGGGCGCGAGTGTTCCGGCCCCGCCCGGCAGCGTCAAGCCCGGAAGCGGGGCGGGCGCGAATGCGCGCTCAGCCGCGCGGACCCCGCCGCCGATACCTGCCCCAGACCCACCCCGACGCCTGGAGGTCGAATTGTTCGAGGAGACGCGCGACGGCGACATCCTGATCGTCCGCCCGAAGGTCCGCCAGCTCAACGCGCCCGTCGCCCCCCAGCTCCGGAGCCACATGGAAGCGCTCCTGCGCGAAGGCCACCACCTGCTGATCCTGCACCTCGGCGAGGTCGATTTCGTCGACAGCACGGCGCTCGGCGCGATCGTCGCCGTCCGCAAGGCGCTCGAGTCCCGGGGACACCTGATGCTGTGCGGCGCGCGCGACACCGTGCGCGCGATGCTCGAGGTCACGCGGATGGACCGCGTGCTCCGCACGTTCGACGACGAGGCGGCCGCGAAGGAAGCCATGCTCCGGGCCGTGGGATAGCATGGCCGCGAACCCGCGCACCCTGAGCGTCACGATCGCCGCGTCCTACGAGGACGTGGCGATCGTGCGTTCGCTGCTGCCGGTGTTCGCGAAGGACCTCCCCTTCACGAAGGGCACGCTGCTGCGCCTCGAGATCTGCCTGGCCGAGGCGCTCACGAACGTCGTCCGGCACGGCTACAAGGACATGGTGGGCGGCGAGATCGCGGTCACGCTGGCCGCGCAGGCGGACCGGCTGGTGATGGAGATCGCGGACGAGGGCCGCCCCATGCCGGACCGGGCGCGCGAGTCCATCCGCAACGCCCCCCGCCCCACGCCCGACCGGGACGACACGCCTGTGCACGAGTTGCCGGAGGGCGGGTTCGGACTGCAGATCCTCAAGACCGTCCTCGACGACGTGGCCTACCGCCGGGACGGCGCCCGCAACGTGCTCACGCTGACGAAGTACCACGTGGAGGCGCGGCGCCGGGCGGTGACCGGGGCGGCCTGAACCCGGGCGGAAGTCGGCCGGACCCCGGCCGGATCCGCCCGCGTGCTATCCTCCCCGGGTCGCTCGCCGCGCCCACCCGCTTCCCGGTCCCGCTTCGTGCGCCTCCTCCCCGCTGCTCTTTGCGCCCTGGTCGCGTCGCTCCCCGGCGGCGCGGACGCCCGCATCTGGAACCTGGCGCCGGACGGCGCCGGCGACGCCCCGACGATCGCGGCTGCGCTGGATTCGGCGGCGGCCGGCGACACGCTGGTGCTCGCCCCCGGGACGTACCCCGCGCACGACCTGGAGTGGCCGGACGGAGTGTCGCTCCGCGGCGCCACCGGCGACCCCGCCGACGCGGCGGTCGACGCCGGCGGCGTCGGACGAATCGCCCGCGGCATCGGACTCGGCGCGGGCACGACGTTCGACGCCGTGACCTTCACCGGCGGCCGCCGGGAGGGAACCTGCGCGGGCGACCCCGGCACGGGCACCTACTGCATGGGCGGCGCGTGGCTGCTGCTGGACGGGGCGCCCGTCTTCTCCCGATGCGTCTTCCGGGGCAACCACGCGGACGACAACGGCGGCGCGGTGGCGTCCGTGGCCTCGGCGCCGCGCTTCACGGCCTGCCGGTTCGAAGCCAACGACGCGACGCACGGGGCCGCGATCACGTTCGTGGCGCAGCCCGCGTCCGGCGCCGCGCCCGTCCTCGAGCACTGCGTCTTCACGGGGAACGCGGCGCTCGCCGACGCCGGGGCGGTGTACGCCTACCTGTGCGACCCGTCGTTCACGCGCTGCACGTTCCACGCGAACCGGTGCGGGCAGGAGGCCGCCGCGATCCTCTGGCACTCCGCCACGCCGGGGGTCGTGGACCGCTGCGTCTTCGCGTTCGGCCGGGGCGGCGCCGCGATCGTGAGCGGCGTGCCGGGCGCCGCGCCCGTCCTCGCGTGCTGCGACGTGTTCGGCAACGAGGGCGGCGACTGGGTCGGCGCCCTCGCCGGGCAGGAGGGCGCCGCGGGCAACCTCGCCACGGATCCGCTCTTCTGCGACCCGGAGGCCGGCGATGTGAGGCTGCACGAGGGCAGCCCGTGCGCCGGGGCCGGGACGTGCGGCGGCATCGGCGCCGCCGGCGTGGCGTGCGGCCCCGCCGCCGCCGCGGCCGCGTTCGAGCACGTCCGCTGGGGCCGCCTCAAGGCCGCCTACCGCACGCTTCGCTGACCGCCTGCCGGACACGCACCCGCCCCGAGCCGGCGCCGGGCGTCACCCGGCCCGCCCGGGAGTCGACCCGCGCGGTGTCCTGCCCGGCCCCGTCTCCTCCACCGGCGCCTTGACCAGCGGGCCCCCGCGGAATACTGGTGGGTGGGCGCGTTCCTCGCGCGCCGAGCCCTGGAGCGAGGGCGGAGGTCCCCATGCGGACGATCATCGAACCGTTCAAGATCAAGTCGGTCGAGCCCATCCGGATGACCACGCGCGAGGAGCGGGAGGAGATCCTGCGCCGCGCCGCGTTCAACCTGTTCCTCGTGCCCGCGGAGGACGTGGTCATCGACCTGCTCACCGACTCGGGCACCGGGGCGATGAGCGCGCAGCAGTGGGCGGCGATGCAGCAGGCGGACGAGTCCTACGCGGGCGCGCGCTCGTTCTACCGCTTCCAGGACATGCTCTCCTCCATCACCGGCTTCGACCACATCCTCCCCACGCACCAGGGCCGCGCGAGCGAGCGCATCCTGTTCGAGCTGGTGGGCGGCGCGGGGAAGGTGGTGCCGAACAACGCGCACTTCGACACCACGCGCGCGAACGTGGAGCACTCCGGCGCGGAGGCGGTGGACCTGCCGGTGCCGGAGGCGCTCGACCCCTCGAACACGTCGCCCTTCAAGGGGAACCTGGACGTCGGGAAGCTCGAGGAGCTGATCGCGCGCGTGGGCCGCGAGCGGATCCCGGTGGTCATGGTCACCGTGACGAACAACTCCGGCGGCGGGCAGCCCGTGAGCCTGGCGAACCTGCGCGCGGTGCGCGCCGTGTGCGACAAGCACGGCATCCCGATGTTCCTGGACGCGTGCCGCTTCGCCGAGAACGCCTGGTTCATCAAGATGCGCGAGGAGGGGCAGGCGGCGCGGCCCGTGAAGGACATCGCCCGCGAGATGTTCGATCTCGCGGACGGCGCCACGATCTCCGCGAAGAAGGACGGCCTGGTGAACATCGGCGGCGTCCTGCTCATCCGCGAGGAGCAGCTCTTCCGCCGCGCCTCCGAGCTGCTCATCCTCACCGAGGGCTTCGTCACCTACGGCGGGCTGGCCGGGCGGGACCTGGAGGCCATGGCCCAGGGCTTCGAGGAGGTCCTGCACGAGGACTACCTGCACTACCGCATCCGCAGCACCGCCTACCTCGGCGACAAGCTGCGCGCCGGCGGCGTGCGCATCGTGGAGCCGCCGGGCGGGCACGCCATCTACCTGGACGCGCGCGCCTTCTGCCCGCACATCCCGGACGAGCTGTTCCCCGGGCAGGCCGTGGTCGTGGGGCTGTATCGCGAGGCGGGCATCCGCGCGGTGGAGATCGGCAGCGTGATGTTCGGCGGGGGCAAGAAGCGACCGCCGCTGGAGCTCGTGCGGCTGGCCATCCCGCGACGCGTGTACACGCAGAGCCACATCGACTACGTGGCGGAGGCGGTGCTGGCGCTCTTCGCGAAGCGCGCCACGCTGAGGGGCCTGCGGATCACGGAGGCGCCGGCCGCGCTCCGGCACTTCACGGCGCGGTTCGAGGAGCTGGCGCCGGCCGGCGTGACCCGCGGCGGCGCGTCGTGATCCCCGCGGTGCGGGCGAAGATCTGCTGCATCGCGTCGGAGAAGGAGGCGCAACTCGCCGCGGCGGCGGGGGCGTACGCCATCGGCCTCGTGTCGGCGATGCCGAGCGGTCCGGGGCCGATCGACGAGGACACGATCGCGCGCATCGCCGCCGCGGCCTCCCTGCACGTGTCCACGTTCCTGCTCACCAGCCTCACCGACCCCGCGGGGATCGCCGCGCAGTACGAGCGCTGCGGGACCGACACCATCCAGCTCTGCCGCGCGCTCTCCCCCGCCGCGCACGCGGCGCTGCGCAAGCGCCTGCCCAGCGTGCGGCTGGTGCAGGTGATCCACGTGGAGGACGAATCCGCGCTGGCCGAGGCGGAGGCCGTGGCGGACGCCGTGGACTTCCTGCTGCTGGACACGGGCCGCCCGCGCGCCGCCGTCCCCGAGCTCGGCGGCACCGGCCGCACGCACGACTGGCAGATCAGCCGGCGGATCGTGAAGCGCACGCGGACCCCGGTCTTCCTGGCCGGCGGCCTCACCCCGGACAACGTGGGCGACGCCATCCGCGTGGTGCAGCCCTGGGGCGTGGACGTCTGCACCGGCGTGCGCACGGACGGCATGCTGGACGAGGCGAAGGTGACCGCGTTCGTGGCGGCGGTGGAGGCGGCGAGCCGGCGGCGGTGAGAGCCCCGGTGAGTGACCGGGGCAGCTTCCGGTTGAAGTCGTGGGGAGCCGGGGGCCACACTTCCGCTGTCCCTTCCTCCGTGGAGGTGCAGGATGTGCCACACCACCCGGCGGCTCGTGGCGGGAGCCGTCGCCTGGGTGTGTGCGTCCCACCCGGTCTGTTCCCCCGGCAGCGCTCTCGTTCCCGCCGATCCGTCCGAGGCATCGTTCCGTTACTCGTTCACGTTGAGCCGGAGCGACACGGACCCGTACGCGAACCAGTCCACGGTCGACGCCGACACCTTGGCCATCTACCGGTGGCTCGCCTGTTCGGAGGACGACGGACTGGCGGCCGCGGAGTTCGGCTTCTCGACGCCCACCGGCGGGATGGTCCATGGCTTCACTCCCCTGAACGGTTTTCTCAACGCGGGAACGGACACGGATCCGCTGCTCGGCGTTGCCGGATGCCCCCGCGGACCGATCGTGGCGGGCGTCTGGCACGTCTGGAATGGCGTCGCCGGCAGCTACTGCCTGGTTCCATCCGCCTGGAGCCAGACGATGGGCGCGGTCCACTGCTTGCCCGGTCCCCCGGAGGTGTTTCCGGTCTACCAGCGGGGATTCGCGGCCGGCGATTCGCCCTCCTCCTGTCCGGAGGAGACCGGCTTCTTCTGCGAACCCGTGTCCGTCCGCCGAGCGGGTTGGGGAGCGATCAAGAGCCTCTATCGTTGAGGCGCGGGCGACGGCCCGCCTAGCCCTGTTCGCGGATCGCCGCGGCCACCACGGCGGCGAACCGGTCGATCGGATCGAGATCGTCCAGCGCCTCGATCACGCGCTCGAGGTCCAGCGCCACGTACTCGTGCACGAGAACGTTGCGGAATCCGGGAAGGCGCTCCAGCTTCCGGACGAGGTCCGGTGCGAAGCGCTCGTCCTTCGCCAGGTTGCGCACGGCACCGGCGTAGTCCTCGAAGCGGTCCCCGCGTCGGGCCGAGAGCTCGCCGGCCACGTCGATCACGAGCTGGCAGACGGTGAGCAGCGAGAACAGGACGTCGTTGTGCAGCGACAGGTCCCGTTCCAGGACCTCCCGCCCCGTCACACGGGGTCGGATCGCGCGCAGGTGATCCAGGTGCCGGCGAAGTTCCGCCAGGCGCTCCACCAGCCAGGTCATGGGGCGAGCCCGTCCAGCTTGAGGCGCCGCATGCGGCGCAGGAACGGTTCGAGATCCGCGGCCTTCAGCTGAACGTCCCGCACGAAGGCATGGGCCCGCTCGGCGTCCGCACAGGCGATGCGCCGCCCCTCCGTGACGATCCTCCGGGCGAAGGGCGGTGGCAGGTCGTCCAGGCTGAGAACCTCCACGTCGCGTCCCCCGAGCGCCGCCTGCAGCCGTCCGACCAGCTCGAGGCGGCGCTCGAACCGCGCGCGCGCCGATGGATGCCGGTCCCGATCGAGCAGGACAGCCACGTCCACGTCGCTCTCTCGGTGCTCCCGAGCCTCGGCGACACTCCCGAACAGATAGGCCGCGACGACGTCCGCCCCCTCGGGGGACCGGAGAACCTGCGCCAGCGTCTCCTCGACCTCGCCCATGGTGATTACGCTCCCCCGGAGCCGGGCAACCGCTTCCGGCTCCGATGCCGGATTGAGTGCCAACCGACTGGAACACAACCACTTGACGTGGTCCAGCCACAATCTCCGACCACGATCGTTGTACCAAGACATTTGTTTAGGTACACTACGGACATGCTTCTCGCGCACCGCATCCTGCCCTTCCCCGGCCCTGCCCCGGAAGCCCCCGCCTTTGCCGCCGCCCTCCCCGAGGGCCGGCTCACGGAGCTGTCCGGCGCGGCGGGATCCGCGCGCACCAGCCTCGCGCTCGAGGCCGTCCGCGCCGCGCAGGCGGACGGGGAGCCGGTCGCGTGGATCCAGACGGCGGGCGGGCTCCTCTACCCGCCGGATGCCTCCACCTGCGGCGTGGACCTGCACGCGCTCGTCGTCGTGCACCTGCCCGCGGAGCGCGGGGAGGCCGGCATCTTCCGCGCGGCGGAGATCCTGCTGCGGTCGGGCGCGTTCGGGCTCGTGGTGGCGGACCTGCGCGGCGCGGTGCGCGCCACCACCGGCATGCAGAGCCGCCTCGCCTCGCTCGCCCGGGAGCACGGCAGCCGCGTGCTGCTGATCACGGAGCGCACCGCGGCCGCGGAGTCGCTCGGGCCGCTCGTGGGCCTGCGCGTGGAGCCCGCACGCACGCCGCTCGGCGGCGGGCGCTTCGCGGTGGATCCCGTGGTGCTGAAGTGCAAGCAGGGACCGCTCGCGCTCGCGGCCGAGCGGCGGCGCGGGCCGTGGAGTCCGCCGTGACGCGCATCGCGTGCGTGGACCTGCCCGCCTTCCCGTTGCAGCTCGTGCTGCGCGCGCACCCGGAGTGGCGCGACGACCCCGTGGTCGTCGTGGATGAGGACCGCGCGCTCGGGGTCGTGCTGCACGCGAACCGCGCGGCGCGCGCGCAGCGCATCGCGCCCGGCCTCCGCTTCGCGCAGGCGCAGTCCCTCGCCGCGCGCGTGCACGCCGAGGTCGTGGGGAACGACGCGCTCCAGCGGGCCGTGGCCGAGGTGCACGCGGTGCTGCTCCGGCTCTCGCCCCACGTGGAACCGTCGCGCGAGCCGCCCGGCGTGTTCTGGGCGGATCCGAACGGGCTGGAGCGGCTGCACGAGAGCGTGGAGCGCTGGGCGGGCCGCGTGCGCGCGGCGGTGGAGGCGCTGGGGTTCGTCGCCGCGGTGGTGGTGGGTTGGCATCCGTTCCGCGCGCTCGCGGTGGCGCGGCACGGTCCCGGCGTGCGCGTGCTGCCGGACGCGACGGCGGAGGAGGCGCAGGCCGCGCGCGTGCCGCTCGCGCGCATCGCGCCCTGGAAGCTGGCAAAGGACATGGATCTGCTCGGCGTGGACACGCTCGGGGAGTTCCTGCGCCTCCCGCGCGGCGGGCTCGCGGACCGCTACGGCGCCGCCGCGGCCGCGTTGCACGACCTCGGCTCCGGGCGCGCGTGGCTGCCCTTCCGCCCGGAGCTCCCGGAGGAACCGGTCCGCGTGGAGGTGCCGGTGGATCCGCCGGACGACGATCCCGCGCGCCTCCTCTTCGGGCTGAAGACCGCGCTGCATCCGGCACTCGCCGCGCTGGAGGCGAAGGGGCGCGGCGTGGTCGCGCTCGCGCTCACGCTGTCCTTGGATCACGCGCCGCCGCACGAGGAGCGCATCGAGACCGCCGCGCCCACGCTGGACGCGGTGCGCCTGTCGGATCTCCTCCGCCTCCGCCTGGACGCCGCGTCGCTCGCCGCGCCGGTGGAGCACGTGACCGCCGTCCTGGAGACGAGACCGCTGCACGTGCGGCAGGCGTCGCTCCTGCCCGTGCGCGCGAAGCGGGACCGCGCCGCCGCGGCGCGTGCGCTCGCACGGCTCGCCGCCGCGTTCGGCGAGCACGCGGTGACGCGCGCCCGGCTCGTGGACGCGCACCTTCCCGAGGCGCGCTTCCTGTGGGAGCCGCTGCGCGCGCTCCCGGATCCCGCGCCCGCTTCGCCACCGCCGATCGCCGCCCCGGCGGCCCCCGACGACCCGCTCCTCCCCCTCGCGCGCAACCTCCTGTCCCGCCCGGTCCCCCTCCCGGATCCGCCGCGCCACGAGCGGGAGCGCTGGCTCGGCCGCCACGGCGCGGTGGAAGCCATGCACGGCCCGGGCCGCGTGGGCGGGGGCTGGTGGGATCCGGACGCGGAAACGGAGCGGGACTACTTCTTCGTGGAGACGCGCACGGGGGCCATCCTGTGGATGTACCAGGATCGCCTCCGCCGCGCCTGGTTCCTCCACGGCCTCGTGGATTGACGAGGCCGCGATGCGTCCCTCAGTTCTGGTAACCCAGCGAGCGCAGCTTCTCGCGGACGTCCGGCGACAGCTCGCCCGGATCCACGGATCGGGACGCCTCGTACAGCGGCGTGCTCCGCTCGTCCAGCCACGCCGCCAGATCCCGCGCCGCCCCGGCCAGGAGCGCGGAATCCGCCGGCGCCTCCCGCGTCTCCCCCGGATCCTCGTCCAGGCGGTACAGCGCGCGGCCGCCGTCCGCGTCGAACAGCGCCTTCCATTCCCTCGTGCGCACCGAGAACTGGCGATCCATCTGCCCCACCGTGAAGGGAAGCTCCGGCACGTCCGGCCTCGTGAAGTCCCGCCCTTCCCACTCCGGAGGGGGCGGCATCCCCAGCGCGCCGGCCAGCGTGGGCAGGAAGTCCACCAGCTCGAACGTGCGCGGGTCCACCGCGCCCGCGGCCACGCGTCCCGGCGCGCGCATCGCGGCCAGCACCCGCAGCGTGGACTCGAACTGCGTGGAGCCGTGCGTGTAGTTCGGCGCGTGGTCCAGGAGGTTCTCGCCGTGGTCGGACGCCAGCATCAGCACGCCGTCGTCCAGGCCGTGCGCCTCCAGCGCGCGCACCAGCCGCCCCACCTTCGCGTCCGCCCAGCGGATCTCCGCCAGGTACGCGGCCGTGGACGGGCGCCAGCCGAACTTGTTGCGGTGGTCCGGGGATCCTTCCTCGCCGTCGGGGCCGGCGCCGAAGCGCGCCGCGTAGGGCAGCGGCGGGACGTACGGCGCGTGCACGTCCATGAAGTGCATGAAGAGGAACGACGGCCGCTCGGATTCCTCCAGCCACGCCAGCGCCGCGGCGAAGCCGGGGTCGTGCCGCGAGTCCAGCCGGTAGCGCACGCGGTCCAGGATCTGCACGAGCGCCAGGCTGCGGAAGAGTCCCGCGGCGCTCGGCTCGCGCAGCCGCTCCGTGACGCCGGACTCCACGTACACGTCGAAGCCCTGGGCGAAGCCGAAGCGCCGGCCCAGGAACGTGTTCGTGACGAACGCGCCGGTGCGGTAGCCCTCCGCGTGCAACCGCTCCGCCAGCGTTTCCACCGACCCGTCCAGCACGGCGAAGTTCCGCCACACGCCGCTGGACACGGGGTAGCGCGCGGTGAGCAGCGCCGCATGGCCCGCGGCGGATCCCGGCGAGGGCGTGACCGCGTCCGGCCAGAGCGTGCCCTGCCGGCACAGCCGGTCGATCCACGGGGACGTGGGACGGGGCTCGCCGCCGCCGGAGAGCCGGTCCGGGCGCAGCGTGTCGATCGAGACGAGCACCACCGGCGGCCGCGCCACGGCGCCGGCGGTCACCACCAGCCGCGGCGGCACCACCACGCCCGCGCCCAGCAGCACCACCGCCACGAGCGCGGAGAGCGGATGCGGGATCACGCGGAAGCCGCGCCGCTCCAGCACGCGCCGCGTCCCGCGCGCCAGGAGCCACGCCACGCCGGCTGCCGCCGCCACGCACGCGGCGTCCACCGCGAGGCTCACGGGGCTCAGGAAGTTCGCGCGCGTGAGCAGCGTCCGGTTCGCCCAGAGGCCCAGCCCCACCGCGCACGCCGGCCCCGCGGTGAGCGCCAACACGGCCACGAGCGCGGAGGCGGAGTCCCGCCCGCGCCGCCCCAGGAAGAGCGAGACGAGCAATCCCCACGCCGCGCCCGCCAGCCCGTCCGCGCCCACCACGTACGGCACGCGCAGCGGCTCCGCCAGCGGGCGCAGTCCCGCCTCCAGCGCGCCGCCCGTCGCGCCGAGGATCGCGCCCGCGAGCACGCCGAGCGCCACGCGCGACGGGAAGTCCAGTGCGGCGAAGCGCTCGTCGTGCGACACCCCACGTCCTCCCCGGGCGAAGGCCCCCGCGCCGGCCCGGACTCCCGGAGCATCGCGGCGAACGGCGCGGGGAGTATTACACCGCCCTCCGGCCCCCGGACACCGCGATGAACGCCGCCGTGCCCGTGTGGACGAAGTCCGGCTTCAGCTTCCTCGAGGGCGCCAGCCACCCGCGGGAACTGGTGGAGGAGGCGCATCGCCTGGGCTACCCCGCGCTCGCGCTCACCGACCGGGACGGCGTGTACGGCATCGTGGAGGCGCACGTGGCCGCGCGCGAGACCGGCACGAAGCTGCTCGTCGGCGCGCAGGTCACGGTGGGCGATCCGGACCGGGCGGACGCGCCGGCGCATCGCGTCGTCCTCCTCGCCGAGGACCGCGCCGGCTACGGGCGCCTGTGCCGGCTGCTCTCCGCGGGACGGCAGCGCTCGCCGAAGGGATCGTCGGTCGTGACCGTCGCCGAGACGAACGACGCCGCCGCGGCCGGGCTCGTGGCGCTGTGCCCGGACGAGGCGCTCCTCCCCGCGCTCGCGGACGCGTGGCGCGGCCGGCTGTACGCCGTCTTCACGCGGCACGTGGACTTCGCCGACGCCTCCCGCGAGGCCGTGCTGCGCCGCGCCGCCCGCCGCACGGACACCCCCGTGCTGGGGACCACCGAGGTGCTGTACCACGCGGCGTCGCGCCGCCCGCTCCAGGACGTGCTCACCTGCATCCGCCAAGGCGTGCCGCTCGCCACCGCCGGCACGCGGCTGCGCCCGAACGCGGAGCACGCGCTCCTCCCGCCGCACGTGCTCGCGGAGCGCTTCGCGGACGACCCCGCGGCCCTCGCGCGCACCGCCGAGGTGGCGGAGCGCTGCACGTTCTCGCTCGCGGAGATCCGCTACCGCTACCCCGCGGAGGACCGCCCGGACGGCGTCAGCGAGCGCGAGTGGCTGGAACGGCTCACGATGGACGGCGCGCGCGCCCGCTACGGCGGCGCCATCCCCGGCGGCGTGCTCCGGCAGCTCGAGAAGGAGCTGACCCTCATCCACGAGCTGGACTACGGCGGCTACTTCCTCACGATGTACGAGATCGTGCAGTTCTGCCGCCGCGAGGACATCCTCTGCCAGGGTCGCGGCAGCGCCGCGAACAGCGCGGTGTGCTACTGCCTCGGCGTGACCGCCATCGACCCGGTGCGGCTGGACCTCCTCTTCGAGCGCTTCCTCTCGCGCGAACGGCACGAGCCGCCGGACATCGATCTCGACATCGAGCACGACCGGCGCGAGGAGGTCATCCAGTGGGTGTACGAACGGTACGGCCGCCGCCGCGCCGCCATGGTGGCGAACGTGATCCGGTACCGCTCCCGCTCCGCCGTGCGCGACGTGGGCAAGGCGCTGGGCGTGGCGGAGACCGCGCTGGACCGGCTGTCGAAGCTGCTCGGCAGCCGCTTCGCCGACCTGCACGGCGACGCGCTCGTGCACTCCGGCCTGGATCCCGCCTCCCCCGGCGCGCGCCGCCTGCTGGAGCTCGTGGAGCAGATCCGGGACTTCCCCCGCCACCTCTCCATCCACCCCGGCGGCTTCCTCCTCGGGCACGAACCCGTGGACACGCTCGTTCCCATCGAGCCCGCCACCATGGAGGGCCGCACGGTGATCCAGTGGGACAAGTACGCCGTGGAGGACCTGGGACTCTTCAAGGTGGACCTCCTCGGGCTCGGCGCGCTCACGCAGATCCACCACGCGTTCGACCTGCTGCGCGCGCACGAGGGGCTGTCGCTGGACATGGCGAGCGTGCCCGCGGAGGACCCGGCCACGTGGGCGATGGCGTCGCGCGGGGACACGGTGGGCGTCTTCCAGATCGAGTCCCGCGCGCAGATGGCCATGCTGCCGCGGCTGCGCCCGCGGAACTTCTACGACCTGGTGATCGAGGTGGCCATCGTGCGCCCCGGCCCCATCCAGGGCGACATGGTGCACCCGTACCTGCGCCGGCGCGAGGGGCTGGAGCCGGAAACGTACCCGCATCCGGAGCTGGAGCGCGTGCTGAAGAAGACGCTCGGCGTGCCCATCTTCCAGGAGCAGGTGATGAAGATCGCCATCCTCGTGGGCGGCTACACCGGCGGCGAGGCGGACCAGCTCCGCCGCGACATGGCGGCCTGGAAGAGCGCCGGGAAGATCGAGCGGCACCGCGACAAGCTCATCGGGCGCATGATCGAGCGCGGCGTGGACGCGGCGTTCGCGGAGCGGATCTTCTCGCAGATCCGCGGCTTCGGGGAGTACGGCTTCCCGGAGAGCCATGCCGCCAGCTTCGCGCTCGTGGCGTACGTGACCGCGTGGCTGAAGTGCCACCATCCGGCGGTATTCGCCTGCGCGCTGTTGAACGCGCAGCCCATGGGCTTCTACGCGCCGTCCACGATCGTGGAGGACGCGAAGCGGCACGGCGTGCGCGTGCTGCCGGTGGACGTGAACGCCAGCCGCGCGGACTGCACGCTGGAACGGCGCGGCGACGGGGTCGCCGTGCGCATGGGGCTGCGCTGGGTGGCGGGACTGCACGGCCGCGAGCAGGCGGCGATCGAGGGCGCCGCGCCCTTCGCGGACCTCGAGACCTTCGTCCGGCGCACGCGGCTGCCGATGCGCGCGCTCGGCAAGCTGGCGGAGGCCGGCGCGTACGAGTCGCTCGGCGTGCCGCGCCGGGACGCGGTGTGGGCCGTGAAGGAGGCGGCGCGCCGCGCGCACGAGCCCATCGGGATGGAGCCGGGCGAGGAGCGCACGCCGTTCTTCCGCCCGCTGCCGCAGGAAGACCAGGTGCTGTGGGACTACCGCGCCACGCACCACTCCACCCGCGGCCACCCCATGATCACGGTGCGCCCGGCGCTCGCGCGGCAGGGCCTGCCGGACGCGCGCGCGCTGAACGCGCTGCCCGCCGGCGCCGCGGCCAGCTACGTGGGCCTCGTGATCTGCCGGCAGCAGCCGGGCACGTCCACCGGCGTCACGTTCTACACGCTGGAGGACGAGACCGGCTTCGTGAACCTCGTGGTGTGGCGGCCCGTGTTCGAGCGTTTCTCGGTGCTCGCGCGCACGGCGGTGTTCCTGGGCGTCTCGGGGAAGGTGCAGAAGGAGAAGGGCGTGGTGCACCTGATCGCGGACGCCCTGTGGGAGCCGAGGCTCGGCGTGCGCCCGGAGGGGACATCCTCGCGGGACTTCTGCTAGAGTCCGCGCTCCCGTCCCCTGACCGGAGTGGCCCATGTCCCGCCCCGCCCTCGTCGCGCCGTCCGTGCTCGCCGCCGCGTTGCTCGCCGGCGCCCCGGCGTTCGCCGACCCCGTACCCGCGCCGGAGCTGCCGGACGCGCCGCTCGTCGCGGACTCCACCGCCGCCGTCGGCGCGGACGCCGCTCCGCCCGCGTACGTGATGGACCCGGTGCGCGTGCGGGGCCGCGTGGACGATCTCCTCGGCTCCGCCGCGTCCGCCTCCGAGGGGCGCACCGGCCGCGAGGACCTCGCGCCCCGGCCGCTCGTGCGCGAGGGCGAGATCCTGGAGACCGTTCCGGGGCTGATCCTCACGCAGCACTCCGGCGACGGGAAGTCGAACCAGATGTTCCTGCGCGGCTTCAACCTGGATCACGGCACGGACTTCTCCACCTCCGTGGAGGGCATGCCGCTGAACCTCCCCACGCACGGCCACGGCCAGGGCTACACCGACCTGAACTTCCTGATCCCCGAGCTCGTGGACCACGTGGACTTCAAGAAGGGCGTGTACTACGCGGACCTCGGCGACTTCGGCTCGGCCGGCGGCGCCGACATCCGCTTCGCCCGCATGCTGGACCGGCCCTTCCTCAAGGGCGAGATCGGCCAGCACGGGTACGTGCGCACCGTGGCCGCGGGCTCGAAGGCGGTCGGCGGCGGCGCGCTGCTCCTCGGCGCGGAGCTGAAGGGCTACGACGGCCCGTGGAGCCGCCCGCAGGACCTCGACAAGGCCAGCGGCCTCGCGCGCTACTCCTGGCGCACCCGCGGGGGCGACGACATCTCGGTGCTCGCGCTCGGATACCGGAACGACTGGAACGCGTCGGACCAGATCCCGCTCCGCGCCGTGACGGACGGCGGCATCGGCGAGTTCGGCCAGGTGGACACCACGCTCGGCGGCGAGACCACGCGCGGCAGCGTGGCCGTGCAATGGCGGCGCGCGGACGACGAGCGCGAGACCCGCGCCGAGCTGTGGGCCGCGGACTACTCCATGAACCTCTTCTCGGACTTCACGTACTTCCTGGAGGACTCCGCGCAGGGCGACCAGTTCGAGCAGCTCGACGACCGCACGATGCTCGGCGGAACCCTCCGTGCCGCGCGTCCCTTCGCGGCGCTGGGCACGCCGCACCGCGTGACCGCGGGCGTCCAGACCCGCGCGGACTTCATCCACGAGGTGGGACTCTTCCGCACCGAGGCGCGGCAGCGCGTGGGGACCATCCGGCAGGATCGCGTGCTGCAGGCCAGCGGCGCGCTGCACGCCGAGGTGGCCAGCCGCTGGACGACGCGGCTGCGCACCACGGCCGGCCTGCGGGGGGACGTCTACCGCTTCGACGTCACGAGCCGCACGATCCCCGGGAACTCGGGCGCGGAGACGGACGCCATCGTCAGCCCGAAGCTCGGCGCCGCGTTCGCCGTGACCTCCGCGCTGGAGCTGTACGCGAACGCCGGGCTCGGCTTCCACTCGAACGATGCGCGCGGCGCCACCATCGCCATCGATCCCGCCACCGGCGAACCGGCCACCCCGGTGGATCCGCTGGTGCGCTCCCGCGGGGCGGAGCTGGGACTGCGCTTCCAGCCGCTGCCCGGCTGGCGCTCCACGGTCTCGGCGTGGGCCCTGGAGCTGGACTCCGAGCTGGTGTTCGTGGGGGACGGCGGCACGACCGAGCCGGTGGGCGGCAGCCGCCGGCGCGGCGTGGAACTCGCGAACTTCTGGGAGATCTCCCGCCGCTTCGCCGCGGACGTGGACGTGGCGCTCAGCCGCGGACGCTTCGAGGACACCGCGCCCGGCGAGGACCACATCCCGGGCGCGCTCGAGTCCGTGGTGGCGGCCGGGCTGCGCTGGGAGGATCCGAGCGGATTCCACGCGGCCGCGCGCCTGCGCCACTTCGGCGCGTACCCGCTGATCGAGGACGACTCCGTGCGCGCCGACCCCACCACGCTCGTGAACGCGGGCGCCGGGTTCCGGTTCTCCGGGATCGGGATCGACGTGGCCGTCCTCAACGTGCTGGACGAGGCCGCGCGCGACATCCAGTACTTCTACGCGTCACGGCTTCCCGGCGAGCCCGCGGACGGCGTGGAGGACGTGCACTACCACCCGGTGGAACCGCGGCAGGTCCGCGTGGGACTCAGCGCCGCGTTCTGACCGCGACCCCTACAACTTCCCTTCCGCGGGGTTCGGCGGGCCGGGCCAGCCCAGGTTGAACTGGATGATCTGGTCGATCTGGCCGTGGTGCGCGTCCTTCCACGAGATGTCGATCGCCTCGTGCAGGTACTCGTGCAGGATCACCTTGCGCAGGTCCAGCTCCTCGAACCGCCGCTGCAGGAAGAACGGGCCGATCGTCAGCTTGCCATGCAGCGCGGAGGCGCCGCGCTCGTTCGGGTCGTAGCGGATCACGCAGCGCATCCAGATGGCGCGCCAGTCCTCCTTGAGGACGTCGCGGTCGGCATCCAGCCCCATGGGCGGGCGGGTCCAGTTCCCGTCCTTCGGCGGCGGCATGCCGGTCATCACCTGCAGCGCCTTCTTCACCTTGGCCAGCAACGCGGCGCCTTCCGCACCGCCCGGGAACGTCTTCTCGTCGAGCCGTGCCAAGCGGTCCTCCTCGCGTTTTCGCCGTCCACGGTGAGCATCCGGTCGGTCGCGTGGCGGCGCAGTCTAGCAGCCGGCCCCGCGGCTTGACACGAACCCCCGCCGGACGCACCCTCGTTCGCTTCCCGGGGGATCCCGGGACCGCCCGCCTACGCCCCCGCTTTCGAGGACTCCCATGAGAGCGACCGCGCTCGCCCCCTGGCTCGTCCCGGCCCTGCTCCTGGCCGGTTGCGGCACCCGCGAAGAGACCCCGCCCCAGCCCGGCCAGGACCCCGCGGCCGGGCAGACCACGACGCCGCCGGCCGGCCAGACCACGGCGCCGCCGGCCGTCCAGCCCGCGCCGGGCGCCCGCGTCCTCCCGCCGCCGGGCAGCGGCGGTCCGGTGAAGCCGGGGGCCACCGTGCACTTCCACTACAAGATGAGCGCAGACGGCGAAGTGCAGATGGACACGCATGATCGGGAGCCGTCCACCTACGTCCACGGCGGCGGCCAGATGTTCGGCGCCCTGGAGACCGCGATGGAAGGCATGAAGCCCGGGGACAAGAAGACGGTCACGCTGAAGCCGGAGGACGCCTTCGGCCCGCGGGACGAGGCCGCCACGCAGGTCGTGCCGAAGTCCAGCTTCCCGCAGCCGGACTCCATCCAGGTCGGCCAGGTGCTCGGCGGCATGAACCAGGGGCGTCGCGTGTCCGCGGTCGTGAAGGAGATCCGTGCGGACGAGGTCGTGCTGGATCTGAACCATCCCCTCGCGGGCAAGACCGTGACCTTCGAGGTGGAGGTGGTCTCCACGGAATGACCGCCGGCGCATGATCGCCCCCGCGCACGCCGGCGAGGCCGCCGCCCTGGGCACGGCCGTCTGCTTCACGTTCACCGCCCTCGCCTTCGAGGCGGCGGGGCGGCGCGTGGGGTCGCTGTCCGTGAACCTCATCCGGCTCGTGCTCGGGCTCGCGCTGCTCACGACCCTCCTGGGCGTGCGTCGCGGCACGCCGCTCCCGCTGGACGCGCCGTCCGGACCCGCGGCCTGGCTCTTCCTGTCCGGGCTCGTGGGCTTCACGTTCGGGGACCTGTGCCTGTTCCGCGCCTTCGTGGAGATCGGCGCTCGGCTCTCGCTCCTCCTCATGGCGCTGGTCCCCCCCATGACCGCGCTCCTGGCGTGGCTCGTGATGGGCGAAGGCCTCGGCGCATGGGACCTCGCCGGCATGGCGCTGACGCTCGCGGGCATCGCCTGGGTCATCCTGGAGCGCCGGCCGAGCGGCCGGCCCGAACTCCCGTCCGCGTCCCTGCGCGGGATCCTCCTCGGGATGGGCGGCGCCCTCGGCCAGGCGCTCGGCCTCATCCTGAGCAAGGCGGGCCTGTCGGCCGTGGATCCGTTGCCGGCGAACCAGATCCGCATGGCCGCCGGGCTCCTCGGCTTCCTCGCCGTCTTCGCGGTCACGCGGCGCTTCGGCCGCCTGCTCGCGGCCGCCCGGCATCCCCAGGCCATGGGCTTCACGCTGCTGGGCGCCTTCTTCGGGCCGTTCCTCGGCGTCACGCTCTCGCTGTTCGCGATGCGCGACGCGCGCGCCGGCGTGGCGGCCACGCTGATGGCGCTGACCCCGGTGCTCATCCTGCCGGTCGCCGTGTTCGTGCGGCGCGAGCCGGTGAGCGTCCGGGCCGCGGGAGGCGCGGTGCTCGCGGTGGCGGGCTCCGCGCTGCTGTTCCGCTGATCCCCCCCGAATCCCCCCGTTCCGGGGGTTTCGCCGCCGCCCCGCCTCCGGCACGATGGCTGCCAACCCCAGGGGAGGTCCCGTGCGCCGCCGGATGATCGAGATCACGCTGGCCGTCCTGGTCGTCGGCGCCGCGCCTGCGCCGCCCGCGGGAGCCGCGTCGCCCACGGGAGCCGCGCTGCCCACGGGATCCGCGCCGCCGGCC
Source organism: uncultured Gemmatimonadota bacterium (assembly GCA_964571855.1). Classification (GTDB taxonomy): domain Bacteria; phylum ARS69; class ARS69; order ARS69; family ARS69; genus CAYYFX01. Next base: position 512,106 of record CAZNDO010000002.1, read on the forward strand.
CGGTCCGCGCCCGCTCCCCCGCGCCCGTTCGAGCGCACGACGCTGGCCGACGGCGTGTCGCACCTGACGGTCTTCGCCATGCACCCGGACCGCGACGGGTTCCTCTGGTTCGGCACCATGTACGGTCTCGTGCGGTACGACGGCGCGTCGTTCCGCACGTTCCGGCACGATCCCTTCGACTCCACCTCGCTACCGCACGACGACGTCGTGACCATCGCCGAAGACGCGGACGGCAACCTGTGGATCGGCACCTGGGGCGGCGGGGCCGCGTTCTACGACCGCGACGCCGGCCGCTTCGTCCGCTTCCTCGCCGGCGGGGCCGACTCCACGTCGATCTCCGACGGCGTCGTGTGGGCGGTCGTCCCGGCCGGCGACGGCACTGCCTGGCTCGGCACGGGCCGCGGCCTGGACCTCGTGCGCGAGGACGGCGTCGTGCTGCGGCGCTGGCACGAGTCGGATCGCGGCACGGGCTTCCGCGCCCTGCCCGTGCGCGCCCTGTGCACGGACCACGAGGGCGTGCTGTGGGTCGGGACCTTCGGCGGCGGGCTCGCGCGGCTGGACGAGACCAAGGACGGCTTCCTCGTGGACGTCCCGGACTCCGGGTCCACGGCCTGGCATCCGGGACGGCAGGTCACCGCGATCCTGGAGGACTCCGCGCACCGGCTCTGGGTGGGCACCTACGACCGCGGGCTCGGCGTGCGCGCGCCCGGCGAGGAGGAGTTCCAGGAGGTCGCCGCAGGTGCGGGCTGGTCGGCGTCGCTCGCGTCGCCGGTGATCCAGGGGCTCGCCGAGGACCCCGACGGCGCGGTGTGGGTCGCCTCGCAGGGCGGGCTCGATCGCCTCGATCCCGTGTCCCGCGAGGTGCTGGGGTTCCCGCCCGATATCGCCGATCCCGCGGCACTTCCCGCCGGCAACGTGACCTGCGTGGCGGTGGACGCTTCCGGCGGCCTGTGGGCGTCCGCGTACCAGACCGGCGTCGTGCGCATGCCGGCGCGCCCCGCGCCCTTCCGCACGCGCCTCGCGGATGCGCAGCGGCCGGCGGAGCGCAACACGGTGGCATTCGCGGAGACGCGCGACGGCACCCTGTGGGTCGCCACGTCCGCCGCGCTGGTGGCCGAACCGGCCGACGGCTCGACGCCGCGCGCCTTCCCGCCCCGCCGGGGCGTCCCCGGCGCGCTGCCCACGCGCCCGCGCACCCTGGCGGAGGACGCGAACGGGACGTTGTGGATCGGCACGTTCGCGGGCCTGCGCCGCTTCGACGCCGCCCGCGCGCGCTTCCTCCCCGCCTTCGCGCATCCGTCCGTCGCCGACGACATCCCCGTCGGCGTGCTGCTCCCCGCCCGCGACGGCGCGCTCTGGGTCGGCGCGGAAGGCTTCCTGCTGCGCCTCGCGCCCGACGGCGACGTCCGCCGCTTCGATCCTGATCCGGCCGATCCGGGCGCGCTGCCCGACGGAACGGTGCTCTCGCTCGCGGAGGATCGCCGCGGGCGTCTCTGGGTGGGCACGTACCGGGGCCTCGCCCGCCTCGATCCGGGCGACTCCGCGTTCACGCGCATCGTGCACGATCCGCGGGATCCGACCTCGCTCGCGAGCAACTACGTGTACGCGCTGCTGGAGACACCCGACGGCACGCTCTGGCTCGGCACGGCCGGCGGGTTGGACCGCTTCGACGAGGCGGCCGGCGTGTTCACGCACTTCCGGGAGCGCGAGGGACTTCCGAACGTGGTGGTGGGTTCCCTCGAGGCGGACGCCGCGGGGCGGCTGTGGCTCGGCACGCAGCGCGGTCTCGCCCGCTTCGACCCGGCCACCGGACGGGCCGTGGCCTTCGGACCCTCCGACGGGCTGCAGGGGCAGCTGTTCCACCCGCGCGCCTCGGGGCGCCGCCGGGACGGGACCCTCCTGTTCGGCGGCCCCGGCGGCTACAACGCCGTGCGCCCGGACGCGCTCCCGGCGCCGCCGGACGCGCCGCCGGTCGTGCTCGCGGGCCTTCGCGTGCCCGGGCGCGGGCTGTCCGCGGCGTTCGACGCGTCGCGCCTCGACGCGCTGCGGCTCGCCCCGCACGAGTCCTTCTTCACGTTCGAGCTGGCCGCGCCGGACTTCGATCGCGGCGTTCGCGTGCCGCTCGAGTACCGGCTCGCCGGGCTCGAAGCGGACTGGGTGCGCGCCGGTCCCGAGCGCGTGGCCGCGTACACCAGCGTCCCCCCGGGCCGCTACACGTTCGAGGCGCGGGCCGCGGGCGTCGACGGGCCGCCCGGGCCGTCGCTCTCGCTTCCGGTGACGGTGCTGCCGCCGTTCTGGCGCACGCCCGCGTTCCTCGCCGCCGCCCTCACGCTGCTTCTCGCGGCGGCGTGGGGCGCGCACCGCACCGCCCTCGCCGTGCGCGTGCGGCATGCGGAGGCCCTCGCGCGGGCGCGGCAGGAGGAGCGCGACGCCGTGCGCCGCGCCGCCGCCGCCGACTTCCACGACGAGCTCGGGCACCGCATGGCGCGGATCGGTCTGTTCGCGGAGCTGCTCGCCCGCGGCGGCGCGCCGGAAGCGGAGGTCCCGTCCCTCCTGGAGCGGATCGCGCGCGAAGCGCGCCGGCTCGCGGACGAGGCGCGCGACTTCTTCTGGGCCTCCGGCACCGAGCGCGGCACCGCCGCCGCGGTGGTGGAACGGCTCGAGCGGTTCGGCGGCGAGCTGTTCGAACGGAGCGGCATCGACTTCCGCGTGGAGGGCGCGGACGACGGCCTGGCCGCGGTGGACCTGCCCGCCGAGGCGCGCCGCAACCTGCTGTCGCTGTTCAAGGAGGCGATGACGAACGCCCTGCGCCACGCCGGTTGCCGCGAGGTCGTGCTGCGCGCATCCCTGGACGGGGAACGGCTCACGCTCCGCCTGGAGGACGACGGCCGCGGGTTCCCGGCCGCCACGGCGCACGCGGGGCATGGCCTGCGGAACATGGAATTGAGGGCGCGGCGGGCCGATGGTACGCTGTCCATCGCCTCCGCGCCCGGCGCGGGAACCCGCATCGCACTCACGCGGCGGGTGGCCCGTCCGGATTCCGGGAACGCCGTTGAGCCTGCCCCCGCCCATCCGCGTGGCGATCGTCGAGGATGACGACGACATCCGCGAGAGCCTCGCGCGGCTGATCGGCGCCGCGCCCGGATTCGCGGCCGCCGGCGCGTGGCCGGATGCCGAGTGCGCCCTGGCGGCGCTCCCCGCCGCCGATGCGCACGTGGTTCTCATGGACATCGGCCTGCCGGGGATGTCCGGCATCGACGCCTGCGCCGAGCTGCGCCGCCGCCGGGACGACGTGGACGTGGTGATGCTGACCGTGCACCAGGACGACGACCTGGTCTTCCGCGCGCTGGCCGCCGGCGCGAGCGGCTACCTCGTGAAGGAGGCGCCCGCGGACCGCATCCTGGATGCGGTGCGCGAGGTGCGCGGCGGCGGCGCCCCGATGAGCCGCGGCATCGCGCGCCGCGTGGTCGCGTCGTTCCGCAGGGCCGAGGAGTCGCCCCTCTCCGCCCGCGAGACCGAGGTGCTCTCCCACCTGTGCGAGGGCCGGAGCTACGCGCGGATCGCGAAGGCGCTGTTCGTCTCCGAGGAGACCGTGCACTTCCACATCAAGAACATCTACCGGAAGCTGGAGGTGCACTCGAAGTCCGCGGCCGTCGCGCGCGCGCTCCGCGACCGCCTGGTCTGACCGCGGCCCGTCAAAACCACCAGTTCCGGGAGTGGCGGCACCCCCGCCCGCGGCGACACGCTGGGACCTCACCCGCTCCAACCGGAGGTTCCGATGCGATCCCGCCCCGACCTCGCCCCCGCCTGCCGCGGCGCCGCCGCGGCCCTCGTCGCCGCCCTGCTCCTCGCGCCCCGGCCCGCGGGCGCGCACGCGTTCACGGCGGTGCAGGACAGCACGAATCCCATCGTCGCGGCCACCGTCACCGGCACGTACGGCGGCTGCGCGTGGGTGGACATCGACGGCGACGGGATGCTGGACCTCTCCATCGCCCGGAAGCAGCAGGCCTATCGCAACCTCGGCGGCGGCGCCTTCCAGGCGATGCCCGCGGTGTTCCCCGGCGCGAGCGGGACCTACGGCATGACCTGGGCCGACGTGGAGAACGACGGCGACCTCGACGTCTTCTGCGTGGCGCAGAACACGTTCCCGTGGCCCACCGGACTCTGGCGGAACGACGGGTTCTTCTCCTTCACGCGGGACACCACCGGCATCATCGACGACGGGGCGTACCTGAGCGGCTGGGGCTGCGCCTTCGCGGACATCGACAACGACGGCTTCGCCGACCTCTCCGTCGCCGCCGCGAACGGCTTCGGCGGCGTCACCCACCCGAACCGCCTGCTGCTCAACAACGGCGACGGGACGTTCACCGACATCGACAGCACCGTCGTGACGGACTCCCTGGACGCGCACACCGTCGGCACGTGGTCGGACTACGACCTGGACGGCGACTCCGACTACTTCATCGGCAGCGGCCAGATCTCCCAACTGTCCCCGGACAACCTGTTCCGGAACGTGCTCGCGGAGAACGGCTCCTGGGGCTTCGAGCGGATCACCACGGCGCCGATCGCCACCGACCTCCAGGACGGCCAGGTCTGGAACTGGATCGACTACGACAACGACGGGGACCTCGACGCCTACCTGACGAACTACAATACCTTCCTGGGCAACCGCCTGTACCGGAACGACGCGGGCGCGTACGTGGGCATGACCGCAGGGGATGTCGGCACCATCGTCTCGCTGCAGCGCGCCGGGCTCGCCAGCAACTGGGGGGACTTCGACAACGACGGCGACCTCGACTGCCTCGTGACGAACGACGGGACGGCGCCGTGCGACGTGTTCCTCAACGACGGCGACGGCACGTTCACGCGCGAGACCACGAGCGACCTCGCCACGCTGCCCGGCCCGCACTACGGGGCGTCGCTGGGCGACTACGACCGCGACGGGGACCTGGACCTCTACCTGCATGGCGGGACGCTCACGAAGCGGCTGTACCGCAACGACCTCCCCGGTTCGAACGGCTGGGTGGAGCTGACCCTGGTCGGCGCGGGGGCGCCGGGCGGCAGCAACGTCGCCGCCCTCGGGGCGATGGTGCGCGCGAAGGCCGTGATCGGCGGCAGCCCCGTGTGGCAGATGCGCGAGGTCACGGCCCAGAACAGCTTCAACGCGATGAACATGCTGGACGTCCACTTCGGCCTGGGCGATGCGGCGTCGATCGACAGCCTGGAGATCCGCTGGCCTTCGGGCATCGTCCAGACGTTCGTGGACGTCCCCGCCGGCCGCGTGTACCGCATCCTGGAGGGCGAGGATCCGACCGCCGCCGGCGCCATCGCTCCCGCGGCCGGCGACACCCGCCTCGGACGCGCCGCGCCCAATCCGCTGCGGGACCGCACGTCGATCGCGTTCGAGCTCGGCCGCCCGGCGCGTGCCCAATTGGCCGTGTACGACGTCGGCGGCCGGCTCGTGCGTTCGCTCGTCGACGCCGAGCGCCCCGCCGGCCGGCACGAGACCACGTGGGACGCCCGCGACGCGGAGGGACGGGCCGTGGGCTCCGGCGTGTACTTCGTCCGCCTGCAGGTGGCCGGCGAGGCGCCGGTCCCGGTGCGGCGCATCACCGTGGCGCGCTGACCGGGCCCGGCCGGACCGGGGAGCGCGGGCGGCCGCCGCCCGCGCCCCGGTCTACCGGGTCTCCGCCGCCTCGACCACGGCGAGCGCCACGAGGTTCACCACGTCCGCCACCGACGCCCCGTGCTGCAGCACGTGCACCGGACGCCGCGCCCCGGTGAGCAGCGGCCCGATCACCACCGCGTCCGACAGGTACTGGATGAGCTGCAGCGCCGTGCTCCCGGACTGCAGGTCGGGCGCCACGAGCACGTTCGCATCCTCGGTCAGCCGCGAGAACGGGAAGTAGCGGCGGCGCAGCGCCCCGTCCAGCGCCGTGGCCAGCTGCATCTCGCCGTCCACGACCAGCTCCGGCGCGCGCTCGCCGGCGATCCGCGTGGCCTCGCGGACCTTCCGGGCCCGCCGGTCGTCCGCGCTGCCGAAGTTCGAGAACGACAGCATCGCCACGCGCGGGTCCAGCCCGAGCACGCGCGCCGCGTCCGCGCACGACAGCGCGATCTCCGCCAGCACCTCCGCGTCCGGATCCACGTTCACCGCGCAATCCGCCAGCAGGAGGACCTTCTTCGGCAGGATGACGAGATGGTGGCTGTGGATGCGCCGGAACCCCGGCGCCGCGCCGATGACCTCCAGCACGCACCGCAGCGACTCGGCGTAGTGCGCGGACGCCCCGGCGATCATCACGTCCGCGTCGCCCCGGTGCAGCATCATCGCCGCGAACGTGTCCGCCTCGCGCATGCGCGCCGCCGCGGTCGTCTCCATCACGCCGCGCCGGTTGCGCATGTGGAAGTACTCCTCGGCGTAGCCCGCCGTGTCCGGGCTCCGTCCGGGCTCCACGATCCGCACCCCGCCCAGCTCCAGGTCCAGCCGGGCGAGCCGCTCGCGGATCCGCGCCTCGTTGCCCACCAGCACGGGGCGCGCGATGCCGTCGTCCAGGAGGATCCGGCACGCGCGCAGCACCGTCTCGTTCGCGCCGTCGCCGAACACCACGCGCCGCTCGGCGCGCGCCGCCCGGAGCACGAGCCCGCGCAGCGTCTCGCGGCCGGGCCCGAGCCGCGCCGCGAGCTGCTTCTCGTGCGCCGCCGCCTCCACGGGCCGCCGCGCCACGCCCTCGGCCACCGCCTGCTGCGCCACCGCGGCGGACTCCCGCAGCAGGATCCGCGGATCGGTGGGCTTGGGCAGCAGGTACTCCGGGCCGAAGGCGAAGTGCTCGCTCCCGTACGCGCGCTCCACCTCCTCCGGAACGTCCTCGCGGGCCAGCGCGGCCAGCGCGCGCGCCGCGGCCAGCAGCATCCCCTCGGTGATGCGCGTGGCGCCCACGTCGAGGGCGCCGCGGAACACGTACGGCACGCTGAGCAGGTCCACCACCGCGTTCGGGTGGAGGTCCGACCCCGTGGCCACGATCACGTCGCGGCGCGCCGCGCGCGCGTCCTCGTACGGGATCTCCGGCTCCGGCGTGGCCAGCGCGAACACCACGGGATACGGCGCCATCGCGCGCACCATCTCCGGCGTCACCACGCCGCCCGCCGACGCCCCCACGAATACGTCCGCGCCCTTCATCGCATCGGCCAGGGCGACCGGAGCGTCCGCGCGCGCGAAGGGACGCTGGTGCGCCAGGAGCCCCGGCCGGTCCGGGCGGATCAGCCCGTGCTCGTCGTACAGCGCGAGGTGCGCCGGGGGGACGCCCAGCCGGACCAGCAATCGCGCGCAGCCGGTGCCCACGGTCCCGGCGCCGCACAGCACGACGCGCACGTCCTCCACGTCCTTGCGGACGAGGTCGAGCGCGTTGATCAGGGCGGCCACTGCCACCACCGCGGTGCCGTACAGGTTCTCGTGGAACACGGGGATGCCCAGCGTCCCGGCCAAGCGGTCGTGGATGTCCAGCCCTTCGGGCGAGCGCACGTCCTTCAGGTTCACCGCGCCGAAGCCCGGGGCGAGGCGGCTCACCGTCTCCACGAACTCGTCCGGTCCCGCCACGTCCAGTTCCAGGTCGAACACGTCGATGTCCGCGAGGCGCTTGAGGAGCACGGCCATCCCCTCGAGCATCGGCTTCGCCGCGGCGGGGCCCACGTTGCCCACGCCGGTCACCGCCGTGCCGTCCGAGACGAGGGCCACGAGGTTCCCGCGCGCGGTGTACTCGAACGCGGCCGACGGCTCGTCCGCGATCGCGCGCGCGGGGAATGCGGCTCCCGGGAGGTAGGCCAACCGCGCTTCGCGCGGCGAGAAGCACGGCTTCGTGGATCGGACCTCGATCTTGCCCGCGCGATCGCCGCGATGATACGCGAGCGCGTCCTCCTTCCGGATCATGGCTCCTCCTCCCCGGTCCGGGAGCGCGCGCGCCCCCGTCCGATCGGACGGCGCTCCAGCGTCTCGCGGAGCGCGGCGAAGAATGCGGGCAGCGGCCGCGCCTGCAGGAGGCGCAGGCCGCTCCCGTCGAACGCGAACTCCAGGTCCAGCGGCCAGCCCCAGGCCGTCTCGAGCCGCCCCGCCGCGCGCACCAGCTCGTCGAGCTCGATCCACTCCAGGGCCGGCCGCATGCGCTGGTGCGACTTCGTCACCACGCGCACCGTGCCCTGGCCGGCGGTCCGGTCCGGCACGACCTGCTCGGCCTTCTCGTGGATCACGTACCGGAACCGGTGCAGGCCGGGCTCGCCGGGGGTGCGCAGCACGCGGATCTCGTCGGCGGCGATCGCGCCGGAGACGAGCCCCTCGCCCAGGCCCAGCCCGGCCTCCACCAGCATCTCCCGCGCTGCCGCGCCTCGCGCCCCGCGCGTGCGCACCACGCCGGAGACGCGCGCGGCCACCAGCCGCTGCACGAGCACGCCGCCGCCGAGGCCGAGCGCGGGAAGGCCCAGCTCCGCGCGCCGCTCGATGGCGCGCTCCGTCCAGAGGCCCGCCCACGCCCGCCGGATGCCGAGGTCCACCTCCCCCGCGCCGCGCACGCCGAGGAACGTCTCGAACTCGCCCGCCCGCGGCTCGCGCGGGAGATCCTCCTCGAAGCCCGACGAGCGGACGGCCACCACGGCATCCTCCGGCTCGCCGGCGGCGCGGAGCGCGCGGTAGGCGTCCGCCACCGCAGCGGCGACGTCCTCCGGGAGCGGCGTCCGCTCGAACAGGCGGCGCACCGCCGCGGAGCGTTCCGCCGTCCCGGCGTCCCGCTGCAGCGTGGCGGCCAGCGCGTCCGCCAACGTACGGTCGCCGGCCGGCGCCGCGAGCATCCTCCGCCACGCCGCGTCGCCGAGCGCGAACCATGCGGGCACGGCGCCCGGTCCGAGCACGCGCGCGATCGCGGCCAGGCCCGCCGCCTTCGCGCCGATCCGGGACGACAGCTCCGCGCCGCCATCCTCCGGTCCGAGCACGACGCGGTCCGCGAGCGCGCCGCGGGCGGGCGCGGCGACTGCGGCGCGGCGCGGGAGCCGCACCCCCAGCAGCGCGTCGATCGCGTCCGGCAACGAGCCCTCGATTCCCGGCCCCGTGCGCCGCACCTGCGCGCGCAGGCGGTGCAAGGCCCGGCGCGTCGCACGGTCCAGCTCGTCCCACGAGGGCGCGTCGGCCTCCTCCCGCCGCGGCCGACCCGACTCCGCGAGCGTCCGCGCGGCGACACGCGCCGCCTCGGCGCGCTCCAGCGCGTCGAGCCGCAGCGCCAGCACCTCCCCCACGCTCTCCGCGGACGGCATCCAGTCCACGGCCAGCCGCCGCGCCGCGGCCGCCGCGCGCAGCGTCTCCGCCGCGACGCGCTCCAGCCGCGCGCGTGCCGCGTCGCCCACGTGCGGGTTGGCGAAGAGCGCCCGCAGGATGTCCCGCCGCGACTCCGCGGTCACGTCGGCGCCGCCCGCCGCGATCTCGTGGGCCGCGTGCGCGGCGAGGACCGGATCGCGCAGCGCCGTCGCGGCATCGCGCAGGCGGCCCGCGGTGCGCAGCACGCGGCCGCGCCGCACGAGGACGTCCTGCGGATCCCGGGCCCGCGCGAGGGCGGCCCCCTCGCGCCGCAACGTCGCGAGGTCGTCGTGCAGCGAAAGCGTGGCCGGCGCAGAGCCCAGCACCTGGAGACGGCCGGCCTCGGCATCCACGACCAGCAGATCACCGTCGCGGATGGTCCACTCGCCGAGCCCGCGATCCGTGCGCAGCGTCACGCGCAGCCGGCGCAGGTCGCGCGTCTCCTCCCGGCTCTCCACGCGCGGCACGTGCAACGCGCGCCTTCCGTCCGGCTCCTCCGTCCAGCGCCCCGGCACGAGCACCGCCGGCTTGGCCTGCTGACCCAGGACGAGACCCGCGTGGCTGAGCACGCTTCCGGCGGTGGCCACGACCGCCGCGGCGCGGCGGAGCCGCGCGAAGTCCTTCGGCCCGAGCCGCTCGAGCACGAGCACGCCGCCGTCCGGGTCCGACGCCTCGGCGCCGCCCGCGAGCACGGCCCGCCCGCACGCGCGTCCCCCGCCGATGCGCCGCGCCTCCACGACGCCCGCCTCCCCGGCGAGAGCCGCCGCGGGCCGGCCGGCCTCCTTCAGCACCTCCGCCCGGACCCGCGCCGCCTCGGCCGCCACGCGCTCCCCGGGGACGTCGGTCCCCTCGTCCAGCAGACCGTCGCGACGGGCCAGCGCGGCGACCTCCGCGGGGTCGTCGAACAGGTCGGTGTCCCAGCGCCCCTGGGACGACGCACGCCGGCACGACGCCTCCGCATCCCGGGCGAAGATCGCGAGCTTCGCCGGTCCCTCGGGGTCGCGCAGCACGAACAACCCCGCCGGCGCGCCGCCCAGCGACAGCCGCGCGCGCTGCACCGGCCAGCCCTGCACGGCGCCGGTGGAGGCGAAGCGCAGCGAGCGCTCCATCGCCGAGGCCAGCCGCGCCGCGCGCACGCCGTACGCCGTGGCCTCCGCGCTGCCCAGCATGACGGCGAACAGCTCGGCCTCGTGCCGCGGGCGGAAGCGCGCGTGCCCCGCGCGCTCCAGGCGACCGTCCCGCTCCACGACCGCGCCGCGGGCCACCGCTTCGCGCAGCGGGCCCAGGATCACCCGTGCGACGTCGAGCGGCGCGGCCGAGCGCAGCTCCGCCGCGCCGCGCGCCGCATCGTCCAGCCCGAGCCCGCGCAGGCCCTCCGCCCACGCGGCGCGCGTCGCGTCGGAGGGAACGTCCGTGAAGCTCGCCGGGAACGCGCCCTTCCCGGTCCACACGGCCTCCCGCGCCGCCGGGCCTTCGCCCTCGCCGGCGAGGATGCCGGTGCGATCCGCGGTGAGCAGGCGGCTCCACGGCAGGACGCCCCAGGCCGCGAACGACCGCTGCAGCGCATCGGCGGCGCGGGCGCGCGCGGCCGCGTCGAGTCCGAGCGATCCCATCACCCAGTCCAGGTCCATCAGGTACGGGGCCAGCCGCAGCAGGTACGCGGCGCGGTCCGCCACGTCGGCGGCGTCCACCGCGCGCTCCTTGTCGTACCGGACGTGCACGCGCGTCGCGTCGATCTCCACGTCGAAGTCCGCGGCCTCCAGGAAGCGGCGCAGCGCGGGAAGCTCCGGATCCGGGTGCGAGCCGAGATCCGCCTTGCTCACGCCGAAGTACTCGAGGTCCACGAGGCCCCCGCGCAACGGCGGGGCGCGGTCCACGCGCAGGAACGCCGGATGGCTCCACCACGTGAGGTACGTGTGCGCCTCCGACCCGTACACGAAGACCCGGACCTGCGGGAACTCGCGGTGCCCGTGCAGCAGGTTGTGCGCGAACGCCTCCACCAGCGCCTCCACCGCCACCGGCAGGCGGTCCTCCGCGCGCGCCCCCGCATCGAGATCCGCCCACCGCACCGTCGGCACGCGCGCCGGCGGCTTCCCCCGCTCCACCAGAAGGATCTCCACGGTGCGGTCCGTCACGGACGGGTCCGCCAGGAGGCGCGCGGCCAGCCGCAGCGAGCGCTGGTGCAGGTACCGCTTCAGCCCGTGCAGCGTGCGGACCTGCGCGGGGTTCGCCGGATCCTCGAAGGACCGCACCAGCCGGGTCGTGCCGGGATCGAGCGGCTCGTCGGGCGGGGCCGCATCCAGCCGCGCCGCGATCTCCGCGCGCAGCGAGGCGTACACGTCCGGCAGGATCGCGCACTCGGCGGCGTGCGTCCCGAACAGCGCCACGTGCTCCGCCACCAGCGCGTCCATGCGCGCCACCGTGCGGCGGGCGCGCTGCGGACCCACCGGCTCGAAGTCCACGAAGTCCTGCAGCACGTCCGCGTGCGCCAGGCAGTACGCGCGGAAGCGCGCCACGCGATCCGCCATCCGGCCCGGCATCGCGCCGCCCCCTTCGCGCCCGCCGTGCGCGAGCACGAGGGACGGCGCGGGCGTCGTGCGCGCGCCGGGGGCCGCGCCGAGGAGCGCGGCTTCCGCGGGCGACACCGCGGACGGGAACGATCCGCCGAAGGACAGCAGCACGCGTTCGCGGACCTCGATCCCGCGGTTCGCGCGCGCGAGGCCGACCGCCGCGAGGACCTCGCGCAGCCCCGCGCCGCCGAGCGTCGCCTCGGCCCGCCGGAACGACGGCAACGCCACCGGCGGCCCGCCCGGGCGAGGCAGGAGATCCAGCAGGTCGCGGTGTCCCGCGCGGAGGTACGCCAGGTACGGCACCAGGAAGGCGAAGTCGTCCGCCGACAGGAGATCGCGCGCGGCGACGGCCACGTCCGCGCCCTCGGCGTCGAGCACGCGCGCCGCGAGGCGACGGAGCTCCGGATCGGCGAGCGCCTCGCGCGGCGCCGCGTCACGCGCCGCGAGCCTCCGCCACGCGCGCCCGATGGCGGCGAGACGCGCCACGTCCCCGGAGGCTTCCTCGCGTTCCGCCCACCGCGCCAGCTCGACCAGGAGACGGTGCGGATGGTGCACGCTCCCGGCCGCCGCCGGCCGCAGGGCGAGATCCACGCCGTCCGCGGCGAGCTTCGCATCCCGCGCGCGCAGCAACGCCCGCGCGTGCGGCCAGGGATCGGCGTTCGCCGCGGCGGCGGCCGCGAACAGCGGCGCGAGCGCGCGTACCGGCTCCCCTTCCCGCGCGGCCAGCGCCCGGGCCAGGACGCGAAGGGCGGCGCGGTCGAGGGATCGGGGGTGCGCCGGCGTTCGCGCCGCCAGTTCCGCGGCGGCGCCGGCAACGACGTCCGCGCGCGCGAGCGGCGAGGCCAGCTCGGCGGTGATCGTTCGCACGAGCGCGGCGATGCCGGCCCGCTCCGCACGCGTCGGGGGCTGGGCGCGAGAGGAGCGCGGCGGGCCGCCATCCGTCGGACGGGGCGACGCGTCCACGACCTCTCCCGGACCCGGGGCGGTCCAACCTACGCCGGGAGGGGCTCCCGGGCCACGGGCGCGGCGCGCCGGAGCGGCAGCGGCTCCGGCCGGACGGGCCCCCGCCGGGCCGGCGCCCGGCGGCGCGCTACCGGGCGGCCGAGACCTTCCCGGCGACGACCGCGCCGCCCGCCTCCACGCGGTAGAAGTAGACGCCCGCGTGCGGCGCCGCCCAGCGCACGAGGTGCTCCCCGGCCGGCCGCGGGCTCGCCGCGAGGACGCGTTCCACCCGCCGCCCGGACACGTCGTACACGTCGAGCGTGACGGACGCCGGCGCTCCCAGGGCGAAGCGCACGGTCACGGTGTCCCGGAACGGGTTCGGGGACGCGCCGCGCAGCGCCAGCGGCGCTCCCGCGGACGTCGCCGCCACCGCCGGCGCATCCGTGGGCCCCGCCAGCACCTCCGCCATCACCCAGGCCTTCGTCGCGGGCGAGATGAACACGTGCTCCTCGTTCGCCGCCGCCCACATCACCGCATCGAACGGCGTGAGCGACGCCACCTCCGGCGTGCCGTCCACGTCGAAGAAGAGGTCCGCCGTGGGCAGCGCCAGCGCGCTGACCGTGGGGATGAAGCAGTGCCGGTCGTGCAACGCCACGATGTCGCCGTAGGGCGCGGCGGTCGTGTCCATCTGGAACATCGAGTCGCGGTTCCCGCCCGGCGCGTTGTCCCAGGGTGCCGTGCCGGAGACGACCACGGAGAGCTCGTCCGCCGGCAGGAGGATGAAGTCGATCACGCCGTGGAAGACCTGCGCGGTGGTCGCGTCGGGGACCGCCCACACGTTGCCCACGATGTCCACGAGCCAGCTCCCGTACTCGTACTCCACGATCTGCGCCGCGGGCGCGAATCCCTGTCCCGCGCCGGCCCCGGTCCCGTTCGCCGCCGCGACCCGGCGCGGCCCGGCCGGCCAGTCCCCGAGCGCCGCGAAGTCCGCGAGCAACGCCGGCCGCAACGGATCCGCCGCCGGAGTGACGGTCGGCGGCGACGTGTGGTGCAGCGCGAGCATCTGCCGCGCCGCCGGCGTGTCCAGCCGGGACAGCAGGTACGCCGCATCCGTGGACTGCTCCGAGAAGAAGTCCAGCCAGTACTGCAGCCCGAGCGGGATGCTCGCGCCGCCGTGCGGCGTGTCGAACGAGAGGTAGGTGCGCACGCGCGCGTCGATCGCCTGCGCCTCCAGCCACAGGAGCGCGTAGCGCGCGCACAGCCCGCCCATGCTGGCGCCGACGAGGAACGTCGTCCGCTCCGGATCCGTCGCGGCCGCCACGTCCTGCAGGAGCTGCGCCACGACCATCGCGTTGCGCTGCACCGGCTCGGTGGCGGAGTCGAAGTCCAGCACGACGGCGTCGAATCCCGCCGAGCGCAGGTCCTCCAGCAGGTTCTCCTGGTTCAGCAGTTCGTACAGGCGATCCCACCCCATCGAGTCGTCGAGGTCGAAGCCCTCCACCACCACCACGGGGTTCTCCAGCGCCGCGTGTCCCGGCGCGAGCGCCACGTAGGCCGAGCCGGTGGCGGTCAGCCCGCCCCACGGCGCCGCGCCCGTGACCTGCAGCGTATCGTCCGGCGCGGGCGTGGCCATGCGGACCACGTCGAACCCGAAGGACGCGCCGCGCGCGGAGCCGTCGGGCCACTCCGCCCGCAACCGCAGCGTGCGCTTTCCGGGCGAACCCCATGCGGGGCGGAACGGCTCGTCGAACCGGATCGGGCGGTACCCCGCGCCGTCGGCGGCGTCCACGGCGATCGCCGAGGGCTCGCCCCGGCCATGCGCCATCCACAGCGCGCGCGGCAGCACGAACTCCACGGTCGCGCCGCGGCGCGTCTCCGCCGCCAGGGCGGTCGCCGCGAAGACGTCCACGGTCTCGAGGTCCGCGGCGTCGAGCGCGACGCGGCCATCGCGCGCGCGGATCCGCCCCGCCCCCTCCGCGCGAACGCGCTGCACGCGCGCGTCCACCACCGCGATCGGCACCGCGCCCCCGCGCCCGGCCGCGCGCCCCAGCTCCCGCAGGACGTCCGCATCCGGACCGATCGGCCCGGCGAGGCGCGCCCGCCCCAGCTCGTGCACGAGCTGGCGCAACGCGGCCGGGTCCGCCGACGGCGCTTCCGGCGTACCGTCGAACCGCGCGGCGTCCCCGAGCGGGATCGCCCGGTCCAGCAGGTAGCCCGTGGAGACCGCCGGACCGACGTCCGCGAGCATCCGCTCCACGCGATCCTGCAGGACGCCCGCGGGCGCGGTGGCCGCAACGGCCAGTCCCGCGGCCACGAGGACGCAGATCCGTTCCCCGTGCATGGCTCCCTCCTCATCCCGGCTCATCCGCCGAAGCTCCCGCGCCCCCGAGGCTAGCAGACCCCCTCCGACGGTTCCACGTGGCGGACTGCCATCACCCGGGGCCAGCCGTCCCGTCTTCCGGGGATTCCGATTCCCGGGTTTCCCGGTATCCTGGGCCGATCCCCCCAACGCCCGGTCGCCGGGCGGGGCGCTTCGCGCCAGGAGAAGACGCATGGCCGAACCGACCAAGGGACCCGACGCCGCGGCGCACGGTCCCCACGACCCCTACGCCGACTACGAGCTCCCGGTCGAACCCTTCCGGGGCACCCCGGAGGAAGTGGAGCGCGCGTGGTACCACCGCTGCTACGTGGGACGGGGGGACACCATCCCGCAGCTCACCCTGCGCGCGGTCGTCATGGGGTCGCTGCTGGGCGGCGTGCTCTCGCTCACGAACCTGTACATCGGGTTGAAGGCCGGCTGGGGATTCGGCGTGGCCATCACGGCCTGCATCCTCTCCTACGCCATCTGGACCGGGCTGTACCGGATCCGCGTGGCGCGCACGAGGATGACGATCCTGGAGAACAACTGCATGCAGTCCACCGCGTCCGCCGCCGGGTACTCCACCGGCGGGACGCTCGTGTCCGCCTTCGCGGCGTACATCATGCTGAACAACCAGACGCTGCCGCTGCCGCTCATGTTCGGGTGGGTCTTCTTCCTCGCCGTGCTCGGCGTGACCATGGCCGTGCCCATGAAGCGGCAGATGATCAACATCGAGCAGCTCCGCTTCCCGTCGGGGATCGCGGCGGCGGAGACGCTCCGCGCGCTGCACGCCACCGGGGACAAGGGCGCCCGGGCCGCCCGCGCGCTCGGCATCTTCGGCGGCCTCACCGCGTTCAGCCAGTTCTGGAGCGACGGCCTGCGCCTGATCAGCGCGAACCTCGAGAAGTTCCAGATCTCCACGTGGGTCGGGCGGTTCAACGAGGCCGTGTTCGGCCCCGTCTGGATGGGCCGCACCGTGATGTTCCTGTGGGACCCCATCTTCATCGCCGCCGGCATGATCGTGGGCATGCGCGTGTCCGGCAGCATCATGCTCGGCGCCATCACGTGCTGGGTGATCTTCGTGCCCATCCTGCAGTCCCGCATCCCCGAGGTGGCCGCGCTGTCCGGCTACCGGGACCTCGTGCAGTGGACGCTGTGGGGTGGCGTGGCCTGCATGGTGACCTCCAGCATCCTCGCCGTGCTGCTGCAGTGGCGCAGCGCCGTGCGCGCGTTCCAGGGGCTCGGCTCCATGTTCAGCCGCGCGCAGGCCGCCCCGTCCAGCGAGCAGGACGCCATCGAGACGCCGGTGTCCTGGTTCTTCGCCGGGCAGCTCATCTCCCTCGTCGCGCTGGCGTGGCTGGCGCACGCCACGTTCCAGATGCCCTACTGGCAGAGCGCGGTGGCGGTGGTCATGTCGTTCGCGCTCGCGCTCGTGGCGTGCCGGGTCACCGGCGAGACCGACACCACGCCGGTCGGCGCCATGGGCAAGATCATGCAGCTCACGTTCGGCGTGCTGAGCCCGGGCAACATGAACGTGAACCTCATGAGCGCGAACATCGCGGCGGGCGCCGCCACGTCGTCCGCGGACCTGCTCACCGACCTCAAGAGCGGCTACCTGCTCGGGGCGAACCCCCGCAAGCAGTTCCTCGCGCAGTTCTCCGGCATCTTCATCGGAACGATCGTGACCGTCCTGGCCTTCGGGGTCCTCGTCCCGAACGCCGGGGTGCTGGGGACGGACACGTTCCCCGCGCCCGCCGCGCAGGCGTGGAAGGGCGTGGCCGAGGCCATGGCGCTTGGGTTCGGCGCGCTGCACCCCGTGAAGAAGTGGTCCATCGTGGTCGGCGGGATCGTGGGCATCCTGCTGCCCCTTCTGACCACGTGGATGCCGAAGCAGTCGAAGTGGATCCCGTCCCCCGCCGGCGTGGGGCTGGCGTGGACGTTCCACTGGTTCTACAGCCTCCTCTTCCTGATCGGCACGCTGGTGGCCATGGTCTGGCAGAAGCGCCGGCCCGAGCAGTCGGAGGAGTTCCTGTTCCCCGTGGCGTCCGGGGTCATCGCCGGCGGCGCGCTGATGGGCGTGGTCCTCATCTTCTGGGAGAACGGCGGGGACATGCTGCGCCAGCTCCTGGCGGTGTTCGGCAACGGCGGCTAGGTCCGGCGCCGGGGTGGCCGGCCGCCCGGCCACCCCGGCGCGCCCTTCCTCCCCCCTTCCACCGGGTCCTCCCGGCGCGGCCTCCGCCGTGGTAAGCTCCTCCCTGCGCGGCTCCCGGTCCCGGGGGCCGCGAACCCGTAGGGCCGACCTCACGAACCGATCGCGGGATCCGCGGGGATCCCGGAGCATCCGGATGCGCATCGTGCCGGCCACCCCTTCCGCGTCCCGGGCCCATCGCGCCCCGGCCGCGCCGTCGCCGCGGTAGGCGCCCGCCCTCCATGAATCTTCGCAGCGCGTGGCTTCCGGCCGTCGTGGGCGTGGGCCTCTGCGTGGCCCCGGCCCCCTCGAGCGTGCGGGCGGGGACGCCGTCCGGCGCTTCGCCCGCGGCGCACGCGGCGGCGCGGCCGGGTCGCATCGTCGTCCGCTTCGCGCCCGGGGCCCTCGCGCCCGTCGCGCGCGGGGAGCGGGATGCGGACGGCGTCCTGCGAACCGGCATCGCCGGGCTCGATCGGCGCAGCGCCCGGTGGAAGGTCGCGGGTTCGCGCGCCCTGTTCGACGCCCCCGCCGACCCGTCCCTCGCGCGCGCGCTGGACCTCGGCGCGTTCCGCGTGCTCGCGATCGACAGCGCGGCGGATCCCGTGGCCGCCGCGGCGGACTTCGCCGGGGACCCGCGCGTCCTCTCCGCGGAGCCGGACTGGATCGCGCAGCCGGATGCCGCGCCGGACGATCCGCGCTACCCGGACAACTGGGGCCACCACAACACCGGGCAGCTCCCGAGCTGGAACACGGCGGCCGGCACGTTCTCCGGGCCGCCGGTCGGCGTGCCGGGCTTCGACTGCGGCGCGGAGGCGGCGTGGGATTCCCCCGCCGGCTGGGGCGCGGCTTCCACCGTGATCGCGCTGATCGATGCGGACGGCGTGGACCTGCAGCACGCGGACCTCCGCCTCGTGGCGGGGTGGGATTTCACCGGGAACGACCCGAACCCCGACGATCCGTGCACGTCGCCGGGCATCGGCTGCGGTCACGGCACCAAGTGCGCAGGGATCATGGCCGCCGTGGCGGACGACGGCTTCGGGACCGCCGGCGTCGCGGGCGGCTGCAGCGTGATGCCGTTCCGGGCCGCCGGCACGAGCGAGGTGGCCGCGGCGCTCGTGGCCGCGGCCGACAGCGGCGCCGCGGTCGCGAACCTCAGCTTCACGTGGTACGGCGTCACCTCGAACGCGGCCGTGGCCGCGGCCGCCGCGTACGCCGCGGCGCACGACGTGCTGATCTTCTCGTCCAGCGGCAATCGCAACGACAACTCCGTGATGTGGATGCCGCAGGTCCTCCCGGAGATCTACGCGGTGGGCTCGGCGTCCCCCTGCGGCACGCGCAAGCGCAGCAGCTCCATCCCCTCGGAACTGCGCCCGGACGTGCAGCCGGATCCCGCCGGCGCCTCGTGCGACAACGAGCGCAACTGGGGCTCGAGCTGGGGCGGACCCGTCCAGGACGCGCCGGATGCACTCGACCTCCTCGCCCCCGTGATCCTCCCCGCGCCCGAGGTCGGCGGCGGATTCGAGCCGTTCTTCTCGGGCACGTCCGCGTCGTGCGCGTACGCGTCCGGCGTGGCGGCCCTCCTGCGCTCCGTCCATCCGGAGTGGACTGCCGTGCAGACGCGCGATCGCCTCTTCGCGACGGCGCGCGACATCGCGGACGCGGAGTCCGCGCCGGGCTGGGACGTGCGGACCGGCTACGGCCTCGTGCACGCGGGCGATGCGGTCGGGACGCCGGTGTTCCCCGCGAACCTCGCGCCAAGCGCGCCCGCGGGGTGGGCGGGCGCCCTGGTCCCGCGCGACGTGCCGGACGCCACGCCGTCTTCCGCGCCGGCCCCCGCGCGCCTCGCCGGCGACGCCGGCACGTGGATCAACGCCGCGTGGATCAACGAGGGCGCAGGCGGCGCGGCGCCGTGCACGACCGTCGTGCGTCTGGACGGCGCGCCGTTGCTCGCGCTCGCGGCCGGCGCGCTGCCCGCCGCGTCGGAGCACGTGGAGATCAACGCGCCGTGCACGGTCCCCGGCGGCCGGCACACGCTGGAGTTGGTCCTGGATGCCGGCGGGGCCATCGAGGAGTCGGACGAGACCGACAACGCGATCGCGGTCTCGCGCGTCTTCGAGCCGGCGCCGCTGCCGGCGGACGTGCCCGTGGAGCGCGCCCCGCCTCCGGATCCCTGGGGCGGGGCGAGCTCGCCGGGCGGCGGCCCCTGGCCCAATCGGGACGGCGTGCGGCTGGCGACCTCCCCCGCCGCGGCCGTGTTCGCGGTGGCCCTGCACCCCGCGGATCCGGCGGAGAGCTACGAGCTGGCCGTGTTCCCCGCCTCCGCCGGCCCGGACGACGGCTTCGCCGACGGCACGGCGCTCGCGGTCTCGCACCGCGGCGCCGGCGCGCTGGACTTCGCGCTCGTCTCCACGCGGGACGCGGATCCGGTGGTGGCGGACGCCGGGATCCTCGCGGGCGGCGCCGGTGCGGTGAGCCCGTCCCGGATCGAATGGCGCGAAGGGCCGGCTGCATCCCCGGGCGGTGTGTGGCCGCTCGCGTTCGCGGAGCACGCGATGCTCGCGGCCGGGGAGATCGAGATCGCGCCCGGGGACTCCGGCGCGTACGCGTTCGAGCTCGCGATGGCGGATTCGGCCGGAGCGGTCACGCTGGCCCTCTTCGCCCCCGGCGCCGGATGGCGCACGCTGGCCGACACGCTGTGGACCGCCGCGACGGATGAGCCGGCCTTCGGCCCGTTCGCCGCGGTCCGCATCGCCGCCCTGGACGCGGGCTTCCACCCGTGGATCGTCTTCCGGGATCCCGCGAACGGGACCGCCGCCGCCGCGGCCACGCTGCGCGTCCGCCCGGCGCCCGCGGATGTCACGCCCGCCACGCCTCCGGGCGGTCACGCGCCGCTCGTCCCCGCCATGAACGTGTTCGGCGACGAGTGCGACGCCTGGCCCGCGCCGATCGAGCTCCGTGCGGACGCGCCGACGCACTTCCGCTACTCGTGGCGCAATCTCGGCCCGCCCGCGTCCGCGGACCAGACGACCGCCGTGTCACTGGACGGGAAGGCCATCCTGTTCGCCGATCCCGGCCGCGAGCCCGACGGGACGTTCTGCCGCATGGGCATGCTGGGACTGGTGCGCGGGGGCCGGCACACGCTCACGCTGGCGCTGGACGTGGACGACGCGAACGCGGGCATCTTCCGGGACGACGACCGCACCGGCGAGCAGTGGGTGTGGCAGCCGCCGGTGCTCATGCCCGGCGTCACCGTGGTTGCGCCCATGCCGCCGCTTCCCGCCGCGGGACACGACGCGGTCACGGTACCGCCGCTCTTCGAGAACCTGGACGGCTTCCGCACGCCCGCCGTGGACACGACCGCCGCCGACGGCCGGCTGGCGCTCGCCGTCGTCGTCCCCGACCCGGAGGCGGACGTGGACCTGCTGCTCTTCACGCCGTCCACCGGGCCGAAGAGCGGCTTCGATGACCCGTCGCGCCTGGCATCCTCCGCCACTCCCGGCGCGGCGGTGGAGCTGGTGATCGCCGACGCCGTCGCCGGGCGCGGCGGCGTTCCGGGGCCGCGCGACGCCGGCGTGCGCGCGGCCGGCGGGGACACCGGGTACGCCATCGAGGCCTCGACGTCCACGTTCGTCCTTCTCGGTCCCGGCTTCCCCGTCGCCGCGGACTCGCTGCCGGCGGGCCGCGCCGCGCGCGTGTGGGAGACGGTGATGCCGGCCGGCGCCGCGCCGATCGTGCTGCGCCTCCGTGCGCTCGACGGGACGGCGGACCTGGACCTCGCCGTCGTGGCCCTGGACGGCGACGGCGCGTACGGTCGCGCGGACGCGCTGGTGGCGGACGCGGCCGGCGCGGGGGCGCACGAGGACCTCGTGCTGGCGCACGCGCCGGGCACGCCGCTCGCGATCGCCGTCTTCAAGCACGGGGCGGCGGATCTGCCGGTGGCCGCGACCTTCGAGCTGCTGCTCGCCGACTCCACCGCGACCGCCGTCGTGTCCGCGCCCGCCGCCCCGCCGCGCCCGGGCCTGCGCGGCATCGCGCCGAACCCGTTCGCCCCGCACACCACGGTCTCGTTCGAGCTCGCGGCTCGCGGCCCCGCGGAACTCGCCGTGTACGACACGCGCGGCCGGCGCGTGCGCCGCCTCGCGGAGGCCACGCTCGCCGCGGGCCGCCACGCGCTCCCCTGGGACGGAACCGACGACGCCGGACGGCCGGTGGGCAGCGGCGTGTACTTCGTCCGGCTCCGTGCCGGCGGTCTCGACGAGGTGCGGAAGGTCACGCGTTTGAGGTAGCGCGACCCCGCCGGGATCGCGGACCATGCGGGCCGGCGGGAGGTGACGGGTGGGGCGTTTCGCGAACATCGGCACGCCGGCCGCCCTCGCGCTCCTGCTCGCCGCGTTTCTCGCGCTGCGCCTGCCGTTCCTCACGGATGACCTGCCCGCCCCGCTCGCGGGCTACTACCAGGACGTCGCCTCCCCGCTGTTCGACGAGGGTTGGTGGACGGCGAATGCGCGGCACTTCGTCCTGACCGGCCGCTTCGCGGGGACGGGACTGGATCTCCTCTGGATCAGCCCCGTGTTCACCGCGGGCGCGACCGCGGCGTTCGCGGCGCTCGGGCCGACGCTCGGCGCCGCGCGGCTCGCCGCCGTCCTCGCCGGCGCCGCGGGCCTGGTCTTCCTCGTGCTGGCGGGTCTGCCCCGCCGCGCAGACCCGGCGCTGCGTCGCACCACGCTGCTCGCCGGCGCCCTTCTCGCCGCGAGCGCCCCGGCCGCGCATCTCTCGCGGCTGGCCCTGCCGGAGTCCGCCGGCACGACCCTCGGCCTCGCGGCGGCCTGGTGGCTTCTCCGCGGGCCGCGTGCGGAGCTCGGCGCCGGGGTGCTCGTCGGCCTCGCCCTGCTCGCGAAGCCGCACTTCGTCTTCCTTGTGCCCGCGTTCCTGGCCACCGCGGGTGTGGTCGCGCGCGCCGGGGAGCGCCCGGTCGCCGGCGCGGCGCTCCGCCTCGCCGCGGGTGCGGCGGCGCCCTTGCTCGCCTGGGCGCTCGTGGCCGCGATGCAGGCGGCCGCCGTGCGCGAGGTGCTCGACTTCTACGACATGGGCCGGTGGATCACGCGCCCGGCGGAGGGCGTCCCCGCGCTCGCCGCGGCCGCGAAGCCGATCCTGCAGACCCTCGCGGTGGGCGTCGTGTACCGGCATCCCGTGGCGGCGGCGCTTCCCGGCCTCTTCGTGCTCGCCGCGCTCGCGCTGCCCCGGGCCCTCACCGCGGGACGCGTGCCGCCCGTCGTGACGCTCTTCGGCGCGTGGGCGCTGTGCGGCGGTCTGCTGGTGGCCGCGTCGCCGTTCCAGCCGATGCGCTACTTCGTCCCGCTCCTCCCCGCATGGGCGTTCCTCGCCGCGTGGCTGGTCGCGGGCGCGGGACCGCCGGACGCGCCATCCCGCGGGGAGCGCGCGCTCCGGCTGGGGATCGCGGCGCTGCTCGGCGCCCAGATCGCGTTCGCCGCGCTTGCCGCCACGCTCGCGCCGGACCTCGCGGCCCGCGCGACGGCCGGCGATCTGGACCCCCTCCGCCCCCTGGAGTTCCACCTCACGCCGTTCCTCCTGGCGCTCGCCCGCGACCGCTCCCTCGACGCCTTCGCTCCGCTCCACACGCAGCAGGCGCTGATCGCGGCGCTGGTGTCGTGCGGCGCGCTCGCCGCCGGGGCCGGCGCCCTCGCGGCCCCGCTGCTCGCCCGCGCGCTCGCCCCGGTCTTCCGCGCCGGCGCGCTCCCGCCGCGGATCGCGCGCGTGCTGCTCGCGGCGCTCGTCCTGTCGGCCGTGCTGCCGTGGATCCCCTCGCTCCGGAACCGCGCGCGCACGATCGCCGCGATGGGCGAGGACCTCGCGCGGCGGCTGCCGCCCGGCGCGGTCGTGTCGCCGGGCGGCACGTACGCGCTCGGGACCCCGTTCCGCTTCGACTCGGACGCCGTGCGCCGGCACGCGCGCACCGACCCGGGTCCGGACGTCACGCACGTGGTGGCGCTCGAGTCGCACCCGTGGATCGGACGCGTGCGCGACGGCGGCATCGCGGCCGCGCTCGGCGCGCACCGGATCGCGGGGTACGCGCTCACCGGCGGGTACGTCGTGGGCCTGTACGCGCTGGACCGCCCCGGGACCGCGCCATGACGCGGGCGTCCGTCGCCGTGGCGACGATCCTCGGCTTCGCCCTCGCGCCGCCGGCGCGCGCCGGCGAGCTGCCGCGAAGCGCCGCGGACATCCTCTTCGTCGGGGACAGCGTCACCGCCGGCGTCCACTTCATGGCGCTCGACGACTCCTCCGCGGCGCAGGCGTGGCCCGCCGAGGTGTCCGCCGCCCTCGGCTTCGCGCTGCCGGACGCGCGCTTCCCGCGCCCCTACCCGCTGGACTTCCGCGGACTCGCGCGCCACGGCATCGGGCTCGGCGGATGGCGGTTCCCGTGGAACGCGCTGCCGGTCCTGAAGCCCAGGCATCCGCGCTTCCGTCCCCGGGAGCCACGGCCGGTCGTCGCCGTGCCGGGCGAGACGCTCGCCGAGTTCCTTCGCCTCGAGTCCGGGACGCGCCGCCCGGGATCCACGGGATGGATCTTCGGCGCGATGCTCCTCCCCGACGGCCGCACCGCGCTCGAGGTGGCCCGGGAGAACCCGGAGCGTCCGTCGTGGGTACTGGCGTTCCTGGGCGCGAACGACCTCCTTGCGCACTTCGGGATCGTGGGCGACGCCGCGCCTCCCGCGCCCGACGCGTTCGCCCGCGACCTCGCGGTCCTCGTGCGCGGCCTGCGCGAGGCGATGTCCCCCGCGGCGCCCGCGGCGCAGCTCCTGCTCGCCACGCTCCCCGACGTGACGGCGCTCCCGTTCCTGCAGCCCGCGCCCGGCGGCGCGCGCGACGCCGACGGCCGGCCGTTGCCGCCCGGGACGAGGGTCTCGGCGTTCCTCCTGCCCTACCGGGACGATCGCTTCGCGGCGGACGAGGTCTGGACGGCCCCGGAACTGGCGGCCATCCGCGAACACGCCGCCGCGTACAACGACTCCGTCCGCGCGCTGTGCGCGCGGGAGGGCTGCACCGTGCTGGAGATCGGGATGCTGCTGGACCGGCTCGCGGACGATCCGGGTTCGCCACGCCCCGCTCGCCCCACTTCAGCCCCGACCTGCACCACCCGTCGTCCCGCACCCATCGCGCGGTCGCTGCGCTCGCGCTGGAGACGATGGCGCGCGTCGCCGGCGTGCCGGCGCCGCCGCTGCGCGAGCCCCCGCGCCCGGCCCTGCCGTCCGCGGCCGATCTGGAGGGCGCCGCCCATCGCCGGGCGGACGCCCTCATGCGCGTCACGCTCCTCGGCATGGAGACCGGCGAGTTCCCGCCCGGGCCCACGTGGCGCGGGGCGCTGGAGGCCGCGGGCATTGCCGGCGCGGACCGACCGGGCGACGCCGCCCTCGGCGCCCTGCTCGCGCTCGACAGCTCGCCCGGCCCCTTCTCCACGCGCTGGCTCTCGCGGGGAACGCTGGCCGCGCGGGTGGACGCGGTCCGGGATCGCGACGGCGAGCTGCGCCTCGGCCGGCGCGCCGCGCAGCTGCGCGCGGGCCTCGCGCTGGAGCCGCTCGGCGCGTGGCACTGGACCCGCCTGGAGGCCGGCTGGCGCGCGGACGTGGACGACGCCGCCGGCTGGTACGTCCGCGCGGAGCACCGCGTCCTGCTCCTCGAGGCCGGTTCCGACACGTTCGCCCCGCGGGAAGCGCGCCTCGGGCTGCGGTGGGGCGGCACGCGCGGCCGCCCCGGGCATCACGGCAACTGAAGCCGCATCACTCCTCCGCCGCTTCCTTCCACTTCGGCCGCCACGACAGGCCGAGCCGCAGGATCCGCTCCACGAGGTCCGGGTACTCCAGCCCGCCGGCCCGCGCGGACTTCGCGAAGTCCTCGTCGTGCGCCAGGTCCGGGTTCGGGTTCGCCTCGATCACGTGCACCCGGCCGTCCTCGCCCAGGCGCATGTCCACGCGCGCGTACCCGGACAGGCCGAGCACCTTGTACACCTGCCGGCCGATGCGCTCGATGCGCCGGCGCACCTCGTCCGGGATCTCCGCCGCCTCGGTCTGGATGTCCCGGGCGATCTGGTAGCGCACGTCCCACTTGACCTTCTCGGTGGCGATGCGCGGCACGCCCTCCGGCCACTTGTTGAACTTCATCTCCCACACCGGGAACGTTTCCACGCGCGTGTTCCCGATCAGGCCGAGGTAGACCTCCCGCCCGTCGATGAACTCCTCCGCCATCACGTCCGTGCCGTAGGTGTCGTGCATGAACGCCACGCGCTCCGCCAGCTTCTCCTCGTTCGACACGATGGACGCCTGCGCGATCCCCAGCGAGGCGTCCTCGAACGACGACTTCACGATCAGCGGGTACGTCACCCGCGTGGGCCGCCGGAACTTCCGCCCGCGCGGGAACACCACGCAGCGCGGGTTCGGCACGCGGTGGTACGTGAGGATCTTCTTCGTCAGCAGCTTGTCGTGCGCCAGCACGAGGCCGCGCGGGTTGCATCCGGTGTACGCCTGCCGCGCGAGCTCCAGGTACGAGATGACCGCCTGCCCGTACATGGTCACGCCGTGGAACTCCTCCAGCACGTTGAACACGAGGTCCGGGCGGAAGTCGTGGATGGCGGACCGGATCACGCCGAGATCGTCGTGCACGCCGAGCGCGCGGCCCTCGTGGCCGAGCTGCTCCAGCGCCCAGAGCACGTCGTACTCGGTCTTGACCGGGTCCACCTCCCTGTCGGACATGCCCTGCAGGCTGTCCGGCGGGACCAGCTCCTCGTGCATGAGGACCAGCACCCGCAGCGGGCGGCGGCGGCTCATCGCGTCAGCCGGTGGTGGCCGCCGTGCAGGTGGTTCATCGTCTGCACGGTCAGCATGATCGTGGCGTCCAGCGTGGCGGCCTGCTCGTCGCCGGGCAGCACGAGGTCCAGCTCCCGCGCGCGCTCGATCATCTCGCCCAGCACCTGCTGGATCGTGTACTGGTACTGCCCCGTCCACCGCGCCACCTGCGCGCGCACGAACGGGCTCACGCGCCGGAGGAACCGCGCCGCGCTCACCGCGCGCTCGCCCTTCTCGCGCGGGCGGAACAGGCGCCGGAGATCCCGGTCGTAGAAGTCCGGGATGTCCTCGCCGTAGCGTCGCCGCTTGTCCGCGTAGTAGCTCCGCAGGGTCGTGCCGAGCTGCCCGATGGACTCGGTCCGCTCGCGGTTGCGCACGGGCGGGCGCACGTCCGCGATCTCCGCCATGAGCCGGTCCACGTACTCCAGCTTCCTCAGCGCCGGCCAGCCGGCGTAGCGCTTGCGCCACTGCGACGCGGGGCGCAGCCACACCGCGAACGTCTCCGCGAAATCCTCCGCGGGATGGCTCTGCGCGTACCAGTAGTCCAGGTGCAGCACGAAGCGCTTGCTGTAAGGGCGGGGCTGGTAGGTGGCGGTGTACTTCTGGGAGTAGTTCCCGAAGGTCTCGCGCCAGTCCTTCCGCCGGTGGAGGCGGTACGCGTTGTCGATGGCGTGCCCGGTCTCGTGCCGCAGCAGGCGCAGGCACCACTCCTCGGTCCCGCCCTCCACGTCCAGCATCTGCGCGCGCTCGAGCCGCTTGAGCCGCGGGTGCACCACGAAGAACGGGATGGCCACGCCCGGCACGCCGTCCGGCGAGAACCACTCCGACGAGATCCAGAAGTGCGGCCGGAAGCGCAGCCCCTTCCGCTCCAGCTCCCGGTGGATCTGTTCGATCCGCCCCTGCAGCGGGTCCAGCGTCAGCTTCAGGTCCTTGAGCCGCCAGTCCAGCAGTTGCTCATCGTCGAGGCGCGTCCAGTCCGCGCGCGCGCGGCGACGCGGCGCCTTCCGGGCGGCGGCGCGGGCGCGCGGCCGCGGGCGGGGCGTTCGGCGTGCGGGGATCGGTCCTCTCCCGTCGGGGCTCCGGGCACGGGCGCGCCCTCGCCCCCGCCCCCGTCGCGGCGCTCCTGCCGCAGTCTATCGGCCCTTCGCACTCCTGGCAAAAGGACGCGGCCCGGCGTCGGGCCCGGTGTCGGGCCCGGCGCGCCGCCTACGGCCCCTCGCGGAGGATCTCCCGGGGATCGGCCACCGCGAGCCGCCGCTTCGTCCACGCCTTCAGCATCGCCCACGCCACGCGCTGCGGCGTGGGCCATCCCGCGGACTCGACCGACCCCGCGAACAGCGCGGGATCGATGGGAATGCTGAATCCCTGCTTGCCGCGGTCCAGGCTCTCCGGGCCCAGCGTCCCCGCCA
The DNA here is from genome assembly GCA_964571855.1 of uncultured Gemmatimonadota bacterium. GTDB lineage: Bacteria > ARS69 > ARS69 > ARS69 > ARS69 > CAYYFX01. Next base: position 539,769 of record CAZNDO010000002.1, read on the forward strand.
GCGCGCGCTTGAACAGCCCCTTCATCGCGCCGCCCGGCGTCCGCTGCGCCGCCGGCACGGAGGCCGCGAACTCCACGATCCGGTGGTCCAGCAGCGGCGGCCGCACCTCCAGCGACCAGCGCATGCTCATGCGGTCCACCTTCGTGAGCAGGTCATCCGGGAGGTACGTCTTGAGGTCCAGGTACTGCATCCGCGACCACGGATCCAGGTCCTCGCGCCAGTGCTCGCGGAAGGACCACAGGTCGTCGTACCCCGCGAAGCGGTCCGTCACCGCGCGCGGCAGCGCCGCGGCCTTGTCCGGACGGGTCATGCCGCCGTGCAGCTGGGCGTAGCGCGCCACGTCCTCCAGCCCCCAGCGGTGCAGGGAGCGTGCGGCCCCGCTCCCGCCCGGGAGGAGCCGGGCCACGGCCGCGGCCGCCGTGCGCTGCGCCGCCCGCGGCGCCACGTCCCGGCGCGCGAGCCGGCAGAACTTCCCGTAGCGCCGGTACCCGCCGAACAGCTCGTCGCCGCCGTCCCCGCTGAGCACCACCGGCACGTCGCGCCGCGCCACGCGGCACACCACCGAGGTCGGCAGCGCCGACGCGTCCGCGAAGGGCTCGTCGAACCACGCTGCCAGCTCCTCCAGCTCCGCCGCGTCCTGCGCCGGCGCCGAGTCCTCCTGCACGTGCCGGGTGCCGAAGCGCTCCGCCACGGCGCGCGCGAACGGCGCCTCACAGACGCTCGCCCCCCCGAAGCTCACCGAGAAGCTCCGCAGCTCGCCGCCCGGGGCCGCCGCGCGCCCGGCCGACGCGTACGCCGTGACCGCGGAGGAGTCGATCCCGCCGCTCAGCAGCACGCCCACCGGGACGTCGCTCACGAGGTGGTCCCGCACGCACCGCGCCAGCAGCCCCAGCAGCTCCTCCACGCATTCCGCGTCCGTGCGCCGCACCGTCCGCGCGAAGTCCGCGTCCCAGTACGCGCGGATCGCGGCGCGGCCCCCGCGCTCCCGCACGAGCGTGCACCCCGGCGGCAGCTTCCGGATCGCGCGCCACGCCGTCTTCGGCGCGGGCACGTACAGGTACGTGAGGAAGTCCCACAGCGCGGAGGCGTCCACCGCGCCGCCCGCTCCCGGCGCCGCCTCGAGGCCCTTCAGCTCCGACGCGAACGCGATCCCGGCCGGGCCCTCCGCGTAGTGCAGCGGCTTGATGCCGAGGCGATCGCGCGCCAGGAGGAGGCGACCGGCGCGCGCATCCCAGATGCCGAACGCGAACATCCCGTGCAGCCGCTCCACGACCGAATCGCCCCACGCGAGGTACCCGTGCAGGAGGACCTCGGTGTCCGTGCCGGACCGGAACGCGTGCCCCGCGTTCTCCAGCTCCCGCCGCAGCTCCCGGAAGTTGTAGATCTCGCCGTTGTAGACGACGCAGGCCGCGCCGGCCGCGTCGGTCATCGGCTGGCGGCCGGCCTCCGAGAGGTCCAGGATGGAGAGTCGCGCGTGGGCGAACGCCGCGCGTCCCCGCGGGTCGGCCCACGAGCCCGCGTCGTCCGGGCCGCGGTGTGCCTGGCGCTTCGCCATGCGCACGGCGTCCGGCAACGCCGCCGCCCCGTCGTCACTCACGATCCCGGCAATCCCGCACACGTCAGGCGTCGTCTCCTGCCGGGGCCGCGCGCCGCCGGCGCGGAAGTCTAGCGTCCGCCCTCGCCGTGCGGAAGGCCCCGCGCGCCTCCCGTCGCCCCGCCTGCATGCTATCCTGCCCGCTCGGGCGTCTTCCCGGGGAGGGATCCGTGGCGGATCGCAACGCGCTCGCGAGGCAGGCGGTGGTCAACACGCTGACCGGCGCCGGCGTGCACGTGATCAAGCCGTTCACGATCCGCGGCTTCACGCTGCTGAACATCAACTTCACGGTCGTGGCCGTCAACGTCGCCGCCGGCGTCACGAGGGTCGTGTACGACACCTCCGAGGTCGGCATGGCGGAGTACGACACGGGCACGAACACGTTCCACCTCGGGTTCACGGACGCCAACTCCCTCTCGCGCAAGGCGCTCATCGTGCACGAGTCCGTCCACGCCGTCTGCGACCTGATGAACCTCACCACGATGGACATCGGGACGTCGGAGTCCGCGGCCTACCTGGCCCAGTGCCTGTACGCGCGGGGGAACAGCACGGACCCCGACCCCGACGCGCGGCTGTACAGCGAGGACGAGGACAAGGATCGCGTGTTCAAGGTCGGCTGGGAGCTCGCCGGGAACCTGCTGGCGGGAACCGCGCCGTCCACCGCGGACTACGACCGCCTGCGCGACGCGGTGAACCGGCACCCCTACTACCGCGGCAAGGCCGGCGACAGCGCCCGGTTCAACGGCTGACCCGGATCAGATCCGCGCCTGGTAGGTGTACAGCTCGTGGTACCGCCCGCCGAGCGCCAGCAGCTCGTCGTGCTTCCCGCGTTCCACGATCCGTCCGCCCTCCAGCACCAGGATCACGTCCGCGCGCCGGATCGTGCTGAGGCGGTGCGCGATCACCAGCGTGGTGCGCCCCGCCATGAGCTTCCCGAGGCTCCGCTGGATCAACGCCTCGCTCTCGTTGTCCAGGGACGACGTGGCCTCGTCCAGGATCAGCACGCGCGCGTCCGCCAGGATCGCCCGGGCGATCGCGATGCGCTGCTTCTGCCCGCCGGAGAGCTTCACGCCGCGCTCGCCGATCCGCGTGTCCAGCCCGTCCGGGAACCGGTCCGCGAACTCGTGCACGTGCGCCGCCTCCACGGCCGCGCGCAGCTCCGCCTCCCCCGCCGCGGGCCGCGGGAAGAGGATGTTCTCCCGGATCGTCCCCTCGAAGAGGAACTCGTCCTGCAGTACCACGCCCAGCCGGCGCCGGTAGCTGTCCAGCCGCACGGCCGCCAGGTCATGCCCGTCCACGCGCACCGTGCCCTTCGTGGGCGTCCGGAAGGACGCGGCCAGCGCGGCCACGGTGGACTTCCCGGAGCCGGAGCTTCCCACCAGCGCGGTCACGCTGCCCGGCGGGGCGTGGAAGGTCACGTCGTGCAGCACCTCCGCGTCCCCGCCGTACGCGAAGTGCACGCCCTCGAACCGGATGTCGCCGCGCACGTCGTCGAGGACCACGGTCCGGGCCGCCTCGTCCCCCTCCGGCGCCAAGGACAGGATCTCCTCCATCCGGTCCAATCCCGCGAATGCCTCGGTGAGTTGCGTCCCGATGTTGCTCATCTGCACGATGGGCGCGATCAGGAACGCCAGGTACAGCGTGAACGCCACGAACTCCCCCACCGTCATCTCGCCGCGGATGATCATGTGGCCGCCCACGCCCATGATGATCACCGACGTCAGCCCCATCAGCAGGGTGGCCAGGCTGGTGATGAGGCTGGTCGCCGTGAGGGACTCCCGAACGTTCCGGAACACCCGGTCCACCCCCGCCTCGAACACCGCGAACTCCTGCGGCTCCGCGTGGAACCCCTTCACCACGCGGATCCCGCCGAGCGTCTCCGTGACCCGGCCCGTCACCTCGGCCGTGATCTCGCCGCGCTTCCGGAAGATGGGCCGGACGTAGGCGAAGGCCCTCGCGGAGATCGCCCCGAACAGCACCAGCGGGATGAACGCGTACAGGGTCATGCTCGGGTTGATCCGGATCAGCAGGACCAGCGCCACGACCGCCGTGAGCACGCCGCCCACGAGCTGCACCAGCCCGGTGCCCACCAGGTTCCGCACGCCCTCCGCGTCGTTCATGATCCGGGAGACCAGGGAGCCGGACTTGTTCTCGTCGAAGAAGCGCAGGGGCAGCCGGAGGATGTGCCGCTGCATGCGCGCGCGCAGCTCCGAGATGAGATGCTGCGCCTCCACGCTGAGCAGCCGCGTGAGCAGGTAGGAAGTCCCCGCCTGCACCAGCAGCGCGAGGCCCACCACCACGAGCAGCACGCGCAGGAGACCCGTGTCCGCGCGGACGATGACGTCGTCGATCAGGTACTTCGTGGAGCCGGGCAGCACGAGCCCGGCCAGCCGGTTCACGGCCACGAGCGCCAGCCCGCCCAGCAGCAGCCGGCGGCGCGGCCACACGATGCTGCGGAACGCGTGCCCCACGCTGGACAGCGAGACCCGCTTCTTCCCCTTCGCCGGCCGATCCGCCACCCTGCGCTCCGTGCGCTCCCGCGCGTTCGGGACGTCCGCCGCGCCGCGCGCAGGGCCCGTTCCCCGCCGTTCCCGTCAGTACGAGCCGCGGATGTAGCTCTCCAGCTGCTCGATGGTCATCGCCTGCTCGGTGATCATCCGCTTCACGACGTCCCCGATGGTCACGATCCCGACCAGCACGTCGCCGTCCAGCACCGGGAGGTGTCGCACGCGCTTCTGGGTCATGAGCGCCATGCACCCCTGGATCGAGTCGGAGGGTGCGACGCACACGACGGCCCGCACCATCAGGTCCGACACGGGCGTCTCGCGCGACGTGCGCCCGCGGAGCACCACCTTCCGGGCGTAGTCGCGCTCCGAGAAGATCCCCACGAGGCGGCCGCCCTCCACCACGGGCAGCGCCCCGATGTCGTGCGCCGCCAGGACCTCGAGGGCCTGGTAGACGGTCGCGTGCGGCGCGACCGTCCAGAGTTCCCCGCCCCGCGCGCCCATCAGTTCCTTGACCGTGACCATCGCGCTCCTCCCCTCGGGCTGGAGTTCGTGGTCGCCGGAGGATACACGACCCGGGACCGCGCGAAGCCGCGCGCTCGCGGGCAATACCCGACACTCTGCCCATGTATTCTCCGCCGGCGGGACCCGTCTCTGCTACACTCGCCGCGTTCATCCCCCCGCTTCCGGACAGTCCCACACGCATCCGTTTCGAGGTTCCGCATGCGCCGACTCCGCCTCCCGGCCGTCGTCCTGCTCACGTTTCTGGCCGTCACCGGCTGCAACGACGACGATCCCGCCGGCCCGACCGGCGGCGAGTTCACGTTCTCCTTCTCCGGCCTGCCGGCCCTCGGACACGGCCGGTACTACGAGGCCTGGGTCGGCGTGCCGGAGAGCGGTCTGCGGCACGGGCTCGTCTACACGAGCGTCGGGCAGTTCGTGATCAACGCCGACGGTTCGGCAGGCTCGCGCGAGGGCGGCGCGGTGGAGTTCGGCCTGGAGGATCCGTCGATCCTGGCCGGCGCCACGGAGGTCCGCGTGACCGTGGAAGCCGAGGGCGCCACCGACCCGGGTCCGGCGCTGCTCGCCGGGGCGGTCACCGGGGACGACGACCACGCGGAGGCCACGCTCGCCACGGCCCATCCCCACGCGGTGGGTGCGGACCTGACGGCGGCCGCCGGCGGCTTCGTGCTCGCCACGCCCACGGACGGCGAGGGATCGAACGAGACCCAGGGCATCTGGTTCACGGACGGCGCGGGCGCGCCGAACCTCACGCTCCCCGAGCTGGGCCACGGCTGGCACTACCACGCCCACGTCTTCCATGGCGGGCACTCGCTCTCCATCGGCACCTTCGCGGGCGCCGCGGGCGCGGACTCGGACGGCCCGGGCCCCGAGGCCGGCATCCAGGCCGCGTTCGCCGCCCCCGGCAGCGACTTCCTGGTGAGCGGCCACGACCTCTCGGACGGCGCCAGCACCGCATTCCTCGTCATCGAGCCCGCCACGGACCACCACGAGGAGAGCGCGCTGCGGCACGATTCGTCGTTCCCCGTGCGCATCCTCCAGGCGGCCATCCCCGCGGGCGCCACGCCGCGCGAGGTGATCGCGCTCGCGCCGGCGGGGCCGCTGCCCGCGGCCACGGTGGCGTTCACGCGATAGCCGCGAGGACACCGGCATCCCGAGGGGACTGGACCTCGCGGGGCACGACGGAAGAGGGCACGGGGGCCGCGGCTCCCGTGCCCTTTCGCATCCGCCTTCGCTTGTTCGTCGTCGGCGCCTGGCCTAGACTGCGGTCACGATCGCCGTTGCGTGTGCTGGCCCACGACGGAACGAGGTCTCCCCCCGGTGCGCGTCTGCCTTCTGACCACGCAGCATCTCGACGTCACGCCCTTCCCCCCCGACGATTGGCCCTGCGATCCTCGCCCGTTCCTTCCGGAGGCGGACTGGGACGTGGCCACGCTGGTCAAGGCGGACTGCGTGGAGCGCGTGCGGGAACGCATCGCCGCGGGCTACGACCTCTTCTTCAACCTCTGCGACGGCGCCGCGGACCAGGACATCCCCGGCATCGAGGTGGTCCGCGCGCTGGAGGACGCCGGCGTCGCGTTCACGGGCGCCACGTCGGAGTTCTACGAGCCCACCCGTGCGGACATGAAGGCGGCGTGCCGCGCCGCGGACATCCCCACGCCGGCCTGGGCGTTGGCGCGCACGGACGAGGACGTGCGCCGCGCCGCGGGGATGCTCCGCTTCCCGATGTTCGTGAAGCACTACAGCAGCTACTCCAGCGTCAGCCTGTCGCGCGCCTCGCGCGTGTGCACGCCGGCCGGCCTCCTCCGGCAGGCCCGCAAAATCATCTCCCGGCACGGCGCCGCGCTGATCGAGGAGTTCGTGGAGGGCATCGAGTGCACGGTGCTCGTGGCCGAGAACCCGCACGACCCGGCGTCCCCCACCACGTACACGCCCGTGCAGTACCGATTCCCGGAGGGCGAGACGTTCAAGCACGCGAAGATGAAGTGGGTGGACTACGGCGCGATGGCCTCCTTCCCGGTCACGGACGCGGCCCTCGACGCGCGGCTGCGCGACGTCTCCGCGCGCTTCTTCACCGCGCTGCGCGGCGCCAGCTTCGGGCGCTGCGACCTGCGCGTGGACGTCACGGGCACGCCGTACATGCTGGAGATCAACCCGAACTGCGGCGTGTACTACCCGCCGAAGGACGCGGGAAGCGCGGACCTCTGCCTCCTGCACGACCCCGCGGGCCACGAGGGCTTCACGCGCCAGCTGGTGGCCGCCGCGTTCGCGCGGCAGGCCCGCCGGAACGCGGCCGCCGGCCGCGCGACCGGACGCGCGCGGCGCCCCCCGGCCGTCCCGCCCCCGCCCGCCTAGCTCGCTCCGGGCCGCCACCGCGAACTTCCGCGTCCGTCCATGTACGCGGCGTACTCCGGGACCTTCACGTGGTACACCGCCTCGAAGTTGATCGAGAGGTCGCCGAAGGCCTTCAGGGGCGCGCGGTCGAACCGCGTCTGCTCCTGCGCCTCCACCGCGCCCTTCAGGATCGCCGGGATGGCCGCCAGTTTCTCCCGGGGCGTCTCGTCCGCTTCGAGAGCGCCGTGAGCCGGTTCACGAGGACCGCGCGCAAGATGTGGAGCGCCGCGATGGCGGCGACCATGGCGCCCAGGGCCACGGCCCCTGCCGGATGGAGTTGCCCAGGTGGACGGTGTCGAGGATCTCCACTTCACGTCTCCTTTGGTCGAGGATTCCCTACCGTAGGCCCACCTCGCCGCCGGCGAAACCCCCGGATCGCCGCGCGCTCCGCTCGCTCCCGCGTTCTCCCCGCACCCCGGACCTAAAGGTGGAAAGCGGCGCCGCCGATTCCGGACTAGCTATTCGCGCTTAGCGTCCGGATGGCTTCCTCCGCCCCTGCGGGGAGAAACCCCATGAGAGGCTCGCGTGCTCTCGCGTGCGTCCTGCTGATGACGGCGACCGAGGCCTCGGCCGCGGACGCGGGCGCGTGGCTTCGCGAGCACGTGCACGGGTTCGCGAGCCAGGGCTTCCTCGCCTCCACGCGCAACAACTACCTGAACGACTCCGACGGCGGGGACTTCCGGTTCACCGAGGCCGGCCTCAACGCGTCGACCGCGTTGCACCCGGACGTGTCGATCGGGGCCCAGGCGTTCCTCCGCGAGCTGGGTCCGCTGGGCAACTACGAGGTCGAGCTGGCCTGGGGCTTCCTGGATTGGCATCGCCACGCGGAGCTCGGGCTGCGAGTCGGCGCGTTCAAGCTGCCGTACGGCCTGTACAACGAGACCGCGGACGTGGACGCGGCGCGCACGCCCATCCTCCTGCCGCAGAGCGTGTACAACCTCCAGTACCGCGACTTCCAGACCAGTTCCACCGGCGCCGCGGCGTACGGGTCGGCTCCCACCCGGGCCGGCACGCTCTCGTACCAGCTCCACTTCGGCTGGACGTTCCTGGACACCGACGGTTCGGTCGCGCACACGCTCGAGGACTTCGGCCGCGGCGCCCTGCAGGTCGATCACGCTGACCCGATCCCCGGCGCCGGCGCGGCGCTGGTCTGGGAGGCGCCGGATGTTCCGCTTCGTGCGGGGGTCACGTTCCAGCGCTACGTCGACGGCACCATGGACTTCCGCATCGATCCGGCAGCGCGCGCGCCGGGCGTCCCGGAGCACTCCGAGTGGACGGTCGACGCGTTCGACATGCACGTCTTCTCCCTGGAGTACCGGCCGTCGCTCTGGACCCTGGTGGCGGAGTACGGCCAGTGGAACGGCGAGCTGGCGAACCCGTACTTCCCGGCCCCGGTGCACGACGAGCGCTACTACGTGCAGGTGTCCCGCGCGCTCCGCTCCGACCTCGAGGCCGGCGCGTACTGGTCCGTGTTCCATCCGGACCGGAACGATCGCGACGGGAACGGTTTCGAGAGCCCGGATCGCGCGTACCAGAAGGACCTAGCCGTCTCGCTGCGGTTCGATCTCACCGACCGCTGGATCGCGAAGGTCGAAGGGCACGAGGTCGTGGGCACCGGCGCGCTCGAGCACGGTGTCAACCCCGACGGGATGTCCCGCCGGTGGCGGTACCTGGCGACGAAGCTCACGCTGGCGTTCTGAGGAGGAACCGTGCGACGCGCCGCCGCCCTCCTCCTGTTCCTGCTCGTGACGCTGGGCGCCGCCCCCGCGGACGAGCCGCGGATCCGCTTCGTCGCGCACCCCGGCCTCGGGGTCACGCAGGTGGACGCGCAGCTCGTCCGCCGCGCCTATCTCGGGCAGCCCGTGCGCGTGGGCGACACCGCCCTCGTGCCCGTCCTCCTGCGCGAGGACGGGCTGCAGGAGGCGTTCACGCGCCGGTATCTCCAGCGCACGGCCAGCCAGTTCATGACCTACTGGCGCCAGCAGGTGTTCGCCGGCAAGGGACTGCCGCCGCGGTCCTTCGACACGGAGGCGAAGCTCCTGGAGTACGTGCGGGCCACACCCGGCGCCATCGCGTTCCTCCGCGGCACGGGCGCCCGCGAGGGCGTCCTCGTCCTCGAGGTGGAGGGGTGATCCGCCGCCTGCGCCGCGCCGTCGAGCGCCTCGGCCTGGCGAACAAGGCCGTCCTCCTCCTCGGGACGTTCGGCGCGGCCCTGGCGTTGATCGTTCTCCAGACGTGGGCCACGGGGCGCGAGGTGGAGCGCGTGCTGGACGAGACGCTCCGCACGGACGCTCCCGCCGAGGAGACGCTGCGGGAGCTCGCCATCCACTTCCGCGACGTGACCGAGGGCTACGAGCGCGCCGTCCTGCTCGGAGAGCGCGGGCTCGTCGAGCACAGCACGGACGCGGTGGGCCGGTTCCGCGACACCGCCGCCGCGTTGGGACGCACTCCCGGGGTCGAGGCCCCCGCGAGGGCGCTGCTCGCCGCATTCGACCGGTACGACGCCCTCGCCCGCGACCTCGTCCTCGTCATGCTGGACGCGGAGGACGTCCTGGACGGCGCCGGCGATCTCGCCGCCCGCGCCGCCGAGGCGCGCATCGCGCGCGAGCGCGTGGATCTTCTCCTGGGCACGGAACTGCGGGCCCGCGAGGAGAACGTCGAGAGCGCCATGGGCGCGATCGAAGCGTCGGTGCACGCGCTGTCGAGCCGCATCCTGTGGGCCGCGCTCCCCGTCACGATCATGTGGATCCTCGCGTTCACGTACGTCCGATTCCGCGTGGTGCTGCCGCTGGTCCGCCTCGCGGGGGCCGCGGAGCGCGTATCCCACGGCGACCTCCGCGCCGGCGCGGAGCGGATCCCCGCGGCGGACGACGAGATCGGACGCCTTGTCCGCAGCTTCGGCGCGATGTCCGAGGGCCTCCTCGCCACGACCGTCTCCAAGCACTTCCTCGGCAACGTCCTGGATGCGATCGAGGACGCGGTCATCGTGGTGGACTCCCGCGGCGACATCCGCCGGGTGAATCGCGGCGCGCTCCGCCTCCTGCGCGATACGGAGACCCTGCTGACCGGCCGGTCGCTCGGGCTCCTGGGACCGGATGTCGAGACCGCCGTCCGGAACGGGGCGTCCGGACCGGTCACGGGCCCCGCCCGCGGCGCCGCGCCCCCTTCACTCCACGCCCGCGACGGGACGCGCATTCCCGTGTCCCTCGGCATCTCGCCGGTGGCGCTGGACGACGGCACGCGCGGCACCGTGGTCGTCGCGCGCGACCTGCGCGAGGAACTCGCCGCGGAGGCCGAGCGGCTCCGGCTGGAACAGCGCCTGGGTCAGGCGGCGAAGCTCGAGTCGGTCGGACAGCTCGCCGCGGGCATCGCGCACGAGATCAACACGCCGATCCAGTACGTGGGCGACAACACGCGCTTCCTCCAGGACGCCTTCCGCGACCTCCTGGCTCCCCTGTCCCGGATCCGGGGCGCCGCGGCCGACGGCGCCGACGAGGACGCCATCCGCGAGACCGTGGCGGACATCCGCCGCAGCCTGGGCGAGGACGCGGAGTACCTCCTGCAGGAGATCCCGCGCGCCATCGATCAGACCCTGGACGGCGTCCAGCGCGTCGCCACGATCGTGCGCGCCATGAAGGAGTTCTCGCACCCCGGCGAGGACAAGGTCAGCATGGACCTGAACAAGGCGATCGAGACGACCGTGACGGTGGCCAGGAACGAGTGGAAGTACGTCGCCGACATGGAGCTGGACCTCGACCCGGCCCTCGGTCCGGTCCAGGCGCGCCCGGGCGAGATCAACCAGGTCATCCTGAACATGGTGGTGAACGCGGCGCACGCCATCGCCGGGAAGGTCCGGGACGGCGGGAAGGGCGTGATCCGCATCGCCACGCGCGATCTGGACGACACGGTGGAGATCGCCATCACGGACAACGGGACCGGCATCCCCGCCGCCATCCGCAATCGAGTCTTCGATCCCTTCTTCACCACGAAGGAGGTCGGGAAGGGCACCGGGCAGGGTTTGTCCATCGCGCACGACGTGATCTGCCGCAAGCACGGCGGCACCGTGGACCTGGAGAGCACGGAGGGCGAAGGGACGACGTTCCGGATCCGCCTCCCGTACCGGTGCGCCGAGCCGGCCGAGGGCGCGCCGGCCGCCTAGTGTCGCGTCCCTCCCGCGCGGGCCCCGCAATCCGGAAACGGTTGGCCGGCGGGCTCCGGCATTGTATCTTCGCCGCCGGAGCATCGCATGCACTTCGCAACCCTCCTGGTCCTGCTGCTCGTCACCGCACCGGCGCGCCCGGCGGACGCTCCAGGGATCGTCCTCCCCCTGCACTCCCGGACCCCCGAGGACCTCGCGGCGCTCCGGGATCGCATCGTGCCTTCGGCGGAGGAGTCGGTCTGGCGGAGCATCCCCTGGCGCACGAACCTGCAGGACGGGATCGCCGACGCCCACGCCTCCGTCCGCCCCATCCTCCTGTGGCTCATGAACGGTCACCCCATGGGATGCACCTGACAGAACGCCCTCGCCGACCGACGGTTCGTCTGGTCCGATCCCCGGGTCCGTGATCTCGCCGCGCGCTTCGTGCCCGTGGCCGACACGCAGTTCCGGCTCTCCGGATCGGACCCGCTGTCCGCGTGGGTGCACGGCGTGACGGAGCGCGGCCACTTCGCCGGCCGCCGCGTGCCCACGCGGCAGGGGATCTACGTGTGCACCGCGGGCGGCGAGCTGCTCGCCTCCACGCCCCCGGCCGATGCGGACACCGTGCTGGCCCTCCTGCAGCGGGGGCTGACGGCCTTCGAGGCGCTGCCCGCAGCGGCCCGACGCGGCCCGGCCCCGCCGGCCCGCGTGACCCTGGACGAGGACCGGTACCCGGCCGACGGCCTCGTGCTGGACCTCGCGGCGCGTGATCTCTCCGCTCCGGGGGAACCGGATCGCGACGGCGCGGTTGCGGAACGGGATCCGCACGCTCCCCGCTCCGCGGGTCCGGCGGCGCGCGCGAACCTGGATCACGTGTGGTTCTCGCCCGCGGAGGCGCGGCAGTGGCTGCCGGATCCGGCCCACGCCGGCGCCTCGCGGTCCCTTCCCGACCGGCTCGTGGAGCGGCTGACGTGCCTGCACTTCGTGGACGGGGTCGCCGGCGAGCTCGCGCGTCGCTTCCGCCCGGAGGACCTTCGGCCGTCGTGGATCCGCACGGAGGTCGAGTCGCGGCAGGGTTCGCGAGTCCGGCTGCGGATCACGGGAGCGACCCGCGCGGAGTCCCGTGCCCACGCACGGGATCGGCGCGCGGACCGCATCGAGACGGAGCTGCTCGGGCACGCGTGGTTCGACGAGGCCACGGGATCCTTCGACGCGTTCGAGCTGCTCGCGCTGGCGCGATGCGGCGAGCTCGGCGAACCTCCCCCGGGAGCCCGGGAGCGGACCGTGGGATTCGTCCTGCGCCTCGCCGATCCCGCGGCTCCGCGCGTTCCTCCGCACTTCCTCCACCGTTACGGCCCGGAGTGGCAACGATGAGCCTCGTGACCCGAGCGCCGGTCGCTCCACGCTTCCCGTGACGGCGCGGTCCGCGCCCGCGCGCGCTTGAGGCCCCGCCGCGCCGGACGTAGATTGAGAGACGCCCCCGATCGGAAAGGACACCCGCGATGGACCTCCGGGCGGCCGCCGAGGTGGGTGCCTACGCTCTCGCCGCGAAGCTCGGCGAGGGCGGGATGGGCGAGGTCTGGAAGGCCCGGGACACCCGCCTGGGTCGGGACGTGGCGCTGAAGTTCCTGCCCGAGGAATGGGCCCGCGACCGAGAGCGTCTGGGACGCTTCAAGGACGAGGCCCGGGCGCTGGCCGCGTTGAACCATCCGAACATCGTCACGATCCACGCCATCGAGGATCACGAGGATCGCCCGTTCCTCGCCATGGAGTGGATCCCCGGCCGGACCCTGGACGAGCTGATCCCGGACGGCGGCCTGTCGCCGCGAGACCTCTTCGAGTTCGCCATCCCGGTCTGCGATGCCCTCGCCAGCGCGCACGCCCACGGCGTGGTGCACCGCGACCTGAAGCCGCGCAACGTGATGGTCACGCCGGAGCGGCTGGTCAAGCTGCTGGACTTCGGACTCGCCCGCGTCCGCCCCGCGTCCGAAGGACGCGCCCCCGACGAGGTCACCACGAAGGCCTCGGACGAGCCGGGCGGGCTCGCCGGCACCGGGCCGTACCTGGCGCCGGAGCGGATCCGCGGCGACCCCGCGGACGCGCGCTCGGACCTCTTCTCCCTGGGCGTCATGCTCTTCGAGATGGCCACCGGTCGCCGCCCGTTCCGCGGCGCCCGGTCCGCGGACCTGTTCGCATCCATCCTCCGGGACACGCCCCCGGACCTCGGCGCCGTGCGACCGGACCTGCCGCGGCACCTGGATCGTCTCATCCGCCGCTGCCTGCAGAAGGACCCCGCGCAGCGCACGATGGATGCCGCCGCGCTTCGCGACGAGCTGTCCGCGCTGCGCCGGGAGCTCGGCACCGTCCGCGGGGACGTCGTCCCGTCCATCGCGGTGCTGCCGTTCGCGGACATGAGCCCGGAGAAGGACCAGGAGTACTTCTGCGAAGGGATCGCGGAGGAGATCCTGAACGCGCTCGCGCGCCTGCGCGATCTGCACGTGGCCGCGCGGACGTCCTCGTTCCGGTTCAAGGGCGCGGCGCTGGACACGCGGGAGATCGCGGACCGGCTGGGCGTGAGCGCCGTGCTCGAAGGCAGCGTGCGCAAGTCCGGGGACACGCTGCGCATCACCGTGCAGCTCATCAACGCGGCCGACGGGTACCACCTGTGGTCCGAGCGCTACGACCGCCGCCTCGCCGACATCTTCGCCATCCAGGAGGAGATCGCGGACCGGATCGCCCGGGAGCTGAAGGGCACGCTCACGCCGCGCGACCGGCGCGCCATGCGCCAGGTCACCACGGACGACGTGCGCGCGTACGACTTCTACCTGCGCGGCCGCAAGTCCTTCAACCGGTACGATCGGCGCGGCGTCGAGCACGCGCTCCAGATGTACCGGCGCGCCATCGGGATCGATCCGGCCTACGCGCTGGCGCACGCGGGCGTGGCGGACTGCTGCGCGTACATCTACCAGAACATCGATCGCCGGGAGGAGCACCGCCGTTGCGCGGAGGAAGCCAGCCGGGAGGCGCTGCGGCTGGACCCGGAGCCGGCGGAGGTGCACGTGTCCCGCGGCGTCGCGCTCTCCCTGGCGGGCCGGCACGAGGAGGCGGAGGACTCGTTCGAGACCGCGCTGCGCATCAGCCCGCGCCTGTTCGAGGCGCTCTACTTCTATGCCCGGGACGCATTCACCCGCGGCGATCCGGAGAAGGCCGCGCGGCTGTACACGCGCGCGGCGGAGCTGCGCCCGGAGGACTACCAGTCGCTCCTGCTCGTCGGCCAGATCCTCGAGGCGCTGGGGCGCGCGGAGGCGGCCCGCGAGGCCCGCGTGCAGGGTGTCCGGCGCGCCGAGGCCGCGCTCGACCTCCAGCCGGATGATGTGCGCGCGCGCTACATGGGCGCGAACGGCCTCGTTTCCCTCGGCGAGCGCGACCGCGGGCTCGAGTGGGCGCGCCTCGCGCGCGAGCTCGCGCCCGACGACACCATGACCCTCTACAACCTCGCCTGCATCTTCTCCCTCGCCGGGCAGCCGGACGAGGCGATCGACGCGCTGGCGGAGGCCGTCCGCCTCGGCTTCGCGCACCGGCACTGGATCGAGCAGGACTCGAACCTGGACGCCATACGCGGCGAGCCGCGGTTCCGGGCCCTCACCGCGGGATGGGGCTCCCCGCGGGAGTGACTCCGCCGCCCGGCCAAGGCCCTCGGCGCCCGACGCGGTTCCCGCGCTTGACACATGCTCATATCAGCATATATATTCCCCCACATGGCCCGAGCAGCGACCACCACGGACGCCTTCAACGCCGTCGCCGAGCCCCGGCGCCGGCAGATCCTGGACGTCCTGGCCCGGGGCGAGCGCCCCGTGAACGACCTGGTCTCGCTCCTCGGCCTGGCCCAGCCCCAGGTCTCGAAGCACCTGCGGGTCCTGCGCGAGGTGGGGTTGGTGGATGTGCGGGCCGCGGGGCGTCTGCGGCTGTACCGCCTGAACGGGCGTCCGCTGAAGCCCATCCACGACTGGCTCCGCGCGTACGAGCGGTCGTGGAACGAACGACTCGAAGCCCTGGACGACGTACTGGAGGACCTCAAGAGCGAGGAGCGAGGAGATGCCGAACGTGACGACCAGCCGTAGCGCGGTGGTGACCCTGCCCAGCGACACCGAGATCCTGATCACGCGCGAGTTCGCCGCGCCGAAGCACCTGGTCTACAAGGCGTGGACCACGCCGGCGCTGATCCGGCGCTGGTGGCACGCGAACCGCGGCGAGGTGACGCTGGTGGAGGTGGACCTTCGCGTCGGCGGGAAGTGGCGCACCGTGATGGTCGCGGGCGGACACGAGGTGGGCTTCCACGGCGAATACCGCGAGATCGTGCCCAACGAGCGCATCGTGGCCACCGAGGTGTACGAGCCGGTGCCGGACGACTTCGCGGTGAACACGCTCACGCTCGTGGAGGCGAACGGGCGCACGACCCTGTCGGTGCACGTGCTGCACTCGTGCCGCGAGGCCCGGGACGCGCACATCGAGTCCGGCATGGAGGACGGGATGCAGGACGCGCTGGACCTGCTGGAGCAGGAGGCGGTGGCCCTGCGATAGGCCCTTCCCCGCTCGCGGCGGCCGGTCGCGCTCACGGGAGCGCGGCCGGCGCACCCGCGGGGGACGCCCCGTGCCCCTCCCCTTCGATCCACCGCCGCACGATCCGCGCCGCCTCCTCGTCCACCAGCACCGTGCCGAGCGGCGGCATCTGCGAGGACGGCCGGCGCGAGAGCATGCGGTGCAGCAACGCGCTGCGCTCCGGCGCGCCGGGCGCCACGCGCCGCGACGTCCCCTCGGGCACGCCCGGCACCGCCCACCGGCCGGGCACGTCCAGGGCCGTGGCCACCGCGCGCTCGGTCGCGAAGGGATCCGCCGCCGCATCGTGCAGCAGTTCCAGGCCCAGCCGCGCCAGCGGGCCGCTCCCGTTGTGGCAGGCGCCGCAGTTCGCCGAGAGGTACCCGAGCGCGGCGCGCGCGTACGGATCGCGGGCCCGGATGCGGGGCGGCGTCCGCGCCAGCTCCGGGCGCGGGGGATCCAGGCGATCCTTCGCCACGAGGGACCCCAGCGTGAGAGCGCCGTTCACGAGCGGCTCCGCGTGCGGCGCGAGCGGATCGCGGTCGTCCGAGAGCTGCAGCGCGCTGAACCCCAGCACCACCGACGGGCCGGAGCGGTGGCACGACAGGCAATCCGTGGTGCCCGGGACCGAGTGCCTCTTCCCGGCCGCCACCTCCACGACATCGCGCACGCCCTCCGCCGGCGCCAGGAACGCGTCGGTCTGCGCGTCGTTCCACACGTACGACGCGAAGACCCACTCGTCCTCCCCCGCCAGCCACAGCAGGCGCGTCTCCACCTTGCGCCCGTTCCACGCGAACTCCTTCCAGATCCGCGTGCCCACGGGGAAGCGCCAGGCGTTCACGTCCGAGACGTCGATGCGCGCGCCCTCCGGCAGCCGGATCCACCGCGACTTCGCGGCGCCGTCCGACCACAGCGGGTACTGCGGGACGAAGGGCTCGTTGCGCGGATCGATCGTCCCGTCCGCGGCGTACAGCCCCGTCTGCGACAGGCGCCCGGGGGCCTGCGCGGGCCGCGGCGAGGACCCCAGCGCGGCCACGCCGAGCAGGGGAACCGTCATCGCGAGCGTGAGCACGTGCCGGCGGCGCATGATCGGCTCCTTCCTGCCGGCCGCGCCGGGGCTACTGGAACCCCGGCGGGTCGATCGGCTGCGGAACGCGGTTCCTGATCGCGGGGATCGTCTGCAGGTACGCGAAGATCGCCTTGAGGTCCTCGTCCGTGGCGTTGCGGTACATGGGCCACGGCATCGGCGGGAGGATCGGCCGGCCGACGCCCTCGTGCCGCCCCGTCCGGATCGCCTGCACGAACGTCTCCTCCGTCCAGCGCCCGAGCCCGGTCTCCTCGTCCGGCGTGAGGTTCGCCGTGAAGCTCACGCCCCACGGTCCGGAGAACGCGGTGTTCGTGCCCGCCGCCGACCACACCCACGGGCCCTCGCCCAGCACCGGCGCCGGCGGCATCACCAGATCCTGCGGATGCCCCGACAGCATCCGCGTCATGTCCGGTTCCGGCCCGTTCGGGCCCATCGCGAAGGGCGTGTGGCAGTCGTTGCACACCATGACCTTCACGAGGTACGCGCCGCGCGCCGCGTCCGGCAGCGGCGCCGCGTCGGCGGGGGGCACGTTCGTGTTCCAGGTCAGGATCATCGCCAGGGCGGCGAGCGCGGAGGCGGCCGCCAGCGTCAGCGCGGTTCGGGTGTTCATGGGTTCCTCCTCGGCAGGGTCCGGCGCAGCCCGTCTGCGCGAAGCCCAACCTACGAGGTCTTCGGCACGCGCGTTGCTCAATGATTCCTGGACTTTTCCTAAACTGTTCCTAAGATGCGGCCCGTGGCTACGGCACCCCGGATCGGCGACGAGCTCGCCTCCTTCCTCGAGTCCGGCCTCGCGATCGTGATCGCCACGCGCGACGCGGACCTGCAGCCGGACGGCGCCTGGGCCTGGGCGGCCCGCGTGCACGACGACCGCGAGCACGTCACGGTGTTCCTGCACCCGGACGGCGCCGCGGCGATGCGCCGCAACCTGGACGTGCATCCCGAGATCGCCCTCGCGATGGACCTGCCCAGCAACCACCGCGCGTGCCAGGTCAAGGGCGTCTGCATCGGGTCCCGTCCCGCCCGGAGGGCCGAGCGGGTCCACGTCGAGCGGCAGATCGAGGCGTTCCGAGCGGACCTCGAGTCCATCGGGGTCGCGCGCGGCCTGAACGCGGCGTGGTCGCTCTGGCCGTGCGCCGCGCTGGAGATCCGGGTGACGCACCTGTTCGAGCAGACGCCCGGCCCCGGCACCGGGGAGCCTCTCCCGTGATCGCGCTCGAGAGCCTCACCGCGTGCTTCCAGGGGCTCATCCCGGCCTGGCTGTGCACGTGCTCGAAGGACGGCATGCCGAACGCCGCCATCCTCAGCCACGTGGACTACGTGGACTCGCGGCACGTGGCGCTCTCGTTCCAGTTCTTCAACAAGAGCAAGCGCAACGTCTCGGAGAACCCCCGCGCCCTCGTGCGGCTCCTCCACCCGGACACGATGCAGACGTACGCCCTCCGCCTCCGCTTCGTGCGCACGGAGACCGAAGGTCCCTTGTTCGAGTCGATGCGGCTGCGCATCGAGGCCATCGCGTCCTACAGCGGGCTGAAGGGCATCTTCCGGCTGCTCGGCGCGGACATCTACGAGGTCCTGTCCGTCGAGAGGATCGCGCACGAGGTGGGCCGGCATGTCCCGTCGCTTCCGGCCGCCGCCGCGGATCCCGCGGCCGGGATGCCGTTCACCATGCGGGCGCTGCAGGAGCTCTCGGAGCGGATCCACCGCGCCCCCACCCTGGACTGCCTCCTGGACTCCATCCTGGAGACGCTGGAGCACCTCTTCGGCTTCACGCACTCCATGATCCTGCTGGTCTCCGAGGACCCGGAGCGGCTCGAGATGATCGCGAGCCGCGGGTACCCGGCGGGCGGCGTGGGCTCGGAAGTCCGCGTCGGCGAGGGGATCATCGGCGTGGTGGCCGAGGCCCGGAAGCCCATCCGCATCTCCGGGATGCTGCGGCAGATGCTGTACGCGACCGCGGTGGCGAAGCGCGCGCACGAGGCCGGGCTCTGCCCGGAGGATCGCCGCATCCCGCTGCCGGGCCTGCCGAACCCGGACAGCCAGCTCGGCATCCCCCTGCTCGTGCGGGACGACCTGCTCGGCGTGCTGTGCATCGAGAGCGACGCGCCGTACCGCTTCCACGAGGAGGACCGGACGTACCTGGAGGTGCTGGGCGGGTACCTCGCCATCGCCATCCAGAACGCGCTGCTGCGCGAGCGCAACGACGACGCGGAGGACCCGGCTCCCCCGCGCCCGGTGGAGCACGCCGCCGCGCACCCCGCGCCGCGGGCGCGGCTGGAGGTGGCGTACTACCGGACGGACGAGTGCATCCTGGTGGACGGCGAGTACCTGGTCCGCAGCCTGCCCGCGCGGATCCTCTGGAAGGTGCTGCGCGAGCAACGCGCCGAGGGGCGCGTGGAGTTCACGAACCGCCAGCTCCGCCTCGACAAGACCCTCGGCCTCCCGGACGTGAAGGACAACCTGGAGAGCCGCCTCATCCTGCTGCGACGGCGCCTCGAGGAGCGGTGCGCGGAGATCCGGTTCGTGCCGTCCGGGCGCGGGCGCTTCCGCGTGGAGCTCGCGGCCGCGCTGGAGCTCGTCGAGCGCCCCTGAATGCGAAGGGGCGGCCACCGCGTGGTGACCGCCCCGATCGCGTGCGTCCGGCGCGTGAAGGCTACCGGAACCGGTTCTTCACCTTGCCCCAGCTCTGCGGCTCGATCGAGACCGGGCCGCCGGGCACGTAGGCCGCCGCCGAGAAGACGGCGCTGAGGGTGAACGGCGAGGTCAGGGTTCCCGTCTGGGTCCCGCTGGCCACGTCGTAGATGTAGAACGTGCCGGGCTGATCGGACACGTAGTACGCCGTGCCGTTATGCACGGCGAGCCCGTCGAGGTCCGTCTCGCCGACGGGGTACGGCGCACGCAGCGTGACGGTCGCGGCGCCGACGTCGATCTCGTACAGGCCGCGCCCGCCGCCGCCGGTGGCGTCGTTCAGCCCGTACAGAAGCGTCGTGGCCGCATCCACGTCCACGCCGCCGAAGTCGTACGTGCTCGGGTACACGTACAGCTGCGTGGCCACGAGCGAGACCGGGTCGATCTCGTACACGGCCTCCACCGAGATGTTCCGCGTGCCCAGCAGCTTGCCGTTGCGGAAGCCGAGGCCCACGAAGTTCACGGTGTTGCCGTTGTAGGTCATCGTGCCCAGCAGCGTGGGAAGCAGCCCCCCCATGCTGAACGGGGAACTGTACAGCGTGGACCCGTTGTTCCAGAACAGGTTGTTCGTGGCCGGGTCGTACGCCATGCCCCAGCACTGGGCATCCGTGCCTCCCGTGTAGAGCGCGGTGGCCGCGCTCGTCGCCACATCGATGTGCCAGATCGTCGCGGGAGCGGTCTGGTCGCTCCCCACCACGAGCTGCGCATGCGCCGCAGCCGTCGAGAGGACGACGGCCGCCGTGATCGATGCCACTCGCAACTTCATGCTCGTTCTCCTCTCAGGTCGTGTCTCGCTGCGACAGACTGGAGTCGAACCGGTTGCTTCACCGGCCCGCCGGCCCGCCCGTGCGGTGCGGGCCGTGCAAGCCCCCGCACCCTAACCCGATGGCGGGGGCGGATTCAACCACGGTCCATGCGGACGCCGCTTCCCGGGACTGACCCGGTGCGTCAATCCACCCGGATACAGCGCGCGGTTGCGGTGCGGCCCTGCGGATCGGTCACGCGCACGGGATACACCCCGGCGGGGACGCGCCGGCCGTCGTCCGCCCGGCCGTCCCAGGAGACGGGCACGGGGAGGGGGTCGTCCGCAAGCGTCCGCAGGACGCGCACGCGGCGCCCGGCCACATCGAAGAACTCCACCCGGACGGGACCGACGGCGCCGAGGATCTCCAGCACCTGCGGGCCGCGGGCGGGCTGCGGAGCCGGTCCGTGCAGCCGGAGCCGCACGTCCGACCTCGCGCCCGGGACCGGCGCCCCCACGGGCGAGACGCCTTCCCGGAACGTGTGGATGCCCGGCGCCACGCCGGCGTGGGTCTCCACGAGCCCGCTCGGCCACGCGATGCGCACGGAGTCCGCGATCGCGGCTTCGCCGAGCCCCACGTGCAACCGCAGGGGATCCTGGAAGCCGCGCCACGCGTTCGCAGCCACGCGCCGGGTCACCGCGCGGGTCCCCGTCCACACCGTCACCCGCGCACCGACCGCCGCCGCGTTGTCCCCCGCTCCCACGAGATCCAGCTGCAGCGAGGCGCCGCGCGCCCCCGCGTTCTCCAGGTACAGGGCCGGCGCGTTCGCCGAGAATGTGAGCGGCCCGGTCCCCTGCGCCACGTACAGGTCCGGATCCCCGTCGCGATCCACGTCCCCCCACACCGCGCCGTCCCCCATGCCGGCGGCGCCCCCGGCCACGCCCTCCTCCGCCGTCACGTCCGCGAACGACCCGCCGTCGTTGCGGAAGAGCGCGTCCGGCGCGTTCGGCGCGGCCGACGTGCCCATGTCCACCACGTGCAGGTCCAGATCGCCGTCGTTGTCGTAGTCCACCCACGAGATGTCGCGCGGGTTGAGCATGGCCGCCGGAAGCCCGAGCCCGGCGCTCACCTCCGCGAACGACCCGCCGTCGTTGCGCCAGACGCGCGGCGCGCCGGGCACGAACGCCGGATCGTCCAGGAGCTGCGGCGTCACGCCGGAGATCGGGAACCCGTCCGTGAGCCAGCCGTCGAAGACGTCGAAGTTCACGTTCGGCGTGGAGCAGCGGATCTCCCACTTCGCGCCGGGCGACGTGCGCCACACGAAGATCCCCAGGTCCACGCCGGGCGCGAAGACCGGCTCGCCCACGTACGCGTCGGTCAGCGTGATGATCCCCGCCGGAGGGTTCACCTTGTCCGGCCCCAGGAACACCCGCGCATTGTCCGGGAACGCGCGGTAGCGGAACACGGCGCGCGCCGTGTCGGCGTTCGACGGCACGGTCAGCCCGTCCACGCCGGTGTCCGCGTAGCGCGTGTTGAAGAAGAACGTCAGCGAGTCCCCGTCGGCCCAGGTGTCGAACAGACCCACCATGCCGTCGCACACCGCGAGGTCCAGATCGCCGTCCCCGTCGCAGTCCCCCCAGTCCGCGCCGGAGACCACCGGCAGGGGCGGCGTGAACCACGCCGACACGTCCGTGAACCCGCCGCCGTCGTTGCGCCATAGCCGCGTGGGCCGCGGGAACTCCTCCCCGCCCACGAGCAGGTCCGGATCGCCGTCGTCGTCCACGTCGCCCCAGATGCCGCCCGCCGCGCCCTCCGCCTCGGCCAGTCCGGCCACGGCAGCCACGTCCGTGAACACGTTCCCGCCGTTGCGGAAGAGCGCGTTCGCCGCGCCCGCGTCCGGCGCCTTCCCCACCCAGAGGTCCACGCGCAGGTCGCCGTCGTGGTCCGCGGCGGACGCGCAGCGCGTGCGGCCCGCCGGATCCGTCATCCCGAGAGCGCCCGGCAGACGAAGGAACGTCCCGCCGCCCTCGTTGCGATACAGCTCGTTCGGCTCGGTGCCCGCGCCGCCGTCGCCGCCGTGGGTCACGAACAGGTCGAGCCGCTCGTCGGCGTCGAGGGGAACGGCCAGCGTGCCGTGACGATCCATCGGACCGGACCACGGCTGCGGGTGGACGTTCGCGTTGAACGTCCCGTCCCGCTCGTTCCAGAAGAGACGCGGCAGGTACACGTGGTGACCGGCGTAGAGGTCCAGCCAGCCGTCGTTGTCGAAATCCGCGAACGCGGCGCCCCACGTGGTCTGGTTCCACGCGAGCCCGGCGAACGCGGTGCGATCGACGAACTGCGCGTGCGCGGAGCCGGCGGCGAGCGCCAGCGCCACCACCGTGCCGCGCGCCAGGAGAGGGAGAACGGCTCTGGACTCCATGGCTGTCCCCGGTGCCGGACCGGGGCCGAGGATACCAGAGCGCGCCCGCCTACCTGCGCGTGAAATCGAGCCGCATGTGCGGGATGCTCTTGCGCGCCAGGTCCTCGGCGATGGCCTCCACGCAATCCACGATCGCCATGTCGCCGCGGCCCGAGGCGGTGGCGCTCCCGCTCATGCCCGTGGTCACCATCTCCTCGCCCTTCCCGCGCTTCGCCGTGGCGGTGCGCGGATAGCGGACGATCGACCCGGTCACGCTGCACTTCGTGTTCCCGCCGCTCACCTCCACGGACGCCAGGGAGAGCCGGATCACGTAGCCCTTCGACTTCTCGGTCCTCGTGAGCGTGAAGCCGGGGACGTCCTTCAGGGTCTTCACCACGGCCTTGGTCATGGCGGCCTCGGCACGCGGGGCCGCCCCGCCCGCGCGCGCGGCCACGAACAGCTTCTTCTCGGGCTCGACGGCGGTATTGTCGGTGTCCACGAAGATGGTCGACATGGCGGGGGCCTCCTCCGGGCCCGCGCCGGAATCCGTCGTCCCGACGTCCGCGCGGGTCCCCTGCCCCGGATACGGCCGGGGGACCCGCGGCGAACACCGCCGCCGACCGCCGCCGGCATCACCTCAGGAGCGTCACCTTCCGGAGCACCGACACGCCGGCGGACTCCACCCGGGCGAAGTAGACGCCGGGCGCCGCCGGGACGCCGTCCGGGCCGGCGCCGTTCCAGGTCACGTCGTGCGGGCCCGCGCCCCGCGGACCGTCCGCGAGCACGCGGACGCGCCGCCCGGCCACGTCGAAGATCGCGACCTTCGCCCAGGACGCCGCGGGCAGCGCGAAGCGCAGCGACACCTCGCGCGCCGCCGGGTTCGGGGACACGACGAGGTCCGGCTCCCCGGTCGATGCCGCCGGAGCCGCCGTCACGGACAGGAACTCCTCCAGCACCGCGCGAAGGCTGAGGCGGCCCCAACCCATGTACGCGTCCCAGCCCGGCGTGTCCTCCGCCGGGTTGCCCACCTGGTCCTCCGCGCTCGCGCGCAGGATCGTGCGGACCTGCGACGTGCGGAGGTCCACGCCCACGCCCTCCGCCACGCCGCGCAGGATCGCCACGATGCCGGCGGCGATCGGCGTGGCGGACGAGCAGCCGTTGAAGAGCTGGTACGTGTCCGCGGACGTGCCGTACTCCACCGTCGCCGCCAGGTCCCCGGGCGTCATGAACTCCAGCGCCGCGCCCGTGCCCGAGTACCAGGCGCGCCAGTCGTTGTGGTCGCTGGCGCCGATGGACAGCGTGTGGACGGACGCTCCCGGGCAGGACACGTCGGCGTCGCCGATGCCGCCGTTCCCGGCGCACGCCACCAGGATCGCGCCCGCGAGCTTCGCGTTGTTCATGGCGGTCTGCAGCCCGGCGCTGCACGGGTAGTTGATCAGGCTCATGCTGATCACGTCCGCGCCCTGCGCGGACGCGAAGCTGATCCCGCTGATGAGGTTCGCCGTGGTCCCCGCGTTCGCGGAGTTCAGCACCTTCACCGGGAGGATCCGGCAGTGGCGATCCACGCCCGACACCGCGAACGCGTTGTCCGCGTTGGCCGCCACGAGGCCGGCCACGTACGTGCCGTGCGAGTGGTCGTCCTCCGGGTCCGCGTCGTTGTTCACGTAGTCCCAGCCGGGCAGGATCCGTCCCGCGAACTCGGGGTGATCCGAGTCGATCCCGGAGTCCAGGATGGCCACCACGACGGACGCCGAGCCCGTGGAGATCGCCCAACCCGCCTCCGCCTCGATGTCCGCGCCCGCCGTCCCGCCGCTCTGGCCCGTGTTGTTCCACTGCCACTGCGCCGGATACCAGGTGTCGTTCGGCGGGATCGCTCCCCCGCCGCCCTCGCCGATCCAGTTGCGGTGCGCGAACTCCACGTCGGGGCGCGCGAGGTACGCGCGCTGCCGGTCGTCCAGGTCCGCGCCGGACTCGAACGTGACGAGGTCCATCCCCGGCGCCTGGTCGATCGGCGCGGATGCGCGCGCGCCGAGGACCGCGTGCAGCCCTTCGCGGGCGGCGGTCGGCGCGCCGTCGCGGAAACCCACGATGAGCTGATCGGGAACGAACGCGGCCGTGCCGGGGGCCGTGGCCCCCGTCGCCGCCAGGGACGGGACGGACGGCCACCACGGGCCGAGAAGCAGGAGCAGGAGCTTGGGAGTCCAGCGCCGGATCATCGGGGGCCTCCTGGATCGGGGTGCGCCAGGATAGCCCGGACACCCACCCGAGGAGCAACCCGGCCGCCGCCCCCGGGCATCCGCTCAGTTCCCGCCCGGCGCCCGCAGCAAGCGCGACCCCGCCGCCGCCAGCAGCCCCCAGAGGAACAGGACGAACCCCGTGCCGAGCCCGTACGCGAGGAACGCCGCGTGCGCCGCGCCCGCGTTGAAGGCGCTCATCGCGGTCGGCGGCACGGTCTTCTGGAACAGCCGGAAGAACGCCTCGCCGACGGCGATGCCCGCCACCAGGCTCGCGACGAGGAGCGTGACGATTCCGGGCAGGTGGCGCTTCATGACGGACCTCCGTCGCCGGAGGAAGGACCGGCGTCCCGCGGAGCGTACGCCGCCCCCGCGTCGCGCGCCACTCGCCCGTCAACCATCCTCCCCGGAAGGACGAAGGCCCGCCGGTCGTCGACCGGCGGGCCTCCCTTCGCTCGCGCGTGCGGTGCCGCGCTAGCGGTACAGCGCCTTCGTGCGGCCCCAGCTCGTGGGCTCCACCGACACGGGCGCATCCAGCAGACCGGTGACGTTGAAGTCGCCGGTGCCGCTGGCGTAGGCAGAGACGATCAGGTAGTACCGCGTCGCCACGCCGGCGTTCGTGTACGTGAAGAACGACTCGTCCGGATACTCGTCCGCGCCGGCCACGCAGGTGTTCTGCGGATCAGCGCAGTCCGTGATCAGGAAGATCGAGTCGTCCCAGCCGGTCGTGGTCATCGTCACGCTGAGCGTGGCGCCCGACGGCATGTCCACCACCCAGACCAGGTCGCGGCCCGTGGCCGAGTAGCCGGTGCAGCTCGGGTAGGACAGCGTGTAGTTGTGCGTGGCCAGCACGTTGTTGCCGGCCAGGTTGATGGCGCCCGGCAGGATGAAGAAGCCGTTCGCCTCGGCGCCCGCGCACGTGTCGTTCAGCGGCAGCACCGGCCCGGCGATGTTGTCCACCCGCACGTCATCGAGGTGGACGTCCGCACCGTCGGTGCCGGAGTACTTGAACATCACGTACAGGTTGCCGCCGGCGTACGCGCCGACATCCACGAGGATCTCGGTCCACGTCCAGGCGGTGGCCAGGCCGGTCGCCATGTCCCACGCAAGCGACCAGTTCGTGCCGTCCGACGACACGAAGACCTCGGTGTTCGCGTTGGTCGACCAGTACGGGCTGCCCATGATCCAGAAGGCGAGCTTCAGGTCGGTCGGCACGGCCGTGCTCAGGTCGATCGCGCCCGTGGTGAGGATCTCGTCCTGCACGTACGCGGCCGTCCACTGGATGCGCGCGGAGTACGTCCCCGAGTGCGGCGACGGATCCTGCGCCCAGTTGTACGGGGCCGGCGCCAGCTCGATCTCGGTCCAGCCGGCCGGCGGGAAGACGCCTTCGAACCCCTCGCTGAGGAACGCCACCGCGGGGCTGCTCGCCTCGGGACGGGCGTCCCAGCCCGGCAGGGCGGTGCGCGCGTCGAACGCGGGCTTCTCGGCGAAGGCGGGCACGGCGACGAGCGCGACGCCCAGCACTGCTAGCAACTTGCGCATCCTCGTTACTCCTCGGGACATGGGGGATTCCCGGGCCGGCGGGCCGTCCCGTGCGCAGCCGGTCGGGGGCGCGGAAGCACACCCGTCCGCGACGCTATCACCACGAGGATGAGAGCTCCCTGACGCTTGTCAGCCGCGAGCATGATCTCCGTCGCTCGCCGGACCCCGCGCGGCGCCGATCCCCCGCCGCGGTATACTGCGGCCACCTTGCCACCGCGGCCGGAGGAGTCCCCGATCGGCGCCGAGAGTTCCGCCCCCGCGACCCGCAGGTCCAGCACCGGAACGCCCTCCCGCTTCCCGCCCGGTCCGCTCCTGCCCTGGGCGTTCGCGGCGCTGACCTTCCTCGTCCGGGTCCCGGATCTGCGCTGGGGCCTGCCGCAGCCCGAGGAGGAGACCCTCCCGGTGATGAAGGCCTTCGCCATGTGGGGCTGGGACGAGGGCCGGCTCACGCTGGACCCGCAGACCGCCGGCTGGCCGGCGCTGTCGTTCTACGTCAACCTCGCGCTGCAACATCTCCAGTACGCGCTCGGCCGGCTCACGGGACGCTATGGGGAGCCGCTCGACTTCTTCGTGCAGCACGTGGACGTGGCCACGCTGCTCGTGCCCAGCCGCTTCCTGAACCTCCTCTTCGGGGCCGCCACCGTGCTCGTCGGCGTGCGCCTGGCCCGCCGCCTCACCGGCGACACCGGGGCCCTGCTCACCGGGCTCGTGCTCGCGTTCAGCCCGTTGCTCGTGAAGTACTCGCTCAACGTCGCGCCGGACGGACTGGCCACGCTGTGCGCGGCGCTCGCCCTGACCTGCTGCGTGGACCTCGTGGAGCGCGGGCGCACGCGGGACTACGTGGGGGCCGCCGTGTGGATCGGGCTCGGCGCCGCGACGAAGTACACACCCGTTCTCCTTGCGCCGTGCGTGGTCGCCGCGCACCTCGCACGCTCGTCCGCGCCGTCGTGGAGGACCCTCATCGCGCCGCGGCTTCCGCTGGCCGCCGGCGTCGCCGCGGCGGCGTTCTTCGCGGCCAGCCCGTACACCGTGCTGGACGCGGCCACCGCACAGCGCGACTTCGCGTCCCAGGTCACGCGCCTGGCCGGCGAAGGCCACTTCGGACACGAGCTCGTGGCCAACGGCTGGATCTTCTACCCGGCCGACGCCCTCCCCGCGGCCCTCGGCTGGCCGGTAGCCGTCCTCGGCCTCGCCGGCCTCGCGTGGGCCGCGTGGCGCCGCGGCGGCGCGTGGTGGCCGCTGCTCGCCGCCTTCGCGGCGTTCTATGCGGGGCTCGGCGCGCTCCGCTCCCCGTTCGACCACTACCTCCTGCCCGTGCTCCTGCCCGTCGTGCTCGGGGCCGCGGCGCTCGCGCAGGAGGCGGCGCGGCGGGCGCGCGCGGCCGCCGTCGTCGGCGCGGCGCTGCTGGCGGTCCCCTCCGCCTGGGCGAGCGCGCGGCAGCACGTCCGCTACGCGCACACGACCACGAACAACGAGGCGCGCGCATTCATCCTCGAGGAGCTCGCGGGGCCGGGCGTGACCTTCGCCTCGGAGATCGGCGGGCCGGAGCTGCCGCGGAGCCCGGAGGCGGACCTTGCCGGCCGCGGCGTGTGGGCGCGGCTGCGGCCCGAACAGCGCGCGCGACTCCTGGAGCGCCCCTTCGTGCACCGCTACATCATCAACCTGTACATGACCGCCGCGGAGGGCGCCGACCTGTACTACGACCTGCGCCACTGCCTGGACTACGACTACGTCGTCGTGTCCGGGAAGGCGCGCGGCCGGTACGAGGCGCTCGCGGGCCGATTCCCGCGGCAGAACGAGTTCTACGCGGATCTCGCGCGGTATTGCGAACTCGTGCGCCACGTGGCGGCATCGCCGGCGCGCCTCGGCCCCGACGTGTGGATCTACCGCGTCGGACCCTCCGCACGACGCATCCTGGCCGACCGCGGCGAGCTGGCCCCGGGATTCGAACGGCCCTTCCTGGACCGGGCGCGCCGCTCGGACCTGCAGGCCTTCCTCGGTTTCACCGGAGGCGTGGCCATGCAACGGGAGGACTGGCGCGCCGCGGACCTGTACCTGGGGACGCTGCTGGACCTGGTCCCGGAGAATCGCGCCGCGCTTCTGCTGCCGCTCGCGAAGGTGAAGTTCAACGCGGGGGACCTGCCGGGGGCGGCCCGCCTGTGCGCGGAGCACCTGCAGCGGGCACCCGGCGATGCGGAGGCGCTCGCGCTGGCGGCGGCGATCCGCGCGCGCGGCTGATTCCCCCCGATCCGCCCCCGGATGCAAGCTACAGGACCGTTTACTCTGGTCATCCGCCCGTTCCCGGACTAGCTTAACTCCGGATGGACGCGATGCTGCCGCAAGCGGCCCGCGGGTCCTGGGGGGGGTGCGGTGATGCTACGGCTTCTCTGCGCATGTGCGTTCTGCCTTGCGGCCGGTTCGGCCCGCGCAACCCGCCTGGAGCGGGCGCTCGCCGACGATCCCGGGGTCCTGGAAGTCGGCCTGACCGCGCGACCGGGACGCGGCATCGCGCCGCTCCCCGTGCGGTTCGAGGTGGCCTGGTACCAGCCGGGAACGGATCGGATCCTCCGCGTCGACTGGGACTACGAGGACGACGGCACCATCGATGCTTCCGGATTCTCCGTCTCCCACGTGTTCGAGGAGCCTGGCCGGCACGCCGTGGTCGCCCGGATCGTCACCCGCGACCACGGCATGTTCACGCGACGCGGCACCGTCCACGTCCAATTGGCCATGATGACGCTCTCGTTCGATGATGGGCACGTCACGCAAGGGCAGTACGCTCTGCCGTTGCTGCAGGCGCGCGGCATCCCCGCAACGGCCTATGCCGTGCCGAGGTGGATCGAGTGGCGCGAGGAAGGGACATCGACGCTGTACCTGTCGTGGGCGGAGTTGCACCGGCTGCGCGACGCGGGCTGGGACATCGGCAGCCACACGCTCACCCACCCGCACCTCCCGCTGCTGTCCGAGGACGATATCCGTTACGAGCTGGAGACCGCGCGCCAGATCCTGGCGGATCACGGCTTTCCCGCGCCGCATTTCGCCCTGCCGCACGGCGCGTACGACGCGCGCGTCCTCGCCCTGGTGCCGCAGTACCACGAGTCGAACCGCGCGACCGGGAATGCCGTGAACGCGCATCCCGCGTCCGCGGACCGGTGGCTGCTGGTCTCCAAGGGAACGAACTGGTTCAAGACGATCGAGGAGTACCGGCAGTACGTGGACGAGGCCGCCGGCGCCGGCGGCTGGCTCATCCTGAACAGCCACATCGTCCTCCCGGAGTGCGGGACGGTGCCGTACTGCGTGGAGACGTCGATGCTCGACGACGTGCTGGACTACGCGGAAGCCCGCCACGTGGGCTTCGGCACGGTCGATGAGCTCCTCTCCGGCGCATGGACCAGGGACCCCACGTGGTTCGAGCCCGGCACCGCCGTCGGTCCCGCCGCCGCGCCGAGCCTCGCGGTGCGCCGCCACGGGGACGCCGCGGGCCGCGATGAGTTGCTGTTGACCGCCCCCGGCGTCGGGCACTGGACCATCACGGTGCACGACGTCTCGGGCCGCCGCGTCGCGCGGCTCCACGACGGCTTCCTGCCGCCGGGCCAGCACGCGTTCTCCTGGGGCGGCCGCGACGGCACGGGCGCCCCGGTGGGCTCCGGCGTCTACTTCATCCGTGCGGTGGAGCGTTCCGGAGCGCCGGTCGCCGCGAGGACCCTGATCCTCCGCTGAGCGTGGCTCGGCAGGTTGCCGGATGCGACCCGCGGTACCGCGCGCCCGCGGGCCGGGCAGCGGCGCGGCGGCCGGCGCGGGTCGCGGGCCGGGATCAGACCAGCTTCCGCATCGTCCGCAGGATCTCGCCCTCGTCGCCCGCCTCCAGGAACTCGCGGAGCAAGCCCTCGCCCCCCACGGAGAACGCGGTGGCGATCTGCTTGTAGATCCGGAGGTACAGGGTGTCCTCGTAGGGCGGGGTCACGAGGACGAAGAAGAGATGCGCGAGCCGCCCGTCGAGGCAGCCGAACTCGACGCCGGCGGTGGATCGCGCGAACGCGAAGAGGCACTCCTTGGCCTGGCTCGTCCGCACGTGCGGCACGGCGACGCCCCCCTTCAGGCCCGTGCTCGCCTTCTTCTCGCGGTTCCGGAGATCGGCGAGGAGCTTCCGGCGGTTGCTCACGCGGCCGGAGCGACCCAGGAGCTCCACGAGCTCGTCGAGGATCTTCTCCTTCTGGGCGAGGAGATACCGTGCGCGGGGGATCTCCTCGCGCTCCTCCGGCGGGACGTCCCGCGTCCGAAGCTCGAGCAGGATGAGGTCCCGCCTCAGGTGGCGCGCGAGGTTCACTCCTTGACCTGCCTCGGCCGGCACACCGGCCTCTCGTGGCAGACCAAGGTACCCGTGCGTGCTCCGGCGGCCACGCCCCGGGGCCCCGCGGCCGCCCGTCACGCCTCCTCCCCTTGGGGGCGCCCGCCGAGGCGAACGTCTTCTAGGGCGGGCGCGGCGAGCGTGTCCCCTTTTCCCCCCGCGCGTCGCGCTGCGGGGAGAGCGGTATGGTGCGGTTCCGCGCCAAGGCTCGAGCACCAACCCCCGACCCGGAGGTCGTCATGCACCCCGTCGATCGTCGCTCCTTCGCGCGCTCCACGATCGGACGGACCCTTGCGCTCGCGGTCGCCCTCGCGAGTTCGGGCCGGGCGCAGGCAGCCGACGATACGGCGCTCAGGTTGGCCAACGTGGACGCGACGGACACGGGCTACGTCCGCGTTGCCAACGACCCCGCGTTTGTTCTCCAGGAGTTCACCCTCGAAGCCTGGATCCAGCGCGTGGGTCTCGGCTACGGCGGCACCACGGACGCGTTGGGCGCGGCCATCCTCGCGAAGCCGATCGAGGGGCAGACCGGGAGCTACCTCGGCTCGTGGCACCTCAATTGGACGAACAGCGGGGCGCTGATCTTCACGGTCGTCCACACCGCCGCCAACTCGGGCGTGTTCCTGACGACCCCGGCGGTGGGCACGCCCCTCGCCCGGCACCACGTCGCCGCGACCTTCGACGGCGACACGCTGCGCGCCTTCGTCGACGGGGTGCAGGCCGCGCAGGCGAGCTGGAATCTGGGAAGCGTCTACTACGGGAATGACGACGTCCTCATCGGCGCGCAGGACTTCGGGGCGGGCTACCTTCGCCGCTTCGACGGCCTTATCGACGATGTGCGCATCTGGGACCACGCCCGCACGCCGTCCGAGATCGCCGCCCGGATGAACTGCCGTCTCAGCGGAGACGAGCCGGGACTCGTGGCCAACTGGACGTTCGACGAGTCCGATCTGTCGGACGCGACCGGCCACGGTCACGCGGGCGTCATCGGCGGTCTCGCGGGCTCGGTCACCTACGCCCCGCTGGTATCGATCCCGATCTGCACGGTTGGCGTCGAGGCGACGCCGCTCCCCGCCCCGGTCGGGCTTGCGATGGCGCTTCCCGGACAGCCCTCGCGCGGCGAGCAGGTCACCGTACGGCTCGACCTGCCCCGCGAGGGCTGGGTGACGCTCGATGTCCTGGACGTCGCCGGCCGGGGCCGCGGAGTGCTGGCCTCGCGGCACATGGCCGCCGGACGACACGACCTGATCCAAGACCTCACGGCTCTTCGCGGGAGCCGGTCAAGCGGGGTGTTCTTCCTTCGCCTGCGCTTCGAAGGACAGGCCGTCGTGTGCAGGCTCGTTCGCCTGAGGTGAGGGGAAGCTCCGGTGGCCGGCGACCGCGCTGACCGTCGAACGCTCGGCGAGCTTCACCGCATGGAGCCGTTCGTCGGTCTCCGGGGATTGCAGGAGGCCGCCTGAGGTCGCAAAGGGTGGGCCGGCGTTCCGCCGAGACCGATCCGCCCCTTGTGCAGCGCCGCGCGCGGGCAAGTACTGCTGCGTGGGTGGTGCGTGACAGGCCCTGCACCGTCGCCCCTCGCCGGACCCGATGCAGCCGCGAGTCCCCCGCTGCACGCCCCACGCCGGTCGGACCCGAAGTCGCCGGCACGCCTCCCGGCACCTCGATTTCGGGTGCCTGTGCACGGGAGGCCACGCTCCGGCGTCGAGCCGTCCCACGGTGCCGAGTGACTACTACCCACCCGTCGCGGACGCGGGACCCGATCAGACACCCGTGCCGCAGAGGACCTGGGGAGGGATCAGGTCGACCTACCGGTGACGAGCGCCACGGGCCGACTCGCCGCGCCGCCCCACGGAACGACTGCCGCGCTCCAGTGTCGAGCCGACCGCGAGCGCAACCGTGCTCACGGTCGAGCCGGAACGACCGCGCGCGACCCGCCGCGCGAGGTCGCGGGGGGGGCGTGCGGGGCACCGGATGGACGTGGGTTGACGCCGAACGGACGCGGATCGTAGCCTTGCTCGCTCAGCCCCCTCCGTCAGCGGCCCCTCGGTTGACCTCGAACCCGGGAGGAGCGGCATGACACGCGGATCTCGCAAGGCCCTGGCAACGGCAGCCGCCGTTGTCGCGTCCGTGACCGGTCCAGCCTCCGCGGAACTGGCCACCGTCCTCGTGCGGTCGGGTGGCCCCTTGAACGGCACACCGTACACCGTGCAGACCGTCCACTTGCTTCGCGTGAACGGGAGCGGCGGCTACATCGTTCACGTGACCACCACGGACGGCGTCGATCGAATTTGGGGAGCACCATTGGGTGGTCCGCCATCCGTGATCCGCTCGGTGCCCGTCGGAAGCAGGATCGATCCGGGCGTGACGCTCGGCGAGGACGGGAGCCTGCTCTACGTCCTGGACGGGCCGGCCTCCGGGGACCGCAGCGTCCAGCGGGACGACACGGTGCTGGCCGTGAACGCCGGGACCTACCCGCCGATCCCGGGTTCCACGTGGACCGGATCGCAGTTCCGCGCCGTCGCGCTCCCCGGCACGGGCCCGATCTGGGCCGGGCTCCTCGCGCCGACCGGCCACTACGGCCTGTTCGGCGAGCCTCTCCCGGGCCCGTACCTTCTCGCCGGGGAAACGCTCCCGGGCATCCCCGTACCGATCGGGTATCCCCGCTGGAACACCTTCCGCCTCTCCGCGAGCGGGTTGCACTCCTGCGGGATCGTCAACCTGACGGGGGGCGAGCTCGAGGCGTTCGTGGTCGATCGCGAAGGTGCCGCTGCCGCCGGCATCGCGCTCCGGTACGGGCAGGTCATCCCGCCGGAACTCGGCGGCAACGGATCGGCCGTGTTCGGAGGGTTCATCGCCGGCGACATCAACGACAGCGGGGCGTGGGTCGGCGGCTACTTCGACCAGGTTCCGCCGGAGTCCCCGGGCGCCGTGGGCGGACTCCTCGAGAGCGGCGTCCTGATCCGGAGTCCCGGCGACGTCCTTGACGGCGTCCTGCTCCGGGGCGGGCCCCATCCGGGGATGCGGATCAACGCCGACGCCGACATCCTCGCGGGGTGGGTCACGGGGACGAGCGAGTGGAACGAGTTCGGACAGGCGCTCAGCCTGCGCCACGGCGCCACCGAGCGGCTCGTGCTTCGCACCCACGACGAGGTGGATCTTGACGGCGATCTCGTTCCCGACCCGGGCGCGGAGTTCTTCCGGATCTGGTACGACGAGAACTACCCCTCGAACCTGGAGTTGTCCGGGCGCGACGCAGGTGGCGGGGTGACGATCTTCGCGAAGGCCTGGGTCGACACCGCCGGCACGACGCAGTACCCGTGGCTGATCACGGATGACATCGTGGCGATCCTTCGCATCGACTCCGGGGCCGCCGTGACGACGCCGGTCGCCGCGGGGCCGACGCTCAAGGGACTCGAAGTCCGACCGAATCCCATGTCCGACGGGACGGAGTTCGTGATCTCCCTCGACCGTTCGGAGCCGGTGGAAGTGTCGATCTACGATGTCCGCGGCGTTCGCCTGGCGCACCTTCTCGACGAGGTGCGGCCCGCGGGAGTCCACCGCGTCGCCTGGAGCCCGGCGAGCGCGGCCACGATGTCGTCCGGAGTGCTCTTCTACAGGGCGCGGTTGGGGGACGCCGAGTACCGGGGGAAGATTGTCCGAGTGCAGTGACGCTGCGCGGGCTTCACGGGCGGGGGACCCGACGGCGAGGCTGTCACCCCGCCCCGGATCCGCGCCGTGACGGCCTAATGCCTCCGAAACGCCTCGCCCGCGACGCGGACGCGATTGGTATCCCTAGGCACGCGAAGTTCGAAGTCCGGGAGCGCGTGGATGGAGGCGGTCGAGGGTCTCTGGGGGTTGCTGGAGGCCGCGTGAGGTCGCGGGAGGTTGTGCCGGGTGGCGCCCTCAGGGGCAATGCTGGGGCCTACCTGAGAGGCGCGTTCCCCCGGAGTCAGGCACCTCCCCGTTCCCTCGTCCGCCGATGCCGCCTCGCTCGCTCCAGCTCCGCCCGGAACTCCTCGAATCGCGACGAGGCTCCCTCGGTGTCGCTCCACTCCCGGATCGCGCTCATACGGACTCGGTTCCTGAGCGCGACCAGCACGGCTGAACGGAGACTCTGCCGATCGCTCCAGTGGTAGAACGCCGCCAGGCGATCGCGGCAGCAGTCCGTCGGCGAAAGGGCGAGTACCCGGCGCCCAGCGCGGCGGACCTCGACGGCCCGGACCGCGACATCATCACCGATCGCCAGCGGTCCCGGGGGGAACTCCACGTACAAGGACGTGCGCGGGTGTTCGTACCGGTCCCCTTGGCGGGAGAACCCGGCCGCCGCCATGGCGGAGTCGAGTTGCTCGCGGCGCACCGAGGCGGGGAGCACGAAGTCCACGTCCTTCGAGTGGTACACGCCCCGGGTGTACAGGCTGACGCACGCTCCGCCCGTGAGGACGGCCTGAATGCCGCGCTCCAAGAGCGTCGAGCCGACCGCCACGGCGACCGCAGTCACGGTCGACTTCCCGTCCAGCTTCACAACGGCTTGCCGGTCTTCCGCGGGCGACGCCGCATCGCCTCGACGCGTTGCTTCAGCTCCGGCTCCGCGTCCGTGAGCCGCGAGAGCAGGGCCGCAAGCTCCGTGCGGGCGAAGTACCGCGGATCAAGCCGGAACAACCGGGTGCGACCTGCAGCGCGCGCGGCCACGAGACCGTCGGCCTCGAGGCTGCGGAGCGCGCGTTGGACACCGGACAGCGGGATCTCCAGCAAGCGCGCCAGCTCCCGTGCGTACCCCTCCTCGAGCAGACGGAGGGCGAGCAGGACCGAGGTCCTGGCGGCGTTCCCGAACGGGCTGGTTCTGGACTTGACCTTCATACCGGTTCATATGAACCGGTTTTGAGGTCTCTGTCAAGGCCCTCGGCCTTCCGGATCCGCTGGTGGGGCTTGGGCTGGAGAGGGTATCCCACGGCACGCGAAGTTCGAAGTCCGCGGGAGGGTGGATGGAGGCAGTCGAGGGACTTTGGGGGTTGCTGGAGGCCGCGTGAGGTCGCGGGCGGTAGCGGGAGGCCATCAAGGCGCCATTGCCCGGACGCCGCGCGGTCGTGAGACTCGACAGACGAGGATGCGAGGCGCCGCCTAGAGGACGTCGAAACCGAAGCCGATCCGCGGGTCCTCGTCGTTGATCATCCACACCGCCCCCGACGCATACGCCGGCCGGGAGTCCGGCCCCGCCACGCCGGCTGGGCGCGAGGGGACGACCGGCCTTTCAACGCCGTAGGCCTCACAGATCCAGTAGATGGCAGGATCACGGTTTGGCCCGCCGTCCACCTCCTGCGGCGGCCACTTGCACAGCATCGATCGCGGCCGCAGGACGAAGAGCCCCGCGACCTGGGGATCCAGTCCACAGCGCCCCCACACCTCTCCCAGCACCCGAGGGATCGTCATTCGAGGCCGCCGTGCGCCGAGAGGCTCGGAGCGCTCGCAGAACCCCTCGGCGCGACCGCGGATGCCCTCAGCAGGACCGACTCCCGGCGCGGGAAGGACCCAGACCGGACGCGGTTCCGTGCTCGCAAAGAGCAGCTCCCGGGTCAATTCGTCGAAGGCCAGCACAAGCTCGATCGAGGCCGCTCCCCCGCTGGATGGCTGAGCCTCCTCGACGAGCGCGCGCCGGACCGCAGCATGCCCAGTCCGCACGCGCCAGACCCGGCGTACACCATCCCCGAGCCAGCCGCGGTCGTCGACGGTCACGAGATCCACCGATGCCACGGAGACCGAGTCCATCCCGAGGAACGTCCCGGCCAGGAGCCGGAGCGTCCTCGCCGTCGCTGTATCTGCCGGCGCCACGACGACCCACTTGAGGGGTGACTCAGCCGGCCCTCGCCGTACCTCCAGGAGATCCTGACCTGCGCCCGCCGGAGGCCCGCTCATCGCCAAGGCACACCACGCGGTCGCCACCCGCCCCGACATCATGAAGCGCACGGCAAGTGCCCTCCGTCGACCGGGTCCGGTCGCCGAGCGAGACCCTCGACTGTAGTCTCAATTCCACAGCACCCGAAGTCCGGAAGTCTCCGGGCCCGCGGATTTCGGTCGTTCCTCGGTTCCGGGGTTGCCGGGGGGGCGCGGGAGGTCGCAGGGGGTCGCGCGGGGTGCTGGTATCCCACAGCACTCGAAGTTCGAAATCCGCGGGAGGGTGGATCGAGGCGATCCGAGGGCTCTGGGGGCTGCTGGAGGCCGCGTGAGGGCCTTCAAGAACTCCAGACCTACCTGAAGGAGGCTTTGACACCACCCCAGGATGCCTGGTCCACGGGATTGGGTCCGTCGACGCGGCAGACCAGTTCACCGTCGCTGGCGAACCCCACGGCACTCGCCTCGATCCAGTGGTCCGCGGAGCATAGCTCTGCGGCGATGATCCCCTCCGTGGTGGACGGCACGACGCAAACCCGGCCTCCCACCCCGGTCAAGTCCTCCACGACGAGGTCCAGGACCAGGTTGTTCGAGTACCACTCGGCGCAGTCGGGGCGCCGAAGGATGACCTGGTTACCGACGCCTTCGTTCACCCAGGGCGCCACGGCCATGATGATCATCGAGTCGTAGGTCGTAGCGAGGTCGAACACGACGTGCTGGCTCGCGTTCGTGTGGAGGAAGAGGTGCACATTCAGCGTCTTGGTGCCTATCCAGGGTTCCGAGGTGGAGTCCCCGGTCTGGGCATCGGTGACGGAGAGGCCCGCCCCCTCCGGCCCGGCGTCGGCACCGATGGCCCAGGCCAAAAGCACCACGGTCGTGCTTGCCACTCTCCTCATCCGAACTCCCCGGGTTCTGCACGTGAGGTTGCCCGCTGTAGCCGAGTCTAGTTGGCCGTTCGCCGCGCTTCAAGCGGGTCGCGACCGGGACCAGGGGGGACCTCGACAACAGCCTCAATCCCACAGCACGCGACACCATCCCCGAGCCAGCCGCGGTCGTCGACGGTCACGAGATCCACCGATGCCACGGAGACCGAGTCCATCCCGAGGAACGTCCCGGCTAGAAGCCGGAGCGTCCTCGCCGTGGCCGTGAAGCGCACGGCAAGCACCCTTCGTCGACCTGGTCCGGTCGCCGAGCGAGACCCTCAACGGTAGTCTCAATTCCACAGCACCCGAAGTGCGAAGTCTCCGGGGGTGCGGATCTCGGTCGGTCCTCGGTTCCGGGGTTGCTGGGAGGTCGCGGGAGGTCGCAGGGGGTCGCGCGGGGTGTTGGTATCCCACAGCACTCGAAGTTCGAAATCCGGGGGCAGGTGGATGGAGGCTGTTGAGGGGCTCTGGGGGCTGCTGGAGGCTGCCTGAGGTCGCGGGAGGGCGCGGGAGGTCGTGCGGGGTGGCGCCCTCACTCTGGGATCGACTTCCCTGGCCCTCGCGGACTCGTGATCGCCCTTCCTGGTGGCTCCGGTGCGCCCGGCCTCTACGCGATTTTCCAGCCTTGTCCGGCGCGAGCGGGTCGCTTGCGCGTCCGTAGAGAGGACCCATGGCGACTACGGGAGTAGCGGCGCCTGTCGAGGTCGCGGAATGTGGTCCATGACCTCTGTAACCTCGTAGCACTCATTGACGAACACCCCCGCGCTGGGCTCTCGCCGTTGGCGGATTCTGAGTCTGACGCGGAGCATGTCCCCGGGAGCGATGGTGATCTCGTGCGCGAAGAAGCGCGCGTAGAACCCGTCATCGAGGACCGGAGCGGCAATACGAACTCCATGCCAGATGAACTCCCACCTACGGCGGGACTTCGCCAGGATCGCCCTGGTGATCTGGACGTCCGTCACCTCCTCGAGTTCTCGCGTATCCGGGCCCCCAACGTTGTCGAGTTCCTGAGTAATCAGGGGGAACCGAGCTCTCGGGATCTCGACAGGAGGACGCTGCTCAGTCGGCGGGCAGAGAGCGATGGACCTCACCGACGGGTCTGACTCCGCCGCGCGAAGAGCGTCTGCGATCCCCTTACGGAATTCCGTGCCATGCTCGACTTGTGAGAGGGCTTCGTGGACGCCGCGGGGCACTACGATGCGGGTGTCGCCATGCTCGATCACAACTTCGTCTCGGCCCACGTTGACCGTGACCTGTGTGTCCGGGGCCAGTGTGTGCGCGTAGATGAAATTCGCTATCACGCCGAGAACCACGGTCCGAGCCGCGTTGGCTGAGAAGAGATTCTCCATCTCCCGATAGATGGTCCGCACGGTGGCGCGGAAGCTGCCGGAGCCTAGCGCCTCCACAACAACTTCGATCTCGTAGCCAGGATTCAAGGTCGCGTTCGCAGCCTTGGCCGCGTCCGCTATCGCGACGAGCGTACTTGCGAGCGTGTACGCGTTCACTCGCGGGAGGTCGGTTCCAAAGTGGATTACGAGCGAGTCCTCGAGATGGCGGATCTCCACTGTGGGCATCTATCGCCACTCCCGGGGCTGCGGCGCTGCTGGCACTCGCGAGACCTTGGTCCGCCGGACATTGTAGAAGCGGCCCGCCTCGGCGGGTACACGAAACCCATTGGCGGTGGGCCCGGAAGAGCCGCGACGGGCCGAGATGCGCGGCCCCTTCGTCCCGCCGGTCGGAACTCACACAGGAACCACAGCCGCGCCATCGCCGGAATAGGTCGCGTAGGTCGCTGCCGCGTCGATAGTTAGCTTGATTGCGACGCCACGGTTTCGGTCTCACTCCACCGGAAGGCGGCCACTCGTGCCCCAGGTGCCCGGCTACCCCATCGTCTCATCCGGACCTCGACGTCCGCCTCAATCCCACAGCATTCGAAGTTCGCGGGCGGGTGGATGAGTCGTTCGCGGGTCTCTGGGGGTTGCTGTAGGCCGCGTGAGGTCGCGGGCGGTCGTGGGGGGCATCAAGTCACCATTGCCCCGACGCCGCGCCGCCGCGGGACTCGCCACCGAAGCCGCGAGGCGCCGGCCTGGAGGACGTCGAAACCGAAGCCGATCCGCGGGCTCTCGTCGCTGATCATCCTCACCGCCCCCGACGCATACCCCGGCCGGGAATCCGGCCCCGCCAAGCCGGTTGGGCCCGAGTGGAAGACCGGCCTTTCGACGCCGTGGGCCTCACAGATCCAGTAGATGGCAGGATCACAGTTTGGCCCGCCGTCGACCTCCGGCGGCGGCCACTTGCACGGCATCGATCGCGGCCGCAGGACGACGAGCCCCGCGACCTGGGGATCCAGTCCACAGCGCCCCCACACCTCTCCCAGCA
Organism: uncultured Gemmatimonadota bacterium; assembly: GCA_964571855.1. GTDB lineage: Bacteria > ARS69 > ARS69 > ARS69 > ARS69 > CAYYFX01. The sequence continues at coordinate 579,745 of CAZNDO010000002.1, forward strand.
CCCGAGGGATCGTCATTCGAGGCCGCCGTGCGCCGAGAGGCTCGGAGCGCTCGCAGAACCCCTCGGCGCGACCGCGGATGCCCTCAGCAGGACCGACTCCCGGCGCGGGAAGGACCCAGACCGGACGCGGTTCCGTGCTCGCAAAGAGCAGCTCCCGGGTCAATTCGTCGAAGGCCAGCACAAGCTCGATCGAGGCCGCTCCCCCGCTGGATGGCTGAGCCTCCTCGACGAGCGCGCGCCGGACCGCAGCATGCCTAGTCCGCACGCGCCAGACCCGGCGTTCACCATCCCCGAGCCAGCCGCGGTCGTCGACGGTCAGGAGATCCACCGATGCCACGGAGACCGAGTCCATCCCGAGGAACGTCCCGGCTAGGAGCCGGAGCGTACTCGCTGTGGCGTATCTGCCGGCGCCACAGCGACCCACTTGATGGGCGACTCAGCCGCGCTCGACCTCGGCGTAGCGGAACGCGTCGTGACGCGAGTCACACACAGCCCGCCACGAGTCCGGACGAGTACGCCGGCCCCGCTCGGCGGTCGGACCCAAACATCATAGACCTCAGCCAACCCGCACGCGGCAGGCTCGACCACTGCGTCGTTTGGCCCAGAGTGCAGTCACGATACACGGCCTCAGCACGATCGCTCCCGCCTGCGCGGGCCGACGCCCAGCCGACGATCTCGGACCCCGCCACCTCCCCCGCCTCCAGCGGTCCAAGCTCCTTGAACCACCTTCCCACTTCCTCCCCCACCGGCCGCAGCCGGCCGAGCGGCGCCCGCAGCACCAACTCGGCGCTCGCCTCCGTCTCGGCCAGGAGGAGCGAGACGTCCCGGCATCGCCGAGGCCTACGCGACTCATCGACCGGAACGAGCCCCACGTGGGAACCGTGCCGCCGTGACGACGACGTCCGTTGCGACAATGCGCCATGCCGGAGTTCAACGACAGTTCGTAACCAGCCCTCACCCCTGAGCAGCGTCAGCGATGGCGGACCGAGCACCGCCGACGGACCCGCAATCGCTCGCGTCCTCCCGAGGAGCCCTTCCGGACGGCACCGCAGCAATCGCAAAGCTGGCGGTCCACAAGAGAGGCGCGGGCGCCGGACCTCTCCGGACCGCCTCTGCGTCCCGCCGGTCGCCAGCACACTCCGCAGCATGCATCCCTCCCGGAATGCGCAGCCTCGTTGGTTCATCGATCCGACTGCTCACGCCCGAGGTCAGCGGCCCGTTCCCCCGTATTCGACCAGGCCACGCCTACCCCCCTCCACAATCGCCTAGTTCCCACGGCACGCCACGTTCGAGGTCGGCGAACGGGTGGATGGACTCGCTCGTCGGTCTCTGGGGTTTGCGGAGGCCGCATGACGACGCGGGAGGCGCGTGGAGGCGGCAGCGACTCCGCAACCTCCCGCCGAGCTCTCGCTACCTTGTCCACGACCACGGCCCGCACCCGTCGCGCGTGCAGTCCCTTGACGCCGTCGCGTCGCCGTCACTACAATCGCTTTCGTTCCACCTTCTTGCTGTCCCCTGTGCCTCGGGAATCCTATGTCACCCGTCGCTCGCACTACTCCGCCACGTCTCCTCTCACGCCTCCTCCTCACACCGTACGGTCACAGGCTTTGCACGCCTTCGGCCAGCTTCTGGATCGCCTGCGCTCGCCTCATCGTCTTCACCATGGCCATGGCCGAGGGCGTTTCGTGGGCGTATCTCGGCTCCTTCTTCGGTACCGGCACGGCAAGCCTCCTCGCCGCTTCGTTTTCCGGTGCATCTGTCTTTCTCCTCGTCTGGGTTGTCGACGCCTCCCTGGTCACACTAGATACCGCCCCGCCGCTCTTCGAGCGCGTACCAGTGACTGAGCGTCCATGGTCCGACAGACATCGTCTCCGACAGTGGGCTGGGATCGCTACGCGTCTTGTTATTGTGGTAGCGTCGCTAACGATTTCCGCCCCATTTCTCGCACAGATCGTCTTCCACAAAGACGTGTCGTCCTACATCGCCGAGACCAATAGGCGCCAGGTCGCGGCCCGGCGACAGGAGGTCCTCGCCCCACTCAACAGTCGTCTGGCCGCTCTTGACTCGCGCCAGCGCGAACTTCGCGACCTCCAGATAGCCGAGGTCGCAGGAGTTGGTCCTTCTGGACGCTACGGGCGAGGTCCCGCCCTGGAGACGCTTGAGGCGCAGCTGATGGCGCTTGACATGTCCCTTCTCCTCGCCAGGTCCGAGCGCGACAGTACCGCTGCCGCCTACGACAGTCTAAGCACAGACGCTCTGGCCTCTATTCATGGTGTCGCGTTCCTTGGCGATGGTCTCCAGACTCGCGGCGTGGTGCTTCAACGCTTGATGGCCGACCCCGCCTATGGCACAGCTGAGCTCGCCATTCGTGCCTTCCTTCTCTTCCTGTTCCTCGCGCTTGTCATTCTGAAGCTGTTTCAGCCTCGCGGTGTACGGATCTACTTCAACGAGCAGCTCCAGGATCTCTATTCTCAGTATCGGCGCGGCGCATTTGACAAGTACCTACGCTCCATGGAGCGTTCTACCGGCTCGTCTCCATTTAAGCCACTTCGGTTCGAGGATTGGTGCTTGAACACCTACCAGGCTATCCGGGAGCAGGACTTCCGCGCGCGGGAGCGGAGCGCCGCCATCGCCGCCCATACGGGGACGATCGACCAACTCACCGACGTGTCTCGCTCCGCCGAGAGTGAACTCGCCGCGCTCTCCGTCAGGCACGACGACTTGACTCGGCGCCTCATCGAGACCGAACGACAGCGCGGCCTGTCCGCTGCTGATGTCGCGGTCGACGAGCGGCAACAGGCCGAGGAGGAGCAGGGCCTCGCGCGGCTCAAGAGAGAGATTGAGTCCGGCACCGTTGGTGGTCGCAATCTTGCTGAGGCACTCGCCATGCGCAGCAAGATGCAAGATGCGATTGCCCGGCGCGCCGCGCGCATCTCAGCCCAACGCGCCGCAGCCGAGGCGGAGCGCAGACGACTGGATGCCCTCCTTCAGGAATCCGACACGGTTAGCGCGCAGATCACGGACAGGGAGCGCGTCGTTGCTGACATCTCACAGAGGCTCGCCGCAGAGCGGCTGGCGTTCGCGTCCGAGTCGAGCCGCGGCGGAAGCCCGCGCTCCACTCGTGAGGCGGCACCTGGTGACAACCTTCCCAACGGAACTGAACGGGAGCGTCAGCCACGCCTAGAGAGGGACCCCAGAACCCTATGAGGACGGGCCTGCCATACGTGTCGGCGCCCGCTGACTTCCCTCTGGCTCCAGGGCTGGGCTCGTGCGCCCTGATCACCTCCACCGCCTGCGCACTCCCCGCGAGGCTCCCCGGGAATCCCGGGGTGATTCGGTACTGGCGCGAGTGCCGCACCTGCTCGGAAGCAGGACCCTGGCCGGACACCAAGAGACACTGCGCATCCTGAGAGACCCCACGCTTCACGCAGCCCGCCCGGCGCCTGGTGGCCCCGGCTCCCTCGGCCGAATCCGCGCCAAAGCCGCCGGTGCCGGGCGGGCGAAAGCGCAGATATCTGGACAGGCGCAGCGTCGGCGGCGGCGCGTCCGGATCAAGCACCTCAGCCGGCCCGCCGCAAATTGCGCACGCCTCAGGGACCCCGCCCCTGGCCAAGATCTCAGGCCCTTCCATTCTCGTCCTCCTCCGCCGGGATTCCGCTTGCCGACAGCGCCGGGTGCATGATAGAGGACCCTCACGTGGAGGTCCAGGGATGCAAGTGATCCAGGAGGTCTCTCTTCGTCCACGAGGCCGCGGAGCCCGCCGGCGTCTCCTCTCAAGGCGATCCGGAGTTGCTTCGATGACGGAAGCCTCCTGGGGCTCCGCACGCCGGCCGAAGTGCGTCCACCTTCACTCCACTGTCGCTGCCGCGCTCCACGGTGGTCGGAGCTCCGAAAGGGTAGGCCACAGACTCTCCCGATGCGTCGGCGACGGGGATCGCCGCAGGTGCCGGGCGTCTTGACTTCGTCCGCCACCTCGGCTCCATACCTGCTGAAAGGGACAACGGATCCACGGGACCTTGTCGAGCGTCGCGACATCCTGACACGTATCGTGACGCACGAAGCAGGTGTCATTGCGGCCGTCCGATCCAATCTTCGGCTAAGAGTGGCCGGGCGGTGGCATGAATCGGACGACGAGCTGTTCGGTCCCCACACGGTCTTCGTGCAGTTCGCGCACCAGCATGGACTCGGACTCCGCGCCGCCAATGTTTGGCTTCTTCTCCAGAAGGACGTGCTAGCAGCCGACAGGGCGCTTCCGAAGCCCGTCCACCGCGGTGCGCCGCTCTTCAATACGGGCCTTTGCTACTTCGTCTCGGGCGACTTCGACCGCGCAGTTCAGTTCATCACCGAGGCGGGCGAAGCCGACCGCCGCGACGGTCGGGGTGAGTCCAGGATTCGTACAGGTGGAGGCTTCGCGCGACAGATTCTCATCGAACCCCTGGTGGCTTGGCTTCACACCTGCTTCGGTGCTGACTTCACTTGTGCGACGGGGGTCACGCTTTCGGCCACTACGCTAGATGCCCTCGTGCTGTTCCTTGAATCCCGCGTGGCTGATGCCGCGGTCTTTCTGGGCGCCCTGCACCGTCTGATGTCGCAGGCACGTGACCCGAGCAACGCTGCTGCCCGGCTGCATCGCGTGCGAGCTCTTGCAGACCTGCTGATGGTCCTAGAGAGCAGCCTTGAGCGGTGGCAAGGTGGCGTGGGGTTGACACTCCATGGCCGCTGTTGCCGGTTAGTCTCCAACACGGCGCTTGGCACATTATTCGCAGCTAGAGACGGAGCGTACGCGGCATTCCACCTGTCGCCCACGGTCAACCGCATGACGATTCAGGAGACAGCAGACTTCGATGCAGCGACGACGGTGGCAGACCGCGCCGCCATAGCCCTGTACCATTCCTATCGACTCCGCAATGCGCTCTTCCACAGGCTCGACGACACTCTCGCGGTCCACCTGGCGTGGCGCTATCAGCGTCGGGCCGTCGCATTCGCTCTCGTGGCCATCGAACTATCGAGGTTGGGCGAGGCGCGAGCAAGTGGGGAGCCTCATCACATTGGCACTCTCTAGATTTGTCCGAAAGGGTTGCGGCGCTTGATCCCGGACGCCGGCATGCGGCGTTCAAGCCGCGGAACCCGCGGGGCTCCACGAGATCGGGCGCGCGGACGGGTGTTGGTCTCGGCCCGCACGGCGCGCGCGGGTCGTCGTCCCGCACCCGCCACCTGCGGTGTCAGACGCAGGCCAGAGCCGAACTGGGCGGCCAGCACTGCCGGCAGATGAGCGCCATCCTCTCCGAAACCCCTGAGATCTGCCGCCGCCGCATCCACGAGGCGGCCCGGGATCCCCCATTGTCCAAGCCTCGGCCCTTGCACCGCCGAGGTCGAACCGGACCGTCAGGACGTGGTTGGCCCCGGGCCCGGTACGACTTCGAGATCACGCCGCGCGAGTTCCTCCGACTCGCCCTTTTGGACGCTGCCCCGCTAGGTGCCCGAGGACGTGTGAACGCCCCCCGCAATGCCTACCGCCGCCACGCGGTAGCGCGACTGCGACTCGCACTCGGCAATCCCGCTCGCGCTGACTGCCGCTCCACTGCGCCGCGCGCTCGTTGCTACTGTCCCTCCCAGACGCTGCACAACGTCCTTGCCTCCGGACACTGGATCACGACCGCCGCTCCTGACGATCTCTCGCACATCCACAAGAAGCGATACTCCCGTTCCTCCGCAAATGTCATCCGCTTCACGAACAACGCGTACGTCGCGTGCCTCCACACCAAAGCGTTGTAGTATCGTGGCCACTCCAAGGCGGGGTCTTCGAACTGGTCTGGGCCCACGAATGGACTAGGATCACAACGGTCGATCCTGTTGTCCTCCCGATAGACGCACGGACCATGATATGCTACTTGGCACGTCGGTACGCTCGGTGCCACGGCACGCAAGAACGCCGCGGCGTCTTCTATCACAATCCCCGCACCGCCGAACTTCGAGTGCGACACCCCTGACTCCGCGAGGCTGGCACAGAGGACATACGTCGGCTGGGCACTCACTCCGAGCACGACCCCGTCCGCGTTGCCCTGCTGGATCCGGACGTTCACATGCCCTTCGAGCGGGTCTCGCCGCCGTTCATCGGGATGTTGCCGGAACCGCTCGAACGATGAGAGGAACAGGCTGCCGTCCTCGAAGAACTCCTGCACCCGGGCCAGCGGCATGTAGCGCACGACACGGACAGACAAGCAGACACCTCCCCCGAACACCGGCACGCCCCGGCCTGGGGCCATCGTCTGATGACGCTGGACAGAGGCGGGGCTCGTTCCCGCCCGGAGGTCATCTCACCTCAGGGCGCACATCACGTCTCGATCCACTCCTTCAGGCTTGCACCTACCTTGGCGAATCCTGGGTATGCCTTCTTGAGAGCGTCGAGGTCTAGGGCCTCGAGGTGCTGTGCCTGCCATGAGGGGAGGGCCTTCGTCCCGCCGGGCACCCGGAGACTTGCTTCCAGGCTCTCGGGCCAGACTAGGAGGCAGTCTCCAACTCCAGCTAGGGTCGCCAGCTTCTCGCGAACGGCCTTCGTGGCGGGCTTGATCGCCCCGCGTGGCTCGGCATCCTCGTCCGTGATCGCGCACCACGGGATCTTCAGCTCCCTCGCCATGCGGGCATACTCCGGTAGGTTTTGAATCCCGCCGACCTCGAGAACGGTGACACTTCGCCCGTCCACGTCCACATGTGACTTCCTCAGATACGCTTTGGCAGCGTACTCGTCGTCCTTCCCCTCGCACAGAATGGCGCGATTGCCAAACAGCATCTCGTGATTCCCGTGCTCATCCAGCTTCTCCTGAAACCGCGCGGCGTGGCTAACAGCTGCAGTATCGACGACCCCTGCAATGACCTCGTCGTCCTTCCGCCAAAGGCGGACCACCGAACGAGGGACCGTGAAGCTCACAAACTCCGGTGCGTGGGTCGCGCACACCACGGTCCATCCTTTGGCTGCGAGCGTGTCCAGCACACACCGCAGCTTCCGCCGCAGGTGTGGATGGAGGTAAGTCTCTGGCTCCTCGAACAACAACACGACCTTTTCGCGTACTTCATCTGGATACTGACACATCACCTCGAGAGCGGCAATTCGCACGAGACTCTGCCAGCCCTGCCCCATTCGGTCGAGCGGGGTAAGCGGTCCACCCGCGTCTGCTGCGAAGGCTGTTTGCAGCTGCTGAATCAGCCACTCCTCGAGGGACTGCAGATCCGGCCGTAGAGCGACTCCGGCTTGGCGCCCGATGTAGGTTCCCAACGCCGCCTCGAGCCTTGGCTTGAGATCTTCCTTCCAGAACGGGAAGGCGACAACAGTATCCCGAAAGAACTCATGCGTCGTCCGCAGCGTCGCGGGCATTGCGCGCTTCTCGCCCCGCCACTCCATGACCCATTCCGCCTCTAGAAGGCGCCTACTGAGCATCGTTGACAACCGACGGAGCGGTCCTGTCTTCCACTCGTACAGCGACTTGTGCAGATTGTCTGGTGTGAGAAGCCAGACCTCTGGAAGATGCTCGCGGATGTCCTCCATCCGCGCATAGTGAGGACGGAAACCGAGGCCGTGCCCCTCAAACGCGACTTTGTCGGACTTGCTTAGTTGCGTCCGGGACGAGTAGAGAATGCTCTCACCGTCGTCCTTGAAGAGCACATGCTGGTGGCTGTGCTTTCCGTTCCTGTCTGTCCTTCCCTCAACTCTCAGCCCGTGGACGGGAATCGGCTTGCTCACACCTTGAACAGTCGGATACTGCGTCTCAGTGGCCGCGTCGAACTGGAGCTCCACGTTAAACGTCCGCGCATGCGCCCCGTCCCTTCCACAGAAGAAGTCGAAACGCTCCGGTACGAACAGGTGTGTACCGCCGCCCCTCATACTGAGGGCTAGCGCGTACACGAAGGTGGACTTGCCTGCGTTGTTTGAGCCAATAAGATAGGTCGCCGCGAACGGCGGAAGCGCCAAGCATCCGCTGCGAACACCGCGGAAGTTCTCGATCTTGAGGCTTGTCACGCGATAGTCGACCGGCATTCGGTTCAACGCCTCCGTGCCGTCTTGTCCTCGCTACCCTTCCGCCCCTGCGGGTGCGCGCTGGAGGCCGAACCGGCACCTGTCGGCTGCAAAGCCGTCGCTGCGTCGTCGAAACCCCCTCACTCCCCGCGATGGCCCTTGACTTGGGCTCGACGTCCCTCCGTGAGCCCTCCTTCCGTCTCCTGCGGGCGCCGATCGGTCGCGTGACGACCCTACGTTACTGTCCCGGAAGTGGACACAGTAGGCCACGTGCAATCAGTCCTCGGAAGTGCCCCGAGACCGCGGCCGCCAGGCGAGGGTCGCGAACCAGCAGTCCAATTTCGACGTTCCGATCCAGCGCGGCCTCGGTCAGGTTTGCCGACGTCACAAGAACCGTCTCCTCATCTGCCACCACTGCCTTTGCGTGCAGGACGCCATCCGGTCCGTCCGGTGCCAAGGCACGCGGATCGTAGTAGACGCTTGGGCGTGCTGATCCCGGCCAGTCAGTACCCCAGAAGCGGTCCGCGAAACGCCGCACCAATTCCTCGGCTCCACCGCCGTCGCCGCACCGCCGCTGGATGTTGATCAGCAGGGTCACACGAAGGGCAGGCCGGGCGTCCATGCGGCGGGCGAGCACATCGAACGCCCTGGGCCCGTCGAAGTAGGCGAACGTGCTCGCCCAGATCGATCGCTCCGCGCCCCCCAGGAGTTCCTCGTAGACCCGCCGGGTGTCTCTCGCGTGGAGCCCGGGGACCTCCGGACCGGACCAGACGAGATCGGGTCGCGCCACGCGCGCGTCGGCTTCCTCTACGGTCCGGATCCACGCGGCTGCCGCCACACCGGAAATGCCGAGACGATCCAGTCCCTTCAGAAGGACCTCCACCTTCCCGGCGTCCTCCTGGACGCCGAGCACGGACCGCAACGCCTCCGCCGAGATCCCGTTCAGGAGGCCCGATTCGAGCGCACCCACGAGGCGACGCCGCAGGTACCCGGGGACCTCAAATAGGGCTTCGGTCATGCGGCACCCCCGAAGAATGCCGCGTCCGACACGCCCAGGACCGGGACGACGAGCGCGCGGTCCAGGTAGTCGTTCCGCATCTCGCACGACGTTTCCGCCACGAGCGTGCACCCGTGACAGGCGGCCCCGTGCAGCCACCTGGCCTCCATGCTCGCCCCGGGAGCGTGCTGCGCGCAGACCGGGTCGTTCGAGCACAGGCCCGCCACGCGCAGCGCGTTGGCCAGGTGAGCCTCGATGTGCCGTGCCTCCTGGACCAGGCCGCCGAGTGTCCCGTCCGCGTCCGGGCTGCCCGTGTAGAGCAGCAGGCCGAAGCCCTGCGCGGTCTCCTCCGCGAAGATCCGCTCGCGGATGGAGCTGCCGGGGTAGCCGCAGCGCATCGCCAGGGACTGGATCAGGAGGTGCGAGAGGGTGTGGAGGAGGACGTATGGCCCGCCGGGAAACAGGCGCTTGCTCTTGCGGTCCGCCCGCCACCGGTCGTGGCCGGCGGCGAGAAGGTCAAGGCGGCGCTTCACGCCCGGGCGGTCCAGCCACTCCGCAATGGCGTCGGCCCGCAGCTGGAGGAAGATCCCCTCCCCCCGGTTCTCGACGGCAGGGAACCACCGCGGCTCGACCGCCAACTCGGCCCGCTCGACGTCGGTCTCGTACTCGCCGTGGATGTCCGGCGTCACGGCCTCGAATCGAGTGAATCCGGCCAGCGCCAACACCTCCCGGAGCCGGTGGAGCTGCACCACGCGCTCGATCCCGGCTGTCCTATCGGACCGCCGCCACGTGGCGTCCGGCAGGCGACGCGCGTGGAAGTCGGGATCGACCGGCACATCGTCCCCGAAGCCCTCCCTTGCGGCCAGCAGGGCCTCCAGCTCGACCTGCTTCAGCGGGCGCTCCACGTCGCGGCCGCGTTTCGCCGTGCGGATGGCGGCCAGAACCTCCTCGTCTTCGAAGGGTTCCAGCTTCTGGGCCACGCGGACCTTCTTCTTCATCAGCGCGAGCTCTTCGGGCGTGTCCACCACCTGGAGGTCGTCCCAGAGCTCCTTCACGACAGCCTGCACGGCCGAGCCGCGGTCAGGCAGCGAGAGGACGCTGACGACCTGCGGGAAGTACGCGTTGGCCGCAGTCCGGATCAGCAGACGGCTCGGCTGGCCGCAGGGCTCGTCCGCGCCGAGGCCAAGCCATGGGCGCTTTCCCCGGCAGGGTCCCAGCGCCCCAATCGCAAGGTCCGACGCTTCGTGCATGCCGCGAGTCACCCCGCACTCGCAGCGCACCACCTGCTCACCGAGGTCGCCGGTCGTCCCCCGCTCCTCGAGCCACAACGGACGCTTGCAGGTGCTCCCTGGCCCATGGACGAATCCGTACCAGTCGATGTCATCCACGTGCCCCCGCGGACAGGCGCGGACGAAGCGCGTGGCCACCACTGGCCGCCCCTCGAACTTCCCCTTGTCCAGGTGCTTCCGGTGGACGAGTCGCCGTGCGCGGTTCTTCTCCTCCTGGGCGTCCCGCGGTTCCTGGACCACGAACCACTCGGGAAAGCGCCACACGCCGATGCCCTTCTTCGTCTCGCGCGGATCGTTCGCGTCGGGCGGCGGCAGGTACAGGCCCGGCATGTTGACGCCCGTCATCAGCTCCAGCTTCCACGCAAGGCGCGGTTCGTCGATCGGAACCAGATCGCCGACCCTGGGCCACGTCTCCAGGCCGCCCACGATCCCGGCGTGCCGAGGGAGGTCGAGGAGTGCACCCGGCCCCCAGGTCGTGATGACTTGGCTGCGCCGAACCTGCCCGTGTGCCTGCACGCTCATCCACCGTCCTCCACATCACGACCGCCGAGATCCTTCAGGAACAGGTTCACACTCGGCTCCACGTCCCGCAGGGACCGGTTCGCCCGGAACTTCCGGTGGTGCTCCGTCTCGAAATCCCGGTCCAGCATCTCGCGCAGCAGCGGCCGCCGGCCTTCCTTCAGCTCGTGCGTCTGGTACTGCATGGGCACGCCGCTGCCCGAGTAGTCATCGAAGACCTTTCGCCAGGAGTCCAGAAGGTCCACGACACGGTTCTGAACGCTTCGGAGCCGCTCGTCCACCTCGGCCTCATCCGTGATGGGCTGGTGGCGAACGCGGTCCAGAAAGGCGTCCAGCAACCTCTGTCTGATGCGCATGCCGACTTCGGGAATCCGCTCGACGCCCTCTGGCGGCGACAGGTCCGGCTCCAGGTGCCGTGCGAGCGCCACGAGCGCGCCGGAGAAGCCCCGATCCAGCGCTCGCGCCGAGAAGGGCGTCACGCTCCCCACTTCCACGGACCGGTAGAACGTCTCGTGGTAGTGCCGGAACCTCTCGTAGTGCGACCGGTCCCGCGGCTTGTGGACGTTCAGGATCGTGGCCACGAGCCCGGGGCGGGCGTCGTCGCGGCCCACGCGGCTCGTCGCCTGGATGTACTCCGCGTGCGTCTTGGGCTGCCCGAGGACCGTCATCAACCCCAGCCGCTGGATATCCAGACCGACGGAGATCATGTTCGTGGCGATGGCGCAGTCCACACGCTGCGCGTCGTGGAAGGGAGCCTCCAGCCGGCGCCGGGCCTCGGCCACCTTGTCCGTCGGGACGCGCGACGTCAGCTCAAGAACCTCGGAGAACGTCTTGCGGTCCCGGAAGAGCCCCTCGGCCTCCCCTACCCGTCGCCGGCGGCTATAGCTCCGCAGGCGGTGGCGAACCTCCTCTTCGAGGAGCCGCCGGCTGCCGCCGAGTTCGCGGAGGCTGTTGAAGTACGCGAGAACGGTCATGTAGGGGTCGGCCGGGTTCGCCTCGTTCTTGTGCCCGCCTGCGTCGCGGTACGCCCGCTCCGCCGCGCCCATCAGGGCGAGCCAGGATCGCGCCAGGACCACCTTCGGGTTGCGCCCCTGCGCCGCGATGCCCACGTACAGGCGCGCCCGCACCTCGGCCGCGGGCCGGGTCGTGGCGAAGAACGAGTCGCGACGATCCGGACCCGGCGGCGGGAAGATCTGCGTGAGCGGGCGTGCGAAGAGTGCCTGCACTTGGTCCTGCGCGCGGCGTACGGTGGCAGTGGACGCCACGACCTTCGGTCGGACCTTGCGGCCGTCGATCTCGCGGACGCAAAGCGCTTCGATCGCGGTCTCGTAGAGGCCCGCCATCGTCCCGAGCGGCCCGGCGATCAGGTGGAGTTCGTCCTGGATGACGAGATCCGGGGGCGCCAGCGGCGCTTCCAGGCGTCGCCCCATGCGCGGCTCCGCCGGACCGTAGAAGCCCGTCGCGTCGCACCGGTCCGCGCCTCCGAGGAGCACGCCGGACGGTCCCACCCACGGGAGCGAGGCGAACTTGTCCACTGTGGCGATCAGGAATGCGGGGAGTCGTCGGTACAGGGGCTCATCCACCGCAACGATCGGCAGGTGACGGTCCCCCACGAACTCGCAGTCTGGGTTCGCGCAGATGATCCAAAGCTCACGGGGTTTGTCCGAGTCGGGTTGGAGACTGAACGAGTCCTGATCGAAGCGCGTGCCGCACCACGGACAGTTCTCCAGGGGAATCGGCGACGGGCGCCCCCGTGGGTTGGCCTTGTACTGCCGGACTTTCGCGCGCGCCGAGTCCGGGCGGGTGTCGCCCTTGCGCCCGAGCACGTTCGGCGTCGCCGCCTTCCCCACCCACAGGCCGATCTCGAACGGCCACGCGCCGAACCGCTTCGGGTCCTTCTCCCGCTCGAGTTCGAGCGCGCACACGAGCCCCGCCGCGCGCGAGAGCTGGTCCAGCGTGAGCAGCCGCAGCGTGTACCGCATGATCACGCTGACCCCGGCGCCGCCCAAGCCGTCGCTGCCGGGATGGCGCAGGCGCCGGAGCACCATCGCGAACGCGGCCAGGCCCAGGTAGGCCTCGGTCTTGCCGCCGCCGGTCGGGAAGAAGAGGAGGTCCACGATCTCGCGGCTCGGTTCCGCAGGGTCCGCCAGTCCCGGCAGGTTGAGCAGGATGAACGCGAGTTGGAACGCCCGCCACCGCGGCGCCTCCTCGGGGAGGCCTTGTGAGTGCCGCCGGCGGCGCATCGCGTGCGCCACGGCGCGGTTGGCCATCCGGAACGAGTCCAGCGCTTCCGGGTCGCTCGCGAGCACGGCGACCCCGCGCTCGATCCGGGTGGCCGCGCTCTCCGCCAACGTCAGGAGCTGCTGCGCGGTGCCGCGATGCCGATCGGGGAGCGCGGCCACGCCGCGCTTTGGACTCCGTATCCAGTCCCGGTACTTCTCCGCGAGCGGCTTCAGTGCCGCGACTGCCGCCGCCCCATCCGAAAGCTCCGCAAGCGCGTCCATGCCAAGCTCGACGTCGGGGATCTCGGAGGTCGCGGTCTTCTCCACGTCGGCCTGGGGGATCCACGTCGAGCACAGCTCGTGGCACCCGTCATCGACCAGCGTCCAATCGGCCGACACGCCGTGCCCGGTGGCGTACTCAGGGGAGTCGGCGTAGTGGAGGTCCGCCACGGATTCGTCCCACTCCGCCGTCGCCGTCCCTCGCAGGTCCGGGCGCGGCACGAAGCCCTCGGCGCACCGCACGACGAGTTCCGCCTGGAAGACAAACGCCTCGTCGGACCGTTCCTCCAGGGGTGGACGCCGGTTCACGAGGAAGATCGAGACCGATCGCGTCCCGCTCGGCACATGCGCCGCGGCATCGCCCTCGACCTTCCGCTCGACGACGTGGAGGTGGAGTCCCCCGGACCGCGGGACGACCTCCGGGTCGCGGACCGCCTCGGCGCTTCCGAGCCGCACGGACACGAACGCCTCGCGCGGGCGCCGCTGCCAGACGGGGCCGTGCTTCCCGGCCGAGGCGTCCTCGTCCGACGGATCCGCCGCGTGGGGATCGGGCTCCGCGGCGCCGCCTCCCTCGTACGCGTACTCCCCCCATCGGACCAGGACGTCGAGGGCGCCCGTCTCCGCCGGCACGAAGAAGCTCAGTCCCATGGACGACGGGAAGTAGCTCTTCTTCGCCGCCTTGCGGTCCTCGGTGCTCTCCTCCGGGAGGCCCGCGTCCGCCGGCACTTCCTCGAGGTCGTCATCCTCGTCGGGGTCCGCCTTGGAATCGGGCGGCGCCGCCACCGGCGCGAGGAACCCGGACAGGTACCACTTCGACGGTCGCGTCCGCCCCGGCAACTGCTCCTCGGCCAGCTCGTCGTCCGCGGACGGCCCAATCAGGTCGAGCCGGAGCGCCTCCACGAGACGGTCGCGGACGGCGCACGCGTCGGGCGGCGCGCCGCGGCCGGACCGCGGGGATGCGAGGCGAACGCTACCGGGCTCCACGAACCGACCTCCCTGCTCGCTTGTCCCCGCGGCTGCGGAGCGGATCCGCCGCCCAGGGTCCTCGGAGCGCGGTCATGAAAACAGATCCGCCGCGTGCTTTCCACCGGCGTCCTTCCTGCTCCGCCGCCCTTTGCCGCGACCCGCCGCGGCCCCCGAGCGCGCCTCCTCCCGCGCACGCTCGGCATTCAGCTCCAGCAGCCGGGCGAGCACCTCGTCCCGGACCTCGTCGGGCCACCGATACCGCCAGGGCTTCTTCCGGTTCCCCCACTCCCCCTCGTCGATCTCGTAGTCGAGGAGGAACTCGCACGCCGTGGGAATGTCGGACCAGCCGTAGGCGCCCAGGACGGCGCGATCCATCGCCTCGTGGAGCTCCCGGAGCTTCAGGATCTCAGGCGCTCGCTCGTCGGGATCGTGGAAGCGGTTGTAGGTCTTGGTGAGGCCCTCGTCGTTCCGAACCATGAGCGCTGCCCGGAACTCGTAATACGTCTTGCCCACCTCCTCAAGGGAGGCGCGCGTGCTCCAGCCCTCGGGGAAGGGGAAGGTCTCGAAGCAGTCCGAGGGCGTGTAGCGGAGGTCGTCCTTCATCGACGAGCCGAAGAAGCGCGCCCAGATCTCGTGGGGGCGGGACTGGAGGGCGCAGAAGGCGGCGTGGGTGTCGAACGGGAAGACGATGAGTTGCTCGGAGAAGACCGACCCGGCGGGCAGGAAGGCGAAGCACGCGTGCTGCCCCACGCGAGAGACGACCAAGACCCTCTCCATGTTTGCCGCTGCGCGCTGCAGTTCGCCTCGCTTCTCCGCGAACTGCCACCAATGCCGTCGATACGACTCGCGGTTGTCAGCTGCACGGACCGGCCGGACCCTTGCTTCCACAACAGCCATCAGGTCTGGCCATCGCTTCCAGCACTCATCCTCATCGCGTTCGCCGAAGTTGATCACATGCCGATCGTGGGCATGCGTCGGACTGGTGTTGACTTCCTCTCCCCCGATGTACGGGAAGATGACCTCCTGATTCCGCGAGTCCTGCGCGATCAGCCGCCGCATCTCCGCCAAGGACGTGGCCACGCCCTTCGTGTCCGTGTCGTCGAACGTGAAGCCCATGCCCAGGACGATGCTCCCCTGGAAGCTCTGGCCCGCGTTCGCGGCGAGCCGCGCCGGGTCGTCACTCCCTCCGCGGTGGAACAGGAAGGCCGTGATGCGCTCCACCTCCCGCCCATCCAGCGCTCTCTTGCCGGACCACTCGCCCTTGGCGATGTGGAGAACGCTCACGACCACCGCGGCTATGCCCGGCCACTTGAGCCGCTTCGTGACGTCGAAGATCTCGCCGCCGTGCTGGCAGGTCCACCGGAGTCCCGTCGAGCGCGTGTCCCCCTGGGCAATCGTGTTCGTCGCGATCAGTCCTAGCGCGCCGCCATCGCGTAGCACGGTGAACGCTCGGCGGAAAAAGTGAGCCACGAGGTCCGCGTTGCCGTGGCTCTCCTCGTGAATCTCCTTCAGCCAGTCGGGGTAGTGCTCGACGTTGCCGGCCGCCACGGAGTTCTTCCCGGCGAAGGGCGGGTTCCCCACGATCGCGTCGAACCCCGGGTTCTCTCGCCCGAAGGTCTCCGGGAACTCGATCTCCCAGTGGAACGGGGCGAGCGGCGGGTCGGCACGACGCCAATCAGCCAACCGCCCCCGGTGACGCTCCGCCGCGCCCTTCCGCGCCTCCTCGCTGTACCCGATCAGGACCCCCTCGCGGTCCTTCGGCTTGTCCCCCTCGAAGAACGCGGCCAGGGTCAGGTCCCCGAAGAGCCGCACCGCGCTCGCCTCGAAGTTCGCCTCGTCCCACAGGTCCCGCAGGCGCCGGTCCGGCACGTCGTCGCCCGCCTCGCGGATCTGGCGGCGCAGCTCCAGCACGCGGTCGAGGCGCTCGCGCACGCCGAAGCCCCGGAGCACCGCCCCCTTCGGGATCCAGTGCATCGCCTCGATCTGCTTCCGCGAGAGCCCCACGAGGGAGTCTCCGTGCCGCAGCGCGTGGTCCACGAACGTCAGCGCATGGTCCCGCGCCAGGGTCACGAGCCAGAGGGACACCTTCGCCAGGTCCACGGCGATCGGATTCCGGTCCACGCCGTAGAGGCACCGCTGCGCCACGAGTCGGCGCGCCAGGATCCACTCGCTCTCGTCAGGCGGGACCGCCGGCCTTCCGCCGTGGACCTGCCATGCCTCCACCAGCGCGTCGCCGAGCTGGCGGCAGGCTTCCACGAGGAAGGCGCCGGATCCCATCGCCGGATCGCAGACCTTCAGATCCAGGATCTGCTCCGGTCGCGGCGGGCGGCCGTCCGCGCCGCGCAGCCGGACGAGGATCGGCTCCAGGGTCTTCCGGACGATTGGCTCCGTGAGCGCCCGCGGGGTGTAGTGCGATCCCGACCGCCGCCGCTCCTCGCTGGGCTGCAGCACCATGGCGTTTCTCGGCACGAGATCCGGCGTGGCCGCCACATCCACGACCGCCGCGAGTGCCGCGTGCAGATCCTCAAGGGTCGCCGCCTCCCGGACAGCCCGGCGCACCGTGTCCGTGAGCTTCCTGTCGGCTCGGTCGGCGATCCACTTGTCGCGTTGGTCGGCGGGCTGCGCGAGGAGTGCTTCGAGGTCGATTGCCGTGGGCGCGCCGGACTTCTTCCCCGCCTTCACCGCGACCGACCGGCCGCGTGCCGTCTCCAGACGGAAGCCCATCATCGTCTCGTACACGGAGCCGATCTGCTCCACGTCCAGCGCGCGATAGGAGATCCGCTCCCCATCCAGCACGAGCAGCTTCTCCAGCGCGCGGTAGATCGTCCCGTCTGGGACGCGCGGAGGTTCGATCCGCTCGCCGACCTGTCGCGTTCCGCCGCCCGTGCGGCCTTCCAGGAACGGGAAGCCGTCCGGATCGAAGAGGACGCCATACCGGCGCGGCAGCCTCATCGGCCCGGCCTCGGCCCCGTCATGGATCATGCGGAAAAGGACGAGAAGCTGCACCCAGGCGCCCAGGCGCAGCTCCATCGTGTCGGGGAAGAGCGCGGCTTCGTCGCGCAGGCGCTCGTGCAGGGCGGCCAGGGAGTAGTGCCGCACGAACACCTCGTCCTTGGGGAGCATGTCCCGCTCTTCCGCGTACAGGAGGAACACCATGCGCAGGATCACCGTGAGGAGGCCGCGATACACCTCGTCTGGCTCGTCGGCCAGGGGCCCGCGAAGCAGCTCCCCATTTGAAGCATCGTGGGCCGCCTGGAAGCCGCGGAGGAGTTCGTAGAGCGCGTGCAGGACCTGCTCCGCGAGGCGTTCGCTCACCTCGTTCTGGAACTTGCGGCTGTCCTCCAGGAGCGCCGCCAGGCGCTCGGCGCGCGGCAGCGTCAGGAGTCGCGGCTGCCGGAGCAGGAGGCGCAAGGCCGTGGAGATGGGGCGCCCCGCGGCCTGCAGCATGTCCTCGACCCGGAAGTCCAGCCACCCGGAGCTCTCCTTCCCCGGCGCCGACAGGAGGCGGATGGCGCGCCCGTTGAACAGGAGGCCCGCGGGCACGCCGGTGTGCCGCAGGAGGCGTTCCAGCGCGCTGTGCGCGGACACTTCGAAGCGGCCGCCGTCGCGGCGCGCGTCGTCGAAGTCCGCGCCTGGATCAACCACCTGCACGAGGAGCTGCCAGGGCGCGGCGCCGTCCTTCGGATCGCGCTCGCGGACGGCGAAGTCCGCGCGCAGCGTGAGACCGTAGTCCGGCAGACGCTCCTCGAGTTCCGGTGGGATGGGGCTCTCCGCGGTCCCCGCGTAGTCGCGCGGCGCGAAGTTCCAGTCCAGGACGGTCTCGGCGAACCGGCGGAAGTCCGGCAAGTACGGAGCCGGGCCCTCGCTCGGGTCGAAAGTCCGCTCCTCCACGCACTCGCGGAGGCGACGCTGCCCCTCGGCGTCTCGCCGGTCCAAGATGGCGCCCGCTCGGACCAGAGCGGGTGCGGAGACGACGAGCCCGGAGGGCCGCACAAAGCCCAGCCACTCCAGGTGCGCGAGGATCTCCGGATCCAGCTTCGCCATGGCGCTCAGTTCGTCTCCGGCCAGAGGTACACGAGGCCCACGGGCTCCACGCGCGTGGCATGCACCTCGTAGAACTCCCGGATCCGCTGCGGCTCGCGCTCCAGGTCCTGGTCAAACTGGGTGAGGCGCCCACGCCAAGAACGGATGTCCGCCTGAAGCTGACGCAGCTCCTCTTGGTCGAAGTCCAGGTGGAGCTGCTCGGGGCCCTCGTGCTTCTGCAACTCTTCCAGCACCCGCTGGCGCTGCTGCGTCAGGATCCCGGCGAGGTCCTGGGACTCCCGCGCGCCGCGGTCCAGCAGACGCTCCCTGGCGACCGCCGCCAGCTCCTCCGCACGCGGCTCGAGCTGCGGCAGCAGGTCCTCGATGTCGCGCGGCGCCGAAGCGAGCAGCTTCTTCTGGATCGCCGCTCCGGGGACGCGACCGCCGGCGCCGCGCAGCGTGGTGTTCAGGAGTTCGAGCGTCTTGCCCTCGGCGTCGCGCGCGTAGGCTTTCAGCGGGCCGGTTCGCTGCGACGGCTCGATCCACCGCGCCGCGAGCGAGATGACCTGCTCGTGGAGCCGCTCGGCGCCGCGCCCGTAGAGGGAAAGCCGTCCGAGGAGGATGACGCGAGGGATCGAGTCCGCGGCCTGCGCCAGGCACGCGCGCGACAAGTCGTGGTAGACGAACCCCTGCGCGCGGAACCGCGCCAGGAGCCGCTGCGCCACGCGCTGCTCCAGGTGCAGGTGGACGGTGTCCTCGGTGAGCACTCCGGCATCCTTGAAGATCACCGGGCGGATGGGGGCCTCGCGGCGCCACTCGGCCAGCTTCTGGGTGGGGCGCCGGGGCGTGCGGAGCGTGTCCAGGGTGGCGGCCCAGCTGGCGTCGGCCTCCGCGCGCCGATCGAGCGGCGGGAAGGTCCAGACCGGGTTGCCGTGCTCGTCGCGGGACTCCGCCAGTGGATCGCTGCCGAGCAGCTCCAGGGAGCACGAGAGCGCGTCCCGGAAGGGCTCGGGGTCGAAGCCGGTCCAGTCGCGGGACGCTTCGAGGAGCGTGCGGCACCGCTCGATCTGTCCGCGCAGGTCGTCCTGCCGTTCGCGGGCGCCTTCCAGCTCTTCCTGCGTGGTGGCCTTGCGGGCGGCGTCCAGGTCCGCAGCCTCCATCTCCGTGGCGAGGCGGTCGACGTCCCGGTGCCGGATGCCGCCGCTGAGCTTCCGCTCGATCTCGTCGTCGATGACCTTAGAGAGGCTGCCCAGCTCCCGCTTGATGACCTCGGTCTTCCTCACGAGGATCTCCAGCACGCGGTCCTCGACACGCTGCGGGAGCACGAAGTAGTGGCATCGGACCTCCTCGGCAGGTTGGAGCTTCCGGTCGATGCGGCCGTTCCGCTGCTCGATCCGCCCGGGGTTCCACGGCAGGTCGAAGTGGAAGAGGTCCGCGCAGTGCGCCTGGAAGTTGAGGCCCTCGCGCGCGGCGTCCGTGGCCAGGAGAATGCGCAGGGGATCGGTTGCGGGGTCCGTGTTGAAGCGGCGCTGGATCTCCTTGCGGTCGCGGCTGCTGGTGAGGCCGTCGATGACCTGGATCCGGTCGTCCGCGCGGTCCGTGCCCTCGATGGCCTGCTCGAGGATGGCGCGGAGGTAGCGCTTCGTCCCCTCGCGGTTCTCCGTGAAGATGAGGACGCGGCGGTTGTTCCACTTCGGCGGCGGCCCGGCCGGGGCTTGGCCGAAGGGAGGCAGGCCCGGGCAGAGGTTCTGGCGGATCCAGTCCAGGAGGTGGCGGGTCTTCGCGTCCGGGACGTAGCGGGCGTCCTCGGCGATCCGCTCCATGCGATCGAGGAGGTCCTGTTCGCGGCGCCACAGGGCTTCGGAGGCCGGGTCGCGGGCGGCGTCGGCCTCGGCGGCCGCCGTGACTGCCTCCACCTGGGCGTCCTCGTCGGCTTCGAGCTGCTCGGACTCCCAGGTCGCGCGGTCGTCGTCCGCGTCGGGAGTGGTCGCGAAGAGGGTGGCCTCGTCGGCGAGCGGCGCCTTCGGATCCCCGGTCGCACCAGAGCCTCTATCCCATTGCCGTTGCACCGTTTTCCGGTGGACTTTCAGGCTCCGCGCGAAGGCCTCGATGGACGACAGGAGCCGCTGCTGGAGGCCCACGACGAGCAGTCCGGCCGCCGTCTGCGCACGGCGCGAGGTGGTCGCGAAGCGCTCCTCGCGGGCGGTGCGGTACTCGTCCAGGAGGCGCGAAAGGGTCAGCTCGGGCGCGTCCTCCGGGAGGCCGTCCACTTCGAGCCGCACGACGGAGCGCTTCGGGAAACCGCCCTGGACCTCGCGGATGTCCTCCTTGAGCCGCCGGACCATCACGTTCTCCAGCGTCTTCTTCCCCCGGACCTTCACCCCCCGGGTGAACCGGTACGGGTCGAGGAGTTCCAGGAGCGTGGAGAAGCTGTTCGAGTGGCCGTTGTGCGGCGTGGCCGACAGGAAGAGCCGGTGCTCGAAGCGCCCGCCCAGGTCCCGGACGGCCTGCGTGAACTTGGTCTCGATCCCGTACCGCCCGCCGCTGGACGGCGCCGCGTGGTGCGCCTCGTCGAGGATGAGCAGGCTCCCGGGCTGCAGGTCCCCGAGCCAGGCACGCATGGGGTCCGCGTAGGCCGGGTCGATGA
Source organism: uncultured Gemmatimonadota bacterium (assembly GCA_964571855.1). Classification (GTDB taxonomy): domain Bacteria; phylum ARS69; class ARS69; order ARS69; family ARS69; genus CAYYFX01. Next base: position 600,698 of record CAZNDO010000002.1, read on the forward strand.
GGAGGTTGTGGGACACGAGGAACCGGCTGTGCGTGCTCCACGGGTTCACCCCGAACCCCCGCTCGCGCCGCATCCTCGCCACGTACGACCGGTCCAGGATCTCGAAGAGGAGCCCGAAGCGCTCCTCCAGCTCCGCCTTCCACTGCTCCAGAACGGACGGCGGCGCCGCGACCACGATGGTCTTCGCGCGCTTCCGGAGGAGCAGCTCCCGCGCGATCAGCCCGGCCTCGATGGTCTTGCCGAGCCCGGTGTCGTCCGCGATGAACAGGTTCACGCGCGGGATGAGCAAGGCCTTCCGGAGCGGCTCCATCTGGTAGGCGTCGATCTTGATGCCGGCGCGGAAGGGCGCCTGGAAGAGCTTGGGGTCCGTGGCGGTGACGCAATTCCAGCGGAGCGTGTGCAGGAATGCGGCGAAGTGGCGCGGCTGGTCGAAGCCGCGTGCGGCGAGGTCGGCCCAGGCCTCCTGCTTGAGAGTCCGGCGGTCGAGCTCGCACTCCCAGTAGACTTCGAGGGTCTGGCCCTGGGCGTCGTCGTCCGCGCAGGCGAGGCGGACGCGGGAGGCGTGACCGGGGGTAGTCGCAGGCATCACGTCCTCAACCAGCCAGCGGCGCGAGCGGACCTGGACGAGTTCGCCGACGCAGGGAAGTCGCTCTGTGATCTCCGTCGCGCTCACAGGGGGTGCCTGAGTCGCAACCACGAAGCGCGGCACCGGTCCGGACGTTGACGTCGCGCGTTTGAGCCTGAGTGCCTGTCGCTCATCCCCGTTCGTCTGGACACGTTCCCTCCACTTGCCTCGACCTACTCCCTTACCTGGCCGATTGCGCCACGCCGCCTCCGGCTATGGCCTCGCAAGCCTCACGGCGAAGCGGCCGCCGAGCTCCTCGGTTGACCTTCGCAGAGCCTCCTGCTGGGCCCTGTCCGCCCTTAGGGTCGAAGGCGTCTCAATCTCCTCCACGACCAGCTCCCCGCCCCGCCGCGCGAAGATGTCCGGCCTATGCCCGGCCAACGTCGGCGGTCGGACGTGTCCTGGGAGGTCCGCTTGAACCCTGAAACCTCGCTCTCTAAGCGAGGAGGCCCTCTCCTCCACCTTCCGATCGTGCCTCGTTTGCGCTCCCTTGCCTCTGGCTCCCACGACATTGCTCCTTTCCTGGCCTACCGAGCCTCACGCCGCCTGGCCTCGCCCCGCTCCTCTCAAACTGCCGCAGCGAACGCACGCGCTCAGTTCGCGAACGGCCAACCCGAAGGCAGCCCGAGCTGTTGCTCAGCCCTCAGTCCGTCGCACGGCACCAACTGACCTGAGGACGGTGCCCATCCGGACAGCTCGGCGATTCGCCCGGTAAGCGGCCGCCGGGCAAATGGATTCTGAACGAGAATCACTCGGCGCGCGCACATGCTCCACGGATCAAGCGACCCAGCGACGAGAACGCCACTCACTCGTGTGTTCTTCGCACCAGATGGCCCGATCCACGCACCGTCCCGATTCCGGCCGAAGGTCCCCGGCCCGCCTCCAAGGGGGAAGCGGTATACGGAGCCCCCGAGAAGCGCGTCGAAGACGTCCTCTTGATCGAGCCCCAACGCATCCACGTTCACGAAGATCACGTAGGGCTTGTCAAGAGGCCCGTACCGAGTGGCCTTCTTCTCGATCGCGTCGCGAATCGACTGATACGTCCGCGAGACCCGGACCCCAGCGAACGTCGAACCAACCGGGCGCACTCCCGCCTTGCCTCGTCGATCCGGACGTTTCGGCACTGCGACGCACTCCAGCCGCATCCCACGCGCGGTCAGTGTGTGCTTGGGCATCGCGGCCATGCCGGCGCTTGGCAGTTGAACTAGCGCATCCGCGTCAAGCGTGTCTAGCCACGCAGACAACTCCCGCGCCAGCTTTCGGCCAGGCGGCGGCGACGTCGCGACGCCGACGACTCTCACGTGTAGGAAGAAGTTCGGCGACACCACGTGCTCATTCAATGCGTCGATGACGAGTCTCTGGACCCGCTCGCTCGCCCACTCCTCCGCGGACGAATCCGACACCGCCGTCGCCTCAAGGTAGAATTGGCTACTCGCCATCTCTGCCAAGAAATCCGGGCGGCGCCGCCGAGACGGCACACGCGGGTGTGCGCCGAGTCGATACCCGAGCCGCAGTAGCAGCTCGTTCGCGTAGAGCTCCGTGAAGGCCGAGAGGAACTCACGATCGTCGCGTGATCGCAGCCCCACGGAGAGCCGCACGCGCTCGCTGCTAGACACCCGGCGAACCCACTCCTCCAGGAGCTCACGGATTCGACCGGCCTCCGGCCTCGCTGACCGGTCCAAGTACGTAAAGTGCGGCTCTCCGCCCCCCTTGGGCCCCAAGTGCTCTCGGCTCTTGTCGTCGAAGACTCTCACGGTCACTCAGACCTCCGCTCATCACCGAGCGCGCCCTGAAACGTCTCGAAGTCCATCTTGAAGCGACATCTCTCGAGGATGCGCTTTGCCTCGTCCGCCCGCTCCACCGTCAGGTGGCCGCCCTCGATGGCCATGATCATCAGACCAGGTGTCGTCGCTAGCCTCCCTGGACCGAGCCGTCTGGTCGCCTCCCGCCGGAATACACCCCGTTCGTCGCATGCGACAACAGCATCCCCCTCGCTCGCGAGGGCCAAACACGCGGCTTCGCCCCTCCCCATCACGGCTCGCAGCTCGGCAAAGGTGGACAGGCAAGACGTTGAGCTGATTGCGGGGAGGATCGTGACTGCCCCAGCCTCCGCCAGCGAGTTGAGCTTCGCAGCCTGCTCGGGCACGGTCACTTCCTCCGCCGCTTCCGCTGGCACCGTGAGCACGTACTTGGCAATCGACGCGATCTCGGACACGAGGTCGACATGGAGCAGGTTGATGAGAACGCTCGCATCGACAAGGAGCACACGCCTTCCGCTCGTCATCGACCCTCGTCCGGTACCAGAGTGTCGAGATCCGCCACACCAATGCCACTATCCGCCAAGAGCTGGACGACGTCCGCCCGCGGCATCGCAGCCTTTGCCAACTCGATGCACTTCGCGCGAGTGATCATCCCGAGGCGATGTGCTTCCAGAGCAAGAACCAAAAGGCGCCGACTGAACCCATCCCGCTGACGTTCGTCCTGCTCGCTCTCTCGGGCTGGAAGCCCCAGCGCACGTGCGAGCTCGCGGCCCCGCCCGGACTCCTCTTGCGCCTTCATTTCTTCCAGTCGTTGCGCTGACAGGAGCCTGAGGTTGTGCAGTCTGTACAGAGCGGCAATCCGGCTGACCCCATAATGATCAGCCAGTCGCGCGACATCGTAGAGTTGCAGATCCTGGCTACCCGAGGTCGCCCGTCCTTCCACGGATAGCGAAGCCTCTTCGTCGAACACGCGCGCCTGCCCTCGGCTCGGTCCTCCCTTTCCAAGAGTTGCCACGAATCGACGCACTCCCTCCTCGGGCATCAGAACGCACGCGGCGAACGAGTTAGCCCGGACCTCAAGCAGGTCGTCGCGCTGAGATGAGCGGCTGACCACGCCAGCCACAGAGTGATCCGCGAGGACGTGCTCGTACTCGTGCATGAAGGAGAACCTGCGCCGATGGAAGCCATGGCCCTGGTTGACCACTATGCATGCTCCGATGTCGGGATCACGCAGAGTCATGCCGGACACGTCGGACGGCAGCGTTACGGAGGCCGTGCGGATGCCCTGCTCCTCCAACAACTCCTCGGCGTCTGGCAGTGGCGCGATTCCCAGCCCCAGCCGCCGCCGTTCGTCTTCCGCAAGCGCTTGGCCTTGCTGGACGGCGTCCCATCGGCTTCGCATCGCCGGCTGCTGGTACGTCGGGAGAGAGCCGTGGTCTCTTTGGACCTCCAGCAGTCGCTCAAGATCCGACAGAGACCGCGCCAGTCTCATCGCCTCGGTGATCCGGTCGCGCGTTTCCACATGCTCAAGCGCCCCGGGGTCTGCTCGAAAGAGGATGGACAACGCGTCCTCGGCGCGAAATGCGGGCGCGAGGAAGTGCCGGACGTCTCTTCCGTAGATGTCCGCCAGCCGCTGCAGCTCGATGCTCGTCACGGCCCGGTTTCCGAGTTCCATCTGCGCGACCGTCGATCTGGAGACGGCCAGCTGTGCGGCGACTTCTGCTTGGGTATACCCGCGCATCTCGCGCGACGCCCGCAGGCGATCCCCGAGTTCTGCGGGCGTGACAGTGGCGGCCTGTCGCAAGGCGGGCCTCACTTGAGAAGGGGAAGTCCCATCGGAGTGGACGCATCGAGCACCAAATGGGAGGCGTAGCCGGCGAGCGCCCCGACAATGATGCCGTTGAGCAGGTGGCACAGGTCAGCTGCGACGGCGTGATCGCGCGCCTCAGCGCAGCTGTTCGCTTGATGCGACAGTTGAGCCTGTCGCGCTGCCTCGGCGCGAAGCGCCCCCTGGACCCTCGGCAGGATTGGAGCAACGACGCGAGCGAACAGCAGCGCAGGTAGGACGGCATGACCGAATGACCGATGAGCGTAGTGGCCGGGCGGGTCGATGCGATCGGGCATCAGCGATCCGGCCGCCCCTCCCACCGCGCCGCCAAGCGCCTCCAACAGCATCTCGCGTTTGGAGGCGGTCCTCCTTACCGCAGCCCCGGCTGCGAGCACGCCGCCAGTCAGGCCGACCGCCATGTGAGTTCGTCGCCCCGGCATTGGTCACCTCCACTCCCGGAGGTTAGGCTATCGAACACAGCATGTCAATCTGTGGACTCGTCGCTAGATGAAGAAGGGGCCAGAGCCTCCCATAAGACGCTTCGGCACAACGCTTTACGGCAGTTCGTCGCTCCGCCCTATGCTCCGGGCTACCAGCTGTTGCGCCAGCGGGTCGCGTAGGGCCCGCGCCGGGCCGGTCGCGGGATGCACTTGGGGCTGGCCGCGCCTCCGGCGCCGGCAACCGTCACCCGAAGGCGCAGGTCAAGTAGATCCCATGCCGGTCGCAGGATGTAGACGGCTGACAGGGCGTAGACGCGGCAGTCGAGGGCCTCGTTCCGTGCCCGGACCTTGACCCACTCCCGCCGCGGGAATCCTCGCGTGTAGCGCGTCACGCACTTCTCGGCCGTTAACTGCGCGAAGTACTCGACGTCGTATCCCTCACCGATCGGGAAGTGGCAGTACCCGGGCCCCGGTTCGCGGAGCCGAAGCCTCGAGTAGACGAGTCCCTTCGCCTCGTCCACGCCCACGAGGAACACCGGGACCGGCCGCTTCAGATTCCCGGTCTTGTGCTTCGACGGCGCCGAGACGATCGGCCGGCCAGATCCCGCGACCCCCTTGACCGCGTGGAGGCCGCCCGCACGACGGCGCAGGACGTGTTCGTAGACCTGCTGAGTCGCGTGCCCCGAGTCGATGCACGCCGCCACCACCCGGAGCTGATGCCCGCTCTCGTGCCGGTAGATCCGCGCGAGTGCCTGGTCCAACTCCTGCCAGACCAAGCCCCGCCCGGGGTCGCCCCAGAGCGTGCGGTATTCGATCCCCCACGACTCCTCGCCCTTTCCCCAGCCCACGACCTCCATCTCCAGGCGGTCGTCCTGGACGTCGATCCCCGCCGTCAGCACCAGCGCCGCCGCCGGCACCTCGGCTGGGTACTGCTCCCGCCGCGCGATGAGGAGGTCGTCCTCGACCGCGTCCCCCTGCTCCTCCCAGGTCTCGCCGAGCACGGTGTTCGTCCAGGTCTTCAGCCCCTCGGGGCCGATCCGCTTTGCTTCCAGGAAGTCGGCCGCGGCCTGGGCCCAGGAGTACCAGCCCAGCGGCGAGTACAGGGACGAGAGGTGATAGCCCCGGACTTCGGACTCCTGCGTGGGCACCCACGCGCCGGCCGCCAACATCGCCTCCTTGTGCCGCTCCGCGATCTCGCCCCCGCACTCCTCGCAGTAGAGGCACGCCGTCTCCGGCCGCCCCTCGTCCCAGCGCAGGTTCCGCCAGAGGATCGGCGCCATCGCGTCGCAGTGCGGACATGGGACCTGGTAGTAGCGCTGGTCGCTCCGCTCCCACGCCGCCTCGATGCGTGAGACGCCGCGGATCGTGGGCGTCGAGACGATGAAGACCTTTCGGTTCCGCGCGTAGGTCGCGGTCCGCTTCACCGCGAGCTCCACGGGGTCGCCCTCGCCGTCCACGTCCGCCTCGTAGCCGTCCACCTCATCCAGGAAGAGGTACCGCGCCGGCATCGACCTGAGCCCGACCGCCGAGTTCGCCCCGGTCATCACGAGGATCCCGCCGGGGAACTCCTTCGCGAGGAGCGTATTCCCGGCGTCCCGCGACCGCGCCGGGTTCACGCGTTCGGCCAGGGCCGGGCAGGCCTCGATCATCGGCCCGATGCGCTGCTTCGAGGTTCGCTTCGCCATCTCGACCGTCGGCTGCACGAAGAGCGCCGGACCCGGGGCGTGGTGGATGATGTACCCGAGCCAGTTGTTCCCGGCCTCCGTGCCGCCGAGCTGGGCGCCCTTCATGAAGACGACGGTCTCCACCGCGTCCGACGCCGAGAGCGAGTCCATGATCTCCCGGAGGTACGGGGTGCGGTCGGTCCGCCACGCCCCCGGCTCCGCGCTCGCCTGCTGGGGCAGGACCCGGTGGGCGTCCGCCCACGCGCTCACCGTCAGCTCCGGGTCCGGGGCGAGCCCGGCCCGGAACCCCGCCCGGTAGATCCCGCTCGCCAAGTTCATTCCGCCGCCAACTCCTCCAGCGCCCGCCGGATCTCCCCGGTGAGCCGCGCCTCCACCCGCTTCACGTCCGACTCCGCCGCCAGGGAGGCCGCCACGCGCGCAGGGATGGCCAGCATGCGGTCCCGGAAGGTCCTCCCCGTCTCGAAGGCCTCCCGGCGCACTTCCGTGGCCGGGACGAGCTGCTTGAGCCGCTCCTCGTAGTCCAGCCGGGTCAGCCGGGCGTTGAGCGCCTCCCGGATCGCCCGGGCCTCCTGGTAGGACGCCGGGGCCGCGTCCCGCTGCTTGGCCTGCGACGTGTTCCGCCCCCAGGCCGCGTCCGCCTGCTCGGGGCTCACAGTCCCGTCCGGATTGGTCATGATCCGGCCGTCGCGGATCGCCTTCTGGACGCCCCATCGGGACCCGCCCGGAAGCCCGCGGTCGCGGCGTGACCGCGCGTAGGCGCTGATCGACATGCGCTCCTCGTGCTCAGGGAATCCCGGAAGCGTGGTCTGGTCTGTCAACTCACCCGCGCCCCCTGTCGCTAGCGGGATCTCGCGCGTAGGCCCCGCAGTGAAAAGTGCCAGGAAGGACCCGTGCGGCCGACGTCCACCACCCCGCTCCGTCGTACAAGCACGCGCAACCAGAGTGGAGTGAGCGCTCGGTCGCGCGGTCGTATTTCACGAACGGCCACTCCCATCGGACTCGAACGCAGCAAGCACAGCCCGATAGGTTTCGACTTGCCTCACCATCTTCTCCTCGATGCCCTCGAGGATACCAATCAGTCCCTGGCACGCGCTGTCCAGGTCCGCGCTGAGCTTCCTGCTGCCTTCCACCGTCTCCCTGAAGCTGCGTAGACTCTCGACCTGTCCCGACGTCGATTCGAGCAACTGTTCTAGGGGGTTTCGCAACGCCGACACGGCGGACAACTGTCCCTCGGCTCTCGCCCACTGCACCCACCCCCCTATGCCCGCAAGAAACACGTCCACGTTCTTCGCGTAGCGCGACGCATGGAGCGCCATCTTGGCGCAGCGCCCTGTGATCCCTCTCGCGACTCGTCGCGCATTATCCCGCGCTATGACCGCGTGCTTCGAGGACATGGGCGAAGCGTTCACCCGTTGCGCCGCCTTCGTCCCTCGTCGAAGGACATCCCCGATCGCCAGCACGTCCGTATGCAGGTTCCTCAGGTCGCCGGCGAGCTCGAACATCGCTGCGTGCCCGTCCGCAACGAAGTCCAGCAGCCCCGGCCTACCTTGCATGCGTTCGATGACGCCCGGCCTCCTGCGTCTGTAGACCACCACCCAGGCCGTACTGACCACCACGAAAGCCAGCGCGATTGCCGCGCCGATCACGGCGTGGTACGTCGCAGCCGGGAGCGTCAACTGCCCTGCCCACCGGAGGAGGAGTACCGCGATCGCCCCGCAGAGCCCAAAAAGAGCCGTCCAGACGGCATTAAGCGCGAAGTCCAGAGCCGACTCGGCGACCCTCTGTCGAACGGTCTGCAGCAGCGCCATCCCGGCCTACTACCACGGTCCGTCGGGTGCGTCAAAACCCCTTTGGCCCGCAACCCACCTGCGGGTCGGCACTGACCCGAGCACCGGCGGGCCCCTACACCGCCCTGCATCCCGCCCGCGAGGGGCGACGTACCTCGCGTCGCGAGCCACTGGACCTCGGTCACGCTCTCGTCCTCTCTCCGCGGACAGCTCGGAGAAACTCCAGGGCGATGTGTGTCAATGCCCCGCTGCGAGACGAGCCTACCGTCTTCTTCGCCTCCATGAGTGCGCCGTCCACGATCTCGTACTGCTCCCGCGACAGCGGGAACGTCATGACCTGCATGCGCTCCTCCTCCACGGCCTTCGCCTCCGCCTCTAGCTGCAGTTCGAGCCCGTCGGGAACCTGAAGGAGTTGCGTAAGGTCGCGCAGGTCCGCGAGGTCGTAGGGAAGCTGCGTCACGAGGTCGTCGAGCGAGACGTCGTGGCTGAGATCGTGGATCAGTTCGGCCATGAGACTCGGGACCGGCTCGCCCTTGAGCTCGTTCAGGTTGATGGACAGGATCTTCGCGCGGCGGTCGTCCAGGTCGACCACCACGCAGGGCACGGACTTCCAGCCCAGCTCCCGGGCTATCTTCCAGCGGTGGAAGCCGCCCAGGATCTCGAAGCGCTCGCCCTTCGGCCGCACAACGAGCGGCTCCACCAGTCCCTCGCGCTCCACGTACGCACGGAGCTTCGCGAACATCGGCTCCGACACGCGGTTGGGGTTCCATGGGTTCGGGTCCAGTCGGTCGGCGGCCAGCTCACGGATCTTCAGGCCCGATTCTTTCGGCATCACTTCGCCCTCCCGGCGGCGATGAGGATCTCCACGTTGCGCGCCTTCGTCTCCGCGCTCGCGACGGCGGCAAGGTGGGCGTACGCGATGACCTCCATGCGCACGTCCGACCGGTGCCGCTTCACAATGGTCTCCACGTCCTCGGGTGTCATCGCGGCATTGCCGTACGACAGGACGAGTCGTGGCATCCGCGAGCACGCGGCGATCAGTTCGTCGAGCGCCTCTGACCCGTGACGGCCGCTGAATACGCTCGGCTTCGTGTCCACGACACGCCCTGCTAGGATCGAGTCCAGGGGCCGTAACGCAGTCTCGTAGGCCTGCGTTCCGCCATAGGGCGGATCAAGGTAGACGACGTCGCCCTCGACACCTTCGAGGAACGTGAACACGTCGCCCTGCCTCACCTCGCTCGGCAGTCCGTTCGAGAACACACCCCGGTTGATCTTCTGACGGAGGTCCTCGGCAAGCCTCCGGGGGTGTGCTTGGATCCGGCGCGTGAAGGAGTCGCGGAGCACGGAGGGATTCACGTCCTCCCAGTTGGCGCGCTCCAGCTGCTCAATCACCGACCGAGCGCCGAAGTTGCCAAGCGGCCGAAGGCTCAGCACGTAGCGCATGGCCAGCAACTGCAGGAGCGCGCGCTTCGGGCCAGCCCTGCGATCGGCCTCCGCCATCAAGGCATCCAGGAACGTGGCGTGACGTCCCGGAACAACGTGTCCGCCGAACGTCTCTTCGATGAACCCAGGTCTCCCCTCGGGTCGCTCCGCAAAGACGCGAGTGAGGTCCTCACACGCAAGCCGGACCTTGTCATTCTCGACGAGCGCTCGGCCGATGATGGCCGCGCGCTCCGCAACGTCGTTGGCCACTACCTGGTGACCTCGCCACTTGGACCACAGGCTGACTGCCGCTCCGCCCGCGAAGGCGTCGACCAGCACGGGCGCCTGGCCCGGCGGTGGAAGTGCACGTGCAATGCGCCCGAGCAGCCGTCGCTTCCCGCCCAGGTAGCTCGGGAGTGCGTCCAGGAAGCGCGGCACCCGGCGTCCAAGGTTCGTCATCGGCGGACCTCGCGTCCCTTGGGGCCGCCGGCGCCGCACGAGCCGGCCCTCGAAGCCCGGCCGTCAGGCCGCCCGTCTGTTCCCGAGAGTCGCGAGCGACGGCGAGCGGAAGGCCCTCGGTCTGTTTCCGGTGAGTCCGCGGCAGGTGGAAGAGACAAGTGTCCATCACAAGAGTTCAGGAAAACCGACAAGGTCAGTTCCCCTCCGTCGGTTCCTTGTATGTTGGGAGCCGCGTATCGCAAGTTCCCAAGCACTTCGGCCACCGCGGGGGCCCCGGCTCCCTGGCAGGGAGCGCCGGTCGCCTCCACCAAGCCGGGTGGCTCGCCTCCACGACACGAATTGCCCGGCCTCGCGCCAGTTAGTGAACGGGCGCTCCAGGGGCCTCGGGCACGCGCCCTCACTCGCAACGCTCCCGCGGCGGATCGCTCGCGTTGATCCTCTCGACGTACCCGTCCGCCTGCTCCATCGGTCCCCAGGCGTCGAAGTCGCGCAGGATCCACACGGGGCTCTGCCGACTGGGCAGCCGGCACCGCGTCGAGAGCGTCTGTACGTCCCCCTCGGACGCGCGGCGGAGGATTCCCATCTCCTCCACCTTGCTGAGGAGGGTGTGCACGGTGCGCGGCGTCGTGTCGAGGATTGCGGCGAGGCGAGTCGCGGAGCGGTACGAGAGAACCTTCGGGCGCTTCCAGTTCCAGTCCAGGGCCACCACGAGAAGCAAGCACGCCGCTGACCGCTCACCGCGCGCGATCAGATGCACGATCCGAAGGACGAGCCACTCTGGGATCTGCGCAAACCGCGGCGACGAGATCGCCTGGGCCGCGACGCGCCCAGTGGCCGTCACATAGGCCCGAACGCGCCTTCGCCGCAGGGCCTTCGGAGACTCGGGGTCCGGCGGCGTCGCGGGCGCTCCACCTGCCAGTTCCGAGAGTTTCTCGATTGTCGCGGACTCCTCCTCTGGAGTCAGCCTCGACCCGGGTCCGGTTCCGTAGTTTTGCTCCCACCCCGTTCCGCGCACGTCCCTAACCTCCCGCGGTGCGACCCGCACCGACGAGTGGACGCTATGCGCGGGTGGGTGCTCCCGAGGAGCTGAGGATCTGCCGCGTTGAGGATTCTCAGGGGTGTGAAGTCACGTGGTGGGTCCCCGCTCACCTTTGCGGCCGCCCGACCGCCCCCTAGGCTGCCGACGGTCAGCCTCGTTCACCAGGGCGACGCACTTCGACACGTGGAGTGGCAGATGCTGGAGCGACCGACGTTTCCCATCGATCCACTCTGGGAGGGTGTAAGGGGCGAGGGTCCGATAGGCCTTCTCCTCGACGAGGCGTCGGCACTCACGCCGCAGCGCGGGGACGTGGTCCTTTGAGACGACCAGTTCCTCTGCGATCTTCCCGTTGGTCTTCTTGCCCTTCCACAGGTGCGCAGCAAGGGCGTGCCGCAGCTTCTTTGCTTCGTCCCTCAGCTTCGGCCACGTCTCCCCTCCCCGCGCCCTCCACTCGCGCTGCCCGCGCTGCAGACGCTCGCCGATCACGCGCTTCAGCGCAGGGAGTGGGTAGCGGATGTCGACCTCGAGGACCACGACGGGCGGCGGAATTCCATCCCACTCGTACACGGCAGCCGCAATGCCCTCGATCCAGCAAGTGCGCGAGAACGGACTCTCGAACAACGTGTCGGGGTGGTAGATCCAGTCCATCTCGTAGAGCGGCAACGTCCAGGTACGCGCGAACGCCCGTGCGAGCTTCGTGTTGTGCGCCAGGGACCGCTCCACAGCTCGGACGCGCTTCTTGGGTAGGCTCGCGCGGTCCGAGAAGTACCTCTGCAACTCCTCCGCGGCGAGGGGCTTCAGACGGGCCCGGGCCTTTGCGGCCGCCTCGGGGAAGCCGGGCGTCAGTTGGAGAAGTTGGTCCTTGCACGCTGCGATCGCCCGAAGGAGCCGTTCCTCCTCCGGTGTCGCCGCACCCACGTGCGCTTGACGCTCCATCGTTCTCCCTCCTGGTCGATGGCTCTCCGCCGCTACGCTCGGGCGTACCCGCATCCGCGGTCGGCGGACCTCAGCGTGCCGCCAACGTACCACTTCGGCGTGGCCCCCCTCCGAGTGCCACCCCCGCGCCGCTTCCTCCGACCGCGCCGGGCCCCGTGGCCACGGTCCGGCACTTGCCGGCGGAGCCCCATGGTTCTGGGTCTTCCACCTGTGAGCCCCCGGCTTCTAGCTCACAGCACGGGAGGCCGCGCCATCGATCGGTGCCGCCGTCAAAGCGCTCGCTTCCGCCAGCCGTCCGAGCGTCCATGGCCGAGCCGGGCACGCCTTGTGGAGCAGGCCGCGCAACCGGCCTCTCCCTGGCCGACTGCCGCCAGCTCCTCGGCCCCGGCTGCCCGGCCTCGGACGAAGACCTGGCCTACGCGAGGGACGCACTGGTGACGCTCGCCCACCTGATCCTCGACCTCCACGCGGAGCGCTGACCCGTGAAGGGCGCCGTCCTCTACCTCCGGGTCTCGACCGCGGACCAGGTCCAGAACCTCTCTCTCGCGACCCAGCGTGACCGCTGCGAGGAGTTCTGCGCCCGGGAGGGCTACGATGTCGTCGAGGTCTTCGAGGAGCGTGGCGAGTCCGCGAAGACCGCGGACCGGACCGAGTTCAAGCGCGCCCTGGACTTCTGCTCCAAGAACCGGCGCACGCTCGACGCCTTCGTGGTCTACAGCTTCGACCGCTTCGCCCGCGACACCACCGACCACCACGTCTACAAGGGTCGCCTCGCATCCCTCGGGATCGCCCTGCGCTCCACCACCCAGCCGACCGACGCCACGCCCTGGGGCCAGTTCGCCGAGACCATTGCCGCCGCGCAGGCCAAGCTGGACAACGACCTCCGCGCCATGCGCACGCGCGACGGGATGCGCGCCGCCCTGGAGCGCGGGCGGTGGATCCACCAAGCCCCGATCGGGTACTCCACGGGCCCCCGCGGCGGCCCCTCCCTGCTCGTCGATCCCGACCGCGCCCCGCACGTGGCCCGCGCGTTCGACCTGCTCGCCCACGGCCGCTGCAGCCAGGCCGACGTCCTGAAGAACCTCGAACTCGAGGGTCTCCGGACGCGCGCGGGCCGCCCCGTCTCGGGTCAGACTTTCCAGGCCATGCTCCGCAACCCGGTCTACAGCGGCCGGATCGTGAACGCCTCGTTCGGCGTGGAGGCGCGCGGTGACTGGGAGGCCCTCATCTCGCAGGAGACCTTCGACCGCGTGCAGCTCGTCCTCGGCGGGCGCCGCCCGTCCGCGGTCAAGCGCCCGCGACTGCGCATCCGCGAGGAGTTCCCGCTGAAGCACTTCACGAAGTGCGGGCTGTGCGGCACGCCCCTCACCGCCGAGGTCAAGGAGGGCCGCCACCGGTACTACCGCTGCCGCCGGCGCGGGTGCGCCACGAGCACCGTGGCGGCGCACCTCGTGGAGGATGGCTTCCTCGCGGTGCTCAGCGCCTACCGGATGCGGCCGGAGTACTTCGCGCTCTTCCGCGAGATCCTTCTGCGCGAGCACGAGAACCGCCACGCCCACGAGATCCAGGAGCGCAAGCGCCTGGAGCGCCGCCGCGACGAGCTCGCCGAGCAGCGGCGGAACCTGGGACGGGAGCTGATCCGGAACACGCTGGGCGTGGTGGCGTTCGCCGAACTGCGCGACGAGGTGGACCGCGACCTCGCGGACATCCGCATCGCCCTCAAGAACGCGTCGAACCGCGAGGTGGACATCGAGAGCGTGCTGTCCTTCGCGGAGCGGCTCCTTCTGGACCCTGCGAAGATGTGGCGCCAACTCCCGGACGCGAAGCGCCGGGTCTTCCAGTCCGCCCTCTTCCCCGAGGGGGTCACCTGGAACGAGGGCGGCAGCCGCGAAGTTCGAAGTCCGCTAACTGCGTCATTCCTTGCGGACTTGCGGGACTTGGGGGCCCCGGAAAGTGGTGTGGTATCCCCAACGGGATTCGAACCCGTGTTGCCGCCGTGAAAGGGCGGTGTCCTAGGCCTCTAGACGATGGGGACCCGTGCCGCAGGAACGCCGAGGGAGGTTAGGACCCGACCTCCCGCGCGTCAACCCGGCCCCGCCGCGCCCCCGGGCCGCACAACGCTACGGCGCCGACCGGTCCACCACCGCCCCCGGCCCGAGGTCCAGCTTCCCCGCATCGAACGGCTGCGAGAACGACCAGTCCGTGATCGTGCACGCGGCGTAGGGATCGCCGTTCTCCTCCGTGATCGTGAAGCGCGTGGGCACCACCAGCCCGTCCACCGTGGTCCACTCGTCGTATCGCAGCACGTGCGGCGCGGTGGAGGTTACGCCCTCGGGCAGGAGCGCCTGGTAGGTGACCACGTACCGGCACGCGGCCAGACGCTTCGTCTCCGGGTGGATGTACAGCTCGTACCAGTCGTCCGGGGTGTCGCCCACGCCCTCGTCGAAGGTCATGTGCACCGTGGCGTACGGTACGGGATCGTTCTGCAGCGTCCCCGTCCCTTCCTCGAGGTGCACACCCGGGTCCTTCGTCACCCACGGCAGGTTCAGGAAGTACCAGTTCAAGAGCGCCATGAACCGCGGCGGCCCCGCGTCCTCCGGCCAGCCCACGCTGGTGCACTGCGCACCGTCCCACGCGGCGCGGATCTTCCCGCCGTCCGCTTCCAGGTACGCGCGCCGCGCGCCCTGCTCCACCACGGTGCGGAACCCGCCGCTGCCCTCCCACCGGTCCGTGAACGTGCACGACGGCGCGGTCGCCCACGCGGCGTAGCCGCCGTGGGCCTCGATCATGTCGTGCACCAGGGTCTGCACGTCCGCGCGCGCGGACGAAACGACGGCGAGCAGCGCCCCCGCGAGGGCGCCGGCGATCGGGAGGGCGTTCATGGGGACTCTCCGGCCGGGGTTGGCTCCGAGCGGTGGGCTCACAGCCGACGATACACGCCCACCACCTTGCCGAGAATCTGGAAGTCCTCCGTGGGGTCCGGCACGATGGGCTCGTACGCCTCGTTCTCCGGCACGAGCCGCACGCCGCCTCCCGTGCGCTCCAGGCGCTTCACGGTGGCCTCCTCCCCCAGCCGCGCCGCCACGATGTCTCCCGTGCGCGCCTCCGCCTGCGAGCGGACGATCACCAGATCCCCGTCCAGGATGGAGGCGTTCTTCATGGAGTCCCCCTGCACGCGCAGCAGGAACGTGTCCCCGGGACCGGTGAGCGACTCGTCCAGCACGAACTCGTCCGCGCGGTTCTCCACGGCGAGCACCGGGGCGCCGGCCGCGATGCGGCCGAGCAGCGGCACCAGCCGCGCCCCGCGCAGATCCGGCCGCGCCGTGATCTCGATGGCGCGCGACTTCCCCCGCTCCCGCCGGATGGCGCCCTTCCGCTCCAGCGCCGCCAGGTGATCCTCCACGCCCTTCGTGGAGCGGATGCCGAACTCCTCGCCGATCTCGCGGATGGTGGGTGGTAACCCACGCCGATCGATCTCGTCCCGCAGCCAGTCCAGGATGGCCTGCTGCCGCGACGTGAGCGCGCGATCCGTCATGGACACCTCCTTGCGTGAACGGGCCCCTGCATCTTCCTCTTCCCCGACGCGGAACGAAGGGCGGCCGGCCTCGGATCGTGGGCGATCATGGTGTGAGGCAGGAAAGGCGACATGCCGCCCTTCGCTCCGTTCCGGGGAAGCTTACGACGAACGCGCGCGCCGCGCCCGCCACCGCGCGGGAGTCCGCGCGCCAGGGCAGCGCATCCGCGCAACCTGCAACCAGCAGCGCCGCGAGCGCCCGCCACGACACGCCGGCGCGCCGCGCACGAAGCACGAGATCCGGCACCGACCGGAACACCCCGCCGCGCGTCCGCTCGGCGAGCAGCGCCGGCGCCGCCGCCGCGACGTCCGGGCCCAGATGGTCCAGGCCCAGCCGCACCGCGCCGGGCGACTCCGGTTCCGGGCGCGCGCAGAGCATGCTGCGCTGGACGCACGGCGCGAGGATGCGCAGCCCGCGATCCTCCGCGTTCCGCCACGCCGCGCGGAGGCGCCGCGCCGGCCCGCCGGCCGGCAGCGACGCGAGCCAGAACGACGCCGGATCCCGCTCCCACGCCCACGCCGCGCAGAGAAGATCCCACGCAAGGAGAGCGGCGCGGTCGTCCGCCACGGGTCGGCGACCCGCCGCCGCGTCTCCTTCGCGCAGGAGGGTCAGGAGTTCCTGCGCGCTGCGTGGGTGGAAGGAGCCGGCAACCCCGAGAAGCTGCTGCGCATGAAGCCAGGATTCCGCGGACGGCCAAGCGCCCGCCGGGGCCGCCGGCAGGAACGCCAGCGAGGTTTCCTCGATCAACACGGAAGGCGCGCCGCTCATGTCCGCCGGCGCGGCGTCCTCATCCAGCCAGCCGCGTACGACCGCGCCGGCGCCCGGGGGAACGCGCAGCACCCAGCGCTCCTCCGCCCCGGCACGACGCCACGCGACGCTCACCGGCCCGCACCAGCCCCACGCCTCCAGCGTGGCCGAGCCGAAGAGCCCCGCGGACCCGGCACGCACGGGGATGCCGGCCCGCGCCGCCCGGCGCGCCACCGCCTCGAGCGCCCGGCACCAGGCACGCCCATGCCGCAGATCCCACGCGGCCAGCTCCGCCGCGCCGCGCCGCACGTCCCGCGGCGCCTCCGCCTTCGCGCCCGCCGGCCGCCCGAGGCTTCCCCACCGGATGACCGAGCCCGGGATCCCGCGGGGGCTCCGCCCCGCCGTGCGCATCGCTGTCCGCATCCCCGCGTCCTCCCTGACCGAGACGGATGGATAGTGCCGGACGAATGTCTAGTGCGTCAAGGGGATTCGCGGCGAAATTCGCCTCGGCTTGACGATTCCCCCGCCGCGGGGGATAGAGAGGTTGTCCGGGAGCCGGCGCCGGAGGCCAGGCGGGGACGCAACCCGCCCGGTTGCAAGCACTTGGGCACCGTGCTAGGCTGCCCGGTCGAATCGCTGGCTCGCTCGCCGACCCGGAGGCACCGCGTGAACTGGACCCGCTGGATCCCCGTCGCCGCCCTTGCCGGCATCGCCGCTTCCGCCCACGCCGACGACTTCCAGGTCTCCACCGGTGGCTCCATCGCCGCGGCCATGGCCTCGGCCGGCTTCGGCGATCGCGTCCTCGTGCAGGAGGGCACGTACTTCGAGCACATCACGCTGAAGGACGGCGTGGAACTCCGCGGCGGCTACGACGGCTCCTTCTCCGAGGGCTCGCGCAACCCGC
Organism: uncultured Gemmatimonadota bacterium; assembly: GCA_964571855.1. Lineage (GTDB taxonomy): Bacteria > ARS69 > ARS69 > ARS69 > ARS69 > CAYYFX01. The sequence goes on from CAZNDO010000002.1 coordinate 617,905, forward strand.
TGGCGAACGAGACGATCATCCACGGGTCGGGCACGGGCCCCGCGATCACGTCGGGGACCGCGGTCACCTCCCTCACCATCGTGGACGGCTTCACGCTCACGGGCGGCGGCGGCACCCCGGGCGCGGGCGTGCTCGTGATCGGCGGCTCGCCGATCTTCGCGAACAACGATATCTCCGGGAACCGCCGCGCCGGCGCCGCGGGTGGAGCGTACGTGCACTCCGCATCGTCCGCGCGCTTCGAGAACAACACGTTCCGCGACAACTCCTCCCAGGGCTCCGGCGGCGGGATCCGCATCGAGCACTCCCCGGCAGTGCTCGTGGGCAACACGTTCGAGCGCTGCGTGGCCCCGCACTCCGGCGGCGCGGTGTACGTGCTGAACAGCGCGGTGGCGTGCACATCGAACGTGTACCGGGACTGTGTGTCCGGCGAGGGCGGCGGCGGCGGGATGTACCTCCAGCATGCCACCGGGGTGAAGCTCTCGGGCGACGTCTTCGAGAACTGCCGCGCGCCGTACGGCGGCGGGCTGTACGCGCGGGACGACGCCGCGTTCACCGCCACGAACGTGGAGTTCAACGACTGCACCGGCACGTCGGCCGGAGGCGGCGTGGGACTGTCGAACTTCTGCACCGTGACGTTCGTGGACTGTCGCTTCCAGGGCTGCAGCTCGTCGGGCGCCGGCGGCGGCGTCTGGGCGCGGCAGGCCGCGGTGAGCTTCATGGGCATCGACGCGACGGACGCGGTCCCCACCGCCCTCTTCGCGGACTGCAGCGCCGTCGGCTCGGGCGGCGGGGTCAGCGCGGACTCCTGCAATGGCACCATCCAGGCCGTCCGGTTCGAGAACTGCTCTTCGGACTCTATGGGTGGCGGCTACTACGGTCATGCCAGCGAGTACATCGTGCGCCGGAGCGCCTTCGTTTCCTGCGCCGCGTTCGACGGCGGCGGGATCGCGATCCGGTGGACGCAGCCGGGGTTCAGCTCGCCGCCGGTGCGGCGCTCCACGCTCGTGAACAACACGTTCTGGGGCTGCAGTGCCACCGGCGCGAATCTGGCGGGCGGCATCCAGCTCATGGGGTACGGTACGAGCATCAACGTCGCGGACCTGCGTGGGAACATCGTCGCGAACACGATGGCCGGCGCCTGCATCCGATGTGGACAGACCACGCAGGCCGCCGGGCGACCGAGCATCCTGTGCGCTACCTTGAACAAGAATCCGTCGAATCCCACGCCGGAGGTCCCGGGAACGGCCGCCAACGGCTGCGTAGCCGCGTTCAGCGCAAGCCCCACGAACCGGATCGCCGACCCGCTCCTGTGCGCTCCCCCGGCGAACCTCCAGCTCCAGATCTGCAGCCCGGACGTGGCCGACAACGCCTGCCCGCAGACCGAGAGCAAGGTCAACCGCGGCGCGGCCCCGGACGGATCCGAGTGTCCCTGCGGCGGCATCATCTCCGCCCTGGAGCCCACCACCTGGGGTAAGATCAAGACCATGTACCGCTAGCCCGGCGGTCCCCATCCCCTGCTCCGAGGTTCCCGTTTGAAGCCGAGGTCGATTCCCGCCCTGGCGGCCGCTGTGACGGCCGTCGTCGCCGCCGCCGCCGTCGCCTTCGCCGCCGCGCGGGACGCGGGCACGGGCTACGAGCTCCAGAACGTGGAGGTCATGGACCCGTCCATGCGCCTCCCCGAGGCCCGCCGCTACATGGTCGCGTTCAACGAGGCGCTCGGCGTGCAGTGCCGGGACTGCCACGTGCTCCGGGACTTCGCGTCCGACGAGAAGCCGCTCAAGCTCGTCGCCCGCGAGATGATGAAGATGCAGGTGGAGCTGAACGAGCAGCACTTCCCCGGCCAGGGCGAGCGCATCAACTGCTGGACCTGCCACCGCGGGCAGCGCATTCCGCCGCTGTCGTCCGGGCTCACGGACGAGGCGCGCGACGCCGTGCTGCAGGATGTGGAGAAGGAAGCCGCCGGGAAGTAGGCCGGATCCGGCAACCTACGCGGCGGCGGGCAGGCCGCCCGGGGGCGAACCCGCCCGCGCCGGTGCTCGGAGGTATGCGAGCAATCCGACCCTAGCTCCGGGACAGGCGGCTGTCAAGGGACGCCAAAACCGGCGAAGTGCGGCGGCGCTGGTGTGCCCGGTGGGCATCGAACCCACGACCCCCGGATTAAAAGTCCAGTGCTCTACCAACTGAGCTACGGGCACCCAGCCGCACCGGGAGACGCCGCGGGGGCGCCGCGCCCGATCCGGGCAGTCTAGGAAGGTCCGCTCCGGCCCGTCAACGCCGCCCGGCCCGGGCCGCGTTCCGGCCGCGCCCGCGCGCGCGGCCGCCGCCTCAGGCCAGCGTGACGATCTCGTCCCGCTCCGCCCCCACGCCCACGAGCGCCACCCGGCAGCCGCACCGCTCGGCGATCCGCCCCAGGTACGCCCGCGCGTTGGACGGGAGGTCCTTCGCCTGCCGCGCCGCGGACAGGGGCTCCGTCCAGCCGGGCATCTCCTCGTACACCACCTCCACCCGGCCGAGCTTCGCCACGGACCACGGGAACTCCTTCGTCTCCTCCCCGTCCACGCGGTAGGCCACGCCGATCCGCAGGGGATCGATGCCGGTGAGGATGTCCAGCTTCGTGATGGCGAGCGCGGTGATGCCGTTCACGTCCACGGCGTAGCGCGCGGCCACCGCGTCGAACCAGCCGCAGCGCCGCGGCCGGCCCGTCGTTGCGCCGTACTCCGCGCCCTTCGCGCGCAGCGCCTCCCCCTCCGCGCCGTGCAGCTCGGACGGGAACGGGCCGTTGCCCACGCGCGTGCAGTACGCCTTCGCCACGCCCCAGGTCTCGTTGATCGCGGTGGGCGGAAGGCCCGAGCCCGCGGCCGCGCCGCCCGAAGTGGCGGACGAGCTGGTGGCGAAGGGGTACGTGCCGTGATCCAGGTCCAGGAGCGTTCCCTGCGCGCCCTCGAGCAGGATCTCCTCCCGCTCGGCCGCGGCGCGCCGCAGCATGGCGCCCGTGTCCGCCACGAGCGGCGCCAGGATGCCCGCGGCGCGGCGCGCCTCGGCCACCACGTCCGCCGCGTCCAGCCCCTTCGCGCCGTACCGCCCCTTCAGGACGTGGTTCATCTCCTCCGCTTCCTCGGTCACGCGGGCCTCCAGCGTGTCCGGCTCCAGGAGGTCCCCCACGCGCACGCCGCGCCGCAGCACCTTGTCCCCGTACGCGGGGCCGATGCCGCGGCCCGTGGTCCCGATGGCGGCGGCGCCGCGTGCCTCCTCGCTCACCTTGTCCAGGAGCCGGTGCGTGGACAGGATCAGATGCGCGCGCGGGCTGACGAACACGCGCCCGTCGCAGCGCACGCCGCCGCGCTCCAGCTCGTCGATCTCCGCCTGCAGCGTGTTCGCGTCCACGACGACGCCGTTCCCGAGGAGGCACATGACCTTCGGGTTCAGGATGCCGCTGGGGATGTGGTGCAGGATGGTCTTCTTCCCGGCGATCACCACGGTGTGCCCCGCGTTCGGCCCGCCGCCGAAGCGCGCGATCACGGACGTGCGCGCGCCGAGCCAGTCGACGATCTTGCCCTTCCCCTCGTCGCCCCACTGCACGCCGACCAGCACCCGCACCGCCATCGCGTCACTCCTTCGCCTTCGTCGCCGGGTCGGACCACGCGGCCGCCGCGTCCTCCACCCAGCGCAGCACCTCGGGCCGCCCCTCCCGCGTCAGGGAGGAGAACGGCTGCACGCGAAGCCCCTCGCAGTCCGCGGCGAGCGCCTTGAGCCGCTTCGCCCGCTCCATGCGGGAGAGCTTGTCGATCTTCGTGGCCACCACGAGCGCGGGCCGTCCGGAGTCCGCCAGCCACTCCAGCATGGCCGCGTCCTGCGCGGAGGGCGGATGGCGCGCATCCACGAGCTGCAGGATGCCGCAGAGTTGCTCCCGATCGTCCAGGTAGCCGCGGACCAGGGCGCCCCAGCCCCCCTTCGTGCCCGACGGCGCGCGAGCATACCCGTACCCGGGCAGATCGACGAGGTGGTACCGCCCGCCGACGTCGAAGAAGTTGATCTCCCGGGTCCGCCCGGGCGTGCGGCTCACCCGCGCGAGCCCGCGCACGCCGAAGAGCACGTTCAAGAGCGAGGACTTCCCCACGTTCGAACGCCCGGACACCGCCACCTCGGGGAGGCGCGCGGCGGGCAGGGCCGAGGGCTTGGCCACCCCGCGGACGAAGGTGGCGGGCAGGGGACGCATGCGGGTCTCCGGGACGTTCCGTGCGATCGGTGAAGGTCCGTGACGATCCGTGAAGGGTCAGTGCGCGAAGCCGGGCAGGCCTTCCTGGGCGGAGTCCTCCCCGGTCGCGGCGAGCAGCCGGTCCAGCGTGGGCGACGGCGCGAGCGCGTGGCGGAGCGCCTCGTCCACGTGCTCCACGAACGCCACCTCCAGGTCCCGCTTGGCCGCCGGCTGGATCTCGTGCCAGTCCGGCTCGTTGTCCTTCGGGACGATCACGCGCGTGTAGCCCGCGGTGGCCGCGGCCACGACCTTCTCGTTCAGCCCGCCGATGGGCAGCACGCGCCCGAGCAGCGTGATCTCCCCCGTCATGGCCACGTCCCGCTTCACGGGCACGCGCAGGAGCGCGCTGATCATGGCCGTGGCGATGCACACGCCCGCCGACGGCCCGTCCTTCGGGATGGCGCCCTCCGGGATGTGCACGTGCAGGTCCACGCGCTCCGCGAAGTCCGGGTCCAGGCCGAGCGCGCGCGCCCGGCGGCGCGCGTACGTCAGCGCGGTGCGCGCGGACTCGCGCATCACCTCGCCCAGCCGGCCGGTCAGCACGATCTTCCCGCTGCCCGGGGACACCGCCACCTCGACCGGCAGCACGTCCCCGCCCCACTCCGTCCAGGCCAGCCCCGATGCGGTGCCGATGCGGTCCTTGTCCGGCAGGCGGCGCTCCGGGAACCGCGGCGCGCCCAGCAGCTTGTCCAGCGCGGTCACGCCGACCGCGCGCTTCTTCGCCCGCTTCTCCGTGACCTTGCCGTGCGCCACCTTGCGGCAGATCTTCGCGATCTCCCGCTCCAGGTTGCGCACGCCGGCCTCCCGCGTGTACCGCGTGACGAGCCTGCGCAGCACCTCGTCCGACACGGACACGTCCGACGCCTTCAGCCCGTGCTCCTTGAGCTGCTTCGGGAGCAGGAACCTGCGCGCGATGCCCATCTTCTCGTGCTCGAGGTAGCCGGGCAGGCGCAGGATCTCCATGCGGTCCCGCAAGGGCGGCGGGATGGCGGGCAGCACGTTCGCCGTGGTGATGAACAGGACCTCCGAGAGGTCGAAGTCCACGTCCAGGTAGTGGTCCGAGAACGTCTTGTTCTGCTCCGGGTCCAGCACCTCGAGCAGCGCCGCGGACGGATCCCCGCGGAAGTCCGCGGCCAGCTTGTCCACCTCGTCCAGCAGGAACACCGGGTTCTTCGTGCCCGCGCGCTTGATGCCCTGGATGATGCGCCCCGGCATGGAGCCGATGTACGTGCGGCGGTGCCCGCGGATCTCCGCCTCGTCGCGCACGCCGCCCAGCGACACCCGCACGAACTCCCGGCCCAGCGCGCGCGCCACGGAGCGGCCGAGCGAGGTCTTGCCCACGCCCGGCGGGCCCACGAAGCAGAGGATGGAGCCGCGCGGCCGCTTCACGAGCCGCACCACCGCCAGGTACTCCAGGATACGGTCCTTCACCTTCTCCAGGCCGTAGTGGTCCTCGTCCAGGATGCGGCGCGCCTTCGCCAGGTCCAGCCGGTCCTTCGTGCGCTTGTTCCACGGGAGCGCGACCAGCGTCTCCACGTACCCGCGCACCACCGTGGCCTCCGGGGACATGGGGCTCATGCGGCGCAGCCGGTCCACCTCGGCGAGCGCCTTCTCCTCCACGTCCTTGGGCATGGCGGCCTTCAGCACGCGCTCGCGCAGCTCGCTGCCGTCCTCGTCGTCCCCGCCGGTCTCGCCCAGCTCCTTGCGGATGGCCTTGAGCTGCTCCTGCAGGTAGAACTCCTTCTGCCCCTTCGTCACGCGCGTGCGCACCTCGCCCTCGATCTTGCGCTCCAGGCGCAGGATCTCCAGCTCGTTGCCGAGCAGGCCGGTGAGCAGCGTGAGCTGCGCCTTCGCGCTCGTGGCCTCGAGCAGGCTCTGCCGGCGCTCCAGGTCGATGAGCAGGTGCCCGGACACCGCGTGCGCCACGTGCAGCGGCTCGTGCACGTTCTCCACCGCGGCGGCCAGCTCGTCCGGGAGCCGGCGGTTCAGGCTGACGTACTCCTGGAAGAGCTGCACGACGCCCCGCGTCAGCGCCTCGACCTCCGGGGACTTCGCCACCGGCTCCTCGGCGGACTCCAGCCGCACGGACACGAACTTGCCCGTGGTCACGAGCCCGAGCTTCCGGAAGCGGCAGATGCCCTCCACCAGGAGCTTGAGCGTGCCGTCCGGCGCGCGCAGGAGCTGCAGCGCGCGCACCACGGTGCCGACGTCGTGCAGGCCCTTGTCCGAGGGGTCGCTCTCCTGCGGGTCCCGCTGGGTGAGGACGGCGAAGAGCTTGTCGTCCGCCACGGCGCGCTCCACCGCCGCCACGGACGCCGGGCGGCCCACGAGCAGGGGCGCCATCATCCCCGGGAAGAGGACCACGTCGCGCAGCGGGAGCAGCGGCAGCACGTTCCGGAAGCGGATGGTCTCGCGCCCGGCGCGATGCGTGAGGATCTTCCCGCGCACGACGGTGGCGCGGGCGGCGCCGCGCGGAGCCCTCGCCGCGGCGCCCTGGCGGCGCGCGGGCTTCCGCGCCGGACGCGCCGGGCCGGCGGCGCTAGGCTTCCTTCTTCCGGGCGCCTTCCGAGAGGACGACAATGGGCTCGCTCCTTCCGAGGACCACGTCCTCCGTGATCACGACCTCGATCACGCCCTCCGAGGAGGGGACGTCGTACATGACGTCGAGCATGGCCTGTTCCATGACGGAGCGCAGCCCGCGCGCCCCGGTGCCGCGCTTGTTGGCGATGCGGGCGACCGCACTGAGGGCCTCGTCGGTGAAGGTGAGCTCCACCTTCTCCATGCGGAAGAACTTCTTGTACTGCTTGCACAGCGCGTTGCGCGGGCGCGTGAGGATCTCCACCAGCTGCTCCTCGGTGAGCTCCTCCAGCGTGCACAGCACCGGCAGCCGGCCGATCAGCTCCGGGATGAGCCCGTACTTCAGCAGGTCCTCGGGCTCCACCTGGTGCAGGATGTCCGCCCGCTGCTCCCGCGACGTGCGCAGGTCCGAGCCGAACCCCACCACCTTGTGGCCGATGCGCCGCGCGATCACGCGCTCCAGCCCCGCGAACGCGCCGCCGCAGATGAACAGGATGTTCTTCGTGTTCACCTCGAGGTATTTCTGCTGCGGGTGCTTGCGCCCGCCCTGCGGCGGGACGTTCGCGGTGGTGCCCTCCAGCATCTTGAGCAGCGCCTGCTGCACGCCCTCGCCGGACACGTCCCGCGTGATGGACGGGTTGTCCGACTTGCGCGAGATCTTGTCGATCTCGTCGATGTACACGATGCCGCGCTCGGCGCTGGCCAGGTTGAAGTCCGCCGCCTGCAGCAGCCGGACCAGGATGTTCTCCACGTCCTCGCCCACGTAGCCGGCCTCGGTCAGCGTGGTGGCGTCCACGATGGCGAAGGGCACCTTCAACAGCCGCGCCAGCGTCTCCGCCAGCAGGGTCTTCCCCGTGCCGGTGGGGCCGATCATGAGGACGTTGGACTTCTCCAGCTCCGTGGGGTCGTCATCCAGGTCCGAGTTGATGCGCTTGTAGTGGTTGTACACCGCCACCGAGAGCGCCTTCTTCGCGCGCTCCTGCCCGATCACGTACTCGTCCAGGACGGCGCGGATCTCCGCCGGCTTCGGCAGGTCCAGGGAGACGGCGCCGGCCTCCCGGCCCATCTCCTCCTCGAGGATGTCGTTGCACAGCTTGATGCACTCGTTGCAGATGTAGACGGACGGACCCGAGACCAGCTTCGTGACCTCGTCCTGCCCGCGCCCGCAGAACGAGCACTTGATGGCGTGGGGCGAGTCCATTCCCTTCTTCATCCGGCACGCGCCTTCCCCGCCGCTACGGGCGCTTGTCGATGACCTCGTCCACGAGGCCGTACTGCTTCGCCTCCTGCGCGGAGAGGAAGTAGTTCCGGTCCGTGTCCTTGTCGATGCGATCCAGGGGTTGCCCGGTGTGCTTCACGAGGATCTGGTTCAGCCGGCCGCGCGTGCTGAGGATCTCCTTCGCGTAGATCTCCACGTCCGCGGCCTGGCCCTGCGTGCCGCCGAGCGGCTGGTGGATCATGATGCGCGAGTTCGGCAGCGCGGAGCGCTTGCCCTTCGCCCCCGCGGTCAGCAGGATGGCGCCCATGCTGGCGGCCATGCCCATGCAGATGGTGACCACGTCCGGCTTGATGTACTGCATGGTGTCGTAGATGGCCAGGCCGGCCGTGACCGACCCGCCGGGCGAGTTGATGTACAGGAAGATGTCCCGCTCCGGGTCCTCCGCCTCGAGGAACAGGAGCTGCGCGATGATCAGGCTGGCGACGTGGTCCTCCACGGGCGTGCCGAGGAACACGATCCGGTCCTTCAGGAGCCGCGAGTAGATGTCGTACGCGCGCTCCCCCCGCCCGTCCTGCTCCACCACCATCGGAACCAGCGCCATCCCCCGCTCCTCCTGCTTCTCCCGCGGAGCGTCCCGCCCCGCGGGCCGTCTCCCGGTGACCCCGTAAGGGGCTGTCTGCCTTCCGGTTAGGCCGTCGTGGCCTGCACGGTCTTCGTCGTAATTTCGGCATTCTCCGTCAGAAAGGCAAGGACCTTCTTGTCGCGCACCTCGCGCGTGAGGCGGCGCAGGAAGCGATCCCCGCCGAGCTGCTCCACCAGGCGGCGCACCGGCATGCCGCGCAGCCGCGCCATGCGCTGCACCCGCTCGCGGACCTCCTCCTCGGAGGCGCGGATCTTCTCGGCCTTCGCGATCGCGTCCAGCACGAGCATCCGCCGCACCTGCCGGTCGGCCGCCGCGCGGTTCGCGTCCTTGAGCTTCGCCTCGTCCACGGCCTCGGGGTCCTCGCCCCGGTACGCCGCCTCCTGCCGCTGCTGCTGCACGAGGTCGTTCAGCAGCGCCTCCACGAGCGCCTTCGGCGCCTCGAAGGGGTTCGCGTCCACCACCTTCTCCAGCAGCACCTGGTGCAGCCGGTCCGTGCCCGCGCGCTCCGCCTGCTCCGTCAGCTCCTGGCGGATGCGGGCCTTCATCTCCTCCACGGTCTTCAGGTCCGTGTGCTTCGCCACGAGCGCGTCGTCCAGGACCGGGAAGCGCTTCTCCTGGATCTTGCGCACCTTGATCCGGTAGCGCGCGGTCTGGCCGCGGAGCAGCGGGTCCTGGTGGTCCTCGCCGTACGGCACCTCGGCCATGCGCACGCTTCCCGGCTCGGCGCCGCGGAGCGCGTTCTCGAACGGCTCCACCACGCGCCCCTCGCCCAGCTCCACCACCGCGTCCTTCACGGAGCGGCCGGCGATGGGCGCGTCGTTCTTGTCCACCGCCTGGTAGTCCAGGAGGAGCACGTCGCCGTCGATGGCGCCGCGCGTGACCTCCTCCAGATCGGGCCGGCTCTTGCGGAAGTCCTCCATCACCGCGTCCACCTGCGCGTCGGCGACCTCGGGGATCTCCTTCTCCGCCGCGATCCCCTTCACGCCGGTGAGCTGCAGCTCGGGCCGCGCGTCGAAGTCCGCGCGGAACGACAGCGGCCGGCTCTGGCCGAAGCTGACGTCCGCGAACGACGGCTCCGAGATGGGATCCAGCCCCGTCTCGTCCAGCGCCTGCGCGAACGCCTTCGGCACCACGTGCTCCAGGAACTCCTGGTCCAGCTCCCCCTTGAACGACTTCCGCACGACGTCCGCGGGCACCTTCCCCTTGCGGAACCCGGGCAGGCGCACGCGCTTCGCGACGCGCCGTGCGACCTCCTGGTACTCCCGCTCGACGTCCTCGGCGGCGACCTCGACCGTGAGGATGCGCCGCCACGGCTCCTGCTTCTCCACCTCGACCTTGACGTTCAACGTGTCCTCCGGAGGGTTGGTGCGAGAGAGGGGACTCGAACCCCTACGAGTTTCCTCACCGGATCCTAAGTCCGGCGCGTCTGCCAAATTCCGCCACTCTCGCATCGTCGTTGCCCCTCGCGATGCCGCGGCGGGTGGGCGGTGCGCAGGGCCGCTGCGTGAGCGTGCGGCTCCGGCGGGGACCGGGCGCATCGCCGGCGAGGTCGGCGGACCGGATGGGCCGGGCGCTCCGGTGCCCCTCTCGCGGGCCTCTGCGCGCGAACGCGCCGCGCCCTTCGGGCGCGTGCGTGCGTGCTCGAACGCCCGCGAGAGGGGCACCGGAGCGCCCGACCCGTCCGGTCCGCCTCCCGCCGGCGACGCGCTCGGTCCCCGCCGGAGCCGCACGCTCCCGCACCGGCAGCGCGCCGCCCACCCCGCCCGCAGCGTCGCGAGGTGCACTCCTCATCATGGGGGTGCAACCAGGCGGCACGCGGCGCGTGCCGCTTGGTTGCAACCCCACCAGACGAAGCGTGCGGCGGTGGTGGGTCCTCGGGGTCTCCTGCCAAGGAGACCTGGAGCATGCGGCGTCGGACGCAGGCGGCGCGGGGGCGTTCGAGCGGTCCGTCGGGGCGAGCGGACCGGACGGGGTGGGTGCCCCGGTGCCCCTCTCGCGGGCGTTCGAGCATGCGCGCCACGCGCCCGAAGGGCGCGGTGCGCTCACGCGCAGAGGCCCGCGAGAGGGGTACCGGGGCGCCCGACCCATCCGGCCCGCTCGCCTCGCGGCCAACCCGCTCGAACGCCCGCGCACCGCCCGCGTCCGACCAGTCATCATCCCACCGTCTCCACGACCATGGCGATCCCCTGCCCGCCGCCGATGCACGCGGAGGCGACGCCGATGTTCGTGCCCGAGCGGTGCAGCTCGTTCACCAGCGTGAGCAGGAGCCGCGTGCCCGTGGCGCCGAGCGGGTGGCCCAGCGCGATGGCGCCGCCGTTCACGTTCACGCGGTCGCGGTCCAGCTTCAGGTCGTGCTCCACCGCGAGGTACTGCGCGGAGAACGCCTCGTTGATCTCGAAGCGGTCCACGTCCCCCACGGTGAGGCCGGCCTTCTTCAGCGCCTCGCGGATGGCGGGGACCGGGCCGATGCCCATGATGGACGGGTCCACGCCCACGACCGCCCACGAGCGGATGCGCGCGCGGGGCTTCCAGCCCTCGGCCTTCGCCTTCTCCTCGGAGGCCACCACCAGCGCGGCGGCGCCGTCCACGATGCCGGAGGCGTTGCCCGCGGTCACCGTGCCGTCCTTGCCGAACGCGGCGGGCAGCTTCCCCAGGCCTTCCATCGTGGTGTCGGGCTTCAGGTGATCGTCCTCGGTCACGAGCACGGCGTTGCGGCCGCCGCCCGCCTCCACCGGCACGATCTCCTCCTTGTGCACGCCGCGGTCGCGCGCGGCGGCGGCGCGCTTCTGCGAGAGCAGCGCGAACTCGTCCTGCGCCTCGCGGGAGATCTTCCGCTCGTTCGCGATCTTCTCCGCGGTGTTCGCCATGTACAGCCCGCAGTACGTGTCCAGGAGCGCCACCATCAGCATGTCTTCCAGCTTGCCCTGGCCGAGCTTGAAGCCGCCGCGCGCGCCGCGGATCACGTGCGGGGCCTGGCTCATGTTCTCCATGCCGCCGGCCAGGCACGTGTCCGCCTCGCCGAAGCCGATGGAGTGCACGGCGCTCACGACGCTCTGGATGCCGGAGCCGCACAGGCGGTTCACGGTGAGCGCGGGCCTCTCGATGGGCACGCCCGCCTTCAGCGCCACGTGACGCGCGCCGTAGATCGCGTCGCCCGACGTCTGCAGCGCGTTGCCGAAGAACGCGGCGTCCACGGAGTCCGCGGCCACGCCGGAGCGCTTCAGGGCCTCCTTCGCGGCGATCGCGCCGAGCTCCAGCGCCGACACGCCGCGCAGGGCGCCCCCGGGCTTCCCCGCTCCGTTCTTGCCGCCTTCGTACTCCGCCATCGGGGTGCGAGCCCCGTCCAGGATGACCACGTTCTTCACGCCGTTTCCTCCGAGGGGATCCTCAGGCAACTGGCCGTGGCCCGCGCGACGACCTCGCCGCCGCGGGAAGCCTGGGCTGCCATGCGTACCAAGGGACCGCGGCGCGACTCCTCCCACGCCTCGACCACGAGCGCGTCGCCGAGGTGCACGGGCTTCCGGAATCGCACGTGGAGCTCCGCGGTGGCCGCGTTGTCACCGCGGTGATAGAGATACGCCATCATGGCCTCGTCGAGAAGGGTGGCCATGAGCCCGCCGTGGAACACCCCCTCCCAGCCGCCGTGGATGGCCCGCGGCACGAACCGGGTCTCGAGCCGTCCGTCCGGCCGCATGGCGAACTTCAGCTGCAGGCCGGCGTCGTTCTCCGGTCCGCAGCCGAAGCAGGTGCGGCTGTTCTTGACGGATCGCAGGGCGGCCACCGGCCCTCCGGGAGCTGACGATCGGCGCATCTGACGGTTGATCAACGGGTTACGTTATCCGAGACGGCCGCGCCGCGTCAAGGACGACCGCGCGGGCCGGCGCGCCGCCGTGCGTCGTTGCCGGATCTCCCGCGGCCGCAGTACCTTGACCGGCTCACGCTCACCCGACACCCCGGAGGCGAAGCCGGATCCCGGTCCCCGGTCGATCCGGAACCACCCATGCGAATCGTGCGCTGGACCGAGCCCGGCTCCACCCCCCGCTTCGGCCTCCTCCTGGACGGGATGGTCGCGGATGCCGGCACGGCCGAGGAGGCGGGGCTGCCGGCCGGGTCCGGCGTCGAGGCGCTCGTGGCCAAGGGGCTGCCGGCGCTCCTGGAGCTGGAGGCGCGCGCGGTCGTGCGGACGCGGCGTCCCGTGGCGGACGTGAAGCTCCTCGCCCCGCTCGTGCGCCCCTCGAAGATCGTGTGCATCGGGCTGAACTACCGCTCGCACGCCACGGAGCAGGGCAAGGAGCCGCCGAAGGTGCCGCGCATCTTCCTGAAGGCACCGTCGGCCATCATCGGGCCGGGCGACGACATCGTTCCCCCGCCCTTCGCGGAGCACGTGGACCACGAGGTGGAGCTGGCGGTGGTCCTGGGCAAGCGCGCGCGCCGCGTGAAGGCGGCGCAGGCCATGTCCTTCGTGGCCGGCTACACCATCCTGAACGACGTGACCGACCGCAAGATCCAGCGCGACGACGTGCAGTTCACGCGCGGCAAGGGCTTCGACACGTTCTGCCCGGTGGGTCCCGCGGTCGTCACGAAGGACTCGCTGCCGGACCCGTCGAACCTGGGCATCCGGCTGTGGGTGGACGGGGAGCTGCGGCAGGACGGCCGCACGTCGGACCTCGTGCACTCGATCGCCGCGCTCATCGAGTTCATCACCGCCGGCATCACGCTGGAGCCCGGCGACGTGATCGCCACGGGCACGCCCGCCGGCGTCGGCGAGTGGCGCAAGCCGCCTTCGTTCCTCGCGGACGGGCAGACCGTGCGCTGCGAGATCGACGGCATCGGCGTCCTGGAGAACCGCATCCGGCGCAACGGAGGGGCGTGATGGACCGGCTGGAGATCCTGAGGCTGAAGCGCGAGGAGGCCTTCAAGGCCGGCGGCGAGGAGCGCATCGCCAAGGTGCACGAGGCCGGCAAGCTGCTGGCCCGCGAGCGGCTCGAGCTGCTGCTGGACCGGGACAGCTTCGAGGAGCTGGGCTTCTTCGTCACGCACCACATGCAGGACTTCGGCATGGCGGACCGCCGCATCGTGGGCGACGGCGTCGTGTCCGGGTTCGGCCGCATCGACGGGCGCACGGTCTTCGTGTTCGCGCAGGACTTCACCGTGTACGGCGGCACGATGTCCGAGGCGAACGCGCGCAAGATCTGCCAGATCATGGATCTGGCCATGGAGTCCGGCGCGCCGGTGATCGGGCTGAACGACTCCGGCGGCGCGCGCATCCAGGAGGGCGTGCTCTCGCTCGGCGGCTACGCGGACATCTTCCTGCGGAACACGCTGGCGTCCGGCGTGGTGCCGCAGATCTCCGCCATCCTCGGCCCGTGCGCCGGCGGCGCGGTGTACTCCCCCGCCATCACGGACTTCGTGATCATGGCCGAGGGCACGAGCCACATGTTCATCACCGGCCCGGACGTGATCAAGGCGGTGACGAACGAGGAGGTGTCGTTCGAGGAGCTGGGCGGCGCGCGCACGCACGCGTCGAAGAGCGGCGTGGCGCACCTGCGCGCGCCCACCGAGAAGGACGCGCTCGCCCTGCTGCGGCGCCTGCTGTCCTTCCTGCCGTCCAACAACACCGAGGACCCGCCGTACCGGGAGCCGTCGGACTCGCCGGAGCGCGAGGACGAGGCCCTGGACCGGGTGGTCCCGGACGACGCGAACAAGCCCTACGACATCCGCGACGCCTTCCTCCCCGTCCTGGACGACGGCGACTTCCTGGAGATCCACCCGGAGTACGCGCGCAACCTGGTGGTGGGCTTCGGGCGGCTGAACGGGCGCGTCTGCGGCGTGGTGGCGAACCAGCCGAAGCACCTGGCCGGCGTGCTGGACATCGACGCGTCCGTGAAGGGCGCGCGCTTCGTCCGCTTCTGCGACTGCTTCAACATCCCGATCGTCACGTTCGAGGACGTCCCGGGCTTCCTCCCCGGCACCACGCAGGAGTGGGGCGGCATCATCCGGCACGGCGCGAAGCTCCTGTACGCGTACGCGGAGGCCACGGTGCCGAAGCTGACCGTCATCACGCGCAAGGCCTACGGCGGCGCGTACGACGTCATGGCGTCCAAGCACCTGCGCGCGGACTTCAACGTGGCCTGGCCCGGCGCGGAGCTCGCGGTGATGGGGGCGCAGGGCGCGGTGCGCATCATCCACCGGCGCGAGATCAAGGAGGCCGCGGACCCGGCGGCCGCGGAGAAGCGCCTCGTGGACGAGTACAACGAGAAGTTCGCGAACCCCTACATCGCGGCGAGCTACGGCTTCGTGGACAACGTGATCCGGCCGTCCCGCACGCGGCGCCACCTGATCGCCGCGCTGGAGGCGCTCCGGCACAAGCAGCAGAGCCTGCCCTCCAAGAAGCACGGCAACATCCCGCTGTAGGCGCCGAAGGCGCGCGAGGAGGCCGTCATGTTCGAGAAGGTGCTCGTCGCGAACCGCGGGGAGATCGCGCTGCGCGTGATCCGCGCGCTCCGCGAGCTGCGCATCCCCTCGTGCGCCGTGTACTCCGAGGCGGACCGGCGCGCGTTGCACGTGCTGCTCGCCGACGAGGCGGTGCCCATCGGGCCGGCGCCGGCGGCGGAGAGCTACCTGAGCATCCCGCGCATCCTGGCCGCCGCGCGAAAGGTCGGCGCCACCGCCATCCACCCCGGCTACGGCTTCCTCTCGGAGAACGACCGCTTCTCCGACGCGTGCGAGGAGGCGGGGATCAAGTTCATCGGCCCGCCGGGCTCCGCCATCCGCGGCATGGGCGACAAGGCCGAGGCGAAGCGCACGGTGGCGGCGGCGGGCGTGCCCGTGGTTCCCGGCAGCCTGGAGCCGCTGGGGGACGACGAGGCGAAGCGCATGGCCCGGGAGATCGGCTTCCCGGTGCTCCTGAAGGCGGCGAAGGGCGGCGGCGGCAAGGGCATGCGCGCGGTGCGCTCCGAGGCGGAGATGGACGCCGCGCTGCGCCTGACGCGCGGCGAGGCGAAGTCCGCGTTCGCGTCGGACGATCTCCTCGTGGAGAAGCTCGTGGATTCGCCCCGGCACGTGGAGGCGCAGATCCTGGCGGACGCGCACGGCCGCACGATCTTCGTGGGCGAGCGCGAGTGCTCCGTGCAGCGCCGGCACCAGAAGGTCGTGGAGGAGGCGCCCAGCCCCTCGCTCGGGGCGGAGCGGCGCGCGGAGTTCGGCCGCGTGGCGGCGGCGGCCGCGGCGTCCGTGGGCTACGTGAACGCCGGCACGGTGGAGTTCCTGCTGGCGCCGGACGGCTCGTACTACTTCCTGGAGATGAATACGCGGCTGCAGGTGGAGCACCCCGTCACCGAGGAGACCACCGGCGTGGACCTCGTGAAGCAGCAGCTGTACATCGCCGCCGGGCGGAGGCTGGAGCTGCCGGACCGGATCGAGCCGCGCGGGCACTCCATCGAGTGCCGCGTGTACGCCGAGGACGCGTCCCGCGGGCACATGCCGTCGGTCGGGCAGATCCGCTTCCTGCGGATGCCGTCGGGACCGGGCGTGCGCAACGACTCGGGCATCTACGCGGGCTTCGACGTCCCCATCCACTACGATCCCATGCTCGCGAAGCTCATCACGAAGGGGAACGACCGCGAGGAGGCGCGCGAGCGGATGAACGCGGCGCTGTACGTGTACCGCATCGAGGGCCCCACCACGAATCTGCCCTTCCTTCGCTGGATCGTGAACCACCCGGACTTCGTGGCCAACCGCGTGGACACCGGGTGGCTGGAGCGCGTGCAGGCGGGCTGGAAGCCGCTGGGCCGAGGGCTCGGCCAGCGCGACGTGATCGCCACGGTGGCGGCGGCGATGTACCTGCACCGCTCCACGGCGGCGAAGGCGCGGGAGGCCGACGGTGCGGTGGCGGACGGCATGGCCCCGTGGGTGCGCGTGGGGCGCGCGCGCCGCTTCGGAGGCGTGCGATGAGCCGGCCTACCGTGCGGTACTTCGTGACGCTGCGCGACGTGGAGCGGATCGTGGACCTCACCGAGCGGCCGGACGGCACGCTCGAGGTCGTGCTGGACGGGCAGCCCGTGGACGCGGACCTCATCGACCTGCACGACTCGTCGCTGCACTCCCTGCTCCTCGACGGGCAGAGCCGCGAGATGGTGCTGGACCGCGACGGCGACAAGGTCTCGGTGTGGCTGGACGGGCAGCGCATGGACGCCCTCGTGCGCGACGAGGTCACGCGCGCCCTGGCCGCCGTGATGAAGGGCCCCGCGGCCGGACCCAGCGTGGTGGAGGCGCCGATGCCGGGCGTGGTCGTGTCCGTGCCCGTGAAGGTGGGTGACGCGGTGAAGGCCGGGCAGGCCGTGGTGGTCGTCGAGGCGATGAAGATGCAGAACGAGCTGACCGCCGAGGCGGACGGCGTGGTGGACCGCATCGAGGTGAAGCCCGGGCAGACCGTGGAGCTCGGCGCGCCGCTGGTGCGGCTGCGCGCCGCGGGGCCGCCGGCGTGACGCGCGTGCGCGGCGTGGACCACCTGGGCATCGCGGTGCCGGACGCCGCGGCCGCGCGCCGCGTCTTCGAGGAGTTGCTGGGGCTGCCCGTGGTGGCGGTGGAGGATGTGCCCGAGCAGCGCGTCCACGTGGTCAAGCTGGACGCGGGCGGCACGCACCTGGAGCTGCTGGAGTCCACGGATCCGGACGGTCCCATCGGCAAGTACGTGGCGAAGCGCGGCGCGGGGATCCACCACCTCACGCTGCGCGTGGAGGGGCTGGACGCGATGCTCGCGGAGCTCGCCGCGAAGGGCGTGGAGCTGATCGACCGTACGCCCCGCACGGGCGCCGGCGGCGCGCGCATCGCGTTCCTGCACCCGCGCTCCACCGCCGGCATCCTGGTGGAGCTCTGCGAGGAGCCGGGCTGACCCCGGCCCGACGGGAGGCGCCTTTGCCCGCGAAGAGATCCCGGCTTCCCGCGCCGGTCATCCGCCGCCTCCCCCGCTACCTCGTCCGGGTGCGCGAGCTTCGGCGCGACGGCCGGACGTGGGCATCCTCCGCGGACCTCGCGGAGGCGCTCGACCTCACGCCGTCCACCGTCCGCCAGGACGTCACGCACCTGGACGTCGTCGGGGTCGCCAAGCGCGGCTACGAGACGGCACGGCTGGAGGCCGCCATCACGGCGGAGCTGGGCGCCGGCGTGCGCCACTGCTGCGTCATCGTGGGCGCGGGGCTTCTCGGGCGCGCGCTGGCCCTGCACGGCGACCTCGCCGACCACGGCTTCGTGGCCTGCGCGATCCTCGACGCGGACTCCCGGCGCGTCGGGCGGCGCGTGGGCGACCTCCGCGTCCTCCCGATGGCGCGGCTGGACGCCGTCGTGCGCGCCCGGCGCGCCGCGATCGGGATCATCGCGGTCCCCCCGCCCGCCGCCCAGGAGGTGGCCGACCGTCTCGTGGCGGCCGGCGTGCGGGGCATCCTGAACCTGGCCCACCGGCACGTGCGCGTCCCCGCCCGCGTGCCGGTCGCGGAGGCCCGCATCCTCGCGCGCCTGCAGGAGCTGGCCTACGCAATCCGCTCGGGCCCCGGGCCCCGGCGGGGGGCGGGAGCCCGGCACGGGCCCGGGCGCCGCGGGCGGCAATCGTCACTGGCTTAACGTTTGCGGATTGACGATACACCGGGGCGACGGTACGTTCGACTCGCCCGCGGGAGAAGGGGTCTGCCCCGTGCTCCCGGATCGATACGCGCTCGCGCCCGGCCGCACGCCCGACGACCTGATCGGGACCATCGCCGCCGGGCGGATCCTGTTCGCTCCACGGCGCCTGCCCGGCGGCCGGACGCGGTGGGAGCGTGCCGACCGGTGGGATCCGGCCCGCCACGCGCCGGGCGGGTTCCGCACGGACGACCCCCTCAAGTCCCTCTTCTTCCCCCCGCGCGAGTTCCTCGGCCCGCTCGGCGGCCCGGCGCCGGCGGAGGATCCCCGGGAGCGCGTGGCCGTGGGCGTGAAGCGCTGCGACCTCGAGTCCCTGGCCGTCCACGACTTCGTCTTCCGCGACGACGCGCCGGCGGATCCGACCTACGTCGACCTCCGGCGACGCACGATCCTCATCGGGGCCGACTGCACGGACTGCCTCGACGTCTGCTTCTGCACGGCCACCGGCCTCGCGCCCCATCCCGAGGGCGGCTGCGACCTCAACCTGGCGTCCACCGCAGGGGGGCCGGTCGTCGAGGTGTTCACCGAGCGCGGCCGCGCCGTCGCCGCGGAAGCGGCGGCCCTGCTGGCGCCGGCTTCCGACGAGGTCCGCGGGGCCCTCGACGCCGCGCGCGCCGCCACGACCGCGCGCGTGCAGGCGCAGGCCGAACGCCACGGCCTGCCGCGGGGGGCGGATCTCGCCGGCGCGGTCGCCGCGGCCATGGACGCGGGGCTCTGGCAGCGCTTCGCCGAGGACTGCGTGGAGTGCGGCGCCTGCAACTTCGCGTGCTGCACGTGCCACTGCTTCCTGCTCGCGGACGGGACGGACGCAGCCGGCCGGCCCGCGCGCGCGAAGCTGTGGGACTCGTGCCTCTTCCCCGCCTTCGCGCGCGTCGCCGGCGGGGGCAACCCGCGCGACCGCCGCGCCGAGCGGCTGCGGAACCGGTTCGACAAGAAGTTCGTGTTCTTCCCCGAGGTCCTGGGCCGCATGGCCTGCGACGGCTGCGGCCGGTGCACCGAGGCGTGCGCCGGGCGGATCGACATCCGCGCCGTCCTGAAGGGAGTGCTGGATGAGCGGGAACGGCAACCCGTACCTGCCGGTGCGGGCTGAAGTCGAAGCGGTCGTCGACGAGACGCCGACGATCAAGACGATCCGGATCCGCCCGGAGCGGCCGGTGCCCTTCGAGGCCGGCCAGTTCGTGGACCTCACCGTGCCCGGCATCGGCGAGGCGCCGTTCACGCCGTCGTCCTCCCCGTCCGTGACGGACACGCTGGAGATCACCATCGCACGGGTCGGCCGGGTGACCTCCGCCCTGCACGCACTAGCCCCGGGCGACGCGATCTGGGTGCGCGGCCCCCTCGGCGAGGCGTACCCGCTGGACCGCTTCAAGGGACGCGAGGTGCTGATCGCGGGGGGCGGCTGCGGGGTCGGCCCGCTGCGCGCGCTCATCTACCGCGTGCTGGAGTCCCCCCGGGACTACGACCGGATCGTGCTGCGGTACGGCGCGCGCACGCCGGATGACGTGGTGTTCAAGGCCGCGCTCGACTCCGACTGGCCCGCCCGCGGCGACATGGACGTCCTGCTCACCGTGGACCGGCCGTCTCCCGGCTGGGACGGCTGCGTGGGCGTGCTGCCGACGATCCTCCAGCCGTCCCGGCTCGACTGCCGCCCCGGCAACGGCGTCGCGGTCGTCTGCGGCCCGCCGCTGATGATGAAGTTCACCACGATGACGCTGCTGGAGCGCGGCTACGCGCCCGCGGACATCTACCTCTCCATGGAACGGAACATGAGCTGCGGGATCGGGAAGTGCGGCCACTGCCGGCTCGGCCGCTGGTACGTGTGCCACGACGGGCCGGTCCTCACCTACGCGCAGGTGGAGCGCTACGCGCGCCAGCCGCACGTGAAGCTGTGGGAGCACTGACGATGGGCCTCCTCCTCGTGCTGGATCTCGAGCGGTGCGCGGAGTGCGAGCGGTGCGCGGCGGTCTGCGACCGGCGCACGGCGCGCCCCGGCGAGCACCCGATCGCGGCGCTGCGGGAGGACGCCACGTTCCTGCTCGTGTGCCGGCGCTGCGAGCACGCGAGCTGCGCCGCGGCGTGCCCCGCGGAGGCGCTCGAGCGCGGCCCCGACGGCGTGATGGTCCGCCACAACCTGCGCTGCGTGAGCTGCAAGTCCTGTGTGGCCGCTTGCCCCTTCGGCACCGTGCTCCCCGAGCTCGTGGCGTTCTACTCGGTCGTGTGCGACGGCTGCGCCGCCCCGACGGACGGCGCCGCGCCGGGCTGCGTGGCCTCCTGCACCGGCGCCGCCCTGGAGTGGCGCGAGGCCGCGTCCGACGAGCCGGACCTCCACCGCCTGACCGAGCGCATCGCCGTGCGGGCGCTCCGCTGGCGCAAGCGCGAGGAGGTCGCGGCATGAGCCCCGGCGCGGCGGTCCTCGCGGTCCTCTTCTTCCCCGGCCTCCTGTTCGCGACGGTGGCGGGCCTGGCCACGAGCTGGGTGGACCGGAAGGTGACGGCGCGCGTCCAGATGCGCGCGGGGCCGCCGCCGCTGCAGCCGTTCTGGGACGTGGCCAAGCTGTTCGTGAAGGAGACGTGCATCCCCGCCGGCGCCCCCGCCCCGCTGTTCCTCGCCGCGCCGCTCCTGGGTCTCGCGGGCGCGGCGCTGGCGTCCACGATCCTGTGGCGCGCCCTGCTGGCGCCCGCGGAGACGTTCGCCGGGGACGTCCTCGTGCTGCTGTACCTGCTCGCGATGCCGCCCCTCGCGGTGGTGCTCGGGGCGATGGCGTCGCGCAACCCCCTCGCCGCGCTCGGCGGCAGCCGCGAGATGAAGCTGGTCCTGGCCTACGAACTCCCGCTCGCGGCCGCGGTGCTCGTGCCCGTGCTGCAGGCGCGGAGCCTGCGCCTCGGGGACATCCTGGCGGCGGGTCCGGCCGTCGCCGCGCCGTCCGGCGTCCTCGCCCTCCTCGTGGCCGTCC
This sequence comes from uncultured Gemmatimonadota bacterium, assembly GCA_964571855.1. Lineage (GTDB taxonomy): Bacteria > ARS69 > ARS69 > ARS69 > ARS69 > CAYYFX01. The sequence goes on from CAZNDO010000002.1 coordinate 639,227, forward strand.
TCGCCATGCAGGCGAAGCTCGGGCTCGTCCCCTTCGACGCGGCCGAGGCCGAGACCGAGCTCACCGGCGGCGCGCTCATCGAGTACTCCGGTCCCCCGCTCGCCGCCTACAAGGTCACGCGGGCGATGATGCTGTTCACGATGCCCGCGTTCCTCACCGCGCTGTTCGCGGGCGGGCTGGGGACCCGCGGCCTTCCCGGCGAGGCGCTCCGCGGGATCCTCGTGCTCGTCGGGTTCGTCGTCATCACGGTCCTGATCCGGAACACCGCGCCGCGGCTGCGGATCGACCAGTCCGTCCGGCTGTTCTGGGGGCCGGTCCTCGGGATCGCCCTCGTGTCCCTCCTTCTCGCATGGCGGGGGTGGTGATGGGTCTCGCGGCGTCGGTGCTCTCGCGCTCGCTCAACGTGTTCCACCTGGCCGGCAGCGCCTGCAACAACTGCGACATCGAGATCCTCGACGCGCTGACGCCGCGCTACGACCTGGAGCGCTTCGGCATCACGCTGGTGGGGAGCGTGCGGCACGCCGACCTCCTGCTCGTGAGCGGCATCTTCAACCGGAAGGCCGCGGCGCGCGCCGTCGCCGTGTACGAGGCCGCGCCGCGGCCGGTCGTGGTCGTGGCGATCGGGGCGTGCGCGTGCACCGGCTCGATGTTCCGGGGCTCGTACAACTGGGACGGCCCCATCGGCCGGCTCATTCCCATCGACGCGTACGTGCCGGGCTGCCCGCCGAAGCCGGAGGCGATGATCGCCGCCGTCGCGAAGCTCGTCACCCGCCTGAGGAGCGCGGCATGAGCGCGAACCCCGCGGCTCCGGCCGCCCCAACCGATCGCGACGCCATGGTGGCCGCCATCGAGGCCCGCCTCGGCGAGCGCCGCGTCAAGACCCTTCGCCCCTCCCCGCGGCGCGCCTACATCGAGGTGCGCCCGGAGGACGTGCCCGACGCCACGCGCCTCGTGTTCCGGGAGCTGGGCGCGCGCTTCCAGATCGCGAGCGGCGTGGACGCGGGCGACGCCCTGGAGATCCTGTACCACTGGGCGTTCGACCGCCTCGGCCTCGTGGTGACGCTGCGCACCCGCCTCCCGCGGGAGGACCCCCAGGTCGAGTCCCTGGCCGGGCTGTGCAAGGCCACCGAGTGGATCGAGCGCGAGATGCGGGAACTGCTCGGGATCCGCTTCCTCAACCACCCGGATCCGCGCCGCCTGCTCCTGCCGGACGACTGGCCGGAAGGCTGCTACCCCCTGCGGCGGGACGCCGCGCCGCCCGCCGCGGAGGAGCGCCCATGAGCAAGGTGTCGATCGTCCCCATCGGGCCCTACCACGCTCTGCAGGAGGAGCCCGAGTTCTTCCAGCTCCACGTGGAGGGCGAGACCGTGGTGGGGCTGGACATCGAGCTCGGCTTCAACCACCGCGGCATCGAGAAGCTGTCCGAGGGCAAGGACTACGAGGAGACCGTGTTCCTCGTGGAGCGGATCTGCGGGATCTGCTCCACGTCCCACCCGATCGCGTGCGTGCAGGCCGTGGAGGACGCCGGGGGCATCCCGGTGCCGGAGCGCGCGCTGTTCATCCGCTCGCTCGTCGGCGAGCTGGAGCGGCTGCACTCGCACCTCCTGTGGCTGGGGCTGGCCGGGCACTTCCTGGGCTTCAACACGGTCTGGATGTGGTCGTGGCGGTACCGCGAGGAGGTGCTCGGCATCCTCGAGCGGCTCACCGGCAACCGCAACCACTACGCGATGATGAAGCCCGGCGGCGTGCGCCGCGACGTGGACCCGGACGACGTCCCCGACGTGCGGCGGATGCTGCGCACGCTGGCGGGACGCATCGCGATGCTGCGCGACGCGGTGATCGAGGACCCGCTCCTGCACGCGCGCACGAAGGGCGTGGGCGTGCTCACGCCGCGGCAGGTGGCGGACTACGGCGCGATCGGCCCGACGGCCCGCGCCTCCGGCGTGGCCATCGACGTCCGCCGCGACCACCCGCACGCCGCCTACGACCGCGTGGAGTGGGACGTGATCACCACGACGAACGGCGACGTGTTCGACAAGGCGGTGGTGCGGCTCCTGGAGATGTTCCAGTCCATCCGGATCTGCGAGCAGTGCCTGGATCACCTGGAGCGTACGTCGGGCCCCGTGGACTCGAATCCGCGGAGCGTGCCGCCGGGCGAGGGGATCGGCACGTACGAGGCCCCGCGCGGCGAGGTCTTCCACTACATCCGCAGCGACGGCAGCAACCGGCCGCTCCGCCACAAGGTGCGCGCCCCGAGCTACATGAACATCGTGACGGACCGCGAGGCGGTGATCGGCCACACCGTGGCCGACGCCACCATCATCCTCGCCGCCGTGGACCCCTGCTACTGCTGCACGGAGCGCGTGGCCGTGCTGGACGCGGGGAGCGGGCGCCGCGTGGCCGCCGGCGCGGACCTGGTGCGGTGGTCGCAGGAGAAGACGGAACGGCTGCGCCGCGAATGCGGCTGGCCGGGCCCTTCGCTTCCGGAGGTGGACTGACGTGGACGCGGACCTCCTCCTCCACCCCGCGTTGCGCCCCGTCCTGCTGCCGCTCGCCGCGGGTTTCCTGTGCCTGATCCTGCCGGGACGGCGGCCGCGGGCCGCGCTCGGCGTTCTCGCGGCCGCCGCCACCGTGGCCGCCGCGTGGCCCGTGTTCCGCGCCGGCGGGACGGTCGTGGCCGACGGCCGTTGGCTCCGCGCCGACGGCTTGGCCGCGGTCGTGCTGTTGTTCGTGACGCTCCTCGGGCTCGTCGTGGCGGTGTACTCCGCGGGCTGGATGGCCGCGCGGGAGCGGGCCGGCGAGTACTGGGCGTACCTGCTGTGGACCGTGGGCGCGTCGGCCGGCGCGCTGCTCGCGAACGACCTGCTCCTCCTGCTCGTGCTCTGGGGCGTGCTCGGCGCCCTGCTCTGGCTGATGATCGGTCTCGGCGGGCCGGAGGCGGCGGGCGCGGCGAAGAAGAGCTTCGTGATCGTGGGCGGGACGGACGCCGCCATGCTCCTGGGCGTGGTGCTGTTCCTGCAACGCGCGGGCAGCACGCGGATGGACGAGTGGCAGGTGTTCCTGAGCGACGGCACGGCGTGGGCCGCGTTCCTGTGCCTCGCCGCGGCGGCGCTGGCGAAGGCGGGCGCGCTGCCGTTCCACACCTGGGTGCCGGAGTGCGGCGTGCACGCGCCGGCGCCGGTGGCCGCGTTCCTCCCCGCGTCCCTGGACAAGCTGCTGGGCGTGTACCTGCTGGCGCGGACGATGAACGACCTGTTCGTGATGACGCCCGCCGCGCGCGAGCTGATGATGTTCGTCGGCGCGGCCACGATCGTGGCCGCGGTGATGGTGGCGCTGGTCCAGCACGACCTGAAGCGCCTGCTCTCCTACCACGCGGTCAGCCAGGTGGGCTACATGGTCCTCGGCGTGGCCACGGGAACGGCCGTCGGCCTGGCCGGCGGGCTCTTCCACATGCTCAACAACACGATCTACAAGGCGGGGCTCTTCCTCGGCGCGGGCGCGGTCGAGCGCGCGGCCGGCACCACCGATCTGGACCGTCTCGGCGGGCTCGCCGGCCGCATGCCGCGCACGTTCGCGGCGTTCCTGGTCTGCGCGCTCGCCATCTCCGGCATCCCGCCCCTGAACGGGTTCGTGTCGAAGTGGATGGTGTACCAGGGCGTGCTGGACCTGCGCGCCCAGGGCGGCGGGCTGTGGATCGCGTGGCTGCTGGCCGCGATGGCCGGGTCCGCGCTGACGCTCGCGAGCTTCGTGAAGGTGCTGCACGCCGTGTTCCTGTGCGCGCCGCCCGCGGAGCTTTCGGCCCGCGCGCCGCGCGAGGCGCCCTGGACGATGTGGCTCCCCCCCGCCGCGCTGGCGGCCGCGTGCGTGGTGTTCGGCGTCCTCGCGTTCGAACTGCCCATCCCGCGGCTCGTGGAGCCGATGGTCGGCGGCCCCGTGGCGCTCCCCGGCGTGTGGTGGGCGGGTCCCGCCACGCTGATGCTCGCCGTGGCGTTCGCCGCCGGCGCGCTGGGGACGTGGCTCGCGCAGCGCGGGCGCATCCGGCGCACGCCGTCCTGGGTGGGCGGCGAGCGCCTCGACGCGACCTACGTGACGGCCGTGCCCGTGGGCCCCGCGCGCCGCGTGGAGATCACGGGCACCGATTTCTACGACACGATCGAGGCGCTGCCCGGGATCCGGCGCGCATACGCCCTGGCGCGCCGCCGCCTGTTCGACCTGTACGAGGACGGCAGCGCGGTGACGTTCTACGTCGTGGGCATGCTGCGGCGCGCGCACACCGGCGTCCTGCCGCTGTACCTCACGTGGCTGATCCTCGGACTGCTCGTGGTCCTGCGAGTGGTCCTCTCGGGGGGGATGTGACGTGCTCGAGACGATCCTGATCCTCCTGATCCTCCTGATGATCGTCGGCGGCCTCCTGGCGCTCGAGGCCGACACCATGCTCGTGTCCATCATCAGCGTGGGCGCGCTGGGGTTCCTCCGGGCGATCGCGTTCCTCATGCTCGGCGCGCCGGACCTGGCCATCACCCAGGTGGTCGTGGAGGTGGTGGCCCTGGTGATCCTCATCCGCGCCACGCTGCATCGCGACTTCTCCCCGCCCGCGCCCCGCCGGCCCATCGTTCCGCGCGTCCTGGCCGTCACGCTGCTGCTCGTGGTGGCGGTGATCGGCGCCGGCGTGTTCCGGGATTTCCCGGCGTTCGGCACGCCGGCGATGGACCGCTTCGCCGACGCCCCCGCGGGCCACTACCTGCAGCACGGCCTGGCGGAGACGGGCGCGGCGAACCTGGTGACGGCGGTGATCCTGGACTACCGCGCCTACGACACGCTCGGCGAGGCCACCGTGCTGTTCGTCTCGATCCTGGGCGCGCTCACGATCCTGCGGCGCCGGGCCAGGCCGGGCCACGGCGCCCGCGGGAAGGAGGCGGCCACGTCATGAGCCCGCAGCGGCAGGATCCGGGCATGAGTTCCATCGTGCGCACGGTGGCCGGCTGGCTGAAGCCGCTGCTGCTCGTGTTCGGCGTGCAGCTCGTGCTGTACGGGCACCTCACCCCGGGCGGCGGATTCTCCGGGGGCGCGGTCGTGGCGTGCGCGTTCATCCTGGTGGTGCTCGCGCAGGGCCGGGCCGCGGGCGAGCGCTCCCTGGCGCGGCGGGCCGCGGAGGGCCTGGACAGCGCGGGCGCGCTGCTCTTCCTGGCGGTCGCCGTGCTCGGCCTGGCCTTCTCCGGCGTGTTCTTCCGGAACTTCCTCCCGACCCCGGAGGCCGCGCGCTTCGCGCTGCCCTCCGCGGGCACCATGCCGCTCTCCAACGTCGCGATCGGCCTGAAGGTGGGCACGTCGCTCTTCCTCGTGTTCGCCGTGCTCGCCGGGCTGCACCTGGCCGGCGAGGGCGGGCGCGACGTCGAAGGAGGGGACGAATGATCTACGCGCTCACGCTCGTGCTGGTGGCGGTGGGACTGTACGGCGTGCTCGTGAAGCGGAATCTCGTGCGGATCATCGTCGGGCTGATGATCCTCGAGGGCGGCGTGCACCTGTTCTTCGTGCTGCTCGGCTTCCGGCCGGGCGGCCGGCCGCCCATCCTCGCCGGCCCGTCGGAGCTGCCGGCCTTCGCCGGCACCGCGGTGGATCCGCTGGTGCAGGCGGTCGTCCTCACGGCGATCGTGATCGACGTGGGCGTCCTCGCGCTGCTCGTGGCGCTCGTGCTGAAGCTGTGGGAGCGCTACGGGACGTTCGACATCACGGAGATCCGGAGGTTGCGCGGATGAACGGCGGACTGCTCCCCGCGCTGGTGGCGCTGCCGCTCGGCGCGGCGTTCCTCCTGCCCCTGCTGCCGCGCCGGTTCCCGGCGGCGGCCGACGCGCTCGGGAACGCGGCGATGGCGGCGCTGCTCGGGATGTCCGTGGCGTGCCTGGGCCGGGAGGGCATCTACTCCATGGGCGCCTGGCCCACGCCGCTCGGGGTCGATCTCCGGCTGGACGCCCTCGCCGCGCTGATGCTCGTCCTCGTCAACGGCATCGGCCTGGCCGCCACGCTCTTCTCCGTGCCCTACATGGACCGGTACTCGTCCAAGCACCGGTACTACGCGTTGTTCCTGCTCATGGTGGCCGGCATGAACGGGCTCGTGCTGTCCGGCGATCTCTTCAACCTGTTCGTGTTCATGGAGATCGCCGCCATCGCCTCGTACGCCCTGGTGGCGTTCGGCGGGAAGCACGAGGAGGTCGAGGCGTCCTTCAAGTACACGATCCTCGGAAGCGTGGCGTCCACGCTCGTGCTCGTGGGCGTCGCGATGGTCTACGGCGTCACGGGCACGCTGAACATGGCCCACGTGGCGGCGCGACTGGCGGAGGCCGGCACGGGCCCGCCCGTGCTCTTCGCGCTGGGGCTCCTCGTGGCGGGGTTCGGGCTGAAGGCGGCGCTCGTCCCGTTCCACGCCTGGCTTCCGGACGCGCACCCGTCCGCCCCCGCGCCGATCTCCGCGATGCTCTCGGGCGTCGTCATCAAGACGCTCGGCGTGTACGCCCTCGCGCGCGTGGTCTTCAACGTGTTCGGCGCCGGCCCGGAGATCCTCCTGTGCCTGCGGGTGCTCGGCGTCCTGTCCATGGTCGTGGGCGTCCTCCTGGCCATCGGGCAGTGGGACATGAAGCGGCTGCTGGCGTACCACAGCGTGAGCCAGATCGGGTACGTCGTGCTGGGGCTCGGGCTGGGCACGCCGCTCGGGATCGCCGGCGGGCTCTTCCACCTCGTGAACCACTCGCTGTTCAAGTCGCTGCTGTTCCTGAACTCGGGCGCGGTCGTCTACGCCACCGGCACGCGCGACCTGAAGCAGCTCGGCGGGCTCCGCGGGCCCATGCCGGTCACCACCGCCACGTCCGTGGTGGCGTCCCTGTCCATCGCGGGGATCCCGCCGTGGAACGGCTTCTGGAGCAAGCTGATGATCGTGCTCGCGTGCGTGCAGGCGGGGCACGTCGCCCTGGCCGTGTGGGCCGTGGTCGTGAGCCTGGTCACGCTCGCGTCCTTCCTGAAGGTGGAGCGCTACGGCTTCTTCGAGGCGATGAAGTCGGTGTTCCCGTGCGCGAACCCGGAGCCGGGGCTCATGCGGCTGCCCATGCTCCTCCTCGCGCTCGCCTGCGCGGCCTCCGCCCTGCTCATGGCCGGCGGCCTGGACGCGCCCTTCCTCGTCACCCCCGCCGCGACGGTCCTGCTCGCCGGGCCGTTCGCGCCCTAGGAGTCCGCCATGGTACCGGTGCAGGCGTTCCTGCTCGGCTTCGCCACCTGGATCCTGCTCGTGTGGCCGTTCCCGCTCGGCGGGACGCCGGGCCGCATGCCGGACGTGATCGCGGGAGGCGTCGTGGCGCTGCTGGCCGCGTGGGTGATGCGGGACCCGGATCCCGAGCGCCTCGAAGCCCGCTTCCATCCCCGGCGGCTCGTCTGGGGCGTCGCGTACGCCTTCGTCCTCGCCTGGGAGGTGCTGCGCGCCAACCTGGACGTGGCCTACCGCGTGCTCCACCCGGACCTGCCCATCCGCCCCGGCATCGTGCGCGTGCGCACGTCCCTGCGCACGGACACGGCCCGCACGGCGCTCGCGAACTCCATCACGCTGACCCCCGGCACCCTGACCGTGGACCTCGCGCCGGACGGCACGATGTTCGTCCACTGGATCGACGTCGCCGCGCGCGACCCCGCGGAGGCAACGCACCGGATCGTGTCGCGCTTCGAGCGCATCCTGCGGAGGGTCTTCGAATGAACGGACCGTTCCTCACCGTGCTCCTCGCCGCGCTCGTGGCCTGCTGCGCGATGTGCATCGCCCGCATCGGGCTGGGGCCGACGGCATCGGACCGGATGGTGGCCATCGACATCCTCGGGATCGTGTTCGTGGGCTTCGCGGCGCTGCTCTTCGCCGCCACCGGCCGCGAGTACCTCCTCTCCGTGGCCATCGCGTGGGCGGCCCTCTCCTTCATCGCGACGCTGGCCCTGGCGAAGCACCTCGAAGGGAGGGAGTTCGATGATTGACGCGGTGGGCATCGCGCTGGTCACGCTCGGCGTGGCGTTCGACGTCGCCGGCTGCATCGGCCTCCTGCGCCTCCCGGACGTGTACAACCGGCTGCAGGCCGCCACGAAGTGCGTGACGCTGGGCACGTGCCTGGTGCTGCTGGGGGCGGCCTTCGTGGCCGACTCCGTGCCGGGCGCCGTGAAGGCGATGCTGTGCGCGGCGTTCGTGCTCGTCACGTCCCCCACCGCGGCCCACGCGCTGGCCCGCGGCTCCTACCGCGCGGGCATCCCCCTCTGGGAGGGCAGCCTGTGCGATGCCTGCCGCGAGGCCGACCCGCCGCCGGCCGGGGGAGGCGCGCCATGAAGCTCCCCTGCCTGCTCCAGCCGCGCATCCTGCGGACCGCGCTCGGCGCCCTGTTCTCCCGCCCGTACACCACGCGCTTCCCGGCGGAGCCGTTCCAGCCGATCCCCGAGTTCCGCGGCCGCCCGCGCTTCGATCCGGCGTCGTGCGTGGGCTGCGGCGCGTGCGCCGAGGTCTGCCCGGCCGATTGCATCGACGTGATCGACGACGTCGCGGACGGCAAGGCCACGCGCCGGCTCGTCCACCACCTCGACGCCTGCATCTGGTGCGGCCAGTGCGAGCGGCACTGCACCACGGGCGCCGGCATCCGCATGACCGGCGAGTGGGACACGGTGGGGTTCGCCCCGGCGGACTTCGAGCACTCCGTGGAGAAGGAGCTCGTGACCTGCGACGTCTGCGGCGCCGTGGTGGCACCGCGGGATCATCTGCGCTGGATCGCGGAGCGGCTGGGGCCGCTGGCAAGTGCGAACCCCGCGCTGCTGCTCGCGGAGGCGGCCGCCCTCGGCATCGTGGGACCGCCGGTGCACGCGGACGGCGAGGCGCCGCAGCGCGGCGACCGGCTCTCCGTCGCGTGCGCGCGCTGCCGCCGCCGGACCGCGCGGGCGGCCTGAGGCGCGCCGTGCCGGACGACCCGGCGGTCGCGCTGGCCCCGCTGCTGCGCGGTCGCGTGTGCGTGCTCTGCGTGGGCAATCGCGACCGCGGCGACGACGGCGCGGGCCCGGCCCTGGCGGAGCGGCTCCTCGCCCGCGGCGCCACGCGCTGCTTCGACGGCGGCACCGCACCCGAGAACCGGCTGGAGGCCGTGGTCCGCGAGCGCCCGGACGTGGTGCTGCTGGTGGATGCGGCGGAGTACGGCGGCGCGCCCGGGGAGGTCCGGTTGGCCGACCCCGCGGACTGCGCCGGCGGGACGTCCACGCACGCGCCCTCGCTGGCGCTGGCCGCCGCCTACCTCCGGGCGCGCTGCGGCGCCGAGGTGCGGTTGCTGGCGATCCAGGCGGGAACGGTGGCGCCCGGGCGCACGCTCTCCGGGCCGGTGCGGGCCGCGGTCGATGCCTGGGCCGACCGGCTGGCGGCCGCTGGCGAGGACGCGGGCGCCGCACTACCCTGAGGCCATGCGCGTCGTCACCACCACGTGCTCCAACACCGAGATCGTGTGCGCGCTCGGCTGCGCGGACCGGCTCGTGGGCGTGGACGAGCACTCGGACTGGCCTCCCGCGGTCGTGCAACGGCTGCCCCGCGTGGGCAAGGACCTGGAGATCGATCCGGCGAAGGTCCGCGCGCTCGCCCCCGATCTCGTCATCGCCAGCCTCACCGTGCCCGGCCACGAGCGCGTGGTCGCTCGCCTGCGGGACGCCGGGCTGCCGGTGATCGCGCCCGAGCCGGTCTCGCTCGCCGACGTGGCGCGGGACATCCGGGACATCGCGGACGCGCTCGGGGAGCACGCGCACGGCCTCGCGCTCGCCGCGCGCTTCGAGGCGGCGCTGGAGCCGCGGCCGGCGCCCCCGCGGCGCCCGCGGATCCTGGTGGAGTGGTGGCCGAAGCCGGTCATCGTTCCCGGGCGCCGGAGCTGGGTCACCGAGCTCGTCCACCTCGCGGGCGGCGAGAACCCCTTCGGGGCGGACGACGTGAAGAGCCGCCCGCTCGAGACCGCGGAGATCGTGGCCGCGGACCCGGACGCCTTCGTGATGTCGTGGTGCGGCATCGAGCCCGCGAAGTACCGCGCGGAGGTCGTGCGCACGCGCCCCGGCTGCACGGGGTTGCGCGCGGTGCGCGCCGACCGCATCTTCGCGGTGCCGGAGGCGCACCTCGGCCGTCCCGGCCCGCGTCTGGTGGACGGGCTCGAGGACCTCGCGCACGTCGTGCAGGCGGTGGCCGGGGTCCGGTGACGGCGGCCGGGAAGGGTGCCCGGGTCCCGCCGCGTCGGGTACAATCCCGGAGCGTGTGACCGGCCTCCGGACGGATCGGTCACCCCCGCGGGAGGCTCCGTGACGACCCCGATCGCCCCGTACAAGCCGAAGCACCCCGTCCGCCTGGTGACGGCGGCGTCGCTCTTCGACGGGCACGACGCGGCCATCAACATCATGCGCCGCATCCTGCAGGCATCCGGCGCCGAGGTCATCCACCTCGGGCACAACCGCTCCGTCGCCGAGATCGCCGAGTGCGCCATCCAGGAGGACGCGCAGGGCATCGCGATCACGTCGTACCAGGGCGGGCACCTGGAGTTCTTCAAGTACCTCGTGGACATGCTGCGGGAGCGCGGCGCCGACATCAAGGTGTTCGGCGGCGGCGGCGGGACCATCCTCCCCGACGAGATCGCGGAGCTGCACGCCTACGGCGTGGCGCGCATCTACTCCCCGGACGACGGGCGCTCCATGGGCCTGCAGGGGATGATCAACGACCTCCTGGAGAAGTGCGACTTCCCCACGGTCACGCCGCCGCTCGACGGCGCGGTGGACCGGCTGGATCCGGCGAAGCCCGGGTCGATCGCGCGGCTCATCACGCTGGCGGAGAACCACCCCGGGATCGCGGACGCGCTGGAGGGGAAGCTGGCGCCGAAGCTCGGCGCCCGGCGCGTCCCCGTGCTCGGCATCACGGGCACCGGCGGCGCCGGGAAGTCCTCGCTGGTGGACGAGCTGGTGCGCCGCTTCCTCGCGGACTTCGCGGACAAGCGCGTGGGCGTCATCTCCGTGGATCCGTCGAAGCGGCGCTCCGGGGGCGCGCTGCTCGGGGACCGGATCCGGATGAACTCCATCCACGACCCGCGCGTGTACATGCGCTCGCTGGCCACGCGGCAGGCGAACCTGGCGCTGTCCCGGCACGTGCGGGAGGCCGTGGACATCGTGAAGGCGGCCGGCTTCGACCTCGTGATCGTGGAGACCTCCGGCATCGGGCAGTCGGACACGGAGATCGTGGAGCACGCGGACCTCTCCCTGTACGTGATGACCGCGGAGTACGGGGCCGCCACGCAGCTCGAGAAGATCGACATGCTGGACTTCGCGGACGCGGTGGCCATCAACAAGTTCGACAAGCGCGGCTCGCTGGACGCGCTGCGCGACGTGCGCAAGCAGTTCCGCCGCTCGCGCACGCGGTTCGATGCGCCCGACGACGCGCTGCCGGTGTTCGGCACCATCGCGTCGCAGTTCAACGATCCCGGCACGAACCGGCTGTACCGGCACCTCGTGGACGCCCTCGCGGAGCGGACCGGCGTGCCGTTCCGCTCGCACTACGAGCCGCCGCGGACGTCCCAGCACGGGTCGCTCATCCCGCCGGACCGCGTCCGGTACCTCGCGGAGATCGCCGACACGGCGGACCGCTACGGCAAGTGGGTGGACGGGCAGGTGGCGCTGGCCCGGCGGCTGGGCCAGGTGCGCGGCGCGGCGGAGGCACTGGCGGCCCGGGCCGCGGCGCCCGTCGTGGACGTGAGCACGTCCGGGGACACGGTGACCGCCGTGCAGCGCGAGGGCGGCGGCGACACGGAGCTCGCCGCGCTGCACGCGCTGGCCGCGGAGCTGGAGGCGCAGCTCGCGCCGGAGTGCCGCGCCGCGCTGGAGGCCTGGCCGGAGACCCGCCGCCGCTACGCCGCGGACAAGTACCGCTTCCAGGTGCGGGACCGCGTGGTGGAGCAGGACCTGAAGGTGCGAACCCTCTCCGGGCTGGACGTGCCGAAGGTGGCGCTCCCCCGCTCCGAGGACCCCGGCGAGATCCTCCGCTTCGTGCTGGAGGAGAACGTGCCCGGCTTCTTCCCGTACGCCGGCGGCGTGTTCCCGCTGAAGCGCACGGAGGAGGATCCCACCCGCATGTTCGCGGGCGAGGGCGGGCCGGAGCGCACGAACAAGCGGTTCCACTACGTGTCGCACGGGATGGACGCCAAGCGGCTGTCCACCGCGTTCGACTCGGTCACGCTGTACGGCGAGGACCCGGACCGCCGCCCGGACATCTACGGGAAGATCGGCAACTCCGGCGTCTCGGTGGCCACGGTGGACGACGCGAAGCGCCTGTACTCGGGCTTCGACCTGGCCGACCCGCGCACATCCGTGTCCATGACGATCAACGGCCCCGCGCCCATGGTGCTCGGCTTCTTCCTGAACGCGGCCGTGGACCAGGGCTGCGAGAAGTGGCTCCGCGCGCAGGGGCGCGCGGCGGAGGCCGAGGCGAAGGCGGCGGAGATCTACCGCGGGCTCGGCGTGCCCCGGCCCGCCTACCGCGGGACCCTCCCGGAGGGGAACGACGGGCTGGGCCTCCTGCTGCTCGGCGTCTCCGGCGACCAGGTGCTGCCCGCGGACGAGTACGCGCGCATCCGCAAGGACGTGCTGTCCCGTGTCCGCGGCACCGTGCAGGCGGACATCCTGAAGGAGGACCAGGCGCAGAACACCTGCATCTTCTCCACGGAGTTCGCGCTGCGCCTCATGGGCGACGTGCAAGCCTCGTTCGTGGCGAACGGCGTGCGCAACTTCTACTCCGTGTCCATCTCCGGCTACCACATCGCGGAGGCCGGCGCGAACCCGATCACGCAGCTCGCGTTCACGCTGGCGAACGGCTTCACCTACGTGGAGTACTACCTCGCCCGCGGGATGCGGATCGACGACTTCGCGCCGAACCTGTCCTTCTTCTTCTCGAACGGGACGGACGCGGAGTACGCGGTGATCGGCCGGGTGGCGCGGCGCATCTGGGCGAAGGCCATGAAGCTGCGGTACGGGGCGAACGAGCGGTCGCAGAAGCTGAAGTACCACATCCAGACGTCCGGCCGCAGCCTGCACGCGCAGGAGATCTCGTTCAACGACATCCGCACCACGCTGCAGGCCCTGTACGCGATCAACGACAACTGCAACTCGCTGCACACGAACGCGTACGACGAGGCCATCACCACGCCCACCGAGGAGAGCGTGCGCCGCGCGGTGGCCATCCAGCTCATCATCAACAAGGAGCTGGGGCTGGCCCGGAACGAGAACCCGCTGCAGGGGGCGTACGTGATCGACGCGCTCACGGATCTCGTGGAGCACGCGGTGCTGGCGGAGTTCCGAAGCCTGTCCGAGCGCGGCGGCGTGCTGGGCGCCATGGAGCGCATGTACCAGCGCTCCAAGATCCAGGAGGAGTCCCTCCTGTACGAATCCCGCAAGCACACCGGGGAGCTGCCGCTCGTGGGCGTGAACACGTTCCTGGACCCGCAGGGCTCCCCCACCGTGCTGCCGCGCGAGGTGATCCGCTCCACGCCCGGGGAGAAGGAGGACGCCATCGCGGCGATCGAGGCGTTCCGCGCGCGCAACGCGGCCCGCTCCGGCGAGGCGCTGAAGACGCTGCAGCGCACCGCCGTGGAGGACGGCAACACCTTCGACTCCCTGCTGGAGGCCACCAAGGTGTGCACGCTGGGCCAGCTCTCGCGCGCGCTGTACGAGGTCGGCGGGCAGTACCGCCGGAACATGTGAGGGGACGCCCGTGACATCGCGCGAGGAGTGGCTGGCGCGGGTGGCCGCGGAGGCGGAAGGCCGCCCCGTGGAGGACATCCTGTCGTCGCCGCTCCCGGAGGGCTTCCGCCTCCCCGTTCTGCCCGAGCCCGGCGCCGAGGATCCCTCCCTGCCCGGCGAGTGGCCCTACGCGCGCGGCGGCCGGCCGGACCGCCCCGTGCGGAACATGCCGCGCGTGGACCTCACGGATCCCGCCCGCTTCCGCGACGCGGTGCGCCAGGACCTGCGCGGCGGCGCGGACGCCTTGTGGTTCGTGGGCGACGCGGCGCGCACGGAGCCGCTGGATGTCGTCTCCGCGCTGGCGCAGGTCCCGGCGGAGGACCTCCTCGTGGGCGTGGAAACGGGGCCGTCCTCGGCCGCCATCGCGCGCGCCGTGGAGAAGGACCGCCCCGGCACGCGGGCGCTCGTGTTCACGGACCCGTGCGCGGACGGCGTGCCGGCGGACCTCCCCTTCGCGGTGAACGCGCGGGCATGGCACGGGGCCGGCGCGCACGCGGTGCTGGAGCTGGCGTACGCCGCGGCGTCCGGCGTGCACGCGCTGCGCCTCCTGGAGAAGCACGGCGTGGACCCCGCGTCCGGCGCGGACCGGTTGGGGTTCTCCGTGTCCGTGGGCCGCGACGTCTTCGTGGAGATCGCGAAGCTGCGCGCGCTGCGCGTGGTCTGGGCGAAGGTCACGGCGGCCGCCGGCGTCGACGCGCCGCCGCCGTTCGTGCACGCCGCCACGTCCGTGCGCCGCCTGCCGCGTCGCGGCGCGTGGAACAACCTGCTGCGCGGCACGACGCACGCGTTCGCCGCGCTCTGCGGCGGCGCCGACGCGGTGACCGTGGCCCCGTTCGACGCCGCGGCCGGCGCTCCGTCCCGCGCCGCGCGGCGCACCGCGCGCAACACCGTGACCATCCTGCGCGACGAGTGCGCGCTGGACGTCGTGGCGGATCCCGGCGCGGGCGCCCCGGTGGTGGAGTGGCTCACGGACCGCCTCGCGCGCGCGGCCTGGGAGCGCTTCCGCGCCATCGAGGCGCGCGGCGGCATGGTGGCGTGCCTCCTCTCCGGGGAGATCCGCCGCGAGCTGGAGGCCGCGGCGGCGCTGCGAGCCGCCGAGCCGGTCCTCGGCGTGACCGAGGCCGTGGACCCGGACGAGGCCGCGGAGGCGGCGCCGCGATGAGCCGTCTCCCGGACTACGCGAAGGTGGCGTTCGACACCGTGTCCGGCCCCGCCGGCGCGCCGGCGCGCCGCGCCGCCGCCGAGGAGGCCGCGGCCCGCACGTTCCCCACGCCGGAGCGCATCGCGCGCCGCGCGGCCTACCGCCTCGCCGACCGCCGCGACCTCCCGGACCAGGCCACCTTCCCCGGCTTCCCGCCCTTCGTGCGCGGCCCCTACCCCACGATGTACGCGGGCCGCCCGTGGACGGTGCGGCAGTACGCCGGCTTCTCCACCGCGGAGGAGAGCAACGCGTTCTACCGCCGCAACCTCGCGGCCGGGCAGACGGGCCTGTCCGTCGCCTTCGACCTCCCCACGCACCGCGGCTACGACTCCGACCACCCGCGAGCGCGCGGCGACGTGGGCATGGCCGGCGTGGCGATCGACTCCATCCTGGACATGCGCATCCTGTTCGAGGACATCCCGCTCGGGCGGATCAGCGTGTCCATGACGATGAACGGCGCCGTGCTGCCGGTGATGGCGTTGTACGTGGTGGCGGCGGAGGAGCAGGGCGTCCCGCCCGCGAAGCTCTCCGGCACCATCCAGAACGACATCCTCAAGGAGTTCATGGTACGCAACACGTACATCTACCCGCCCGGTCCCTCGATGCGGATCGTGGCGGACGTGCTGCGCTTCTGCTCCGGGCGGATGCCGCGCTTCAACCCCATCTCCATCTCCGGGTACCACATGCAGGAGGCCGGGGCCACCGCGGACCTGGAGCTGGCGTACACGCTGGCGGACGGCCTGGAGTACGTGCGCGCCGCGCTCGCCGCCGGGCTCGCGGTGGACGACTTCGCGCCGCGCCTGTCGTTCTTCTTCGCCATCGGCAAGGACTACTTCATGGAGGTGGCGAAGCTCCGCGCGGCGCGCCTCCTGTGGGCCGAGCTGATGGAGCCGTTCGGGCCGCAGGATCCCCGCTCGCGCATGCTGCGCACGCACTGCCAGACCTCCGGGTGGTCCCTCACCGCCGCGGACGTCCGCAACAACGTCGTGCGCACGTGCGTGGAGGCGATGGCGGCCGCGCACGGCGGCACGCAGTCCCTGCACACGAACAGCTTCGACGAGGCGCTCGCGCTGCCCACGGACTTCTCCGCGCGCATCGCGCGCAACACGCAGCTGCTCCTGCAGCGGGAGTCCGGCGCGTGCCGCACGATCGACCCGTGGGGCGGCAGCGCGTACGTGGAGCGCCTCACCCACGACCTCGCCGCGCGGGCCCGCGAGCACCTGCGCGAGGTGCAGGAGCTCGGCGGGATGACCAAGGCCATCGAGGCCGGGCTGCCGAAGCTGCGCATCGAGGAGTCGGCGGCGCGCACGCAGGCGCGCATCGACTCGGGCCGGCAGGCGATCGTGGGCGTCAACCGCTTCCCGCCCGCGGAGGACGAGCCGGTGGACGTGCTCCGCGTGGACAACGCGAAGGTCCTGGCCGCGCAGCTCGCGCGGCTCGAGCGGCTGAAGGCGGAGCGGGACGGCGCGGCGGTCGAGGCCGCGCTGGCCGCGCTCTCCCGCGCCGCGGAGACCGGCGAGGGCAACCTGCTGGCGCTCTCGGTGGACGCGGCCCGCGCGCAGGCCACGGTGGGCGAGATGGCGCTCGCCCTGGAGAAGGTCTTCGGGCGACACTCCGCGGCGATCGAGTCGATCGCCGGCGTGTACGGGGGCGAGATGGGCGACGCGGAGGAGATCCGGGCGGTGCGCGCGCGCGCCGCCGCGTTCGAGCAGCGGACCGGGCGGCGCCCCCGCGTGCTCGTGGCGAAGCTGGGGCAGGACGGGCACGACCGCGGGCAGAAGATCGTGGCGTCCGCGCTGGCGGACCTGGGGTTCGACGTGGACATCGGCGCGCTCTTCCGCACGCCGGAGGAGACGGCCCGCGAGGCCGTGGAGAACGACGCGCACGTGGTGGGCGTGAGCTCGCTGGCCGCCGGGCACCTCACGCTGGTCCCCGCGCTGCGGCAGGCGCTCGACGCGCGCGGCCGGGGCGACATCCTCGTGATCGTGGGCGGCGTCGTGCCGCCGCAGGACCACGAGGCGCTGCGGGCCGCCGGGTGCGCCGCCGTCTTCGGGCCCGGCACGCCGATCCCGGAAGCCGCCGCCACGCTCCTGGATCTGCTCGAGGGCGCGCCGCGGTGACGTCCTCGCCGGACGCGCTCGCGCGGGGGCTCCTCGGCGGGGACCGCGGCGCGCTGGCCCGCGCGATCACGCTCGTGGAGAGCCGCCGCCCGGACGACGTGCGCACGGCGTCGGACCTGCTGGCGCGCATCCTCCCTGCCACGGGTCGCGCGCGCCGCATCGGCGTGACCGGCCCGCCCGGCGTGGGCAAGAGCACGTTCATCGACGCGTTCGGCACGCTCCTGCTCGCCCGCGGGCACCGCGTGGCCGTGCTCGCGGTGGACCCGTCCAGCGCCGTGTCCGGCGGCAGCCTCCTCGGCGACAAGACCCGGATGCCGAACCTCGCGGCCGACGAGCGCGCGTTCATCCGCCCCTCCCCGAACGCGGCCGGCTCCGGCGGCGTGGCGCAGCGCACGCGGGAGGCGCTCCTCGTGTGCGAGGCGGCGGGCTTCGACGTGGTGCTCGTGGAGACGGTCGGCGTGGGGCAGGCGGAGATCGAGGTGCGGGATCTCGTGGACCTGTTCCTGCTCCTCGCGCAGGCGGGCGCCGGCGACGAGCTGCAGGGCATGAAGCGCGGGATCCTCGAGATGGCGGACATCGTGGCCGTCACGAAGGCGGACGGCGACGGCGTGGCGCGCGCGCGGGAGACCGCGGCCGAGTTCACGGCGGCGATGCGCATCGCGGCGCGCCCGGAGCGCCGGCCGGAAGTCCTGCTGATCAGCGCGCGCGCCGGGACCGGCCTCGAGGAGCTGTGGGTCGCGATGGAGAAGCGCCGCGCGGACGACGCGACGTCCGGCCGGCTGGAGCGGCGGCGCGCGGAACAGCGCGTGGCGTGGCTGTGGCGGCGCGTGGAGGACGCGCTGCGCGGGGACTTCCGCGCGCACCCCGCGGTGCGGGCCGCGATCGCGGACACGGAGGATGCGGTGCGCCGCGGCGCCATCACCCCCGAGCAGGGCGCGGCGCGGCTCCTGGACGCATGGACGTCGCCGCCGCGATCGGGACCCGCCGGGGAGTGAGCCCCCGTCCCGGGTTCGTCACGCGCTTCGCCCCCGCGCCCACGGGCTGGCTGCACCTCGGGCACGTGGCGAACGCGCTGTACGTGTGGGGCCTCGCGCGCCGCCACGGCGGCCGGGTGCTCCTGCGCATCGAGGACCACGACCGCGCCCGCTGCCGCGCGGAGTACGACGCCGCGCTGCTCGAGGACCTGGACTGGCTCGGCTTCGTGCCGGACGGCAAGGTGGCACGCCAGAGCGGCCGTGATGCGCACTACGCCGAAGCGCTCGCCCGGCTCGATGCCGCGGGCCTCGTCTACGTGTGCGACTGCACCCGCGCCCGCGTCCGCGCGGAGTCCGCCGCGCCGGACGGCGAGGAGGCACGCTACCCCGGCACGTGCCGGTCCCGCGCGCTCCCCCCGGACGCGTCGGCGATGCGCCGCATCCGACTGCCGGACGGCGACGAGCGCTTCACCGACCTCGCCCTCGGGCCGCAGGTCCAGACCCCGGCCGCGCAGTGCGGCGACCTGCTCGCCCGCGATCGCGCGGGCAACTGGACGTACCAGTTCGCGGTGGTCGTCGACGACCTCGAGCAAGGCGTGGACGTCGTGATCCGCGGCGAGGACCTCTTCCCCTCGACGGGCCGCCAGATCCTCCTCTCCCGCCTCCTCGGCCGCCCCGAGCCACCGCACTTCTTCCACCACCCGCTGATCTTCCGCCCGGACGGCACCAAGCTGTCGAAGGCCCTGGGCGACACGGGCGTGCGCGAACTCCGTCACGCGGGGATCACCGCCGCCCGCGTCCGCGGCCTAGCCGCCGCCGCGGCGGGCCTGCTCGCGGAGCCGCGCGACGTCGCGGGCCCGGACGACTGGGCAGAGATGATGCCACGCCAGCTGAAGTAGGGTTGTCGGACGCGCGACGGGCGTGGACGCACGGCCGGAGGGGTTCGCGACGGC
>CAZNDO010000003.1:0-214721 GCA_964571855.1 uncultured Gemmatimonadota bacterium
GGTACACCACCCCCGGACGCGTAGCGAGAAGCAGCTTCCGGACCGGATCCGCGCGGTTGGGTCGGCCGAGTGCGCGCGGGATCGGCGCGCGTTCCGGCGTGCCCGGCCCTTTCCTCGGCGGCGTCGCGCAGGGGGCCGGAGCCATGGATGGCGAAGGCCCCCGGAGCGCCGAGGCCCAGGGGCGCGCAGGATGCGCGCCCCGCGCCGTCCGGCCGAGGGAAGGGCCGGGCACGCCGGAACGCACGCCGATCCCGCGCGCACTCGGCCGACCCAACCGCGCGGATCCGGTCCGGAAGCTGCCCCTCGCGGAGCCTAGAACACAGGGACGTTGAAGTACCAGGTGACCGCCAGCTTGCCCATGAAGCCGGTGTAGTCCAAGGAGTCGCCGCCGCCTTGCATCGTGATGACGGCGTCTTCGGGGATGGACGAGGGGTACTTCGGGTACGGGTCGTCCTCGTCCGGCGGGCAGTCCGCGCAGGAGCCGAGCGGCGTGGCGATGGCGCGGGTCTGCGGCAGGATGCCCGTGCCGTTGAAGCGCTCCGAGAGCTCACGGAAGCCGCCGATCTCCAGATCCGAGATCTTCGCGTTCCGGTAGCCCACGAAGGCGTTCGCCCACACGTGGCCGGTGATGGAGGTCTCGAACATCACGCCCACGTGCATGCCGAGCGTGTTCCCGCTGAGATCCAGCTGTCCCACCGTGCGCTCGTCCTCTCCCACCGGCGTTTCCAGGATCACCTGCTTGCCGATGGTGTCGTAGTAGCCCACGCCCACCGCCGGACCGAAGCCCACGCGCCGCTTCTTCATCATGTCCCAGCCGAGCGTGAACATGTACGCGTTCGACGACAGGTCCAGCTCGTTCGTGGACGTGCCGCCGATGGTCTCGGACGAGAGCACGCGCTCCCACCCGGCCTCCACGACGATCCGCTCCTTGAGGATCACGCGCAGCGCGCCGCCCATGGAGGCGCCGCGGGAGAAGCGATCGAACTTCACGCCGGGCTGCGTGATGTCCTCGTTCATGAGCTCGAGCGCGCGGTTCAGCGCGCGCATGGAGTACGTGTTGAACGACCCGAGCAGGCTCACGCCCACGACGACGGTGGGGAGGGGCTCCTCGGTCTCGATGATCTCGGGAGCTTCCTCGAGCGTGGTGATCTGGGCGAAGGCCGGGCGGCCGGCCAGCAGGCCGGCGGCCACCAGGAGGGCGGGAACGGGCGCGAGGGCGCGGGCGCGCGCGATTCCCAGCCGGGGGAGCGCCATTCGGGTCGGGCCTCCTTCGCGGGAGGGGTGGCGATTTCCGCGGGAGCGGAGGACCCATTTTCCACGGAATCCCAGGAAAGACAAGGGGAGGCCGGAATCCGCCTCTTGACACCGGGTCGGAGTGGAGTTAGTAAGTACTCACTCACTTTGATCCGAGGGCGTCATGATCCACCCGTTCGCCGACTGGGACTTCCCCGACCAGACCCGCCGCGAGGACCAGATTCTCGCGCATGCGCTGGAGTTGGTCCGCGAGTCCGGGCTTGCCTCCCTGACGATGAAGAAGGTGGCCGAGCGCGTCGGATTCACCGAAACCGCCGCGTACCGGTACTTCCCGACCAAACGGGCGCTCATCGAGGGTCTGCTGGAGCGCCTCGGCGGGACGTTCGTGCAGGGCGTCCGATCCATCGCGGCGGACACGTCGCTGGACCGGCGGGTGCGCCTGCAGCGCGTCCTCCGCCTGCATCTGGACTTCGTCACCCGCACGAACGGCTTGCCGGTGCTGGTCATCGCCGAGGCCGCGGCCACCGGCGATGGCGAGCTCCTCGCGCACATGCGCCGGGTCATGGACGGCTACTTCGGCGTGCTCGAGTCGCTGGCCGCGGACCCCGCTCCCGGTCCCGAACGCCTGAGCCCGCACGACCAGGCGCTGCTCCTCTTCGCCCTGCCGGCCGCGCTCGCCATCCGTCTCCGCCTGGGCGGCGACAAGGACGCGGAGGAGGGCATCCCCGCGCGCCTGCTGCCGTTCCTGATCCGCTGTCTGCACGGCCCCGCGAACGAACCCGGCCCGTCCGGTCCCGGAGGTGCCTCGTGACCATCCCTGTTCCCGGTCGCCTCGGCGTGCTCGCCCTGGCGATCACCGCGGCGACCGCGCGCGCGGACCAGATCGCGGCGCTCGATCCGCAACCGGTCGCGCTCTCGCTGTCGGCCGCGGCCGCCGACGCCGTCGGCCTCCACCCCGCCCTGCGCGCCGCCCGCGCGCGTGCGGATGCCAGCGCGCGCGACGTGGGCGAGGCGCGGGCGGAGTGGCTGCCGACGCTCTCGCTGAACGGCTCCGCCGTGAAGTACGAGGAGCCCATGGTCGTCACGCCGATCCACGGCTTCGACCCGGGCAACATCCCGGAGTTCGACGATGTGCTCCTCCAGGGCTCGCTCACCGCGGACTGGCTGCTGTTCGACGGCGGCGGACGCGAGGCGCGCATCGGCCGGCGGCGCGCGCTCTCGGTCGCCGCGCGCGAGGACGTCGCGGCCGGCGAGGCGCGGCTCGTCGGGCGCACGATCACGACGTACCTCCGCGTCCTCGGGCTCGCGGCCACGCGCGACGCGCACGACCGGCGCCTCGAGGCTCTCGCCGCAGAGGAGGCGCGCGTGGCCCAGCTCGCGGAGGTGGGACGAGCGCCGGACGTGGACCTGCGACGCGCGGAAGCGGCGCGCGCCGCCGCGGAGGCGGAGCGGGTGCGCCTCGTGGCCGCGCTGGACGTGGTCGAGCGGGAACTCGCCCGTCTCACCGGTCACGACGTCTCGGCCACGCGCGCCGGGCAGCTCCGCGCGGTGTCGCTGGCGGACACGGCGCAGCCGGCGCGGCCGGATCTGGTCGCGCGGGCGCTCGCCGCGTCGCCCGCGGTCCGCGCCGCGGAGGCGCGCGCGGAGGCCGCGGCCGACGGCGTGCGCGCGGGGCGCGCGGCCCGCTGGCCGTCGTTGCGCGCCGTCGGCAACGTGCAGGCCTACGGTTCCGACGAGGAGGAGCCCGTGGCCGAGTGGAACGCCGGGGTTCGCGTGAGCGTCCCGCTGTGGACGGGCGGCGCCATCTCCAGCCGCGTGGGCTCGGCGCTCGCCGCGCGGGAGGCGGCGGAGTCGGACCTCGCCGTCGCGCGGCTGGACGTGGAGGGCGCGCTGGACGAGGCGCTGGCCGCGGCGGACGAGGCGCGCGCGCGCACCGGGAGCCTGGAGCGCGCCGTCGCGAAGTTCGAGGAGGTGGCGCGCATCGAGAAGCTGCGGCTGGACGCGGAATCCGGCACGCAGACGGACTGGCTGGACGCGGAGTCCGAGCTGCTGGTGGCACGCGCCCAGCTCGTGGACGCGCGGCACGCGGAGATCGTGGCGCGCGCGGAGATCGCCCGGCTCACCGGGACGCTCGACGTGGCCTGGATCGACCACACGCTGGAGGCGGAATGATGGAACGGGTGCTGCGTCGCGCGGTGCGGTGCTTGGGCGTGCTCTCCCTCGCCCTCGTCCTGCCGGCCTGCGGCGGACGGAACGGGAACCACCTGGAGGCGTCGGGCACGGTGGAGGCCACGGACGCGCGGCTGGGGTTCGGCGCGCCGGGACGCGTGGAGAGCGTGGCCGTGCGCGAGGGCGATGTCGTGAAGCCGGGCGACGCGCTGGCCGCGCTGCGGCGCACGGAGGCGCAGGCCCGCCGGGACCAGGCGGCGGCGCAGCTCGCCGCCGCGCAGGCGCGGCTGGCCGAGCTGGCGCGCGGCTTCCGCGGCGAGGAGGTGGCGCAGGCGCGCGCGGAGGACGACGCCGCGGCGAAGCGCCTCGCGGACGCGGAGCGCGAGCTGGCGCGGGCGGATCGCCTGTTCGCCGGCGGCGCCATCAGCCGCGAGGCCCACGACAAGGCCGTGCTGGCGCGGGACGTGGCGAAGGCGCAGCGCGACAAGGCCGCGGAGCAGCTGCAACTGATGCAGCGCGGCTACCGCGCCGAGCAGGTGGAGGCCGCGCGCGCGCAGGTGGCCCAGGCCGAGGCCACGCTGGCGGCGGCGGACGCCGTGCTGGACGACATGACCATCGAGGCCCCGTTCGGGGGCGTCGTCACGCTGCGGCACCGCGAGCCCGGCGAGAGCGTGACCGCCGGCGCCCCGGTGCTGACGCTCATGGACCCGGAGGATCGCTGGGTGCGCATCTACGTGCGCGAGGACCGGGTCGGCGCGGTGCCGCTGGGCGCGCCGGCCACGATCAAGAGCGACACCTTCCCGGACAAGACCTACGCGGGCGAGGTGGTCTTCGTGGCCTCGGAGGCGGAGTTCACGCCGAAGAACGTGCAGACGTCCGAGGAGCGCGTGCGGCTCGTGTTCGCGGTGAAGGTGCGCATCACGGACGACCCCGCGCACGAGCTGAAGCCCGGCATGCCGGCCGATGTGACCCTGGATCTCGGCGGTGCGGGCGCAGGCAGCGGCGGCGCGAACGCGGCGGAAGCCGCGTCGTGATCCGCGCCGAAGGGCTCACGCGCACGTTCGGGGCGGTGACCGCGGTGGAGGACCTCTCCTTCGCGGTGGAGGCCGGCGAGCTGTTCGGCATCGTGGGTCCCGACGGCGCCGGCAAGACCACCACGCTCCGCATGCTTGCGGGCGTGCTGCGACCCACCGCCGGCGACGCCGCGCTGGACGGCGCCAGCGTCGTGCGGGACCCCGAGGCCGTGAAGCACCACGTGGCGTACATGCCGCAGCGCTTCGGCCTGTACGAGGACCTCACGGTCCTCGAGAACCTGCACTTCTACGCGGACCTGTACCGCGTGCCGCGCGCCGAGCGCGCCCCGCGCCTCGCGCGGCTGTTCGAGTTCTCCGGGCTCGGGCCGTTCCAGGACCGGCTGGCCGGGAAGCTCTCCGGCGGGATGAAGCAGAAGCTCGGCATCTCGTGCGCGCTGATCCACCGCCCGCGCATCCTGCTGCTGGACGAGCCCACGTTCGGAGTGGACCCCGTGTCGCGGCGCGAGCTGTGGATCATCGTGCACGAGATGGTGGCGGAAGGCGTGACCGCGGTCGTGAGCACCGCGTACATGGACGAGGCGGAGCGGTTCGACCGCCTCGTGATGCTGCACCGCGGGCGCCTCCTGGCCGCGGACTCCCCCGAGGCGCTGCGCCGCGCGGAGGCGGACGAGCTGTTCGAGCTGGAGGTGGACCGGCCGCGGCAGGCGCGGGAGGCGGCCCTGCACGCGCCCGGCGTGCGCCACGCGGTGGTCTTCGGCGACCGGCTGCACGTGGCCCTCGCCGCGGACGGCGACGCGGCCGCCCGGCTGGAGTCCCTGCTGCGCGAGCGCGGGCACGCCCCGCGCAAGGCCGTGCGGATCGAGCCCTCCATGGAGGACGTGTTCGTGCGCCGCATCACGGAGGCGGACCGCGCGCGGGAGGCTGCCGCGTGAACGCCGCCGTCTCCGCGCACGAGCTCACGCGCACCTTCGGCAAGTTCACCGCGGTGGACCGCGTCACGTTCGACGTGGCGAAGGGCGAGGTCTTCGGCTTCCTCGGCCCCAACGGCGCCGGCAAGACCACCGCGATCAAGATGCTGGCGGGGCTCCTCGCCCCCACCTCCGGCCGCGGCACCGTGGCCGGCTTCGACGTGGCCACCGAGTCCGAGTCCATCAAGCGCTCGATCGGCTACATGTCGCAACTCTTCTCGCTGTACACGGACCTCACCGTGGACGAGAACATCGCGTTCTTCTCCGGGCTGTACGCCGTGCCGGCGGCGCGCCGGGCGGAGCGCCGGGACTGGGTGCTGCGGATGGCGCGCCTCACGGACCAGAAGGGACGGCTCGTGCGGGAGCTGTCGCTCGGGTGGAAGCAGCGGCTTGCGCTCGGCTGCGCGGCGTTGCACGAGCCGGCCATCCTCTTCCTGGACGAGCCCACCTCCGGCGTGGACCCGCTGTCGCGGCGCTCCTTCTGGGACCTGATCTACGCGCTCGCGGACGCGGGCACCACGGTGTTCGTCACCACGCACTACCTGGAGGAGGCGGAGTACTGCCACCGGCTCGCGCTCATGAACCGCGGGAAGCTCGTGGCGCTGGACACGCCCGCGGGCCTGAAGGCGCGCATGAAGGAGCCGCTGCTGGAGCTGCGCACGACCGACGCGCCCCGCGCCACCCGCGCGCTGCGCGACGTCCCCGAGGTGCTCGCCGCCGGGATGTTCGGCCGGGCGCTGCACGTGACCGTGCAGGACGCGGACGCGGCGCGTCCGGCCGTGGAGCGCGCGCTCGCCGGCGCGGGCGTGGAGATCCGGGAGTGGAAGCGGATCGCGCCGTCCCTGGAGGATGTCTTCATCCGCCTGGTACGCGACGCCGGCGGCGCGGTGGCGGGGTGAGCCGATGAGCGGACGGCGGCTTCTGGCCATCGCGCGCAAGGAGGTCATCCAGCTCCGGCGGGATCCGCGCAGCCTGGCCATGGCGTTCGTGCTCCCGCTGATGCTGCTGGTGATCTTCGGCTACGCCATCAGCTGGGACCTGGACGATATCCGCGTGGCCGTGCTGGACGAGGACAACTCGGCGGCCAGCCGCGACCTGCTGGACTCCTTCGTGTCGTCCGGCTACTTCCGCATCGTGGACCGGCTGGACGGCGCGGACGCCATCTCCCCCACGCTGGACCGGCGCAAGGCGCTGGCGGTCTTCGTGATCCCGCCGGACTTCGGGGAGACGCTGGCGTCCGGGCAGCCGGCGAAGCTGCAGATGGTGATGGACGGGAGCGACGCGAACACCGCCACCATCGCGCTCGGCTACGCGCAGGCGGTGGTGCGCACGAAGAGCCTGGCGGTGGCGCTGGAGGGGCAGGTGCGGCCCGCGCCGGCCGTGGTGCAGTCCCGCGTCTGGTACAACGAGGAGCTGAAGAGCCGCGACATGATCGTCCCGGGGCTGGTGGCGGTCGTGATGATGATCGTGGCGGCCATGCTCACCTCGCTCACCATCGCGCGCGAGTGGGAGCGCGGCACCATGGAGCAACTCGCGTCCACGCCGGTCACGCGCACCGAGGTGGTGTTCGGGAAGCTGCTCCCGTACGTGGTCATCGGACTGGTGGACGTGGCGGCGTGCTCGCTGGCCGGCGTGTTCCTCTTCGGCGTGCCGCTGCGCGGCAGCCCCGTGCTCCTCATGGTGCTTTCGTTCTTCTTCCTGGTGGGATCGCTGGGACTCGGCATCTTCATCTCCGCGGTCACGCGCTCGCAGCTCGTGGCCACGCAGATGGCCATGCTGGCCACGTTCCTCCCGGCGTACCTGCTGTCCGGGTTCATGTTCGCCATCTCGGCGATGCCGAAGTTCCTGCAGGTCATCACGCTGCTCATCCCCGCGCGGTACTTCCTGGTGGTCACCCGCGGGATCTTCCTGAAGGGCGTGGGCGCCGACGTCCTGTGGAGCCAGGCGCTGCTCATGGTGGCGTTCGCCGGGCTGGGCATCACGCTGGCGGTCCGCGTGTTCCGGAAGGAGCTGGCGTGAAGCCCCCGCGCGCCGTGGAGCGCGTGCGCGAGATCGTGCGCAAGGAGTTCCTGCAGCTCAAGCGGGACCACCGGCTGCTGCGCATCGTCTTCATCTCGCCCATCATGCAGCTCATGATCTTCGGCTACGCCGTGTCCACGGACGTGCGGCACACGAAGCTCTTCGTGGTGGACCAGGACGGGACGCGCGCGTCGCGGGAGCTGGTGGACGCGATGGTGGCGCCGGGCTACTTCGACCTGGCCGGCCGGTCGCTCCGCGGCACGGACCTGGCGGACGCGCTGGACCACGGCCGCGCCGTCGTGGGGCTGGAGATCCCGCCGGGCTTCGAACGCGACCTGGACACGGGCGAGGGCGCCTCGGTGCAGATCCTGGTGGACGGCACGAACTCGAACACCGCCACCGTGGCCCAGGGCTACGCGGAGCGCATCTTCCAGGACTTCGTGGCGCAGCGCACGGCCGCCGCCCCGGAGGCCGCCATCCGGCTGGAGGAGCGCGCCTGGTTCAACCCGGAGCTGGAGAGCCGGAACTACAACGTCCCGGGCGTGGTGGGCACGCTCGTGCTGCTCGTGTGCCTGCTGCTCACGGCGCTGGCGGTCGTGCGCGAACGCGAGCTGGGCACGCTGGAGCAGCTCATGGTCACGCCGCTCACGCCGAAGGAGCTGGTGGCCGGCAAGGCCATCCCCTTCGGGCTCATCGGGCTGTTCGACATGTGCCTCGTGTCCACGGTGGCCGTGCTGTGGTTCGACATCCCCTTCCGCGGCAGCTTCCCCCTCCTCTTCGGGGCCAGCCTCCTGTACGTGATGTCCGGGCTCGGCGCCGGGCTCTTCCTGTCCACGATCTCGAAGACCCAGCAGGAGGCGTTCATGGGAAGCTTCCTGTTCTTCATGCCCACGCTCCTGCTCTCGGGGTTCATGTTCCCGATCGAGAGCATGCCGGTGGTCTTCCAGTGGCTCACGCTTGGCAACCCGGTGCGGCATTACCTGGAGATCGTCCGCGGGATCTTCCTCAAGGGCGCCGGCTTCGACGCGCTGTGGCCGCAGTTCCTGGCGCTCCTGGTCCTGGGCGTGGTGATCCTGGGGCTCGCCGCCGGGAGGCTGCGCAAGCGCGCGGCTTGATCCCGCCCGGGCGTCGCGAACCGAGCGCGCCCTTGACGGGAGCGCGCGACGCCGCCACCATCCGCCGCATGCCTCCTCTTCCTCCGCCCGGCGGCCTGCACCCGCTCGTCGTGCACTTCCCCATCGCGCTGCTCCTGGTGGTCCCGGTGTTCCTCGTCCTGGGGCTCCTGCTGGCGAAGCACCGCCCGGCGATGGCGGCGTCCGCGCTCCTCCTCATGGCGCTCGGCACCGTCTCCGTGTACGTGGCGGTGAAGTCCGGCGAGGAGAGCGAGGACGTGGCGCGGATGACGCAGGAGCAGCACCGCGCCGCGCACGAGCACGAGGAGCTGGCGGAGAAGGTGCAGGTGGCGTTCACCGTGCTCACCGTCGTCTTCGCCGCGCTCGTGCTCCTCGGCCGCCGGATGAAGGGCGCGCTCGTCCCCGCGGCGCACGGCCTCTTCCTCGTGGCGTACCTCCTCGGGCTCACCGTGCTCGTGAACACCGCGCACCTCGGCGGGACGCTCGTGCACGGCCTCGGCGTGCGCGCGCCCGTGGCGGGGATGGCCGCCGCCGGCGCGCCGGATGCCGCCGCGCCCGAGGACGACTCCCGCGGTCGCGGCAGCGAAGACCACTGAGCCGGATGCGCGCCGCCCTCCTCGCCGCGCTCCTCCTCGCCGCTCTCCCGACATCCGCCCGCTCCCAGGCCCCTGCCCTCGCAGAGACGCTCCCGGACCGGCCGCTGCGCGTCGGCACGAAAGTCGTGAAGCCGTTCGCCTACAAGGACGCCGCCGGAAACTGGACCGGGATCAGCGTCGATCTCTGGCAGGGCATCGCCGGCGCGCGCGGCTGGGCGTACGAGTGGGTGGAGGCGCCGAACACGAACGCGCTCGTGGACAGCGTGGCGGCGGGCACGGTGGACCTGGGCATCGCCGCCATCACGATGAAGCCGGAGCGCGCGGAGGTCGTGGACTTCTCGAACTCCATGTTCGAGAGCGGACTGGGGATCGCGGTCCGCACGGGCGGCGGCGGCGCGCTCGCCGCGCTGACGGGCTTCGTGTCCGGGACGTTCCTGCGGATGCTCGGCGGCCTCGCCGTCATCCTGCTCGCGGTGGGCGCCGTGATCTGGCTCGTGGAGCGGCGCGCGAACCCCGAGCAGTTCGAACCCGATGCGCGGCGCGGGCTCTTCTCCGGGTTGTGGTGGTCCGCGGTCACGATGACCACCGTGGGCTACGGCGACAAGGCGCCGCGCACCGCCGCCGGCAAGCTGATCGGCCTGCTGTGGATGTACCTCGGCGTGGTCATGATCTCGTCGTTCACGGCGATCGTGGCGTCCACGCTCACGACCCGGCAGATCGCGTCCACCGTGCGCGGCGCCGAGGACCTGCCGCGCGTGCGCGTGGGCGCGAAGGCCGGCGAGAGCCCGTTCGACTACCTCACCAGCCAGGGCATCCGTCCCGTCCCCTTCGACACGATCCGCGAGGGCATGGAGGCGCTGGCCGACCGGCAGATCGACGCGTTCGTGCACGACCAGCCCGTGCTGAAGTCCGAGCTGGTGGACGATCCCGAGCTGGCGGGCACGCTGGACGTGCTGCCGGAGCCGTTGCGCGAGGAGGAGTACGGGATCGCGGTGACGCCGGTGCCGCCGCCCTACCGCAACCGGCTGCGCGAGGAGATCAACGCCGCGCTGCTCGAGCTGAAGACGTCCGGGACGCTGAAGGACATCGAGAACCGCTACCTGGGGCGGTGATCGCGCGCGTGCCGCTCGTCCACCAGGTCATCGCCGCGCCCGACGTCCACGCCGGCCCCACGTCGCACGCCGCCAGCCGCCGGGACAGCTCCGCCGCGGACTTCGGCCGGTCGTCCGGGCTCTTCGCCAGGCACGAGAGCACCACGAGATCCAGATCCCGCGGCACCGGATGCGGCGCGTGCGCCGACGGCGGCTCCGGCCGCGTGCGCAGGTGGTGCATGAGCTTCTCCTTCAGCGTGTCGCCGCCGAAGGGCGCGCGCCCGGTGAGCAGGAAGTACGCCACGCAGCCCAGCGAGTAGAGGTCCGCGCGCGCGTCCAGCCCGCGGCCGGCGATGATCTCGGGCGCCACGTACGCCGGCGTCCCGCAGGACTCCGTGGCGGACTCCGGATCCATGCGACCCTCCAGGTCCGCCACCATCCCGAAGTCCAGCACGGTCATGAAGTCGTGCTGGATGCCCTTGCGGCAGCAGTACAGGTTCGCCGGCTTGAGGTCGCGGTGCACGAGGTCCGCCGCGTGCGCCTCCGCGAGCGAGATGCACACCTGCCGCAGCAGGTGCACCACGCGCGCGGGCGGCAGCGGCCCGTGCTTGCGCACCAGCGTCTCCAGGTCCATGCCGTCCAGGAACTCCATGACGTGGCAGAGCGAGCCGTCCTCGGTGATGCCGAAGTCGAAGATGCGGATGGTGTGCGGCGACGTGAGCGTGGCCACCGCGCGCGCCTCCGTGCGGAAGCGGCGGATCACGCGCTGCACGGCGTCGGGGTCCCCGCCGGCGAGAGCTTCGGGGCGGATGAACTTCACCGCGGCGGGGCGCGGCAGGTACACGTGCCGCGCACGCCACACCTCGCCCATGCCGCCCTCGCCGAGGCGCTCCTCCAGCTCCCAGTTGCCCAGGTGGCGCGCGTCTTCCGCGACCTTCGCCAGCGCGGCGCGCTCCTTCGCGAAGCGACCGGCCGCCAGCGCGAAGCCGAGCCCGGCCCCGGCGACCAACAGGGCCAGGGCGTGCACCGGGCCGGGAAGTCCGAGCGGACCCGCCACCACCGCCGCGGCGGCGAGGATGGCGGCCGCGCTGGCCAGGATGCGGGGCGGGAGCGCGCGACCGCGGCGTGCGGGGGCCGCGGGGGCCGGGGTGTCCTCGCGGCCGTGCAGGATCACGGTCCGGCCGCCCGCCCCGCCCGCGCCGTTCCCCTCCGCCATGGCCGCCACCCTCCCCGGACCACTCATCGGCGCCCTGCGGACCGGGGATGAACTGCGGGCCGTGTCCGATTTCCGGGGGCGGCGACGCGATCCGGGCAACCACCACCCGGAGGAGGAGACCCGATGCCCGGCCCCACCCTGCGCGCGCGCGGTCCCGCCGCGCTCCTGACCCCCGTGCTGCTCCTAGCCGCGGTCCCGGACGCGCCCGCGCGAGCGGCCACGATCCTGGCCGCCCACTTCGACGACAAGACCGTGGACGCGCCGATCGGCCTCGGCGGCGCGGCCGCCGGCGAACCCATCGCCGACGTCACCACGATCCCGCAGTACGTCCGCCAGCTCCCGTTCCCCACACCGTGCCTGGAAGTGGCCGACTACACCGGCAGCACGGAGACGCTGCGCTTCGAGTTCCTGGATGACGCGCTCGTCACGTCGGGGAGGCTCGCGGTGGAGTTCTGGGTCCGCTTCGACGAGTACTCCAACTACTCCATCCGGCTGCGGGAGCGCGGGACCTCGTCCGTCAACTACCTGGACCTGAACCTGGGCACGCGCGCGCTCGGCGGCGGGATCATCACCTACCACGACCACAGCGGGTTCGGCGGCGACGTGGGCGACTACGAGGCCGACGAGTTCATCTTCGTCCGCATCCTCTACAACCTGGACACTTGGCGCTACGCGGTGGAGTGGAACGGCGTCGAGGTCCTGGAGGACCAGTCCCCGCCGCTTCCGGGCGGCATCGGTGCGGTGCTGTTCTCCACGCCGTCGGACGCCGATGGCCTCGGCAACATGTACGTGGACGACCTCGTGGTGCGGGCCACCGACGTGCAGACCGCCGTGGAGCCGTCGAGCTGGGGCGAGGTCAAGGCCGCGTGGCGCTGAGAACGCGGCGCGCGCCGTCCGGGCCGTCCGGTCCGGCCGGCGCGCGTGCGCCTCAGAATCCCAGCTGCGTGTGCAGCGCGATCTGCTTCTGGTCCTCCGCTCCCGTGAGCGACACCTGCTGGTAGTCCAGCAGGAGTGCCCCGCTCACGCCCTTCTGCAGCGGGAACCAGTACGCCACGCCGCCGATCGTGGTCTCCTTCGTGACGTCCGCATCCTTGTCGGGCTCGAAGCGGTCGTAGCGCAGCAGCGCCTCCCAGCCGTTGCCGGCGCGCGGCGTGGCCCACACGGAGAAGCCCTGGCCTTCCACCTCCGCCGCGGAGGAGGACGCCTGGTCCGTTGTGCCCATGAAGTCGAAGCCCGCGTTCAGGTGCGGGTGCTCGAACAGCGCGTTCGCGATCCACCGCCGCCGCGCGTTCCCCGAGGAGTACGCGTCCGCGTCGAAGAAGCCGGCCACGCGCAGGCCGTTCAGCGGCCCGCCGGGCAGCGGCCGGAAGGACGCCCGCGCCTGGAACGCCTTCTGGTCGTTCGGCTCCGTCTTGTTGTAGCCCTCGCCGTTGGTGAAGTTGGCCACCACGTCGCCGCGCCCGTTCGGGAACGCGTACCGCGCCGAGATGCCGCGATCCGACGACGTGAGCTTGCCCTCGCGATCCGGGAACACGGGGCCCTGGAAGCGGTAGCGGTACGCGGAGTCCTCGTAGTCGATGAACGGGGTCTGCAGCACGCCGAGGCGGATCCACGAGCCCTTCGGCAGCCAGTCGTCCAGGTTGAACTGGCCGTAGGCGTACTTCACGCGAAGCACGTAGCTGCCCACCACCGAGCTCGAGTCCGACGAGGACGCGCTGAAGAGATCCGGCGTGATGCGGAACGCGATGCGGTGCGAGAGCTGGCCGGTGACGTTCAGGTACGCGCGCCCCAGGTTGAAGGCGT
This sequence comes from uncultured Gemmatimonadota bacterium, assembly GCA_964571855.1. GTDB lineage: Bacteria > ARS69 > ARS69 > ARS69 > ARS69 > CAYYFX01. The sequence goes on from CAZNDO010000003.1 coordinate 13,284, forward strand.
TCGGGTGGATCTCGTTCCCGTCGACCACCTTCGTGGGGTCGAGGGTGTACGTGTAGTCCGTGAAGATCACCCCGCCGATCTTCACGGTCGGCGTGTCGTCCGGCGCCGCGGCCTCGCCCGCCGCGAACGCCCGCGACGGACCGCCCAGCAACGCGGCGAGCGCCACGCCCGCCATCATCCAGCCCCGAAGGTCGGGGAAACGGCTCTGCACCAAGGACATCCTCCTTCGACCGCCCCGCCGGACCGCGGCGGAGGGGTGGGGGTCGAAGACCCCCGCGGATCGGGGCTCTTCATGGCGCGTTAATGTGTGTGGATTCCGCGTGTTTCGCGTGTGTTTGAAGTGAAGGATTCGTGAAGGGGGCGGCCGGGCCGGACGTCAGTTGTCGCGGGCCCCCTGGTCGATCCAGTCGGAGAGGACCCGGATCTCCGCGTCGCTCAGGTAGAACGGCCCGAACTCCGGCATGCGCTCGAGGATCGGCGTGGAGGGCAGCACGCGCTGGCGCAGGCGGCTGGCGCGGCTGTCGCGCGGGACCACGGCCGAGGACGACACGAGCCGTGCCCACGGAAGGACCTCGAACGAGCCGAGCACCGTGCTGCCCGAGTGGCAGACCGTGCAGCTGTACAGCTCGAAGAGCGGGACGACGTCCGCGGCGAAGGAGACCGGGGCGGCCGTCTCGAAGGCGACCCCGGCGGTTTCGCGGTCCCCGACCTGCACGAGGACGGGGCCGTCCGCCGCGTCGCCGGGGACCAGGGCGCGGATGCGATCGTCGGCCCACGAGAGGACGGTGGCACCGGCCCGCGCCCCGGCGGGTCCCGCGAACGTGACCGCGCCGGGCGTGGCGCCGAACCCCCGCCCGGCCACGACGACGGTGTCGCCGGGGAACGTGCGGAACGGAAGGAGCTGATCCACGGCCGGGCCGGCCGGCTCCTCCCCGTCCGGCGCGGGGTCCGGGCGGAGCGGCGCGCCGAAATCGGAGCACCCGGCTGCGAGGAGGCCGAGCAGAGCGGGCGGGGCAACGCGGGTCCGGGCGGATCTGCGGTTCATGCGCCTCCGGCGCCGCCGCGGGAGGCGGACGCTACCGGAACCGACGGAGCCAGAGCTCATTCGATACCGGCGAACGCCGGCGGGGCTACCTCCCGCCCTCGAAGTACGCCTTCACGCGGCCCCAGGAGAGCGGGTCCACGTAGTCGACCGCACAGTAGCTGTCCCCCCAGCATGGATCGGACCCGAGCGTCGTGAAACCGTAGGAGGCGTGATCCTCGGAGTAGGCGTCGACACAGCGGGTCGTGCGGCGATTCGGTCCCATGCAGACGTCGCCTCCGGCGCCCGTGGCGTCACGCACGCGCAGGGTCCCCGCGAGAAACCACGGGCCTCCCTGGCAACCGATGTCCAGCTCCAAGGCGGGCAGCGGGGCGCTGAGAGTCACGCCGCTTTCGGGCGTGAAGGACACGAGCTCGAGCGAGCCCACCAGGTCCATCCGCGCCACCGACGCCCCCTCAATAGCGCACGTCAGCCAGAGGTACAGGTCCCTCTCTCCCAGGAACGGCGCGCCGACCTGGATCTCGGCGTCGGTCGACGACGCGCTGATCCGCCACTCCCAGAGGGAAACGAAGCCGTATGGTACCTCCTGCTGCCCCGGAGCGGTCCGCGGGAGGATCAGGAGCAAGGCGAGGGGCCCCGCCAGGGCCAGATGCTTGTTCCTCATCGAATCACCCCCGATTGCGAGCGGGCCGCGGTGGGAGCTCCCGGTACTGCACCTCCAGCGTGGCACCGGCGAACCCCTCCAGCGAAGCGCGGTCGTCGCTCGCGATGCCCTCGCCCGTGTCCGGCGCCACCGTGAGCAGGAATCCGTGCGCCTCCATCCCGTGCTCCAGGATCTCCTTGACCGCCACCGTGACGTCGAACTGGACGGTCCCGCCCCGCCCCACATCGGCGTCCGCATGTCCGTACACGTCCGGATCGAAGTCCCCGCCCGGCCGCGACCAGCCCGTCGCCCAGTCCGCGGAGCCCGCGCTCCACGCGCGCGTCACGGGATACACCCGCAGGTCCAGCCGCCGCGAGGTCCGGTCGCCCGCGCCATCCGCAGCCGTCACCGGCACGGTCAGGATCGCGCGCCGCACCGCAATCGCGCCCGGCTCCTCGGGAAGATCCGCCCGGAACAGGATCCGGCCCTGGCCCGCCTCGTTCTGGATCGTCGTGACGTCCCGGACTCCCCGGGACAGCTCGGCGGCGAGCGCGCCGCTCACCGTGAGCAGGACACCCGCAACCGCCAGGATCGTCCTCATGGCTCCGTCCTCCCTCGAAAGAGACTCTTCAGGCGGGCCCACGAGACCGGGTCCACCGAGATGTCCGTGCAACCCTCGCCGAACGCGCCGATCTGCCCGCACGTCGTCTGCGCCGGCAGGCAAGGCGAGTTCCGCGCGAGAGTGAAGTCCCCCGTGTCCGGAGAGCAGAACAGGGGATCCGCCTCGAAGTCCGTGGCTGACAGCGGGATGCCGGTCCCCCAGGGGTTGTTCCAGAAGGTGTTGCAGGTGGTGGTGAGGAAGCTGCCGGGGTCCACGAAGATCGCCACATGACCCTCGGAACCCTCGATGATGCTGTTCGACAGCGTCGCTGACGATCTGAAGTGAAGCGTGGACCCACCGAGCCCCGTGTACGTCTGGGAGTTCCCGACGAACGTGCAGTTCCTCACCGTGGCGGCCGGGTGGCCGCTGACTATCGCAGCACCGCCTTGGCCATTGTCCCCGTCGGTCCAGTTGTCCACGAACAGGCAGTTCTCCACCAGCGTGGGACCATAGTTCGCGATCCCCAGGCCAGCACCTCCGTTCTGGTGCGCGGCGTTCCGCTCGAACGTACTGCCGCGGACGACTACGTCGCCGGCGTACGAGACGATGGCGAGTCCCGACCCGGAGCCGCCCCAGTTCTCGAGGAAGTGGCAGTCCTCCACCAGGGCGGTTTCTGTCACGGGGGACGTCCCGTTCAACTCGACTGCGCGATGTCCACACTGCCGGACCACGGTGCGTACGAGCTCGATTCTCCCACTGTTGTGTACGATTGCTCCTCCTCCGAGAGTCGAGCCGACGCAGTTGACGAACTCGCAGTCCTCCACGCGAAGGTCGGCGTTGGCGCCTATACCGCCGCCGTTGGAGTTCCCCGCATCCAGGTCACGGAAGATGCAGTCCGACACGCGCAGCCTGCCCACCACGTAGGCACCGGTCCCACCCAACAGGTCCGCAGTGATGGTAAACCCCTCGACAGCTGTCACCGTCGACTCGTTGAACAGCGATAGGACGACGAACCGCTGCGGAGGGGGGGCAGCCTCCATGTCGATCACCGTCTGCGCGGATCCATGCGTCGACCGCAGCACCACTCCGTCCACGAGAAATGCGCACGAGGTCCACGTTCCGCCGGTGCCCATGTCTCTCACATTCCAATCCGTGTACCTCCCCGGGGCCACCAGGACCGTGTCCCCGCTCGCCGAGGCGTCCAGGGCCAGATTGATGGTCGCGTATTCCGAAGGAACATGCCGCGCCGCACCGTCGGCAGGGGTCGGGACCGCCCCGAGGGCGGTCCCGCAAGCACCCGCGACCCACACGGCACCAACCCGGGGCGTCATCGGAGAACCGTGACCTTCCGGATCTCCGAGAAGCCCGCGGGACCCTGCAGCCGGAGAAAGTAGATGCCGGCTGCCACTGGCTGTCCGGCCTCCTGCCCCGACCACGCGATCTCGTACCGCCCCGGCTCCGCGACATGGCGCGGCGAGCGGAGCACCCGCCTTCCCCGAATGTCGAAGACGTCCAGCGCGTATTGGCCGGTCGCCCCGGTCGGCACGCTCAGAGCCAGCGTCACGCCGCCCGTCGCGGGGTTCGGGCGTGCCTGGCTCAGGTGCAAGCGGATCTCCACGGGGACCGGATCCACGCCCAGCCCACTCCGCGCAAGCTCAATCGCCGGCTCGTGCCTGGGGCGAGCGCGGGTGCCTGTGCTGTCCGGCCGGCAGATGGGCTGTGCGAACTGGTAGAAGTTGGCGATGTCGATGCTGTAGCCCGCCGGCGCGAGGCGTGCTCGGATGTCGTTCGCATCGTCGAGCAGGATCCGGGTGCCGGAGTCGTCCAGGTACCAGTAGTTGTTCCGCGCATTCAGCGTGTCGGCCGCCTGGGCGTCCGAATCGTAGAGGAAACACCCACCCGGGCTCAGGCGTGTCACCAGCGCGTTCTTCCCCCGGTCCGACAGGCTCGGACCGAGCTTCACATGGACGACGTCGTTCGTGCGGAGAGTGAACGTCGATGAATCTTGAGCAACCGCTGCCAGATCGTTCTGCCACAACCGCAGCGACGTGCCCGTCGGATCGCTGTCCCGATACACGTCCACCGCGTTGTTGCCGCCCCGGACCAGGTTGCAGTTCACCTGAACGTCCGCCGTCTGCACGTACTCCATGCCGACATGCGGCCAGTTCTCGATCCAGTTCTCGAGAACGTCGATCTCCCGGTCTTGGGAGCCGCAGACCCAATCCAGCTTCAGTCCCGCGTAGGCCGTTCCGAACTGCGGGTCCGGCGGTCCGAACAGGCGATTGTCCTGCAGGACCACTGTCTGGTGATCCTGCGGGGTCGTCTGGCAGAACGTCTTCCCCCACACGAGGACCATCCCCGTCCCGCCGGCCGACTGGTCGAGGCCCTCCAACGAGACCTCCGTCTCGACCACGTTCACCTCGTCCGCCTGGTCGAGCAGGATCCCGATGTCCCCCTTCGACGCCGCCAGCCGAGCCCCACGCCCCACGATGCACGAATCGATCACCGCGCCCTGATAGGGCGTCCCCAGCACCCAGATCCCCGTCTCCGCGAAGTGGTGAACCCGCGTGTTCGCCACCACCGACAGGCTGTCGGGCGCCCAGAGGAAGATCGGGTTCACGGCGAACCCGAAGTCCGCATCCTCGATCGCGCAGCGCCCCGCGGACGGGTACAAGAGCAGGGTTCCCCAATCATCCCCGTTCACCGAGTCCATGGCCGTGCTCTGGAACCAGATGAAGTCGTCCGGCGAGGCCACGCTCTCCGGGCGGCGCATCTCCACGTTCCCCAGCCCGAAGATGTCCACGCGCCCCGGTTCCCCGCCCGTGAAGTCCCACGCGCTCGAGTCCGCCTCGAACACCGCACGCGTCGGTGCCCGCAGGTCCCAAAAGCGCCCCTCGGGGATCCGGACGTCCCGGTCGAAGTAGAGGTCCGCGTCCTCGTTGTTCTCGAAGAGCGGCCAGTTCAGGATCATTGAGCACGAGTCCAGGTGGGCGATCCCGATCTTCGCGTCCCGGAACAACGTGAAGTCTACCACGCGCGAGTCCGCGCACACCCCGCCGGATGGAGGGTACGCGTGGACCTTCATGCCGCCCCACCACCCCGTCGCGGTGGGCGCGTCGTAGGGGAATTGCGCGGCGAGAAGGCTCACCGGGTTGTAGTAGTTCTCCCCCTGGAAGTCCACGTTGCCCCGGACGAGGAGCTCCGCGAGTGTCGGGTAGTCTCCCAGGTTCTCCTGGTCTGCCCCGCCTGCCCGCGTGCCGAAGCCGAGCTTCCAGCCTGCCTTGAGGGTCAGGGTGCTGTCCTGCGGCACGACCACATCGCGATCGAAGCCGAACTGGAACTCGTTGTTCACGAGCTTGATCGTGTGCGTGCCGCCGTCGAAGGAGTACGCCGGGAACAGCGTGTCCTCCACCGCGATCGCGTAGAGCGCGTCCTTGATCGTGGCGTTGTGCTGGCCCAGCGTGCCGCCGCGGCGGAGGCGCAGGCCGTAGTGGTCCGCGGGCTGCGGGCCATCGCCGGTGATCAGGGAGTCGGCGTACGGGCCGATCCGGAGCGACGTGTCCTGGCTGGATGCGATGAACCGGTCCCCGAGCTGGAGCGGCTCATGCTCGAACTCCAGGTGCCCGTCGACCTCGAACTCCACGCGCTTGAGATCCACGCCCTCCCGGCCGGCGAGCGCGGAGTCCGCGCGTACGAGGATTCGAGCGTCCTCCGCCATCGTGACCGTGTCTCCGGCCGCGACGGTGAAGTCCTCGGTCAGGATCACCTGGTCCGTCCAGGTGATGTCGCCGGACGTCTCTTCCGCGGACTGGTTCCACTTGATGTCGAACGTGTAGCTGCTGTCCGGGCCCTCGCGGATGTTCATCACGGCGAGGCCCGTGGGCACGATCTGGCGCTGGGCGTCCGCGCCTGTCCCGTACAGGTTCGTGTTCGGCGTCGTGTACGGAGCGAAGAGGGTGTTCACGCCGGGCTTGAAGGCGTCCGTGCTGTCGGCGGTGTTCTGAACGCAGTAGTAGCCTCCGTGGTCGTTTGGAAGATCCCCCCACGAGGAGATCCGTGACCTTCCCTGTATCGGATCCGGCCGGAAGGTCTCATCCCACGTGCCGGCTGCCACCTCGACGTTGAGTCGGTGATTGAGGTGTGCGTTGAATGGGTTATCCCTGCAGACCGACTGCCACTCCGGCCCTCCCCAGTTGACGTGCGTGATAAGCAGGCCGCTGCCGGGCTGCCCTTGGGCGAGGTACCCATTGGGCCCGGACCACGAGTCGGCGTAGACGCTGGAGTGTCGCCGGTTCTCGAGAACGAACACCTGGGAACTGTCGGCCGCCCCCAGCGGATAGATCACCGCGCAGGTCGAGTCCGTGCGCGGACTCGTGAAGGACGGGCTACCCTCAACGCTCGAGTCGTACAAAGTGACCGTCGCGTCGGTCCCCGGGAAGATCCGGATCGGGTCCAACCATCCGAGGAGGTACCTCGCTGCACCGGACATGATCGCGCCGCTACCGTTGCTGTACATGATGCCCCAGTACGCCATGGACCAGATGTGGCTACCCGCATCGAGCAGGTTGCTGTTCTGGTACAGGGAGTGTCCGATCTCGTGCACGATCACCTGTCGGTAGACTCGCAGCCCATGGACGGCCACGGGATAGTCCCCGGGAGCGACGCACCTGCAGGTGTCGGCTGGGCCGGTCGGAATCTGGAGAGTGCCGTCTTGTCCGTTCGGGTAGCTCTCTTTCGCCACCCGGAATCCGTATCCTTGGGCGAACGCCTGGAGGTAGGGCACAACCTGCAACCCGGATGTTGGCAGGCTGTGGCTGAAGCTGCTGCCAGTGTCTCCCGTGAGGGCAATGACTGAGTCCTCCGTCGCGGCGCAATTTTCCGTGCAGGGAGTCCCGGTGGCGCAGCTGTCGATGCAGTCCCCGAAGTGGCGCATACCCCGCAGCAGGACGACGACGTAGTCCAGGGTGTCCACGTTGTTTCTCGCGAACCGCGACGTGATGAAGCCGGTCGCATCGACCGAGTCCATTGCGGCGCGGCGGCACGCGTAGGCTCCTGTGCGGCCGAACACCGCCACATCGGGAAGCACGACAACCTGCGGATAGACCTCCCCCCGGAACCGGAGCTTCCCCTGCGACATGTGGTGCATGAGGTGGCTGATCGAGCCCTCGACCGCCGGAGGACCCGGGTTCGCGTCGGGCTCGACCAGCGAGTCCGCCCAAGCCGGAAGTTGATCCCACGAACCCGCGCTTGGATCGATCGGCCACTCGTCGGTCCAGCTCGCTCGGTTGTCGTCCCGGAAGCGGGCCAGAATGAAGAGGGCGTTGACTTGCCCGACGTTGGGTACGATAGGTGCCGCTTGCAGCCCCGGATCCTCGAACCCGCAGAACTCGTCGTCCTGTGCGGCGCCGGGGCTGGTTCCGAGGAGAGCTTGGGCGGCGAAGCACAGCACGGCGATCCCGTCACGAAGCCGGCGGGAGCCGACGCTCACCCGGGGGGGGGCGAAGAAGTTCGGACGCGGAGTGGGCGACTTCCAGTGCGGGCGGGGGTTCATGGCCACCTCCCTGTGGCCGCGAACGCGCTCTCGTGGCAGGGCCGCCCGTGCGCACCGAGCGCTCGTCTGGTCGCGACCGACATCGGTCAAGATGCAGGAAGATGAGCTACGAGTCAAGAACTATTGGTAACTTCCCTGGAACTTTCAGCTCCGGGACCGCGCAGCCGGCCATTCGCCGCAGCCGCAACGAGTTGCCCACGACCGACACCGAACTGAGCGCCATTGCGGCGCTGGCGAAGACCGGCGAGAGCAACCACCCCGTCCACGGGAAGAAGACGCCGGCGGCCAGCGGGATCCCGATCACGTTGTAACCGAAGGCCCACACCAGGTTCTGCCGGATGATGCGGCGCGCGGACCTCGCCAGGCGCAGCACCGCGGGGATGGACGCCAGCTTCCCGCCCGCGAGCGCCACGTCCGCGGCCTCGAGCGCCACGTCCGTGCCGGAGCCCATCGCGAGGGAGAGATCCGCGGCGGCGAGCGCGGCGGCGTCGTTCACGCCGTCGCCGGCCATGGCCACCACGGCGCCGGCCTCGCGCAGCGCGCGCACCTTCGCGATCTTGTCCTGCGGCGTGGCCTCGGCGATCACCTCGTCGATGCCCGCCTCGCGCGCCACCGCCTCGGTCGTGCCGCGGCGATCGCCGCTGAGGAGGATCACGCGCAGGCCCAGGCGCTTCAGCGCGGCCACGGCGTCGCGCGCGTCCGGGCGCAAGGGATCGCGCACGCCGAACGCGGCCACCGCCCGCCCGTCCACGGCCACGAGCACCGGCGTGGCGGCGTCGCGCTCCATCGCGGCCACGGCGTCCGCGAGCGCCGCGGGGTCCGCCTGTTGCGATGCAAGGAACGCCGCCGTGCCCACGCGCACCTTGCGTCCTTCCACCCGGCCGAGCATGCCGGCCCCCGCGCTGGCAAACGCGGTCTCAGCCTCGACCCCGCGCGCCCCCTTCGCCTCCGCGTGTCGCACGATCGCGCCGGCCAGCGGGTGCTCGGAGCGACGCTCCAGCGCGGCGGCGTATGCCAGGACCTCGAGCTCCGGCAGCCCGGCATCCGGCGCCATCGTGACGTGCGTCACCTCAGGGCGACCGCGCGTGAGCGTGCCGGTCTTGTCCAGGACCACCGTGTCCACGCGCGGGCCGGTCTCCAGCACCGCCGCGTTGCGCACGAGGATGCCGGACTTCGCCGCGCGGCCGGTGGCCACCGCGATGGCCGCGGGCACCGCGAGACCCATGGCGCACGGGCACGCGATGATGAGCACGGTGACGAACGCGTGCAGGCCGAACGCGAGCCCCTGCCCCGCGAGGACCCAGCCGATCAGCGCGGCGACCGCCACGCCGATCACCGCGGGCACGAACACGGCCGCCACGCGATCCACGAGCCGCTGCACCGCCGGCTTCGCGGCCATGGCCTCCTCCAGGAGCGCCACGATGCGCGCGACGGCGGTGTGCTGGCCCACGGCGGTGGCGCGGAACGTGATGCCGCCGGCGCCGTTCACGGTGCCGCCGGCCACGCGGTCGCCCGCGTGCTTCTCCACGGGCACGGACTCGCCGGTGAGCAGCGACTCGTCCACCGACGTGTCGCCCTTCTCCACCACGCCGTCCACGGGGACCTTCTCGCCGGGACGAAGGACCACGAGGTCGCCCTCGCGCACGTCCGCCACCGGCACGTCCACCTCGCGGCCGTCGCGCAGCACGCGCGCCTCGCGCGGGGCGCTCTCCGCCAGCGTGCGCACGGCCTCGCCCGCGGTCCGCTTCGCCCGCTCCTCCAGGAGCCGGCCGAGGGTGACGAGGGACACGACCCACGGCACCGCCTCGTACCACACGTCCGTCGGCAGCCCGAGCGCCTGCACGCGCTCCGGCGCGATCGTCACCACCGTGGACGCCACGAACGCGGTGCCGGTGCCGAGCGCCACGAGCGAGTCCATGTCCAGGTTGCCGTGCCGCAGGCCGCGCCCCGTGCGCTCGAAGAAGTGACGGCCGGACCAGAGGATCACGGGCAGGGTGATCGCGAAGAGCATCCAGCGCAGCGCGTCGTGCGACAGGCGGTCCAGCCCCGGCAGCGCGGAGCCGTGGTGCATCAGCGGCATGGACAGCGCCATGGCGATCCACGCCGCGGCGAAGGAGTAGGCGAAGCGCGCGCCGAGCTGCGCCTCGGAGACGTCCCGCGAAGGCGCGGCCAGGGAGTGGTGCTCGCCGCCGTCGCGGACGTGGGCGTCGTAGCCGGCGGCGCGCACGGCGGTCACGAGCGCATCCGGGCCGGGATGCTCGTCCTGTTCGCCGTGCTCCGCCCACGCGACGCGCGCGCGCTTCGCCATGAGGTCCACGCGCGCGGACTCCACGCCCGGCACCGCCTCCAGCGCCTTCTCCACGCGGGAGACGCAGCTCGCGCAGTGCATTCCCGTGACGTCCAGCGTGGTGCGTTCCATCCCTCGCCTCGCTCCGGCGGACCCGGACCGCCTCCCGATCAACCTACGACGCCGGCCCGCCCCTTGACAGGACTGCGTCTCCCCCGTTCTCTGGCAGCATGTGGCGGAAGCGCATCCCGGCCGTCCTGGCCCTTCTGTTCCTGCTCGCCGGGCCCCTGGGGCTCCTGGCGGTGGGGCATGCCGCCCTGCACGGGCACTGCCACACCTCCTCGGATGCGGAGGACCAGCCGGAGATTCCGTGTCCGGTCTGCCAGTTCCTGACCACGGTCTCCCTGGGGACGCCGCCGCCGGCCCCCACCCTGCCGGGATTGGTGGCCTTCGGTCCGGCGTCGGCCGCACCGGCCGAGGCGCCGGTCCTCCCGCCGGCCTTCACTCCCACCCGCGCGCGCGCTCCCCCCATCCCCGCCTGAACGGTTCCCGGAGCGGTCGCCGCTCCGTGCCCGCGTGCCCGCCGTCCGGCGTGGCGCGCCGTACCGTCATCGGGAGGGAGATCCCATGCGCGCTCTGCGCCTGCCCGCGGCTCTCGTCGGGCCGGTCCTGCTGCTGTTCCCGCTCGTCGCGGGGCCGGCGGCGGCCGGTCCGGTCAATCCGGACATCTCCGTCGTCGGCCAACCGTTCGCCCGCTGGACGAACGACGCCGAGGATTCCTCGAAGGACCGCCTCGCGCTGGACCCCGGCGAGGTGGAACTGCTCTTCGACGCGTACCTGAACCCCTACGCCCGCGGCCTCGTCATCGTGGCGCTCGGCGACGAGGGCGCCGAGGTGGAGGAGGGGTACTTCTCGCTCGTGCGCGGGCTGCCCGGCGGCCTCGCGCTCAAGGCCGGGAAGTACCGCGTGGACTTCGGCAAGATGAACCTCATGCACGGCCATGCGCTGCCCTTCGCGGAACGGCCACGCGTGCTGGCAGCGTACCTGCCGGGCGAGGAGTCGCTGAACGAGACCGGCGTGTCGCTCTCGGAGCGGATCCCCGTGCCGGGCACGTTCTCGCTCACGGCGGCGGTGGATCTCCTCCAGGGGGACTCGTTCCGCGTCGAGCGCGAAGCCTCGGAGGCGCCGGACGATCCGCTCGTGGTGGATCCGGACGGCGCCGACCGCGCGGACGAGGCGCGGCCCGCGTTCGCGGGGCACCTCTCCGGATTCGGACAGATCGGCGAGCGATCCGGTGTCGAGGTGGCGCTGTCCGCCGCCGGCGGCACGAACAACGTGGCCGCGCGCACGCGCACGAAGGTGTTCGCGGCCGCGGCGAAGGCGAAGCTGTGGACGGCGCCGCGGTCGTACCTGCTCTTGCAGGGCGAAGTGCTGAAGCTGGACCGCGAGGACGCGCTCTGGGACGAGGACGCCGCGGCGTACGCGAGCACGCGGACGAAGCCGCTCGGCGGCTACGTGTACGCGGACTACGCCTTCTCCCCGCGCTGGGACGCGGGGCTCTTCGCCGAGTCGTACGGGCAGCCGGGCGACGCCGACGTGCGGGACAACGCCTTCGGCGCCTTCGTGGGGCTGTCGCTGATGGAGGAGACCACGTCGTTCCGGCTGGACTGGAACCGGCTCCTCCCCGGCGCGCCCGAGGGCGCGGAGGATCCCGATCCCGTGGACACGCTCACGCTGCGCGCCATCTTCTCCATGGGGCCGCACAAGGCCCACCAGTTCTAGGAGCGAATCATGACTGCAATCCTGCGAACGTTCGGACGGAACGTCCCGCTCCTGGTCCTCGCCCTGGCCGCGGTCGGGCCCGGGGCCGCGGACGCGGATGCGAAGGTGAAGGTGGCCGCCTCCATCCCGGATCTCGCGTCGATCGCCGCGTACGTGGGCGGCGAGCACGTGGAGGTCTTCGCCATCGCGCGGCCGGGCGCGGACGTCCACCGCGTGGAGGTCCTGCCGTCGTACATGGTGAAGGTGTCGCGCGCCGACGTGTACCTGAAGGTCGGCCTGGAGCTGGACCGCTGGGCGGACGGGATCATCGACGGCTCGCGCAACGGCCGGCTCCGCATCGTGGACTGCGCCCGGGACATCGTGCCGCTGGAGAAGCCGTCCACGGTGAACGCGTCCATGGGCGACGTGCATCCCTTCGGGAACCCGCACTACTGGCTGGACCCGCGCAACGGGATCGTCGTGGCGCATGCGGTGGCGGAGGCGCTGTCGGCGGAAGACCCGGTGCACGCGGCGGAGTACGCGGCGAACGAGCAACGGTTCGCGAAGGAGGCCCAGGCCTGCTTCGAGCGGAACGCGGCCGCGGCGGCGGCGCTGCCCGAGCGCACCGTGTTCACGTACCACGCGTCGTGGGTGTACCTCGCGGCGGCATTCGGCCTGGAGGTGGCCGGCACGGCGGAGCCCGTGCCCGGGATCCCGCCGACCGCGAAGCACCTGGCCGAACTCGTGGACGTGGCACGGGCGCGGCGCGTGCCGGTGCTGATCCAGGAGCCGTACTTCCCGGACGATGCCGGGAAGTTCCTCGCGCGCGAGACCGGACTGCGCGTGGTGAAGGCGGCGCCGTCCTGCGACGGCGTGGAGCCCGGAAGCTACCTCGCGCACTTCGACGCGTTGTTCTCGCTCCTGGCCGCTCCGCCAACACGGTCCTAGGAGGCGGCCATGACCGAAGCCTTCGCCCTGCCCTTCTTCCGGACGGCGCTCCTGGCCAGCCTCGTGCTGGCCGGGATCCACGCCTACCTCGGCTTCCACATCGTGCGGCGCGGGGTCATCTTCGTGGACCTGGCGCTCGCGCAGATGGCGGCGCTCGGCGTGGCGGTCGCGCTGGTGCTGAACGTGCACGAGGACGAGCGGGTCACGTACCTGCTCGCGCTCGGCATGACGTTCGCCGGCGCAGCCGTGTTCGCCTGGTTGCGGGGGCAGGAGCGGAGGAACGTCCCGCTGGAGGCGTTCATCGGGATCGTGTTCGCCACCGCACAGGCCGCGGTGTTCCTGGTGCTGGAGAAGAGCCCCGCGGGACCGGAGCACCTGAAGGAGACGCTCGCGGGGTCGCTGTTCACGGTGTCGCCGCGGCACGTGGCGGAGACGGCGGCGCTGTACGCGGCCGTCGGCATCGCCCACGTGCTGCTGCGGCGCCCGTTCTTCGAGATCACGAACGACCCGCGCGCCGCCGCCGCGCGCGGGCGCAAGCTGTTCTGGTGGGACCTGGCGTTCTACGCCATGTTCGGCCTGGTGGTGACGTCCAGCGTGCAGATCGCGGGCGTGCTGCTGGTGTTCGGGCTCCTGGTCATCCCGGCGGTCGCCGGCGCCATGGCCACGGCGAAGGCGGGGGCGGCGCTCGCCATCGGCTGGGTGTTCGGCTTCGCGGGGTGCGCGCTGGGCCTCGTGGGATCCATCCGCTTCGACCTGCCGGCGGCGCCGAGCATCCTGGTGACATTGACGCTGCTGCTGGCGGTGTTCGGAGGCGTGCTGCACCTGCGGTCGGGAGGGCGCTGATCCGCCGTCGCTCCTCCGGCCTCACCCCGGGACGTTCACGAATGCCCGCAGCGCCAGCAGCACGGCGAGCTGCCCCACCGCGATCGGCAGCACGGGCACGGCTCGCCGCGGCGCGCCGGTGACGCCGGCGGCCGCCGCCAGCGCGGGCGGCATGAGGAACATCCAGATCCGGCCCGTCTCGCCGAGGATCGACCCGGAGAGATCCAGCGCCACGAGCGTCACGAGCGCGGCGAGTCCGAAGGGGATCTCCAGCGCGTTCGGCGCGCGGTCGCGCAGCGCGCGCAGCTCCGCCGGGATCGCGGCGAGCCACGCGAAGACGAGCGGCGGTCCGAGGAAGAGCGCGAAGTCCCACAGGTTCCAGCGGACCCAGGTGGCGTAGTCGCGGCCGTGCACCAGGGCCTGCACGCGGTGCGCCGCCGCGAAGCACTCGCGCGTCACCGCGGGCCAGTCCATGCCCGTCACGGCCGGGGCCGCCAGCGCGAGCGCGAACCCCAGCACGGCTGCCGCGGCCAGCGCCGCGCTCCGTGCGGGACGCGGCATCGGGACGCCGCGCCGCGCCGCTACCACCCACATGCCGGCCAGCGCCAGCGCCCACGGGAGCAGCGCCGCCGCCGCGGTCAGCGAGATGAAGAGCGCGCCCCCCGCCAGCAGCCCCGCTACGCCCGCGAGCGCCGGCGCCTGCGGCCGCGACGCGTGCCGCATCGCCTCCACCAGGAACGCCGCGGCGCTCATCACCACGAGCAGCAGCAGGTGGTCGGTCTGCGGCGTGAAGATCATCAGGCTGGGCACGCTGCCGTACAGCAGCACCGCGGAGGCCACGCCGTCCGGATTGCCGCGCCCGCCCACGAGCACCACGAGCGGCACGAGCACCAGCGCGCCGAGCGCGACGAGCAGCCAGGCGGCGGAGAAGGCGCCGGCGCGATGCGCGTCGGTCGTTCCCGGCGGCCCCGCCGGCACGCCGCCGAGCCGCTCGCCGAGGGACAGCAGCGCTTCCGTCCGCCCCGGCTCGCCCGCCCACTCGTTCACGGCGCGGAAGAACAGCACGCGCCCCGGCGGCTGCGACGGCCCGTGCACGGGGAATCCGCGCTGCAACCGCGGGTAGTCCCGCAGGAAAGCCCCCACGTCGTCCACGCGCCGCGCGATCGTGTGGTAGCTGGTGAAGGCCGGATCCATCACGCGACGCGGGAGGTTCGCCAGCCCGCCCGGCTCGATCGCCGTGAGCGCGACCATCTCCGCGAACACGAGCACGACAGCCGCGGCGAGGTACGGCACGCGCACGCGGTTCGGCGCGCCGCCCCACGTGCGGCGGATGGCCACGCTGGTCAGCGCGAGCAGGCCGAAGATCGCGGCCACGATCGCCAGCGGCGCGAACGCCTCCAGCGGCCGCCGCTCCCACTGCCAGCTCTCCGGCCCCCGCAGGGCCGCCGGCATGTCCGCCGTCAGGAGCGCCGCGAGCACGAGCCCGATCCCGGCCGCGATCCACCCGCCGCTTCGCCTCATGCCCCGCCTCCGATCCGCCCCTCGCTACCCCTCGCGCCGCCGCCAGATCTCGATCCGCGGATGGTCGAAGATCCGGAACAGGATCTCCGCCCCGTCGTCCCGGAACGTCCACGGTCCCAGGCGCGGATACACCGCGAACTCCCGCACCTTCTCGAACGGGAGCGTCCCGTCGTCCAGGTATCGGTAGAACGCGCTCTCGACCGGACGGAGTTCCGGCGCCGCGGTGTAGGACCGGCGGTGCCCCTCGGAGAGGGCCAGCCAGTCCGCCCGGTCCATCACCTCCACGATGTGCTGCCGACGCTGGTCGTCCGTGGACCGTTCGTGGCCCACGTAGTAGTTCTTCCAAAGGATCTCGTACCGCAGCGGCGCGCGCTCGATGGCCGCCACCGGCGATCCGATCGGCGGCCCGTAGCCCGGCGGATCCTCCACCACCACGATCTCGCGCGGCCCCACGTTCCGGTCCAGCCAGCGCGCGGCCTGCACGCGCGCGTCGGGCTCCGCGTAGATCGCGGTGAACGCCAGCCCGTGCAGGAGGACGACGCCGCCCACGCCGGCCGCCAGCGGAAGCCGCAGCTTCGGCGCGCGGGCCGTGAGCGCCGCCACCGCGTCCGCGGCGAGGATCGCCAGCACCGGGAGGAGCGGCACGAGGAAGCGCACGGTCTTCACGCGGGCGGCCAGGAGGAGCGCCAGGAGCGGCAGCCCGAAAAGCAGGAGGCGAACGTCCGGCGGGCGCCGCCGGCGCAGCGCCACCACGAGCCCGACCACGGCGAGGATGTCCGGCAGGATCCCCACCGCGTACGGCAGGAGCTTCACGGCCTCCGTCCAGCCCGGGATGTCGTGCGCGTACGGCAGCGTCCAGTCGTGGAAGTCCGACGAGAACGCGCGGCGCAGGTTCCCCGCGAGCGTCGTGTGCTCGCCGGTGCGCGCTCCCGCGTCGCCGCCGAGGAGGAGCGCGGGGTTCAGCGCCACCGCGACGACCGCCGCCGTGACCGCCGCCGTCGCCGCGCGCGCGAGCGCCCGCGGCCGGTCCGCGGTCCACGCCGCGTGCAGGATGGGCAGCAGCACCAGCACGCCCGGCGCCTTCACGGAGACGGCCGCTCCCAGCGCGGCGCCCGCCGCCGCGAAGCGCGCCGCTCCCGGACGCTCCGCCGCCCGCTCCGCCGCGAGCAGCCCGAGCGCCACGGCCAGCACGAGCAGCGACTCCACCGTGCCGAAGTGTCCCGCCTGCACGAGCGCGGGGAACCCCGCCACGAGCGCGGCCGCGAGCAGCCCGGTGCCGCGGCCGAAGCGCCGCGCCCACAACCCGACCACCACGACCGCCGCCGCCCCCGCGATCGCGGAGATCCACCGCGCGAGCAGCAGCGTGGCCGCGAAGTCGTTGCCGTACGTGGGCGGCCCCGGCTGCGCCACCGCGCCGAGGAAGAGCTTGCGCGCGAGCACGACGAGCCACAGCGGCAGGATGCCGTAGGAAGAGATCCCGGGATCCGGGAGCGCGCCCTCCGCCACGCTGCGCTCGAGCTGGATGGCCTTCGCCGCCACGAAGAGCCGCTCGTCGATGTGCAACGCCCACGGCAGTCCCCAGTCGATGCCGCGCGCGCGCAGCCCCAGCGCGACGAGCGCGAGCAGCAGCAGGACGGGGAGGTCGCGGCGCACGTCAGCCCGCCGGCAGCGCGCGCTCGAGGAAGCGGATCCAGTTCGCGCCGAGCACGTCGTGGATCTGCCCGTCCGAGTAGCCGCGATCGGACAGCACGTCGCCCAGACGCGGCAGGTCGGCGATCGTGTCCAGTCCCTGGGGCGCCGCCTCCGCGCCGAAGCCGCCGTCGAAGTCGCTGCCGATGCCGACCGCCTCGTGCGTGCCGGCCACGTTCGCCACGTGCTCCACGCAGTCCGCCAGCCGCGCCAGCGGCACCACCGGCCGGCCGCGATCCGCCCACGCCTCCACGAGCATGCGGTTGAAGGGCACCACCCCGATCACGCCGCGCCGCACCGTGAGCCGCGCGATCATGGCGTCCGAGAGCTGCCGGTCCCCCGGGCACACCGCGCGCGGGTTCGAGTGCGACGCGAGCACCGGCCCCTCCGCGAGATCCAGCGCCTCGAAGAACGACTCCTCCGCCGCGTGCGAGAGATCCAGCGCCAGCCCCGCGCGCGCGAGCGCCGGGACGAGCCGCCGCCCCGCATCCGTGAGCGGCCCGGGCGCCCCGGTGCCGCCGGAGTAGCGCGTGCCGCGCCACGCCAGCCCCACGATGCGCACGCCGCGCGCGAACCACTCCTCGGCATCGTCCGGATCGCGGATGGGGTCCGCGCCCTCCATCAGCGGCACCATGCCCACGGCCGGCATGTCCGCGGCCGGGTCGCCCGCGCCCGCCGCCCCGCCGTCCTTCCACGCCGCCCGCACCGCATCGAGATCCGCCTTCGACCCGATGAGCCGGAAGCCCGACTCCGCGTCGTCCGCGAGCCGCCGGTAGAAGTCCAGCTGCAGCTTGCCGAGCGCTTCCGCTTCGCGGTCGTTCGCGTACGTGACGGACGTGACGTCCCCGGCCGTGATGCTCGCGGACTCGGGCGCCAGGAAGATCGTGGGGAACACGATCGCCACCCGCCCCTTCCGCATCTCGGGCAGCCCCACCATGCAGCGCCCGCGCCACGGCTCGTCCGCCTTCTCGGCCTCGCGCTCGCGGGTGGCGTGCGCGGAATCGCGCGGATCGCGGCCGAAGCAGAAGTGGTTGAACGCGAGGTCGAGGTGCGCGTCGACGACGATCAAGAATCCCTCCCGGGCGCGATCGCGGGTGCGTTCGCCAGTCCGCTTCGCGGGGATCCTACGGGGAGGCGCGCGGATCGAACAGGGCCAACCGCTACGTCGTGGCGCCGCCGCAGGACGAGCCGCCGCCGGCGGTGCAGCCGAAGCAGTGGCGCCCGGTCACGATGGGGCGGCCGGCATGGCGGACGGGATCGAAGTCGCGGACGTGCCGACCGGCGGACGCGGCCACCGGCAGGTCCAGCATCTGGTTGAAGTCGCAGTCGTACAACGTGCCGTCCCAACCCACGGACACCATGGTGCGGCACATCACGCCCGGCGCGGCCTGCGGGTTGTACGCGTCCACCAGCTTGCGCAGGTACGCCTCGTAGTTCCCGCTCTCCAGCAGGAAGTCCAGGAAGCGGCTGATGGGCATGTTCGTGATCGTGTACACGCCGTCGACGTCCACATCGTGCCGGCGCTTCAGCTCGCGCTTGAAGTCCGCCTCCACCGCCGCCTGCTTCGGCGGGAGGAACGCGCCCACCGGGTTGTACACGAGCGTGAGCCGGAGCCTGCCGCCGCGCCCGTACCCGGCCGCGTTCAGCTTCCGCAGCGCGCGCACCGAGCCATCGAAGACGCCGTCGCCGCGCTGCGCGTCCGTCTGCCGCGCCTGCCAGTAAGGGAGGCTCGCCACGATCTCCACCTCGTGCGCCGCGAGGAAGTCCACGAGGTCCGCCTGCGCCGCGAGGTTGAGCACGGTGAGGTTGCAGCGGTCCATCACGTGGCAGCCGAGCCGCTTCGCCTCCGTCACCAGGTGCCGGAACACCGGCGCCAGCTCGGGCGCGCCGCCCGTGATGTCCACGGTGCGCACGCCGGAGCGCGCGACGGCCGCGAGGCACGCGTCCGCCGTCTCCCGCGTCATGATCTCCTTGCGGTCGGGGCCGGCGTCCACGTGGCAGTGCCGGCACGTCTGGTTGCACAGCTTGCCCACGTTGATCTGCAGGACCTCGATGGACGTCGTGCGCAGCGGGTGCAGGCCGTCCAGCCTGTCGTGGAAGAACGGCAGCCCGTGCGGCGACTCGAGGATCTCGCGCTGCCGCGCCGGGGCGGCGAGCGGGCTGCCGCGGCGCGCCAGCGAGGCGAAGGGAGCGGTCATCGTCACATCGACAGCTTCTGCAGGACGTTCTTCATCTGCACGCCGTGCACGAGCGACGCGCCGCCGCGGATGGCGTTCGCCACGTGGATGGCCTCGGTCATCTGGTCCAGGTTCGACCCCTTCTCGAGGCACGCGCGCGAGTAGGCGTCGATGCAGTACGGGCACTGCACGGCCGACGCCACGGCCAGCGCGATGAGCGCCTTCTCGCGCTCGCTCAGCGCGCCGTCCTCGAACACGGCCGCGTAGTACGCCATGAACTTCTCCCAGAGCGCGGGGCTGCCCTCGGACATCTCGGCGAAGCGCGCGAGGTCGGCGGGGTCGTAGTACGTCTCGGTCACGGGAACCTCCGGGGCAGGCGGCACGGGAAGCGTGGCAGGATCCGCGCGAGGATACGCCAAGCCCTCGCCCCGTGTGACGTTACGTCGCCGGCGGGCCGGTCGGCGTCTGCGCGGCGCCCGTGCTATCGTCCCGCCCCACGGTCCCCGCGCCCCCGGAGCGTGCCGATGCCTCCGACCGCACTCCACATCCTCCAGATCGCCGCCGGCGGAGCGCTCGGCGCGCTCGCCCGCTACGGCCTGGCCGGTCTCGTCCAGCGTCACGCGGGCCCCGGGTTCCCCGCCGGGACCTTCGCGGTGAACATCCTCGGCTGCCTCCTCTTCGGCCTCGTCGCCGGCCTCGCCACCGACCGCGCCGCCCTCCCTCCCTCCACCCGCCCCTTCGTCCTGATCGGCCTCCTCGGCGGGTTCACGACCTTCAGCACCTACGCCTACGAGACCTTCGAGCTCCTGCGGGAAGGGGACCTCCTGGGCGCCCTGGCGAACGGCCTGGGCCAAGTCCTCGCCGGCGTCCTCGCCCTCTGGCTCGGGCTCGCCGTGGCCTTGTGGTTCGGAGATTGTGGAAGGGTGCCCCCAAGTAGTTGATACAAATGGCGTTATGTGGATCTTCGCCTCGATCCGGCCCAACGCCCGGGCGGCCGGGCACGTGCGGGCGGCCATCCACAATCTGCGCGCCACGGTTGAACGGTACCCGGGGGCGGAGCGTCTCAGGGGGTGGAGGGAACCTGAGATGGTCGAGTGGCTGATCCTCACCGCGACCCACATCCTGAAGACCGTCCTCCTCGGCGGCCTCGCGCTGGTCTCCTGGGGCGTCGACGTCGTGACCACCCCCTGGGTGGAGGTCGCGAGCGCGCGGGTGGACGCGGTGGTCTGCTGTCAGGGCGAGGACGAGTCGTTGGCCGGATGGGCGGTGCGGGTGGAGGCGAAGGCGGCGAAGGGGACGTGGGTGCGGCTGGGGGATCGGGTGCCGCCCATCCGGATCGAGGCGCTGTACCGGCCGGATGTCCTTCAGCCGGTGATCGTGGCGGTACCGAAGCCCGAGCCGAACCCCGCCACCTAGAGTCCGCAGCCGGGGACGGTCACGAACCGGGGGCGGCCGGCGCGGCCGGGCGGGCGGCCACCGCCGGTCGGGGCTTCCGGTCGGTCACGGGCTCCGTGTCGGTCACCGTGGGACCCGCCAGCCGTCGCGCCAGCGCGTGCACCAGACGCGCCACGGCCGCCAGCGCATCCGGGTCCAGATGTTCCACGGTGTCCTCCCGCGTGTGGATCCGTCGCGACGCCGACCCCAGGACCTCGCCAACCAGCGTGACCGTGGCGAAGCCGCGCGCGGCGATCGGCATCGTGTCCACTCCCACGCCGGGCAGGAACGGGACGAGGCGCACGCGCACGTCCGCCTCGCGCGCGGCCGTGCGCACGTGGTCGGCCACGGACCGCCCGTCCGGGGCGAACCCGTGGGTGTCCAGCGCGAGCAGGCCGCGCCCCACGCCCACCGAGTCCACGTTCACGAACACGGTGACGGCCGGGTCCAGCGCCCGCTCGTGCGCGGCGATCCAGCGCATCGCCCCGGCCATTCCCAGCTCCTCCGCGCCGGTCGCGACGAACGTGAGGCGCGCGTCCGCGAGCGCCGGATCGGCGGGCAGCACGCGCGCCAGCTCGCCGAGCACCGCGAGCCCGGACGCGTTGTCCATGGCGCCCGGCGACTCGTTGCCGAGCGGATTCCACGTGACCGCCGCGAGCGCCACCGCCACCGCGTACCCGATCAGCGCGATCGCCACGGGCACGTCGCCGCCGCGCAGCACCACGGCGCCGGACCAGCCGGCCGCCAGCACGAGCCACGCGAGCGCCGCGAGCGCCGCGGCCGCGGGCCAGAACGTGGGCAGGCGCGTGGACTTGCTGTCCAGGTGCGCGAGGAAGACGAGGTGAGGGCCGCCAGCGGCGGCGGCCTCGGCAGCGCCGCGCCCGCGCGGGGCGCGCGTCCCCGCCACGTTCGCGCTCTCCACGAGCGGCTCGTCGTCGAAAAGACGCTCGAAGGACAGGCGCCAGCGGCCGGCGCTGGACCCCAGCGCGAGGAGCGCCAGCGCGGCCGGCCACACGAGCGTGGGCTCCGCGCGCAGCATCCGCGCCACGAGGCCGATCCCCACGGCGAACCCGATCTGCACGAGCGCGCGCAGCCGCGCGAGCGCCGTGCGCCCCGCCGTGAACGGCTCGCGCCGGACCGTGAGACCCGCCGCGCGGAACTCCTCCGCCAGGAGATCCGCGACCCGCGCCTCCTCCGCGCCGCCGGGGAAGCGGGGGAACGCCAGCGCGCGGACGCGGGCGAGCAGGCGCGTGCCGGAATCCGCCGGCGAAGCGCCGCGGCTCACGTTCCCGCCCCGGACGGACCGCCGGTCATCGCGTCCGCCGCCGCGGCCACGTGGCGCGCCGCCGCGACGAAGCCGCCGTAGTCCGGCCCGCTCCCGCGCAGCGACATGGCCAGCAACTCCCCGTCGCGGCGCAGGTGGTCGAGACGCGCCGGCAGCGCCAGCGCGCGCAGCTTCGACTCCATGTCCACCGCCACCTTCCGCGCGCGCAGCAGCGCGCGGTTGCGCGGCGCGAACGGACCGAGGTCGGGCCCCACGAGCAGGAACGGGACCCCGAGCGCCATCGCCCAGTTCGAGCGCTCGTGCGGCGGCGACGCCACCACGTCGATCGCCGGGAACGCCTCCACGGTGCGGCGGTCCAGGTCCGCACGGCCGTCGAACTCCACGACCTCGGGCGCCGCTTCGCCCCCGGCCGCGCGCCGCACCGCCGCCGCGAACCGGCCACCCCGCGCCGCGAACACGAGGGCGCGGTGCCGCCGGTCGCGCGCGAGCGCGCACGCCCCGGCCGCGAGCGTGGCCACGTGCGCGGCCGGCTCCGCGCCGGAGCTGAAGAACGCCACGGTCAGCGGCCCGTCACCGCCCAGGCGCGCGCGCCGCGCCGCGGTCCACTCCGCGGCACGGTCCACCAGCGCGTTCTCCACGCAGATCCCGGTGACCAGCACGCGCTCGCGCGGCACGCCGCCGCGCACGAACGCCTCCGCGGTCTCCTCCAGGGGCACGAGCACGCACGTGGCCCCGCGCACGATCGCCTCGGGCGGCGCCGCCATCTCGCCGTGCATGTACCAGACGTCGTCGCGCGTGCCGTTCGCCGCGAGCGCACCCACCGTGGCGGGGTGATCCACCACGAGCAGCCCGCGCCGCGCGCTCCACCAGCGCCAGAGGTCCCGGCCGAGGACGCGCAGCGCGAGCGACGGGCGGTTGTAGTCCGAGTCCCCGCGCAGCAGCCCGTACGCCGCCGCCACCACGCCGCCGCGCCCGGCCAGCCGGTACGCGGCGTGCGCCGCGTCCCAGGCGAGACGCGATGCCCCGCGCGACACCGCGAAGACGTCGGTGCGCACGGCCGCGGGGCCGCCCGCCGCCGTCGCGAGCGCCTGCTCGAGACCGTCGAGGTAGAACGCGTGGCCGCGGCCGATCCCGGAACCGAGGAGGTGGATCACCCCGGAAGGATACGCCGGCCGGCCCGATCGCGCGATTGCGCGATCGCCGCGGGTTACGGGCGCGCCACCACCTTCGCCGTGCGCGACTCCCCGCCCGCCGTCAGCCGGACGAAGTACACGCCCGGCGCCGCCTTGTCCCCGGACGCGTCGCGGCCGTCCCACGCCTCGCGGTGCGCGCCCGCCGCCCGCGTCCCCGCGGCGAGCAGGCGCACCCGCCGGCCGCGCACGTCGTACACGGCAAGCGTGACGTTCCCCGCGCGCGGGGTGGCGAACTCGATCCGCGCGACGTCCGCGAACGGGTTCGGCCGGATCGCCGTGAGGGCGAGTGCGGCGGGCGGCGGCGGCAGCGCCGGCGCGGACGTGGCCGCCCCGTACCGCGCGAAGATCCGCAGGTCGTCCACGCCCGCCTCCACCACCGACCCCTCGCCGAGGTCGCTGGCCACGAAGCGGAGCTGCACGCGGTCCGCGGCCCCGAAGAGCGCGTCCACATCCACCGTCTCCTCCACCCACGCGGCGCGCGACTCCGCCGTCGTCACCGCGTTCGTCCACGTGGCGCCGCCGTCGTTGGACGCGTCCACCACCCACGCGTCGTCCGTCACGGCCCCGCGGTCCGCGGAGAACCAACGCGAGTACCGCAGCGCCACGTCCTCCGCCCCGGAGAGGTCGTACACCGGCGTGAACAGCACGGTGCGGCCGCCGTCCACGTCGTTGCAGCTGAGCTGGCACGATGTCGTGCAGCCGCCCTCGCCGGCGGCGCACTGCCCGGTGATGAAGCACAGCGAGCCGCTTCCCGGCGTGGCGTCGTCCTCCGGCTGCGCTTCGGTGCCCACCGGATCGAACAGGTCCCACCAGCCGCTGAGCGCGTCGTCGTCGAGCGCGCCGGCGGTCCATCCGGACGCGCCGCCCTCGAGGTCGTCCACGACGTGGGCCACGTCGAACACGTGCAGCTCGTCCGGCGCGCGCCGCGGGGAGGATCCGGAGTTTCCCGCGGTGTCCCACGCCTCGAACCAGTACTCCACCGCGGAGTTCCCCGGCACGGCGCCCAGATGCGCCGCGAACCCGTCGGGAGCGCCGGTGGGCGTCATCGCGAGGTCCGCGAACGGACCGCCGTTCACGCGCCAGTGCACGAAGACGGCGGCCGGATCGATGGCCGCCGCGCTGGACGTGATCGTGGCCGTCAGATCGAACCCGGCGGAGCCGTCCGTGACGTGCGGCATCTCCCCGGTGACGAAGTCGATCGGGCCGAAGACCTCCGGGCACTCGAACCCCTTCGCCTCCGCCGCCGCGCACAGCCACTCGTGGTGCGGCGTGCCGTTCGTGAGCACGGCGTCGTCGTCGTCCGCGAGGAACGTCCACAGCACCTGGTCGGGGAACGTGCGCGGCGTGCCGAGCATGCGCCCCTCGTGCCACGTGCGGAACGCGGCCTCGTCCGCCGCCGCGGCGGGAAGCGCCGCCAGCATCCCCTGCCACGCGAGCCAGTGGAAGCCCGCCATCACCTGCCCCGCGCGGTGCGCGCCGGTCTCGTTGTCCGAGGGGTAGGTGAGCGTGTTGTCCGCGTTGCGGATGCCGCTGTTGCAGCCCGTGGCGGAGGAGAAGCCGTACCCGATCACCGGGTTCCGGTCGATGAAGTTCGCGAACGCGTCCGAGTTGCCCTCGTGCAGACCGCTGGGCGGCTCGGGCTCGCCGTTCCCCACGTACAGCTCCTGCGTCACGCCGTGCCCGTACTCGTGGTAGATCACGTTGCCCAGCGTGCCGGTGTTGTAGTACGACACGGCGCCGTCGCCCGGCGCGCAGTAGTTCGTGCCGATCCCGTCCCACCACGCGTTGCCCGGGCAGAAGCCGTCCTCGCGTCCCACGATCGCGTGCATGGAGTAGTCCAGACGCGTGAAGTCCGGATCGATCGCCTTCAGGAAGTCGTGCGCCAGGTTCGTGTGGTAGAACGTCGTGCGCTCGTCGCGCCGCGAGTTCGCCCCGTCCCACAGCAGCGTCACCGGGTGCCCGTTCGCCACGACCACGGACACCGCCGCGTCCGGGCCCAGGTGCGGCATGCGGTGCACGTCGCACCACGGTCCCGCCAGGCGCGCCGAGGCCTCCACGGGCGCCGCGCCGAAGTGGATGACGTCGAAGTCCCCGCGCGCGTCCGACTGCCCCGTGGCGTCCTCCACGGTGACCGTGACGTGCTCGTACGGGTACGGGGAGTAGCCGTCGCACCAGCCGTACGTGGGCGGGTTGGCCGCGGTCGAGCCGCGCGTGTCGCCGGACACGACCAGCGGGAAGTAGAGGTTGCGGCGGCCGAGGAGGTCGCCGGTGACGCCGTGCACGAAGCTCTCCCACTTCCCGAAGGGCTCGGCCGACTCGAAGACCACGCGGTACGCCGGCGCCGGCGCGAACGTGTCCCCCGCGGGCGCCGGCATGAGGATCGGCTCCGCGAGCACCGGCCGGTCGGCGCGCGGCACGGTGCGGAGCGCGGCCGCGGCGACGGCCGTGGCGGCTTCCGCCGACAGCGTCGCACGCGCCACCCCGCCGTCGGGCTCGGGAACGAACCCGGATCCGGACGCGGCGATGCGCCCGTCCGGCCCGCACAGCACGAAGGCGCTCGCCGCCCACACCGGGAGGCCGTCCAGCACCTGCCGGTAGTGCACGGCGACCTTGCCGCCGCGCCGGGTGACGCTGCGCAGCTCCGCGTTGTCCTCGCGCACGCCGAACGCGTCCGGGTGCGCGCGCAGGAAGTCGCCGGCGAGCGCGGCGGCGGCGGCGTCCGAGCGCGGCGCGGCCGCGAGACGGAGGTCGCCGCCGTACGCCATGCGCACGCGGCCGGAGAAGGGATCGATCTGCAGGACGGGCGCGGGGCCGCGACCGCGCAGGTCGGACGCGGGGGCGGCGGGGGCGAAGGCGGCGCGCGCCGCCGCCTCGCGGTAGGTCTCGTACGCGAGCGGGATCTCGAGGGCGGCGGACCCGGCCGACTCGCGGTAGGCTTGAGCGTCCGCGGCGGCGATCGTCAGCAGGAACGCCGTCCCCGCACGGAGGAATCGTGGAAGGCGCATGGGGGTGCTCCGGAATTCGTCCGGCCTCGGGGAGGCGGCCGGCCCCCGCACTATAGCGCATCACGTCGCGGCCCGCAGGGCCCGGTCCTTGACACTCCCCTCGCGATCGCCACACCTTCGGCCCGTGGGCATCCTCCTGGACATCGACGGGACCCTGCTCGTCGCGGGTCGCCCCGTGGACGGTGCAGCCGCCGCGGTCGACGCGCTCCGGCGCGCCGGGCATCGCCTGCTCTTCGCCACGAACACGAGCCGGAAATCCCGCGCGGACATCGCCGCGGCGCTGCGCGCGGCGGGCATCGCGGCCGCGGACGCGGACGTCCTGAACGCGGGCTCCGCCGCCGCCGTGGCGCTGGCCGCCGAGGGCGTGCGCCGCGTGCACGCGCTCCTGCCGGAGGCGGCGCTGGCGGACTGGGCGGACTTCGCCCTGGTGGACGAGGACGCGGAGGCGGTGGTCGTGGGCGACCTCGGCGCCGGCTTCGACTTCGCGCGCCTCGCGCGGGCGTTCCGCATGCTGCGGGGCGGCGCGCGGTTCATCGCCGCGCACCGCAACCCCTGGTGGCGCGACGACACGGGCCGGCTCACGCTGGACGCCGGCACGTTCGTGGCGGCGCTGGAGTACGCGAGCGGGCGCGAGGCCGAGCTCATCGGCAAGCCCGCGCCCGGCTTCTTCCGGATGGCCGCGCGCCTCCTGGGCGAGGCGCCGTCCGCCCTCTCCATCGTGGGCGACGACCTCGTGGCGGACGTGGCCGGCGGGCGCGCGGCGGGGCTGACCACCTGGCTGGTCCGCACCGGGAAGTTCGACGCGGACGCGCTGGCCCGTACGGCGCCCGGGCGCGCGCCGCACCACGTGCTGGACTCCGTGGCCGACCTGCCCGCGCGCCACCCGCCGCCTTGACACGCCGCGGGCCGGCTCCGATCGTTCCTGCCTCACCTCCCCTCACCATCCCAGGAGTCGATCCCATGAAGAACCCGCTGCTCCTCGCCGCATCGCTCGCCGCCGTGCTGCTCGCGCCGGCCGCGCTCCACGCCCACTGCCAGGTCCCGTGCGGGATCTACGACGACGCCGCGCGCATCGCGGGGATGCGCGAGGACGCCGTCACGATCGGGAAGGCGATCACGAACCTCGGCGAGCTGGCCGGCAAGAACGACGCGCAGTCCTGGAACCAGGCCGTCCGCTGGACGACGACGAAGGAGGACCACGCGTCCCGCATCATCCAGGTGGCTTCGGAGTACTTCCTCACGCAGAAGGTCAAGCCGGTGGCGGCGGGCGCGGAGGGTTACGACGCGTACGTGGCGTCCGTGACGGAGCTGCACGCGGTGATGCGCGCGGCGATGGTGACGAAGCAGACGCCGACGGCGGACTCGGTGAAGGCGCTGGACGCCGCCATCGACAAGCTGGCGGCGCGCTGGGGCGAGCACACGCACTAGGGAACCGCCGGGGGGGCGGTCTCCCGCCCCCCCGCACAGCCTACCGGTAGGCCGCCTTCGTGCGGCCCCAGGTGTCCGCTTCCACGGCCACCGAGCCCACGCCGATCACGCAGTCCGGGCACCCGCCGTCCCACGTGGGGGTCGTGAAGCCGTCGCCGCAGTTCGCGATGGCGTACTCGGCCGCCTCCTGCACCGTCACGTTCCCGTCCTCGTTCGCATCGGCCGCGCCGTCCAGCCCCGCCGTGAAGCACGGCGTGAACGCGCCCTCCGTGGGGCAATCCGTGGCGGTCGCCGAGGTGATCGTGCAGATGCGGGTGTCCAGCGCGTTGATCGCGTTCGCGAAGTCCCCGGACGCGCACGAGTCCATGATGAGCACGGTGTGCGCGATCGTCTCGCCCAGGATGGCCTGCAGGTCCGCGGGATCCAGGCGCGTGCAGTCCGGTCCCACCCAGGCCCCGCTCACCAGCACCTCGCCGAGTCCCTCGTAGAACAGCAGGAACTTGTCCTCGGGGCCCGGCGGCAGGTTCGACTCGATGTCCGTGAACATCTCGATCTCGTTCCGGTCCGCCACGGCCACGACCGGGATGCCGGCCATGGTCATGGAGCCCTGCATGGCGGCGATGTCGCCGGGCACCGCGGGGAAGTCGGGCGAGCACTTGTTCTCGTAGTCCGAGTTCCCGATGAGCAGCGCTTTCGCCGGCATCTCCGCGTGCGCCGCGGCGAAGCCGAACGCTCCGCAGGCGATCGGGATCCAGAGCTGGTGTCGTCGGATCATCCCGTCCCTCCTCCCGGGGGTGCGTTCCCGCCCGGCGGCGCGTCCGCCGGACGAGCCGCATCCTAGCCTACTTCTCCCCCCGGCGGGCCGAGACATGCGCCGCGTAGCGCTCGACCAGGAAGTGGTCCCACACCTGGTCCAGCGCGGCCACGCCGTCGTCGTCCAGCTGGCCGAGCGCGTTCAGCGTGAGCGAGACCTTCGTGCCGGATCCCTCGGCGGCGAACACGAACGTGTGCACCAGATCCACGGCCTTGCCGGAGAAGCCCAGCGGGCCGCGCAGCTTCAGCACCTTCCCCGGCTCCGCCCAGAGGACCTCCGCGTGCTTCACGCCGTGGCCGGCGTCGTCGAAGATCTCCCAGAAGCCGCCGCCGGGCTTGCGGTCGATGACCAGGCGGCGCGGCTTCCCCGAGAACGTATGGTCCCACCACGCGGAGACGTCCCCCGTGAAGAGGTCCCACGCCTCCGCGGGCGGCACGGGGACGACGACTTCCTTGGTGAGCGTGACCCCGCGCAGCGGGAACTCCGTGACTTCCCCGGCGCGCGCGGGCGGCGCGCCGGCGGCGGTACCGATCAGGGCGAGCGCCGCGACGGCGCAACGGAACGACGGCGTCATGCTTCGATCTCCTCCACGGTTCGACCGGGACGGGGGTACGATGATCCCTCCCACGACGGAGGGGCGTTCCTTTGCCGGGAGCGTAGAGCGCCGGGCGGCGCGGCGCGAGGCCGGCGATGGTCCGGCGGGCGGCGCGCCCGTCGGACAGCCCGACGAAGAAGGGGCCGGGAGGTCTCCCCCCCGGCCCCGGATGCCGCCGCGCGAGGCGCCGGTCACCGGTACAGCGACTTGACCGAGCCCCAGGTCGTGGGACGCACCGGCGTGGCACACGTGCCCGGTCCGATGACGCCGTTGTTGAAGTCGTCCAGGGCCTGCGTGGTGCTGCTGGTGGCGCCCGGATCCAGCGTGCCCGCCCCGAGCGGCGGGATCAGCTTCGACCCGATCAGGAAGTCCGCGTACGTGAGCGCGGCCGCCACGTCCGCGTCCGCCGCGCCGTTCGCCGCGTTCAGCTTCGTGGCGATCGCCTGCCGCGCGAGCGAGACGAGCCCGTTCCCCTGCGTGGGCTGCTGCAGGATGGCGAGGAGCTGCGCCTTCGTGTACGAACGCGTGCCGAGCGTCATCGGCGACGTCGGCCACACGTTCGGGTGGTTCTTCCAGTAGCCGACGGTGAACGTGCAGTTCTGCCCGCCGCGCGTGGCGCCGTGGGCCGGCGGCGCGGTGGCGCTGCGATTCTGCAGGGGCGTGGAGTTCAGGTACACGCCGAACACCCAGCTCTTGTCCACGTCCAGCTCGTCCCGCCACGTGGCGCTGAGGCCGGTCTCGTCCAGCAGATCGCCGATCTCCACGCGCGCCTTCTGCCCCGGCGCGAGCGCGAAACTGGTGAGCGCTCCGCCCCACGTGTTGAGGGTGGGCGTGCCGGTGAACACCGCCTCCTGCTGGATCGCGTTCGGGCCCGGATAGAACTTCTGCCCGTTCGCGAGGAAGTCCGTGCGCTTGAGCCACTGGACGGTGAAGCCGCCCGGCGCACCCATCGCGCCGGGATCGATCTCGAGCACGACCTTGGCGAACCCCGTCTCCACGACGCGTGCCGTCGGCGTGGGCAGCGTATCCGCGGCGAACGCGACCAGCGGCAACGCGGGGAGAGCCGCGAGACCGGTGAACCAGCGCGTCACACCCTTCATGCAGTCATCCTCGGTGGAATCGGGGCGAGCGGGACGCTTCCCGCGTGTGGGCCCCTCGGCTCGGGTTTTCTCGGGAAGGGGGGAAGCCGTGACTAGTATGGCATGGAGGAACGATCTTTAGCAAGATCGGCGCCACAGAATCCTGGGGAACGAACGGTCGTTCCTTCGGGGTGTCCGCCGCTGCCGCCGCCTCGGCTCTCCCGGAGATACCGCCGGGCGCGAATCGGTCCAGGGGACCGGGCGGGCGGGCGGACGCAGGCCGTGCCTCCCCCTCCCGGCCGCCGTTTCCTCTCCGGCGTCCTTGCGGCGCCGCTTGCGTCCCCCCGCGTCCGCTTGCATTCCCTGCGAAAGCCCGACGCCGCGCCGGCCGATCCTCCGGAGGTACCCCCGCGCGGAGGAATCGCCGATGACGTTCACTGCCACCCTCGACTCCCCACCCGGGACCGGCCGGGAGCCAGGTTCCGCGGGTGCGTCCTGCGACTGGCGGTTCCTGCTGCCGATCGACGAGCGATCCCGCGTCCTGGACCTGACCGGCGACGAGGCGGTGAGGCGGACGGTCGCGGCGGACGCGGCGGAGGTCCTGGCGGCGGCGGACGACGCGGTCACCTGCCTCCCCCGCGACGCTCGCTTCGACGTCATCCTCCTGCACGACGCCTGGGACGCGGCGCCGATGCCGGACTCCGCGTCGATCGGGCGGCTCGGCGCCCTTCGCGCGCGGCTCGCCGACGGGGGCACGCTGTGGCTCGCGGGATCCCGCCGCGGACCGGGCGCGGGGGCTTGGGAACGGCGGCTCGCCCGCGCCGGCTTCGCCGTGACGCGGCGCTTCGCGCTGCTGCCGGATGCGCGGCACGCCGTCGGGATCCGACCGCTGGAGCACGAGATCACGCGTGCGCTTGCCGCACGGCTCCCGGGCTCGCCGCCCCGCGCCGTGCTGGACGCGGTGCGCCGCGCCGCGCGGCCGTTCGGGTGGACCGGAGGCCTGGTGCCCTCGTTCGGACTCGTCGCGCGGGCGGCGGCGGTGCGCCGATGATCCAGGCGATCGAGCGGGCCGCGCTCGCCCGGTGGGACTCGCTGGGGCTGCCGGGCCGACGCCCGCGCCGACTCTCCTTCACGCTGGACGGCGAGGACGCGCGGCGCCACGGGCGCGTGCGGTTCACCGCGTTCCGCGACGACGAGGGCGCCCCGCTGTTCCAGGGGAAGATCCCGCGCGACGGCGCGGCGCAGCGCGACGTGCTGGCGGAGCACGAGCTGCTCCGCGCGCTGGCCGAGGAGGCGCCGGGGATGTCCGGCACGCTGTTCCCGCGCCCGCTGTTCGCCGAGGAGTGCGCGGGCGCGGCGGCGACGGCGGAGACCATCGTCCGCGGCCGCGCGCCGCGCGGACCGCTCGAGGCGCTCGCGGCGGGAGAACGCTGGGTGCGCGCACTCCGCGCGGCCACCGGCGTGCTGCCCGGCGCGGGCCGCGCGGTGCTCGAGCCGTACGTGCGCGCGGCGCTGGCGGCCGCGGAGGCCGCGCCCGAAGGCGCGGCGCGCCGCGACCTCGAGGCGTTCGCCGCCGAACTGGACGCGCGGGACCGGGGACCGGCCGGCGCGATCGGCCACGGCGACCTGCGCGCCGCGCACCTCGTCCTGACGGCGGACGGGCCCGTGTGCGCGCGGGATTGGGAGGACGGACGGATGCGGCAGCCCGCGTGGGCGGATCCGGTGGCGCTGGCGCTGGACGCCGTGCTGCGCGGCGCCCGGCCGGCGCTGTGGACGGAAAGCGACATCCTCGGGGCGTTCCGCGCCGGATTCCTGGAGGACGGTCCGTTCGCCGCGAGGATCCGGTCCTACTTCCGCGAGACCCTCGCGGGGACGCGCACGACCGCGGACGACCTCGCGATGGCGATCCCGGCCACGGCCCTCCTGGCGGCGCACCGCACCGCGCGCAAGGGCGACGGTCCGCCGGATCCGTGGTGCTGGCGCGGGATCGCGCGTGCGGCGCTGGCGCCGGCCGCGCGCGATGCGCTCCGCCGCCTCGCCGCGGAGTTCTCGCCCGCGGCGGCATAGCCGGGCGCGTCAGTACAGGATCGGCAGCACCTGCAGGAGTCCCGCGCCCATGCGGCCGGACCACACGTGTCCCTCGGCCAGCGGGTGCGCCGCCCCCTCCAGCTCGTCCATCATGTCCGCCGGCGACGTCGCGGGGAAGAGTTGCAGGCGGAGCGCCGCGGCGCCGGCAACGAGCGGCGTGGCCATGGACGTGCCGCTCCACGATGCGTACCCCTGCTCCAGCCACGTGGAGACGAGGCCCACACCGGGGGCGCTGAGCGAGACCCTCGGACCGTAGTTCGAGAACGGCGCCTTCAGGTCGTCCGCGTCGGTGGCGGCCACGCCGATCACGCGCGACATCCGGGACGGGAAGTGCCGGCGGTCGTCGCGGCCCGCGTTGCCCGCCGCGGCCACGATGACCACGCCGTGGTCGTCCACCGCGTCGTGCACGGCCTCCTTGATGACCCACGCGTCGTGGTACATCCCGAGGCTGAGGTTGATCACGTCGGCGCCCTGCGCCGCGGCCCAGCGGATGCCGCGCGCCACGCCCACCGACGTGCCCGCGCCCTCGCTGTCCAGCACGCGCACGGCCAGCAGCTGCGCGGCGGGAGCGACCGCGTGCACGAGGCCCGCCACGTGCGTGCCGTGACCCGCCGCCTCGTCCGGCACGGAGTCGCCGTCCGAGTCCAGGCCCACGGCCGCATCCGCGGGATCGAAGTCCCCGTCCACGAAGTCGCGGCCGCCGGGCGCCTGGTGCGGCGCGAGATCCGGGTGCGTGAAGTCCACGCCGGTGTCCACGATGGCCACGATCACGCCCGCGCCGGTGGCGTACGCATGGGCCGCCGTGGCGCCGATGCGATCCATCGCACCCTGGTCCGTCACCGTCTCGCTCGTGGCGTCCGACTCGAAGAACGGCACCGTGCCCTGCTGCGACTCCGGGCTCTCCGTCCGGTACAGCAGTTCCGCGAGCTCGCAGCCTTCCCAGCCCTGGTAGTCGTCCACGTAGTCGCGCGGATCCGCGTACTCGCCCGGCAGGTCGAGCTGCGCGAAGTTCGTCCCCTCGACGACCAGATCCGTGGTGGTGCCCCAGGCCTCGTTGAAGTCGTCGAGGTCGTACCCGTCCTGGATCTTCACGACGATCTTGCCGTGGACGAACTCGTCATCGGCCGCCGCGCGGTGCTCGGGCGCGGGCACCTCGATCGGGACCACCGCCGGCGGCGACGGCGCGACGGGAGACGCGGGTTCGGAGTCGCGGGACCCGCAGCCGGTCGCCATCAACAGAAGGCCCGCGGCTGCGAACAGGCGGAGCGTGGACATGGGTTCGACCTCTCGACGCGCGCATGACCGCCGGCGCGGGGAAGGAGCCTCGCCGGCGGCGACGGCACGAGGATACCGCACGCGGCCCGGCGTTTCCAAGCCGCGGCCGTCCGCCGCGCGATGCGGACGCGTCACGGCTTCCAGGGGGCTCGTCCGGTCTGGCCGTTTGCTCATGCCATCCCTCCGGACCGCCGGCGTCGCCCCCGCGGGCGACCGGCCGCGCCCCCGATGAGCACGAACGATGCCCAGTGGAAGGGGTGCGGCCACTCCTCGCGAACCTGCCGCATCGCATTCCGGAGCGCCGAGTCGAACGCTTCGCCGCTGCGCACCTCGCGGTAGAAGGCCTCCATGAGCGCGGCCGTGGAGCGATCGCTCACCGGCCACAGGCTCACGAGCAGCGAACCCGCCCCCGCGTGCAGGAACCCGCGGATCAACCCGACGAGCTCGTCCCCGGGACCGGTCCAGCTCCGGCCGGTCTGGCACGCGGACAGGCACACCAGCTTGGCCCCGATCCGGAGACCGTAGACGTCGTACAGGCTGAGCCAGCCGTCGGCCAGGCCCACGGAGGAGAAGCTGGGGTCGTCGGCGCGGAAGATGCCGTGCGTGGCGAGGTGGATGACGTCCGCCTCCGCCGCGGCACGCCGGAACCGCTCGCGGCTGGCGGCGCGCCCGCGCAGCGTCCGGCCGCGGCGGAACGCCCGGCGCACGCTCTCCACCTCGCGGCGCGTCTCCGGGATGGACTCGTCCCCCGCCTCCACCGCCAGCACGCGCGCGTCGCCGCCGCGCGCGAGCCCGGATTCCACGTAACGCGCACACGTGGCGCTCGGCAGCGTGGAGATCACGTGCCGGTCCACGAGCGATCCTTCGGCGCACGGGAGCGCTGCGAACGGCAGCGAGTGCAACGGCCCGTGCGGGACCACGACCACCCGGCGCGCCGACACGCCGAGCGGCTCCCACAACGTGCGCGCCAGACCGGCGAGGTGCGCCGTCACGCCCTCGTGGAGGAGCCGCTGCCGGGAGGACGCGTAGTCGTCCCCGTGGCAGCACTTCTCGATCTGGAAGCGGAAGCGCTCCATGCGGCGCGCCAGCTCCGCGGCGTCCGCGTCCAGGCGCACCGCGCGCGCGCCCGCGCGCGTCGCCACGATCGCCCACACCCCGCGCGAACCGAACCAGTACTCCACGAGCTCCGTGTCGTCCGGCAGGGCCGCCATCAACCCCGCGAGGTGGAGCGGCTCGGACGCGCCCGCGAGCGCGCCCAGCGCCGCGTTCCGCCGCTCGAGGCGGCGGAGCGTCTCCGTCATCTCCTCCTCGCGCCGCCGCACCGCGGGCACGTCCACCGCGGAACGACGGAGGCCGTCGCGCCGGTCCGGGCCGAAGCCGGACAGCCGGCTGATCTCGCCGCGCAGCTGGCCGAGCCGCTCCAGGAGCCGCGCGGCCTCGCGATCCCCCTTCGCCACCTCCGGCTGCAGCCGGCCGGCCAGCAGGTCCACGAGTGCGCGCGACTTCGCCCGCTCCACCAGCGCGAACGCCTCGCCCAGGTCCCGGGCGCGACCGCGCTGCAGCATCAGTTCGATGAGGTCCGCGTAGATCGGCGCGCGGTCGTCGGCGAAGCTCACGCGGAACTCGTCGATGCCGATGCGCCCGCGGATCTCCTCCACGCGGCGGATCGCCTCCCGGTAGTGGCGCACCGCGCGCGCGGGCGAGCCCTGCGCCTCCGCGAGACGCCCCTGGAGGTGGCTGGTGCGCGCGGCGAGCCACGCGGACGGCACGAGCCGCAGCTTCCGGCGCGCGGCATCCAGCTCCCGCCGCGCGTCCTCCGGAGCGCCGCGCGCGAGATGCGCGGCCGCGAGCGCGAGGCGCGCCGCCGTCTCGTACACGCGCAGCTTCTCCTCCGCGAACACGGGCACCGCCCGCGCCAGCCGCACCGCCGCGCCGTCCGCATCGTGCTCGCGCAGGGCCAGCTCCGCCATCCACACGTCGCACACGGAGCCGGAGGACCGGTTGCCCTCCTCGCGGAAGAGGCCGTGCGCCTCCGCGAGGCGCGACGCCGCGGTGCGCGTGTCCCCCTGGCCCAGCGCGGCGACCGCCTCGAACAGCGTCGCGCGCCCCTCCTCGAAGCGCAGGCCCAGCTCGGCCACCAGCGCGCGCGCCCGCGCCGCCAGCTCCCCGGCGCGACGGAACCCCGCCACCTCCACGAGCAGCTCCGCGAGATCGATGAGCGTGAGCGCCAGGTAGTGCCGGTCCTGCAGGGACTCGAAGGTGCCGCGCGCCGCGTCGAGCGTGTCGTACGCGCGCCCGTACTCGCCGCGCTGGAACAGGATCCAGCCGAGGTTGAAGTCCACGAACGCGCGGATGCGCGCCTCGCCCGCCGCGTCCGCCTCGCGCCGCACGTCCCGGTACAGCCGCTCCGCGCGATCCAGCCGTCCCAGCGCGGAGAGCGCCGTGCCGCGGTTGAGCCGGATGAGCCGCACCATGTCGGGCTGCCGGCGGCGGCGCGCGACCGCGAGCGCGCGGTCGTAGCACTCCAGCGCGCGCTCCGGGCGCTCCATCCGGTGGTGCAGATTGCCGAGGTTCATGTCCAGCCGCGCGGCGGCCACGTGCTGTCCGGTGGCGCGCAGCGCCTTGCGGGTGCGCTCGCCCGCGCGGAGCGCCTCGTCGTAGCGGCCGAGGTACGTGAGCGCGTTCACCTCGCCGATCCCGATGCGGGCGGCGTCCCCGTCCCGGCCGTGCCGCGCGTACGTGCGCTGCGCATCGCGGTACAGGGCCAGCGCCTCCTCCGTGCGCAGCAGCGCGGCGAGCGCGTGCGCGTGCACCCACCGCGCCCGCGCCCGCGCCAGCTCGTCGTCGACCGACGCGGCCAGGAGCCCGGCCCGTTCCGCCGCCTCGAGCGCGCGCGCCGTGTCCACACGCAGCAGCCGCACGACCTCCTCGGCCAGCGGCTCCACGGCGTCCCGGCGCGCGGCCGGCGCGGACGCCGCCACCAGCCGGCTCGCCGCGTCGCGATCCGGCGCCGCCAGGAGCTCCTGTGCCAGGCTCATCGCGGAGGCCGCGCTTGGGGGACCTCGAAGGAGAGGATTTGCCCGTCGTGGTCCAGCCGGACCTGCAGATCGTTCGCGTCCGTCAGGCGGTCATCGAACTCGCCGAGCGCGTCCGTGATGCCGTCGCGCCACACGCCGGACGAGGTGACCAGGAGGAAGCGACCGCGCGCGAGCGGCCGCGGCTCGGGCGCCAGCGCCGCGAACTGGCCGGTCACCCGGACGAAGCCGGAGGCGGGCTCGATCTCCAGATCCAGCTCCACGTCGCCGGCCTCGAAACGCAGCCGGCGGGCGGCGCCGGCAGTGCGAACGCCGGCCGGCGCGAGTGCGGCCGAGTCGGCCACGAGCGACGCCGCTTCCTCCGCCAGCCCGCGTCCCCACCGGCGAAGCCGCTCCAGCAGCTCCTTCGCCAGGGACACGTGGTCCGGGATGGCCGTGGCCCTCGCCACCCACGCGGCCGGGGCGTCGGGATCCCGGTCGGAGCGAAGGGCCGCGAGAAGGGTCTCCACCTGCCGCGCCCGGGCGGCGCATTCCGGACACGTCCCGGCCAGGTGGCGCGCCACCGTGCCGCCCGCGTCCTCGCCCAGGGCCCAGGCGATCAGCTCTTCATCGGTGGGGTGCATGTCGTCCTCCGGCGTCCTTCCCAGGGACCTGACGAACAGACTGCGAATCGAGCCTCCAGATACGCCCCGCCGGCCGCATCCGATCCCGCCCCCCGGCCACGGCTAGCCCTCCCCCTGGACCGCCCGGAGGGCCGCCAGGAGCTTCTGCAGGCACCGCCCGCGCGTGGGGCCCAGGGACCCCTGGGGCATTCCCATCTCCGCGGCCACCTGCTCGTAGGACCGCGGCGGGTCGCCGGCGTCGTAGAAGAGCAGGTCGATCAGCCGCCGGCAGCGGTCGTCCAAGCGGGCCAGGGCCTGCCGCACCTGATGCCGCTGCTCCAGGTCGGCCAGCGACTCGTCCACGCCGGCCGCCGGATCGGGGAGCCGCGCCAGGTGTTCCTCGGGGTCCTCCACGACGCGCCGGGTCCTCCGGGAACGGATGACGTCGATGGTGAGGCGCCGGGCCGTGGTGACCACCCACGCGCGCACGCGCCCCCGCTCGCGAAGCGTGCCCACGCGCTGCGCCAGCTTCACGAACGTCGTGTGGAAGATCTCCTCGCACTCGTCCTCGCGCAGCCCGGCGCGCGCGGGCACCGCGAAGACCAGGCGCTGGTAGCGGTCCACCAGCACGGTCCAGGCCAGACGATCCCCCTCGGCGCACCGGCCGCACAGCGCATCGTCCGGCAGGGCGGCGAGCGCGCGGCGACGCTCCGCCACCGACGGTCTGGGGGACTCGGCCGGTCCGGATCGGATCGATTCCATCGCCCGCCATGATACCCCCGAAGCGGACGGGCGACGCTGCGGCGTGGCCCCGACCGCCCGGGCCCGGCCGGCCGATCCCCCGGTCGGGCCGCCCCGTCCCAAACCTCGGGCCGGGCGGGCGCAGGATTCGAACAGTCCCGGCGTCGCGGTCGTCTTTCGTGTGCCCGGCCGGCCCGGACCGCCGGTCGCCCCCGACCTCCACCGACCGCGAGGCGACGACGAATGGACCCCCTGTCGAGAGCCGCCGGCGCGCTGGTGCTGCTGCTGCTCGCGGCGCCGGCCGCCGCGCCGGCCGCGGACGCCGCGCCGGCCGCGGACGCCGCCGGCTTCCAGCCCCGTTTCCTCCCCACGCTCGAGCCCGGACGCACGGACCGCCCCGTGCGCATCGACGGCGAACTGGACGATCCCGCCTGGGCCACCGCCGTGAAGGCCACCGGGTGGTCCGAGACGAACCCCGGGAACCAGACGCAGCCGGCCGTGGACACCGAGGCGTGGATCACGCACGACGACGAGCACCTGTACGTGGCGTTCGTGGCGAAGGACGCGCCGGGCGACGTGCGCGTCTCCGTGTGCGACCGCGACCGCATCTTCCAGGACGACTACATCGGGCTGATGTTCGACCCGTACGGCGACCAGACCTCGGGCTACGAGCTGTTCGTCAACCCGCTCGGCATCCAGGGCGACCTGCGCATGCTCCCGGGCGGCGACGAGGACATGGCGTTCGACATCGTGTGGGACTCGCGCGGCAAGGTGACGGACGACGGCTACCAGGTGGAGGTGGCCATTCCGTTCTCCAGCCTGCGTCTCCCTTCGCGGCGGGAGCAGACCTGGCGCGTGAACTTCTGGCGCGATCGGCAGCGCGAGGTGCGCTACCAGTACGCTTGGGCCGCGATCGACCGTGACAACCCGTGCTTCATGTGCCAGTGGGGCACGATGAGCGGCCTGTCGATCGGCAACGTGGGCCGAGGCGCCGAGGTGATCGCGTCGGTGATCGGCTCGCAGGCGGGCGCGGTGGCCGACACGGACGACCCGTTCAGCTCCTTCGGGAACGACGACCCCGACGCCGACGCCTCCGCGAGCGTGAAGTACGCGCTCTCCTCCGCCGCGTTCGCGGAGCTCACCGTGAACCCGGACTTCAGCCAGGTGGAGTCCGACGCCGGACAGATCGACGTGAACCGCACGTTCGCGCTGTTCTTCCCGGAGCGCCGCCCGTTCTTCCAGGAGGGCAGCGATCTCTACGGCACGTGGATCGACGCGGTGTACACGCGGTCGCTGAACGACCCGTCCGTGGCCGGCAAGCTCACGATGCAGGGCGACCGCTTCAGCGGCGTGTACACGGTGGCGCGCGACGAGCACTCCCCCGTCATCCTCCCGACGGAGGAGCTGAGCGAGTTCGCGCTGCTCGGGCAGAGCACGAGCAACATCCTGCGCATGCGGCGCGCCTTCGCGAACGAGTCCTACGTGGGCGGGCTGCTCACGGACCGGCGCCTGGACGGCGGCGGCTCCGGCACGACCGGCGGAATGGACGCACGGTACCGCACCGGCAGCTGGTCCCTGGAGCTGCAGGGGCTCTTGAGCCGCACGGTGGAGCCCGTGGACCAGGGGACGATCGACGACATCGAGGGCGAGGACGGCAACGGCAACACCCTGGCGCTCGACGGCGAGACCTTCGACGGGCACGCGGAGTACGCCAGCGTGGAGTACGGCGACCGGAGGTACGAGGCGAACCTGGACTACTGGGCGTACTCGCCGTCCTTCCGCGCCGACAACGGCTTCATCTCCCGCAACGACTTCCGCGAGGCGAGCTTCTGGAACGGGCTGTACTTCCGGCCGAACGGGAAGTGGATCGTGGAGTGGAGCCCGAACGTGGGAATCGGGCGCGTGTGGGACTTCCGCGACCGCTTCCAGGACGAGTGGTTCCGCCCCGGGTTCTGGGTGCACACGAAGGCGCAGACCGAGATCGGCGGGCAGTTCCTCGGCAGCAAGGAGCGGTTCGGCCACGCGGGCGAGGTGATCCCGGGGATCCGCGTGTGGAGCGCGTGGCTGGAGACGAAGCCGTGGGCCGCGCTGGGCTTCGGCGGGAACATGAACCTCGGCCAGGGCATCTACCGCGACCTGGACGCGCCGGAGCTGGCGGACCAGCGGAGCGTGTCCCTGTTCGCGAACGCGAAGCTGGGCCGCCGCATCACGAGCAACCTCACGTGGAACTACTCGCGCATGGACGCGCGCGACCGCGACGAGGAGCTGTTCTCGGGATACATCCTGCGGAACCGCTTCACCGTGAACTTCTCGCAGGAGTGGTTCCTGCGGCTGGTCGTGCAGTGGAACGACTTCTCCAACCGGCTGGACGTGGAGCCGCTCCTCACCTACCGCATCAACCCGTTCACCGTGTTCTACCTGGGCTCGAACAGCCGGATCCAGCAGTACGGGGCCGACGAGTACGACGAGCTCGCCAGCGACCGCTGGCAGGAGACCTCGCGCCAGTTCTTCGCGAAGCTGCAGTACCAGTTCCGCCTGTAGCCGGACTGCCCAGGGGCCGGGCCGCCGCGAGGACGGCGCGGCGCGTCCCGGCCCCGCCCCCGAGGGGGACGCCGCACCGCGTCAGGGTGCGGCCGGCGCGTCCATCAGGTACAGGTCGTCCCCGCCGGTGCGGTCGGAGTGGAAGAGGATGCGCTTCCCGTCCGGCGACCAGCGCGGCAGGTAGTCCTTCGACGTGCGGTTCCCCAGGGCGCGGCGGTTGCCGCCGTCCGCGTCGATCACGACGAGGTTGTAGTCCTTCCCCTCCAGCGAGTGGAAGACGAGCCGCTTCCCGTCGGGGGACCAGTCCGGGTAGCTGTCGTCCCACGGCGTGTTCGTGACCGCGGTCTCGCCGCTGCCGTCGGCGTTCATCACGTGGATCTCGTACCGGCCGCCGCCGTAGCCGCGGTAGAAGGCGATGCGCTTGCCGTCCGGCGAGTACCGCGGCGCCTCGTCCACGCCGTCGTAGTTCGTGAGCTGCACGAGGTTGCCGCCGTCCGCGTCCATCGTCCAGATGTCCACGTCCCCGTCGCGTCCGGACGCGAACGCGATCCGCTTCCCGTCGGGGGACCACGCCGGCAGCCAGTCCGGCGACGGGTCGTTCGACAGGTTCACGAGGTTCGATCCGTCGGTGCCTGCCGTGTACACCTCGAGCTGGCCGTCGCGATCCGTGGTGAACGCGATGCGCGTGCCGTCCGGCGAGATCTGCGGGCCGAAGTTCCGGTCGGTGGCGGGGATCACCGTGACGACGTCCGTGCCGTCCGGCTTCATCGAGCGGATCTCCGCGCCGCCGCCCTCGGCAGTGCGCGTGGCGAACCAGATCCGCGCGCCGTCCGCCGACCAGCTCCCCACGTAGTCCGACGTGGGCGTGTCCGTGAGGCGGAGGAGGCCGGGCTCGTCCGCGCCGCCGAGCGGCGCGCCGCCGGGCGGCGCCGCGTCCGGGGGCGGCTCCTTCGGGGCGCAGGCAGCGAGCGGGAGAGCGAACACGAGGACAAGGGACATTCGGGACATGACGTTCTCCGGCGACACGGGTGGTTGACGCGCCGAGCATAGGACCGCGGACTCGCCTTGGCCAGCCGGGGCGGAACCCCGGGTAAGGGCACGTGGTACTCTCCGCGCCTTCCCCGGGAGACAGCATGCCGCTCCACGCCTTCCACCCCACGGTCCGCCGCTGGTTCGCCGACACGCTGGGCGAGCCCACCGCCCCGCAGCGCGAGGGCTGGCCCGCGATCCGCAGCGGCGCGCACGTGCTGATCGCCGCGCCCACCGGCACGGGGAAGACGCTGTCCGCGTTCCTGTGGGCCATCGACGAGCTGCTGCGCGCGGGGCCGGAGCTGCCGGACGCCACGCGCGTGCTGTACGTGTCGCCGCTGAAGGCGCTGGGGAACGACATCCGGAAGAACCTGGATGCGCCGCTCGCGGCGCTACGCGCGCTGGATCCCTCCCTGCCGGACGTGCGCGTGCTCGTACGCTCGGGGGACACGCCCGCGCGCGAGCGCACGGCGATGGTGGCGAAGCCGCCGCAGATCCTCGTGACCACGCCGGAGTCGCTGTACCTGCTGCTCACGTCCGAGGGCGGGCGCCGGATGCTGTCCACGGTGCGCACCGTGATCGTGGACGAGATCCACGCCGTGGCCGGCGACAAGCGCGGCAGCCACCTGGCGCTCTCGCTCGAGCGGTTGGACACGCTGACCGGCGGCGTGCAGCGCATCGGGCTCTCCGCCACGCAGAAGCCGCTGGAGGAGATCGCGCGCTTCCTGACCGGCGCGGGGCGCGCGTGCCGCGTGGTGGACGCGGGGCACCTGCGCGAGCTGGACGTCGCCGTCGAGGTGCCGCCCTCCCCGCTGGCGACCGTCTGCTCGCACGAGACGTGGGGCGAGGTGTACGCGCGCATGGCGGAGCTGGTGCGCGAGCACCGCACCACGCTGGTGTTCGTGAACACGCGGCGCATGGCGGAGCGCATCGGCGCGCAGCTCGCGCGGCTCGTCGGCGAGGACGCTGTCACGTGCCACCACGGGAGCCTGTCGAAGGAGCGGCGGCTGGACGCCGAGCAGCGGCTCAAGGACGGGAAGCTGCGCGCGCTCGTGGCCACGGCGTCGCTGGAGCTGGGCATCGACATCGGCGACGTGGATCTCGTGCTGCAAACCGGCGGCACGCGCTCCATCGCCACGTTCCTGCAGCGCGTGGGGCGCGCGGGCCACGGCGTGGGCCGCATGCCGAAGGGGCGCATCTTCCCGCTCACGCGCGACGAGCTGGTGGAGGCGGTGGCGCTGTTGGACTCCGTGCGCGCGGAGGAGCTGGACCGCATCCCGCAGCCGGAGAAGCCGCTGGACATCCTGGCGCAGCAGGTCGTGGCGGCGTGCGTGCCGGAGTCGCGCGGCGAGGAGGAGCTGTTCGAGTCCTTCCGGAGCGCTTGGCCGTACCGGGCGCTGGAGCGCGCCGAATTCGATGCCGTCGTGGCGCTGCACTGCGAGGGCCGGTACGCGCTGCTGCACCGCGACGGCGTGAACGGCCGGCTGCGCGGCACGCGCCGCGCGCGCCTCACCGCGATCACGTCGGGCGGCGCCATCCCGGACGTGGCGGACTACCGCGTGCTGCTGGAGCCGGACGAGACCTTCCTGGGCACGCTGAACGAGGACTTCGCCATCGAGAGCTCCGGCGGCGACGTCTTCCAGCTGGGCAACGCCTCCTGGCGGATCCTGCGCGTGGAGCGCGGCACCGTGCGCGTCGCGGACGCGCAGGGCGCTCCTCCCACCATCCCCTTCTGGTTCGGGGAGGCGCCGGGGCGCACCCCGGAGCTGTCCGCCTCGGTGAGCCGCGTGCGCGCGAAGGTGGACGAGGGCGCGCCGCTCGGCCAGCCGGAGGCGGTGACGACGCAGCTCGCGGACTACGTGGCCGAGGGGAAGCGCGTGCTGGGTGCGGTGCCTACCCGGAACCGCGTGATCCTGGAGCGCTTCTTCGACGAGGCGGGCGGCATGCAGCTCGTGGTGCACGCGCCGTTCGGCTCGCGCATCACCCGCGCGTGGGGTCTGGCGCTGCGCAAGCGCTTCTGCCGCTCCTTCGGCTTCGAGCTGCAGGCGGCGGCGAACGAGGATGCCATCGTCATCTCCCTCGGGCCGCAGCACAGCTTCCCGCTGGAGGAGGTCTTCGACTACCTGCACCCGAACTCCGCGCGCGAGGTGCTCGTGCAGGCGCTCCTGGACCGGCCCGTGTTCCAGACGCGGTGGCGCTGGAACCTGGGCCGCGCGCTGATCCTGCCGCGCTGGGAGAAGGGCCGGAAGCTGCCCGCGCCGATCGCGCGGATGCGCGCGGACGACCTGCTGATCCGGGCGTTCCCCGAGGTGCTCGCGTGCCCCGAGAACCTGCCGCCCGGGGACTTCCCGGTGCCCAAGGACCATCCCATCGTCCGGCAGACGATCGAGGACTGTCTCACCGAGGCGATGGACGTGGACGGGTTCCTCGACGTCCTGCGCGGACTGAAGGACGGCACGATCGAGCGCGTGGCGGTGGACACGCCGGAACCGTCGGCGTTCGCGCACGCCATCCTGAACGCGAACCCGTACAGCTTCCTGGACGACGCGCCACTGGAGGAGCGCCGCACGCAGGCGGTGATGTCGCGGCGCGCGCTGGACGCGAAGACCGCGGACGAGCTGGGCGCCTTGGACCCCGCGGCGGTGGCGCGCGTGAAGGAGGAGGCGTGGCCGGCGCCGCGCGAGATGGAGGAGGTGCACGAGGCGCTGCTCTGGATGGGCTGGATCACGGACGAGGAGGCTTCGCCGTGGCGCGCCTGGGTGGAGGAGCTGCGCGCGGCCGGGCGCGTGGCGCGCGAAGGCGACGCATGGGTCGCCGTGGACGGGACGAAGGACGCGAAGGAACGGCTGCGCGGTCGGCTCGAGGCGGTGGGGCCGGTGTTCGCGGAGGAGCTGCGGGTTCCGGGTGCGCACGACGGCGTGGACGCCTTGCTGCGGAAGCTCGAGACGGAAGGCCGCGTGCTGCGCTGCCGCCTCGACGGCCGGCAGGCGTGGTGCGACCGCCGCCTCCTCGCGCGCATCCACCGCGCCACGCTGGACGCGCTGCGCAAGGAGATCGAGCCGGTATCCGCGTCGGACTTCCTGCGCTTCCTGGCGCGCTGGCAGCACGCGGACGAGGAGTCCCGCCTGGACGGGCCGCGCGGCGTGGCGACCGTGCTG
Source organism: uncultured Gemmatimonadota bacterium (assembly GCA_964571855.1). GTDB lineage: Bacteria > ARS69 > ARS69 > ARS69 > ARS69 > CAYYFX01. The sequence goes on from CAZNDO010000003.1 coordinate 57,628, forward strand.
GCGAAGCTGGCGGGGTTCGAGGCGCCGGCCGCCGCGTGGGAGAAGAGCATCCTGCCGCTGCGCGTGCGCGGTTACCGGCGGGACTGGCTGGACGAGTGCGTGCTGTCCGGCGAGATCGCGTGGGGGCGGCTGTGGGGCCAGGGCGCCGGCGCCGTGCGCACCACGCCCTTGTGCTTCGTGCGGCGCGAGGACCTCGAGGCGTGGCTGGGGTTGGCCGGGCCGCCGGATCCGTCCGCGCTGTCCGGGTACGGGCGCGCCATCCACGGCGTGCTCGCCGCGCGCGGCGCGCTCTTCCCGCGCGACCTCGAGCGCGCCGCGGGGCTGTTGCCGGAGCACTTCGAGGCCGGGCTGGCCGAGCTCGTGGGGCACGGAATGCTCACGAACGACTCCTTCCGCGGGCTGCGCCAGCTCCTCGCCCCGCCCGCGCGGCGGCGGATCCGCGTGCTGGGCGAGGGGCGATGGAGCGCCTTCCGTGCGGACGGCCACGCGGTCCCGGACGCGGAGTTCGTCGCGCGACGGCTGCTGGACCGCTGGGGCGTGGTGTTCCGCTCGCTCCTCGCGCGGGAGCGCATCCCGATGCCGTGGCGCGATCTGGTGCGCGTCTACCGCGGCCTGGAGCTGCGCGGCGACGTCCGCGGCGGCCGCTTCGTGGGCGGCTTCACGGGCGAGCAGTACGCGCTGCCGGGCGCGGTGGAGCTGATGCGGCGCGTCCGCCGCGCGGGCACGGAGGGGCGCGAGGGCGTGCTCGTGTCGGCCGCGGATCCGCTGAACCTTCGCGGGATCCTCACGCCGGATCCGCGGGTGTCGCCGCTGGCGCGGGTGGACGTGCGTGTGGGGTGAGCCGGGGGGATCGCTTCGCCCACCGGATGCAGGAGTTCTTGTCCGTGGGTAAATTGCATGCTATTTTACCCACATGGTTGAACGAATCCTGCGCGCCCGGCTGGCCCGGAGCCCCCGGAGCATCCTGCTCCTCGGCCCCCGGCAGGTCGGCAAGTCCACCCTGCTGAGGTCCCTGGAGCCGGACCTGGTGCTGAACCTGGCCAGCCCGGGCACGTTCCGGGACTACGTGACCCGGCCCGAGCGCCTCGAGCGCGAGCTGCGCGCGGACTCCGGGGTCCGCACCGTCCTGCTCGACGAGGTCCAGCGGGCGCCTGCGCTGCTGGACGTGGTGCAGGTCCTCCTCGACGAGCAGCCGCGGCGCTTCCGGTTCCTCCTGTCGGGCTCCAGCGCACGGAAGCTCCGGCGCGGACAGGCGAATCTCCTGCCGGGTCGCATCCACACCCACTCGCTCCACCCGCTCCTGGCCGCGGAGCTCGGCGAGGACTTCGACCTCGACCGCGCCCTCGCGCATGGCACGCTGCCGGGCATCTGGACCGAGGCGGATCCGGAGCTGCGGGCAGCGGACCTGCGCAGCTACGCCGACACCTACCTCCGGGAGGAGATCCAGGCGGAGGCGCTGGTGCGCGACATCGGGGGATACGGGCGCCTCCTGGAGCTCTTGGCTTCCGCGTCGGGACGCGTCCTCAACCTCAACGCGCTGTGCCGCGATGCGCAGCTCTCGTACGAGACCGCCCGCCGCTACGTCCAGGTCCTCCTGGACACGCTCGTGGCGTTCCCCGTGCCCGCGTGGAGCGGGTCCGATCGCGGCGGGCTGGTGTCCCACCCGAAGCTCTTCCTCTTCGACCTCGGCGTACGCAACGCGATCCTGCGCCGGCCGCTCGATCGCCCGATGGAGGACGAGCGCGGACTCCTCCTGGAGCACCTGGTGGCCTACGAGCTGTACCGGCGGATCGGGGAGCTGCTGCCCGATGCGAAGCTGTCCTACTTCCGGACCAGGGCCGGCGCCGAGGTGGACTTCGTGCTCGAGGTCGGGAGGGATGTCTGGGGCATCGAGGTGAAGGCGAGCCGTTCGGTCGACGGCTCGGTGCAACGGCGAATGGACGCCCTGTCCGCGCGCACGCGCCGGCTGAAGCGGCGGATCGTCGTGTTTCTCGGTCCGCGAAGCCAGACCGTGGACGGGCTCGAGGTGCTCACGTTGAAGCGTTTCCTCGACGAGCTGCCACGCTGAGTGCTCGCGCCGCCTCAGGGCGTGAAGCGCTGCTTCTCCACGACGACGGCGAGGGACTCGCTCCCGATCGTGAACGCGGAGCGGAACGTCCCCTCCACGCCCGCGCGCGCTCCGACGCGCGGCGTGCCGCCCTTCTCGGTCACCACCTGGATGGTCCCCGTGCCGTCGTCCAGCTCGTAGGTGCCCATCCCGAAGAGACCGATCGCGCTCGTCACCTCACCGGCGACGCGCACGTCCTTGCCCTCGAAGCGGGCAGGGTCGTCGAGCAGGGTGCCGATGGGCGTGGTGGACTGGCAGGCCCCGACGACCAGGCTGATCGCGAGCAGGGCCATGATCCGCAGGAGCGCGGCGGTGCGGGTGACGCGGGCCATCGGGCTCTCCTTCCCGGGACGGGTTCCGGCCCGGAGCCTAGCCGGAACCGGCGCGGACGGCCAGGACCCGGTCCCAACAAACTCTCGGATTTCTCTCAGAGAACTCTTGACGCCCTCTCGGCGGCCTTGCTAAGGTCCTCCCCGTCGCCGGTTCGGGTCCGCACAGGCGGGCGAGCAACCCGGCGCTATCCGGAGGGCACCATGAAGCTCCTGACCACCCTGGCCGCCGCCGCGCTCGCCATGGCGACCGTCGCCCCGGCCGAGACCCTGTGGGACCAGTCCAACTACGACCCGTTCGGCGCCGGGTTCTTCAACTCGGTTTCCGGCTCCCCGCCGCTCGGCATCACGAACTACGCCGTGAGCGACATCACCGTCGACGGCAGCGGCTGGCACGTGGAGTCCATCTCCACGTTCTACGGCCTCATCGACCCGAACTGGGGCATCGCGATCTCCGAGGGCTACCTCCTCGTCTTCCCGAAGACCGGTCCCCTGCCGGTGGACGGCACGGACGATCCGCTCGCGGCCGCGCTCGTGCCCATGACCGGCACGGACATCGGCGGCGTGTGGCAGGTCACGGCCGCCGGTCTCTCCCTGGACCTCGCTCCCGGCGACTACTGGATCGGCATCACGCCGGTCGCGCCGGGCGGTTTCTTCGGTCCGGAGATCCACATGAGCTCGGCCACGTTCCTCGGCGCGGAGACCGCCTCCTGGGATCCGTACGCCTTCCCCGGCCCGCCGGCCTGGTTCCTGTTCAACCCCGGCGTGGATGCGGCCATCCGCGTCGACGGCACGCGCCCCACCGCCGTGGAGCCCACGACCTGGGGCGGTGTGAAGGCGGCCTGGCGGAACTGACGCCCCGCGCGCGCCGCTCCCGGGAGACGCCCGGGAGCGCGCGCCGCGGCGCTTCCCGAGCAAAGCGAAGGAGCCCCAGACCATGCGCAGGATGATCCCCGCCGTCGCGGCGGCCGCCGCTCTCGTCGCATCCGCCGGCGTCGCGCACGCCGCGGCCACGCTCGAGTTCCTCGACGACGTGCTCGGGGCCTCGATCTCCGCCGACGGCACGGTCATCGTCGGCAACACGTCCGGCCAGTACGAGACCTTCCGGTGGACGGAGGCCACGGGCGTGGTCCCGCTCGGCCGCGCCACCGTGCCCGTGCTCGGGACCGGCGCGGGCGCGCCGGACGTGTCGGACGACGGCACGCGCATCTCCGCCACCATCCTCGGCGCGGACAGCACCTACGGCACGCAGGGAGTCTGGACGCTCGGCTCCGGCTGGGAGGAGCTGGCGCCGCTCCCGTCCGATGCCGGCATCCTGGACCAGTACTACGGCTCGGCGTGGTGCATCTCCGGCGACGGGAGCACGGTGGGCGGGCTCTACTGGCGCCCGGGCCAGCCCGGCGGCGTCGCGCACGCCACATCCTGGTCCGACGGCGGCGCCGTGACGGACCTCGGCAGCAACGGCTACGACAGCCGCGCGAACGCCTGCGACGCCGACGGCAACGTCGTCGTCGGCTGGGCGTCCGTCGCCGACGGCACGTGGCAGCCGACGGCCTGGGTGGACGGCGTGCTCACCACGCTCGAGGCCACCGAGGGCTTCTGCGAGGCGCACTCCGTCACGCCGGACGGCGACACGATCCTCGGCAGCACCTACGACCCCGCAACCTCCAAGTTCGCCGCCGCGGCCTGGGATCGCGACGGCGCGTCGTGGACCAAACGCGTCCTGGGCGCCCTCCCCGGCACCGCGGCGAACACGGGCTACGTGGCCCCGAACGACTGCACTCCGGACGGCCGCCTCGTCGTCGGCTTCAACCAGTTCTTCTGGGGGAACTCCACCGGGTTCGTGTGGACCGAGGAACTCGGGATGGTGGACATCGTCCCGTTCGCCGCGTCGCGCGGCGCGCCGTTCCCGGCCGGCTTCGACGTCCTGGGACTCAACGCCGTGTCCGACGACGGGTCCGTGATGGTCGGCACCGGACAGAACACGTTCCCGCCCTTCTCCCAGCGCACCTTCATCCTGCGCCTCGACCACGGCGTGTCCGCCCCGGATATCGCCGCGGCCGGCGCCGGCGACGTGTCGCTCCGCGCCTGGCCGAACCCCACCCGCGGCGGCGCCACGATCGACCTCGGCCTGCCCCGCGCCGTGGGCGGCGCGATCGGCGTGTACGACGTGGCGGGCCGGCTCGTCCGACCACTCGCGAACGGCACGCTCGCGCCCGGCGACGGCCCGCTCGCGTGGGACGGCCGCGACGCCGCGGGTGCCAAGGTCGGTGCGGGCGTCTATTATCTCCGGCTCGATACGGGCGACGCGCACGGCGTCGAGAAGCTGGTGGTCGTCCGTTGAACCGCTGGGGAGGGGACGCCACGTTGGATTCCGGACCGTCGCCGGCCACTTCGCTCCTGGAGCGCATCCGGACCACGGGAACGGCGCTTCGCGATCCGCTAGCGCGGCTCCTCGAGGAGTTGGGCGGCATCCCGCCCCGGCCCGCGCGGGTGATCCGGACCACCGGGCTGGACAAGAGCCTTGCCAGCCGGCTGGTTCGCGCGATGCGCGCGGATTCCGATGTGGAGTTCATGCATCGCGTCCCCTCCCCCACCGGGCTGCGCATCTTCGCGGAGAGCGCCCGCGGCATCGCGGACGGATCCGCGGTGGACGCTCTGGAGGCGGCGATCCAGGGCTACCAGCAGCTCCTCGACGCCACGCCCGGCGGCCGCGACGCCATCGAGTCTCTCGTGTCGGAGTCCTCGCCGGACGTGCGCGAGAAGCGGGAGCACGTGGCGAAGCAGGCGTCGTTCAAGTCGATGTCGTTCCTGCTCGGGCACTACTGCGAGATGCTCACCACGTCGCTGTTCCTCGTCCCTTCGCGCAACGGCCGGACCGTGGATGCCGTGGAGGTGCAGCAGCGGAGCGGGCTGCGCCGCCTGCGGCCGAGCACGCCGCTGGCGCTGCTGTCCCTCCTCACGCCGCCCGAGGGGGAGCCCCCGGACGACGCCACGTGGATCGAGACGATCGACGGGCGCGTGGGCAGGTTCGCCGCGCCGGACTTCCTGCTGCCGGGGTTCAGCAGCGCGCCGCTGCCGGAGCTGGGGCTGCTCGTGCACGGGCCGATGACCACGTTCCTGCTGGCCGGCGATCCCGATGTGCGCATGCCCACGCGGCTGACGTCCGCGTTCCGGATCCGCAACGGCTGGGCGAAGGAGCCGGCGGGCCGCCTGCAGCCGCTGCGCGGCTACGTGCTGCACATGCCGTGCCGCACCGTCGTGCGCAACGTGTTCGTGGCCGAGGACGTCTTCCCGGGCGGGCTGCCGCGCGTGGCATTCCGCATCCCCACGCCCGGCGGCTTCCAGAACCCGGAGCTGGAGGACGACCGCCGCCACCCTGGCACGATCGATCTCGTGGCGCCGATCGAGCAGCTTCCCGCGGGGCGCCGCGCGTACGAGGTGCCGGGGGTACCCGATGCGCGCGCCGCGATCGAGGAGGCGCTGGAGCGATCCGGTCTCGGAAGCACGCGGTTCCGCGGATGGCGCTGCACGATGGCCTACCCCGTCCCGCTCATCGAGATGTTCTGGTGGCTGGCGATGCCGGAGAACGGGCGCTAGCGGGGCGCGCCGCTACCAGAGCCAGGGCGATGCCGGGATCGCCGCTGCGGATGCCTCGACCGGCGGCGGCGCAGGCTCCGGTCCGGCCGCGCGATCCCAGTCGCGCGCGCGGCGATCGATCGCCTCCCGCCGCGCCCGCGCGGATGAGTCCATCCCCAGCCGCTCCGCCAGCCGCGCGCCGTCCGCCGCGTACTCCGCGGACGCCGGATCCAGCGCGGACGCGGCGTCGCACAGCGCGAGCGGGATGAGGCGGTAGCCTTCCGCCTGGAGCGCCGAGGCGGTCGTGTGCAGCTGGCGCGCCAGTGCCTCGGGGCGGAACGTCACCGCGAAGAGCAGGAGGGCGGCGATGAGCGCGGCGCTCGCCACGTCCGCGGCGCCGAGCGGGCGCGACGGCAGCATGCGCCGCGCGCCGTCCAGCGCCTGCACGAGCCACGCGATCGCGGTGACGACGGCGACGCCGGCCGCGGCCGCGAGCGCGATCTCCAGCTCCGTCCCGCCGCCGGGCCACGCGCGCCGCGCGTTCGCGAGCACGAGCCACGACGCCGCGGCCGGGCCGACCAGCCAGAACGCCGCCGCCGCGCGTTTGCGCGAGCGCGCGAGCATGAGCCCGAGCCCGGGCACGAGGAAGCCGAGCAGCGCCACCACCGGGGGATTCACGAGCCAGGCGAAGCGGCGCGATCGCGCCACGAGCGGGCTGCGCGCCCACGCGATGCTCCGCGCCCACCCTGCGGCCAGCCACAGCGCGAGGACGGCGGCGGCCGCGAGGGCGACGTGCTCCGGCGCGCGCTCCCGCCAGCCGATGCACACCATCGCCGCGGGAACCGCGAGCACGTCCAGGAGCCAGGTGCGCGGGCGCGAGCGTCGCGCGACCGTGATCCACGCGAGGGGCCCCAGCAGGTAGGCCAGCCACGCCGCGTGCGCGGGCCGCGCGGAGGCGACGCCGAAGTCCGCGCGCGCGGACGGATCCGGCACCGTGCGCAACCGCACCATGCCGCCCGCACGCGGGCGCACGCCGGACGGGGGCCGCGCCCCTCCGCGCTCGGGGACCTTGATGCTCCAGACCTTCGACGGGCCGCCGGCCACTCGACCTCTCGGTGCGCGCTCGGGGAACGCAGGGGACCAGGGGCGGGGCTGCAAGCGGCGTGCCGGTCACGGGAGCCGGCCAGGGCGCCTGCGCGGGGCCGCCGGCGCGCCGCGGTGTGCCGTTCCTGAGCGGCGCTGTTCGCCTTCCGCGCCGCGAATTCCGGAGCGAACGCCCACGAGGAACGCAGCGTCAGTCCCGATACGCGGCCTTCAAGCGCGCCCAGGACAGCGGCAGGATGCCCACGACACCGGAGCACGTGGACATGATCGCGCTGCTCCGCAACCTGGGCATCAACCTCGGCCGGATCGGCCGGGACCGGGAGGCGGAGCCGCTTCTCGAGGCGGCGTTCCCGGTGCTCCTGGAGAGCCTCGGGCAGGATCACGCCCGGACGCGCCGCGCCGCCGGCGCGCTGGTGGACATGTACGAGGCCACGGGTCGCGCGGCGATGTGGGATCCGTACCCGGAGTACGCGGGCTAGGAGTGGGCCGGGGCGGCCCCGAACCCCTCCATCATGGCGTCCATCTGGTGCTGCACCGCTTCCAGGATCTTCTCCACCTTCGGCAGGTCGGTGAGCGAGAGGTCCAGGAACACGCGCTCCAGGTTGAACGACACGCCCTCCTGCTCGAGCCCGATGCCCAGGTGCCGGCAGATCCGGTTCGCCGCGTGGATCAGCTTCTGCGCCGCCTGCGCCTGCGTCCCGCCGGCGTACCGCTCGTGCTCCCGCGCCGCCGCCACCACCGGCGCCGGCATCCCCCATTGCTCCAGCACGTACGCGCCGATCTCCTCGTGCAGCTGCGAAAGCACGACCTCCACCAGCTCCCCGCCGAGCGCCCGCCCCTGGTTCCTCCGCTCGTACTCGAGGATCGTGTTCACCAGCGTGGGCGTGCCGGTGTCGTGCAGCAGCCCGATGAGGAAGGCCGCATGCCGCTCCAGGTTCGTCACGCGCGCGAGCGCCTCGCACGCGATCGCCGAACCCAGGGACAAGCGCCAGGAGCGCTCGATCAGGTCGCGGTACCCCTTGGCCGGGAAGACCTTCGTCTGCACCGACTCCGTGAAGACGAGGTTGCAGACGTTCTTCATGCCCAGCCGCGTGAGGGCGGGCTCCAGGCCGTCCACGTGTCCCGTGCCGCCGTACGCCGCGGAGTTCGCCAGCGCCAGGACGCGTGCGGCCAGGCCCGGGTCGCTCATGATCGCCTTCGTGACCTCGCGCACGGAAGCGTCCGGGTTCTGCGCGAGCTGCAGGATGCGGCCGGCCACCTGCGGCAGCCGGGGAATGACCAGCGTGCCGGCCTGCACCTTGGAGCGGATCGAATCGCGGATGGCGTCGACGAGGCTGTCGTCCATGCCGTAGGACGAGCCGTCGATGTTGTAGACGACGTTCGCCGGGCCCTTGAAGTACTTGTTGCGCTTCTCCATCGCTCGCCTTCCCTGGCGGCCCGCGGCACCGGCGTCCGGCCGGCGCGGAATCTCCCCGGGAGTTTCGACGGGCCGACGGTCCGGCTTGAGGCGGGCTACTCCGGACCGGACTGGAGGCGCTCGATGTCGGCGAGATCCTGCAGCCGCCCCGAGGCGCGCTTGTTCGCGATGAGGTGACGCCGGGACAGCACCGGCACGTCCACACCGATCAACTCGACGCGGCCGCGCTCGTTCCACGCCTCGTCGAACTCCACGCCGTCGATCGCGGTCAGGATGTCGATGCGCAGGGGCGGCACGCCGATCTGGAAGATGGTCCCGGGAGTGGCGAGGTCCTCGCGGGTGAGATCCTCGAGGGGGGCGCCGAACTCGGCCAGCGCCGCCCAGGCGCGCTCGGCGTTCCGGGGATCGGGTCGGACCCAGACATCCAGGTCTTTCGTGGCGCGGACGTGACCGTACGCCGCGAGCGCGTGCGCGCCCACGACGAGGAACTCAACGCCCGCCGCGGCGAACCCGGACAACAGATCTCTGTAGTCGCGGTTCACTGTCCCCCTCCCCGGTCCACGCCCAGCAGGCGCGCGTCAGCGTCCAGACCGCCGCCATCCGCTCGGCCGGGGTCCCTGGCCAGGGCTCCTCGGCCGGCGGCCTGTCCCCCGGGCGGATCACCCGCGCCGTGATTCCCTTGCGGATCAACGCGACCTCCGTTCGACGAGGCCGGAAGCGTACCATGCCGTCGGCCGACCGCCGAGCCTGCTACTTCACGAGGCGCCGCTTCATCAGCCGGAAGGCCAGCCACGCCACGGGCGGCGTGACCGCCAGGAGGTACGCCACGCTGAGCGCCGCATGCGGCGGCATGCTGCCCAGGCACGCGCCGCGCACGAGCAGGGACACGTGCGTGAGCGGGAGCGCCATGGCGATCCACTGCGCCCAGACCGGCAGCACGTCGATGGGGAAGAACGTGCCGCTGAAGAGGAACATCGGGAAGATGACCAGGAAGATCGGCACGTTGAACATCTCGATCGTGGGCGAGAGCGCGGTGGTGACGAGCCCGAGCGCGGAGAAGAGCAGCCCGCCGATCACCGCGACGGCAACGACCCACAGCGCCTCCGGCCAGGACAGCAGCCCGAAGAACGACACGGCCACGAGCATGAGCGTGGCCGCCAGCACGGCTTTCGTGGCGCCCCACAGCCACTCCCCGGCGATCACGTCCTCCACGAGCAGGGGCGTCGTGCAGATGGCCTCGAAGGTGCGCTGGTAGTACATGCGGATGAACGACGAGTAGGTGGTCTCGAAGTACGACCAGAACATGATGGCCACCGCCACCACGCCCGGGACCATGAACGTGAGGTACGGCAGCTCGGTGCCGAAGTACGTCACGGTCCCGATGAGCGAGCCCATGCCCACGCCGAACGCCAGGATGTACAGCACCGGCTCCAGGAGCGGCGGCAGGAAGTTCGTCTTCCAGGTGGTGGCGTAGACCTCGCAGTCCCGGCGCCACACGCGCCACGCGCGTCCGGACACGTTGCGGATCAACCGGTCCATGTCACTCCTTCAGCATGCGGCCGGTGCGCAGGAGGAACACGTCCTCCAGCGTGGCGTGCCGCAGGAGCCGTTCCTGGTCCGGGAACCGCTCCTCGATGGCCGCGCGCGCCACGCCGCCCTCCCGGTCGTACACGTACATGCGGTCCTCGGTCTCCTCCACGCGCCAGCCCCCGTCCTTCACGAAGGCGCGTACCTCGTGCGCCGCGTTCCAGAGCTCCAGCACCTCGCGGCCGGCCTCGCGCTCCACCACCGTCGCCGGCTTTCCCTCCAGCAGGATCTTCCCCTGGTCCATGAGCACGACCCGGTCGCACAGCGCCGCCGCCTCGTCCATGTAATGCGTGGTCAGGAGCACCGTGGTCCCGTCCGCCTTCAGGGCGCGCACGCGGCTCCAGATCAGGTGCCGTGCCTGCGGGTCCAGCCCCGTGGTGGGCTCGTCCAGCAGCAGGAGCCGCGGCCGGTTCAGCAGCGACCGCGCGAGCACGAGCCGCCGCTTCATCCCGCCGGACAGCTCGTCCACCTTCGCGCCCGCCTTCTCCGTGAGCTGCATCCACGCGAGCAGCTCGTCCGCGCGCCGCCGGGCTTCCGGGGCCGGGATGCCGAAGTAGCGCGCGAACACCGTGAGGTTCCGGCGCACGGGGAAGTCCGTGTCCAGGCTGTCCTCCTGGGAGCAGACGCCGAGCAGCGCCTTCACGTCGCGCGGGCGGGTCGCCACGTCCAGGCCGAACACCTCCACGGTGCCCGACGTGAGCGGGGTCTGGCACGACACCATGCGCACCGTGGTGGTCTTCCCCGCCCCGTTCGGCCCGAGGAACCCCACGCACTCGCCGGGATGCACTTCGAAGTCCACGCCGTCCACCGCGGTGAACGAGCCGTAGCGCTTCGCCAGCGCCCGCGCCACGACGGGCGCGCTGCCGGTTCCCGTGCCGGCCACCTCTAGAACGGAGGGTACGCTTGGGGGAAGCGCAGGACGAGCCAGCGGCGCTCCCGCTCCGCCCAGCCGTCCCAGCCGAGGGTCTCGAAGAGGCGCAACCGCTCCTTCACCATCGCCTTCGTGGGGAGTTCCTCGTCCATCCGGCCGTTGAGCGCCTCCAGCGCCTTCGCGGGCCGGCCGCGGCGCCGCTCGTACTCCACCTGCGCCATCGCCGCGTCGCCCTTCGCGGGGTCCGCCCACCGCGCGAGGCTGAGGTACGCTTCCTCCACCTGCGCGTCCGCGCCGGGATCGTCGCGCAGCGCCTCGATCTTCCGCCGCAGCGCCTCCGCGAGCGCGTCGCGCCGCTCCTCCGCCTTCTCGCGCGTGGCCTTCGCCGCCTCGTCCTCCGGCGCCGCGCGCTGGCCCAGCACCTCGGCGAGCTGCGTGGCCGCCGCGGTCTTCGCCACCTCGTCGCACGCGGCCACGAGCGCGGCCTTCGGCGTGTCGTCCTTGTCCGCCAGCCACCGCATGCGCTCCACGAGCACCGGCAGCGCGCGCGGGTGCTCCTTCAGCAGCCGCTTCGACAGCTCCTCGAAGTCCTCGTCCCGCCCGTCCTTGCGCAGCTTCGCGAGGTGCTCCACCTTCAGGTCGAGCAGCTCGTCCTCCAGCTCCGCCGGCGACTTGTCCTTCCTCTTCGGCGCGTCGTCCGCCTCCTTCGCCTCGTCTTCCACGCGCTTCGACGCCAGCCGCACGGCGAGCGGCCACCCGTCCGGACGATCCCCCGCCTCCTGCGCGCTGCTGCCCTTCTCGCCGTAGCGCACGGTTCCGAGCAGTACGTCCCCCGGCGACGCGCCCTTGGGGATGCTCTTCAGCGCCGGCGGCGCGATCCACAGGGCCGCCGTCTCCCCCGCCGCCAGCTTGCGCGTGGCGAAGTCGTGCCCGCCGACGGTGGCGCCGTCCTCGTCCTCCAGCACGCGCAGCTTCACCGGGGGATCGAGCTGCCGGTCGATCTGCATGGGCAGGTTGCGCAGCCCGCGCAGCGCCTCCTCGTCCGCGCTGCGCACGTGCAGCCGCAGGACGTACTCCCCCTTCTCCAGCGACACCGGCGGATGCCCCGACGTGCCGTCCGCGATGCGGCGCTTGTTCCCGTCGTGCAGCACCCAGATCTGGGACTCCCAGGTCTCCCACGTCTCCTCGGCGAGGGAGAGCGGCGGGCTCACCACGACCTTCGCGTCCGCGTCGAGCTCGAACCCGTACGTGAGGACCATCTCCCACGTGTTGCCCCCGTCCGGCAGCACGTCCCGCGGGCCCGTCAACGGGCGGACGTCCGCGTCCTTCGGCAGCAGCGTCTTGCGCAGCACGTCCGCCGACGCGGACGGCGCCAGCGTCTCCGGCGCGAGCGGCGCGGTCACCCACAGGCGCCTCGCCACGTCCGCGCCGTCCAGCGCCACGCGCGACTCGCTCGGCACGAGCCCGCGGAACTCCAGTTCGAAATCCACGGTGCCCTTCCCCAGATTGCTCCAGTACTGCGCCAGGCAGACCTCCAGCGTCCGGCCCGGATACACCGCGAAGCTCTTCACCGCGCGCCCGCGCTCGTCCAGCCAGGTGGTGGCGTCCAGGTTCCAGTTGGCGAACGTGTCGCCCGGCATCACCTGCACGAGGTGCGTCACCATCTGCCGCGGCGTCTCCGGCGAGTCCGTGGTCACCACGAGGTCCGCCCACGTGGCGCCCTGCGGAACCGTGAGGAAGAACCGGCGGATCTGCCCCGGCTCGAACGTGAGCGACTTCGTCCAGCGCGGATCCGCCGCCGGCACCGACTCCGGCCGGATCACCGACACCGGCACGCGGAAGAGCGGCCCGCGCCCGGGCTCCGCCGCATCCACCGCGCGGATCTCGGCGTAGTGGGCGCCCGGCGGCAGCCCGCGCGGATCCACCTTCATCTTGAACTCCCGCTTCCCGTTCTGGGTCACGAACGCGGCCGGCGCGCTCAGCCACGGCGCTGAGGACGCGAGCGTCAGCCGCCGCTCGAACGCCACGCGGTGCTTGTTGTCCTCGTCCTGCGAGAAGATGGCCTCCACGTCCACGGACACGTCCCACACGCGGTTCGCCTCGGCCGCCTCGCGCAGGTACAGGCCGCGCGCGCCCTCGCGGGACGGGATCGTGATCTCGAAGCGCACGCCGCGCGGCGCGTGCGGGCGGTACCTCTTCAGCGGCTCCCATGCGCGGTCGATGCGCGCCAGCCCGTGCCCCTGCGTGAACGCGTCCATGCCCGGCTGCGGCTCCGCGGTGGACTCCAGCGCGCGGCGGATGTCGTGCGGCGTGGTGGCGATGCCTTCGGCCTTCAGCCCGGACAGCAGGCACGCGATGCCGCCGCACACGCTCGGCGCCGCCATGGACGTCCCGTTCATCCGCATCGTGGGCTGCAGCTCCCAGTTCGGCACGGGGGAGAACGCCCCGCCCGGCGCGCTGACCGTGACGCCCAGGTCGCCGTCGAACGAGGGTCCGCGGGACGACCACGTGTAGTGCGTGTCGGGCAGCTTCTCGCGCAGCGAGTACTGCGTGGTCATCATCGGCCCGGACAGGTACGCGCCGATGCCGAGGATGGCCGACGTGGTGCCGCCGGGGCCGCCCACCGTGGAGAGCGCGGGCCCGGAGTTCCCGGCGGTGCACACGAAGGTCACGCCGTGGTCGTCCACGATCTCCTTGTACAGGTCCATGATGCGGCCCTCGTTCGGCGAGGGCGTGGGGCCGCCGTAGCTCATGTTGATGAGCCGGCAACCGTTCTCCAGGACGGCGGCCAGCCCGCGCACGGAGCCGGTGCCGGTGGACGAGGCGCCGAGCCGCGTGTCCCCGATCTTCACCGACACGAGCTGCGCGCCCGGCGCCATGCCGTCGTGCTCCGGGTCGTCCGGGAAGTGGGCCGCCACGATGCCCGCCACGTGCGTGCCGTGCGCGCCGCAGTCCGCCACGATGGACAGCAGGTTGCCTTCCTCGTACACGTTGAGCGCGTAGTTCAGGAGGCTCACGTCGTCGAACGTGGCCCACTCGCGGTGCAGGCGGTAGTTCGCCATCGCCTTCTCGTCGGCCAGGTCGCCGTCCTCGTCCGTGTCGATCACGCCGCGCCAGGTCCCGCCGTCGTGGAAGACCACGCAGTCGTACACCGGGCCGGGGTCCTCCTCGTTCTCCGCGAGCGCGCGCAGCAGGTCCACGCGCGCGGCCAGCTCCTCGCGCGTGCGCGCCTCCTCGTCGGAGGGCGCGGCGTGGGCCGCGTCGAACGCCTCCAGCTCCGTGCGCGCCGCGGACAGCGCCGCGTTCTGCGTTTCCGCGAACCCCTTCGCGCGCTCCGTCTTCATGCGGGTCACGAGCGCCGCCGGGAAGATCTCGAACGCGGGCTTCACGCCCACGTGGAACTCGCCCGTGGGACAGGTCAGGGACGACACGTCGAGCGTGCGGCCCGTGAGGCCCTCGATCCTCCCGCCGTCCGCCTTGCGGATGGTCTTCGTGTCCACGTCGCCGGAGCCGGAGCCGTCCACGATGTCCACGATCTTCGGCTTCCCGTCCGACGTGACGGCGAGGCCGGGCGCGCCGGGGTCCACGCCCGTGTCGAAGATGGCCACCACGATGCCGCGGCCGTCGTACGCGGGGTGCTCGGCCAGGAAGCGCGCCACGCCGGTCTCCTCCTTCGGGAGGAGGTCCGCCGTGGGGAACGCGGTGTCCGCGGCCGGCGGTTCGGCGGCCGGCGCGGGCGGGACGACGACGAGAGCGGCGAGCGCGGCCACGCCGGCGGCGGCGAGGCGCCGCGGGTTCTCGAGGACGGGGATCGTGCGCATGGGGGTACCACCGGGAAAGGACGGACGATGGACAGGCTCGACCGGACGGGGTCGAGGGTCGGCAGACTCCGCAGGATACGGGGCGGCGCGAAGAGCATGCAACTCGTGAGGGAGGAGTCGGGAACGGGCCGGGGCCGGCGGCGGCGAGCGGGGGTCGATGCGCGCCGCCGGGGAGGCGTAGGATGGCCGCCCGGAGGTGCCTGCCCATGCCGAAGCCCGATCCCCTGTCCCGCCTGCGCGCGCTCTGCCTCGCCCTGCCGGAAGCGCATGAGGTCGTCACGTGGGGCGAGCCCACGTTCCGCGTCCGCAACCGGATCTTCGCGATGTTCGCGGGCGCGGCGAACCACCACGGCGGCGGCCGCGACTGCGCGTGGATCAAGGCCGCGCCGGGCGTGCAGGAAATGCTGGTCCGCGCTGCGCCGAAGCGGTTCTTCGTGCCGCCGTACGTGGGTCCGAGCGGCTGGGTCGGCGTGTCGCTGGACGGGCGGGCGCCGTGGAAGGAAGTGGAGGGGTTGCTGCGGGACGGCTGGCGGATGACCGCGCCGAAGCGGCTCGTGACGGCGACGGACGGGGCGCAGGCGAAGACCAAGGCGAGCGCCAAGGCGAAGCGAAAGGGATGACGAGCGAAGGCTCGGATTTCTCCGGGCGGGGCCGCCGCGCTAGACTGCGGCCCTTCGCGAAGGAGGGAGCAATGCTTCGCACGGTGCCGCTCGTCCCGCTCCTCGTCGCGGTCCCGATCGCGGCTGCATCCGCGCAATCGTTCAACGTGGACTTCGGGGCCGGCGACGCGCCGTCGCCCTCGTACGCCGCGGTCGGCGCGGCCGGCGTGTGGAACCCCGTGGGCGTGCTGGCGTCGGGCGTGCGCGCGCCGCTCGTGGATCTCGCGGGAGACGCGTCCGCGGCGCGCCTGTACATGATCGGCGGCACGGCGCTGCTCGCGTCGGACGACCCGCTGACATCCGGCGACGACGCCGCACTCCTCGACGACATGCTCCTCGGGTTCAACAACCCGGTGGACGTATGCGTGTGGGTGGAGAACCTGGCGAACGGCGAGTACGGCGTGATCCTGTACGCGATGACGCCGAACGATCCCGGGCGCTCCTGCCGCACGCGCGTGGACTACGCGGACGAGGATCCGGTCGACGTGGGCGGCGCGTGGCCCGGCGCGCACCAGGAGAAGGTGACGTACGCATCGTTCACGGTGACCGTGACGGACGGCGTCATCGGGCTGCACTCCGGGCTGTGGGCCGGGAACTTCCAGTCCGGGCTGAACGGCATCCAGATCGTGGACCTGTCGACGACGGCCGCGCCGATCCTCGCGGGGGACGCGACGCCGGGGCTGCGCGCGTACCCGAACCCGGCGCGCGGGCCGCAGGTGCTGGAGGCCGCGGTCGCCCGCGCCGGGAGCGTGACCGTGGAGATCGTGGATGTGGCGGGGCGGATCGTCTGGCGCGACGCGCGCGTGGCGCGCGCGCCGGGGCCGCTGCGGACGCTGTGGGACGGCCGCGATCTCGCGGGTCGTCCCGTGGCCGGCGCGGTGTACTTCGCCCGCGTGACCGGCGCGGGCGCGCCGCCGGCCGCCGTCAAGCTCGTGCGGCAGGAGTAGCGGCCGCGCATGAGCGAGACCGTCTGGAACGAGGTCGACCGCTACATCACGGAGCACGTGGCCGCGGATGACGCCGCGCTCGAGGCCGCCGTGCGCGAGAGCGCCGCGGCCGGGCTGCCGGACATCCAGGTCTCGCCCGCCGAGGGGAAGCTGCTCGCCGTGCTCGCGCAGGCCGTGGGCGCGCGCCGCATCCTCGAGGTCGGCACGCTCGGCGGCTACAGCACGATCCGGCTGGCGCGCGCGCTCCCGGACGGCGGGTGGCTCGTCACGCTCGAGTCGGAGCCGAAGCACGCGGACGTGGCGCGGGCGAACCTGGAGCGCGCCGGCGTGGCGGATCGCGTGGAGATCCGCGTGGGCCGGGCACTGGACACCCTGCCCGCGCTGCACGCGGAGGGCGCGGGACCGTTCGACTTCGTCTTCCTCGACGCGGACAAGGAGAACCTGCGCGCGTACTTCCGCTGGGCGGTGCGGCTGGGCCGGCCGGGAACGCTGATCGTCATGGACAACGTGGTGCGGCACGGCAAGGTGGCGGACCCTTCGGAGGCCGACCCATCCGTGCGCGGCGTGCGGGAGCTGTTCGAGGAGCTGGCCGCGGCGGAGGGCGTGACGGCCACGGCCGTCCAGACCGTGGGCCGGAAGGGGTACGACGGGTTCGCGCTGGCGCTGGTCACGAGGGTCCCGTAGCGGGAGCAGGCTCCCGAGAGGTGCGCATGTTCGACTCCGAGGTCGTCGCCTTCACGCTGGTGGCCGCGGTCCTCACCATCACGCCCGGCGCGGACACGATGCTCGTGGTCCGCAACACGCTGCGCGGCGGGCACCGGTTCGGCTGGGCCACCGCTGTGGGGATCGGGACCGGCTGCCTCCTGCACGCCGCGCTGTCCGCGGTGGGCCTGTCCGTGATCCTCGCGCGCTCGGCTGCGGCCTTCCACGCGGTGAAGCTGGCCGGCGCCGCGTACCTCGTGTGGCTCGGCGTGCAGTCCTTCCTGGCGAAGGAGGGCGCCGAGGTGGGCGGCGACGCGCCGGACGCCGACGCCGCCGGCGCGCCGCGCCGCCGCCGCGGCTTCGTGGACGGATTCGCCACGAACCTCCTGAACCCGAAGGTCGCGGTGTTCTACCTGGCGTTCCTGCCGCAGTTCATCGGGCCCGACGATCCGGTGCTCGTGAAGTCCCTGCTGCTCGCGGGAATCCATGACGTGATGGGACTCGTGTGGCTGGGCACGATCGCGGTGCTCGTGTCCCGCGGCCGCCGCTTCATCCGGCGGCCGAGCGTGAAGCGCGCGATCTCGCGGGCGGCGGGCGTGACGCTGGCGGGGCTGGGGATCCGGCTGGCGCTGGAGCGGCGGTAGGAGTTCCGGCAGCCCCCGTCACTGGGCCGGGAGGTCCAGGATCCCCAGGTTGGAGCGCTCCTCCTGGATCAGTTGCCTTCGACCCAGCACCGCCGCTCACGGCGCTACAACCGACGGCGGGCTCGCGCGCGTCCGCGCCGCACCCTAGGGCCCGAGGTCGTCCGCCCCCGCCTCCCCCGACTGCGCCGCCGCCGCCCGCTGCAGCGCCGTGCGGCGCTCCGCGAGCGCGGCCTTCACGAGCCGCCCCAGCGCGGGCAGGTCGGCGTCCGCCCCCGAGCGGACCTTCACGTGCCGGATCGCCTTGCCCGTCCCCTCCATCAGGCCATCCGGATCCCGCAGCGATGCGCCATGGAGGAAGGCCAGGTTGACATGGAGGCGCGCCAGGGCGATTTGCACGTACGCCTCGCTCGCCTTCCGGGGCCCGATACCGTACGTGATCGTCCTCTTGCCCGGCCGGGGCACCTCGAGGGCGTCCGGGTGGACCGACTTGATGAGCGCGCGCAGGCGACGCGCGATCGACTCGACGTCCTCGCCCGCACCGGCCAGGACGTCGTCGAACGTCCCGAACCTCGTCTCCGAGTGCATCGCCCGCCCTTCCTGTCCAGGCCTCCGGCTTGCCGAGCGCAGGCCGCCACGCTTGCTTCCCTGTCGTCGCGAACGCGGCGCTGCGGCCCGCAACACTACACCCGTCGGTTGCCTGGAGGCCATGTCCGCCACATCCGGGCTTGAAGGCGGCTCCAGGCGTGCGATGCACACGCCAATCCCCCCTGCTACCATCCCCCCACGATGTCCTCCCCCGACCCCGAGCTCACCCACCTCCTGAATCTGGCCGCCCGCGGCGACGCCGACGCCGCCCGGCGCGTCTTCCCGCTCGTCTACCGCGAGCTGAGGAGCCTGGCCGCCGCGAAGCTCGCGCACGCCGCGGCCGGGGAGACCTTCCGCACCACGGCCCTCGTCCACGAGGCGTACCTGCGCATCGTGGGTCGCCACGAGGAGGGCTGGGAGAGCGCGCGGCATTTCTACTTCACGGCGGCCCGCGCCATGCGCGACATCCTGGTGGAGGAGGCGCGCCGCAAGGCCGCCGGGAAGCGCGGCGGCGATCGCGTGGCCGTGCCGCTCGAGGAGATCACCCTCACCTGGAACGCGCCGCCCGAGGAGGTCCTGGCGCTGGACGCCGCGCTCGCGAAGCTGGAGCGCGAGGACCCGGACGGCCACCGGCTCGTCCTCCTCCGCTTCTACACCGGCCTCACGATGGACGAGAGCGCGCGGCTCCTGGACACGCCGGTGCGCACGCTCGAACGCCGCTGGCGCTTCCTGCGCGCGTGGCTGGCGCGCGAGATCGATGCCGAGGCGGCCTGATGGAGAGCCGGCACCGTCGCCTCGAGGCGCTCTTCCTCGCCGCTGCGGACCTTCCGGCCGCGGAGCGCCCGGCCTTCCTCGAGGCGCAATGCGGCGACGACCCGGAGCTGCGCGCCGCCGTCGAGGACCTCCTGGCGCACGACTCCGCCGGCCCCCGGGTGCCGGACCAGCCGCTCGTCTCCGTTGAGGCAGCGCCCCCGCCGGAGCGCCTCGGCCCCTACGTCCTCGGCGCGAAGCTCGGCGAGGGCGGCTTCGGCGAGGTCTTCGCCGCGGAGCAGACCGAGCCCGTGCGGCGGCGCGTGGCCATCAAGGTGCTCAAGCCGGGCCTGGACTCCCGCGCCGTCCTCGCGCGCTTCGAGGCGGAGCGGCACACGCTGGCGCTCATGGACCATCCCGGCATCGCCCGGGTGCTCGACGCGGGCGCGCTCCCCTCCGGCCGGCCGTACTTCGTGATGGAGCGCGTGGACGGCGAGCCGATCACGGACTTCTGCGCCACCGCGGCGCTGGACCTGCGCGCACGGCTCGAACTGTTCGCCTCCGTGTGCCGCGCGGTGGAGCACGCGCACCGGCGCGGCGTGATCCACCGCGACCTCAAGCCGTCGAACCTGCTCGTCACGCGCGTGGACGGCCGGCCGCAGCCGAAGGTCATCGACTTCGGGATCGCGAAGGCGATCGCGCCGGCGGCCGGCGACGCCGAGCGCACGCGCGCGGGCGATCACCTCGGCACGCCCGAGTACATGAGCCCGGAGCAGGCGGGCTCGCGCGGCGCGGACGTGGACACGCGCACGGACGTGTACTCGCTCGGCGTCGTGCTGTACCGGATGCTCACCGGCCGCTCGCCGTTCGACCCCGAGCGGCTGCGCCGGGCCGCGCCCGCGGAGGTGGCGCGGATCCTCGCCGAGGAGGAACCGCGGCGCCCCAGCGACATCACGCGGGCGATGCCCCCGCGCGCGCTCCGCGGCGAGCTGGACTGGATCGTCCTGCGCGCCCTCGCGAGGGACCGGGACCGCCGCTACCCTTCCGCGGCCGCGCTCGCCGATGACGTGGAGCGCCACCTCCGGCACGAGCCGGTGCAGGCCGGCCCGCCCTCGGCGCGGTACCGGCTGGGCAAGCTCGCCCGCCGGCACCGCGGCGCGGTGATCGCGGGCGGCGCGGCGGTCGCGGCGCTCCTCGCGGGAATCGTCGCCACGACCACGCAGGCGGTCCGCGCCACGCGCGCGGAGGAGGCCGCACGCCGCGAGGCCGCCGCCGCGAACGCGGTGTCCGCCTTCCTCTCCGGGATGCTCGCCGCCGGGAATCCGCTGGCGGAACCGCGCGGGCGCGACGTCCCCGTCCGCGAGCTGCTCGATCGCGCCGCGCGCACGCTGGGCGAGTCCCCGCCGGAAGTCCCCGCGGTGGAAGCCGGCGTGCGCCACGCGCTCGGCACGACCTACGCCGGGCTCGGCCTCTACGCGGAGGCGGAGCCGCACCTCGCCCGCGCCGCGGCGCTGCGCGCGGCATCCGGGGGGCCGGCGTCCGCCGAGGCGCTGGACAGCCGCCTCGCGCTCGTGGAACTGCTGGCGCTCTCCGGACGCAACGCCGCGGCCGACTCCGCGCTCGCCGCCCTCGCGGCCCGGGCCGGGCCCGCCCTCGCCGCCGACGCTTCGCGCCGCGCCCGGTTCCTCTCCCTGCGCGGCGGCGTCCTCGGCAACCTGAGCCGGTTCGCGGAGGCGGACTCCGCCTACGCGGCGGAGATCGCGCTCCGACGCGCCGCCCCGGACGCGGCCGGCGCGGAAGGACTCTCCGCGCTCGCCGCCGCGCTCGGCGCGCGCGCGGAGATCGGCAAGCGCATGGGCCGCTTCGCGGGCGCGGAGTCCCTGGCGGCGGAGGCCGTGGCCACCGCGCGCCGCGCCCGACCCGGCGACCACCACGACACCGCCGCGGCCCTCGCCCGCCTCGCCTCCGTGCTGCACCGCGCCGGCAAGCTGCCCGGGGCGGGCGCCGCCGCCAACGAGGCGGTGGCCATGGGCGAGCGCGTCCTCGGCGCGGAGCATCCGCTCGTGGCGGAGTGGACCGCGAACCTCGCGCTGATCCGCCTGGATGCGGGCGACCCGGACGGCGCGGAGACGGCCGCCCGCCGCGCCGTGGCCCTGGCCTCCGCCGGCGAGCTCGGGGCCGAGCGCGCGAACACGCTGCGCAGCACGCTGGCGACGGTGCTCATGGCGCGCGGGAACCTCGGCGAGGTGCTCGCGCTCCGGAAGGACATCCTCGCGTCATCCCGCGCCGCGTTCGGCGACGCGCACGCGGCCGTCGCGTCCGACTGGAACAACCTCGGCGCCGCGTGCCGCCTGCTGCACCGCTGGGCGGAGGCCGAGAGCGCGTTCACCGCCGCGCTCGCCTGCTTCCGCGCCGTGCACGGCGAGGATCATCCGGACGCCGTCGTCGCGTTGCACAACCTGGGCAAGACGCGTCTGGACGCCGGCCGGTTCGCGGAGGCCGAGCGCGCGGTGGCGGATGCGGCCGCCCGCGCCGCGCGCGCGTTCCCGGACGGCCACCCCACGCGCGCGATCATCACGGGCACGCACGGTCGATGTCTCGCCGCTATCGGGCGCACCGCGGCGGCGCGCGACTCCCTGCGGGCCGCGATCGATCAGCTGGCGGCTACCCTCGGCGCCGACCATCCGCGCACGCGGGAGCTCACGGAGGCGCTCGACCGGCTCCCGCGCTGAGCGGAGACTCCACACGCGTATGCAAACTCCACAACTCCCGGGAAGATTCTTCCAAGGCGCGATCCGGACGGTTCCGTCACGTTTCGGTCACGCGGTCCGCAAGACCATGCCCGATGCGGAGATGTCGGGTCGCCCGGGCGCCTTCGCGGAATTGGTACGCCCCTTGATAGGGATACCGGATCGATCGGCCGTCACGCTTGTCGGAGCGGTCGATCATGTCGGACCCGGCCCGGTATCCGTCGCTCCTCTGGTTGGGGGACAGCACCGGGGTGACGCTGCCGCGGTCGGGTCCGACGAATCCCCCGCCCCGATCGAACGCGCATTCGCCGCCCGCCACGTATCTGCGCGCCCGCCTCCCCGTCCGTTCCTCTGCTTGGAGTACCGAGTCCCCCCGGTCCAACACCCAGAGCACGCCCGTCGCGGCGCGTCGCGGCGGGTCGGGAGGTCCGCCCCATGAACGCTCGAACCGCTCCCTTGCTTGCGGCATCCGCGCTCTTCCTGACCGCCACGTCCGCATCCGCGCTGGCGCCCATGAAGGCCCTCTGCGATGGCGCGCAGGAAGTCCCGCCGAACGGATCCGCGGGAACCGGCACCGGCCTGTTCCTGATCGACACCGCCACCAACACCCTCTTCTACTACATCGCGTACTCCGGCCTCGGGTCGGCGGAGCTGGCCGCGCACATCCACGGCTACGCGCCCGCGGGCGTCCCGGCCGGGGTGGAGCACGTGCTTCCCACGGGCACGCCGAAGATCGGGGCGTGGAACTACGCGGAAGCCGACGAGGCGAACATCCTCTCCGGGCTGTCGTACGTGAACATCCACACGAGCGGCTTCGGCGCCGGGGAGATCCGCGGCCAGATCCTCGCGGACCCGGTCACCAACATGGTGGCGCTGTGCAACGGCGCGGCCGAGACGCCCCCGAACGGGTCCGGCGGACAGGGCATCGGGTTCTTCACGATCGACACGGGCGCGAACACCCTGTCGTACGACATCCGCTTCGCCGGCCTCGACGCGTCGGAGTCCGCGGCGCATATCCACGGGTTCGCCGCGCCCGGCACGCCGGCCGGCGTGGTCCATGCGCTGCCGATCGGCGGCACGAAGACCGGCACGTGGAACTACGCGGCCGGCCAGGAGGCGAACATCCTCGCCGAGCTGGCGTACGTGAACATCCACTCGCTGGACTTCCCCGGCGGCGAGATCCGCGGGCAGATCGTCGCCACGAGCCCCGCCACGGACGCCCCCGTGATCGGCGGCGCGGCGGCCGCCGGGCTGGAGCTCGTGGTCGCTCCGAACCCGGTCCGTGCGGGCCGCGGTGACGTGGCGCTCTTCTACCGCGGCGTCGAGGCGAACGAGGCGTCGGTGACGATCCACGACGTGTCCGGTCGCCTGGTGCGCAACGTGCACCGCGGCACGGCGAGCGACGCCGGGGTCGTGTCCTGGGACGGCAAGGACGAGACCGGGGCCGCGGTGGCCGCGGGCGTGTACTTCGCCCGCATCGAGTCCGCGGGCCGCTCCGAGACGAGGACCGTCACCGTGCTGAAGTAGCCGCACCCCGCCCCGGTGTCCCCGCGGCGCGATCGGGCGGCCCCTCCCGGGGGGTCGCCCTTCGCGTCTCGCAACCCCCTTCCGCCGGCCCCGGCGGCGGTGCTAGCTTCCGCTCCGCCCGGACCCAACCCTGCCGGGGTGCGAGGACCCCGGAGTCCGGTGCGTCCCTCCGATCTCCTGACCGCACGGCGGCCCCCGCCGTCGCTGCGGAGATGCAGCAGCGCCGGAGCGGCGCTGTTCCCCTTCCTAGGAGAATCCCGATGAAGCGCGCTCTCGTTGCGCTTTGTGGTGTCGCGATCTGCCTCCTCTCGTGGATCGACCCCGCGGCCGCCGTCACGGTGGGCCGTTACGACGTGATGTACGCCGACCCCGACGGCGTGCTCGTGCCCGGCGAGCGGTGCGCCACGCACGTTCCCACCGAGGCCGAGCAGCAGCGCGTGGCCGAGGACGTGGCCCGCTGGCTTGCGGACCATCCCGGCTTCGGCTCGCTGCG
The DNA here is from genome assembly GCA_964571855.1 of uncultured Gemmatimonadota bacterium. Classification (GTDB taxonomy): domain Bacteria; phylum ARS69; class ARS69; order ARS69; family ARS69; genus CAYYFX01. The sequence continues at coordinate 81,500 of CAZNDO010000003.1, forward strand.
CGCCATCACCACCATCCCGGTGGCCGTGCACGTGGTGCGGAGCAGCACCGGCGCCTGGGACATCACCGACACCCAGATCAACAACCAGATCGCGGTGCTGAACGCGGCGTACGCGAACACGAACTTCCGCTTCACGCTCTCCTCCGTGGACCGGACGAACAACACCGCGTGGTCGCAGCACACGATGGGAAGCTCGAACGAGAGCGCCATGAAGAACGCGCTGGCGATCAGCCCGGCCACCACGCTGAACCTGTACTCGTGCAACATCGGCGGCGGGCTCCTGGGTTACGCCACGTTCCCGTGGTCGTACGCCGAGAACAGCAACATGCACGGCGTGGTGTGCCTGTACTCGTCCTTCCCGGGCGGGTCGGCGGCGCCGTACAACCTGGGCGACACGGCCACGCACGAGGTGGGGCACTTCCTCGGCCTGTACCACACGTTCCAGGGCGGCTGCACCGGCAGCGGCGACTTCGTGGACGACACGCCGGCGGAGGCCAGCCCGGCCTACGGCTGCCCGGCGGGTCGCAACACGTGCTCCAGCCCCGGCAACGACCCGATCACGAACTTCATGGACTACACGGACGACTCCTGCATGGACAACTTCACGTCCGGGCAGTCCGTGCGCATGGACCAGCAGATGGCCACGTACCGCCCCACGATGCTGGGCGGCGGCGGCTGCTCGCCGACCGTGGCGGCGAACTTCTCCGGCTCGCCCACGTCGGGCACGGCACCGTTGACGGTGAACTTCACCGACCTGTCCACCGGCAGCCCCACGAGCTGGAGCTGGAACTTCGGCGACGGGACGGGGTCCAGCGCGCAGAACCCCAGCCACACGTACACGGCGGCCGGCACGTACACCGTGGCGCTCACGGCCACGAACGCGTGCGGCTCGGACGTGGAGTCCAAGAGCGCGTACGTCTCGGTCGGCGGCGGCGGCGGTGCCGTCACCATCACGTACGACGACTTCGAGAGCGGCATGGGCAGCTTCACCGACGGCGGCGCGGACATGTCCCGCTACACGGGCGGCACGTACGCGTGGCAGGGCTCGGCCGCGGCGGACATCCAGGACAACAGCGGGACGTCGTCGTCCTTCTACACCACGACGACGCGGAACGTCACCGCGTACCAGACCCTGGAGGTGGAGTTCTACTTCCGCGCCCAGAGCATGGAGACCGGCGAGAACTTCTGGGTGCAGTACTACAACGGCTCCGCGTGGCAGACCGTGGCGAACTACGTGGCCGGCACGAGCTTCAACAACGCCACGTTCTACGTGACCACGGTCACGATCCCGCGCAGCACGTACACGTTCCCGACGAACGCGCGCATCCGGTTCATGTGCGACGCCTCGGACAACAACGACGACGTCTACATCGACCAGATCACGTGGCGCGGCCTGACGACCTCGAGCGCGGAGCCGCTGCGCATCGTGGCGCTGGGCGAGGCGGACGATCGCGGGGACGACGACGCGGCGCGCCTCGGCCTGGACGCGGACGGCCTGTCGCTCGCGCAGAACCGGCCGAACCCGTTCCACGGCCGCACCACGATCTCCTTCAGCCTGCCCGAGGAGGCGTCGGTGCACCTGTCCGTGTACGACGTGACGGGCCGCCGGGTGATGACGCTCGTGGACGGCACGCAGCCGGCCGGCGTGCACTCGGTGGAGATGGACAGCCGGATCCTGAACCCCGGCGTGTACTTCTACCGCCTCGTGGCGGCCGGCGAGTCCGTGCAGAGGAAGATGGTCATCCTCGAGTAGCCGGATCCACGGATCCGTCGCACGATGCTCGGGCCGCTCCGGGATCCTCCCGGGGCGGCCCGGCTCGTTTCCGGTGCGCGATCCCGCTCACCGGTCCCGTCCGCAACCGGAGGTTCCCGTGCCCCTGAGAGTCCTCGGCCTGCTCGTCGCGGGTGCCGCCCTGTTCGCGAGCGTGGCGGCAGCCGCCCCCCCGAAGGATCACGACCTGATTCGCCCGTATCCCGGCTCCGTCGCCTCCCGACGGGACGACGAGGGCTTCCGCGAGTACCGCGTGGTCATGCGCGTGGATCCGACCGGCAAGACGGACGACGATGCCCTGGTCACGCGCGCCGCGGAGGGCGCGCTCACGCGGCTCGCGTACGAGAATCCGGAAGGGAAGTCGATCGGCGAGATCCACGCGAACTACCGCGAAGGGCTGGCGAAGGCGGGATTCGAGATCCTGTTCTCCTGCACGGGACAGGACTGCGGCCCGAGCTGGGCGTCCAGCCGCTGGGCCCGCGTGACGGGCATGAAGTACTTCGCCGCGGACATGGGGTACCTGTCCGCCCGCCTGGCGCGCGCCGAGGGCGACGTCTACGTGGCGGTCGCCATCAACGGGGCGCGCCACCAGATCGACGTGCTGGAGACGCGGCCCATGGAGACCGGCCTCGTCATCGTCACTCCCGAAGCGCTGGAGCGGGGACTCGCGGCGGACGGCCGCGTGGTGCTGGACGGCATCCGCTTCGATCACGACAAGGCGGAGATCCGCCCCGAGTCCGCGGAGGCGCTTGCGGTGGTCGCCGGGTTCCTCGCCGGGCACGCGTCGCTGAACGCGTTCATCGTGGGCCACACGGACACGGACGGGACCTTCGAGTACAACCAGGACCTCTCCCGCCGGCGCGCGGCCGCCGTGGTGGAAGCGCTCATCACGCGGCACGGCATCGCGAAGGAGCGGCTGACGGCGCACGGCGTGGGCCCGCTCTGCCCGTCGGCCACGAACCGGTCCGGGGAAGGCCAAGCGCGCAACCGGCGCGTCGAGATGGTGGAACGCTGAGTACGCCGCCGGCGCCGCTGCGGACGGCACGCCTGGTCCTGGTGCCCGCCACCGCGGCGCTGGCGCGCGCGGAGCTGGAGAGCCACGACGCCTTCGCCCGGGCGCTGGACGCCGACGTCCCTCCCGGGTGGCCGCCCCCGTTCAATGACGAGTCGTCCATGCGCTGGATCCTGGACGCGCTGGAGGCCGATCCCGCCGCGTGCGGCTGGTTGTCGTGGCACTTCCTGCTCGCGCAACCCGGCGGCCGCCGGCCGCTCGCGATCGGCACCGGCGGGTTCAAGGGGAAGCCGGATCGCCACGGTACGGTGGAGATCGGCTACTCCGTCATGGAGACCCACCACCGGCAGGGCATCGCGCCCGAGGCAGTGGATGCGCTCGTGACCTGGGCGTTCGGACAGCCGGGCGTGACGCGCATCATCGCGCACACGCTGCCGGACGGCCGCGCATCCATGCGGGTCCTGGCGAAGAACGCGTTCGCGTACGTGGGACCGGGTCTCGACGAGGGTACGATCCTCTTCGAGCGCTGGCGGGCGCCGCGAACGCGCTGACCACCCCCTCTTGACCGTCCTGCGTGTCCTGCAGCACGGGCAACCACTGGCTCACGGTCGAGCTCCGCGGGACGATCTCCAATCGGGACGCGGTCGGCGCGCGCGTGCGGGTCGTCGCCGCCGTGGGCGGCGTGCCACGCGCCCAGACGCGCTTCGTCGGCGCATCGATGGCCGGGAACAGCCACCAGGAGGACTTCCGCCAGCACTTCGGGCTGGGGGATGCCGTGGTCGCGGATTCGCTGATCGTACGCTGGCCCTCGGGGGTCGAGCAGCGCCTCCTCGCCGTCGGTGCGGATCAGCACTTCGTGGTCATCGAGGAGGACGTCACGGCGACGCCCGGGCCGGGGACCCGGTCGACGCATCTGCAGGTGGCCCCCAACCCGTTCCACGAAGCCGTGTTCGTGCGCTGGAGCCCGCGGGGGCACGTGCGGGCGGTGGACGTCCACGATGTCGCGGGGCGGCGCGTGCAGGTGCTGAACGTACCGCCCGGGAGCCAGGACATCCGCTGGGACGGGATCGGCGCCGACGGTCGCCCGGTGCCGCCGGGGACGTACTTCTTGCGGGCGATCCCCGGAGCGAACGCACGCGCGGAGGTCGCGAAGGTCGTTCGCGTGCACTGAGCCCGAGGGCGCCCGATCCGCAGGCGGCGGGCGGCCGATGGCGCCGCCCGTTCGCCTCACGGGCCGCAGGTCAGATCCTCGCCCGACATGCCGACACGGATGGAGTCCACCGTCCTCCCCATGCGGACCGAGTGCGTGCCGTCGGGCCGGACGGTGAGGATGGGGCCGTTCAGGTCCCACGTGATCTGCTCGTCGAGCGCGCCCTCCACGTTCACGCCGGTTGCCCTCGCCAACCCCACGAGCAGGCTCAGTCCGTTGTCGGGCGCGGACTGCTCGCGGATGCACCCGCGACCCCCGAAGAGCGCGCCGCCGGACGCCGCGTAGCAGCACCCCACCGTGATGCCGGAACCCCGCGGGCTCATGACGGAGCGGAGCCGCGAGAAGGCGTCCACGTTCCAGACGGTGATCCCCGCTCCGAGGTCGATCAGGCCGGGCGCGCCGTGGCAGTTGATCATCAGTCGCCAGAGGCTGCGTGCGCCGCCGGCAGCGCTGGCGATCGCGGAGACGACCTGCGGCACGGTGGTCGAGTCGTTCACGTAGGTGTGCCGGATCTGGGCCGCGGGGACCCGGCTGTGATAGGAAGCCACCCGCCCGTACCACGGGGCGAGCGCGGCATTGCGGCGCGCGTTCTCGGCGGGGGTCCCGTCGCTGTGTCGCATGTGGACGTAGACGATCATGGCGCTCTCCCGCGCCCGGCGGCGGGAACCGCGCGGGCGTGCCCCGGCAGGGAAGCCCCGGGACTCTCGAGGGGCATCCGGCGCCGGTGCGGGCGAGCGCTCCGATGGTGGACCCGGCGGGGTGGGGACCGCAAGCAGGTCGAGGCCCCTCACCCCCGGGAACGCGCGCTACTTCATCGCCCAGAAGCCGAAGGCCACGCCTCCGGGGGCGCAGACGATCGCGATCCACCCCATCCCGGACGGAAGCTGCATCGGGGGCACCATCTCCGTGGCGCCGCCCGCGAGCGCCTTCTCGTAGGTCTCGCGGATGTCGTGGACCTCGCAGTACGGGATGGATCCGGGGACCTCGGGCGGGTTGTTGGAGCGGATGCCGCCGCCCGTGTCGTTCGGGAAGCGCCACATGTGGTAGGGGCCGCCCTGCGTGGGGAACGGCTCGCCGAACTGCCAGCCGAGCACGGACTCGCACCACGCCTTCGTCGCGAGCGGATCGGCGCTGGCCAGCTCGGTGTGCGTGATGACGCCGTGACGGATCGCGGGCGGGCCGGCCGGCTTCTTCGCGGCCGCGCGACGCGCCACGGGCTTCTTCTTGCGGGAGGCCTTCGCGGCGGAGCGGGACGCGGCCTTGCGCGCAGCCTTCTTCGCGGCCTTCCGCGGAGCCTTCTTCGCGGACTTCTTCGCCGCCTTCTTCTTCGCGGTCTTCCTGGGGGCCATGCGGTGCTCCTCTCGTGCGGGGGTGGCGAGCCCGGTCGGGGGCCGGGAGTCTATACCACCGGGGCGCGGGAGGGGCTATCGGGGGCGTGCGGATCCCGTCGCGGCCAGCTCGAGGTCGCCCTCGGCGAGCTCCGCGAACTTCTCCATGTAGGTCTGCCCCACCGGCTCGCCGAAGCGCATGATCAGCCACACCAGGGCCCGCAGCGGCCAGGGCACGCCGGAGTGATGCACCACCACCTCGTGCAGGACGTACGTGTGCGCACCGGCCCGCCGGAGCTCGTAGCGCTCCTCCACCCAGCGCCGGCGCACCTCCGCCCCGGACGGGCGCGCGCGCTCCTCCAGCCGGGCGACCAGGAGGGAGGGCGGGCGGAACTCGGCGATCTCGGCGTCGAACTCCACGGCGCCCCGACCCAGGTCGTACTGCACGCGGTAGCGGGAGCCGACTCCCCAGGGACCGAACCCCATGCGCGTGGTCCGGGTGATCCTGGGGTTCCAGAGCGAGTGCAGCCCGGGGTCGGCCAGGATGGACCAGGCGCGTTCCGCCGGCACCTTCGCGATCGCGTCCTCCCGAACCCGCATGGCCGCCTCCTCGGTCCGGGATCGACCCGCCGGGGACGTGCCTTGAGGGACGGCCGCCGCGAGAAAGGTGGTGCAAACGCGCCACGCGCGGACTAGATTCCCCGCCTCAAAGGAGCCGGCGCCCGGCCGTCGAGCCGCTGCAGCGCCCCAGAGTCCCGTGAACCGTGAGTCGGTCGGCCCGAGGCTGGTCGTCATCCCGCGAAGCGCGGACCGTGAAGGCTCCTGCCCCTCGTTGTTGACCCACCGCTCCTCATCCCCCGCCCGGATCGCTCCGCGGAATGCGACGCGCCGGGGGTTCCACTCCATTCCGCAGGTCGGACCGCCGAAACAGCGGGAACGCTTCTCCCGGGGAGCACGGCTCCCGGAGGACCAATGGACGCAGAGCTGCTCGTCGCCGAGTGCGACGTGGGGCGCGGGGTCTTCGCCGCGCGCGACTACCGCGCGGGCGAACGGATCCTGGTGTTCGCGGGCGATGCCTACGATCGAAGTCATCCCATCCATGACACGCCGCAAGGCGCCAACCTGCTGCAGGTAGGTCCCCGCGAGTACATCCTGCCCCGACCGATCGGCCTCTACGTCAACCACTCCTGCAACCCGAACGCCGGACTGCGCGGCACCGACGTGCTCGTGGCGCTCCGCGACATCGCGAAGGGCGCCGAGATCCGCTTCGACTACTCCACGAACATGGACGAGGACTTCTGGACGATGCCGTGCGCGTGCGGCGAGCCCGTCTGCCGCGGCGTGATCGGCGACTTCAAGCACCTGCCCGACACCGTGCGCGCCGCGTACCTGCGGCTCGGCATCGTGCCGCCCTACATCGCGGACCGCTACGGACGCCTGAACGGCCACGGCCCCGGCGACCGCCCGCACGCGAACGGCAGGCGTCGGGTCAACGGCGCGGGCTGACCGGACGCGCGGGGTGCAGCCCGGGAGGAGGACACCCGTGGCGACGGGGCCGGGGGGTTCGCGGCGGGCGCCCCGGGGCCGGCTGAGCGAGCCGGTTGACTCGGCCCGTCCGCGGGGTCCACTCTGGATCCGCCCCCCCGGAGTATCGGGCGATGCGGAATCGTCGCCTCATCCCGGCGCTCGGCATCCTGCCCTCTCTTCTGCTCGTGCTCCCCGCCCCGGCCGGCGACGCGCCCGGGCCGTGGCGGAGCCTCGCTCCCGAGGGCGATGACGGCCAGGTGAGCGCGGTCGCACTCAGCCCGTTGCAGCCCGGACGCATGCTGCTTTCGGGGACTTTCGGACGCGTGTTCCTGTCCGAGGACTTCGGACAGGAGTGGACACCGGCCGACGCCGGGTTGCCGCGGGACGTGGCGTTCCCGGTGCTCGCGGCTTCGGGAGCGGATCCGGACGTCTTCTTCGCCGGCGGGCCCGGCGGCGGGATGTTCCGCACGACCGACGGCGGGGGGAACTGGACCCGCATCCCGGACCCGCCGTTCGGCCCCGCGCCGACCGCGCTCCGTCCTTCGCCCGCCGATCCGCACGAGCTCCGCGCGGCCGTCGGGACGGGAGCATGGAAGGGGATCTGGCGGAGCACCGACTCCGGGACGAGCTGGACGTCCACGAGCGCGGGGCTGTCGGGCGCCGGCGCCTTCGACCTCGTCCACGACCCCGCCGATCCCGACCGGCTTCTGGCCGGCACCTCCGGGGGCGTCGCGCGGTCCACGGATGGAGGCGCATCATGGTCTTTCGTCCTCCCGGGGGGCGAGTTCCACGAGCTGGACTGGTCGCCCGGCCCTCCGGCGACCCTTCGCGCGCGCACCGGTGCCGGCGTGATCCACGAGTCCACGGACGGCGGGGCGTCCTGGCATCCGTTCCCGGCGCCGATCGCGACGGCGATGGCGGCAAGCCCGACGGATCCCTCGAACGTGTTCGTGGCCACGCTGCTCTCCGGGTGCGCATGGACCGGGTACGGCTACGGTTCGGTGCTCGACCGTTCCACGGACGCAGGCGGCTCGTGGCAACGGGTCCATCGGGAGCAGGACTGCAACCCGGTCCGGACGACGACGATGTGCCTGCTCGCGGTGGACCCCCACGAGTCCTCACGCGTCTACGCCTCGTGGTCCGGCCAGTCGTTCCAGCGCTCCGATGCGGGTGGCGCCGAGGGCACGTTCGCGAAGCGCATCGAAGGACTGCACATGGTCCGCGTGCGACACCTGCGGGTCGGTGCGGGCGACCGCTGGTTCCTGCGGCCGACCTGGATTTCGGGGGTCTTCGCTTCCGCCGACGGCGGCGACAGCTGGGACCTGCGCCGAACGGCGCCGGACCTCCTCCGGTTCGAGCCGGACGCGTTCGAGGTGAACCGCGGCGTCCCGGATCTGCTGTTCGAGGCCGGTTGGGAGACGTGCTGGCCGCCCGGACCGTGGTGCGACATCCCGATCCTCTTCTCGTCGAGAAGCACGGACGGGGGCACGAGTTGGGCCCCGGAGCGGATCGAGTTCGGCGACGCGCCCGTCGCGGAGTTGATCGCCTCGGCGGCGGACGGTCTGGTCGCGTACGCGTGGGAGTGGGACGACATCCTGTTCCGGACGGACGACGGGTGGCAATCGTTCACGCGGATGCCGCGCACGGGCTTCGACCCCAGGGACGCGGTTGTCGATCCGACCGATCCGACGCGCGTGTTCGCCGCGAAGGAGGGCGCGCTGCCCGTCCGCCTCACCACGGACGGCGGGGTCACGTGGGCACCGCGCTCCGACGGCCTGCCCGGCCGCGCGCTTCCGGTCCGCATCCTCATCGACCCCGCGGATCCCGACCACCTGCTCCTGGCGTTCCGGGATCACGGAGCGTTCACGTCGACGGACGGCGGCGGGTCGTGGCGGACCGTGCCGCTCGCCCCGGGCGTCGTGCCGGCGGCGGAGGGCACGGCCAGGGCGGCGCGCCGCGAGGTGGCCCTGGCCGTGGTGCGCGACGCCGCCTGGGACGTGTCGGCGGGGGGGCGACGGGTCTTCCTTGCCACCGATCGCGGCGTCCTCATCGAGGGGCACGGCTGGGTCAATGAGGGTCTCGGGAGCCTCCGGACCACCTCGATCGACTACTCGCCCGTGCGGCAGAGGCTCCTCGTCGGCACCGAGCGGTTCGGCGCCTTCATCCTGGATGTCCCCGCGACGGGTGCTCCGCGCGGGGAGCTTCGCGCGGATGCCGACGGCGGCGGGCGGGCGCTGGAGGTCTGGCCGAACCCCTTCGAACAGTCGCTCTCCATCCGTTTCGCGACGGGGGACGATGCCGGGACGACGCGCCTGGCGGTGTTCGACGTCAACGGCCGCCGTGTCGCCACGATCATCGCAGGGTCCGGATCCGGTCGGCACGAGGTCCTGTGGGACGGGCGGCGCGAGGACGGGCGACGCGCGGCACCCGGCGTCTACTTCCTTCGATTGGACGCGGGAGGCGCGCGGAGCACGCAGCGGGTCGTGAAGGTCCGTTGATGGGCCGGCGTCAGCGGCCCACGGCAGGCCGCCGCTCCCATCGCGGAAGCCGCGGCAGGCCGAGCCGTGCGCCCAGCGCCCGCGCTCGGCGCGCGATGCCGTCCAGCACGTCCTCCGTCAGGCAGACCGTGGTGGGCAGGAGGATCGTGGTCAGCACGGTGGAGATCAGCAGGCCGCCCATGATGACGAGCGCCATGGAGTAGTAGTACACGCCGGCCAGCGACGGCTTGCGGATCACGATGGGCAGGAGGCCCAGCAGCGTGGTCAGCGCCGTCATCATCACGGGCCGCAGGCGCTCGCGGCCGCCGCGCATCATGGCTTCGCGGCGCGCCAGCCCGGACCGGCGGTACATGTTGATGTGCTCGATCATCACGATGCCGTTGTTCACCACGATGCCGAAGAGGAGCAGCAGGCCGACGGCGGCGGGCTGGTCGAAGTCCGTCCCCGTGAGCCAGAGCGTCCACGCGGCACCGGCCAGCGCGAACGGGAGTGACACGAGCAGGCTCAGCGCCTGCCGCGTGGACTCGAACAGCCCGGCCATCACGGCGAAGATGAGGCCCAGGGCGAGCAGCAGGTTGATCAGGAAGTCCCTGCGGTTCTCGTCGCGGCCGTCGTCGAAGTCGCTCTCGTCCAGCCGGTAGCCGTACGGCAGGTCCAGCTGCGCCAGCGCCTCCCGGCCCTTCCGGATGTATTCCTCCTGCTCGCCCTCGTCGAAGCGCGCCCCCACCCACACGCCGGTCACGCGCCCGTCCCGCGCGATCTCCTCCGGCCCCTTCACCACCGCGAACTCCGCCACGGTGTCCAGCGGGATCACGCGCACGCCCTCGCGGCCGGACTGCTTCAGCGGCAGGTTGTGGAGCTGGCTCAGGCTCTCCTGCTCCTGCTCGTCCAGGCGCAGGCTCATCTGCACCTCGTCGTCCCCGTCCAGGAACGCCGGGAGCTGCCGGCCGCGGAACGTGAGCTCCACCACGTCCGCCGCCTGGTCCACGCCCACGCCGTACGCGCGCGCGCGGTCGCGGTCCACGCGCGTCTGCACCTCGAACTTCCCGCCCTCGGCGCTGGAGTAGTGGCTGTGCAATCCCGGCACGTCCTCCAGGAGCCGCTTGCCCTCGTCCGCCAGGCGGCTCAGCACCTCGGTGTCCTCGCCGGTGAGGCGGAAGCCCACGCGCTTCCCGCGGTTGCGCTGCCAGAAGGGCACGTTGTCCTCCACCTCCAGCTTCACACCCGCGATCGTGGGCAGGATCTCGGGGAGCCGGCGCCGCACCTTGTTCATCCAGGCCTCGTTCGTATGGCCCTCCTGCATGTACAGGCGCGTCATCGTCCAGTCGCGGCTGTAGAAGCTGTAGATGGAGCGCAGCGCGAACTCCTCCCGGTAGTCCGCCAGCACCGCCTCCACCTGCGAGGCCAGCTCTTCCCGCCGCTCCAGCGACGCGGGCTCCGACAGGTTGTAGCGGATCCCCACGAACATCTCCGCGGGGCTCGTCTCCATGTTCTTGTCCACCTTCATCACCGGGTACACGGCGGACCCGATGACCGCCAGCCCCACCACCGGCGCCAGCCACTTCCGGTCCAGCGTGAACTCCAGCACGCGGGCGTAGGCGTCCGTGAACCGGGTGAACGCCTTCCCCTCCGCGGTGTCGCGGCGGCGCTGCACGAAGTGGCTGGCCGCGAACGGGATCATCGTCTGGCTCACGAAGAGCGACGCCGCCAGCGAGAAGCACACCGTCATCCCCAGCTCCCGCAGGATGACGTTCATCTCGTTCGGCGGGCCGAAGAAGATGGGCAGGAACACGATCATGGAGGTGAGCGTGGCGGTGATCACCGCCACCGAGACCTCGCGCGATCCGAGCAGCGCCGCCGCCCGCGGCGGGAGGCCCATGCGCTGGTAGCGGTCGATGTTCTCCATCACCACGACCGCGTTGTCCACGAGCATGCCCACGCCCACGATCAGCCCGAGCAGCGAGATCGTGTTCAGCGTGCCGCCCTTCGCCCAGATCACGCCGCACGCCACGATCAGCGAGAACGGGATGGACGCCACCACCCACACCGTGGGCGAGAGCCGCCGCAGGAACAGGTACAGCACCACCGCGGCCAGCAAGGCGCCCATGAGCCCGGTGTTCTGCAGGCTGCGGATCGTGGAGAGGATCTCCTTCCCCTGGTCCTCCCACACGAGGAAGTTCACGCCGTCCAGGTCCGGGTCGTTCGCCATCTCCGCCACGCGCCGGTGGATCTCCTTCGAGATCTCGATCGTGTTCGCCGACGACTCCTTGTTCACGCCGATCCCCAGCGCGAACTTCCCGTCCAGGTGCCGCCCGTACTCCAGCGGCGGCTCCTCGTACGTCACGTCCGCCACGTCCTTCAGTCGGAGCCCGCTCCCCAGGGGGAGCTCGCGGATCTCGTCCGGATCGTCGAGGCGGCCTTCCATCCGGAGCAGCAGGTTCGCACCGTCCGTGCGCACGACGCCCAGCGAGCGCTCCAGGTGGTTCTCGCGAATGGCCGCCGCCACGTCGCGCACGTCCACGCGGTACCGTTCGAGATCCGCGAGCCGCAGGTTGATGCGGACCTCCCGCGGGTTCACCCCGTCGAGGTCCACGTGCGCCACGCCGGGGATGCGCAGCAGCGGCTTCACGATCTTGTCGTACAGGAGGTCGTAGCCGTGGCTGAGGTCGCGGTCCGCGGCGATGCGCGCGTCCAGGATCGTCTCGCCCGAGCGCCCCGGATCCCACTGCGCGGACACGAAGATGCGATCCACGTCCTCCGGCAGCTCGCTGCGCACGCGATCGATGCGCTCGCGGATCTCCACCTTCTTCAGCGCCACGTCCTGCTCGGGGCCGAAGAAGAGGCTGACGCGCGCGCCGTCCTCCCCCGCGCGCGACCACATGTGCCCCAGCCCCTCGATGCTGCCGAGCGCCTCCTCCAGCGGGCGCAGCACCGTGCGCTCCACCGTCTTCGGCGACGCGTTCGGGTACGGCACGATGATCCAGACCTGCTGCTCCTCGTGCTCCGGCATGAACGCGAGGGGAAGCCGCGCCAGCGCGATGGCCCCCACGACCACGATGGACACCAGGATGGTCATCGTGGTGACGGGCCGGCGGATGGCGAGCTCGGGCAGGGTCATGCCGGATCCTCCGCGGCGGAAGGGGAGCCGCGGCGCGCGATCCGCTCGGCCTCCTCCACCTCCCGCATCATTTCGCGCTCCTCGGCCAGGGTCCGCACCCTGGACGGGACGACCCGGTACACCGCGGGGATGACCACCAGCGTGAGCAGGGTGCCGAAGACCAGGCCGAAGGTGACCACCACGGCCAGCGGCTGGCGCAGCTCCGCGCCCTCGCCGAACCCGAGCGCCATGGGCACGAGCCCGAGGATCGTGGTGGCCGTGGTCATGAGGATGGGCCGCATGCGCACGTGCGCCGCCTGCACCAGCGCCTCCGTCTTCTCCAGGCCGGCGCGGCGGAACCGGTTCACCGCGTCCACGAACACGATGGCGTTGTTCACCACGATGCCGGCCAGCAGGATCGTCCCGATCAGCGACATGATGTTGATGGTGAAGCCGCCCAGCAGCAGACCCGCCACCACTCCCACCAAGCCCAGCGGGATCGTGAACATGATCAGGAACGGGTGCAGCAGGTTCTCGAACGTGCCGGCCATCACGAGGTAGACGAGGAACGCCGCGAGCGCCAGCGCGAAGGCCAGGCTGGCGAAGCTCCGCTGCATCTCCCGGTTCTGCCCGGCGATCTCGCCCGTCACGCCGCGCGGCGGCGGGTTCGCGGCCAGGAGATCGCCCAGCTCCTGCACCACGGCGCCGAGGCTCCGCCCGCTCACCTCGGCGGTGAGCACCGCGGCGCGGCTCTGCTGGATGCGATGGATCTCCGCCGGGCCGCTGGCCGTCACCACGTCCGCCACCGCGGACAGCGTGACCGGCACCCCGTTCTCCGTGGCCACCACGAGGTTCTCCACGTCGCCGATGGAGTCGCGGTCCTCCTCGCGGTTGCGCACGCGGATGTCCAGGTGCCGGTCCTCCTCGCGGAAGCGGGACACCACGGCACCCTGCACGCGGTCGTGGAGCTGCGCGGAGACGTCCTCCAGCGACAGGCCGTGGGCGGCCAGGCGGTCGCGGTCGAAGCGCACGGAGATCTCGGGGGTCCCGGCCTCCAGGGAGGCGCGCACGTCCGCCAGCCCGGGCACCGCGCGCACCTTCGGCAGCAGCCGCGACGAGTAGTCCCGCAGGACCTCCAGGTCCTCGCCGTAGAACACCATCTCCACCGGCGTCTTCAGCGTGAAGAACGACGGCCGCCCCAGCTTCGTCTCCACGCCGGGCAGCTCGTGGAAGCGCGCGCGGAGGCGCTCCGCGGCGGCGTGCTCCGCGCGATCGTCCGCGCGGTCCGCCATGATCACGTTCACCTGGCCGAGGCTCTCGTCCTTCGTCTTGAGCGAGAGGCCGCCGGCCACGAGCCGGCTCCCCACGGTGGCGTAGGTGATCGCCACGCCGTCCTCGGCGCGGGCAGCGTCCTCCATGGTGCGCACCGCCCGGTCCGTGGCGGCGAGCGGCGTGCCCTCGGGCATGGCCACCTCGAAGTGGAACTCGCCCTCCGACACCGCGGGCACGAGTTCCGTCCCGAGGCGCGGGATCGCGAGCAGGGCGAGCACGAAGAGCGCCGCCGCCGACCCGATGGTGGTCCGGGGGCGCGCGAGCGCGCCGCGCAGGAGACGGTCGAAGCCCGCGGAGAAGCGACCGAGCGCCGTCGGCCCGCCGGAGACGACGACGTCGTCGTCCTCCGGCCGCGGCGCGGACGCGACGGCCGCCGCCCCCCCCGAGCCCAGCGACGAGAGCATGGGCACGATCGTCAGCGACACGAGCAGGGACGCGAGCAGGCTGAACGTGACCGTGAGCGCCTGGTCGCGGAAGAGCTGCCCCGCGATGCCCTCCACGAACACGATGGGGAGGAACACGGCGACCGTGGTGAGCACGGACGCGAACACGGCGCCGCCCACCTCGGCCGTGCCCTCCACCGCGGCCGCGGCGCGGGAGAACCCCGCCCGCCGGCGCCGGTCGATGGACTCCAGCACCACGATGGACGCGTCCACCAGCATGCCGATGCCGAGCGTGAGCCCGCCGAGGGACATGAGGTTCAGCGAGACGCCGAGGCGGTACATCAGGATGAACGTGACCACGACGGACAGCGGGATGGACGCCGCGATCACGAGCGTGGGCCGCAGGTCCCGCAGGAACAGGAACAGCACCAGGATGGCGAGCAGCCCGCCGGCGACGGCCGCGTCCCGCACCTCGCCCACGGCGCGGCGCACGAAGCGCGACTGGTCGAACAGGACGGTCAGCTCCATCCCCTCGGGGAGCCCGCGACGGATGCGGTCCAGGGACTCGAGCACCGCGTCGGCGGCAGCCACCGTGTTCGCATCGCCCTCCTTGTGGATGGCGATCTCCACGGACTCCCGGCCGTCCACGCGCGTGATCTCGTCGCGGTCCTTCGGGGCGCGACGCACGGCGGCCACGTCGCCCAGCCGCACCGGGATGCGGTTCACCGGCGTGATCGTCAGCTCCGCGATCTCCTCCACCGTGTCGAACTCGTTCATCGTGCGGACGAGGTACTCGTTCTCGGTGGACTCGATGGATCCGCCGGGGCGGTTCACGTTCGACGCGGCGAGCACGCGGCCCACGTCCTCGGGCCCGAGCCCGAGCGCGGCCAGCTTGCCCTGGTCCACGTCCACGCGGATCTCCTCCTCCACGCCGCCCTTCAGCATCGCCGCGGCGATGCCGTCCAGCGTCTCCAGGCGCTCCTTCACCTCCTTCTCCGCCACGCGGCGGAGCAGCGCCAGGTCGTCCGAGCCGGTGAGGGCCAGGCGGAGCACCGGGTCCAGCGCGGGGTCGTACCGCAGCACGATGGGGGTCTCCACCCCGAGCGGCAACTCCACGCGATCCAGCTTCTCGCGGACCTCCAGCGACAGGTCGTCCATGTCCGCGCCCCAGTCGAACTGCAGCGTGACCTCGGACACGCCGGCGCGGCTCACGGAGTGCACCTCCTGCAGCCCGCGCACCACGCCCACCGCCTCCTCCACGGGGCGCGTGATGAGGTTCTCCACCTCGCCGGGCGCGGTGTCGGGGAACTCGGTGCGGACGGTGAGCGACGGGTAGGCGATGTCCGGCAGCAGATCCACGGGCAGCCGCGTGAGGCTCACGGCGCCGAACGCGAGGAAGGCGGCCGCGATCATCAGGATCGTGACGCGACGCCGGACCGAGAAGAGCGCGAGACCCCGGATCACGGGACTACTGGACGGCGGCCGCGTCCGCGGCGGCGGCAGTGTCGGCGGAGGCCACCTGGGCGGCGGCCAGCACGTCGGCCGGTCCTTCGAGCAGCGCGAGCGTGGCGCCGTCCCGCAGGTCGCGCTGCCCCTTCGTGCAGATCAACTCGCCCGCCGCCACGCCGCTGGTGACCTCCGTGCGGTCGCCCTCCACGAAGCCGGTCTCCACCGGGCGCCGCACGGCCTTTCCGTCCACCGCCACGTACACGACCTTCTGCCCCTCGTCCTCCACGATGGCGCGCGACGGCACGAGCACGGCGTCGTCGTGCCGCTCCGTGACCACCTTCACCTGCGCGAAGTCCCCGGGCCGGATGCCGTCGGGCCGGCGGCGGATCTCGGCGGTCACCTTCACGGTGCCGGTGGCGGGGTCCACGATGGGGCTCACCAGCGTGACCACGCCCTTCACGTCCAGGTTCGCGCTGTCCAGGTGCAGGTCGATCTCCTGGCCCGGCCGCACGTAGCCCATGCGCCGCGACGGGACGTGCACGCGCGCGAGCAGCGGCTCGTCGTCCACGATCTCGAACAGCGGCGCGCCCGGCGACACGTGCGCGCCGAGATCCACGAGCCGCCGCACGATGCGGCCCGCGAAGGGCGCGGCCACGCGCGTGTACTCCAGCTCCAGCCTCGCCAGCCCCAGCTCCGCCTCGCGCACGCTGCGCGTGTTCTCCACCGTCTCGAACTCCTCGGCGGAGAGCAGGCCGGCGTCGCGCATGGACGCCTTGCGGTCGAACTCCGCGCGCGCCATGGCCGCGTTCGCCTCGGCCTGCTGCGCGCGGAGGAGCGCCTCGTCGTCCTCCAGGCGCAGGAGCTCCGCGCCCGCGGCCACCCGGTCCCCTTCCTCGTGGACGAGCGCGCGGACCACGCCCGTCGTGCGGGCCACGATCTCCGCGCGGCTCTCCGCCTCGATCGTGGCGGTGGCCGTGTAGTAGGACGCGATGGCGCCCTGGGCCACCCGCTCGACCGCCACGGGCACCGGCTTCTCGTTGCGCGCGCCGCCGGGGCCCGCGGCCTGCGCGGGCGGCGGGCCCGCGCCGCCGGCCTCCTTGCTGCACGCGGACGTCAGCAGCGCGCACGCCAGGGCCAAGGCGAGGGGAGCGGCCGCGCGGCGCGCGGCGGGATGCATGAGGGTCATGGGGAAACCGCCGTATCGGGGAGGTTCATGGTCCGGGTGATTCGGATCGGAGCCCGGAGATTCTCGCGCGCCGCGGGGCCGGGCGCAAGGCGGCGGGCCAGCCCCCGTCCCCCCGCGCCGGGGGACCGTCCCCGGATGCCGTCGTCCGTCCCGTGGCCCCGCCGGGCCGGAGTCCGCCCCCGGAAGCGGCCGTCCCGGTCCCTCCCGGCCGCCGGTCGGCGGCCCGGTCCTTGATCTCCCGCGGCGCCGATGCCACCTTTCCCGGGATCCTCACGACACGCGCGCCGGCGCTCCCCGCGGCGCCCTACCCGGGAGAAACGCATGCTCCGGAACCGTTCGCTCGTTCGCACGCTGCTCGCGCTCCTTCCCGCCGGCGTGGCCGCGGTCGCCGGCCCCGCGCCCGCCCAGGTGCGGGAAGTGGGTCAGCTCGTCCTCGACGGCGTGCCCGAGATCCCCGCCCGCATCGTGGAGAAGACCCGCCAGTACCAGAACATCCGGCCGGCCGGCCTTGCCGCTTGGACGCCCGACGGCACCGGACTGTTCATCCTCACGCGCTTCGGCGAGGCCGACCAGGTCCACCACGTGGCGAAGCCCCTGGGGATGCGCAAGCAGGTCACGTTCTTCGACGAGCCCGTTGGCTCCGCCTCCTTCGGGAAGGCGGAAGACTGGTTCCTGTTCACGAAGGACGTGGGCGGCAACGAGATGTCGCAGATCTACCGCTTCGACCTCGGCACCGGCGAGGCGGCGCTCCTGACGGACGGGGAGTCCCAGAACGGTTCGCCCGTGTGGTCGAACGCGAAGGACCGGGTGGCGTGGCGCAGCACCGTGCGCAACGGCCGGGACCACGACGTCTGGGTCATGGACCCGTCCTCCCCCGACGGCAAACGGATGGTCCTGGAGGCGCAGGGCTACTTCTACCCGCTGGACTGGTCCCCGGATGACAGGACCCTGCTCGTGGCGCAGTCGGTCTCCGCGAACGAGTCGTACCTGTGGACCGTGGACGTGGCCACCGGGAAGAGGACGCCTCTCGCGAACCACAAGAAGGTGAAGGGCGAGACGATCGCGTACGGGACGGCCGCGTTCGACGCGTCCGGGACAGGCGTGTGGTTCACGTCCGACGAGGGCTCCGAGTTCCAGCACCTGCGCTGGGCGAAGGTGGGGGCCGCGAAGTCCGAGGCCGTGCTGGCCGGCATGGGCTGGGACACGGCGATCACGGCGATGCCGGACGACCGTTCGCGCCTCGCGCTGCGCGTGAACGCCGGCGGCGCGGACCAGCTCCACTTCATGGACGCGAAGACGCGCGCGGTGGTGCAGGTGCCTCTCGAGCTCGGCATCCTGGAAGGCGCACGGTTCTCACCCGACGGGAAATCGCTGGCCGTCGAGTTCGAGACGACCGCGTCCCCGAAGGACGTGTACGTCGTGGACGTGGCCACGCGACAGCTCACCCGCTGGACCGAGGCCGAGGTGGGCGGCCTGGACGCTTCCACGTTCGTGAAGAGCGAGCTGGTGGAGTTCCCCACGTTCGACAAGGGCCCGGACGGCAAGCCGCGCATGATCCCCGCGTTCGTGTACCGGCCGCGCGGGAACGGCCCGTTCCCGGTGGTGATCCGCATCCACGGCGGCCCGGAGAGCCAGGCGCGCGCATGGTTCTCGTACACGTCGCAGTACGAGGTGAACGAGCTGGGTTGCGCCGTGATCTACCCGAACGTGCGCGGCAGCGAGGGCTACGGGAAGACCTACCTGAAGCTGGACAACGGCTTCAAGCGCGAGGACTCGGTGAAGGACATCGGGGCCCTGCTGGACTGGATCGACATGCAGCCGGACCTGGACGCCTCCCGCGTGGCGGTGACCGGCGGCTCGTACGGCGGCTACATGGTGCTGGCCTGCCTGGTGCACTACGGCGACCGGCTCCGCGCGGGCGTGGACGCGGTGGGCATCTCGAACTTCGTCACGTTCCTGGAGAACACGTCCGAGTACCGCCGGGACCTGCGCCGCGTGGAGTACGGCGACGAGCGCGACCCGAAGATGCGCGCCCACCTCGAGAAGATCTCCCCCACCACGCACGCCGGGGAGATCCGCTCCGCGCTGTTCGTGGTGCAGGGCGCGAACGACCCGCGGGTGCCGGCCTCGGAGGCGGAGCAGATCGTGAAGATCGTGCGCCAGAAGGGGAACCCCGCCTGGTACATGCTGGCCAAGGACGAGGGCCACGGCTTCGCGAAGAAGTCGAACGCGGACTACCAGCTCTGGGCGGGATCGCTCTTCTGGGAGGAGCACCTGCTCCCGAAGAAGGCGGCGATGGGCGAGTAGCCCGAGGGCGGTTCCGGGGAGTGCGAGCGGTCCGGTTCCCCCGGGAGCCGGACCGCTTCGCGTGCCGGTCAGCGCGCCCGGTACATCGACTTCAGGTCACCCCAAGTCGTTCGATCGACGGGGACCCCGCCGAAGCAGAAGAACATCAGTTCGCAAGGGTAGGCGCCGGGCACGGTGGTGCAACCACTGTACCCGCTGGGCCAGGCCCGCGGCTCGACGACGTTGCAATCCACCGTGTCGATCGGGATCCCGGGACCGCCCGGGTGCTCGGTGCACACGGATCCGCCCGGCGCATCCGATGCGTACAGGGTGACCTTCCCGGCCACGACGGGCCCCATCGGGCAGCCGCCGACCGCCAGCAGCAGGTGGCTGCCCGTCCCCGCGTTGAGGAACCCGTTGCGCGGCTCGAACCCCACGAAGTCCAGACCGGGCGACGAGCGCACGACCATCTCGGCGGCGGTCATTCCGTCCGCGGACCACGAGGCCGTGAGCCACAGATAGACCTCGTGGACCCCCGCCGCCGGGGTGCCCCAGCCTTGCCAGGGGTCGGTCGCGGAGAAGCTCAGTCGCCAGTCGTAGCACCCGAGTCCCCAGCCCGCAGGGTCCGCCGCCCCTGCGGGTGCGGGTCCCGCCAGGATGCAGACCGGGGCGAGCAGGCGGAGCGCCAGGAGACGCGAGCGGGGCATGATGACCCTCCCGGAGGGAGGGGGCTCCCCGATTCTCCACCCGCGCAACGACCCGGATCAACCGGAAGTACGGATCAACGATACCCGGCCTTCGGGAGCGAAGACACGGGAGGGCCTCCTCTTCGAGGGGACCCTCCCATGCCAGGGGACCGGGAGGGGTCGATTCAAACCGGCGCCCGTCCGCCGTTGCCCCTACCAGATCGCCACGCGGTCCCCCGGCTCGCGCCAGTGCCCGTCGCCGGGCTTCACGCCGAAGGCCTCGTAGAACTCCGGCATGTTGCACACCACGCCGTTCACCCGGAACCGCCCCGGTGGGTGCTCGTCGGAGAGCACGATCATGCGCGTGTACTCCGGTTCGCTCTTCTCGCGCCACACCTGCGCCCAGCCCATGAAGAAGCGCTGCTCGCCGGTCAGCCCGTCGATCACCGGCGCCGGCTTGCCGCCCAGCGAGTTCTTGTACGCCCGGTACGCGATGGCCATGCCGGACAGGTCGCCGATGTCCTCGCCCAGCGTGAGGCGGCCGTTCACGCGCAGGCTGTCGATGGCCACGTACTGGTCGTACTGCGCGGCCAGCGCATCCGCCCGCTGCATGAACGCCGTGTTGTCGGCCTCGGTCCACCAGTCACGCTTGTTACCGGCGCCGTCGAACTTGCGGCCCTGGTCGTCGAAGCCGTGGCTGATCTCGTGCCCGATCACGACGCCGATGCCGCCGTAGTTCACCGCGTCGTCCGCCGCCATGTCGAAGAACGGCGGTCGCAGGATGGCGGCCGGAAACACGATCTTGTTCAGGTTCGGGTTGTAGTACGCGTTCACGGTCTGCGGGGTCATGCCCCACTCGTCGCGGTCCACCGGCTCGTCCAGCTTGTCCATCTGCCGGCGGAACTCGAACTCGGCGGCGCGCCACGCGTTGCCCACGTGGTCCCCGCGCACGACCTCCAGCTTCGCGTAGTCGATCCACTCGTCCGGGTAGCCCACGTACGGCCGGAACGCGGCCAGCTTCTCGTGCGCGCGCGCCTTCGTCTCCGGGCCCATCCACTCCAGTCCGTCGATCTTCTCCTGCATGGCGGACATCAGGTTCGCCACCAGCTCCTGCATCCGCGCCTTCGCCTCCGGCGGGAAGTGGCGCTCCACCCAGATCCGGCCGATCGCCTCGCCGAGGGCGCCCTCCACCTGCCGGACCCCGCGCTTCCAGCGCGGCGGCAGCTCGTTCGAGCCGGAGAGCACGCGTCCGTTGAACTCGAAGGAGGCGTCGACGAAGGCCGACCCGAGGTTCGGCGCGGAGTCCGCCAGGAGCTTCGCGGTCAGCCACGTCTTCCACGCGGCGAGGTCCGTGTCCGCCACGAAATCCGCGAACGCCGAGAAGTAGTCCGGCTGCGCGATGCACACCTGCTGCACGCCCGCCAGACCGGCCGCGTCCAGCATCGCGGTCCACTCGATGCGCGGGCTGATCGTGGAGAGCTGCGCCACGGCGTAGCGGTTGGAGACCTTGTCCACGTTCTGCACGTCCTCGAGCGGCCACTGCGCCTCGGCCATCCGCTGCTCCAGCGCGAACACCGTCTCCGCGTGCCGCGCGCCGTCCGCGATGCCGGCCAGGTCGAAGAGCCTCGCCAGGTACTTGCGGTACTCGTCGCGCACGTGCGCCAGCGACTCCTCGTCCCGCAGGTAGTAGTTCCGGTCCGGCAGCCCCAGCCCGGACTGCGTGAACGTGAGGAGGTACTTCGTGGCGTCGTCGAAGTCCGCGTCCCGGTAGGGCGCGATCGGCGCGGCGATCCCCCGCTGCCAGTTGCGGCCGAACGCCTGCAGCAGCTCCTGCTTCGACGCCACGGCGTCGATGCGCGCCAGCTCCTCGCGGATGGGCTCCGTGCCGCGCGCCTCGATGGCCGCGGAGTCCATGAACGTGGCGTAGAAGTCCGCCACCTTGCGCTCCGCGGAGCCTTCGGGCAGGTCCGTGCGCGCGGCCAGCCCGTCCAGGATGGCGTGGCGCTCGTTCTCGCTGTCGATGTGCAGGGAGAGGAAGCTGCCGATCGTGGGGAAGTCCGGCGGGATCTCCACCGTGTCGAGCCACGTGCCGTTGACGTACCGGTAGAAGTCGTCGGCGGGGCTCACGCTCGGGTCGAAGTTCGCGGTGTCCACGCCGGACGTGCGCGGCGCCTCCTTCGTCCCGCAACCCGCCAGCGCACCCGCCGCGATCGCGACCGCCGCCAGGGCGGTCCTCCCGTTGCCGATTCCCACGAGCGTCTCCCCCTTCGGTTCGTTGCGGCGCACCCGCACGGATCCGTTCCCGTGCAGCGTAGCGCGGCGCGCGGGCGCGGCAAAGGCGGTGGGACGGAACGCGCGCGGCCCGGGACGATCCGGCCCGTCAGGAGGCGGACGGCGGCGCGGCGATCCAGGGCGCGAGGACCTTCAACGCAGGAGCACGAGGCGGCCGCGCGCGGTGTCGTCGCCCTGCCGGAGCTCGTAGAAGTACACGCCCGCCGCGGCGCGGCCGCCGGACGCCGGGTCCCAGCGGAGATCGCCGGCGGTGCCTTCCCCCCGCAGCTCCCGCACGAGGCGCCCGGCGGTGTCCACGATGCGCAGACGCACGTCGCCGGGACGGGGCGCGGCCCAGACGAACTCCACCGCATCCGCGGCGTGCGACGGGTTCGGCCGCGCCATCACGCGCAGTGCCGGGGATGCCGCCGCGCCCTCGCCGGGAACACCGGTCGGCAGCGTGCGACGGATGCGGTAGATGCCGCGCACGGCGCCGCCCTTCTGCGCGAGCCAGAGCGCGCCGTCGGGCCCGATGGCGATGTCCGAGATCTGCCCGATGCCGGTGGCCCAGTTCTCGGGATCCGGCTGGCCGGGCGCGGGCGGCGCAAGCACGAGCCCGCCCGGCCCCGGCACGAGACGGCGCATCCACTCGCCGCCCCAGTCCATGAGGAAGTAGCTCCCGTCGTACGACGCCGGCAGCGCGTTCGGTGATGCGGACCCGGCGCGGTACATCGGCCCGCCGATCGCCGCGGCGATCACCGCGCCGTGCGGGTAGACGTACGCCGGCGCCGTGAACGTGTTGCCGGCGCCGCACGTGTCGCCGGTGCCCGGCGGATCCGGCCCCTCCAGGATCGGCCAGCCGAAGTTCTGCCCGCCCCCGCTCGCGGCGGGCACGTGGTCCACCTCCTCCCAGGAGATGAAGCCCACGTCTCCGATCCAGAGATCGCCGGTGGCGGGATCCACGGAGAAGCGGAACGGGTTCCGCAGGCCCCACGCCCAGACGAGCTTCGCATCCTCGTCCGGGTTCGCGGCGAACGGGTTGTCCGGCGGCGTGATGTCCGCCTTCGGCGGCGGGCCGGATCCGGCCCCCGGCATGGCCGACACGTCGAGGCGCAGGATCTTGCCGCGCAGGTCCACGATGTTCTGCGCATTGCACGGCGTGAGATCCTCGCCGACGGACAGGTACAGCATCCCGTCGGTGCCGAACCGGAGCGTGCCGCCGTTGTGCAGCGGCTGGTTGTCCGGGATCACGAGAACCGTGAACGGGTTCGCGAGCGTGATCGCGGTGCTGTTCGCGTCGGTGAGGGCGCCCGAGGCCTCGTACATGACGACAACGGACTTCGCGTCCGTGCGCGTGTGGTAGAAGAAGAGGTACGGGCGCGCGGGCCACGCGGGATCCACGGCCACGCCGAGCAACCCGCGCTCCAGCTCGATCGAGACGTCCGGGATGGTGCCGATGATCGCGGAGGAGGATGCGCCCGTCGCGGCCAGGCGCACGGCGCCGCCGTTCCGCTCGAGGACGATCGCGCGTCCGTCCGGAAGGAACGCGAGCGCCACGGGCTCCCCGCTCCACGGCCCGCCGATGACGAGTTCGTGCGCGAACCCCGTGGGGACCGTCTGTGCGGCGGCGGGCGCGGCGGCGAAAGCGACGGCGCAGGCGGCGAGGCCGAGGGCCGCGTGCGGAGCGGGCCGGTGGCGCATGCGGCACTCCTCGGGCGGGGGAAGGAGGGCCGATCGTACGGATCGCGCGGGGTCGGTTCAATGCCCCCGGGACTCCCGCCACGGTCCCGCGCCGCCGCCGGCCCCGAACCCCGCCGGCGCGCCTCCGCATCGGAGGAGGCGATGAACACGCCGGGATGCCCGATCCGCGCCGGTGCGGTAGACTCCCGCGTCTCGAGCCCGTTTCCCGAGGGAGGAACCCATGGCCATCTACACCTGCGAGAAGTGCGGCATGAGCATCGGCACCATGACCTGCGGCAAGTGCGGCGCCGAGCTCGTGCACAACACGCTGAAGAAGCCGGACGGGACGCCGGTGCACGTGGCGGAGTGCCCGAAGGGGCACGGCAAGGTCAAATCCCCCATGTGCTGCGGCACGGACATGACCTGCGCGATCTGAACCGCCCGCACACGGGATCCTCCGGGGGTCCGGCGCGCGCAAGCCGCCGGGCCCCCGTCGTTCTTGACCGTCGCTTCGTGGAAATCGTGTTGAAGCCGGGCCGGTGGAGGCGCATCCTCAGGGGCTCTTTCGGGGTGTCCTGGCCACCCGGATGGCTCGCCACGCGAAATCACCAAGAGCCAGTGCCTCTTCGGCCGGCCCGGGCGGGCCGGCGGGAGTCTCCCTCATGAGCCGAGTCCTCAGCCTCACCGTTCTCGCCGGCCTGCTCGCGTTCGCGGCGTCGCCGGCGTCGGCCGCCAGCAACCTCGTCATCAGCCAGGTCTACGGCGGCGGCGGCAACAGCGGCGCCACGTACACGCACGACTTCATCGAGTTGTTCAACCGCGGCACCACGAACATCAACCTGAACGGCTGGTCCGTGCAGTATGCCTCCGCCACCGGGACGACCTGGCAGGTCACGTCGCTGAGCGGCACGCTGCTGCCGGGCCGCTACTACCTGGTGCAGGAGGCGCAGGGCACCGGTGGCACGACGCCGCTCCCCACGCCCGACGCGACGGGCACGATCCCGATGTCGGCCACGGCGGGCAAGGTGGCGCTGGTCCACAGCACCACGGCGCTCGCCGGCGCGTGCCCCACGGGCTGGACCGACCTCGTGGGCTTCGGCACGGCGAACTGCGCGGAGACCACGGCCATGGCCGCGCTGTCGAACACGACCGCCGGCCTGCGCATGAACGCCGGCTGCCAGGACATGGACGACAACTCCGTGGACTTCGCCACCGGCGCGCCCACGCCGCGCAACACGGCGTCGGCGCCGAACCCCTGCTCCACGGTCTCGGTGGATCCCACCGCGTGGGGCCGCATCAAGGCGGACTACCGCTAGATCGCGAGCGCGGAACGCGGGGTCCGGGGCCCGGGCGAGCGATCGTCCGGGCCCTTCCCTCGTCAGGCCTCCTCGAAGCGGTTCTCCGCGCGGTTCTTGTGCACGTGGTCGCCGCGGAAGACGTGGCCGTTCATGGTCACCCACACGCCCTCGGGCGCCGTCTGCAGCGTCGCCAGCGCCATCCCCACGTTGAACGGCGCGTCCGTCGCGCGGAAGCGGGCCGGGATCAGCGAGCCCGTGATCACGATGACCTTGCCGGGGATGCCCAGGAGCACGCGCGCCGTATGCTCCATGGTGTCCGTGCCGTGCGTGATGAGCACGTGCCGCTCCGGCAGCATCTCCACGGTGCGCCGGATGAGCGCCCGGTCCGCGTCATCGATCTCCAGGCTGTCCTTCGCCAGCAGGTTCACCACGCGGACCTGCGCGTCCACCTGCGCCTCCTCGAGGATGCGCGGGACCTCGGAATCGCCGACCTGGTAGTGGCTCTTCGCGTCGAAGTAGACCTTGTCGATCGTGCCGCCGGTCGTGACGAGGACGAGCTTCATGGGCGCTCCCGGGCGAGTGGAGGCGCCTCTCATACCCGACCGGCGCGGAGGCCGCAAGGGAGAGCGGGGATCCGGCCGCCGCGGGCGGATCAGAACGGGCCGGGCCGGTCCCGGACGGCCGCCCAGAAGTGCCGGAGCTCGCGGACCTCCACGAAGCGGTCGCGCGCGTCGAGGAGCCGGCGCAGATCCCCGGCGGAGAGGAAGTTCTTGCGGATCTCCGTCTCCGTGCCGTCGTCCAGACGGCGCACCTGCCACGTGTCCCCGTCCTGGTCCGTCCGCGAGACGGGCGTGCTGCTGCCGGCAACGAAGCGGTTGTCCAGCAGCACGATCCGGCCCCCCATGCGCAGCCGTCCGTCCAGGGCGTCCACGAACGCGGCGAGGCGCGCGCGCGGCACGTGCGAGATCCAGAATGCGGCCAGGATGGCATCGAACTCGCCGGGGATCGCCTCCGGGGACCACGCGTCGGCAAGGCGGAACTCCACGTTGCCGCCGATCCCGTCGCGGCGGCGCGCGATGGCCAGCACCTCGTCGTTCGCGTCCGTGGCCACCACGGACGCGGCCGTGCGCGACGCGACGGCGGTCCACCAGCCGGTGCCGCAGGCAAGTTCCAGCACCCGCCGGCCCGCCAACCAGCGACCGACCAGCCCCTCGAGCGCGCGGAGATCCCCCTGCCGCTCGGGCTTCGCGTAGATGCGATCGTATTCCGCGGCCCGGCGGCGGTAGTACTCGCGCAGGGCGTCGGGCTCCTCGGGTCGGATCCCCTTCACGCGGCCTGGCCTCCCCGACCCGGCGAACGGTCCGCCCGTTCCGCGGCCGCGGCAAGCACGTCCGGCCACAGCGCGCGGAAGTCCGTGGCGAGCCCGTCCCGCGCGGCCTCGATGTCGTCCATGCCCGACGCCAGCGGGTTCGGCCGCCGCATCCGCCCGGACATCCCGGCGAGCGCGGCGGCCACGCCGTCGCGCCGCGCGTAGGCCGTCAGCAGGTCGGTGCCCACGAGATACCGCCGGAAGCGGAGCATCCGCCCGGGCAGCGCGTCGCCGGCCGCCTCCAGCTCGCGGTACACGCGGTCCGCGAACTCCCGCAACGTCCCCTCGCCCCACGCGTCCCAGTCCCGGGCAAGCACGTGGTCGTAGGCCATGTCCACGAGGATGCCGGCGAAGCGGCGGCGGGCGGGCGCGATGCGTGCGCGGCTGCGCGCGAAGGCCGGATGGTCGTCCACGTACGCGTCCACGGCGCGGTGCAGGCGGATCCCCCGCAGCAGCTCGCCGTGCCAGGCGCCCTCGGGACGTCCCTTCACGAAGTCGCCCAGCAGGTTCCCCACGATGCTCGTGCGCGTGCGCACGGCGATCAGCGCGTGGGCCAGGTGGTTCACCGCGACAGGTCGACCAGCTCCACGTGGTGCGCCGGCAGCTCCTTCTCCAGGAAGCGCACGGCGACGCGGTGGAACCGCTCCGGGGAGTCCGTGGCGAACAGGCGCACCGCGCCCTCGCCCGTGTGCTTCGTGGCCGTGCCGGCCGCCTGCAGCTCGCGCGCCACGGCCTCCGCCGTGGTGGCGGCCGAGTCCACGATGGCCACGCCGGGGCCCGCGGCCTTCGCGATGGCGTCCGCGAGCACGGGGAAGTGCGTGCAGCCGAGCACGAGACAGTCCGGGCGATGCGCGCGCATCACGTAGTCCAGGTACTCGTGCGCCACCAGCTCCGCGACCGGCCCGTGGCTCCACCCCTCCTCCGCGAGCGCGACGAACACGGAGCATCCCCGGGACACCACCTCGCATTCCGGGCGGCGACGGCGGATGGCGCGCTCGTACGCGCCGCCGCGCGCGGTGCTCTCGGTGGCCAGCACCACGATGCGTCCGCTGCGGGAGGCCGCCACCGCGGCGTCCGCGCCCGGCTCCACCACGCCGAGCACGGGGAGCCCCGGGAACGCGCCGGCGAGGTCGTCCAGCGCCAGCGCGGACGCCGTGTTGCACGCAACGACCAGCAGCTTGATCCCGCGCTCCACGAGGTGCGCGGAGGCCTGGATCGCGTAGCGCGCCACCGTGCCCGCGCTCTTGGTCCCGTAGGGGAGGCGCGCGGTGTCGCCCAGGTACAGCAGGGACTCGTGCGGGAGGCGGTCGCGCAGGGCGCGCAGGACGGTGAGGCCGCCGACGCCGGAGTCGAACACCCCGATGGGCAGGGCGGAGAGATCGCGGGCCGGAGGCTCCGGGGGGACGTGCGTCACGGGTGCGGGCGTCCCGGAGGCGCGCCGAGGAACGACGCCGCCTCCTCGCGGAAGCGCTCCAGGACGGGGATCTCGTCGGCCGCCACCTCGCCGAAGGAGTCCACCGTGCCGTCGTCGTGGACGACGCTGCGCGCTCCGGCCTCCACCGGAAGCTGCCGGCCGGACGCGGTGTGCAGCTGCACCGCGCCGTCCAGCACGCACACGCAGGCGAAGTCCGGCATCCGGATGACCGCGAAGGTGGTGCCGGTGACCTCCACGTCCACCGGATCCGTGTGCACGACGAGGCGCCGACCCGCGAAGGCGGGCCCGGTGGCGACCTGCATGGCGCCGCGCGCCACGTCGATGCGCAGCGCCTCCTCCTTCGGCAGCGCGGCCGCCGGCAGCGTGAGCTCCGCGTCCGGCATCAGCTGCACCGCGAGCGTCTTCGGGAGCGCGAGCGAGAGCGGGCCGCTGCCCGACCACGCCACGCGCGCGCCGGGCTCCAACGCCTCGCGCCACGCCGCCACGTCCGCCGCGGGGAACGCGCGCCCGTCCACGCGCACCTCGCCTTCCGGGGGAACGGCCATGACCTGCCACTCCGGCGCGCGGCCGAGGACGAAGAACACGCCCGCCACCGCGGCCGCGAGCGCGAGCGCCGCGCGCACCGGCATCGGGATCACGGCCGCGCGCCGCGGGGCCGCCGTCTCCGGGATGTCGCCGGACACGAACTGCGCGCGGAGCCGCGCGCGGAACTCCTCCCGCACGGGCGGTTCCGGCAGGGCGCGGACCGCGTCGCGCACGTGCTGCTCCTGGGGCGTGATGCGCTCGGTCACGTGGCGCCTCCCCCGCCGTCCTTCCCGCCCAGCGCCTTCGCCAGCGCGGCCAGGCCGCGCGAGTAGCGCTTCCGGACGGCGACGTACGTGGCTCCCAGCATCTCCGCGATCTCCTGGTGCGAATGGCCCCGCCAGTCGTGCAGGATCACGACCTCGCGCAGGCCTCCGGGCAGATCCGCCACCGCGCGCTGCACGCGCGCGGCGCGGCGCTGCGCGTCCACGCGCTCGGCGGCGTCCTCGCGCGCTTCCGGATCCGGTTCGCGCTCCGCGATGTCCTCCAGCGGCACGGCCCGCGCGGCAGCCTTCGTGTGGCGTCCGCGCCAGTGCTCGCGGCAGGCGTTGCAGGTGATCGCGGTCAGCCAGGGCATGGGATCGCGCTCGGGGTCCAGCCGGTCGCAGGCGCGGTGCACCTTCAGGAAGACCTCCTGCGCCACGTCCTCGGCGGCGGGGCCGTCTCCCAGCATCCGGTACGCGAGGCCGTGGATCCGATCGAAGTACCGGTCGAAGAACCGGCCCAGGGCTTCCGGATCACGGCGGCGGACCCCTTCCAACTCCTCCCGCGAAGGGCGGTCGTCGAGGCGCCGGGGGTCCGGTCGGCCCGGACCGCCGCCGGGGCCGGCGCCCCCCGTTTCGGGTATGCGCCGCCGGGGATTCTGTGCCTCGGAGCGGGTCAACCGGGCCTCTCGTTTCGCGGGGGTGCAGCGGCCCGCAGTATAGACGGGGTCCCCGGGGTCCGCACTTGCTGGGCGCCCGGCCGCCCCGCTAGCCTCCCCGGATGCCCGATGCCCCCGATCCGCCCGGCGCCGCCGGCGGCTTCCCGGCCACCCGCGCCTCGCTGGTGGCGGACCTCTCCGCCGGCGCGCCGGACGTCCGCGACCGCGCCCGGACGCGCGTGGTGGAGACCTACTGGAAGCCCGTCTACAAATACCTGCGCCTGCGCTGGCGGCTGGAGCCGGAGGACGCGGAGGACCTCACGCAGGGGTTCTTCGCGGCCGCCCTGGAGCGGGGCTGGCTGGAACGGTACGACGCCGGGCGCGCGCGGTTCCGCACGTGGCTGCGACTCGGCGTGGACGGCCACGCCGCGAACGAGCGCAAGGCGGCCCGCCGCCTCAAGCGCGGCGGCGGGATGGCGCACGTGCCACTGGACTTCGGCGCCGCGGAGGCCGAGGTGGAGCGCACGGAAGTGCCTGCGCCCGACGATCCCGAGGAGCTGTTCCGGCGCGAATGGGTGCGCAGCCTGTTCGCGCTCGCGGTGGAGGATCTCCGCGCGAAGCTGGAGTCGGCCGGCCGCGCCGCCGTGTGGCGCGCGTTCGAACGCTACGACCTGGAGGGCCCGCCGCCCGGGGGAAAGCTGACGTACGCGGACCTCGCGCGGGAGCTGGACGTGCCGGTGACGAAGGTGACGAACGATCTGCACGCGGCGCGGCGCGCGTTCCGCGAGGCCGTGCTGGCCCGGCTCGCGGGACTGTGCGCCACGCCGGAGGAGTTCCGCGACGAGGCCCGCGCGCTGTTCGGGACGGACACGCCGTGAGGTGGATCCCGGACGACGCCCTCGGCCGGCTGCGCGACGCGGCGGACGCGCCGGACATCCCGGGCGACCGCTACGAGGTGGGCGAGCGCGTGGCGCGCGGCGGCATGGGCGTGGTGTGGCGCGCGCGGGACCGCGAGCTGGATCGCGACGTGGCGGTGAAGGTGCTGGACCACCCCGGCCCGGACGACGCGGCGCGCGCGCGCATGCTGCGCGAGGCGCGCATCCTGGCGCGGCTGGAGCACCCCGGCATCGTCCCCGTGCACGACGTGGGCACGCTGCCGGACGGGCGCACGTGGTACGCGATGAAGCTCGTGGCGGGAACTCGCCTGGACGAGGTGGCGCGCGGCGACGCGTCGCTCGGCGAGCGCCTGCGGCTCTTCACGCGGATCTGCGACGCCGTGGCCTTCGCCCACTCGCGCGGCGTGATCCACCGCGACCTCAAGCCGGAAAACGTGATGGTCGGTCCGTTCGGCGAAGTGCTCGTGATGGACTGGGGCGTGGCGCGCCTCCTCGACGAGGCGGCCGCGCCGGCGCGGGAAGCGGCGGCCTCCGCCGGAGCGGCGCGCGAGGGGACCCGCCCGGGCTTCGTGCTCGGTACGCCCGGATGGATGTCCCCGGAGCAGGCGGCCGGGCGATCGCACGAGGCGGACGCGCGCGCCGACGTGTGGTCCCTCGGCGCGATCCTCTCGTACCTCGCGACCGCCGCCCCGGGCCCCGTTCCCGCCGCGGTGCGCGCGGTGGCGGCGCGGGCGAGGGCGGAGGATCCGGCCGCCCGCTACCCCACCGTGGATGCGCTCGCGGCGGACGTCCGCCGCTTCCTGGACGGGGACACGCCGGCGGCGCACCGCGAGTCGCTCGCGGAACGCGCAGGGCGCTTGGCCCGCCGGCACCGCACCGCCATCCTGCTGATCCTCGCGTACGTGGTCGTGCGCGGGCTGATGCTCGCGTTCGCCGGGACATGACCTCGCCGGCCAAAGGATCCGCCGCGGCCGTACAAGGGAAGCTCGAAGGAGGGAACGACCAATGAACCGACCGCTTCTCGGACTGATCGTCGGAACGCTGCTCGGGGCCCTGGACGGGTCCACCGCCTGGGTCACCGCCCCGGAGCTGCGTGCCGAGGTGGGCGGCATCATCCTCGGCAGCTGCACGAAGGGACTGCTCGTGGGCCTCATCACCGGCCTCGTGGCCCGCAGGACCGGCTCGATCGCGCGCGGCGTGGTGGTGGGCGTGGTGGCCGCGCTCGTGCTCACGATCCCGATCGCGATCATGAACGTGCAGTACTACGGGAACACGTCGTACTACTGGAAGATCATCCTGCCGGGCGCCCTGACCGGACTGGTCGTGGGCTACGCCACCGTGCGCTACGGGAGGGCTCCACGACCGGCCGCGGGATGACGGCGTGCCGCGAGCGGAGCGCGGCGGGGATTCCGGACTACATGCTCCACTTCGGGAGTGCGCGCATCGTTGAAACTTCGCGCGCGGAAATGGCACCATGAGGATCCGTGATGCCCGATCCCCCCCGTCCCGGAGACACTCCCCATGTCCCGCACCCTCGCCGTCCCGCTCGCGGCCGCGCTCGCCCTCGGCTCCGTCCCCGCTCCCGCCCACGCCACGTTCCACCTGATGCAGGTGGAGCAGGTCATCGCCGGCGTGGACGGGGACGACACCGTGCAGGCCATCCAGCTCCG
Organism: uncultured Gemmatimonadota bacterium; assembly: GCA_964571855.1. Classification (GTDB taxonomy): domain Bacteria; phylum ARS69; class ARS69; order ARS69; family ARS69; genus CAYYFX01. Next base: position 113,328 of record CAZNDO010000003.1, read on the forward strand.
CATGCGCGGCGCGAGCCAGCAGTTCGTGTCGGCGAGCCGCCTGCGCGTGACCGACGCGACGGGCGCGAATCCGGTGCTGCTCTCGGACATCACGACGGACGTGGCGAACGGCGGCCTGGGCGTGCGCATCCTGCTGGCCACGGCCAGCTTCTCCGCGCACACGTCGCCGCCGGCGGTGCCGGATTTCGTGCTGGACAACGCGATCCCGTCCTCGTACCTCGCCGCCGGCTGCATCCAGTTCGAGAACAACACCGGGGCGCAGATGCTGTGGCGGCTCATGTGGGGCGGCGCGTCGTACACCGGGTCCACCACCGGCCTCACGTTCAACGACGCCGACGGCAACTTCGGCCCGGCGTATTCCGGGCTCATCCCCACCGGGGGCACGCAGGCGCTGCAGTTCCAGGGCACGGCCGGCGCGCAGAGCCTGAACAACGACGCGGACTACATGGTGACCGCCGGATCCGCCGTGTTCGTGAACAACGCGGGCACCTCGTTCACGGTCACGTCGTCCCTCACCGCGGCGCCGGAGATCGCGCGGGGGATCGTGCTCGACGACCCGTTCGTCGCGCCGAACCCCTTCACCACGTCCACGCGCATCGAGCTGCAGCTCGCCCGCGCCGCGGACGCGCGCCTCGTGATCGTGGACGCGGCGGGGCGACGGCTCGGCGAGATCGCGCGGTCGCTTCCCGCGGGCGCTTCGTCGCTGGAGTGGGATGGACGCGACGCCGCCGGGCGCTCGCTGCCCGCAGGCGTGTACTTCTACCGGCTGCAGGTGGACGACGGCACGCGCACCGGCCGCATGCTGCTCCTTCGATAGGGACGCCGCTCAGCGCGCCTCGACGGCCGGCGGCATCTCGAAGTTGAAGCGCGACCGCTCCGTGCGCAGCGGGTACGTGCGCTCGCGCCACTCCCGCAGCGCGGCGCGACCGCCGCGCGCCCACCAGGTGACGCGCGTCCCGTCCGGCGTCGTCGTGCGCGTGATCTCGGCGAGATCCGCGCGCGGCGCGGGGCCTTGCCCCACCCAGAAGTCGTAGTCCCCCGCGGGATCGAAGTCGCGCGCCGCGTACATCACCCACGTGTGGTGCCCGATGGTCCACGGGCGCCCCCGCTCCCACTTCCACAGGGGGTCCATCACGTGGAACAGCACGCGCGAGTAGTCCACGGCCTGCCGCTCGGTGGCGGCGAGGAAGACGGTGCGCCGGCCGAACTCGCGGTCCGCGGTGTACGGCGGCGCGGGGCTCGGCCAGGACAGCGCGATGGCCGCCGTCGCGGACAGCGTGAGCAGGGCCGGCGCCGCCAGCGTGCGGCGCGCGTCCCCGCCGCCCGCGACCAGCCGCAGCGCCACCGCCATGGGCGCGAGCGCCACCGGCATGAAGTAGTGGATGTTCTTGTTCGGCGACAGCAGGAAGAACGCCACCCACGCGAGCGTGACCACGGAGAGCCAGCGGGCCACGCGCCCCGGTCCGAGCGCACCGAACGGCAGCGCGAGCACCGGCAGGCCGCCGGCCAGCAGCGCCCACCACCCCGCGGCCGCGAGCATGCGATCCGGGGTCTCCGCGGCGAACCGGGCCCGCCCCTGGAAGTACTTCGCCCACCACTCCCCGATCATCGCGTCGAAGATGCCGGTGGTCACGGTGTACACGACGAGCAGCACCGCGTAGACCGCCAGGAGCGCGAGCAGCGCGGACCCCCAGCGCAGCACGGTGCGCCGGTCCGCCCGCTCGCCGGAGAGCAGGCCGCCGATGCCGATGAGTCCCACGAGCATGAGCCCGCTCGGGAACGTGAGGATGGCGAGCAGGGCGGCCACCGCGGCCAGTCCCGCGGCCCCCTCCCGCAGGAGCACGAGCGCGCAGGTCGCGAGCGCCGTGACCGCCCACTCCTCCAGCGGCGAGCACGCGAGATCGCCGTGGAACGGATGGTACCCCGCGTAGTACGCCCCCACCTGCACGGAGAGATAGCCGGCCGCGAGCATCGGCACGAGGACGTTGAGCGAACCGCCGGCCGCGCGCGTGCGCCCGCGCCCGGCAAGATCGGCCAGAGAGAGCACGAGCATCCCCAGGAAGAGCAGCGCGGGCAGCCGCACCGCGGCCTCGGAGTCCCCGAGCAGCGCGATGGAGAAGAACACCGGATAGCCGACGAACATGAACGTGGGGTAGAAGCCCCACGCGCCGGACTCCAGATCCCACTCCGGGAAGGCGCTCGCAGCGAGGCTGGCGGCGAAGCCGTGCACCTCCGTGGCGTCGCCCTCCAGCGCCTCGATCGTGATCTTCCCGGGCATGAGCAGCCACGCCGCGGCGGCGAGCAGGAGCACGCCGAGCACCGGCACGAGGAGCTCGTGCCGTCCCGTGCCGCGGTGGCGCGCGGGGAGCGGCGGCAGCGCCGGCGCGCCGGATGCGAGCACCGCGCCGGCCACGAGCGCCGCCACGTCCAGCACGGCGACCGTCAGGTAGAGGCAGCTCCGGCCGGCGATCCCCCGCGTCGCCGCCTGCGCCACGATCCACGCCACCGACACGCCCACGAGCGAGAGCACGAACGCGGCCACGGCATTCGCCGGCGCGTTCGACGTGCGCACGCCGAGCGCGCGCATCAGGAGCAGGCCGGGCGCGAAGAACACGGCGAAGTACCCGCACAGGAGGGCCGCAACCGCCACCGTCGTCCGCACCACGCCGATCCCCCACGGCGGGAAGAGCAGCACGTCGGCGAAGGTGGAGTCGTGCAGCCACGCCGCGAAGGCCGTGAGCAGGGCGGCCGCCCCGAGCGGGCCGAGGCCCAGCGCGGCGGCGCGCAGCGTGCCGCCGGAGCCGGCGCGCGGGGCCTCGTCCGTTGCGGTTGCGGTGGTGGTCACGACGCCTCCCCGGGCGGTCGCCGCACGGGCGCCTGCACGAGCGCCACGCCGGCCAGCACGACGAGCCCGCCCGCCACGGTGGCGAGGCCCAAGGTCTCCCCCAGTATCGGCACGGCCGCCGCGCACGTGACCAGGGGCTCCACGTACAGGAACGAGGAGACGCGCGTGGCGTCCATCCGCGCGAGCGCCGCGTACCACATCAGGTACGCGATCCCCGAGCACCCCACGCCCAGGAACGCCACGGCCCCCCAGGCTCGCGGCGAGAGCGCCGCCCACGCCTCCCACCCGGACTCGCGGACGAAGAACGGCAGCAGCATCAGCCAGCCGAGCAGGACCGAGGCGGCCATCGCGCGGGCGCTCCCCAGACGACCGATCGTTCCGCGCGCGATCACCGTGTACACGGCCCAGTTGACGGTGCTGGCGAGCACGAGGAGGTCGCCCTTCGTGGACGGCAGCCCGAGGATGGCCGGATCGAAGCGGGCGCGCGTCACCACGATCACGGCCCCGGCGAACCCGAGCGCGAGCCCGGCGAGGCGACGCGGCCCGAAGGGCTCCCGCAACAGGATCCACGCCAGCAGCGCCGACCACAGCGGGATCACGCCGATCAGCCACCCGGTGCGCACGGCGGTGGTCAGGGTCAGGCCGTGCACCTGGATCATCTGGTGCACGAAGACGCCCACGAACCCGAGCAGGGCGAGGTCGCGCCAGGCGGCGCGCGGTACGGACCACGTCTCCCGCCGCACGAGCAGCACGGCGTAGAGGGACACCGCGCCCAGCGCGAAGCGCGTGAAGATCAACGCCACCGGCGACATCTCCGCCAGCGCGATCTTCGTGGCCACGAACGAGATGCCCCAGAGCGTGACGGCGAGGAAGGCGAACACGCCCGCGAGCCGGTGCCGGGAAGGCGGGGTCACGCGGCGCAGACTCGCCCCCCGGGGCGGCCCCCGTCAAGGCCGCGGCGCCGGACCGCGGCAACCCGCCCGCGCGTTCCTCCGTAGGAACGCGCCATGGACCGCACTTCCCGGGAGGCCCGGACCGCCGGCGGCAGCGTCATCCGCGTGCGGCACTACGCCCCGGGCACCTCGCAGCCGCGGCACGCCCACGATCGCACCTTCCTGTCCCTGGTCGTCCGCGGGGACCTGGAGGAACGCGTGGGTCGCGTGGCCGAGGCGGCCGGGGCGCTCAGCGTGGTGGTGAAGCCGGCGGGCGTGGAGCACGCCGACGCGTTCGGCCGGCGCGGGGCGGTGATGCTGCAGCTCCAGCTCTCGGCCGCCGACGAGGCGAATGCCCGGGCGGAGGGGTGTCGCCTGGAGGCCTGGCGCTGGGTGCACGCGCCGGACTCGGTCCGGCCGCTCCTCGGCCTGCTGCGGCGCCTGCGCGAGCCCGCCGACCTCACCGTCGCGCCGTCCGGGGACACGCTCGAGGAGCTGGTCGTGGAGGCCGTCGCCGCGCTGGACCCGCCGCCACCCGCCGGCGTGCCCCCGCGCTGGCTCCTCCGCGCCCGGGAGGCCCTCGACGAAGGGGCCGTCTCGATCCACGAGGTGGCGGAGAGCCTCGGCGTGCATCCGGTGCACCTGGCGCGGGAGTTCCGGCGACACTTCGGTTCGAGTCCCTCGGAGCACCGCCGCCGCGGGCGCGTCCGTCGCGCCGGCCGCCTGCTCGCCGACTCGACCCTGCCCCTGGCGGACGCCGCGCTGGAGGCCGGGTTCGCCGACCAGGCGCACATGACCCGGGAGCTCCGGGCGGCGGCAGGACTCACCCCGCGGCGACTGCGCCGCATGGCCGCCGCCGCCTGACCGGCGCCCGCGGCGTTGCATCCGTTCAAGAACGCCGCACCGCTGCCCGGCACACTCCGGGCTCCCCAGCGGGGATCCGCGGGATCCCGGGAGGCACGCATGAAGAGGAACAGCGTCCGGATCGTCGCGGCGGCGATCCTGCTCACGGCACTTCCCGTCCGCGCCGCGACCGACCCGGAGCTCGCGCGGATCGTCCGGAGCGTCATGGACACCGGCCTCGTGCCCGGCATGTCGGTGGCCGTGGTGCGCGACGGCCGCGTCGTGCTCGAGGACGGCTTCGGCCAGGCGGACCTCGAGAGCAAGCGCGCGGTCACGAAGACCACCCGCTTCTACACCGCATCCACATCCAAGGCGCTGATGGCGCTGGCCGCGGTCCGCCTGGACGCGCGCGGCGTCCTCGACCTCGACGAGCCGCTGTCCACGGCCCTGCCGGGAGCGAAGTGGCATCCGGACGTCCGCCCGGACTCCATCACCGTCCGGGACCTCGTCACGCTCACGCACGGGCTGGGGGACGGCCCGGTCGGCTTCCGCATCGCCTTCTCCGGACAGTCGGATCCGGACGAGCTGCTGGCCGCGCTCGCGGAGCACGCCCCCGGCGAGCAGGGCCGCACGTTCCACTACGACAACCTCGGCTACGACCTCCTCGGCTTCGTGATCGCCGCGAAGACCGGCAAGCCCTGGCGCGACGCGCTCGACGCGGAGGTGCTACGGCCGCTCGGGATGAAGCACGCGGTCATGCGTCCGTCCACGCTGCGCCCGGACGAGGCGGCGATCCCCTACGAGCTGGCCCCCGACGGCTTCGAGCGCTGTCTCGGCGTCAAGACGGACGCGAACATGGGAGCGGCCGGCGCGATCTGGGCGACCGCGGGCGACCTCGCGCGCGTGCTGCTCTTCGAGCTGCAGCGGGGCGAGCTGGATGGCCGGCGGATCGCGGACGCCGCGCTCGTGGAGGACACGCAGAGGCTCCACGCCTCGTACGACCCGAAGGGGCAGGCGTTCGTCAAGTCCGGCTGGGGTCTGGGCTGGGACATCGGCGAGTACGGCGGCACGAAGCTCCTGGGACGCGACGGGGATTTCGCCGGCTGGCACTCGCACGTCTCGCTCCTCCCGGAGCGCGGCATGGGGATCGTCGTCCTCGTGAACGGCGGACGCGCAGCCGCGATGGCGGGGGAATTCCTCGCCGCCATGATGTACGACCACATGCTCGGCCGCGCCTCCGACCGGCCGTTCCTGGAGGAACTCGCGGGCATGAAGGTGCAGGCGCTGGGCGCGCTCGCCGCCGATCGCGAGCGCCGCGCGGCGCGGCCGCAGGTGATGCCCCTGCCGTTCGAGGCGTACACGGGCGTGTACGGGAACCCGGTCTGGGGCACGGTGGAACTCGTCCTGGAGGACGGCAAGCTGGAGGCGCGCCTCGGCGTGCTGCGGTGCGCCGTGGAGGTGTTCGACGGGACGAAGGGCCTGCTCCGCGTGGACCTCGCGGGGCGCGGCACCGTGATGACCACGACGGTCCCGGAGGGCGCGAAGGCGGCGTCGGCAGTGAAGCTCAACGATCAGACGTACACGCGGGCCGCGCAGGCGCGCGGCGGTCAGTCGAACCGGTAGATCCGGATGGACCAACCCGCCCGGTCCACGGGGCGGTACGCGGTCAGCCAGTCCGCCGGCGCCTCGCCGAGGAGCGCGAGCTTCCGGAAGTAGACGAGGCGATGCACGCTGATCGCGTACCACCCGGGACGCGGGCTCGCGATCTCCTCGCGGGTCATCGGCTCCGCGTCCACCCCGTAGGCCGCGGGCTCCGCGGTGCCGAAGTACGAGATGCGCAGCGGCCGCGCCTCCGGGTGCGCGCGCTGCCAGGCGGCGAGCGCCGGGAGGTCCTGGCCCCAGTCCACGTTGGAGTCGTCCAGCAGGAACGGCGCGCGCTCCGGCCCGCCGGCCAGGTCGTGGAAGTACGACAGCTCGTGCGGGTGGATCCGCGCCACCTCGACCGCGCACCAGACCCCGAGCGCCGCGGCCACGGCCGCGCCGCGGCGCGACGCGCCTGTCGCCGCCGCGCCGGCCACGGCGAACAGGAACGGGAACGCCGGGAGCACGCGGCGCACGCCGAAGTTCGCCCGGTCGAAGAGGGACGCCGCGAACACGACGGCGGCCGGGATGAGGAACGGGACGACCGCGTCGCGCAGGCGCGCGTCCCGGACCGCACGGACGAGCGCCCAGCCGAGCAGCGCCAGGATCGGCAGCGGCGTCTTCACGAGGAACGCGACCACGTGGTAGTGCGGGAACGCCGTCGTGGAGATGTCCCCCAGCAGGTAGTAGTGGTAGTTCGACGCCAGGTCGCCGTACAGGCTGCGGAACCCGTGCCAGTAGCGGCCGAGATCGAAGGTGAAGTTGTACGACGCGCCCACGACGAGCGCGGCCGCGGGCAGGATCCAGGCGGCGCCCCGCGCGGCGTCGCGCAGCACGGATGCGCGGCGGGCGGCCGCTCCGGCGCGCAACTCCCAGGCCGTGCGCAGCACGTAGATCGGCGCCAGGAGGAGCGCCGTGTACTTCGTGGCGAGCGCGATCCCGGTGACGAGCCCGCAGACGAGCCACGCCCCGCGGGTCCGCCGCGCCAGCGCGCGCTCGAAGGACGCGGCGGCAGCGAACATGGTGGCGGCGCACAGCACGTCCTCCGTGGCCAGGCCCGCGTGCGCGATGAGGTCCGGGGAGAGCGCGGCAACGGCGGCGCCGAGAAGCGCGGGACCGTCGCCGAGACGCCGGCGCGCGGCGAGCCAGATCCCGAGCACGAGCGCGGACCCGGCCACCGTCACGGGGAGCCGCGCCGCCCGGGCGATGGCCGCGGGATCGTTGTCGTCGCCGAAGATCAACGCGTGGCCGTACGCGACCACCGCGTTCCCGCTCGCCGCCCACCGCTCGTAGTCGGCCGGCGGCGCCTCGAGATCCATCGCCAGGAGCGGCGCCGCCACGAGATCCTGCGCCAGCGGCGGGTGCGAGGGGTTGAACCGGAACTCGCCCTGCGTGAGGTACGCGTACCCGGCGGAGATGAAGCTCGGCTCGTCCCAGGTCAACGACATGCGGCGGCTCGCGGACAGCGAGAGCGCGAAGAACGCGGCGGCCAGGAGCACGGCCGCGGCGAGCGCCGCGCGCGACGGCGGCGTAGCGCGCGGGCTCGTCGCCGCTTCACGCGGCGGGCGGGCTGTCCCCTTCGGCTTCGCCTTCCGCCGTTCCGCCACCAGCGCCTCCCCATCGCACGACCGTGAGAGCATAGCGCCGGGTCCGCGCCCCCGAAACCCCTTGCCACGACGCTCGCGGCGCGGAATCCTCCGTCCGTCACCTCGCGGGCGCCGCCCGCCACCGTCGCGGAGGTCCCCATGCGGAAGTTCCTGGTTCCCGCCATCGTCGTGGTCATCGCGCTCCTCGCCGGCAACTGGGGCTGCGGCTCCTACAACCGGCTCGTCACGATGGAGGAGGGCGTCACGGCGTCGTGGGCACAGGTGGAGAACGTGTACCAACGGCGCGCGGATCTCATCCCGAACCTCGTGGCCACCGTGGAGGGCGCGGCGGACTTCGAGCGCGGCACGCTCACGGACGTGATCGAGGCGCGCGCGAAGGCTTCGCAGATCCGGGTGGACGAGTCCATCGTGAACAGCCCGGAGAAGCTGGCGGAGTTCCAGGCGGCCCAGGGCGAGCTGTCCGGCGCGCTGTCGCGGCTGCTCGTGACCGTGGAGCGGTATCCCGAGCTGAAGGCAAACCAGAACTTCCTCTCGCTGCAGAGCCAGCTCGAAGGCACGGAGAACCGCATCGCGGTGGAGCGGCGCAAGTTCAACGAGTCCGCGCAGACCTTCAACGCGAACATCCGCGTGATGCCCACCGCGCTCGTGGCGCGGCTCGGCGGGTTCCAGCGCAAGGCGTACTTCGAGGCGGACGCGGGCGCGCAGAAGGCGCCCGAGGTGAAGTTCGGCGAGTGACGCGCGCCTTCCCTGCCGCCGGCGCCCTGCTGGCCGCGGCGCTCGCCGCCGGGGCGCCGGCCGTCGTGCGCGCGCGCGAGCTGCCGCCCGCGCCCCCCACCTACGTGCTGGACGAGGGCGGCTGGCTGTCCGCGGAGGACGAGATCAGCCTGTCGCAGCGGCTGCTCGCGTACGAGCGCGAGACCAGCAACCAGATCGTCGTGGCCGTCTTCCGGTCCCTGGAGGGCGAGGACCTCGCGGACTTCAGCCAACGCGTGGCGGAAGCCTGGGGAATCGGGCGCGCCGAGCACGACAACGGCATTCTCCTCGCCGTGTACGTGGAGGAACGGCAGATCGACATCGAGGTGGGCTACGGGCTGGAGCCCGTCGTCACCGACCTCATCGCCGACGACATCCGCCGCAACGTCCTCGTGCCCGCGTTCCGCGCGGGACGCACCGCGGAGGGCGTCGTGGAGGGCGCGGAGGCGCTCATGGTCGCCGCGCGCGGCGAGTACGAGGGCACGGGGCGCGCGCTCTCGGACGAGGACCGCCCGCGCGGGTTGCCGCCGTTCGCGGTGCTGATCCTCGTGCTGTTCGTGCTCGTCGTGATCACCCGCGCGCGGAGCGGCGGCGGCATGCTCATGGGCCCGCCGGGCTGGGGCGACGGCGGGCGCGGGTACCGCTCGTTCCCGCGCGGCGGGCTCGGCGGCGGCTTCGGTGGCTTCGGCGGTGGCTTCGGCGGCGGCGGGTTCGGCGGCGGTGGCGGCGGCGGCTTCCGCGGCGGCGGCGGCTCCTTCGGTGGCGGCGGCGCGCGGGGGGGCTGGTGATGGCGCTCACGGCGAGGACGCTGCTGGATGCGGCGGGTCGCAGGCGCGTGGTGGAGGCCATCGGCGCGGCCGAGCGCCGCAGCCACGGCGAGATCCGCGTGCACGTGGAGGACAAGGCGAAGGGCGCGGACCCGGTGGCGCGCGCGCGCGACGTCTTCGGGAAGCTCGGCATGGCCGCCACGGAGCGCCGGAACGGCGTGCTGATCTACGTGGCGGTGAAGGACCGCGCGTTCGCGGTGATCGGCGACGTGGGCATCCACGAGAAGGTGGGCGACGCGTTCTGGTCCGACGTGGCGGAGACCATGGGCGAGGCCTTCGCGCGGGGCGAGTTCGCATCCGGGCTGGCGGGGGCGATCACGCGCGCCGGCGAGGCGCTGGCGGAGCACTTCCCGCGCACGGCGACGCCGGACGTGGACGAGCTGCCGGACGACATCAGCTTCGGAGAGGAGCCCAGAAGCTGAGCGCCGCGCGCCGCTTCGTGTAGAATCGCCGCCCATGCCCCTGACCCCCGGAACCCGCCTCGGCCCCTACGCCATCGAGTCCGCCCTGGGCGCGGGCGGCATGGGCGAGGTGTACCTGGCCCGGGACACGCGGCTGGACCGGTCCGTGGCCCTCAAGATCCTGCCCGGGCATCTCTCGTCGGATCCGGACCGCCGCGCCCGCTTCGAGCGCGAGGCTCGCGTCATCTCCAACCTGAGCCACCCGAACATCTGCACGCTGTACGACGTCGGCCGGGAGGGCAGCGTCGACTTCCTCGTCATGGAGCACCTGGACGGCGAGACGCTCGCGGACCGGCTCGCGCGCGAGCGGATGAGCGTCGAGCAGGTCCTGAAGATCGGCGCGGAGATCGCCGCCGCGCTGGACCGGGCCCATCGCAGCGGGGTCGTGCACCGCGACCTGAAGCCCGGGAACGTGATGCTCACGAAGGCCGGGGCGAAGCTCCTGGACTTCGGTCTGGCGAAGATCGCCGGCGATCCCGCCGAGGGCGGCCTGGCCACGCTCACGGGCGTGCGGACCGCGGCGCAGGCCGACAAGCCGCTCACCGAGCAGGGCACCATCCTCGGCACGTTCCAGTACATGGCCCCCGAGCAGCTGGAGGGCCGCGAGGCGGACGCGCGCACGGATCTCTTCGCGCTCGGCGCGCTCCTCTACGAGATGGTCACCGGGCGCAAGGCGTTCGAGGGGAAGAGCCAGGCCAGCCTCATCGGCGCCATCATGCACTCCGAGCCGCCGCCCATCTCCTCGCTCGACCCGCTGAACCCGCCCGCCCTGGACCGCCTCATCAAGGCCTGCCTGACGAAGGACCGCGAGGAGCGCATCCAGACCGCGCACGACGTGCTCCTGCAGCTGCGGTGGATCGCCGAGGGCGGATCGCAGGCGGGCGTGCCGGCGCCGCTGTCGCATCGCCGCCGCACGCGCGAGCGCACGGCGTGGGCCGTGGCCGCCGGGCTCGCGCTCGCGTGCGTGGCGCTCGCGGCGGCGCTCCTCCTGCGGCCGGAGCCGGAGCGGATGACGAAGCGGTTCCGGATCGCCGTCCCCGCGGGGGCGACGGCCGTCGACGGCGTCCAGATCTCGCCGGACGGACGGAACCTCGCGTTCACCGCGGTGGATTCCACGGGCCGCGGCGTGCTGTGGGTCCAGTCGCTGAGCGCGCTGGAGGCCGTGCCGCTGGCCGGCACGGACGGCGCCGGGCGACCCTGGTGGTCGCCGGACGGGCGGCACCTCGCGTACATCGCGCAGGGCAAGCTGCGGAGGATCGCCGTGGCCGGCGGGCCGCCCCAGACGATCTGCGACGCGGGCAGCGGCTTCGACGGCACCTGGGGCAAGGACACCATGCTCTTCGACGGTGGTCCGGGCGATCCCATCCGCCGCGTGGCGTCGGGGGGAGGCGTGGCGGCCGAGGCGGTCACGCGCGACTCCCTCCCCGTGGGCTGGCCGTCGTTCCTGCCGGACGGGAAGCACTTCCTGTACCTCGTGATCGGCGGCGAGAACGCGCTGATGCTGGGCTCGCTCGACGGAGCGGCGGGCGTGCCGCTGGGCATCACCCGCACCTCGCGCGCGCAGTACGTGCCTCCCGGGTACCTGCTGTTCGTGCGGGACCGCACGCTGCTGGCCCAGCCCTTCGACGCCGCGAAGCGCAGGGTCCGCGGCGAGCCGGTGCCGGTCGCGGAGGACGTGTGGGCGGCGGGAAGCGGTCTCGCGGACTTCTCGGCCTCGAACGAAGGAACCCTCGTGTACCGCACGGGCGGCGGCTACCGGTCCGAGGCGGTCTGGGTGGACCGCGAGGGGCGGGACCTCGAGCGCGTCGCGGCGGCGTCCGCGTACGCGAACCCCTGCCTCGCTCCCGACGGGAGGCGCTTCGTCGTGCGGGACTCCGACGCCGAGTCCGGGGACGACGATCTCTGGACCGTCGATCCCGCCCGCGGCACGAAGACGCGGCTCACGTTCGGGGTCCCCAGGGTCACCGCCGCCGTGTGGTCCGCCGACGGACAGAGCGTCTACTACTCGTCGGAGGAGAAGGGCGGCGGCCAGGACGTGTTCCGCAAGGCGGCCAGCGGTGCGGGCGCGAGCGAGCTCGTGTACTCGTCACCGATGGACGACTATGTCTCCGACATCTCGCGGGACGGGAAGTACCTCGCCGTCGTGACGTTCGGCAGCGAGACCCTCGCGGACATCGTGGCGGTGTCCCTGGAGAACGGGGAAGTGATCCCGATCGCCGTCAGCCCTGCCTGGGAGGGCCCGGCGCGCTTCTCCCCGGACGGGCGGTGGATCGCGTACGGATCCTCCGAGTCCGGGCGCGAGGAGGTCTACGCGCAGTCGTTCCGCGGCCCGCCCGGGAAGTGGCAGATCTCGAATCAGGGCGGCGCGACGCCGGCGTGGCGCGGCGACGGCGGCGAGATCTACTACCTGGGTCTCGACAACCGGATCATCGCCGTCGAGGTCTCGGCCGCGGACACCTTCACTGCGGGCGTGCCGAAACCGCTGTTCGTCACGACGCTCACCGAGGCCGGCTACTGGGGCTTCCTGCCCTCCGCGGATGGGCAGCGGTTCTTCCTCCTGCGCCCCGAGACGAAGGAGTCCGTGTCCCCCACGCTGATCCTCCTGGACTGGCCGGCGTCGCTGCGGTCGAGCTGACCCAGACCCCTAGTCCGCCCGTCTCCCCGGCGGATGCGACGCGGCTCCCGCGCCCACGATCTCCCGCGCCCGCTCCAGCGCCGACGCGAGGTCCGCGTGCACGGCGTCCGGCCCCAGCCTCTCCAGCAGCCCCGCCCGCTCCATCGCGAGGCGCGGCTGCGGGTGCACGCCGGTGAGCAGCAGCTTCGTCCCCTGCCTGTGCATCGAGTCCACCACGTCCTCCAGCGCGCGCAGGCCCGTGGCGTCCACCGCCAGCACGTCGCGCAGCCGCAGGATGAGCACCTTCGGCGGGGACTCCACGCGGCGCAGGGCGTCCTTGAACTTGCTGGCCGCGCCGAAGAAGAGCGTGCCGTACACCTTGAACTGCTCCACGCCGTCGGGGATGTGCAGCGAGTCCAGCTTCGCCCCCTCCCGCGCGTCCTCCTCCCCTTCGCCAAGCATGCCGCGCACGTAACCGGCGTCCGTGATCATCGCCATGCGGCGCATGAACAGGAACGACGCCAGCACGATGCCCACCTGCAGCGCCACCGTGAGGTCCACGAGCACGGTGAGGCCGAACGTGGTCAGCAGCACGAGGACGTCGGAGCGGGGGCTCTTGAAGAGGCGTACGAAGAGCCGCCACTCGCTCATGTTGTACGCGATCACGAGAAGGATCCCGGCGAGCGCGGCCATCGGGATGAGCGCCGCCCACTTCCCGAGGAACAGCAGGATGAGGAGCAGGGTGACCGCGTGCACGATGCCCGCGATCGGCGTGCGGCCGCCGTTGCGGATGTTCGTGGCCGTGCGCGCGATGGCGCCCGTGGCCGGGATGCCGCCGAAGAGCGGCGTGGCCAGGTTCGCCACGCCCTGCGCCACGAGCTCCATGTTGGAGCGGTGCCGCGTGCCGGCCATGCCGTCCGCCACCACCGCCGACAGGAGCGACTCGATGGCGCCGAGCAGCGCGATGGAGAGCGCGGGCGACGACAGCTCCGCGAGGCGCGAGAAGTCCAGCACGGGGATGCGCGGCAGGGGCAGGCTGGAGGGGACGGCGCCGAAGCGGTCGCCGATGGTCTCCACCGGCAGGCGGAAGATGTGGACCACGGCCGTGCACGCGAGCACGGCGATCAGGGCGCCGGGCACGCGCCGCGTGACGCGCGGCCACTGCGACACGAGCAGCGCGGAGAGGCCGCCCACGCCGAACGCCCACGGGTTCCAGGTGTGCAGATGCCCCGCGTAGGCAGCCATGCGCGGGAGGAAGTGCGCGGGGGCCTCGTCGAGCTTCATCCCGAAGAGGTCCGAGAGCTGCGTGCCCGCGATGATCAGCGCGATCCCCGAGGTGAACCCCACGGTGACGGGATACGGAACGAACTTGATCACGGTGCCGAGCCGCGCGATGCCCATGACCACGAGCAGCACGCCGGCCATGAGGGTGGCCATGGCGAGGCCGTCGTAGCCGTAGCGCTGGACCACGTCGTACACCAGCACCACGAACGCGCCGGTGGGCCCGCCGATCTGCGTGCGGCTGCCGCCGAGCGCCGAGATCAGGAACCCGGCCACGATGGCCGTGGCCAGCCCCTGCTCCGGCTTCACCCCGCTGGCGACCGCGAACGCGATGGCCAGCGGCAGGGCGAGGATGCCCACCAGGACGCCGGCGGCCACGTCCTTCAGGAGCTGGTCGCGCGGGATGCCCTCGCGCAGCGCCGTGACGAGCTTCGGCTCGAGCCGGTCGAGGACGGCGGCCTCGTTACGCTGCATGGTCGGCGCTCGTAGACGGGCCTTTCGTGAAGGGCGCTCGAAGGCGCGGCATTCTAGGGCAGCCCCGGCGACTGTGCTAGGCTCGAATCCATGAAGCACGAGAGCCGAAGCCGCGACACGTCCGAGGCCGCCGCCGCGAAGGTGGCCGAGATCTACGGGCGCATGTCCCCCGAGCGGAAGCTCCGGCAGGTGGACGACGCCATCCGGACCGCGCGGTTCCTCGCCTTCCAGGGGCTGCGCGCCCGGCATCCCGAGGAGCCCGTGGAGCGCCTGCGCCGCCGGCTGCTCGGCCTGGTGCTCGGGGAGGAGCTGGCGACCCGGGTGTACGGCCCGCTGGATCCGGAATGACCCCGGAGGAGCCCGAAGCGGTCGTCCTCATCCGGGAGATCGCGGTGCTGCTGGAGGAATTGGGCATCCCGTACCACCTCGGCGGCTCCCACGCGAGTTCCGTGCATGGGATCCCCCGGCAGACGCAGGACATCGATCTGGTCGTGGACCCCACGGAAGAGGCCGTGCGGCGGCTCGTCGACCGGATCCGAAGCGCGTACTACGTGGACCTCGCCGCGGCGCAGGCCGCGCGCGAGCGCCGCGCGAGCTTCAACCTGATCCACCTCGCCTCCGGCATCAAGATCGACCTGTTCGTCGTGGGCGCCGGCGCCTTCGACCGTTCCGAGTTCGAGCGCGCCCGCTCCCGGACGATCGACTTCGGGGGCCAGCGCATCTTCGTCAAGTCCGCCGAGGACACGATCCTGAGGAAGCTCCTCTGGTATCGCGAGGGCGGCGAGGTCTCGGAGCGCCAGTGGTCCGACGCGTCGGGGATCCTGCGCGCTCAGGCCGGCGCGCTGGACCGCGAGTACCTGGACCGCTGGGCCGGTGTCGTGGGGGTCGAGGACCTGTGGCGGAGGCTCCAGCAGGCGACGCAGGATTGAAATGGCAGCCCGGTGGGGTCTACCCTCGGTCGTCTCGCCCGCTGGACGCCGACCGGCCGGAGGTGGTGCCATGCGGATCCCGTATTCGTTGACGATGTCCCTCGTCATTGCCGGGATTGCCGCCCTCCCCATTCCCGCAGCCGTCGTTGCACACGCCACACCGAACGAGTCGTCCGACGCCCGATCGGGCTGGCCGGACAGTCTGTACTTCGACATCGCCCTCAGCGCGAGCGCAAGCGACCCGTTCGTGAACAGCGGGCCCGTGACGGGATCGACAACCGACATCTACCTCTGGCTCGTGTGCGAGGAAAGCGGCACTTTCGACGACTTCACCGTGTTCGAACTCGCCTTCGCGCCCCCTCCGGGAGTGGTCAATCTCGGATACGAGCCGATGGCGGGCCTGAACGCGGGCGACGACACGCACATCCTGCAGGCCATCTGCTGCTGCCCAACCTGGCCGCTGGTCGTGGGGGTGTGGCACGTGGCGAACCCGGTGGCCGGTAGCTACTGCATCGTTCCCGCTCCCAACGGGGCGTTCACCGTTTGGGTCGATTGCAACGACCAATGGGGGAGACCGGCACAGGTTCGGCAGATCGGCTACGCCGCGGGCGGCGGCACGGCGACGTGCATCCAGACGGAAGGATTCGCGTGCGGGCCGACGTCGGTCGAACCCACGTCCTGGGGCCGGCTCAAGACGTTGTACCGCTGATCGCGCTCACCCCCCCGCCATCGAGGCCACCACGAGGAGCGGCTCCTCCCCCGCCACCACGGCCGCCGGCAGTGCCGCCTCCGCCGGCTCTTGCGACAGGTCCTCCTTGCACGCGAAGAAGCGGAGGAACGCCCGGCGGCGGCCCGTGGCGGGGTCGAAGATCGTCCCCTTGAGCACCGGCCACCGCGCCTCGAGCGCCGCCACGACCGCGGGGATCGTGGCGGGCCCGTCCACCTCCACCGTGACCTCGGCCCCCACCTTCGCCAGGTTGCGCAGGTGGTAGGGCAGCAGCACGCGGATCACTTCAGCGTCTGCACTTCCACGGACAGCACGGGCGGCAGGTCGCGCACGATCGCGTTCCACGTGTCCCCGCCGTCCGCCGACGCGTACACCTGCCCGCCGGTCGTGCCGAAGTAGATGCCGCACGCGTCCAGCGAGTCCACCGCCATCGCGTCGCGCAGGACGTTCACGTAGCAGTCCTTCTGCGGCAGGCCCTTCGTGAGCGCCTCCCACTCGTTGCCGCCGGTGCGGCTGCGGTACACGCGCAGCTTCCCCTCGGGCGGATAGTGCTCGGAGTCGCTCTTGATCGGCACCACGTAGATCGTGTCCGGCTCGTGCGCGTGCACGTCGATGGGAAAGCCGAAGTCGCTCGGCAGGTTGCCGCTCACCTCGTGCCAGCTCTCGCCCGCGTCGTCGGAGCGCATGACATCCCAGTGCTTCTGCATGAAGAGGACGTCCGGCCGCGACGGGTGCATCGCGATGCGGTGCACGCAGTGCCCCACCGCGGCATCCGGGTCCGGCAGCGAGTACTCGGTCTTGAGCCCCTTGTTGATCGGGCGCCAGGTCTTCCCGTCGTCGTCCGTGCGGAACACGCCGGCGGCGGAGATCGCGATGAAAATGCGGCCCGGGTGCTTCGCATCATGAAGGATCGTGTGCAGCCCCATGCCGCCCGCGCCCGGCTGCCAGTACCGGCCGGAACCGTGCTCGCGCAGGCCGGGCAGCTCGTTCCACGAGGAGCCGCCGTCCGTGGAGCGGAAGTACGCCGCGTCCTCCACGCCGGCGTCCACGCGATCCGGATCCGTGCGCGACGGCTCCAGATGCCACACGCGCTTGAACTCCCACGGGTGCGGCGTGCCGTCGTACCACTGGTGCGTGCCGGTGCTGCCCGCGTACGCGAACGTGTTGCCCACCGGCTCCCAGGTCTTCCCGCCGTCGTCCGAGCGCTGGATCACCTGCCCGTGCCAGCCGGTCCACTGCGCGGCCCAGATGCGGTCCGGGTTCGCCGGCGATCCCTTCACGTGGAAGATCTCCCAGCCGGCGAAGTGCGGGCCGTCCACGGTCCAGTCCGTGCGGCGGCCGTCGGAGGAGAGGACGAACGCGCCCTTGCGCGTCCCCACGAGCACACGAACACGACTCATGCGGAACTCCTTCGGGAGGCGGGGAAGGAACCGGCGGGGCGAACGCCGGGACTATACCCGCGGGGGCGGGCGCGGGGCGACGGACGGGCAGCGCGCGGCCGGCGAGGCTGTCCACTGCCGGCGCACGGCCGCGCGCATGGTAGACTGCCGCGCCCTGAATTCGCCGAGGTGATCCCGTGGCCGAGTCGCCCGATCCCGCCGCGCCTGCCCCGCACGCCGCGCCACCCACCCTCGCGGCCCCCGACGGCACCACACCGCCCCCCGGCGCCGCCGCCGCGCCCATCCCGCGCAGCGCCGGGGCGCTGCTCCACGTCACGAGCCTGCCGGGATCGCCCGGGATCGGGGACCTGGGGCCGGCGGCCGAGCGCTTCGTGGACACGCTGCAGGCGGCGGCATTGCGCTGGTGGCAGGTGCTGCCGCTCGGGCCCACGGCGTTCGGGGACTCGCCGTACCAGTCGCCGAGCACGTTCGCGGGGAACCCGCTGCTGCTCTCGCCGGAGCGGCTCGTGGAGGACGGGCTGCTGTCCGCCGCCAGCGCGGTGGCGATCCCGAAGGGGGACCCTGCGCGCGTGGACTTCCCCGCGGTGATCGCGGCGAAGCGGACGATGCTGGCGGAAGTGCACCGCGCGTTCACGGACGGGAAGGGACCGGCGGAGCTTCGCGCGGAGCGGGACGCGTTCCGGGAGCGCGAGGCAGGGTGGCTGGCGGACTACGCGGTGTTCGCCGCGATCCACGAGGAGCAGGGCCGCGAGTGGACGCGCTGGCCGGAACCGCTGCGCGATCGCGACCGCGCGGCGCTGCGCGAGGCGCAGGCGCGGCTGGCCACGGCGATCGACCGCATCGAGCTCACGCAGTTCCTGTTCGACCGGCAGCTGCGGCGGCTGCGCGCGTACGCGGCGGGGCGCGGCGTGGGCCTGTTCGGCGACCTTCCCATCTTCGCCGCGCACGACTCGGCGGACGTGTGGGCGAACCGCGCGCTCTTCGACCTGCACCCGGACGGCACGCTGCGGCACCTCTCCGGCGCCCCGCCGGATGCGTTCACCGACGACGGCCAGCTCTGGGGGAACCCCCTGTACCGCTGGGAGGAGCTGGAGCACACGGGCTTCCGCTGGTGGATCGACCGCGTGCGCTCGAACCTGGACCGCTTCGACCTGCTGCGGCTGGACCACTTCCGCGGGTTCGCCGCGTGCTGGACCGTGCCGGGCGGCGAGACCACCGCGCGCAACGGCGTGTGGCAGCCCGTCCCCGGGCGCCGGCTGTTCGCCGCGCTGAAGAACGCGCTGGGACCCTTGCCGTTCGTGGCGGAGGACCTGGGCGACATCACGCCGGACGTGATCGAGCTGCGCAAGGAGCTGGGCTTCCCGGGCATGAAGGTGATGCTCTGGGCGTTCGGCGGCGACCCGAAGCTCAACGAGCACGCGTTCCACCAGCACCGCGTGGACGACGTGGTGTACACCGGCTCGCACGACAACGAGACCGTGCGCGGCTGGTTCGAGGACGGGATCTTCACGTCGGCGAAGCGGCCGCGCGAGGAGGCGGAGGCGGAGCGCGCTCGCGTGCTGCTGCTGACAGGGGGCGACGGGACGAAGGTGCACGAGGACTTCGTGCGGATGGCGCTGCTCTCGCCGGCGGCGCTTGCGGTGCTGAACGTGCCGGACATCCTCGGGCTGGGGAACGAGGCGCGGATGAACGTGCCGGGGCGGCGGGAGGGGAACTGGGGGTGGCGGCTGGACGCCGGTGCGTGGACCGACTCCGCGACGGCGCACGTGGGCACCCTCGTGCAGGCCACGGGGCGGCAGCCGGCTCCCTGAACGCCCGTCCGCCGGGGCGGGTCGTTCACCCGGTCGAGCGGACCGGTCAGCCCTCCGCGGTGGCCACCGCGGAACGCCGGGCGCGCGGTTCCCGTACCATCCCGCCATGCGTCCCGAAGGGTTCGTTCTCCCCGCACACGATCGGCTCCGCGGCCACGGCCACGCGGTCGTGCACATCTGCCTCGTGCGCGCCGGCGGGTTCCGTGAGGGGCTCCCGTCCGGGGCGCGCGCCTGCGGGCCGGGCACCGTCCGCGTCTCCCCCGCCGGCGCGCTGCACGCGCTGGACGTGGGCGAGGTGGGCGCGCGCGGCGAGATCCTGGAGCTGGACCCCGGCGTGACGGCCGGCCTGGCCCTACCGCTGCGGGACACGGTCTTCCTGCACCCGGACGGCTCGGCGCCGGTGGTCGCGCGGCTGGACGCGGCGGCCGGCGCCGCGGATCCCTTCGGAACGGAGTGCGCGGCGCTGGAGCTCGTGGCCCGCGCGCTGCACGCGAGCCCGCGCCCCGAGCCGCCGCGCTGGCTCTCGGATCTGCGCGCCGACCTCGACGCCGCGCCGCTCGCCGCCCCGTCGCTGCGCGCCTGCGCCGCGCGGCACGCGCGCCACCGCACGCACACCGCCAACGCGTTCCGCCGGTGGTTCGGGCGCTCGCTCGGCGCGCACGTCCGCGCGCGCCGCCTCGCCGCCGCGGCGGCCGCGCTCCGGGATGCGGATCTCCCCCTCGCGGCCCTCGCGGCCGACCTCGGATTCGCCGACCAGGCGCACTTCACGCGCGCCTTCCGCGCGCGCTTCGGCATCCCGCCCGCGCGCTTCCGGCGGCGCGCGCGGCACGGGGCCGCCGCGACTCCCGTTCAAGACACGGCCGGAGCGGTCCCCCACACTGGGCCGCAACTCGTTCCCGCCCCCAGGAGGTCGCCCTGATCCCCGCACTTGTCCCGGCGCTGCTGCTCCTGACCGCCGCCGCCCCGTCGCCCATCGCGCTCCGCAACGACGCCCGCACCGCCATGCAGGCGGAACGCTGGGCCGATGCGGCCGCGCTGTACGAGCAGCTCGTGGCGGTGAGCCCGGACGACGGCGCCGTCTGGCGCGCGCTGGGCGCCGCCCGCCTGCGCCTCGCGCGTCACGACGACGCCATCGCCGCCTTCGACCGCGCGCGCGCCACAGGCACCGCCCCCGCGGTCTGCCTCTACGACACCGCGTGCGCCCACGCCCTGGCCGGTCGCCGCGACGCCGCCCTCGCCGCCCTGCGCGACGCCTACGCCGCCGGCTATGCGAACGACGACCTCGTTCCCCACGACCACGATCTGGACTCGCTGCGCGACGACCCGCGGTTCCGCGAGATCGCCGGCTTCCCCGATCCCGCCGTGACGGACCAGACCGTCCGCTGGTCGCGCGATCTGGAGTTCCTCGCCCGCCGCATCCGCGAGATCCACTGGCGCCCCTTCGGCGTGCTGCCGGAGGCGCGCTTCGACACCGCGCTGGCCGACCTGCGCGCGAGCGTGCCGGACGCATCGGACGTGGAACTGCGCGCGGGCATCCGCCGGCTGCTCGCATCGCTCGGGGACGGGCATACCGCGCTCGTGTCGAACGTCCATCGCCTGTACCACGCGGGCGCGGCGTCGAACCCGCGCTTCCTGCCGCTGGAACTCTTCCGGGCAGACGACGGCGTGCGCATCGTCGCGGCCACCGCCGCGCACCGCGATCTCCTCGGAGGTCGCGTCACGCGCATCGGCGGCGTGGACGTGGAGACCGTCTGCGCGCGCATCGATTCGTCCGTTTCCCGCGACAACGCGTGGGGCGCGCGGCATGGCGTGGCGCGGGCGGCAGCCGATCCCGACGTCCTGGAGGAACTCGGGCTCGGCGAGGCATCGCGCGGGTACGCGTTCGACATCACGCGCGCGGACGGCTCGCGCGCGAAAGTGACGCTGGCGGCCGGCGGCGTCGAGCTGATGCACCGGGTCCGCATCGGGGACCTCGCCGGGGCGCCTCCGCCGCTTCGCTACCGCGAGCGCGACCATCCCCTGTGGATGCACTCCCTCGGCCCGGCCCTGTACGTCCGCATCGACGGCGTGATGGACACGCACGACGAGTCCTTCGAGCACTTCACCGAACGGATCTTCGCCACCGCGGCCGATACGGACGCGCGCGTGCTCGTCCTCGATCTCCGCAACAACCCGGGTGGCCAGGGCCACCTGTGGCGCCCGCTGCTGCACCGGCTCATCGCCTCGGAGACGTTCAACCGGCCGGGCGGGCTCTACGTCCTCGCGGGGCGCGAGACGTTCTCGGCCGCCATGGCGCTGGCCGCGCAACTGGAGCTGCACACGGCCGCGCGCTTCGTGGGCGAGCCCACGGGGTCCCGGCCGAACTTCGTGGGCGAGACCACCCTCGTGACGCTGCCGTACTCGCGGCTGATGCTCTCCATCTCCTCGCGCTACCACCAGAACGGCGACTCGGACGACAAGCGGCTCTGGATCCCCCCGGACATCCCGGCCTCCCCCGACCTCGAGGCGGAGCGCGCGGGAAGGGACCCCGCGGTGGAGGCCGTGCTGGCCGACCTGGCGGCGGGGTAGCGCCCGCGTTCGGATCCGCCTCCCCGGACGTATCGGGGACGAGCCCGGGACCCGCCCCGACGCCGGGCGGGTCCCTCCGCATCGTCCGCGACGTGGGAGGTCCCCCATGGCACCCGCCCGCCCGTTCTCCCCGCATCGGCTGATCCCGGCGGCGGCCGCCGCCCTCCTCCTCCTGCCCGCCCCCGGAGGGGCCCAGTGGTTGCCGGACGGCCGGCCGGTGGCCGGAAGCGGAGGCGTCTACCAGTACGACGCGCGGGTCGTCCCGGACGGCGCCGGCGGCGTGATCGTCGCGTGGACGGACACCCGGAACTCGTCCGACTACCCGGACGTCTACGCGCAGCGCCTCGACGCCCGCGGCCGGGAGCTCTGGACGCCCGGCGGCGTGCCCGTGTGCACGGCGATCGACGGGCAGTACCCGAACGGGATCGTGTCGGACGGCGCGGGCGGCGCGGTGGTCAACTGGAACGACTACCGCAACGGCGGCATCGGCGACATCTACGCGCAGCGCATCAACCCCGCCGGAGCGATGCTCTGGGCTGCGGACGGCGTGCCGGTCTGCGTGGCACCCGGCTTCCAGGGCTTCCCGCTCGCCATCCCGGACGGGACCGGGGGCATGATCGCCGCGTGGGCCGACAATCGCAGCGGCGTCGACACGGACGTGTACGCGAACCGGATCGACGGCGCCGGCACGAACGTCTGGTCCACGGGCGGCGTGCCGGTGTGCACGGCGGTCGGGTTCCAGCAGTACGTCGTCCTCGCCCCGGATGACGCGGGCGGTGCGGTGATCGCGTGGAGCGACCCCCGCGGCGGATCGACTGACATCTACGCGCAGCGCGTGCTCGCCTCCGGCTCCGCGGCCTGGGCGCCGAACGGCGTGATCGTCTGCGCGGCGGCAGGCAACCAGTTCTCGCCGCAGCTCGTGCGCGACGGCGCCGGCGGGGCGATCGCCGCCTGGACGGACGTTCGCGGCTCGTCCCAGGACGTATACGCGCAGCGGGTGGACGGCACGGGCGCGACGCGCTGGTTCGCGAACGGCGTGGCGGTCTGCACGCAGTCGACCCACGAGTACGACGTGGCGCTCCTCGAGGACGGCGCCGGCGGCGCGTTCGTGGCCTGGACCGACTACCGCGTCGCCCTCTCGGACATCTACGCGCAGCGGCTCTCGTCGTTCGGGGCCGCCCTCTGGCAGTCCCAGGGACGGCCCATCGCGACGGCAACCGGTTACCAGGCGTATCCGCGGCTCGCGCCGGACGCCAGCGAGGGCATGATCGTGATCTGGCACGACCAGCCGGGCACCACGATGGACATCCGCGCGCAGCGCGTGGACTCCGCCGGCGACACCCAGTGGGGTTACTACGGCGTCCCGATCACGACCGCCGCGGAGAACCAGTGGATCTCCAGCGTCGCCCGGGACGACTCCGGCAACCTCTGGGTTGCCTGGGACGACTACCGCAGCGGCTCCAGCCACGCCTACTTCCAGCGGATCGAAGGACGGTTCGGCGCGTGGGGGTGCCCGGAACCGGTGGTCATGTCCGTGGCGGACGTGCCGAACGACGAGGGCGGGCGCGTCGCCGTGAACTGGCTTGCCAGCGGGCGGGACCAGACGGTGCCGCGCACGATCGGCCACTACTCCGTCTGGCGCGCGGTGGACGCGCTGCCCGCGGCTGAGGGGATCCGCGTGCTGGCATCCCCCGCGGACCTGTCCCCCGCGGCGTTGCGGGACACGGGGCCCGTGTACGCGGCCTCGCCGCCCGGCTTCTACTGGGAGCTGGCCGGGACGCAGGCCGCGCAGGGCTGGGACGGCTACTCGTTCGCCACGCCCACCCGCGCGGACTCGGTAGCCGGCGATCCCGGCGACGAGCAATTCCTGGTCGTGGCCCACGACCAGTACGACGACTACGTCTCGTACGCCTCGAACGCGGCGAGCGGCCACTCCGTGGATAACCTCGCTCCCGCCGCGCCGGCCATGCTCGCCGCGCAGCGCAGCGGCCCGGACGTGGTGCTGCGCTGGAGCCGCGTGCCCGCGGGCGACCTGCGGGACTACGCCGTGTACCGCAGCCCCGCGCCCGGCGTGATCCCGGACGACGCCACGTACCTCGGCAGCGCCGCGGACACGACGCTCGTGGATGCCGGCGCGCCCTCCACCGCGCTGCACTACGTGGTGGCCGCGTTCGACGTGCACGCGAACCGCGGGCTGCCCTCGCCGGAGGCGAGCGTGGGATCGCCCACCGGCATCGAGGAGCTGGCGCTCGCCACCGGCCTCGTGGTCCTCGGCAACCGGCCGAACCCGTTCGTCGCCACGACCGAGTTCGAACTGGGACTTCCCGTGCGCGCGGACGTCTCGATCCGGATCTACGACGTGGGCGGACGCCTCGTGCGGAGCCTTGCGCGCGAGGGCGTGGGTCCCGGCTTCGTGCGCATCCCGTTCGACGGCCGCGACGACGCCGGCCGCTCGCTGGCGAGCGGCGTGGCCTTCTACAAGGTGACGGCGAACGGCCGCACGGAGACGCGCAGGATGGTGGTGGCGCGGTAGCCGCCGCGCCGGCGCTTACCGCCCCGCGGTGAGCGCCGGCAGCGCGCGGCCTCCGTCATCGAACAGCGCGAGGTTCTCGCGCGAGGATCCCACGCCGCGCGCGGCGATCGACACGGCGTCGCCCCAGAACACCCCCGCCGATCCGGCCTCCCGCGCCGCGGCGATCACGTCCGCGAGCCACGCCGCCTGGCCTTCGGGCGTGGCGGGATAGCCCGGGTGCAGCTGCGACGGTTGCCCCACCTCGTCCAGCGTCCCGTCGAAGCCGCGCAGGGTCCACGGGTAGGCGGTCTCCAGCACGAGCACGCGGCCGGGGTGCTTCAGGGACAGCGCCGCCAGCAGGTCCGTCAGCTCGGTGAGCGTCCCGCGATACCACGGCAGCCAGACCACGCCGAGCAGATCGAACCGCACGTCCCGTGCGGCCAGCGAGTCCACGACGGCCGCGCACCACGCCGCGTCGCCCTGCGCGAGGGGCAGCACGGTGCGCGCGCGCGGCGCGGCGGCGCGCGCACCCTCCAGCATCGCGCCCGCGAGCGCCGCGAAGCGGTCCCATGCCGCAGCCGACGAGTCCGGCCCCACGCGGCCGCGATCGCCGAGGAACCCGTGCGACAGGTCCTCCCCCACGCGCAGGAAGTCCGGCCGCCCGCCCATCTCCCCGAACGCGCGGACGGTGCCGGCGGCGTACGTGCGCACCGCCTTGACCAGCTCCTCGTCCGACCGGTCCGCCCAGCGCCGCGGGATCTCCACGGCGCGCGGCCCATCCTCCGCGTCCGCCGCGCGGAGCTGCAGCAGCAGCCCGAAGCCCGCCCCCTTGATGCGGCCGGCCATCGCCGCCGATCGCGACGTGCCGAGGTACCCGGTCTCCGGATCCACGAGCACCGTGAGCTGCAGCACGTCGAAGCCCGCGTCCTCCAGGATGCCGAGCGCCGCGCGCGGCGCCCCGCCGTCCGCGTCCGCGAACGCCGCGCCCCGCACGTCCAGCCGATCCAGCGCGGTGACGTCCGCGCCGCGCAGGAACTCCGCCGGCGGCTCCACGGGCGTCCCCGCGGGCGCCGCCGTCGCAAGTCGCGCCGCCAGCCCGATGACCAGCGCCGGCACCACGCCCGCACCCGCGCTCCGCATCGACCCCTCCCCGATCCGGCCCTTCGTCCCCGCGACTCGCCGGATCTCCTGTATCCTGCGCGCGATCCGCGTTCCCTGCAAATCCCGCGAGAGTGCCCCGTGATCCCGACGACCCCGTCAGCCCGCGTCGCCGAGATCCTCCAGCGGGAAGGCGTGCGCGAGTTCCCCACGCCGGAGATGGAGCGCTCGTCGCTCCGCGAGCTCGTGCGGATGGGGCTCCCGTCCACGCTCAGCTTCCTCCTGCTCTCGCTGTACGACGTGGCCGACGTCTTCTGGCTCGCGAAGCTCGGCGAAGGGCCGGTGGCGGCGGTCACCGTCTTCTCCGCGTTCTTCTGGATCCTGTCGTTCTCGAACGGCATCATCGGATCCGGCAGCGTGGCCGTGATCAGCCGCCGCTTCGGCGAGGGCGACATGACGGGCACCGAGCGCGCCATCAAGAACACGTTCTTCGGCAAGGCGGCCATCGGCGTGGTGTGCGGCGCCATCGGCATCGCGCTGCTGCCTTACGCTCTCGGCTGGCTCGGGGCCGCGCCCGACGTGGCCGAGCTGGGCCGCCGCTACGGCGTGCTGCAATGCGCCCTCCTCCCCTTCCCGCTCGTGAGCTTCTCCGTGTACACGGCGTTCCGCGGCATCGGCCGCCCGGCGCTCGGGATGTGGATCAGCCTCGCCGGCGCGCTCGTGAACCTCGTCCTGGATCCGCTCCTGATCTTCGGCCCGGGTCCTTTCCCGGAGCTCGGCATCCTCGGCGCGTCGATCGCGTCCTCCGCGGGATTCGTCACGGTCACGGTCTGGGGCTTCGTGGGACTCGCCTCGCCGCACTCCCCGGTGCGCGTGCGCTGGCTGAGCGCCCCCTGGCCCAGCCCCGCGGGCACGTGGCGCATGGCGAAGGTGGGCCTGCCGTCCGGGGTCTCCAGCCTCAGCATGGCGCTCTTCGCCAGCGCGCTCGTGCGGCTCGTGGCGGACTACGGCACGCAGACCGTGGCGCTCTTCGGCATGAGCCAGAAGGTGCTGCGCTTCGGCGCCACCGTGATCGCCGGGCTGGGGCTGGGATCGTCCGCGCTCATCGGGCAGCACCTCGGGGCCGGGCGGCTCCTGCGCGCGTGGCTCACCGCGGTGATGACCATGCGCCTCGCGTCCGGCTCGCTGTTCGTGTTCGCGGCCGTGGCGTTCGTGGCGGCCGAGCCGATCACGTACTTCTTCTTCCCGGATCCGCAGCTCGTGGCGCCGGGGGCCGCGTACCTGCGCGTCCTCGCGTCCGGGCTGCCGTTCCTGGGGCTGAGCGCCGGCGCGGAGCACGCGTACTCCGGCGCCGGCAAGAACATCCCGCCGATGTATCTCCAGCTCGGCTCGGCGTGGGTGCTCACCGTGCCCCTGATGCTGCTCCTCGGGAAGGTGCTGGGCTGGGGGCCGGCGGGCACGATCGCGGGGGTGTCGCTCGGGCAGCTGCTCGGCGGCGGCGTGGCGGTTTGGATGGTGCGGCGCGGCACGTGGCTGACGCACCGCGTGTGACCGGGAGGCGGACGTGACGGACGCGGGACCGGAGCCGGACGAGGCGGACGCGGGCGGCGGCCACCGCGAGTCCGTGCGGCAGATCCGCGGATCCAGCCTGCTGCTCGTCGGGCGGATGATCTCGCTCGGGCTGAACCTGCTCGTGCAGGTGGCCACCGTGCGGATCCTCTCGAAGGAAGGGTACGGCGTCTTCGCGTACGCGCTGTCCGTGGCCGCGGTGGCCGAGGGGTTGATCGGGCTGGGGCTGCCGCGCGCGGTCTCGCGGTACGTGCCGATGTACGACGAGGCGCGCGACGGCGCGCGCGTCCTGGGCACGATCGCGCTCGCGGTGGGCGCCACGCTCGCCGGCGGCTGCGCGGTGGTGCTCGTGGTGGTGGGGCTGCGCGGGACGCTGGCGGGAAGCCTCGCCGCGGATCCGTCCGCCGCGGCGGCCCTGGCCGTGCTCTCCCTGCTCGCCCCGCTGCAGGGCTTCGACCGCCTCTTCCTCGAGCTCTTCTCCGTGTTCGGGCGCCCGCGCGCGATCTTCGTGCGGCGCTTCGTGCTCGCGCCCGCGCTGCGGCTCGCGGCCGTGCTCGCGCTGGCGCTGCAGGGCGGGGGCCCGGTGGCGCTGGCGGTGGGCTACGTGGTCGCCGGCGCGCTCGGCCTCTTCTTCTACGGGACGATGCTGGCCGGACTGCTGAAGGAGCGCGGGCTGTGGAGCCGGGCCGCGTGGAGCGGCATGCAGGTCCCGGCGCGCGAGATCTTCGGGTTCGCCCTCCCGCTCCTCACCACCGAGCTCGTCTTCGTGGGCATCATGCAGACCGACGCCCTGCTGCTCGGCAACCTCGCGGGCGCCGCGGCGGTGGCGTCCATGCGCGCCGTGCTGCCCGTGGCGCGGCTCAACCAGGTGGTGCTGGACATCTTCGGCATCCTGTTCACGCCGCTCGCGGCGCGGCTCCTGCAGCGCGGGGACCATGCCGGCGTGAACCGGCTGTACTGGAGCGCCACGACCTGGATCGCCGTGCTGGGGTTCCCGGTGTTCGCGGTCACGTTCTCGCTGGGGAGGCCGCTTGCGTCCCTCCTGTTCGGCGCGCAGTACGCGGAGTCCGGCGAGCTGCTCGCGCTGCTTTCCCTCGCGTACTACGTGCACGCCGCCGCGGGCCCGAACGCGCTGGCGCTCGGCGTGTACCGGCGCATCCGCTACTCCGTGCTCGTGAACGTGCTGGCGCTCGTGCTGCACGTGGCCGGCAATCTCGTGCTCATCCCGCGGCACGGGGCGAAGGGCGCGGCCATGGCCACGATGCTCACGCTGGGCGTGCACATGCTGCTGAAGCAGTGGGGCCTGCGGCAGACCGGCGGCGTGCGCTGGTTCGATCCGGTCGCCGGCCGTCCGCTGCTCACGGCGCTCGCCGGCGTGGCGGCGCTCGTGGCGCTGGAGCTCGCGGCGCGTCCGCCGGTCGCCGTGTCCGCGGCCGCGGCGGTGGCGGTGACTGCCCTGGTGCTCGCGCGGACGCGCCGCGCCCTGGACCTTGCCGAGACGTTCCCGGAGATCGCGCGCCTCCCCGGGCTGGCGAGGTTCCTCGGCCGCTGAGCGCGAAGTTCCCGACCCCGCGAGCGCACGCACACCCCTCGACTCGCATCGTGCGCGTGCCGTACGCTGCGCCCCCGCGACCTCTGGAGGGACCCCATGGCCGAGGAGAACTGGATCGACGCCGGCAGCGCGGACGAGCTCGCGCAGCGGCCCGTCACCGCCGTCCGCTGCGAGCGCACGCCGGTGGCCGTCACGTTCCGCGACGGCGCATTCGGCGCCATCTCCGGCGTGTGCAACCACGTGGGGGGCCCGCTCGGCGACGGACGTCTCGACGGCGAGTACGTCGTGTGCCCGTGGCACGGCTGGAAGTTCCACTGCCGTACCGGCGAAGGCGAGCCCGGCTACGAGCAGGACAAGGTCCCGAGCTACCGGGTGAAGGTGGAAGGGGGGCGGGTGCTCGTGGACCTGGCATCCGCCACGCCGCGCGCCAGGAAGCCGCACGACCCGCATCCCCTCGCGCGGCCGGTGGTCCGCGAGGCCGGGCCGATCCGGATCGTGGGCGTGTCCACGACCGGAATGGATCCCGCGAACCCTCGCTACTCCACGTCCGACGCCCTGCTCGCCACCGCGCTGGGGCGCGGGGAGGAACTGGGCTGCGAAACGCGACGCATCGACCTGCATCGCCTGCGGTTCCGGCACTGCGAGGGCTACTACTCGAAGGCCGCGCGGGCGTGCACATGGCCGTGCTCCATCACCCAGATGGATCCCGCGGACGGGATGGAGGAGGTGTACGAGGCGTTCGTGCACTGGGCGGACGTGCTGCTCGTGGCCACTCCCATCCGCTGGGGGTCCGCGTCCAGCCTGTACCACAAGATGGTCGAGCGGATGAACTGCATCCAGAATCAGGAGACCGTGGCGAACCGGCAACTGATGCGGAACAAGGTCGCCGTGTTCATCATCACGGGCGGCCAGGACAACGTCCAGGCGGTGGCGGGCGCCATGCTCGGCTTCTTCGCCGAGATCGGCTGTCATCTCCCGCCCTTCCCCTACATCGCCCACTCGCGCGGATGGAGCGCGGAGGACATGGAGAACAACGTCCGCTACGTGCGGAACAGCCGCACGCTGCATGACGGGGCGCGCGGATTGGTGGACCGGGCGGTGCGGCTGGCCGAGCTGCTCGTGTCCGGACGCATGGAGGAGTCGGCGCTGGTCCGGGGCGGCCGGAAGGCCCACGAGCTGGACGTGCGGGCACAGCTCTGACCTACCGCGCCGTCTCCCAGAGCCACGTCTCGACCTCGGCGCGCAGCTCCTCGTCCAGGTCCTCGCGCGCGGCCAGCTCCTCGGCCACCTCCGCCGCCTCGTCCGTCCGGCCGGCGAGGTCCAGCGCGAGCGCACGGTGCCAGCGGATGGCCGGCAGCTCGCCGCCCGCGGCGGCCAGCGCGGCGTCGAAGTCCGCCAGCGCGTCCGCCGCATGGCCGAGCCGCAGGTGCACCATGCCGCGCGTGTCCAGGTAGTACGGATCGCGCTCGTCCCAGTGCACGGCCTCGTTCGCGAGGCGCAGCGCCTCGTCCAGGTCCACGCCCGTCTCCTGCAGCCACCACGCGTACGCGTTCTTCAGCTCCGCGCTCTGCGGGAAGCCGCGCAGCGCGCGGTCGAACCCCTCGCGGACCTTCTCCGCGTCGCCCATGCGCTTGCGGATGTCCAGCCATTCCAGGAGCATCTCCACGTCCGGGCTGGGCCCGTTCACGATCGTGGAGTCCGCGCGCTCCAGCTCGCCGCGGCTCACGTAGATGCGCACGAGCTTGCGCCGCGACTCCGCGTCGAAGCTCACGCGTCCCAGGGCGCGCCGCAGCGCGTTCTCCGCTTCCAGGCCGAGTCCGTGCCGCAGGTAGACGTCGGCCAGCCCCTTCTGCACCTCCTCGAGCCCGGAGATCTCGTACAGCGCCATGGTCCCGTGCCCCACGGTCTCCACCGGCTCCACGCCGTCGAGCCACGGGTACGGCGGCCCGCCCCCGGGTGCGCGGTAGTAGATGCCCTGCCGGTTCGTGGTGCTGAGCACGAGCCACTGCTCCCCGGTCGTCGGCAGCACCACCCACGGGTCCGCCGACTTCGCCCGCTGCGTGGGCGGCAGCACCTGCCACTCGATCCCCTCCGCGAAGGGACTGGCCGTCCCGAAGTACCCGAGGATGGCCTGCGAGACGCCGCGCGCCCGCAGCCGATCCGCGGCCGCCGAGAGGTCCTGGCCCCAGTCCAGGTTGGAGTCCCCCAGGATCCGCGCGCCGCCGCCGCCGAACCGCGCGAGCTCGTTGAAGTACGGCAGGAAGTGCGGGTACGCGAACGCGGCGCCGCCGATCTGCCACGCCACGAGCAGCGCGAGCGCCGCGCGCCGCGGCGCGCCCGCCGGCCAGCCGAACCGCAGCGTCCAGGTGCCGAGGATCATCACGAACGGGAACATGGGCAGGAGGTGCCGCACGCCGAGCCCCAGGTTCGCGGCCACGTTCGTGGCCAGCACGAGGAGCGCCGGCAGGAACAGGAACAGAAGATCCGCGCGCCGCGCCTTCGCGCTCCGGAAGCACTCCAGCTTCGCGGCGCCGGCCAGGACGAACAGCGGCAGCGGCATCTTCACGAGCAGCGTGACGAGCGGCGACCACCACCACCCCGAGTCCGACGTCCGTCCCAGCAGGTACACGGGGTGCCCGGCCTCGGTGAACAGCAGGATGTCCTTCATCCCGCGCGCGAAGTCCCGCGACGGCCACGGGATGGATGCCATGATCTCGAGCGGCACGCGCCGCAGCGCGGACATCGTCTCCGCGGTCACGCCGCGGCCCGCCAGCCCCAGCTCGCGCATGGTGGTCCAGTCCCACGCGAAGCCGTAGCACAGGAACACCGCCGCCTCGGTCAGCACGAACGACACGGCGAGGTACCCGGCGGCATGCGCCACGGCGCGGCCGAAGGACCGCCTCGGGGACGGCAGCAGCACGAGCGCCAGCCACACCGGCCCGTAGGAGAACGCCGAGAACTTCGTGACCATGGAGAGCGCGGTGAAGGCCGCGGCCGCCACCAGCGGCGCGAACGTGCCGCCGCGCCACGCGCGCCACAGGCTCCACGCCGTGCCCACCACGCACAGCGTCAGGGGCACGTCGGTGGTCACGAGCCGCGTGTGCGCCAGCATGTTCGGGCAGAACGCGTACAGCGCCAGCGCCACCGCCGCGGACTCCGGGCCGGCGAGGTCCCGCGCCCAGCGCCACACGAGGAAGCCGAGCGCCGCGCCCAGCAGCACCATGGGCAGCCGACCCAAGAGGAGGATCGTGCGCCAGTCCCGCCCCTCGCCGTACAGAGTCTCCCGCGCGAAGTCCCACTGCTCCTTCTTCGCCCACGACGCGGCGGTCGTGTCCGCGCGCACGCCGGAGAGCGATGCCGCGGCGCCGGCCAGCAGCTTCGGCAACACCGGGTGCTCCGCGTTCATGCGGAAATCCCCCGTCTGCACGTAGGAGATCCCCGCGGCGAGGTGCGCGGTCTCGTCGAACGTGGGGTTCTTGCGGAGCATGGACGTCCCGGCCAGCAGCACGAAGACCGCGAGCAGCGCCGCCACGAGCCGCGCCTCGCCGCGGCGCACGGGCAGCGCCAGGGGCGGCGCCTCCGCGCCCGTCCCGCTCACCGGTACCTCCCGGTGCGCCGCACGATCCGCACGAGGGCCGCGAGCATCGCCGCGGAGTCCCACACCGGATTCACGCGGCTGCCGGTGTCGTTGCGCCAGGCCACCGGGACCTCGCGCAGCGCGAGGCCGCGGCGCCGCGCGAGCAGGATCAGCTCCACGTCGAACGAGAAGCCGTCCTCGCGCATCTCGCCGGCCAGCGCGCGCGCCGCGTCCCCGCGCAGCAGCTTGAAGCCGCACTGCGTGTCCCGGAACGGGATGCCGGTGAGCAGCCGCACGATGCCGTTGAAGATCTTCCCCATCCGCTCGCGGTACCAGGGCTGCCGCACCTCGAGCCGCGACCCGGCCAGCCCGCGCGACGCCAGCACGAAGTCCGCCCCGTCGCGCAGCTCGCGGTCCAGCGCGTCCAGCTCCTCGAGCGGCGTGGAGAGGTCCGCGTCCGTGAAGAGCACCCGCGCCCCGCGCGCCCGTGCCAGCCCCTCGCGCACGGCGGCGCCCTTGCCGCGGTTCGCGGGCAGGCGCACGAGCGCGAACCCCTCGCGGCCGCGCGCGAACTCCTCCACCAGCGCCGGCGTTGCGTCCCGGCTGCCGTCATCCACCACGAGCACCTCGAACGGTTCCCCCCGCGCGCGCAGGAACGCCGCCAGCGTCTCGAGCGCACGGCGGATCCGCGCCTCCTCCTGGTACGCCGGCACGACGATCGAGAGGCCCACCTCCCGGTCCGTCATCTCACCCCCCGCGCTTGGCGAGGATCCAGTCTACCGCCTCCGCGAGATCCGCGAACGTGCGGTCCGCCGGGTGCCCGCGCTCCTCCCGCGTGCGCCACCCCTTCCCGGTGAGCACGAGGAGCGGCGTGGCACCGGCGGCGCGGCCCGCCGTGAGGTCGCCCGGGGAGTCCCCGATCATGTAGGAGCGGAACAGGTCGTAGCCGTGCTGCTCGGCCGCCTCGAACAGCATTCCCGGGTGGGGCTTGCGGCGCGGGCTGTCGGAGGAGGGCAGGTCGGGGCATACATGGAAGCCGTCGAAGCGGCCGCCGTGCGCCGCGGCGAGGCGCCGGCACTCCTCGTGGATGGCGTCCACGACGGCGGCGTCCGCCCACCCGCGCGCGATGATCGACTGGTTCGTGACGACGGCCACGGGCCAGCCCGCGCGGCACAGCCGGCCCACCGCCTCGAACGCTCCCGGGATGGGCCGGAAGTGCTCCACGCACTGCACGCCCTCGGCCAGGTCCACGTTCAGCGTGCCGTCGCGGTCCAGGAGGACCGCGGGCCGCCGGGCCGGCACCGGCCCGGCGGCGTCCGGGCTCAAGGACGCACCAGGACCCGCGTGGCCGTGATGTTGCCCGCGAGGTCCATGCCGCGCAGCAGGATGGAGTGCTCCTTCGTCCCCTCCACCTCCACCGTCACGTCCACGCGCTCGGACGGGGCGTCGAAGATGCCGTCCGCCGGCGGGTGGTCCTGCCAGTCCCCGCCGTCCACGGAGGTCTCCAGCCGCACCACGTCGGACAGCTCGTCCACGAGGATGCCGGTCACGCGGACCTTCGCGCCCTCCCGCGTCCACTCGATCTCGCGGAACGCGGGATGCGTGTTGTCCACGAGGAAGAGCTCGCTCTCGCGCGACGTGGTCCGCTCGTCGTAGGGATTCGCGCGGCGGTCCGACGCCGTGACGCGCACCGCATACGGCCCGTCCGGGACGCCGTTGGAGTTGAAGGTCCAGCTCGTCCCCTCCACCTCCTCGCCGAACGTCTTCCACTCCGTCTCGTCCTCGCGGCGGAACGCGAGCTCGTACACCAGCTCGTCGCCGTTCGGGTCCACGCCCTGCCACCGGATCTGCCGCAGTCCCTGGGTCCACGGCGCGCGCTGCTCCGGCGGGAACTTCCCGGGCGCGGCGTCGAACGCGTACTGCACGCTCACGCCGCCCGGCAGTTGCTGGTACAGCGGGCGCGGGCGCGCGTCCGGTTCCTCGTCGTAGAAGCGCGTGCCCGACGGGATCACCTCCACCTTGTCCACGACCGGCGCCACGTTGTTCTCCAGCGACGACACGCGCACGCGCCGCACCGTGGCGGCCCACGCGCCGCCCCCGGACAGCACCGCGCGCCACTGCAGGAAGCGGGCGCCGGAGCGGTCCAGCGTGTTCGTGGCCGCGCTCACGTCGTCGGACCACGGCGTCCACGACGGATCCGGTTCGTCCGTGTTCCCGGTGCGCACGGCGAAGGCCACGCGCCCGCCCGCGGTCTCGCCGGTCCAGTCCAGGCGTCCCCAGCGCGCGGGACGTCCCGC
This sequence comes from uncultured Gemmatimonadota bacterium, assembly GCA_964571855.1. GTDB lineage: Bacteria > ARS69 > ARS69 > ARS69 > ARS69 > CAYYFX01. Next base: position 147,646 of record CAZNDO010000003.1, read on the forward strand.
GTCCAGCACCTGGGACTCGTACGTGCCGCTTTCGCGCGCGGCCGCCGACATCCGCAGCACGCGCGACGGCCCCGCGGTGGCGAGGATCCACGCGTCCTGGGCGGGGTCCTCCACCGCGCAGACCACGTGGTCCTCGTCCGCGTCCAGCAGCAGCGCGGCCCGGCCGTCCGGCGAGACGCGCACCACGCGTCCCTCGTCGCCGGTGGTGGCCAGCACGTCGCCGCCCGGCAGCGGCAGCAGGTGCAGCACGGCGCCCTGGCCGGACTCCCAGACGCGGCGCGCGTTCCCCTCGGCGTCGATGCGGTACACCACGCCCTTCCCGTCGTCCTCCGGGGTCACGCGGAAGAAGTGCGCGAAGTCGTCGTCGCCCGGATCCGAGCCGTCGGGGTTCGCGCTGCCGTCCGCGGTGGAGTCCGGCGCGTCGGCCGTGGCGTTCTCGCGCGCGTCGGCCGCGGCGGCCGCGGCCGCCCACACGGCGCCGTCCGACGCCGCGGCCACGGCCGCCACCTCGCCCTCGAGGCAGTCGTGCAGCACGCGCATCCGCCCGTTCTCCACCGCGCCCACCAGCCCGCGGCCCTCGGTGCCGAACAGGATGCGCCCGCCCGGATCCGCCGCCACCGACACCACGTGGTTGTCCGCGGGCTCGCCCACCAGCTCGGCGTCCCCGCTCGCCGGGTCGATGCGCCAGAGCGCCGCGCGCGGCCCCGCCCCGGCGTACAGCTTGCCGTCCGCGCCGATCGCGAGGTCCCACACGTACGGTTGCGGCGCGTCGAAGAGCAGCCGGCCCTGGCCGTCGGGACGGATGCGGTACACGAAGCCCTCCGGCGCCGTGCCGGCGAACACGGTGCCGTCCTTCGCCACGGCGAGGCTCAGGACCTCCATCGCCGCGCACTGGAAGAACGGTTCCGCGCGCGTCCCGGTGACCCGGACCACCCAGCCCTCGTCGCCCGTGCCCACGTACACGTGTCCCTTGCCGTCCGCCGCCGCGTCCCAAAGGTACGGCGCGTCCGGCTCGGCCAGCGTGTCCACGCGCGGGGCGAGCGTGATCGCGCCGTCGCTCGTGACGGACACGCCCTTCGTCTCGCCCTTGAGGAAGTCCTCGGCGGTGTCCGCGATCCAGTACTTCGGCGACACGGCGCGCGCCGCGTCCGGCGTCGCCGCCAACACCGCTGCCACCGCTGCCGCCGCCGCGAGGAGCCTTCGCTTCACGGCTTCTCCTTCCGCACTTCGAAGAGGATGGTATGCCCGCCCTGCACGAACGCGCCGGCCGGCGCCGCCTCGCGGTGGACGATCTCCGCGGGCAGGTCCTCCGCCACGCCGCTGCGCGCGGCGCCGCCCATCATGGACAGCGCGGACGCGGGCAGGTCCGGCAGCGGACGTCCGTCGATCTGCACGCCCTGCGACTGCCGGTACAGGTGCACGTGCACGGCGTCCGTGCGCGCGAGGCGCCGGATCCGCTCCAGCAGCTCGTCCAGCGTCTCGGGACGGTAGGAGCGCGGGTCCCGCTCCGCCTCGTACTCCTCGGCGGTGGCGGCGTCCGCGAGCAGCAGCAGGTACCGGCCTTCCCGCGCGTCGTCGGGCAGCGGGATGTGGAAGCGGTGCAGGCTCCGGCCGCCGCGGAAGTCGCGCAGCGCGTACGTGCCGGTGAGCGTGTCGCCGGGGCGCGGCGTGTCGTCGTCCAGCGTGATGTCCGTCAGGAAGCTCGCGCGGATGCCCGGCTCCAGCACGATCTCCGCCTCGATGCGGTCCACCTTCACGTCCTCGAACGGGTTCTGCGCGATGGCCGTGGTGGCCTGCGAGAGCAGCGTGGCGATCTGCTCCACGGTCTGCTCCCCGGTGAACATGGTCTCGACCACCGTGTCCCGCCCGTCCTCGAGCACGAGCCGCTGCCGGAACCGCACGGTCTCGTCCGCGATCAGGCCCTCGCTCGCGAGCAGCGAACTGGAGGCCACGAGTCCCACCAGCACGGGACCGAGGTGACGGTCGCGCAGGAGCTCGAAGTGGTGCTTCGTCTCGCCGCCGTCCGCGTCGCGGATCACGAGGTCGAAGGACGTGAGGCGCGGCATGCGGCCGAGCCGCCCGGAGATCCCGGAGCGGCGATCGTTCGTGATCGTGCCGACCACGTCGCCGCCCGAGCCCATCTTGAAGGAGATCGCCTGGCTGGGAACCACCGCGTGGATGTAGCCCGTGACGAGCGGCATCTCCACGTCGCCCGCCTGGAAGAACGGATGCCCCCACCCGTGCACGCGGTCCCCGTCCACCCAGGTCACGGTGCCGATGGCGGTCATGTCCACGTCGCCGCCGGCGAGGCGCACGCCGAGCGTGGCTCCCGGCTCGATGGCGCCGCCCTTCTGCGTGCGCCCGGCGGTCCCGCCCTCCGTGACGGTGAATCCCCAGGGGGACAGCCAGTCCGCCGCGAGCGCCACCACGCGGGAATCGAATCCGGAGAGCACGAGCGGCGCGCCGATGGGCGCCATGCCGCGCCGGTCCGCCGCCGGCGCCGGCGGCGCGCGGCGCGGGTCCAGCGGCGTGGCGCGCGGGCCGGGCTTCGCGGGCGGCGGCGCGTCGTGCGCGCCGCGCGCGGCCTCGGCCTGCATCTGCCGCGCCGGCGTGATGCCGAGCAGCGGCTCCTTCGCGAAGGACCACGCGGTGGACACGGCCCCGAGCAGCTTCCCGTCCACGTAGGCCGGGCTGCCGCTCATCCCCTGCGATACCCCCTGCGACTCGAGCGGCTCGCCGAGCGCGCGCGCCAGGATGAGGTCCTGGCCGGGGCCCGTGGAGTGCACCACCGAGAGGATCTCCACCGTGAGATCCGTGATCGCGGTGCCCTGCAGGACCGTCTTCACCGTGGCGCGCATGCCGGGCCGGATGTCGTCCGGGTCCAGGAACGCGGGCGGCGCGGCCGCCGCCGGCCGGAGCGCGACGCCGCCGAGCAGCACGCCGAGGACGGCGGCGGAGCGCGACCGACGCGGGCGGGGCACGGGTGTGCTCATCCGGGGTTGCTCGCGGAATGGGGGTGAACGGGATCAGGAACGTAGCCACGCCCCCGGGGGGTGTCAACGGCCGGGGGATCGCCCCGTCGGGCGGACGGCGGCGCCCGGCCTCCGTGAAGCCGGCGGCGGACTGCCTCGGACTCCCTGAACGTCGACGGGGCAACGGCGCGTATCCCGGGACTCTCTCGTCCGCTCGTCGTCGCCCCCTCAGCCGGCCGGTACGACTCTCCACCGGGGGTCGTAGTCCGGTTCCCGAGAAGCCCGGACTCTCCGAAGCGGGAGACTCACCGTCTCCACACGCCGGCGGGCCGATGACCCCGTTGCACGACAACATCTTGTGGCACCTCCGCCGAGTGACAATTGCCAAACTGATATCCGTCAGCTCGCATTGAATCCGCTTGATCCCCCCCCCCTTCGTTGTTCTACAAGAGTGGCACGGAGCAAGTGATCTGGATTCGCAGGAGGGACCTGCCAAGTGTGCAACTTGCTACCGGGCCGCGGCACGCGACGCATTCCGGCGCCGGAACGTCGCGCCCCGCCGGGAGGGACTGGAAGATGAGATCGAATCTCGGTCGCCTCGCGTGTCTTGCCTGTACTCTGCCGCTCCTGATCCCGTGCGGGGTCCGGGCCGGTTACGACCTCACGCTCAGCATGAGCGACTCCGATCCCCACGCGAACGTCTCCATGACGCCCGTGGGCATCGACACGTTGTACTTGTGGCTCAACTGCTCGGAGCAGGGCGCCTCCGCCCTCGACGCGACGCTCGAGGGCGACATCGTCGCCTTCGGCTTCTCGCCGGCAAGCGGCATCGTCAACGCGGGGACGTTCCCGCGGTTGCTGCTGGGAATCGGGGGCTGCCCGACCGGAAGCGACGTGGACGCCCTTCTGGGCACGATCACCGTCTGGGACTCGGCGGGCTCGGGAGGCCACCTCTACCTGGGCCCGTCGGACGGGATGGACGAGATCGTCCTCGTCTCCTGCGACACGACGGCGTACACGTACGAGTTCGTTCCACGTGTGGCGGGGTTCTCGTCGAACGGGAGCGACCCCGACACGACCGGTGCGCCGCTCGGTTGCGGCGCAGGCCCCATGATGCTCTCGGGAGAGTCGACGGGTGGGCTGCCGTTCGAGTGGTCGGAGGACTACGACGAGCCCGGCTGCGGCAAGGGCGCGAACGGGAACGTCACGCTGATCCGAGCGCTCGCGTCAAACCCCAACACGCTGATCGTGGGTGGTGCGTTCTCCGCGGTGGACGGCCTGACCGTGCCGAACCTGGCGCGGCTGACGATCTCGAGGAGCAGCGGCGCACTGTCAACAGCCTGGGACATACCGAGCCTCTGGAACACCCTCTCCGCGCTCTCCGGTTCGTACGCGTACTTGGCGGCGGACCAGAGCCCGTCGAGTGGGGCGCTTCTGGTTGGCAGCGACGATCCAAGTCAGCCGCTGGCTGTCGTCGCGAACTCCAGCGCGTACACGGACGCACCGCCGGTGACAAGCCCGTATGCGATGGAGGTCCGCGCGATCGAGCATTGGGGCGAGAGCGGCAAGTTCCTCGTGGCCGGCGACTTCCGCGGCACCGGGACCCCCGGCAACGGCGACCTGCACGGCCTCGCGCAGTACGACCCCTCGGCGCAGTTCAACGAGCGGTGGCAGCCGTTCGGGTACCCGATCACGTCGGAGGTCTGGTACGTCGAGCAGGACGGCTTCTCGCAGGGCGCGGTCGACGCCATCCTGGAGGTGAACGCGCCGGGTCGGCCGCTCGATCGGGCGGTGATCATTGGGGGGCGCTTCCACTTCCTGTTCAACACGGAGACGGCCTACGTGGTGCAGAACTGCGCATGGCTGGACCCCTCGGACGGTTCGTTCGAAGGCCTTCCGGTGGGCGCGCCGGTGTACACTATGGTCCAGACCAACGACGCGATGGCCCTGGACCAGGGATTGATCGTGTACGCCGCGGGTGACTTCGGCACCGAGGACGGACAGGGGTACGAGGAGTCCCCGGTGCTCGTCTCGTACGTGGGCGGCAGCGCTCCGGGCGGATGGGGCCCGCTCGTTCCGGGAACGTATCCGCATCCGGGTCCCATGACGTCCGCTCAGAACAGCAGCGCCGTGATCCACCAGCTGCTCGCTACACGCGACCACCTCTACGCGGTTGGCGACTTCGATCAAGTGCTGACCCGGCGCGGTGTCCTTCCTTCCCAATCTCGAGGCTTCGCCCGCTTCTCCTTCGCATCGGGCGAGTGGGAGGCCTTTCACGAGGACGCCCTCGGTGGGATCGGCTTGGCTGGCGCCGTCGCATGGCCAGCGGTCTTCCTCGGAGGCACCTTCACCCAGGTGGGGGACGGTGCCGTCGACTCGCATCACGTCGCCGAGGCGGACTTCTTTGGCGCGGAGACGAGCGTGAGCACGATCTCAGGGGGATCGTTGCCGCTGCCTCTCCTGCTCGAGGCCCCGCGGCCGAACCCCACGGCAGATGGCGTTCTGATCACCTACTCGCTGAGCAAGGAGGCGCACGTGCTTGTGTCGGTGTACAACGCTACCGGTCGTTTGGTCCGGAAGCTGATTGATGGGCCGGCAACGATTGGGAGACACTCGACAGCATGGGATGGCCGCGGCGCGGACGGCCTCAAGGCCGCATCCGGTGTGTACTTCATCCACGCGACCGCTGGTCCTGATGTCGCAACCGTGAAGTCCATTCTCGTGAGGTAGGGGGCCGCGAGACGTGAGTGGAGCGCGGGACGTGGGTCGAGGCACAGTCCACTGGCTGCGCGTCCTCGCGCTCGCTCTCGTCGTAGCTCTGCCGGCCCGGACAGAGGTGCTCACCGTTCATCCGGACTATACCGGCACCTACTTCACGATTCAGGAGGCAGTGAATGCGGCAGCCGACGGAGACGAGATCGTCCTTACCGATGGCGTGTTTCGTGGGGCCGGAAACACGAACGTCCTGGTCGTCGGCAAGGTCCTCACGATTCGCTCGGCGTCGGGCGACCCGTCGGCTTGCATCCTCGATGGTCAGGGGGATCGGCAGTGCCTGGCGTTCGAGTTCATCGGTGATTCGACGCGAATCGTGGGAATTGGATTTCGCGGGGGTGGAGGACCGGCAGTTGGCGGCGCGATACTGCTTCGAACGGCCCCAGGTCTCATAAGCCAATGTGTGTTCTCCGACAATGAGAGCCTGGGAGGAGCAGCATTCGTGGTCCAGACGTGTCACGTGACCGTCGAGGAGACGGCCTTCATCGGGAACTTGGCGACATGGTCTCCGGGAGGTGCCATCGCCGTGCTCTCGGGTAGTCTCGACGTCCGGGCCTGCACCTTCGTGGACAACGGGGCACCCCTCGACGGTCAGGGAGGTGCGATCTTCATGTACCGCAGCGGGCCACTGACAGTCGACCGGAGCATCTTCGCGTTCTCGCGTTTCGGGAATGCCATCCACTGCGATCCCCTGTCGCCGATCACGATCACGTGCTCGAACATCTACGGCAATCCCGGCGGCGACTGGGTGGGTCCATTGGCGGGGATGGAAGGCATCGACGGGAACTTCTCCGCCGACCCGCTCTTCTGCGCCCCCCCGCCGGAGGGAACCTACACGCTGCGGCCCGGCTCGCCGTGCGGCCCGGACGGTCCGTGCGGCCTGATCGGGGCACTGCCCGTGGGGTGCGAGCAGCCCGAGCCGATCCCGCCGCCGCCAGCGACCGTCCTCGGCCCGCCGCTGCCGAACCCCACAAGCAACGGGGTCACGCTGACCCTGGATGTGGCCTCGGGTGCAGTGGGGGCCTACCGGCTCCGCGTGTACGACCTGGCGGGTCGCCGCATCCTGGAGAGAGTCATCGAGGCTCCGGCGCCGGCGTCCTATGCGGTGGGCTGGGACGGCCGGGGCGCGGGCGGGCAAGCCACGCCCGCCGGCGTGTACTTCCTGCGGCTGGACGGGCCGGGCCTCACCGACACGAGGCGTGTGGTTCGCCTCCGGTGAACGAGGGCCGTTCCTGATGTCGCAACCGTGAAGTTCATTCTCGTGAGGTAGGGGACCGCGGGACGTGAGTGGATCGCGGGACGTGGGTCGAGGCACAGTCCACTGGCTGCGCGTCCTCACGCTCGCTCTCGTCGTAACTCTGCCGGCCCGGGCAGAAGTGCTCACCGTTCATCCGGACTATACCGGCACCTACTTCACGATTCAGGAAGCGGTGGATGCGGCATTCGAGGGGGACGAGATTGTGCTCATGGATGGCGTGTTCCGAGGCTCCGGGAACACGAACGTCCTGATCGAAGGCAAGGGACTCACGCTTCGCTCGGCCTCCGGGGATCCTGCGACATGCGTCCTCGATGGCCAGGGGAGTCGTCAGTCATTGCGCTTTCAGTTCATCGACAGTGTGTCGCGGGTAACGGGGATCGGCTTCCGAGGGGCCGGGGGGCCTATCATTGGCGGGGCCCTGTTGTTCTGGCATGCGCCGGCCCTCCTTCAGCGGTGCGTCTTCTCTGAAAACGAGGGCGGATGGGGGGCCGGCATTCTCGCAGACCAGTGCCAACTGACAGTGGTCGAGTCGGTGTTCTCAGGGAATGTGGCGACCGGGGCTTCCGGTGGTGCAATCGCCATGTCTTGGAGTCCCGGCTTGACCCTGCAGCACTGCACCTTCGTCGACAATGGGGCGCCATCCAATGGTCGAGGGGGCGCCGTGTTCATGTATCGTAGTGGGTTGCTGACCGTGGAGCAGAACGTCTTCGCATTCTCCCGCTTCGGGAATGCGATCGACTGCTACCCACCGTCACCGGTCACGATCACGTGCTCGAACATCTTCGGCAACCCCGGCGGCGACTGGGTGGGCGCGCTGGCGGGGATGGAAGGCATCGACGGGAACTTCTCCGCCGACCCGCTCTTCTGCGTCCCCCCGCCGGGGGGAACCTACACGCTGCAGCCCGGCTCGCCGTGCGGCCCGAACGGTCCGTGCGGCCTGATCGGGGCACTGCCCGTGGGGTGCGAGCAGCCCGAGCCGATCCCGCCGCCGCCAGCGACCGTCCTCGGCCCGCCGCTGCCGAACCCCACAAGCAACGGGGTCACGCTGACCCTGGATGTGGCCTCGGGTGCAGTGGGGGCCTACCGGCTCCACGTGTACGACTTGGCGGGTCGCCGCATCCTGGAGAGGGTCATCCAGGCCCCGGCGCCGGCGTCCTATGCGGTCGGCTGGGACGGCCGGGACGCGGGCGGGCAGGCCACGGCGGCGGGTGTCTACTTCCTGCGGCTGGACGGGCCGGGCCTCACCGGCACGCGGCGTGTGGTTCGTCTCCGGTGACGTGCGGCCCGTGTCGAACCGGAGGGGCTTGACCGCGAATCGTCGGTGCGCGTGATCCATCGCGCCGTGGCGGTGGGCTCGGACCAATCCCGCTTCCCGCGTGCGCGGCAGCTCCCCCATCGCTGGGGACGCACACGCCAACCGGGGGGGCGGCGCACAGCGTCGCAGGACTGCGGGTCCCGGAAGGCAAGGGCCCCACCGGTCGCCCGGCGGGGCCCTTCGTCGTCACACGGCCCGAAGGCCGGTCGTCGCTACGCCTTCCCGCGCCGCTCCTTCAGCAGCTCGGCCGAGCGCTTCGGGTTGATGATGTTCAGGGTCCGGTCGCCCTCCTGCTTCTTGTCGCAGCCGTCCAGGATCAGGGCGATGGTCTCCTTCGGCGTGAGCTTCGGGTCCATGGCGATCAGCTTCGCCGCCAGGTTCACCACGTTCGGCGACGCCATCGACGTCCCCGAGAACTTCACGCGGTCCCCGCCCGGCACGTAGCTCTCCACCTCGAAGCCGTTCGAGTACACGTTCACCGTGGGGCCGAAGCTCGTGAACGTGGTGGCGTCGCCCGCGCCGTCCACCGCGCCCGCGATCATCAGGTTCGGCAGCACGAACATCGGCGGGATGAACTCGTCGAACTCCACGTCGTTGTCGGAGTTGCCCGCGCCGCCCACGAAGAGGATCTCCGGCGCGCTCTTGAACGCCGCCTCCAGGCCCTTCTTCATCACGTCGAACTGCTCGCGGGCCATCTTCTTGCGCTCCTCCGGCGTGCCGATGCCGTTCGCCTCGAGTGCGGACTCGATCCCGGAGCGCGGGATCACCCAGCTCATGTTGACCACGCGGACGCCGTGCTTCTTGAAGTAGTTCACGATGTCCTTGGACGCCTTCGCCTGGTTCTTCGCGTCCTCCATCGTCGGCGGCTCGGGGATCATCTCCACGTCCGCCTCGAACCGGCAGTACATGGCGGTGGCCGCGGGGTTCTTGTCCAGCGCGATCCCCGCCACGTGCGTGCCGTGCGAATACATCGTGTAGCGCGCCAGGTCCTCCATGAACGGCTTCACGTCGTCCTGGCCCATGGCGGCCATCTTCGCGCGCAGGGCCGTGGCCTTGTCGGACTCGATGGCGGCCTGCATGTGGAACAGCCCCTCCACGGACTCCTGCAGCTCGGCCACGGGGCGCGTGGCCTCGGACATGTCGCACAGGTGCCCGGTGATCGGGAGCGAGTGCTTGTCGAAGGCGATGCCGTGCAGGTCGTCGACGAAGCCGTTGCCGTCGTCGTCCTTGCCGTTCGCGGTCTCCTTCTTGTTCGTCCACATCCGGTCCTTGAACACGTCCACGTCCGTGCCGGAGTCCCAGATGGCCACGAGCACGGGCGAGAGGTCCTTGCGCCCGGAGAGATCCAGCTCCCGGGCCGCCCAGATGTCCACCTTCTCCTCGTTGTTCGCCGCCACCACCGATGCCAGCGCGCCCACCATGGCGTCCTTCAGCGGCAGGACCACCTCCAGCGTGCTGCGGATGCCCACCACCTGGTTCGCCGGCCCGCCGCCGAGTTCCCCGCCCGACGCGGCCACCATGGGATCCAGCTGCTCCTTCACCAGCCCCATGATGAGCGCCGGGGAGAGCATCTCCATCTGGCCCTTCGTCTGCTGCAGGATGTCCTGCACGTCCTTCCACGGCAGCGCGGCGATCCGCTGCTCGTACTCCTTGCCGAACGCCTCGGCGAAGGCCGGGCCCGTCATGGCGCCGGTGGCGTTGGCCGCCGCGATCCGCGACTCCACCGTGAGGCCGGTCACGAGCTTCTGCGCCGGCTTGCTCTCCAGCTCGCGGATGAGCTTCACGCGCTCCATCGCGGCGTCCCAGTTCCCGTCGAGCTGGTCCAGCGCGAGGAGCGTGCCGTGGATGCCCTGCAGCGTGGTGCGATCCTCGATGTCGTACCCGGCCAGGTCGGCCTCCAGGTTCTTCCGCACGGCGGCCGCGAACGGGGCGAACTTCTCCGGCGACGTGACCAGCTCGGTCACCGTGCCTTCGATCTTGTACGTGTGGCGCGGCAGGTCGTCCTGCTTCGTGATCTTCGGTTTCGCGACGGCGGACGCCGCGAACAGCGCGATCGCGGCGGCGACGAGGCCGGCGCGAACGAGCGGGCGGGATGCGGTCATGGGGTTCTCTCTCCTGCGGAAGGGAACGGGGTTCTTGCCGGGAGCATACGTCCGGCGCCGCGCGGGGGAAAGCGCCGGGAACGCCGCGCCGGGACGGTCAGTGCCGCTCGCGGGACGGGAGCGGCGCGGGCACGAGCGTGAGCGGCACGCGCTCCCCGCCGCGCACCACCTCCACGCCCACCGGCAGGCCCGGCGGCCAGTCCGTGAGGAAGCGGTGCAGGTCGTCCACGGAGCCGATCTCGCGGCCGTCGATCGTGACCAGCAGGTCGCCCCGGAAGAGGCCCGCCGCGGCCGCCGGCCCGGACGGATCCACCGACGCCACCGCCACCGCGCCCTCCAGCGTGCGGCCGAGGTGGCGCGTGAGGCGTCGCGGCACGTCGCGGTCGGAGCCGGCGAGCCCCAGCCAGGAGCGCTCCACCCGCCCGCGCGTCATCAGCCGCGTCACCACCCAGTGCGCGGTGGCGGCGGACACGGCGAAGCCGATCCCCTGCGCGCCGGCGATGATCGCGGTGTTGATGCCGACCACGCGCCCGCGCGAATCCACGAGCGGCCCTCCCGAGTTGCCCGGGTTCAACGGCGCCGTGTGCTGGATGACGTTGTCGATGAGCCGGCCCTCGCGGGAGCGGAGCGAGCGCGCCGACGAGCTGACCACGCCGGTCGAGACGCTGGCGTCGAACCCGAGCGGGCTGCCGATCGCGATCACCAGCTCCCCCGGACGCAGCGGGCCGGTCTCCTGGAACTGCGCGTGCGGGACCCCGCCGCCGGACGTGCGCACGACCGCGAGGTCCGTGGCCGGATCGTCCCCCACCAGGGTGCCGATCCGCGTCTCGCCGTCGGCGAACGTCACGCGGATCTCCCGCGCGTCCGAGGCCACGTGGCTGTTCGTCAGCAGGTAGCCGTCCGGAGCGAACACCACGCCCGATCCGGAACCGCCCCGCGGCCGGCCGCGGGCGTCGACGCCGCGCACCTCCAGGCTGACGACGGCCGGCGAGACGGCGTCCACCACCGCGCGCACGGCGTGGGAGAAGGCGTCCAGCACGCCGGATTCGGGCGCGCCGGGCGGCAGGATGCAGGGCCGGCCCGGGCCGGCGCCGTTCGTGGGGGCGGGTTCCGTCATGGTCCCCCTGAGATACGACCGCCCCCGGCCCGGCGCCAGGGGCCGCGCCCGGCGCCCGCCGGTGGACCTCCCCGCGCGCCTGGGGCATCCTGCGCGGACACGAGACGGCATTCCCGGGAGGTGATGCGATGGCAGGGTTGATCGATCGGATGATCCGCGCCGCGAAGCTGGACACGACGCTGTACGAGGAAGTGGAGTCGGATCCCGCGGCCACGGGGCAGGCGGTGGCGGTGGTGGCCATCTCCGCCGTGGCAGCCGCGATCGGGTCGATCGGGGACGACGGCGGCGGCTTCGGCCCCTTCGGCGGGCTGTTCCTCGCGCTCCTGGGCTGGGTGGTCTGGGCGTTCCTTTGCCACATCCTCGGAACGAAGCTCCTGCCGGAGGCGACCACGCAGTCGAACCTGGGCGAGTTGCTGCGCACGACGGGCTTCGCCGCCTCCCCGGGGATCCTCCGCGTCCTCGGCGGGATCCCGGTCCTCGGCTGGCTCGTCAACGTGATCGCCGCGGTCTGGATGCTCGCCGCGTTCGTCATCGCGGTCCGCCAGGCGCTGGACTACCGCTCCACGGGGCGCGCGGTGGCGGTCGTGGTCCTGGCCTACGCGATCCAGCTGGGATTCATCCTGCTGCTGGGCGCGGCCATCTTCGGCACGGCGTGGACCCTGTTCGGGGGCCATGGCGGCGGCCACCACTAGCCTGACGCCCGGCCGCTAACCGCCGGGCGGCGTTCTGCCGATCCCTCCCTGGCAAGCCGGCGCAGCGCCGGGGGGAGGCGGCGGTGGAGCGGATCCGGATCGGGGTGGCCGGCGCGGGACGCATCGGACGCCGGCATGCGGAGAACCTGGCGCACCTCGTGCCGGGCGCGTGCGTCGTGGCGGTGGCCGACCCGCGCGCGGACGCCGCGCGCGCCGCGGCCGCCGCGTGCCCGGGCGCCCGCCCCGTGGAGGACCCGCGCCGCCTGCTGGATGCGGCGGACGTGGACGCGGTCGTCCTCGCGTCCCCCACCGAGACGCACGCCCCGCTGCTCGAGGCCGCGGCCGCGGCCGGCAAACACGTGTTCTGCGAGAAGCCGCTGGATCTGGACCTCGAGCGCGCGCGCGCCGCCGTGGACGCCGTGCGCCGCGCCGGCGTGCTGCTGCAGCTCGGCTTCAACCGCCGCTGGGACCCGTCGTTCCGGCGCATCGCGGAGGCCGTGCGCGCCGGCGAGATCGGCGCGCCGCATCTCGTCCGCATCACGAGCCGGGACCCGTCGCCGCCGCCCGCGGAGTACGTGCGCGCATCCGGCGGGCTGTTCCTGGACATGACCATCCACGACCTGGACATGGCGCGCTTCGTCTCCGGACGCGAGGCGGACACGGTGTACGCCGAGGGCAGCGTGCTCGTGGACGAGTCGATCGGCCGCGCAGGCGACGTGGACACCGCGGCCATCACGCTGCGCCTCGCGGGCGGCGCCCTCGCCCTCGTGGACAACTCGCGCCGCGCGGTCTACGGCTACGACCAGCGCGTGGAGGTGTTCGGATCGGCCGGGTGCCTGCTCTCCGGCAACGTGACGCCGACCACGGTGAGCCGATGGGACGCGGACGGACGCCACGGCGAGGCGCCGCTCCCGTTCTTCCTGGAGCGGTACCGCGAGTCCTACGTGGAGGAGCTGGCCGCGTTCGTGCGCTGCGTGCGCGAAGGCCGCGCGCCGGGCCCCGACGGCGACGACGGGTTGCGCGCGCTCGAGCTGGCGGAGTGCGCGCGCCGGTCCTGGCGCGAGCGCCGCCCCGTGTCCGTGCACGAAGTGGCCGCGAAGGTGCGCGCGGCGTGAACGCGGACGACCTCCTCGCGCCGCCGCCCGGCGATTTCGACGGCCGCGTCACGCTCGTGTCCGAGGACGACGCGGCGTTCGCGCCCGGCCTCACGCTGGAGCTGCGCCGGCTGCGCGCCGGGGAGTCCGCACGGGAGCGCGATCCCCGCGAGAGCGCGTGGCTGCTCCTCGCGGGCGCGGGAGACGTGGCGGCCGGCGGCCCAGCCGCCGCCGTGGCGCGGCACTCGCTCTTCGACGCGGCGCCGTGGACGCTGCACGTGCCCGCGGACACCGAGGTTGCGGTCTCCGCGCGGGAGCCGTCCGAGTGGGCCGTGCTCCGCGCGACGAACCCGCGTCCCTTCGCCCCGCGGCTCTTCCGGCCCGACGAGTGCGAACGCGAGATCCGCGGCCGCGGGCTGGCGCAGGGCGCGTGCGAGCGCGAGGTGCGCCTGGTCTTCGATCGCGCCGCGCGCCCCGCGTCCGCCATGGTGCTCGGCGAGGTCGTGACCTATCCCGGCAAGTGGTCCAGCTACCCGCCGCACGCGCACCCGCAGAGCGAGGTGTACCACTACCGCACGGACCGGCCGGAGGGATACGGGCACGCGGAGTGCGGCGAGCGCGTGTTCCGCGTGCGCTCGGGACACACGCTGCGCATCCCCGGCGGGCTCACCCACGCGCAGGCGGCCGCGCCGGGCTATGCACTCTGGTACCTGTGGGCGGTGCGGCACCTCCCGCACGCGCCGTACGAGGGGTTCGCCACGGAGCCGGCGCACGCGTGGATCCTGGATCCCGCGCGGCAGGGATGGAGGCCCGCGTCGTGAACACGGTCCGACTCACCGCGGCCTCCGCGATCGTGGAGTTCTTGAAGCGGCAGTGGATCGAGCGCGACGGCGAGCGCCATCGCCTCGTGCGCGCGGTCGCGGGGATCTTCGGCCACGGCAACGTGGCGGGCCTCGGCCAGGCGCTCGCGGAGCGCGGCGGCGCGGACCTGCCCTACCTGCAGCCCAAGAACGAGCAGGCCATGGTGCACCTCGCCGCCGCGTACGCGAAGGCCGTGCACCGCCTCGGCACGATCGCCTGCACCACCTCGGTGGGCCCGGGTGCCACGAACATGGTCACCGGCGCGGCCGGCGCCACGATCAACCGCCTGCCGGTGCTGCTCCTCCCCGGCGACGTCTTCGCCTCGCGCTTGCCCGCACCCGTGCTGCAGCAGCTCGAGGCGCGCGGCGCCGGCGACGTCTCCGTCAACGACTGCTTCCGTCCGGTCGCGCGCTTCTGGGACCGCATCACGCGCCCCGAGCAGCTCCTCGCGTCCTTGCCCGAGGCGATGCGCGTGCTCGCGTCCCCCGTGGAGACCGGCGCCGTGGTCGTGTGCCTGCCCGAGGACGTGCAGACCGAGGCGTGGGACTTCCCGGCCGCGTTCCTGGCGGATCGCGTGCACGTCGTGTCGCGCCCGCGGCCGGACGCCGCCGCGCTGGCCGCGCTCGTGACGCGGCTCCGGTCGGCGGCGCGGCCGCTGCTGGTGGCGGGCGGTGGCGTGCACTACGCCGGGGCGGCGTGCGCGCTGCGCGCCCTCGCGGACCGCACCGGCATCCCGGTGGCGGTCACGCAGGCCGGCAAGGGCGCCTTGCCCGACGACCACCCGTTCTGCCTCGGCGCGATCGGCGTCACCGGAACCTCCGCCGCGAACGAGGCCGCGCGCGCCGCCGACCTCGTGCTCCTCGCCGGCACGCGCCTCTCGGACTTCACGACCGCGTCGCACACGCTCTTCGCGAACCCGGACGTCCGCTTCGCCTCGATCCAGCTCGACCCCTTCGACGCGGCGAAGCTCGGTGCGCTGCCCGTGGTCGCCGACGCGAGGGTGGCGCTGGAGGAGCTGGCCGCGGCGCTCGCGGGGTGGCGCGTGCCCGACGACCACGCGCACGCGATCGCGGCAGCGCGCGCCGCGTGGGAGGAGGCGTGGCGATCCGTCGTCCGTCCGCCGCGCGCGGACCGGCGCGGGCTCACCCAGGCCGAGGTCATCGGGATCCTGCGCGAGCACCTCGGCGCGGACGCCACGATCGTGCACGCCGCCGGCGGGCTGCCCGGGGACCTGCACAAGCTCTGGCGCTCCCGCTGCGCCGGCGACTACCACGCGGAGTACGGCTACTCCTGCATGGGCTACGAGATCGCGGGCGCGCTCGGCGTGAAGCTGGCGCGCCC
This sequence comes from uncultured Gemmatimonadota bacterium, assembly GCA_964571855.1. Lineage (GTDB taxonomy): Bacteria > ARS69 > ARS69 > ARS69 > ARS69 > CAYYFX01. The sequence continues at coordinate 163,170 of CAZNDO010000003.1, forward strand.
GGAGCGCGAGGTCTTCGCGCTGGTCGGCGACGGCAGCTGGCTCATGTTGCACGCCGAGCTGGTGACGTCGCTGCAGGAGGGCGCGAAGATCACGGTCGTCCTGTTCGACAACGGCGGCTACCGCTGCATCCACGCGCTGCAGGAGAGCTGCGGTGGCCGCCCCTTCGGCAACGAGTTCCGGCGCCGCACGGACGGCGAGCTGGCCGGCGACCTCCTGGAGATCGACTACGCGGCGGCCGCCCGCGCGCTCGGCGCGGTCGGCCTGCGCGCGGACACGCCGGACGCGCTCGCCGCGGCCCTCGCGGACGCGCGCGCCGCCGACCGGAGCGTGGTGGTGCACGTGCGCACGGAGGCGGGGCCGCCCGTGCCGTCGTCCGCGTGGTGGGACGTCCCGGTGGCGGAGACGTCGGGCGACGCGGCGGTGGTCGCCGCGCGGCGCCGGTGGACGGAGGCCGCGGCCGCCCGCCGCTGGCACGGGGGGACGCGATGAACGCGCTGGGCGGGAACGTCCGCGTGGGGATCAACCCCATCGCGTGGACGAACGACGACTTCCACGAGCTGGGCGACGACATCCCGCTGGAGCGCTGCCTCGCCGAGGCGCACGCCGCCGGCTACGCGGGCATCGAGCTGGGCCGCAAGCTCCCGCGCGATCCGGCGGCGCTGCGCGACGTGCTGGGCGCCGCCGGCCTCGCGCTCGTCTCCGGGTGGCACAGCCTGCACCTGCGCGAGAACCCGGTGCACGAGGAGCGCCGGCGCTTCCGCGCGCACCTCGCGCTCCTCGGCGCGCTCGGGTGCCGCGTGGCGATCGTGGCGGAGTGCTCCGGTCGCACGTACACCGACCGGGCGGCGCCGCTCCGCTTCGGTCCCGCCGCCCCGCGCCTGGACGACGCGGCGATGTCCGCGCTCGCGCGCGGGCTGGGCGAACTCGCGGCGCTGGCCGCAGACGCCGGCATGGCGCTGGCGTACCACCCGCACGCGGGAACGGTCATCCAGGACGCCGAGGACGTGGACCGCCTGTTCACGCGCGCGCGCACCGCCGGGCTCCTGTTCGACTCCGGGCACCTCGCGCTCGCCGGATCCGATCCCCTGGACATGCTGCGCCGCTGGGGCGATCGCGTGACGCACGTGCACCTGAAGAACGTGCGCCCGGCCGTGGCGCAACGCGCCCGCGCCGAAGGCCACAGCTTCGAGCGCGCCGTGAAATCCGGCGTGTTCACGGTGCCGGGCGATCCCGAGGGCGGCGTGGACTTCGACGCGGTATTCGCGGAGCTCGCGCGCCTCGGCTACGCGGGCTGGCTGGTGGTCGAGGCCGAGCAGGATCCGGCCGTGGCGGAGCCTTCCGAGTACGCGCGACGCGGGCGCGAGCACGTGCGCGCCGCGGCGGGAGTGTGACCGTGGCCGCGGCCTCGAACCTTTGGCGGACGATCGCGCTCGGCGTGGAGTTCTGGAACGACTCCTGCGATGCCGCGGAGCTGGCCGAGGCGGTGGCGATCGGCGCGGTCGGCGCCACGTCGAACCCGGTCATCGTGGGGCAGGCCGTGGAGGCCGCGCCGGCCACGTGGCTGCCCGTCGTGGACGGGCTCGTGCGCGCCGACTCCGGCGCCACGGAGGACGACGTGGCGTGGCGGCTGATCGAGCGCGTCGTGACGGACGCGGCGAAGCTGCTCGCGCCGGCGCACCGGAAGACCGGCGGCCGCGCGGGGTGGTTGTGCGCGCAGGTGGACCCGCGGCTGCACCGCAACGCCGGGCGCATGGTGGAGCACGCGGAGCGGCTGGCGGCGCTGGCCCCGAACATCGCGGTGAAGATCCCCGCCACGGCCGCCGGCGTGACCGCCATCGAGGAGCTGGCGGCGCGCGGCATCCGCACGAACGCCACCGTGTCGTTCACCGTGGCGCAGGCCGTGGCGTGCGCCGAGGCGGTGGAGCGCGGCGTGGCGCGCGCGGCGGCGGCCGGCCGGGACCCCGGTTCCTTCGCCCCGTACGTCACGATCATGATCGGCCGCGTGGACGACTACGTGCGCCGCCTCGCCGACGAGCGCGGCGTGGCCATCGACCCCGCCCACCCGCACCGCGCCGGGATCGCCGTCTTCAAGCAGGCGCATCGCGTGTTCGTGCGCCGTCGCTTCCGTGCGAAGCTCCTCGCCGCCGCGTACCGCCACCCGCTGCACTGGACCGAGCTGATCGGGCCGGGGATCGTGCAGTCCATCCCGTACGCCTGGTGGAAGCGGTTCGAGGCGTCGTCGCTCGCGCCACGCCCCTCGCTGGAGGAGCCGGTAGCGGACGACGTGCTGGACTCGCTCCGCGGGAGCTTCCCGGAGTTCGTCGCCGCGCACGACGAGGCGGGGCTCGCGCCCGAGGAGTTCGCCGGGTACGGCGCCAGCGTCCACACCCTGCGGCAATTCCTGGACGGCTACGACCGGCTCGTCTCCCTCGTACGGGACCGGATGGTCCGCTGACGCCGCCGGCGTGGTAGCCTCCCTGCGTCCCCGACGGAGGGAGCCCATGCCATCCGATCGTCCCCGCTGCCTCGCCTGCGACCGCGACTCCGACGCCACCCCGCTCGTCGCCCTCGAGCACCGCGGCGCCCGCGCGTGGATCTGCCCGCAGCATCTTCCCGTGCTGATCCACGATCCCGCCCGCCTCGTGGGCCGGCTCGAGGGCGCGGAGAACCTCCGCCCCGCCGACCACCACGACTGACCCGCGGGAGGACCCATGGCCGCGCCGAAGTCCGAGAAGAAGAAGGCCCCGGCGAAGCGGCGGAAGAAGGGGGCGGAGCCGGAGTCGCGCGGGCTCGCCGCGCGCGAGCTGCGCGGCGGCGCGCCGCCGGCCGACGTGGAGGCGCTGGCGCGGCGCGTGGCGGAGGACGGCGGCGAGGCGCTGGCCGCGTTCCGCGACCCGCTCGGCGGCCACTGGCAGGTGTTCGCCGCGCTGCCCGTGGCGCTCGTGGAGCCCACGCCCTACCAGCGCGACCTCTCCGCGCCGCACGTGAAGCGGCTCGCCGCGGCCATCGACAAGCTCGGCCGCTACCTGGATCCCGTGATCGCGGTGCGCACCGACGACGGGAAGTACTGGACCCCGAACGGACACCACCGCCTCGCCGCGATGCGCTCGCTCGGCGCGCGCTCCATCGCCGCGCTCGTGGTCCCGGAGGAGGAGGTGGCGCGGCGGATCCTGCTGCTGAACACGGAGAAGGCGCACAACCTGCGCGAGCGCGCGCTGGAGGTGGCGCGGCTGGCCGAGTCCATCGCGCCCCTGGATCCGCGCCCCGAGAAGGACTTCGCGGCGGAGTTCGAGGAGCCGGCGCTGCTGACGCTGGGCTTCTGCTATGCGGAGCGCGGCCGCTTCGCGGGCGGCGCGTTCCGCCCGGCGATCGCGCGCGTGGAGGCGTTCCTGGACGCGAAGCTGCCGGCGGCGCTGGAGGTCCGCCGGGACCGCGCGGCGCGCGTGCTCGCGCTGGAGGACGCGGTGAACGATGCCGTGGCGAAGCTCAAGAAGAAGGGGTTGGACAGCCCGTACCTCAAGGCGTTCGTGGTGGCGCGCATCGATCCGCTCCGCTTCCGCCGCGGGGCGAAGGGCGAGTTCGACGACGTGGTCGCGAAGATGACGCGCGCCGCCCAGGCGTTCGACGCGGGGAAGGTCCGCGCCGACCAGGTGGCGAAGAGCGGCGGGGCACCCGAGGAGTCATGAGGGCGATGGTCCTGGACGCGCCGGGGCGCCCGCTCCGCGCGGCCGACCTCGCGCGCCCGGTCCCGGGGCCGGGACAGGTCCTCCTGGAGGTCCGCGCGTGCGCCGTGTGCCGCACGGACCTGCACGTGGTGGACGGGGAGCTTCCGCAGGCGAAGCGGCCGCTGATCCCGGGACACGAGATCGTCGGCGTCGTGGCGGAGACCGGTGCGGGCGTGGCGACGCCGGCGCGCGGCGCGCGCGTGGGCGTGCCGTGGCTCGCGTGGACGTGCGGCGCGTGCGCGCGCTGCCGCGCCGGCGCCGAGAACCTGTGCGCGTCCGCGCGCTTCACGGGCTGCACGGTGGACGGCGGCTACGCGGAGTTCGCGGTCGCGGACGCGCGCTTCTGCTTCCCGCTCCCGGATGGCTACGACGACGCGCACGCCGCGCCGCTCCTGTGCGCCGGGCTGATCGGGCACCGCGCGTACCGGCTCGCCACGGAACATCCCTTCGGCGGCGAAGCCGCGCGCGTGGGCCTGTACGGCTTCGGCGCGGCGGCGCACCTCGTGGCGCAGGTGGCGGCCGCGGACGGGCGGCAGGTCCTCGCCTTCACCCGCCGCGGCGATGCGGACGCTCAGCGGCAGGCGCGCTCGCTCGGCGCCGCGTGGGCCGGCGGCTCCGACGAGGCGCCGCCCGCCCCGCTGGATGCGGCCATCCTCTTCGCGCCGGTCGGCGCGCTCGTGCCGGCCGCGCTCGCCGCCGTGCGCCCGGGCGGGATCGTGGTGTGCGCGGGGATCCACATGACGGACATCCCGTCCTTTCCCTACGCGCGGCTGTGGGAGGAGCGCACCGTGCGCTCCGTGGCGAACCTGACGCGGGAGGACGCCGTCTCGTTCCTGCAGCGCGCGGCGCGAACGCCGCTGCGCGTGGACGTGCGGACGTACGTGCTGGCGGAGGCGAACGAAGCGCTTGCCGATCTGCGCGGCGGCCGGCTGACCGGGGCGGCCGTGCTCGTCCCGGAGGCGATCTAGCGCAGCGCGCGCTCCACCTCGGCGGCGACGATGCCGTAGCCGCGATCCGTGCAGTGCCCGTCCGCCACGTACAGTTCCTGCCGCGACCATTGCCGTTCCGCCGCCGTGAACACCGGCAGGAGGTCCAGCAGCGGAACGTCCGCCGCCTCCGCCGCTTCCGTGATCACGAGGTCCACCGGGTCGGGCGTGCCCGCGTGCGGGTACGTGAGCAGGATCACGAGGGCTCCCGAGTCCCGCGCGAGCCGCGCGATCCGATCCAGGTTCACCCGCAGGGAGCCCTCGAAGGCGGCGGGGTTGCGTGCCGCCGCCACGAGCGCCGCGAACTCCGCGCGGGTCGACGCGTCGACCCGGAGGCCCTGGAGGAGGCGCTCCACCAGCGGTGCGGGCAACGACTCGGCGAGCCGCTGGCGGCGCAGCTGGCGCAGCACGTAGGCCGCGTCGCGGTCGAGCGTGTATCCCTGCGCGAGCGCGTGCATGACGATCCCGATGTCCTGCGCCAGCCGGGCCGTCAGCGTCAGGGTGCGCCAGTTGCGTGGATCGTCCGGCGCCAGACGCACGGCCTCCTCGGCGCAGCGGATCGCCTCGTCGCCGCGGTCCAGGCGGGCGAGCACCGCGGCGACCTCCCGCGAGAGCGCGGCGGACGGACCGCACCGGGCACGGGCCGCCAGCCCGCCCTCCGCCGCCTCCGCGCGAAGCCCCGCCTTCGCCAGGATCCGCACGATCTCCGCGGCGAGCGCCGCGTCGGCCGTCACGCGGAGCGTGTCCGCGAACGGTGCGAGGGCCTCCCGCGCGGCCGGCGCGCGCGCGGCGACCTCGAGGTCGCGCTCGATCGCGGCCAACGCGGGATGCACGTCCGGCGACGATCCGCCGGGAGCGGACCCCGCCCCTGCCGGTGCCCCGCGCGCATCGGCGTCCGCGTGCCCGCGATCCCGCAAGGCCTGCGCGGCGATCGCGAGGAGCCGGCGTGTCCGCCAGCGCCACTGCCAGCCGGTCTCTCCCCCGGCCCTGCCCCCGGCGTCGCTCCACCGGTCGTTCAGCCCGACCAACACAACGACCGTGCGCGGCGAGTACTGCTCCAGGAGGTGCGGCAGCGCGGCGAGGACCTCCGCGGAGCTGCGGCCGGGCCAACCGGCGTTGACCACGTCGGGTGCGGTCCCGTCGTGCGCGGCAAGGAGCCGCGCGAGCTGTCGGGGGTACGAGCGCTCCGGGGACGTCGCGCCGGATCCGAAGGTGAAGGAGTCGCCCACGCAGAGCACCCCGCCGGGGCGCGCGACCGCGGACACGGACTCCGCCCGCCGCGAGGCGACGTACGACGCCACCTGGAGCGCGATCTCCGCGCCCAGGACGGCAATGAGGGTGGCCGCGAGCGGCACGAGGACGCGGGAACGTGGTCGGCGCATCGCGGGCGATTCTAGCCTGTCGGGCCCCCCGGCACAGCGGCCGGCGGCGCCGATCCCAGGGCGGGGTTCAGCACGAGGATCTCGATGCGGCGGTTCCGCGGATCCAGCGGATCGGCGCCCACGCTCGGGCGCGTGTCCGCGTAGCCGCGGATCGCGTCGATGCGCGCGGGATCCACGCCGGACTCGGTCAGCAACCGGCGCGCCGCGTTGGCCCGGTCGGCGGAGAGCTCCCAGTTCGTGTAGCCCGCATCCCCGGCGTACGGCTTGCTGTCGGTGTGCCCCTCCAGCGCCACGTGGTACGGCAGCGTGCCGACCACACGACCGATCGCGCGGATCGCGTCCGCGCCGCGCCCGGAGAGGTCCGCCTTGCCGAGGTCGAAGAACGAGTTCTCGCTGGCCTCGTTCAACCGGATGCGCATCCCCTCCGGCCCCACGCTGACCTCGATCTGGTCCTGCAGGTCCTCGAACTCCGGCAGCGCGCGCAGCGCCTCCAGGATCTCCTCGGCCGTGCGCTTGAGCTCGGACTCCACGTCCGGCTCCTTCCGCGTCTCGTCGGGCACCGCGCCCGGCTGCCCGGCCCCGGGCGATCCCGGCATCACGCCGGCGCCGCCCTTCGCGGCGAAGCCCACCGGATCGCTGAAATACGCCGCCACGCTCTCCCGCACCTCGGTGCCCTGCGAGACCAGCCACATCACCAGGAAGAACGCCATCATCGCGGTCACGAGGTCCGCGTAGGCCACCTTCCAGGCGCCGCCGTGGTGGCCGTCGTGGGCGGGGCACTTGCGCTTGCGACGGCGCGGCGCGGGGGCGGCGGTGGCTTCGGCCATGACGTCAGGATGCGGCGGCGCCGGCCGCGCGACCGGCCTTGCAGGCGGCCTCCAGCTCCGTGTAGCCGGGGCGCACGGTCTCCGGCAGCGAGCGGCGCGCGAACTCCACCGCCACCGCGGGCACGGCGCCGCGCACGAAGCCCAGCACCACCTGCTTGATGGCCTGCGTGTAGCGCGCGTCCGCCTCGGCCTGCGCGGCCAGGTTGTTCGAGAGCGGCTGGACGAAACCGTAGGAGAGCAGCACGCCGAGGAACGTGCCCACGAGGGCGGCGCCCACGTGGTGGCCGATCTCCTCGGGCGGCCCGCCGATGTGCTGCATCGTGATCACGATCCCCAGCACCGCGGCCACGATGCCCAGCCCCGGGAGCGAGTCCCCCACCGTGGCCAGCGCCCTGGGCGGCTTGCCGCTCTCGTGGTGGTGCGTCTCGAGGTCGGTGTCCATCAGCTCCTCGAGGTCGTTCGGATCCGTGAGCGCGCCGGACACGAACAGGCGCAGCGTGTCCACGAAGAAGTCCAGCGCATGGTGGTTCGCGAGGAATCGCGGGTAGCGCGAGAGGATCGGGCTCTGGTGCGGCTCCTCGATATGCGGCTCGAGCGCCAGCGCGCCCTCGCGCCGCGCGATGCTGAACAACTCGAACAGCATCACCAGGAGCTCCTGGTAGTCGCCCTTCGCGTAGCCCGGTTTCAGGATCCGGCCGAGCCCGCCGCCCATGGACTTCAGGACCGGCAGGGGCGTGCCGGTGAGCATGCCGCCCAGCGCGGCGCCGCCGATGATGATGAACTCGTTGGGCTGGAACAGCAGGATCAGGTGCCCGCCGCTCATCAGGTAGCCGGAAAGGACGGCCACCACGACGACGGCGAGCCCGACGAGGGCGAACATGACGGACTCCTCCGGGAAGACCTCCGGAGGATCGGCGTTCCTTGCCATGACTTGAGGGGTTTCGCCATCCGCTGCGGATCCGGGCTATCCTGCCCCGCGGGGGTGCCATGGCGGACGGCCGCAAGCTGCACGTGTGCTACATCAGCGGGCTCGACCTGCGGCACGTCACCCCGGACGACACTCCCGTCCTCGCGGCGGCGGTGAGCGGCCCCGCCTTCGTTCCGCTGCGCAACGCGCCGAGCAACGAGCTTTTCCCCACGCTGGTGACCGGGGTGTCGCCGCCGCGGCACGGGGTCTGGGGCGTCAAGCTCGCGCCGCGCGAGCCCTCGGCGGCCGAGCGCGTGACGGACCTCCTGCCCGAGGCGCTCGCCACGACGTGGCAGTGCATGCGGCACTGGGCGGACAAGCGGTACGACCTCGCCGCGGTGCCGCCGCGGCGCCGGCGGCGGCTCGCGCTCACGCGGACGAAGTACAAGCGCCGCACGCTGCGCCCCGAGGCGCTGTACCGCATCGGCGGCGTGCCCACGGTGTTCGACCTGGCCGGCCGGGGGCGCAGCCGCTACCTCTTCAGCGCGTCGTACGCGCCGCAGGACGACGTGCTCGGCCGCGTGGGGTTCGGCGACGTGGACCTCGAGTTCCTGGAGCTCTACTCCCTGGACCGGCACCAGCAGTGGAACCTGCACGATCCGGCGGAGACCGCCCGCTTCTACGGCGTGGTCGACGCCTTCCTCGGCCGGCTGGCCACGCGCGCCGCCGCGCACGGCGTGCGCGTGATGGTCGTGTCGGATCACGGGCACCAGATCATCGAGGAGTCGATCGATCTCCTGCGCCTGCTGCGGCACGCCGGGATCGGACCGCGGCACGCGGACTGGTTCATCGAGGTGTCCAGCGCGCGCTTCTGGACCCGCGACCCCGGCGCACGTCGCGCGCTCACGGAGCGGCTGGCCGCGCTCGGCCGCGGCACGCTGTGCACGTGGGAGGAGATGCGCGCGCACGGGATCGCGCTGACCGACGGGAGCTACGGCGAGCTGTTCTACTGGCTCGATCCCGGCCTGATCTTCTTCCCCCACGACTTCCACCACCCGCTGGCGAACCTCTGGCTCGGGCTCACGGACCGGTTGCAGCGCAACCGCCTCCGGGACCCGCGCCACCGCGGCAACCACGGCCACCTGCCGCACTTCGACGCGGAGCGCTCCTTCGCGCTGATGCTGGGCGAGGGGCGGCGGTTGAAGCCGGCGGGGCACGTGGTGGACGTGGCGCCCAGCATCCTCTCCCTGCTGGGGATCGAGGACGGCGTCGCGCGGGAGGGAAGCCCCCTCTTCGCCTGACCGCCGGCCGGGGCGGGCCGCCGGGGCGCCCGGCCCCGGCGAGGATCCGCGCAAACCTCCCCGTTCGTGTGCAAGGATGGCGAAGTCCCCCCGCTCCCGGAGCACTCCGCGCTTGAGCCCGGCGTCCGCGCGTGCCGATCCCCGGGAAGGATCCGGACTCGCCCCGCCGGCGGCGCTCGCGCGGCCGGCCCGCCGGACCCCGGGAGGACCGAGGATGAGCTGGTATCTCGCGGTCGTGAGGAAGTACGCCGTGTTCGCGGGCCGCGCCCGCCGGAGCGAGTACTGGTACTTCTGCCTGTTCAATGTCCTGATCAGCCTGGCGCTCGGCACGATCGACGGCCTGAGCGGCCTGTTCCACGCGGACGCGGGCCTCGGCGTGCTCGGCGGCCTCTACGGGCTCGCCGTCCTGGTCCCCGGGATCGCCGTGTCCGTGCGCCGTTTGCATGACACGGATCGCAGCGGGTGGTGGCTCCTGCTCGGCCTCGTGCCCGTGGTGGGCGCGATCGTGCTGCTCCTGTTCACGGTGCAGGAGGGCAACTCGGGCGCGAACCGCTTCGGGGGCAACCCGAGAACCGCGACGGCGTAGCGGCCGACGACACCATCGGCGGCGGCGCGGTGGCCGCGCAGGCGCGGGCGGCTACGCCAGCCCGCGCTCCTCCAGGTCGTCCTCGTCCCAGCCGAGGTGGTGGCCGATCTCGTGCAGCACCGTCACGCGGATCTCCTCCTCCAGCTCCTCGCGCGTGGCGGCGCTGCGCTCGAGGTTGCGCTGGAACAGGTAGATCGCGTTCGGCATCGCCCCCGAGTCCCCCACCGAGCGCTCCACGAGGCTTTGCCCCGTGAAGAGCCCCAGGATCTGCGGGTCCAGGGGCGGGTCGGAGTCCCGCAGCAGGTCCTCCGCGGGGAACGGCTGCACGAAGAGCGCGGCGCTGTCCAGGACGCGGCGGATCTCGGGATCCAGTTCCGCCACGGCGGCCTTCGCCACCGCGAGGAACTCCTCCTCGCGCATCTCCACGGGCTTGGGATAGCGCTCCGGATCGAGCCGCGTGGACATCGCGAGCTCGCGCCGCGCGACCGCCTCGTTCCCCATGCGCTCGGCGAGCAGTCCGCGCAGGTGGTGCGCGTCGGCGGACTTCGCGTCCAGCTCCAGCGCCGCCTCCACCGCGTCCGCGGCGTCCTCGAAGCGGCACGCGCGGTAGTACGCCCACGCGAGCGCGCTGTGCGCCTCCGGCCAGTCCGAGCCGGCATCGGTCGCGGTCTCCAGCTCGGTGGCGGCCGCCTCCGGTTCGTCCGCATCCAGGAGCGCCACGCCGAGGAGGTAGCGAAGCTCCGGCTCGTCCCCCTCCTCGTTCAGCGCCTTCAACGCGCGCGTGACCGCCGCGTCCGACCGCCCCTCCTCGAGGAGCGCCCAGATCTCGTCCCACAGCTCGTCGATGCGCGTCTCGTCCATCGGGCAACTCCTCCGACCGCCGGCCGGATCAGGGGGGCGAGGAGTGTACCCCCCCTCGGCCCGCCGCGTCCCCTTCGCGCGGCCGCCGTGTAAAAAGCGGGGAACGCCGCCGCGGGGGCGCGCTTCCGGACCCGCGCCCCCTCTTGCGGTTCGCTCCCCCCCGCGCCAAGGTGGCCCCACACCGTCCGTCCGTTCCCCCGGCCGGCAATCCCCCCGGTCCGCCTCCTCGCGCGGCGCGGTGTCAGGTCTTCCTCGGGCCGTCGGTCCCCTGGCGCGTTCGCCCATCCCCCGCCCCCGGGAACGGCGCCCGTCGGTCACCCCGGGGGGAGCCGATTGATCGCGGACGCGCTGCACGTGCTCCTGGCGGAAGCCGAACCCGCGCGCCGGCGCGCGCTCGCGAGCGCGCTGGAAGCCGCCGGCCACGGCGTGGACCAGGCGAAGGATGCCGACGCGGCGGTCCGGCTGGCCGCCGGCGCCGCCTACGACGTCGTCGTGCTGGACGGACGGCTGAACGACGGCGACGGCGGCGCCGTGTGCCGCGCCATCCGCAAGTTGCACCCCGCCGTGCCCCTGCTCCTGATCGTGGGCGAGGACGCGCCGCGCTCGCGCGACCCCGGCTGCGGCGCCGATGGCTGGCTCCGGCGCCCGTTCCCGCCGCGCGAGCTGGTCAGCCACGTGCGGGGGCTGCGCCGGCGCGCGGCCGCATCCATGCTCACCCCCGAGAGGCTGGACGTGGACGGGGTGCACCTGGATCTCGCGCGCCGGTGCGTGGTCCGCGACGGACGACCGGTCGCGCTCACCGCGCGGGAGGTCGGCATCCTCCGCTGGCTGTACAACCACCGCACCCGCGCCGTGTCCCGCGCCGAGCTCCTGGAAGAGGTGTGGCGCGTCCCCGGCGATCTCGAGACCCGCACCGTGGACATGACCATCTCGAACCTCCGCCGCAAGATCGAGCCGCGCGCCGCGGCCCCCCGGATCATCGTGACCGTGAAGGGGCTCGGGTACCTCTGGGGCGCCGCGGACTGACCCTTCCGGCGCCCTTGCCGGCCGAGTGCCCGCTCTGCGAAGATCCGCGCCCGGAGGTGCGCACATGGCGGGCGGCATGTTCCTCAAGCTGGGCGAGGACGCGAAGTTCCGCGGCGGGTGCACCGCCTCGGGCCACGCGGGCTGGATCGAGTTGCAGCACGTGTCGTGGGGGTGGCACGAATCCCGCGATCCTGGCGGAACGCGAACGCCCGTCCCCGCGGCCACGGACGTGTCCATAAGCACGGAGGAAGCCGTCGGCACCAACGCGCTGTTCCGGGCGTGCCTCGACAACACGAACTTCCCGCTCGTTCTCATCGACCTCGTCCCCGCCGGCGGCGCGACGCTGCGGTTCGAGTTGCGGAAGACCACCGTTCCGTCGATATCGACGACGCCGGGATCGGGCGGGAAGCCGAACACGAATGCCGTCCTGAAGGCAGAGCGCATCGCGGTGGCGTCCGCGGCGGTCGCGCCGGCCGGCCGCGCCGCCCCATGAACGCGTCCCCCGGCACCGACCGCCACCCCTCCGGCAGCGCCGCGCCGGCCGCCGCGCCGCCGGCGGAGCGCGGCGTGTTCTGCAACCGCACGCTGAACCTCCGCTCCATCCGCGCCATCGGCTACGACATGGACTACACGCTCATCCACTACCGCGTGGACGAGTGGGAGCGCCGCGCGTACGAGCACACGCGGGCGCGTTTCCTCGAGCGCGGCTGGCCCGTGGAGGGGTTGCAGTTCGACCCCGCGTCGGTCACGCAGGGCCTCACCATCGACCTCGAGCTCGGGAACCTGGTGAAGCCGAACCGCTTCGGCTACGTGATCAAGGCGGCGCACGGGACGCGGCCCCTGGACTTCGACGGCATGCGCCGCGCGTACGCCGGCACCGCGGTGGACCTGTCCGAGCCGCGCTGGGTCTTCCTCAACACGCTCTTCTCGTACTCCGAGGCGTGCCTGTACGCGCAGCTCGTGGACCTGCTGGACGCGCGGCGCCTGGAGGGCGGCCTCGGCTATCCCGCGCTGTACGCGGCGGTGCGCGCCACGCTGGACTCCGCGCACCTGGAAGGCACGCTGAAGGCGGAGATCGTGGCGGATCCGGAGCGGTTCGTGGTGCTGGACCCGGAGGCGCCGCTGGCCCTCCTGGACCAGAAGCGCGCGGGCAAGAAGCTCCTGCTCATCACGAACTCCGAGTGGGACTACACGCGCTCGATGATGGCGTACGCGTTCGACCGTTACCTCCCGGACGGGATGCGGTGGCGCGACCTCTTCGACATCATCATCGTGTCCGCGCGCAAGCCCAGCTTCTTCACGGGACGCAACCCGCTGTTCGAGGTGGTGGACGAGGAGCGCAGCCTGCTGCAACCCACGTGGCGCGGCCTGGAGAAGGGCGGCGTGTTCTTCGGCGGGAACGCGGCGCTCGTGGAGCAGCACCTGGACCTCTCCGGGGACGAGATCCTGTACGTGGGCGATCACCTCTTCGGCGACGTGCACGTGTCCAAGTCGGCCCTGCGCTGGCGCACCGCGCTGATCCTGCGCGAGATGGAGGACGAGGTGCGCGCGCAGTCGCGCTTCCGCCCCACGCAGGAGTCGCTGACGGCCCTGATGACGCGGAAGGAGGCGATGGAGGCGGAGGTGTGCCGCCTGCGCCTGATGGACCAGCGCCGCCGCCGGAAATACGGCCCGCCCGAGAGTCCCGAGGAGGCGGCCGAGAACCCGGAGCAGCGCCTCGCCGAGGTGCGCGCGGAGCTCACCGCGCTGGACGACCGGATCGCGCCGCTCGCGAAGGCGGCCGGCGAGATCGTGAACCCCACGTGGGGCCCCCTGATGCGGGCGGGGAACGACAAGAGCCTGTTCGCGCGGCAGGTGGAGCGCTACGCGGACGTGTACACCAGCCAGGTCTCCAACTTCCTCTTCGTGACGCCGTTCGGGTTCCTGCGCGGCGGCGGCCACTCGCGGCTTCCGCACGACATCTGACGATCCCCGCGGGGCTGACGCGGCGGCGCGCCCCTCTCGCCCCCATCGGCGGATCCGCCGCTTCGATCTGTCATCCTGGCAGATCGCTCCCTGGCCGGCGGCCGGAGCGCTCCGCTCGGATATCCCATAAGTGATTGACTCTGAACGTGTTACACCGCCCGCCGCCGCTGCGGCACCCCCGGCACGGCCCTTGCGTTTCCCGCCCGCAGGAATCCAATCCTGTCCCACACCCGGAAGGGGGCTGTCATGGGCAAGATCATCGGCATCGATCTCGGGACGACGAACTCGTGCGTGGCGGTCCTCGAGGGCGGCAACCCGGTCGTCATCCCGAACTCCGAGGGCGCGCGGACGACGCCGTCGGTCGTGGGGTTCACGAAGGACGGCGAGCGCCTCGTCGGGCAGATCGCGAAGCGCCAGGCCGTCACGAACCCCAGCAACACCGTCTACTCGATCAAGCGCTTCATGGGCCGCCGCTACGACGAGTGCGCGGCGGAGATCGCGAACGTCCCGTACAAGGTCGTGAAGGGCGCGAACGCGGACGCGCGCGTGGACATCGCCGGCAAGACCTACTCCCCGCCGGAGATCAGCGCGTTCGTCCTGCAGAAGATGAAGAAGACGGCGGAGGACTACCTGGGCCACGAGGTGACCGAGGCGGTCATCACGGTTCCCGCGTACTTCAACGATGCGCAGCGGCAGGCCACGAAGGACGCCGGCCGCATCGCCGGCCTGGACGTGAAGCGCATCATCAACGAGCCGACGGCGGCGTCCCTGGCGTACGGCCTGGACAAGAAGAAGGACGAGAAGATCGCCGTGTTCGACCTCGGCGGCGGCACCTTCGACATCTCCATCCTGGAGATCGGCGACGGCGTCTTCGAGGTGAAGTCCACGAACGGCGACACCCACCTCGGCGGCGACGACTTCGACAAGGCCATCATCGACTGGCTGGCCGCGGAGTTCATGAAGGACAACCCGGGCATCGACCTGCGCAAGGACCCCATGGCGCTCCAGCGGCTGAAGGAGGCCGCGGAGAAGGCGAAGATGGAGCTGTCCACGACCACCGAGACGGACGTGAACCTCCCGTTCGTCACCGCGGACGCCACCGGGCCGAAGCACCTGAACGTGAAGCTGTCGCGCGCGCAGTTCGAGCGCATCTGCGAGAAGCTGTTCGACCGCCTGAAGGACCCGTGCCTGGCGGCACTGGCGGACGCGAAGCTCACGCCGGCGCAGATCGACGAGATCGTGCTGGTGGGCGGCGCCACGCGCATCCCGCGGGTGCAGCAGATCGCGAAGGAGATCTTCGGCAAGGAGCCGCACCGCGGCGTGAACCCGGACGAGGTCGTGGCGGTGGGCGCGGCGATCCAGGGCGGCGTGCTCTCCGGCGAGCAGAAGGACGTGCTCCTGCTGGACGTGACGCCGCTGTCGCTCGGCATCGAGACGCTCGGCGGCGTGTCCACGAAGCTGATCGAGCGGAACACCACGATCCCCGTGCGCAAGAGCCAGGTCTTCTCCACGGCGTCGGACAACCAGCCCGAGGTGGAGATCCACGTGCTGCAGGGCGAGCGCGAGATGGCCGTGGACAACAAGTCCCTCGGCAAGTTCCACCTCCAGGGCCTGCCGCCGGCGCCGCGCGGCATGCCGCAGATCGAGGTCACGTTCGACATCGACGCGAACGGCATCATGCACGTGACCGCGAAGGACAAGGCCACGAGCAAGGAGCAGTCCATCCGGATCGAGTCCTCCAGCGGGCTCTCGGACGCCGAGATCCAGAAGATGGTGAAGGACGCCGAGTCGCACGCCGCGGAGGACAAGGCGCGGCGCGAGAAGGTGGACGCGCGCAACACGGCGGACCAGCTGGTGTACCAGACCGAGAAGCAGATGACCGAGCTGGGCGACAAGCTGGACGCGGACGCCCGGAAGCGCCTGGACGAGGCGATGACCGGCGTGAAGGATGCGCTCAAGGGCGAGGACGCCGGCGCGATCAAGCGGGCCGCGGACGCGCTGCAGAAGGTGTGGCACGACGAGGCCGGCAAGATGTACGCGCAGCAGCAGGCGCAGCAGCAGCAGACCGGAGGCGCCGGAGCGCCCGGACCGGAAGCGCCGGGCACGAACGGGGCGAAGGAGGAGGGCGCGGTGGACGCGGACTTCGAGGTCGTCGAGGACGACAAGAAGGTCAAGTAGCGCGCCGGCACGATCGACGCGACGCGGGCGGTCCGGGGAACCGGGCCGCCCGTTCGCATGGCGGGGCGGCTTGCCGTCCC
Source organism: uncultured Gemmatimonadota bacterium (assembly GCA_964571855.1). Lineage (GTDB taxonomy): Bacteria > ARS69 > ARS69 > ARS69 > ARS69 > CAYYFX01. Next base: position 178,995 of record CAZNDO010000003.1, read on the forward strand.
GCGCGCCAGCGTCCAGACTGGGCGATCCTCCGTCCGGAGCGTCGGCGTGCGGTCGTTCGAGCCACGCGATCTGGTGCGCGGCATGGCGCCGCTCCTCGCGGGCGCGGGCGCCGCGCAGGCCGTGGCGTTCGCGGCGCTGCCCGTCCTCACACGCCTGTACGAGCCCGCCGCGTTCGGCGCGCTCGCGTTCTTCGGCGCCGCCGCCATGCTGGCCGGGCTCTGGATCTGCGGACGCTTCGAGCTCGCGATCCCCATCCCCGAGGACGACGCCACGGCGAAGGCGCTGCTGTCCCTCGCCACGCTCCTGGGGCTCGCCGCCGCCGTTCTCTCGGTCCCCGCGGCGCTCGGCCTCCGCGGGCTGCTCGGCGCGCAGGAGCGGTTCGCGGACGTGACGCCCTGGCTCGTGTGGATCCCGCCCAGCCTCCTCCTGACCAGCCTGTACCAGCCGCTCTCGTACTGGTTCACGCGCGCGGCGCGCTTCCGCGCCATCGCCCTCACGCGCGCGCTGCAGTCCTCCGCCACGGCCGCGGTGCAGATCGCGCTGGGGGTCGCGGGCGCGCTGGGGCCGGCGGGGCTCGTGGCCGGTGCGCTCGCGGGGCAGGCGGCGGCCACGGTCGCGCTGGAGGCGGCGGCGCGCCGCGACGCGCCACTCGCGGCACGGCTCCGCGGCAACCCCGCGCGGCTGCGCGCGCTGGCCTCGCGCTACCGCGAGTTCCCCCTGTTCACGACGCCGGCCGGCCTGCTCCAGCTCGCCGCCGAGCAGCTCCCGCTGCTGCTCGTCCCCGCACTCTTCGGGCTGACGGTGGCCGGCGCGTACGCGCTACCGGCACGGCTGCTGCAGGCGCTGGTCCTGCTCGTCGCGGCGCCGGCGGCACAGGTGTTCTACCCGCTGGCGGCGCGCCGGCGCGGCACGGACCTCGCCGACGCCGCGCTCCGCACGCAGCGGATGCTGCTGGCGTGGACGCTGGCGCCCTCGCTCATCGCGGCGGCCGCCGCCGGGCCGGTGTTCGCCACCGTGTTCGGGGAGACGTGGCGCGGGTCCGGCGCGTACTTCGTGCTGCTGCTGCCGTGGTTCGTCACGGCCATTCCCTTCGCTCCGCTCTCGCAGCTGCCGCTCGTCCTGGAGCGACCGCGCACCGCGCTGCACGTACACGTCGCGGTGCTCGCGGCCTCCGTCGGCGGGCTGCTCGCCGCCGCGCCCTTCGGCGCGGAGCCCGCGATCCTGACGTTCGCGGCGATCGGCGGGGCCGCGCGACTGGCGTCCCTGGAGATCGTGCTCCGGAGCGCCGGCGCGTCGCCCGGCGCCGGGCTGGCGGTGTTCGCGCGCGCGTTGCGCTTCGCACTGATCCCGGCCGCCGCCGCCTGGGCGGCCGCGCGCTTCCTCTCCGACGAGCGCATCGTCACCGCGATCGTGGCGCTGCTCGTCCTCGCGCACGCCGCCGTGCAGCTCCGCGGCTTCCGGCGCGGTCCGGCCGTGTCGTGATCCGGCTCCTGCTCTCCGCGCCTTCCGTCTTCCCGTGGCAGCGCGCGGACCGCCTCGCGTGGCGAGGGCTGCCCCCGCCCGACCCGACCTTGGCGACCTTGCGCGACACGGACCCGGAGTCCCCCGGCGCGCCCGCCACCTGGACCGCCGCCCTGGCGCGCGCGGCGCCGCCCTTCGGCGCGATCCTCGTGCGGGGCGACGCGGTGCTCGCCGCCGTGGACCGCGCCCGCTCGTTCCCGCTGTTCTGGGCGGAGCACGACGGCGGGCTCGTCCTCGGCGACGACGCCCGCGCCGTGCGGGACGCGCTGGGCGGGACCCCGACGGACGCCGCCGCCTTCGCCGAGGCGCGGCTCTGCGGCTTCGTCAGCGGCACGGACACGCTGGATCCGCGCGTGAAGCAGATGCGCTCGGGGGACGTGCTGCAGTGCGCGACCGGCCGCGGCGGCCCGGGAGCGAGGATCATCGCCGCGCCGCTGCCGCCGCGCGACGCGCCGGACCCGCGCGCCTCCGGCACGCCGGAGGCCCTGATGCGCGCGACGATGGCGCGCACGCTCGAGTCGCTGGGCGGCCGGCAGCTCGTCGTCCCGCTCACCGGCGGCTACGACTCGCGCCTGATCGCGATCCTCGCGCGCGACGCGGGCTACGACCGCGTGCTGTGCGTGGGCTCGCACCGGGCGGCCGATCGCGAGACGACGACCGGGCGCGCGGTCGCGCAGCGCCTGGGCTTCGACTGGACGCACGCCGGCGCCGACCCGGACCGGTGGCGCGCCTGGTACGCCTCGGCCGACCGGCGCCGCTTCTACGACGCGACCGACGGTCTCGCCGCGCTCCCGCCGCTGCTCGAGTGGACCCCGCTCATGGAACTGCGCCGCACCGGACGCGCGGACGGCGACGCGGTGATCGTGCCCGGCCACTTCGGCCACTTCGTCACGGGCTCCTCCACGCCGGACCGGCGCGGCCCGGCCTCCGCGACCGCGCTCGCGAACCTCGTGGCCCGGCGCCGGTACGCGCTGAACCCGTGGCCGGCGGACCCCGCCGTCGCCGCCGCCGCGCGCGCCCGGCTGGAGGCGGCCGCGCGCGAAGCGGCGCGCGACGCCGCCGACCTGGACGATGCGGTGGACCGGTGGGAGTGGCGGGAGTACGCGACGAAGCGCGAGGGCGCGGTCGTCCGGGCGTTCGAGTGGGCGGGCTTCGAGTGGCGGCTCCCGTTCGCGGACCCGGCGGTCGTGGCCTGCTGGCGGGCGGTCTCGCGGCGGGACCGGCTGGACAGCCGGCGGCACCACGAGCTGGTGGACCGTCTCGGGAACCGATGGCGGCTCCCCCCGGCCAACCCGGGACGCGCCCGGGCCGTGCGCCTGCGGCGCTGGGCGCGCCGCACCGGCCTCCTCGGACCGGCCCGGGCGCTCCGGCGGCTGGCGCGGCGGCTGGACCGCGGCGCGATCGGGCGGCAGGACGCGCCCGGCTGGGCCGCCCTGGTCGATCCGGCGGTGCTGAGGCGCTCCTACACGGGGCTGGAGGGCGCGGAGAGCTACCTGGTCCGGGACTGGCTCGCGGGTTGCGGAGGCGATCTGGTATAGTCTTCCCGGTCTCTCCCCGTGCCCGACAGCCGCGTCCGGGGTCCGCGCTCCCGACGTGCCCGGAGGAATCTCCCCATGCGTCTCCGCCTCGCCTCCGTCGCGTGCGCGTTCGCCGCGCTGGCCGCGGCGCCGGTCCCCGCGCCCGCGCAGTACAACCTGTACTTCGGGAACTTCCACGCGCACTGCAACCTGTCGGACGACGCCGCGGGACCGCTCTCCGGCACGCCGGGCACGGCCTACCAGTACGCGCGGGACGTGGCGGACATCGACATCCTGGCGCTGACCGACCACACGCACTACATGAGCGCGCTCGAGTACAGCCAGCTGCAGAGCGCGGCGAACTCGTGGACGTCGAACGGCACGTTCGTGGCCATCGCCGCGCAGGAGCACGGCAGCCTCTCCACCACCGTGACCGGCGCGTTCGGCCACATGAACGTGTGGGAGGCGGCGCAGCTCATCAACCAGGACCTGTACCGCTACAACCTGCCGGGGACGTACCAGTGGGTCGCGTCGAACGTGGACGACACGATCGGCGCGCCGCTCGTGGCAGGCTTCAACCACCCGTACAGCGGGTCGGGCGCGGGGGTGTGGGACCAGTTCCACGACTTCCAGTACGACGCGAACGGCGACGCCTGCATGCGCTTCATCGAGGTGCTGAACGGCAAGCGGACCGCGTCCTACGAGAACGAGTACTTCGAGGCGCTGGGCAAGGGCTGGCACATCGGCGCGCTGGGGAACCAGGACAACCACGAGGGCAGCTGGGGCGACCAGGAGAACAACGTGGGGCGGATCCCGCTGACCGGCGTGTGGGCCCCCGCGCTCACGAAGGCCGACGTGCTGCAGGCGCTGGCGGCGCGCCGCACCTTCGCCATGGAGGTGAGCCCCGCCACGGACCGGATCTCGATGGAGTTCAAGGCCGACGGCAACTGGATGGGCTCGCAGTACTCCACGGCGGCGGACTCGATCCAGTTCCACGCGTCGGTGTCCTCCGGAAGCGGCATCGCCACGCTGCAGCTGTTCCGGAACGGGACGTTCATCAAGTCCGTGGGCATCGGCGGCGCGTCCGGCACCTGGGACACGTTCGACACGCCCGGGCCGGGGGATTTCCACTACGTGCTGAAGCTGAACCAGGCGGACGGCGACCACGCGTGGAGCAGCCCGATCTGGGTGCACTCCACGTCGGACTTCTCGCTGCCGCTGTCCGCCGTGGCGCAGGACGACGGGAGCGGGTTCCCCACCCTGTGGTTCCAGAGCGTGACCGTGCAGGGCCTGGTCACGGTGGACACGGACTCGCTGAGCACGATCGACAACATCTTCTACATCCAGGACGCCACCGCGGGGCTGATGGTGCAGCAGTTCGGCGTGCAGACGCAGCACCTCACGGCCGGGGACAACGTGCTCGTCACCGGCACGATCGACACGTTTCAGGGACAGACCTTCCTCAGCTCGCCCACCAGCATCCAGGTGCTGAGCCAGGGCGGCGACGCGCCCACGCCCATCGTGATCGGCACGAACGACCTGGCGACCGCGGGCGAGACCTGGGAGAACATGCTGGTGGAGCTGCGCGACGTGGCGGTCACCGGCGGCACGTGGCCGGCGCCGGGCTTCGACGGCACGGTGACGATCGACGATGGCACCGGGCCCGTGACCCTGGTCATCGACAAGGACACGCCGCTGGACGACATGGGCGCCCCCGCGGAGCCCACGTTCTGGGTGCGCGGCGTGGTGGTGCAGCGCGCGCCGTCGCCGCCGTACACGTGCTGCTGGGCGCTCCTGCCGCGGTTCGGCACGGACATCTTCCAGCCGGTGGGCGTGGACGTGATCGAGCTGCCGAGCCACCACGAGACCCGCGCCACCGCGCTGTTCCCGCCGCAGCCGAATCCGGTGCGCGCGTCCACGCGCGTGCGGTTCGACCTCGCCGGCCAGGGCACACGCCCGGTGCGCGTGGACGTCTACGACGTGAACGGCCGCCACGTGCGCACTCTCGTGAACGGGGCGCTGCCGCCGGGCGAGTTCGAGGTGTCCTGGGACGGGCGCGCGCGCGCGGGGAAGCGCGTGGCCGCCGGCGTGTACTTCGTCCGCCTCGACGCGAGCGGCACGGAGCTGAGCCGGAAGGTCGTGGTGCTGGAGTAGCGGCGCGGGCCGCGCGGCCGTCAGTCCAGCCGGAACGCGCGGAACACCAGCTCCGTCTGGCCCAGGCGGACGCGGTCCCCGTCGTGGAGCACCACGCGCCCCGCGGGGGCCGCGCCGTTCACGAACGTGCCGTGGCGCGAGCCCAGGTCCTCCAGCGTGACCTCGCCGCCCTCGCGGACCTCGATGAGCACGTGCCGCTCCGAGGCCTGCGCATCCTTCACGCCGACCGCGCAGTCCGGCCCCTTGCCGAGCACGTTGCGGCCGTGATCCAGCCGGAAGTCCCGCCCGGCCTGCTCGCCGGTGACGGCCACGAGCCAGCCGGCCGGCAGCCCCTCGGGCGCGGCGCGCCGCGGCACGAGCACGGGACGGCGCGCGGAGTCCCGCACGTCGCGCGGCAGCTCGGGCAGCGCATCCGTGCTGTCCTTCGCGGCGCCGGCCGCGGGAGCCGCGGGTGCGCCCTTCTCCGCCTCGCAGTACGGGCACCGCTCCCAGGACTGCTCCAGGGGATGCCCCTTGTCGCACGTGCGGGCGGGCTTCTTCTTCGCGAACACGCGGGCCTTTCCGCCGGCCTCCGCCGGCCTGCGTCGATCCGTCCGGGGAGCCTGCGCTCCCGGGATCAGAGACGCGTGAAGATCAGATCGACCGAGTCCCCGAGCCGGATGAGGTCCCCGCTGTGGAGCTCCGCTTCCTGCGCGATCTCGCCGTTCACCCGGGTGCCGTAGCGGGAGTGATCCCGGAGGCGCACGGTCCCGTTGGTGAGCTCGAGCACCGCGTGGCGCTGCGACACCTTCGGGTGGCTCACCACGACCGACTGCCCCTCCGCGCTCCCGATGGTGGCCACCGGGGTGCGGATCAGGAACTCCACGCCCGCCTGCGTCCCCTCGCGGAGCGTGAGCTTGAACAGCGGGCGCGGGCGGAAGCGCCGCCAGGCGACCCACCCGGCAACCAGCAGTACCGCAACGACGACGAGAGCGAACACCATGACGAGCGGCGCCTCAGCGCAGGCCCTCGAGAAGCTCCGGTTCCTTCTTCCACTTGCCGCCATCCAGGCGCAGCACGGCCACGGGCTCCACGATCTCCGTGGAGCCGCCGCCGGCCATCTCGCCGAAGTCGTCGTCCAGCGCGACGTCCAGCACCGACTTCTGGTAGGTCACGATCTCGCGCACGCCGTCCTCGTCCAGATCGTCCAGCTCGTACCAGCGGGTCTCGCCCTTCCGCGGCTTGCCCGAGTCCCACACCGCGGACGCGCTCTTCCCGTCCCAGCCCAAGAGAACGCTGCCGGCCTGCGGGTCCTTCACCACGACCAGCGCCTGCGCGTCCGAGAACGCCACCTGGGTGACCACGGGCGGGTGCACGGCGTCCCCGCCGGGGAGATCCACCGCGCAGCGGACCGCCTTCCCGCCGGCGAGGCCCAGGAACACCGCGCGGGCGGGCTTACCGGGCTCCTGGAACGTCAGCACGCACTCCGCGGGCTCCGCGCCGTCCAGTTCCAGGGGGTACACCCGGTACTCCCCGCCCGGCCCGGAGTAGAGCGGAGCCTCCCGCGCGATCTCCGGGATGCCGCCGGGCAGTTCCGCCTTGATGGCCTGCCGGAGCGCCGGCGGGATGAGGTCCGCCCGGGCATCGCCCGGAGCCGTGGCCGCGCATCCCACGGCCAGGGCCAAGGCGAGAGCGATTCCGCGGTTCCGATCCATGGGCCAGCCTCCTGAGGAAGACACAAGGTAGCCCCATTTCGCCTCCGGGGCGAGGGGCCGCGCCCCCTGACCGGCCTTCGGCGACCGGCCCGGGACGGACCCGGCCCGGGAGGGCCCGGGAATCCCCGGCAAGCGGTTGCCGCACAACCCGTTGCGGCCCGTCTCAAGCCCGGCCCGCGCGGGGTCGAAGAATGGGAGGATATCCCGGAACACGGCCGGGTGGCAGCGCCCGCCGTCCCCCACTGGAGGAAGCGTCGTGAGGAAGCCCCGCAGGCGCCCCGTCGCGATGGCTCTGGCCCTGGTCGTCCCCGCGCTCGCGGGCTGCGACGAGAAGGTCGCCGGACCCTCGGACCGGACCGCGCCGGAAGCGTCCATTTCGTCCCCCGCGAGCGGCAGCCAGGTGTCCGGCGTCGGCTTCTTCGTGGAGGTCACCGCCACGGACGACACCGGCGTGGAGCGCGTGGAGGTGTCGGTGGACGGCGGTGCCGCGGTCGTGCTGACCGATCCGCCGTACCGCGCCCACGTGGTCACGCTGGCGGCGACCACCGGCGCCGCACTGCAGATCACGGCCACGGCGTACGACGCGGCCGGGAACTCCGACGCGAGCACGGCCTCGGTGGACGTCGCGCCGCGCAACCTCGTGAAGCTCACGACCGACACGCAGATGGACATGCACCCGGCGTGGTCGCCGGACGGCATGCGCATCGCGTTCCAGTCGAACCGGGGCAGCGGCGAGATGAACGTGTGGGTGATGGACGCCGACGGCGGCAACGCGGTGCAGCTCACCGCGAACGTGAACGAGGACCGGAATCCCGCGTGGTCCCCCGACGGCGCGTGGATCGCGTTCGACTCCGATCGCGAGGGCACGTTCGACATCTGGCGGATGCCGGTGGCCACCGGCGAGGCGGACGCGGAGAACCTCACGTTCGGCAACGACGACGACATCGAGCCCTCCTGGAGCCCGGACGGCACGGAGATCTACTTCGCCTCGAGCCGCGGCGCCGAGACCGACTACGACATCTGGCGGCAGGCGGTGCCCGGCGGCACGGCGTCGCCGGTGACGAGCTTCGACGTCGACGAGCGCTCGCCCGCGGTCTCGCCCGACGGGGCGCGCCTCGCGTTCTCGTCGTCCCTCAACTTCACGACCCCGCGCATCTACACGATGACGCTCGGCGATCCCGCCGTGACCCCGCTGTCCGGCGACTCCGGCGAGACGGACCTGGATCCGGCGTGGGCGCCGGGTGGCAACACGATCGTGTTCACGCGCTCCGCCGGCCTGGACGGCAACCTGTGGTTCGAGCCGGTCACCGCCGACGCCACGCCGGCGCAGGCCACCTTCGGCAGCGGCACGATCGGCGACGGCGGCGCGGCGTGGCATCCGGACGGCGACCGGATCGCGTTCCACTCCGACCGCGACGGCAACGCCGACATCTGGTTGCTGGAGTAGCGCGCAGCGAGCGGCCGCCCGCGCAGCGGTTCGGTGGAGCGTACGGTCGAGGATCGGGGCCGGAAGGTGCGGCCCGCCGGATCGGCCGGTTGCGCCGGGGTCCTCCTCGCGGGCCTCTGCGCGCGAACGCGCCGCGGCCTTCGGCCGCGTGCGTGCGTGCTCGAACGCCCGCGAGGAGGACCCCGGCGCAACCGACCGGTCCGGGGACCCCACCTTCCGGCCCCGATCCTCGACCACACGCTCCACCGCGCGCCGCGCGGCCGTCCGCGCGCGGCGCGCTTCTCCGCTTGGGCGGGTGGCGCCCGCCGGGGGCGGGGGCTAGCGGTAGATCGACTTCACGCGGCCGAACGTCGTCGGGGGCACGCCGACGGGGCCGCCGTAGGTGAAGGCCAGGTCGTCCAGGGAATAGTGGCTGTCGGTGCCGGACGCGATGTGCAGCGTGGCGGTGTTGAACGGGGACGAGGATACGAGGCCGAAGAAGGACTCGCCCGCGTCGCCGTTCGGCGGGATCGACCACGTGCCGCCCGCGGCGGTGATCTCCAGGGTTGCGGTGTCCAGGTCCACGAGGTCGAGGCCCAGCGCGGTCAGGAAGCCGCCGAAGACGAGCATCACGTCCGCGGAGAGGTCCGCGACCTCGGTGTCGGCGCCCAGGTACTTCTGGCCGCCCGGCGTGGTGTTGTGGTTGCCGAAGCACGGCTCGCGCTGCAGCTTCAGCGCCGCGGGGCTCGACGTGGCCGTGAAGTCATCGAAGGGGAGCACGAGCGCGCCGGGGCCGTCGCACAGCGCGGTGGACGGATCGTCCTCGAACGTCTCGTGCGTCACGCTTCCCGCCGCGGCCAGGAACGCGGCACGGTCGGTGAAGACCTGCACGCTCCCCTTCGGTTGCAACAGCGGGTGGATCGGCGCGGCCGGCGGCGCATCGGGAAGTCGGGGGTTGCCGTCCCGGTCGAAGGCGGTTCCGTCGCCCGGGGTGTCGGCCCGGGCCGGGCCGGCGAGGATCAGGGTGAGCGCGGCGATCGCGAGTGAAGTGGCAAGGCGCATGTCCGGCTCCCTCCGCGGTCTCCGGTGCGGAGACCCGCGAGACGCAGCCTAGACCCGTTGCGCCTTCCGGCTCAAGCGCTGGCGTTCGCGCCCGTGCCGCGCCGCGTCACCGGAACGACGCTTTGAGGCGACCCCAGTGCGTGAAGTTCCCGCCCGGGACGTCCACCGGCCCCGGCGACGCGACGCCGTACGTGACGTCGTCGAAGCTGTAGTGGCTGTCCCCGTCCTCACCGGTGACGCGACACGTCACCGTGGAGAACGCGTCGGACGCGAGGATGCCGAAGAACGCCTGCCCGCCGTCCCCCGTGGCGGGGACGAGGAACGTCCGGCCGCCGATGGTCAGCTCGAGGGCGGCGGTGTCCAGGTCCACGAGGTAGCAGCCGAACGAGTGGAGCGGCGGATCGAACGTGAACGTCACCGCCGCCGAGGTGCCCGCCGAGTCCGTGTCGGCGCCGAGGTACCGCTTCCCGCCGGTCGTGGTGTTGTGGTTGCCGAAGCACCCGTCCCGCAGCAGCTTCAGCGCCGGCGGGTCGGACGCCGCTTCGAAGTTGAAGAACGCCATGAACGCCACGCCGCCGCTGTCGCAGTCCGCGGTCCACGGCTCGCGCTCGAAGTTCTCGGTCAGCCCGGAGGTGGCCTCCAGGAACTCGACACGGTCCGAGAAGGTCAGGACGGCCGCCGCCGTCGCGGGCGCCGGTTCCGCCGGCCGGGGGCGCGCCGGCGGCCCGTCGCCGCGCGGATTGCCGTCCCGGTCGACGGCCGGGGTCGCCCACGAAACCCCGGAAATCCCCAGGATCAGTGCGCTGAGTGCCAGGATTCGCATGACGCAACTCCTTGTGCGCCCGCCACTTGAGTGCCTCGATGCTACCAGACGCGCCGACGGCCCGCCTGTCCGATCGTCGGACAAGGCAGCCGCCGTCCGGGTCACCCGGACCGCTCCGGACGGGGGAGGCGCCGCGGCGGTCGCTCAGCCCAGGTACCGGCCGAGCAGCAGCTCCAGGCGCTCGCGGGCGGCCGGCGGGATTGCGTCCCGGGCCGTCAGGATGGCGTTCGCGAGGCTCCCCCGATGCGGGTTCGCCAGGTCCGCCGGGAAGTCCCGGCAGAGGTGCCGGACCGTGGCCTTCGCCCGGTCCACGTTCCGGTGCAGCACGCGGATCACCTCCTCCACGGAGACGTCCTCGTGCGTCTCGTGCCAGCAGTCGTAGTCCGTCGCGAGCGCGAGGGTGGCGAACGCCAGCTCCGCCTCCCGCGCCAGCTTCGCCTCGGTCAGGTTCGTCATCCCGATCACGTCCGCGCCCCAGCTCCGGTACAGCCGGCTCTCCGCGCGCGTGGAGAACGCGGGGCCCTCCATGCACACGTAGGTCCCGCCGCGGTGCACCTTCGCCCCGGACTTCTCCGCGGCGTCCGCCAGCACCGAAGCCAGCTCCGCCGTGATCGGATCCGCGAACATCACGTGCACGACCGCGCCCTCGTCGAAGAACGTGGCCGCGCGGTCCTTCGTGCGGTCGATGTGCTGGTCGATCACGACGAAGTCCCCCGGGCGGATCTCCTCCTTCAGGCTGCCGCAGGCGGAGACCGCGATCACGAACTCCACGCCGAGCTTCTTCATGCCCCAGAGGTTCGCCCGGTAGTTGATGCCCGACGGGCTCACCCGGTGGCCACGCCCGTGCCGGGACAGGAACACGACCTCCCGGCCCTCGAGCCGCCCGGTGACGAACGCGTCCGACGGCTTGCCGAACGGCGTGTCCAGCGCGACCTCGCGCGCATCCTCGAATCCCTCCATGGCGTACAGACCGCTGCCGCCGATGACGCCGATGCGACCCTGGGGCATCTGCATTCCTTCGCGATGCCGCCGCGCGGATCGCCGGTTGGGGGTTGCGCGGCCGCGCAGCGGCCGGATCGCCGGCTACTGCGCCGCGGCCGCCGGCTCCGCGCCGAGCGTGAAGTCCTGCGACGCGATCACGTCGCCCGCCTCCGTGGCCACGTCCACGCGCGCGGCGCCGGACCACGACGGGTCGATGGTCTTCCGGCTCCAGCAGCGCCAGTGCGACGCGCCCACCTCGATGGGCAGCTCCAGGACCATGCGGTCCCCGACGTACCACCGGTGGTACAAGGTCTTCCCTTCGCCGTTCTCCACCTGCGTGAAGCACATCAGCTTGTCCACGTCCGCCGGGAACGACGTGCCGGCGTCCACGGGCTCGCGCTCCTGCACGTCGCGGCACAGGACGATGCGCGCCACCTCGGGCGCCCCGGCCGGGGCCGGCGTGGCGGACGGCGCGACGTCGGCCGCGGGCTCCGCGGACTGGGCGCGGGCCGGCGGGGCGACGCAAAGGACGGCGAACGCGAGCGAAAGGACACACGCGGAGCGGATGGCATTCATGGCCACTTCCTCCGGTTGCGGGCTACTTCGGGGGAACCCCTTCTTGCTAACGCACGGCGGGCCCGCGCGCAAGGGTCCGTTTCGGGCGTCAGAGGCGCGCGATGCGCGAGGACTCGATCCAGCCGCGCAGGTCGCCGGAGAGGGAGATCTCCGTCCAGTCGCCGCGCGTCCCCTCCACCACCACCTCCGCGCCCTCGTGCAGCACGAACGCCGTGGGGAAGTCCGGGCCCGGGGCGTTGCGCACGGCCGCCTCCTCGGCGAGGACCACGGCCTCGTCCAGCGACGCCGCGCGGTGCGCCACGGCCGCCGCCGCCGCGAACGCCACGGCCCAGGCCGCCAGCGCCACGGCCGCCACGCGCCGCCAGGCGTCGGTCCCGCGCGGCGCGAGCTGCCACGCCACCCCGGCCAGCGCCGCCAGGACCCAGAGCGCGCCGGCCACCCGGAACGCCTCCGCGGACGTCACGCGGTCCAGCGGCGTCTCCACCCGCCGGTCCGCCGGCTCGCCGGTGCCCTCCACGCGGTCGACCGCGAGGAAGCGCGCGTACTCCAGGTTCGCGGCCACGTCCTCGTCGCGCGGCGCGAGCGCGTGCGCGCGGCGGTAGTGCCAGATCGCGCGGCCGAGCCGGCCCGTCTTGAAGTACGCGTTGCCGAGGTCGTAGTGGACGACCGCGTCGTCGTAGCCGAGATCCAGCACCTCGCGGAAGTCCGTCGCCGCCGCCTCGTACTCGCCCTTCTCGTAGGCGGCGATCCCGCGCGCGAGGAGCGCCTCGGCGGAGTCCGCCGCGTGCGCCGGCGCGGGGGCGAGGGACGCGAGGAGCATGCCCGCGAGCAGGGCGGCCGCGCGCGTCATCGCCGCTCCGCCTCCGCCACCCAGCGGCGTGCGCGCTCCACGAGTTCGGCCGCCGCCGCGGCGTCCGAGCCGAGCGGGGAGAAGCGGGCGCCGTCGCAGGCGGCCAGCATCCCGAACAGGGCGTCCGCCTCCTCGGCCGGGAACCCTGCTTCGCCCAGGCCGCGGCGCACGGCGTCCTCGTCCAGGTTCGCGGCCGCGAGGTGCAGCCGGTCCGCGGCGTACCCGCGCAGCGCGGCGGACGTGGCGGCGAACGCGGCGGAGAGGTCCCCGCCCGACAGCGCGGTGCGCGCCACGTCGAAGCGCTTGCCGGCGGACTTCGCCGCGCCGCGGCGGCGCGCGTAGCGTCGATCGCTGCGGAGACGGTCCCGCTGCCGGCGGAGGGCCACGGACCCGGCGAACAGCAGAAGGGGCAGCGCGTGCGCGGCGAGCAGCCCCCCGTCGCGCCAGGGCGCGGCGTCCCCGCGCGACAGCCGCCCCGGGACCGGCTTCACGTAACGGATGTCCCGCTCCCGCAGGCGCACGCGCTCCTTCGCGAGGGACGGATCGCCGTCCCGCGCGAGCGCCTCGTCCATGGCCGTGGCCTCCACGTCCAGGGGGACGGCCTCCGTGGCCAGCGTGCGGTACTCGCCCGCCGCGGGATCGAACACGCTCATGCGCACGGGCGGGATCTCGGTCACGCCGCCCGTCGTGGGCACGAGCACGTACTCCCACACCTTCTCGCCGTGGATCCTCCCGTCCACCGCGCGGCTGCTCTCGTCCGCCTTCGACTCGTACACCTTGAAGCCGTCGAGGTCGTCCAGGTCCGGCGCCGGCGCCCCCTTCACGTTCCCCTCGCCGGCGAGCTTCAGCGTGAACGTGATCGGCTCGCCCGCCTTCACCGCCGTGCGGTCCACGGACCCGGCCAGCGTGAACCGCCCCACGAGGCCGCCGAAGTCCTCCGGTTGTCCCTCCGCGGGGAGCGCCCGGACCCGCACGGTCACGGGATCCGTCTTCAGCACCACCTCGCGCCCGCCGAACCCGCCGAACGGATCGCCGCCGCCGAAGAAGTCGAAGGGATCCCGGCGCGTGCGGCGGGGATCCGGGACCGTGGTGCGGAGCTGCGCCTCGCCGATGGTGTGCTCCCCGGGGCCCGTGGGGAACAGCGCGATGCGCACGCGCTCCGCCACGTAGCGGCGGCCGTCCAGCACCACCTCGCGCGGCTCGGACGTGTCCAGCTCCTCGGTCCAGAAGCCCGTGGTGGAGGGCGGCGTGTACTGCGGTCCCTGCGCGAGGCGCACGCGCCGCAGGAACGTGAAGGTCCACGTGATCTGCTGGTTCACCCAGGGCGTCTCGTCGTCCACCTCGCCGAGCACGATGATGTCGTTCCCGGCGGTGCCGGACGTCGCCTCCCCGTCGCCGCCGAAGCGCGGGACGGTGGTGGCGGATCCCGCCGGCTTCACCGCGATCGTGACCGTCCCGCTGCGCACGGCGTCGTTCCCCGATCCCGCGATGGCGGGACCCAGGACGTACGTGCCCTCGGCGTCCGCGACCATCACGTACTGCAGCGTCAGGCTGGTGGTGGCCTGGCCGTTCACGTACGAGAAGTTCTGCGACGAGTACGAGCTGATCTGCCGGAAGCCCTCCACCGGGGGCAGCTCCGGCTGCGGCAGGCGACCCACGCCGCCGTGCGTCACCTGCACGGCCACGGTGAACTGCTCGCCCACGGTCACCTCCGTGCGCGACGCGTCCAGCGAGACCTCCAGCGCGGCCGCCGGGCCCGCGAGCGCGACGAGGAGCGCGGCCGCCGCCGCGACGTGCCTACCAGTCATGGGTGGCCGGTCCGGGCTCGGGGTCCTGGTCGCGGAGCTGGTCCAGCACTTTCAGCTCGTCCCCCTGGATGGCGTTCAGCAGCCGCTCCGCGTCCTCGCGCGAGAAGCGCTCCGGCCGGGGCGCCTGCGTGGAGTCCTGCGGCGTGGGCTCCGACTGCGGCTCCTCGTTCTCCTGCGGCTGCTGCTCGGGCGGCGGCTCGTCCCCGGGTTGCTGCTGTTGCTGTTGCTGCTGCTGCTCGTCCTCGCCCTGATTCTCGTCCTGCTGTTGCTGCTGCTGTTGCGGCTGCTGCTGTTGCTGCTGGAGACGCTGCAGCGCGATCTCCAGGTTGCGACGCGCGTCCGCGTCCGCCGGGTCCAGGTCCAGGCTCTTGAGGTACGAGTCCACCGCCTCGCCGTACTGCTGCCCCTCGAGGTACACGTTGCCGAGGTTGTACAGCGCGTCGGCGGCGATCCCGGCGTCCTTCGAAGCGGCCGCCGCCAGCAGGGCGTCGCGCGCGGCTGCGGCCTCGCCGCCCTTCGCCAGCGCCACGCCCTTGTTGAAGTCCGGGATGGGGCTGGACGGGTCCACGCGCGCGGCGCTGTCGTACTGCTCCACGGCCGCGGGCGCGTCCCCGGCCTTCGCCTTCCGGTTGCCCTCCTCCACGTGCTTGTGGAAGGGGTCGAAGAAGGACCAGCCCAGCGCGAACGGCGCGAGCGCGAGCACGATCCACGGGCGGCGCAGCGCGGCGCGCATCACGCGAACCTCCCTTCCCAGTCGCGACGCGGGCGCACGCGCTCCGGGAGCGCGAAGTCGATGAGCAGCAGCAGCAGCCCCAGCCCGAGCGGGAACTGGAAGCGCTCCTCGTACTGCGTGAACGCGCGCGACGCGAGCTCCTTCTCCCCCAGCTTCTCCAGGCTCTCGTGGATCCGGTCCAGCTCCAGCTCCCCGGTCGTGGCGCGGTGGAACTCGCCGCCGGTGGCCAGGGCGATCCGCTCCAGCGACTCGGGGTCCAGCGCCGTCATGATCACCTGCCCGCGGGCGTCCTTCTTGTAACCGCCGCCCTCGTCGGCCGGAAGGGGAATCGGCTCGCCGGACTCCGAGCCCACGCCGATGGGGTACACGCGGACGCCGCGGCGCGCCGCCTCCTGCGCCGCCGCCTCGCCGTCGCCGGCCTGGTCCTCGCCGTCCGTCACGAGCACGATGGCGCGGTACTTGTCCTCCCCCTCCGGGAACGCGTCCAGCGCCGTGCGGATGGCCGCGCCCAGGTTCGTCCCCTGCCGCGTCACGGAGCGCTCGTCCATCACGTCCAGGAACATGCGCGCCGCCCCGTAGTCCAGCGTGAGCGGGCACTGCAGGTACGCGTCGCCGGCGAAGGCCACGAGCGCGATGCGGTCCCCGGAAAGCCCCTCCACGAACGCCTCGATCTCGCGCCGCGCGCGCGCCAGCCGGGAGGGCGGCACGTCCTTCGCCAGCATGGAGTTCGACACGTCCAGCGCGATCACGAGGTCGATGCCGCGCCGCTTCACCGTGACCTCGCGGCTGCCCATGCGCGGGCCCGCCAGCGCGACGAGCAGGCACAGCACGCCGGTCACCTGCAGGAACGCCTTCAGCCGCCGCCGCGCCGGGCGGAACCCGTGCGCCAGCTTCGGCACCAGCTCGTCCGCCACGAGCCGCCGGCGCGCCCGGTCCGCGGAGCGGAAGGCGAGGGCGAGGAGCAGCGGCAGCACGAGCAGGGCGACGGCGGCCGCGCCGAGGAGGACGGGATGCTCGAACCTCACGGCAGCACCCTCAGCCGCGTGCTGGCGAGCCCCAGCTCCAGGAGGATCAGCGCAAGCGCGGGGAACGCGGCCCAGCGGAAGTACTCCTTCGCGCGCTCGAACTGCTTCACCTCGAACTTCGTCCGCTCCAGCTCCAGGATCTGCGCGTAGATCTTCTTGAGCGCCTCGGCGTCCGTGGCGCGGAAGTACTGGCCGCCGGTGGTGTCCGCGATCCGGCGCAGCGACGCCTCGTCCAGCTTCGTGAGCACGAGCGAACCGTCCGGGTTGCGCGCGTACACCTTGCCGTACACGGGGTGCTGCACGGGGATGGGCGCCCCGCCCTGCTTGCCCACGCCGATCGTGTACACGCGCACGCCGATGGCCTCCGCGATCTTCGCCGCCGTCTCCGGGTCGATCTTCCCCGCGTTGTTCTCCCCGTCCGTCAGCAGGATGACCACCTTGCTCTTCGCGGCGGAGTCCTTGAGCCGCGCCACCGCGTTCGCCAGCGCGGTGCCGATGGCGGTGCCGTCCTCGATCATGCCGATCTCCACGCGCGACAGCAGCGTGCGCAGCACGTCGTAGTCCAGCGTGAGCGGGCACTGCGTGAACGACTGTCCCGCGAACACGACGAGCCCGATGCGGTCGTTCGTGACCATGCCGAGGAACTCCGCCACGACCTCCTTGGCCACGTGCAGCCGGTTCGCCGGCTTGAAGTCCTCCGCCTGCATGGAGCCCGAGATGTCCAGCGCCAGCATGATGTCGATGCCCTCGGTGCGGATCTCCTCCTCGCGCTCCACCACCTGCGGGCGGGCGAGGCCGAGCGCGAGCAGCGCGAGCGCGGCGAGGCGCGCCGCGGGGAGCAGCCGCCGCGCGAGCACCGCCGGCGTGGAGGACGTGGCCGGGGCCAGCGCGGACCAGCGCGCGCCGGGCCGCATGCGGAGCCCCGCGCGCAGCACGAGCACGGCGACCGCCGCGATCGGCACCAGGGCGAGCAGCAGCCAGGGATCGCGGAAGGTCATGCGGCCTCCTCCCGCGGGATGGTGTCCGTGACGATGCCGCGCGCGCGGGGGTCGCATTCGCGCGCGGACGCGGCATCGGGACGGGCCTTCGCGAACTTCACGAGGTCCGCCTCGCCGAGGAGCGACAGGACGCGCCCCGCCACCTCGGGCGGGACCGCGGAGCGCCGCAGCAGCGTGCGGAGGTCGTCCGTGGTGGACTCCAGCGCCGGCACGCCCCACCGGTTCTCCAGGTAGCGGCGCAGCGCCTCGGTCACCGCCTCGTACTCGCGCCGCAGCTCGCCGCGCTCCACCCAGCGCTCCAGCGCCACGGAGTCCAGCTCCTCCAGCGCGATCTCCCAGGCGGGCCGTGCCGGCTTGCGCGGCGCGGCGGGAACCGCCTCCGGCGGCCGCTCTCGGCGGCGCAGCTTCCGCAGCAGGACGAAGGCCAGCACCCCGGCGAGCGCCGCGACCGCCGCCGCGATCCACACCGGGCGCCAGTCCCGCGGCGCCTCGCGCGCCGGCTTCAGGTCCGCGGGCTCGGGCGTCGCCGCGGCCGCGGCGGAGTCCGGCGGAGCGGCGGGCGCCTCCAGGTTCGACGCGACGACGAGCGGCAGGGGCGGCGACGCCAGCTCCACGGCCTCCCCGCTGTCCGGTCGCGCGATGACGGTGAGCGCGGGCACCTCCTGCGGGCCGGGCTCCACGGGAACGAGCAGCACGTCGAAGCGCTGGTGCACATCCGTGCGCTCCGCGACCTGCACGCCGCGCACGCGGAACGATCCCAGCTCCGCCGGCGGCGCCGGCGGCTCCACGAACCATCCCTCCGGGACGTCCACGTCCAGGTGCATCGTGACCCGGCCGCCCACCGTGGTGGCGGTCGTGTCCAGGGACGCCGTGAGCGTGGGTGCCGCCGCGGCCGCGGCCAGGAGCAGCAGGGGAACGATCACGCCGCCAGCTCCCGTTCCCGCCGCCGGAAGAACGCCACCAGCGGCTCCGTGTAGGGACGGTCCGTGCGCACGTCGATCCGGTCCACGCCGTACTTGCGGAAGAGCCGCTCGCGCCTCTCGCGGAACTCGGCCCGCCAGCGGCGCAGGTCGGCGCGGAAGCGCGGGCTGGACGTGTCCCGCAGCTCCGCGCGGCCGGTCTCCGCGTCCACGAAGTGCACGAGGCCGAGCGCCGGGATCTCGTCCTCCGCCGGATCCGTGATCGTGATGGCCACGAGATCGTGCCGCCGGTTCGCCACGCGCAGCGGGCGCGAGTAGTCCGGCGCCACGAAGTCCGACAGCAGGAACACCACCGCCTTGCGCCGCACCACGCGCGCGAGGTAGTCCAGCGCGCCGCCCACGTCCGTGCCGCGACCCTGTGGCCGGAAGAACAAGAGCTCGCGGATCACGCGGAGCACGTGCTTCTTGCCCTTCTTCGGCGGGATGAACAGCTCCACCCGGTCCGTGAAGATCAGGGCACCCACCTTGTCGTTGTTCCGGATGGCGGAGAACGCCAGCACCGCCGCGATCTCGGCGGCGATCTCGCCCTTCATGCGCCGCACCGTGCCGAAGTCCAGGCTGTGCGACGCGTCCACGAGGAACATCACGGTCTGCTCGCGCTCCTCGTCGTACTTCTTCACGTGCGCGGTGCCGGTGCGCGCGGTCACGTTCCAGTCGATGGCGCGCACGTCGTCGCCGGGCTGGTACTCGCGCACCTCGGCGAACTCCATGCCGCGGCCCTTGAACACGCTGTGGTACTCGCCCGCGAACGTGTCGTTCACGAGCGACCGCGAGCGGATCTCGATCAGGCGGACCGCCTTCAGGATTTCCTTCGGGATCACGGGGGCTGCCTCCGCGCGCTACGGCACCTCGACCGCGTCGAAGATCCGCCGGACCACGTCCTCGGGCGTGACGTTCTCGGCCTCGGCCTCGTACGTGAGGATGACGCGGTGGCGCAGCACGTCCATCCCGAGCGCGCGCACGTCGTCCGGCGTCACGTAGCCGCGCCGCCGCAGGAACGCGTGCGCCTTCGCCGCCAGCACCAGGTTGATGGACGCGCGCGGCGAGGCGCCGTACTGGATGAGATCCGCGAGGTCGGCGAGGCCGGCGGCGGCGGGATCGCGCGTGGCCGCCACGAGGTCCACCACGTAGCGCTCCACCTTCTCGTCCACGTACACCTCGCGCACCACGGAGCGCGCGCGCTGCAGCGCATCCGGCGTGACCACGCGGCGCGGCGCGGCCGGCGGCGGTCCCGTGCGGCGCTTCAGGATCTCCAGCTCCTCGGTCCGGTCCGGGTACGTCACCACGACCTTCAGCATGAAGCGGTCCACCTGCGCCTCGGGCAGCGGGTAGGTCCCCTCCTGCTCGATGGGGTTCTGCGTGGCCATCACGAGGAACGGCTCGTCCAGGCGGTACGTCGTCTCGCCGATGGTCACCTGCCGCTCCTGCATGGCCTCCAGCAGCGCGGACTGCACCTTGGCCGGCGCGCGGTTGATCTCGTCGGCCAGGATGACGTTGGCGAAGATGGGGCCCTTCTTCGGCAGGAAGCCGCCGGTCTTCTGGTCGTAGATGAGCGTGCCCACGAGGTCCGCGGGAAGGAGGTCCGGCGTGAACTGGATGCGCTGGAACCTCGCGTCGCACAGCGACGCGAGCGTGGAGATGGAGAGCGTCTTCGCCAGCCCGGGCACGCCCTCCAGGAGCACGTGGCCGTCGGCCAGCAGCGCCACGAGCAGGCGCTCGGTCATGGCGCGCTGCCCCACGATCACCTTGCCCAGCTCGCCCAGCACGTCCTCCACGAACGCGCTCTCGCGGCGGATCTTCTCGTTGAGGGCCTCGATCTCCTGCACCAGCAAGGGCTTCCTCCTTCCCCCCGCCGGCCCCCGGGCCGGCGACGTTCTCTTACCCGCGACCCCCCGCCCCGGGTTCCGCGCGGGGAGGGGGCGGCGGGCCCCGGATTCTACGGTCCGCCGCGAGTTCCCGTCACGCCCGGCGCCGCCGGCGCTCCCCGGCGGAGACGCCGCGGGCGGGCCGGACGGACGCAGCCGTTCCCGGGCCCGTTCCCGCCTGGCGGCCGGCAAAGAGCGCGGGCGGGGTCTTCCGGCCCCGCCCGCCGCCTGCCGCCGGACGCCCCGGCGACCTCGCCGCCCGGGGCGGCGCTACTTCATGGCCGGCTCGACCGCCGCGATCGGTTCCTTCCCGTGCAGCGTGCGCGCGTAGCCCTCGGGATCCCCGAGGAGGTCCACCGCCGCCTGCACCTGGGTGTCGCTGCGGAGCATGGTCTCGTACAGGCCCTCCGTGCCGTGGACCTTGTAGTTCACCTCGCGCTCGATCCAGTACGCGATCTCGTCCTTGTGCCGGACGAAGTCCTTGTCCTTCTCCGCCTCCAGGCGGTCGGACAGGGCCTTCAGCGCGGCCTTCGTCTGCGCGTCGAACTCCTCCGCGTCGGACAGCTTGTTCAGGTGATCCATCTCGGTCTGGGCGACGGTCTCGTAGTCGAACTTCTGCTCCTCGAGGTAGCGGCCGAACTCCGCGATCACCGCGTCGTCCGGGCGCCAGCCGCGAGGCACGTCGCCGTGCTCGCTCGTCCAGTTCACGGCGAAACGGAAGAAGTGGTTCGCGGCCAGCAGCTCCATCGCGTAGCGGGACACGGAGTCACCCTCCATCACGATGTCCGGCGCGATGCCGCCTTCCGTGCGCTTCGCCGGGATCTCCGCCGACCCGCCGTCCTTCTCCAGCGTGCCCTCCGGCGTGTCGCCGTCGCCGACGAGCAGCTCCGGCTCCTCCGACTCGTCCTCGAAGGGCTTCTGGATGCAGCGGCCCGCGGGCGTGTACCACTTCGCCGTGGTCAGCTTCAGGCTGACGTCCGCCTCCAGCGGGATCAGGGTCTGCACGAGACCCTTGCCGTAGGTGAGCTCCCCGAGGATCACCGCGCGCCCGTCGTCCTGCAGGGCGCCCGACACGATCTCCGAGGCGCTGGCCGTGGATCCGTTCACGAGCACCACGACCGGCACGCTGCGCGGGAGCACCGGCTTCTCCGTGGCGAAGTACTCGCTGCGGTCCTCCGGGTGCCGTCCCTGCGTGTAGGAGATGAGCTTCCCGCGCTCCAGGAACTTGTTCGAGACGGACACCGCCTGCGTGAGCAGGCCACCGTGGTTGGAGCGCAGGTCGAAGATGATCCCCTTCGCGCCCTGCTCCACGAGCGCGCGCAGCCCCTCCTCCACCTCGCGGCCCGAGTCCTCGCTGAAGCGCGAGAGGCGCAGGTAGCCGATGCCGTCGCGCACGACGCCCTTGTACGGGACGGACTTCAGCTCCACCACGTCCCGCTCGATCGTGAGGTCGAACGGCTGCGGCTCGCCCTTGCGCGCGATCGTGATGGTCACCGACGTGCCCTTCGGGCCGCGCAGCACCTTCGCCGCGTCCGCCGTGGTGATGCCCTTCGTGGACTTCCCCTCGATGGCCACGATGCGGTCCCCGGCGCGGATGCCGAGCTTGTACGCGGGCGTCCCCTCGATGGGCGAGACCACCGTGAGCCACTCGTCCCGCACGTCGATGGAGATGCCCACGCCGCCGTACTTGCCCTGCGTCTCCAGCAGCAGGTCGTCGTACTGCTTCTTCTCCAGGAACGCCGAGTGCGGATCGAGGGACTTCATCATGCCCTCGATCGAGGCCCGGATCAGGTCGCCGGAGTCCTTCTCGTCCACGTACTTGTCGTACACGTTCGCGAGGACCCGGTTGTAGGTCTTGATGTCGTTGTAGACGTTCTTCGAGGAGGACGTCGCCGAGGCGCCCCCCACGAGGAGCAGTCCCGCGATCGCGAGCAGCACGTAGCGTCCGGCGGGCTTTCCGTTCAGGGCCATGGGCGGCATCCCTTCGATCGGGTGGGCGGGGGGCATTCCCCGTGAGATCGGCCGGGGGAGCACCCTTCCTTGAACCCGGCAGGCCGCCCCGGGTGCCCTGGACAGGGGGGCGGCGCGTCAGGAAACGACAGAATAGCCCGAGGCGGGGATGGAACGAAGCCCCGCGGGGCCGGCCGCCGGCCCGACGGGACGGACCGCCGCCGGGGCGCCGGAGCGGGGCTCGGGGCCGGGGCGTCCGGCGCCCGGGCGGACGTTACTTGCGGCCGCGCTCGCGCATCTTCTCCGCGTGGTCGATGTCCTCCAGCGCTTCCTTCGCGAAGAAGCTCACCAGCTCCGAGGGGCTCTTCGCCGCCTCCTCCAGCACCGGACGGGCCACCGGGTCGCCGAACCAGCCCAGCGCGTGGGCGGCGTCCATGGCGACCACCTCGTCCTCCTTCGGGAGGCGTTCCATCAGGATGGGGATGGCCTTGCGGCCGGCCTCGGTCAGGACGGGCGTGTCCTGCGTGCGCGCGATGGCGCGGCAGGCCATGGCGCGGGTGGACGCCTCCGGGTCCTTCTGCAGGATGTCCAGGACGGGATCGATCCACCGCGTGTCGTCGATGTAGCTGACGGTGTGGATGGCGTACTCGCGCACCTTCACCCGCGAGTCCTTCATCAGCTCGATGAGCGGCCCGACGCTGGCGGCACCCGCGATGCGCAACTCGAAGAACATGCGGTTGCGCATGGGATCGTTCCCGTCCTCGATCGCCTTGACCATGGTGTCGATCGAAGTGCGGACCTTCGCGTCCACGTCCGCGGGCGCGGGCGCGTCGGTCTGCGCGGGAGCGGCGGCGGGAATGCCCGCCGCGAGGGCCAGCACCGCCAAGGCGCCCGCCACGCGGGCCCGACGCGACTTCGTCATCTCCACTTCTCCCCCGGGCGATGCCCGATGTTCAGCGCCCGCCGGCGCCCGCCTCGCGGGCGGTCCGGCGGACATACCACGACGGGTCGGTGGCCCCGCGCTCCAGCGCCCCGGCCACGGCCGGGTCCTCCCGGAAGCGTCCGAGGGCGCGGTACGCCGCGTCCCGGACGACCCAGGCCTCGTCCGCCGCGGCCTGCAGCAGCAACGGGACTCCCGCGCTCCCGCCGGCCTCGCCGAGCCCCTCGGCCGCGATGCAGCGGATGGCCGGATCCTCGTTCGCGAGGCACTGGCGGATGCGATCGTACCCCGGATCCGCATCCAGGGCCATGAGCGACACCGCGGCGTGGGCGCGCTCGAAGGCGTCCCCTCCGTCCGCGAGCGCCCGCAAGAGGTCCGCGGCGGCCGCATCCCGCACGCGACCCGCGGCCTGGATCAGGAGGATGTGGAGGTAACGGGACTCCATGGTGTCCGGCGTCCCGCGGGCCGTCGATGCGGCGAGGCGGGCACGGAGCGGCTCCGCCGCGCGCGCATCGCCCAGGAGGCCGAGACCGCGAATGGCGCCCGCGCGCACATCGCGGGCGGGATGGTCCAGCCGCGCGAGGAGGGAGTCCACCGCGGGGGGCCCGAACGCCACGATCTCCTCGACGGCCGCGTCCGCCACGAGAACGTCATCCGAAGCGAGTCGTGTGAGGGCATCGTCCAGGCCAGCGGCCCGGGCCGGAGCCGCCCCGAAGGCCGGCATCAGGGCTGCGACCAGGACCGCCGCAGCGGGCCGGCAGCCGGCGCCGGCGCGGAGCCAGACGCTCAAGTGTTTGATTTTCAACAAGATCGCCGCCCTTTCGATCGCGCGAGCGCAGAGGCTATCAGCCGCCTCCGGAACCCGTCAAGATGGGGTCCCGTCGGTCCCCGCCGGCCCGGACCAGGACCGGGCAGTCGGTCCCCGCCGGCCAGATCCTGAGCGAGTCGTCGTCTTTCGGACCACCTTCTTCTCGACAGGTCCCCGGGGCCGTGTTATCAGCCTCCGTTGAATCTCGGTCTACCCGCCGCTTCCGAGAGGGAGTGCGGGGGGGAAAGGAGATCCGCGACCTCCAGGAAGCTCCCGGAGGGAGTTGCGGATTTCGGATTCGATCGAGGGGAGCATCCGCGGCCGAACACGGGCCTTGGTGGCCTGGGTCGCGCGGCCACCCAATCGACCGAGGGGTGCGGATCCTGAACTCCTGGCGGGACGGAAGGAGACCCTTCCCGTTCTCCCTGGGGATCTCACGGAGGGTGACATGAGATTGAAGTATGGCCTGCCGGCGATTCTCGCGGTGCTGCTGACGGCCGCGTCGGCGCCGGCGCAAACCATCTCCTACATCAACTTCCTGCAGTTCGACCTGCAGTCGTTCCGCAGCCAGGCCACGGGCGGCATCTTCCAGGATGACGTGGACATGGTGGCGGACGCGGCCAACCTCACGAGCATCGAGGGCAACCGCCTCTTCACGAACTTCTCGAACCTCTCCGACCCGGCGCTGATGGGCGACAACATCCTGACCTACAGCCTGGACCAGACCGGGAACCCCACGGCGTCGGACGAGTTCGACACCGGCAGCTACCTCGTGGGCTGGATCGGGAAGTACAGCCAGGACTCGGACTACAACTTCTCGATCTTCTACCAGCGGAACGGCGCGAAGGGCATGTTCGAGAACCTCGAGGACCTGAACCTCGGGTCGTTCTCGGGCTCCAGCTTCGACGCGCAGTACAGCGGCTTCACGCGCACCACGGTCCACGACGACAGCACCGGCGCCGTCCTCGGCGACCAGCTGTCCACGTTCGACCTGGAGCGCTACGACGAGCGCAGCGCCATGAACTTCGACCTCGGCGCGGCGCGCGACATGAGCGAGGACCTCTCGTTCGGCGGCCGGTTCTTCTGGGAGAACGACCAGCTCGACAGCTTCGCCGGCGGCACCGTCGAGGTGGCGAACCGCACGGCGGACAGCACCGGCACGCTCATCACGAACACGCGCTCGCTGACCGAGTACTTCGGCACCGGCGAGGAGGCCTACCGGAGCCGCGAGATCGGTGTCAGCCTCGACGTGGACTACCACCCCTGGGAGAACCAGGACGTCAACATCCGCCTGGACGTGTTCGGCAGCAAGCTCGTGAACCCGAGCGAGAGCCTGAGCCCGCCCTCCCGCGGCGGTCCGTCCTACGGCTGGTGGCAGGACGGCGGTCCGCGCGTGAACCTGATCGAGCAGACGAACTTCACGCGCATCGCGGCCGGGACCGGCACCGCCGGCGGCTCGGCGCTCGCGAGCGACCGCGAGAACACCAACTTCTCCACGAACGGCTACTCGCCGTACCCGAACTCCCCGTCGCTGTCCGGCCGCGGCTTCGCGGGCGGCATCGAGTCCATCGATGACGACCGCACCGGCATCGGCTTCGCGGGCAAGGCCCAGTGGGACCGCGAGTGGGCCGGCGGCGAGAACCGGGCGTGGGTGGGCTTCGGCCGCCGCAGCCTGGACGTGGACGCCACGATCGTGGAGGTGTCCCGGAACGGCAGCACGTTCTGGTGGAACTCCGGCGCGGGCGACCGCGAGGCCACGGTCACGAACTTCGAGGAGACCTTCACGGCCACCCGTGACGGCGACATGAAGCTCACCACGCTCGAGATCGGCACGCGCTGGAACCGCGAGTTGAACGAGCACGTGAGCATGGGCCTCGGCGGCATCCTCACCCGCCAGACCTGGGTCGAGGAGTACACGCAGAACGAGAACTACGTCGAGGTCTTCAACGGCTTCGACGACGGCGACGCGGGCAACAACACGCTGTACGCCGCCGCCGGCAACAACCCGCTCTACAACGAGGAGTACACGCGGTACGAGGAGAACTTCGCGATCGATGTCGAGGACGAGATGCGCTACACGACGGTCCGCCTGCCCGTCGGCGCGCAGTTCTCGTTCGGCGAGCGCTGGACGGTGAACGTCGGCGCGCAGCACACGATCTCGAACTTCGAGCGCGAGACCACCGGCCAGGCCGACCTGGCGGACAACGGCCCCGGCGTCGAGACCTACGTGGACGTCGGCGGCGCCGGCACCCCGCCGAGCCCGAACCCCGAGTACGACACGACCGGGAACGAGGGCGACATCACGCTGAACGACAAGGACCGGAACAACTGGACCACCTACTGGTACGGCCTCTCGGTCATGCTGACCGACGCCGCCCAGCTGGACATCAACGGGTTCTTCGACTCGCACTCCTTCGACCGCTCCCCGACGGACGGCTACACGGGCCCGGACTTCTCGGACTCGGGACAGCTGTTCGACGTGGACTTCTTCCGGAACCTGGCGATCTCCCTGAAGTACATCTTCTGGTAGACGCCGGCTGAAGTCCGGCTCGAGCCGAGGGCCCGGGAGCGCAAGCTCCCGGGCCCTTCTGCTTGGGGCATCGTCCTCCTGATCTCGCCGAGGCCATCATCGACCGGGTGCTCGAGCGCGGACGCCTCCTCGAGCTCCGCGGTGCGTCGTACCGCACCCGCCATCTCAGGCGTCAGGAATCAGACCGGAGCCCCGAAACCGGGGGCCCTCCTCTCCGGAACCCACACGGGCTGCGATGACGGACGGGCCGATGGGCTCCTCGCGACCCCACGGAAAGATGCGGCCCGGGCCCCCGTCGGGGGACCCGGGCCGTTGATTCGCGACTGCGCGAGCGACGCCCCTACGGAGCCAGCGTCACCGTGAACTCGCCGGGCGTGGCCAGGTCCAGGCGCTGCTGGGCGCCGGCAGAACCGCTGGCCACCACCACCCCCGACCCGTTCCGAAGCTCGTACGCGTGCAGCAAGGGCGCGTCGAACGCATTGAACGTCCACTCCGCCCGGCCCTCGGCGTTCGTGAGGCGCGCCTCGAGCTCGATCTCGTCGCGGCTGCCGCCCGCCATGTCGCCGTCCAGGATCCACACGCGTGCCGTGAGCCCGGCCACGGGCACGCCGGCGGAGTCCTGGACATTCAGCGCCACGGGATAGTCCAGCTTGTCCCGGTAGCTGTGGCCGCACGCGCTCAGCGACGCGATCGCCGCGAGCGCCGCCAGCAGGACCGCCGGGCGGAGACCGCGCCCGTTCCACACACTCCCGCTCATACCCCCACCTCCGATTCGGTCGTTGGTTCCCTGGCGCGGGCCACGCTGGGCCCGGGGAATCCGACGCGGCGCAGCATAGCCGGTCCGCCGGGATTTGTCGTGGGGGGGAAAACGGGAGCGCCGGCGCGGTCGAACGGTCGGGGCGGTCGGGGGGGGCGAGCGCTCGAGCCGGTCGGGGTGGTCGAGCGGTCGAGCGGTCAGCGGTCGGGGCGGCGACGCGGGGGCCGCCCTGACGGCGCGCCTGATCCCCCGGAAACGAGCGCGGGGAGGGACCGCGAGGCCCCTCCCCGACTCCGTTCGCGAGACCGGCCCGCAGCGGCCGGGGGACTGCCTGTTGCGCGAGTTCCCCTAGCGGTACAGGGACTTCACGCCACCCCACGTCGAGGGCTCGACGGAGATGAGCTCGCAGCACTCCCACTTCGAATCGTAGGCTTCCTTGTACCCGGCCGGGCTCGTAGGCGGCAGCCAGGCGAGGAAGTCGTTCATCAGCAGCTCGCTGCAGAGCACGGAGCCCGCAGCGGAGCCGCCCGTGATCGTGGCGGTGCCGGTCACGCCGAGCACGTCCGGGTTGAAGCCGTCCACGAGCCCCTCACCGTACATGCCGGAGATGGTGCCCGTGAGGATGGCCACGCCGTCCGTGAAGGTGGCGGGGTTGGCGTAGTTCGCCGCCGTGCCCGCGTCCTCGTAGATGGCGAAGGACGTGCCGCCGAACGACACCTGGCGCAGGAACGTGCCCGGGAAGAGCATGATGTTCGCATACGCCGACACCGTTCCGGTGATCACCAGCGTGTACTCGAACGAGCCCTGGTTCCAGGCGTACCACGGGTTCACCTGGGTGGTGTTCAGCGTCTGGTAGGCCGTGAAAGCCTCGCCCACGCTGAACGTGCCGGGCGCGCTCGCGTGCGCGTTGTGCCCGTCGAAGTGACCCTCGTACAGGTTTCCATCGCACTGGGCGAGGGCGGCGGCGGGAGCCATGACTGCAATCCCCGCGCCGACCGCCAAGCTGAGCAGAGTTCTCATGGGTTGCTCCTTGGTCGGTGGGGGTTACCGGTAGAGGTTCTTGACGCCGCCCCAGCTCTGGGGCTCGACCGAGACCACCTGCAGGTACACGTCGCCGTTCATCTGCAGGTCGTAGCCGGTCGGCGACACGTTCGCCACGTCGGCGCCGAAGGTCCATCCCTGGGTCGCGGTCAGGAGCGGGTACACATCCCCGCCCGTGAACGACAGCTGGCCGTTGAACGAGCCGGCCTGCGTGCCCGTGTTGAACGTCATCGTGAACGCCGTGAAGAACCCGTCGAGGTACGTGGAGATGCCGTCCGTGAACGTGGACGGCGCCGTGCCGTTCGGCGGGTTCGTGCCGTAGTCGTGGTTCGAAGGCAGCCAGTCCACGTAGATCGTGAACAGACCGCCGGTGTAGGACGACACGCGCGTGTTGCCGAACACGGACTCGCCGAGCGAGACGAGCTGGCGCACATGCAGCGTGTACGAGTAGTTCGCCGTGTCCCAGACCAGCGGGGCCTCGATGTCGTTCAGGATGCCCACGACGTTGAGGACGTCACCCACGTTGGAAGGAGGGAACGTCCCGCCGGGACCGTCGTCTTCCCACGCATGGCCGGACAGATACAGGATCTGCTCATCCGCGGACGCGACCGCCGCGAGAGCGAACACCAGCGACAGAGCAAGAGTCGTAACCTTCTTCATGCTTGTTACCTCGCGAACGAACGGAGCGGGAACGCGACCCGCGCGGCCGACGCCGCGCTCATCCCGTTGCCCTTCAGGAGCCCGCGGGGCCCGTCCGACGTGGCACCCGCGCGACCTCGAGGGCCGCATCCCGCGGAGAGTGGCTGCGCTTCCGTGGGAACGACCTGGACGGATTCTAGGGGACCGGGAGACCCCGATTCAATCGTTTTTGCGCATCGTGCCGACGCTTCCACCGGAGAGCCAACTCCCCGCATTTCCGGAGGTTACGGTCCGCTTGCCACCCCGGATCAGCCCCCCGCTAGCCGGTGGACCCGGCCCGGCCACGATCCGACCAACCGGTCGACTTGGCGGAGGGCAAAGAACTTCCCCGCGGGGAGCGAGTCGACCTGGCGAAGGACACGACCATCCCCGGCGGAAGGACCGCGCCTAGCGGAGGTGCAACACCTTGCCCGTCCAGCGGTTGGCACGGGTCTCCAGGCGGACGAAATAGACCCCGGAGGCGACCCGCCGCCCCTGTCCGTCCCGGCCGTCCCAACGGACCTCCTGGCGGCCGGGGGCCCACGGGCCGTCGTGCAGGCGGGCCACCATCCGGCCGCCCACGTCGAAGACCCCCAGTCGGACGGTTCCCGCCTCCACGGGGATCCCGAGGCGCAGGTGGAGGACGTCACGGAAGGGGTTCGGCCACGCGCCGAGCAGGCCGGCCGGCGCGCCCGGATCGACCTCGGGCGCTCCCGTGGCGTCGATCCCGCGGATCAGCTGCAGCGCGGCCCCGGCGCGATCCAGCACGATGAAGTCCACCCGCCCGTCCCCATCGAGGTCCGCGGTGGCCGCCGCATAGGGAACCGGACCGGGCGAGTTCCAGGTGGTGACCAGGAAGTCCCCTCCGCCGTCGTTGCGGTAGAACGTGGCCGTCCCGTCGTCGCTGCCGAGCGACAGCATGTCGAGGAACCCGTCCCCGTTCGCGTCCGTGCCCCAGGGACCCCGCGGGAGGCCCGCCTCCGCGAGCAGCACCGAGGGCGCGAACGTCCCGTCCCCGGCGTTCGGGAGCCATGACACGCCGCCGGCGCCGTACGACGCCACCGTGAGGTCGACCCACCCGTCCCCGTCCACGTCCCAGGGGAGCACGCTCGCCGGGGTGTCCGGGACCGGAATGGTGGCGGAGGGCATGAAGTCCAGCCCGCCGATGCGGTCGAACGTCCGCAGCTCGTCGCCGATGGGCAGGACCGCGATCAGCTCCAGCGATCCGTCCCGCTCCAGGTCGGCGATCGCCACGTCGACGGGCGGAGTGGGGAGCGGAAGCGTCGCCGCCAATCCGAACGAACCACCGCCGTCGTTGCGAAGCACGACGATCGACGCGGGCTCGAGCAGGGCCACCGCGAGGTCGAGATCCCCGTCGCGATCGAGATCGGCGCCCTCCACCGCGTACGGCATGCCGCCGGGCGCGATGGGCGCCGCCGGCGACAGGACGCCGCCCACGTTCAGCACGGGCGTGAGCGTGGAGGACACCACGCTGGCCACGAGCAGGTCCGTCTCCCCGTCCGCATTGAGGTCCCCCGCCATCATCGCCACGGGGCCTGCACCCACCGGAATCGTGTCCGAGACGGCGGACACGGGGAGTCCGGAGGACATCAGGATCCGCACGTCCTCGGACGCGAAGCCGCACACGGCCAGATCACCGAGCCCGTCCCCGTCCAGGTCGGCGGCGACCACGTCCGTGGGATCCATGGCGCCGAGCGGCGCTGTCTCCGGCGGCGCGAACGCGGCCGGCTCGGACGGACCGGCGGTGAGGAACTGGCGCACGTCCCCCGGGTACGGCAGGCCCGCCCCGGAGACGAGCGCTCCCTCCACGACGACCAGGGTGACGATCTCGCCCGGAGAGAACGGGGTCGCCGGCTGCAGCGTCACCCTCCGCTCCGCCGCCGACCAGAGGGCCGTCACCGCGTGCGGGCCCGAGACCCGGCCCGACACCGAGAACGCGGCCGGCGTGACCGTGGCCGGTGCGAGGTCCACGTTGAACACCAGCTCGAGCGGCGCGTCGACCGCCAGCCCGCCCGCGTTGCGGTCGGGGGAGGACGACATCACGCTCGGCACGAGCTCGTGCGAGTAGTAGCTCATCGTCTTGCTGATCGCGAAGCCGGCGATCACGTCGATGTCGCCGTCGCCGTCCCAGTCCGCGGCCGCGGCCGTGTGGCAGTGGTTGCCGCCGAAGTGCAGCTCGCCCGCCGTGAAGCCGCCGCTCCCGTCGTTCCAGATCGGCTGCCACGCGCTCACGCCGCGGATCGGGATGACGAGGTCCAGGTCGCGGTCGCCGTCCAGGTCCACCACGTGCAGCCCGTACGGCAGCTGGCCCTGTACCGCGGTGTCCACGCGCGGCTGGAACGTGCCGTTGCCGTTCCCGCGCAGGAGGCTCACGGACTCCCCCACGGAGTTGAGCGTGACCACATCGGGGATTCCGTCGCCGGTGAAGTCGCGCAGCGCGCAGAACTGCGGGCTGTCGTCCACCGGGTACTGCACGGGCGTCGCCGGGAACGCGCCGGTCCCGTCGTTCAGGAAGACGCTGACGTCGAACGAGTAGCCGTTGCAGCACACGAGGTCGATGTCGCCGTCGAAGTCGATGTCCGCGCCGTCCACCCAGCGCGGGCTGTTGGCCGTGGTGCCGGCGCTCCAGGAAACCGGCGGCGCGAGGATGCCGCCGCCCGTGTTGAGGAGCACGCTGACCGTGTGCGCGTTGAAGTTCGCCGTGACCACGTCCAGGTCCCCGTCCGCATCGACGTCCCCGAGGTACGCGCCGTACGGCGTGGTCCCCGTGGGGTACAGCGCGGGCGCCGCGAACGAGCCCGCGCCGTCGAGGTTCCGGATGACCTCCACGCGGTTGGGACCCGATGCGCACACGACGAGGTCCGGGTGCCCGTCCGCATCCAGGTCGCCGACGGCGACGTGCCGCGGCAGCGTGGCATCGGGCCGCGCGATCGCGGCGAACGGGACGAAGCCGCCGGCGCCGTCCGAGGCGAGGATCGTCAGGGAGTCCGGCACGACGTTCGAGAACACCGCCTCCGGGAATCCGTCGCCGGAGAGGTCCGCGACCGTGAGGTTGAACGCGATGCTGCCGATGGACCAGCTCGACGGCGACGCGACGAAACCGCCGGGCGGCGTCTGCGCGGTCCACGTGGAGAACTCGAAGTGCCACCCGTTCGGCATGGGCTGCCCGAGCAGGTCACGCAACCCCTTGCCCAGGGTCACGCTGACGCGCTCGCCCGGGAGGAAGTTCTCCTGCGGGTCGATCACGAGCTCGAGATCCAGCGGATCCCACGACAACGCCACCGCGTGCGTGCCCTTGAGGGACGACGTGACGAGCACGTTCGCGGGCACGACGGTGGAGGCGTCCAGCGGCGCCGCGAAGAACACGCGGATGCTGCCCGAGCGCGACACGCCGACCGCCTCCGGCGCGGGAGTGGTGGCGACGACCGCAGGCGCCGCAATCGCGCGGTCACCGCCGGCGAGCGCGACGGATGCGGCAGCGGCGCATGCGGCGAGACGCACACGCCGCCACCCACGAGGGGGGAGGGCACGGATGGCGTGCAACGGTGCTCTACTCCGGAACGAGGCCGATCCGGAAGCGTCGCGACCGGGGGAGCTCGGGACGGCTTCGTGGGACCTTGGTGCGCTTCCCATGGTACGGGACGCGGTTGCCGTCCTTCAACGGAGTCGTTCGTGAAGGTCCGCAACGCGGCGCCGCGGGGCGCGATTCATCGAGCCCCGCGCTAGACGAGCGAGATCAGAGATACGGGAGGATCACCTTCATCCGGGCCTCGTCGCCCGGTTCCAGCATGCCGTCCCGCCGCAGCTGACGGATCCGCTTCGCGGACTTCTTCGTCAGGATGTGGTTCTTGTAGCTCTTCTTGTGGCGGAGCTTCCCGCTGGCCGTCCGGGAGAACCGCTTCGCGGCGCTCCGGTTCGTCTTCATCTTGGGCATCGTTCGGTTCTCCCCGACCTGGGCGAGCGACTCAGGAGACCCGGCTGTGCTGCAGCACCTTCTCGCAGCACGAGGCGGCGTCCCCCGCGGACTTGTAGCGCATCCCGCACACCTGGCAGCGATAGCCGCCGCCGATGCGACCTTCCTCCACGGCCTTGCGCAGCAGGAGCTCGTACGTACTGTTCGGCCGATCCTTCTGCAGGATGCCTCCGTCCTCTTCCCGGACCATCACGCCCTCCTCGGTCGAGTGGCGACCCCACACATCCACGGAAGAATGCACTGCGGGCTCCTCTCGCGGCCGGCCCCGCCGGCTGCGGCATGACTGGGATTCGATCCGAACCTACGACTTGCCGGTGCGACGCCGCTTCGCGGCCTTGAGCGCCTTCTTGCGCTTCCTCTCGGAGGGCTTCAGGTACCGGGAACTCTTCTTGATGTCCTGGATGATGCCTTCCTTCTCGCACTTCTTCTTGAACCGGCGAATCGCCTTGTCGATCGACTCGTTCTCTTTGACCTTGACGAGGGGCATTCGGTTTCAGCCTTTCGGTGGCTTTCGTGCGCACGGAAGCGCCGGGCGCGCCCCGGGCATGCCCTTCGGCTCGCCGTTCCGCCAATCAAGCCGAGCAATATGCCGGACCGCGGAGGGCCCTGTCAAGGGCCGCGGGGGCGGCGGGGGCGAGCGGGCCTCTCGCGCCGTCTGCCATCTTGACGGTCCCGCCGCGCGGACCGACCATGATTGCTCGCGAATCCCCCGAGGGAGAGCCGGTTTGGCAGAGTCGCCCCGCATGCTCGTGGTGGGACCGTTCCCGGGATGGGAAGGGCTGGAGGCGGCCGCCCGCCGGGACGGCTGGGTGGTGGACCGGGTGGAGTCCGGGGCGGAGGCCTTCCGCGCGCTCGGCGGCCGGCCGGGTCCCATCGCCGTGGTCCTGCCGCTGTCGCTCCAGGACGGCCCGGCGCTGAACCTCCTGCGGCGGGCGAGGGCGGCGGGAGCGCGCGCCGACTTCGTGTTCCTCGCGCCGGCGACGGAAGAGGTGGCGGAGCGCGCGGAACTGCTCGCGGAGGGCGCGGAGGAGATCCTCGAGGAGCCGCACGAGGCGGAGCGCATCGTGCGGAAGCTGGCGCTCCTGCGCGACCGGCGGCGGTTGATCGACGAGCTCGGGCTCGTGGTGCGGGACCCCGCGATGCTGGAGCTGTTCGAGCGGATCCTGCGCGTGGCGCCGCTCAAGGTGACCGCGCTGATCACCGGCGAGAGCGGCACGGGCAAGGAGATGCTGGCGCAGGCGGTCCACCGCGCGTCGGACCGTCGCGCGAAGCCGTTCGTTCCGGTGAACGTGGGGGCGCTGCCGGAGACGCTCGTGGAGTCCGAGCTGTTCGGGCACGAGAAGGGCGCGTTCACGAGCGCGGACGCGCGGCGCATCGGCCGCTTCGAGATGGCGGACGGCGGCACGCTGTTCCTCGACGAGATCGGCGAGATGCCGCTTCCCGCGCAGGTGAATCTGCTGCGCGTGCTGGAGGAGGAGCGCTTCCTGCGCGTGGGCGGATCCACGCCGATCTCCGTGGACGTGCGCATCGTGGCCGCGACGAATCGCGACCTGGAGCAGCTCGTGTCCGCCGGGCGCTTCCGGCGCGACCTGTACTACCGCCTCAAGGTCGTGGAGCTGCGCGTGCCGCCGCTGCGTGCGCGGCGCGGCGAGATCCCCGTGCTCGCGCGCGAGCTCGCCGGCGCGGCGGCGGCGCGGCACCGCGTCACCTTCCCCGGCTTCGCGAAGGACGCGCTGGACGCGCTCTCCGCGTACGACTGGCCCGGCAACGTGCGCGAACTCCGCAACCTGGTGGACGGCCTCGTGGCGCTGCGGCCCGAGACGCCCGTGCGCGCCAGCGACCTCCCGGCCCACGTGACCGGCAGCCACGGCGCCGCGGGCCGCCCGCTGCCCGCCATCCCCTCCGACCGCAGCGAGGCCGAGCGGGAGTTCATCCTGCAATCGCTGCTGGCGATCCGCGCCGACATGGGCGCCATCAAGGAACTCCTGCTCGCGGGCGGCGCCGGCCGCCTGGCGCCGCCGGCGCCGCACGGCGGCTGGGCGCCGCCGCCGGGGCAACCGGTCTACCCGTCGGGCGCGGTGCACGTGGAAGCGGAGGACGAGTCCCTCTCGCTCTCCGACCTCGAGCGGCGCGCGGTGGAGCGCGCGCTGCGCGAGTCCGGAGGGAACCGGCGGCAGGCCGCGCGGACGCTCGGCATCAGCGAGCGCACGCTGTATCGCCGCATCAAGGACTTCGGACTGGCCGAGGAGGAGTGAGCGCGGCCGGTGAGGCCCGGCCGGGGACGCCCTCGCGGGCGTCCCCGCCGGCGGGTCCGCTACCCACGCCAGCGCGAGCAGCGATCCCCGAAGCGCACGACGTGGATCATGGGGCGCACGTCGTTGCGCTTGCACCACGTGGAGTAGGCGCGCACGTCTTCGATCCACACGCCGCGGTGCGGATCCAGGTACCCGTACCCGCGCGGCGGCGCGTTCCCGAGCTCCAGGTCGAAGCGCACGCCGTCGACGAGCACGCCCAGACCCGCATGATAGTACGCCTCGGCACCCGGCGCGCACGCGTACCCGCCGCCGCAGCCGCACGCCGGCTCCGCGCCCCACGAGAACCCGGCGCTCCACTGCACCGCCGGCTCGACCACCCGCACGACGACGCGCTCCGGCCTCCCCCGCTCGTGGTGCCCGTGCCGCCCCTTCCCCTTCCGCCCATCCGCCGCCGCCTCGGAGGCCAGGAGCCCCGAAAGCGCCACGACCAACCCGAACGCCACGACCCGACTCGCGCTCCTCCGCATGGCCCCCTCCTTTTGGTTCACGGATTGTGGCCCCGCGGCCTCCGCCACGACGGCACGGGGGCCTCAAGAGCAGGCCCCGTGCCAGACCCCCACGTTCCGCCGCAAGTGGTTGCCGAACAAGGAATTGAGGACAACTTCGGTCGGGGGGGAACGACCGGCGATCGTGTCGTGGCGACACACGTAGAGGACCGGTTCCCCCCCAAGCCGGCGCGCGGGACGCCCGCCGGAGCGGC
>CAZNDO010000004.1:0-197481 GCA_964571855.1 uncultured Gemmatimonadota bacterium
GCGGCGGTCGCCCCCGCATGCAGGTCGTGATCGTGCCCATGCCCATGCGCGCCGTCCCGCGCCGACAACCACATGAGCAGGATCCCGGCGAACAGCGCCGCGAGGTTCCGCCACCTCCCCTCCGCCGGGGAGTGGATCTGCGGCAGGAGGTCCGCCGTGGCGATGGCGAGGAACGTGCCCGCCGAGAACGCCACCGCGTAGTGCAGCGCCTCGCCGGTCAGGTCCGCCAGGAACAGCCACGACAGCAGCGCGCCCACCGGCGTGGCGAGCGAGAAGAGGATGGCCATGATCGCGATGCGCCGCCGCGGGTACCGGCAGTGCAGGAGGATCCCGGTCAGGGACACCGAGGCCGGCAGCTTGTGCAGCAGGATGGCCAGCGTGACCGGCACGCCCAGGCTCGGCACGGCCAGGCCGGCGCCGAGCGCGAACCCGTCGATCAGCGCGTGCACCGTGATCCCCACGAACGCGGCCATGCCCATGTGGTGGAACGCGCAGTGCTCCTCCTCGCAGGGATGGAGCATCACGAAACGCTCCAGCACGTAGATGGCCAGGAACCCCGTGAGCACGGCCATGCCCACGCCCCCGCCGAGCTCCTCCACCGCCTCCGGGATCATGTGGCAGAAGGACGCCCCCAGGAGCACGCCGGTGCCGAACGCCAGCAGCAGCCGCAGCGTGCGCCGGTCCCACTCCCGCAGCAGCGGCAGCAGCCCGCCCGCCGCCGCGAGCACGATCACCGCCCCGGTCGCCAGTGCCAGTCGCGTGGGATCGCTCACTTCGCCTCACCCTTGTCGAAGTCCAGGATCTTCAGGTCGAAGCGGTCCGTGCCCGACCCCAGGTCCACGATGTACGGGCTCACGCGCGGCAGGACCTCCTCCAGCGTCTCCAGGTACAGCCGCTTGCGCGTGGCCGAGGGCGCCTTGCGGTACTCCGCCAGCACGGACAGGAACCGCGCGGACTCGCCGGTGGCCTTCGCGATGTCGGCGTCGCGCTCCGCCTGCCCGCGCTGCGCGATCCAGCTCGCCTCGCCGCGCGCGCGCGGGATGATGGAGTTCGCGTAGCCGTTCGCCTCGTTGATGATGCGCTCCCGGTCCGCCGCGGCGTTGGACACGTCGCGGAACACGTCGATCACCTGGCTGGGCGGATCCACGGAGAGCAGGTTCACGGACACGATCGTGATGCCCAGCCCGATGCGGTTCGCCTCCTGCTGCGTCCGCTCGTGCACCGCGCGCGCGATCTCGGGCCGCGCCACCGTGAGCACCTGGTCCACGTCCATCCCGCCGAGCACGTCCGTGAGCGCCGCCTCGGCCAGCCGCGCCATGAGGAACTGCGGGCCCTCCATCCGGTACAGGAACTGCGCCGGATCCACCACGGTGTACTGGATCATCAGCTTCACGGACACGATGTTCGTGTTCCCGGTGAGCCACAGCGACAGCTCCTCCGGGGACGCGATCCCGCGCAGGTAGTCCCGCGTGATCATGCCCACGCCCATCTTGTAGACGGTGGTCGTCTCGAAGGTCTCGTGCGACTCGATCGGCCAGGGCAACCGCCAGTGGATCCCGGACGGCACCGCCGCGTCCTGCACCCGGCCGAACCGCTTCACCACCGCCAGCTCCTCGGAGCGCACGGTGTACACGCCGCTCGCCAGCCAGGCGGCCGGCAGCAGCAGCGGGGCGAAGCGGAGCGCGGAGCGCAGGCCGGCGGGAAGGGTCACTTGCCGCCGCCCCGCACGTCGCCGGTGCCGCGCACCAGGAGCCGCATCAGCTCGGAGTCCGACGGCAGCACCAGGGTCGTCTTGTCGTCCAGGAACTTGCGGTAGGCCTCCAGCGTGCGCGTGAACTCGTAGAACTCCGGGTCCTTCGCGATCGCCTCGCCGTAGATGCGCGTGGCCTGCGCCTGGCCCTCGCCGCGGAGGATCTCGGCCTCGCGGTACGCCTCGGCCAGGATCTGGCTCTCCTCGCGGTCCGCCTGCGCGCGGATCTTCCGCGCCTCCTCCTCGCCCTCGGAGCGGAAGCGCCGGGCGATGCGCTCGCGCTCCGCGCGCATGCGCTCGAACACGGAGCGCCGGTTCTGGTCCGGGAACGACAGGCGGCGCACGTCGAACTCCACGAGCTCGATGCCGTATTCCCGCTCCGTCACGCCCTTCGCGTCGGCCTCGATCGCCGCCACCATCTCGGCCAGGCGGCGCTTGTCCGCGTCCGTGCTGATGAGCGCGTCGAACGGGAGGCGCGCCAGCGCGGCGCCGAGCTCGGAGGACAGCACGTCGGTCATCTGCCCGCGCGCCGCCGCCTCCGACGGGAGCCGGCGGAAGTACCGCAGGGGATCCTGGATGCGCCACACCGCGAAGTAGTTCACCACCACGTTCTTCTTGTCGTTCGTGAGGAACTCCGCCTGCTGCGGCTCGAGCACCTGCAGGCGGGCGTCGAAGCGGCGCACCTGCTGCACGAGCGGCACCTTCAGCCGCAGCCCCGGCTCCGTGACCACCGCCACCGGCTCGCCGAACTGCGTGACCACGGCGTGCTCGGTGACGTCCACGGTGAAGAACGTCATCCGGACCAGGATCCCGGCCGCGAGCACCACCGGGATCACGACGCGCAAATTCATTGCTCCTCCCCGGCCGGGGGCGTCGCCTCGCGCGCGCTCTCCCGGGCCTGCTGCTGGCGGACGTCGCCGCCGCGGATGACATCGGACACGGGGGCCGGCGCCGCCGCCCCGTTGCCCACCCAAAGGTCCACCCCGCCCGAGCCCTTCCAGCCCGGCCGGACGATCTTGCGGGCGCGCGCGAGCACCTCCTCCACCGCCTCGAGGTACAGCCGCTTCTTCGTCCCCACCCGCCGCTCCCGGTACGCCGCGCTGCGCATGCGGAGGCTCTCCGAGTCCCCCTGCGCGCGCAGGACGTCGCTCGACGCGTCGCTCCGCGCGCCCTCCAGCTGCCCGGCGGCCTCGCCGCGCGCCAGGTTCACGGTCTCGTCCAGGTAGCGCAGCGCGACGTTGATCGCGGTCTGCTTGTCCTCCTGCGCGCTGGCCACGTCGCGGAAGGCGGCGTGCACCTCGGCCGGCGCGTGCACGTCCGTGATGCTGAAGCGCAGGATCTCCGCGCCGAGCCGCATCGCCTCCGCGCGCGCGCGCAGCGCGGCGAGGACCTCCTCCTCCACGTCCCCGCGGTTGCCGGCGTACACGCGGTCGATGCCGTAGCCCGCCAGCACGTCCACGACCGCGGAGAGCGTGGAGAGCTTCAGCACCCCCTCCGGATCGCGGAACCCGTACACCCAGCGCTCCGGATCGGTGACGCGGTACTGCACCGTGGACTTCGTGTTGATGAGGTTCTCGTCCCCGGTGAGGTACACCGCCTCCTCCTCCAGCACGCGCGCCTCCGTGCCCGCCAGCGTGTCCGCCGGCGCCTCGGTCATCCCGCCGCTGCGGAAGCCCAGCTCCAGCCGCCGGACCTCGTCCGCCGCGAAGATGTCGACGCGATCGACCGGCGGCGGCCAGCGGAAGTGGAGCCCCTCGGTGCGCACGCCGCCGGCCGGCTCCCCGAACCGCCGGATGAGCGCGCGGCTGCCCGGCGGCACGACGACGAAGAGTTCCGCCACGAGCCAGGCGCCCACGACCGCCGCGGCGGCCCCGAGGCCCAGCCGGCGGTCGAGGCGGATGCCCGACCGGTCCAGCCAGCGCAAGACGGAGCGGACCGGCCCGGGGACACCGCGACGACGGAAGGACGCCACCAGCAGCACCACGAAGACGGCCGTGGACGCCCACCCGATCCACCCGGGGAGATCCCGCGCATTCCCGATGGAGGCTTGCGGGTCGATCCGGAGCGCCGCGTAGACCGCGTTGAGCAGCACGCCCATGGCCACCGCCAGCAGCGCGATGGACGCCAGGTACACCGCGAGCACCCGCCGACCGAACGTCCTCGAGAGGATGCCGATGGACGCGAGGCTGGTCGCCGGACCGGCGAGCAGGAGCACGAGGGCCGCACCCGGCGACAGGCCCTTGAGCACCAGCGCCGCGGCGATCGGCGTGGAGGCCGAGGCGCAGATGTACAGCGGGATCCCGATGACGAGCATGAAGAGGAACGGGAGCGGACCGCTGCCCAACCATCGCGTCACCATCGCCGGCGGAGCGAGCAGCAGGATGAGGGTGGACACGACGAGTCCGGTCAGCATCCAGTACGACGTCTCGTCGAACAGCTCGACGAACGCTCCCCGGAACCCGCTCCGCAGCCGCTGCCGCCACGTCTCCCCGGGGACTTCCGCGGCATGGGAGTGGTCGTGGAGGCGCGGCCCGGGGTCGTCCGGCAGCGGCATTGCCGGCGCCACCGTCTCGCGCTTCTCCTCGCCCAGGGCGTCGACGGCCACTCCCGCGGTGAGCGCCGTGACCAGCGCCGCGAATGGGCGGAAGAGCGCCATGATCGGATCCATGAGCCCCCAGGTCAGGGCGATCGAGTCGATCCCCGTCTCGGGCGTGCTGATCAGGAACGAGACCGTGGCGCCGCGACCCGCCCCGTGGCGGTGCAGGGACAACCCGATCGGAAGCACCGAACAGGAGCACAGCGGAAGCGGAATGCCGAGGAGCGAGGCGTACACGATGGACCGTAGTCGCCCTCCGCCGAGCAGCCGCTGCACCTGCGACACCGGCAGGAGGACATGCAGACACGCCGCGACCGCGAACCCGAACAGGATGTACGGCGAAGCGTCGCGGAACACCGCCACCAGCTCGCGGAAGAACTGGGCCGCGAAAGCGGTCACGAACGCTCCTTGTCGGCCGAAGGTTGCCGACGGCCGCCCGGCAGAAGGCAGCCGTCCACGTTAGGTGCAACGCCGCGAACAGGCAACCACGCGGCGCCCGGCGGGTTCCGTCGCGCCGCCGTCCGGGGTTGGAGGGTCCCGTTCCCCCGGCTAGAATCCCCCGGCCGCGCGCCGTCCGTCCGGAGGGGGAGCCGATGACCGCAGCGAACGCAGAGATTCCGCTTCCGCCGGGACCGGCCGGCGGGCCCCGGGCTCCGGCACGCTGGCCCGCGCTCGCCGCCGGGATCTTCGTCCTGGCGCTGGCGCTGCGCGCGCTGGGGATCGGCGCCGCGGCTCCCACGGCCCCCGCGGAGCAGGCCCTGCTGGACGCCGCCACGCCTGGGATCACGGAGGCGCCGGACGTTCCGGGCGCCGCCACTGCCATCCTCCGCGGGCTCCGCCGCATCGCGCCGGCCCCGGCGCCGGCCCCCGGCCTCGTGGAGGGGCTCCCGCCGCTCCCGGATCCCGCGCTGCGCCTGGCCCGCGGACTGGGGGCCCTGCTGGCCGCCCTGGCCGCGGCCCTGGCGGCACGAACCGCCGCGGCGCTGGGCGGCCGCCGGGCCGGAGCCGCAGCCGGGCTCCTGCTGGCCGTCGGCGCGTTCGAGGTCTCCCTGGCGTGGGGCCGCGGCCCGCTTCTCCTGGCGGCCTCCGCGGGTCTGCTGTCCGCCCTGGCGACCCGGGGGGTCGGTTCGCCGGGGGCGCTCGGCGCGTGGGCGGGCCTCGCGGCCGCCGCCGGCGGCGGGGGCGGCGTGGCGCTGCTGGCCGGGGCCCCGGCCGGCCTGACCCGGTTCCGGGGCTGGCTGATCGCCCTGGCGGCGGGGCTCGCGGTGTTCGCGGTGGCCGGCGGCGGGTTCGCCGGGCTCGTCCCGGATCTCCCCGACGACGGGTTCACCCGGGTGTCCGCGGGCAGCCCGCTGGCGGCCGGCGCGCGCGCCCTCGCCCGCGGGATCGGATGGCCGGCGCTCGTCCTCGCGTTCGCCGGCGCGTGGCGCGTGCTCCGCCGGGGCGATCGAACGGGCGCCGCGATCCTCGCGGCCACGGCCGCGGCCGCCCTCGTGTCGCTCCTTCGCGTCGGTCCCGCCGCCGCGTCGCTCGCGGTCGCGCTGCCCGGCGCGGCCATCCTCGCGGGGCTGGGCGT
Source organism: uncultured Gemmatimonadota bacterium (assembly GCA_964571855.1). Lineage (GTDB taxonomy): Bacteria > ARS69 > ARS69 > ARS69 > ARS69 > CAYYFX01. The sequence goes on from CAZNDO010000004.1 coordinate 5,923, forward strand.
GGGCGCCCCCCGCGGCGGCCGGGACCGGGGCTTCCCCGCGCCGCTCGCGCGCGCCGCCGCGGTCATCGCCCTCATCGCCGCCGGCGCGATCACCGCCGGCGATCTCGCCGCCCGCTACGCGACGCCGCCCGCCGAGCGCGCCGCCGAGTGGATCCGCCGGAACCTGCCGAACGGCGCCCCGTTCCTGCTGGAGGAACCGGACGTCCTTGTCGCCACCCCGCGCGGCCTGCGGGCGCTCACCGACCTCGCCGGCGCGGGACAGGCCCCGCGCGCCGTGCTCGAGGAGTACGCGCGCGGCAGCAAGACCTTCCGGCCGGTTCCCCTGCCGCCCGCCGGCGTCCAGGGCCGCGAGGCGGCGCTCTTCTACGACCCGAACCTGGCGCTCTTCTTCCCGTGGATGATCCTGCGCGACACCCCGCCGCCGCCCGCGGCCCCCGCCGAGCGGCGCGAGGCGCAGCGCATGTTCCACGAGTACTTCCTCTCGGCGTGGACCGAGGTCGCGCGCTTCCCCGCGGGGCGCGGCCGCGCCGCGGGGCTGGTGGTGCTGCAGCGTCCGGACTCGGTGGTCACCGTGGACCGGGAGCGGCTCGCGCCGCTCGGCGTCATCCTCGCCGGCGAGTCGATGATGGCCGTGCGCGACTCGAGCGCCGCCTTCACCGGCTGGCTCCGCGACGGCGGCGAGGCGCTGATGTCCGGCGCGCAGATCGTGGGCGCGCTCGGATTCCTGGAGGTCGCCGCGTCCCGCGACTCCACGGACGCGGAGATCTTCCACCGGCTCGCGCAGGCCTACCTGCTGCACGGCCGCGCCGCGGACGCGAAGTCGGCGTCGCTCACCGGCCTCGCGATCGACCCGTTCCACGGGGGCATCCACTACAACCTCGCGGTCGCGCTGGAGGCCGAAGGGGATCTCGACGGCGCGGAGACGGAGTACCGCGCCGCGATCGCGCAGATGGCGGAGCCGTCGGTCGCGCACGCGCGGCTCGGGGGCGTTCTGCTCGCGCGCGGCGACGTCGCGGGCGCGCGGGCGGAACTGGACACGGTGCGCCGCCTCGCGCCCGGGGAGGAGGCGGACCGCTACCTCACGGGCGTCCTGGGCGACCCTTGACCGTGCGGCAGGCGCCGTTTAGGTTGCGGGGCGTGGCTCGCGCGCTGGCGAACGAGAATCGTGGGCTTCCTGCACCTCCCCGACGGATCAGGTGAAACCATGGCCGGAGGAACCACCATGGCCGGACACACGACGCACGTGCTGCCCGACTTGCCGTACGCGTACAACGCCCTGGAGCCGCACATCGACGAGCAGACGATGCGCCTCCACCACGACATCCACCACAAGGGCTACGTCGACGGGCTGAACGCCGCGGAAGAGAAGCTGGCGAAGGCCCGCGAGTCCGGGGATTTCTCCGCGGTGCAGGCGCTGGAGCGCGCCGTGGCCTTCCACGGCTCCGGGCACTTCAACCACGTCGTCTTCTGGGAGAACATGAGTCCGAAGGGCGGCGGCACGCCCGGCGGCGCGCTCGCGTCGCGGATCACGAAGGACTTCGGCTCGTTCGACAAGTTCCGCGCGCACTTCTCGCAGGCCGCCACCACCGTGGAGGGGAACGGCTGGGGCGTGCTCGCGTGGCATCCCATGGCGGGCCGCCTGCTCGTGCTCGCGTCCATGAACCACCAGAACCAGGGCGTGCACGGCTCCATCCCCGTGCTCATGCTGGACGTGTGGGAGCACGCGTACTACCTGAAGTACCAGAACAAGCGGGCCGCGTACGTCGAGGCCTGGTGGAACATCGTGAACTGGGAGAACGTCGCGGCGCGCTTCGACAAGGCCACGGCGCTGAAGCTCCCGAACACCTAGGAGGAGGGGGGCGCCCCGCGCGCCCCCGTTCCCTCCCCCGCGGGGGAGGAGGTCCGTTGAAGCCCGTCGACGCCGTGGAACGGGGAACGTTCCTCGTGGCCAGCCCCCTGCTGCGCGACCCGAACTTCATCCGGACCGTCGTGCTGATGTGCGAGCACGGCGAGGGCGGCTCGTGGGGGCTGGTGGTGAACCGGCGCACGGAGCTGACCTTCGGCGAACTGCTGGAGGATCTCCCCTTCCCCGCCTCCAGCATCGGCCCGGTGTTCTGGGGCGGGCCGGTGGAGCCCTCCCGCATGCAGGTGCTGCACCGCCTGCGCCGGGAGATCGAGGACGAGCTGGAGGTCGCGCCGAACCTGAAGCTCGGCATCGACGTGGACACGTTCCGCGAGATCTGCGCGGAGTCGCGCCTGCCCGGCGAGGCCCTGCAGGCGTACGTGGGGCACGCGGGGTGGGCGCCCGGCCAGCTCGAGGCGGAGCTGGGCTCCGGCTCGTGGATCGTGTGCTCCGCGGACGACCACCTCGTGTTCGACACGGACCCCGACGAGATGTGGGAGCGCGTTCTCCGCACGCTCGGTCCCCCCTTCGCACGCCTGCTCCGGGTTCCCGTGGACCCGCGCGTGAACTGAGCCGGAGCGCCCTTGGCCATCCTCGGCATCCGCCGCGAAGACAAGACGCCGTGGGAGCGTCGCGCCCCCCTGGTGCCGGCGGACGTGGCCGCGCTCGTGGCGCGCGGGATCGAGGTGCACGTGCAGACCGCGCCGAACCGCTGCTTCACGGAGGACGAGTACCGCCGCGTCGGCGCGCGCATCGTGTCCGGGATGGACGACGCGGACGTCGTGCTGGGCGTGAAGGAGATCCCGATCCCGGAGCTGCGGACCGGCCGGACCTACATGTTCTTCTCGCACACGATCAAGGGGCAGCCGCACAACATGCCCATGCTCCGCCGGATCCTGGAGCTGGGCGGATCCCTCCTGGACTACGAGCTCGTCACGGACGACGCCGGCGTCCGCACGATCGCCTTCGGGCGGCACGCGGGGATCGCGGGCGCGCTGGACACGCTGTGGCTGCTGGGACGCCGCTTCGCCGCGGAGGGGATCGACACGCCGCTCGCCGCGCTGCACCAGACGGTGGAGTACCGGGACCTCGCGGACGCCGGCGCCGCGGTGCGCGAGGCCGGCGCGCGCATCGCGGCGGGCGCGTGGCCGCGCGCCGCGGGCCCGCTCGCGGTGGCGGTCACCGGCGAGGGCGGCAAGGTGTGGGGCGGGGCGCTGGAGATCCTGGAGCTCCTGCCGTCGCGCCGCGTGCCGGTGCGGGACCTCGCGCGCGCGGTCGCGGAGGCCGACGGCCGCGAGGTCCTGCTGGTCAGCTACGGCCCCGGGGATCTCGTGGAGCCGGTACGGGCCGGCGCCGCGTACTCCTGGGAGGACTACCGCGACCGCCCCGAGGGCTACCGCGCCCGCTTCGGCCGGGACCTGCCGTACCTCACCGCCGTGGTCCACGGGATCTTCTGGCGCGAGGGGTACCCGCGGTTCATCCTGCGCGACGACGTGGCCGCGCTGTTCGCGAACGGCGCCGTGCCGCGGCTGCGCGTGATCGCGGACATCACCTGCGACCTCGGCGGGTCGGACGAATGCCTGGTGAGGACCACGGATCCGGGAAACCCCGCCTACGTGTTCGACCCGGAGACGGGCGCCGCCACGGACGGCTGGGAGGGACGCGGGCCGGTCGTGCTCGCGGTGGACATCCTGCCTTCGGAGCTGCCGGTGGAGGCGTCGCGGCACTTCAGCCGCGTGCTCACGCCGCTCGTGCCCGCCCTCGTGAACGGCGGGCCGGGGAACGGCTGGCCGGAGTCGCTCGTGCGGGCCCTCGTGGCGCACCGCGGCGTGCTGCAGGGGACATGGGCGGAGCGGCTGGAAGCGCCGCTGCGGGCGCACGGCACCGCGGCGCGGAAGACGGAGGGCGCATGAGAACCGCGGTCGTCCTGGGGTCGGGCCACGTGGCGGGCCCGTGCATCCGCGCGCTGCTGGAGGGCGGCGTGCACGTCGTCGTGGGCACGGACCAGGCGGAGACGGCGCGCGCGCACATCGCGGGCCATCCGGAGGGCGAGGTCGCGGAGGTCGACGCCGCGGACGCCGCCTCGCTGCGCGCCGCCTGCCGGCGCGGGGACGTCGTCGTCAGCCTGCTGCCCGCCTCCTTCCATCCGCGCGTGGCGGAGGCGTGCCTCGCGGAGCGGCGACCGCTCGTGACCACGTCGTACGTGTCGGAGGACATGCGCGCGCTGGACGGTCTCGCCCGGCGGCGCAACCTGCTCTTCCTGAACGAGGTCGGCGCGGATCCCGGCATCGACCACATGCAGGCGGCGCGCATGATGGCGCGCGTGCGCGCGGAGGGCGGCCGCGTCACCGCGTTCCGCTCGCTGTGCGGCGGGTTGCCCGCCCCGGACGCCTGCGACAACCCGTTCAAGTACAAGATCTCGTGGAGCCCGCGCGGCGTGGCGCTCGCGGGAAGCCGCCCCGCGCGCTATCTCGCCGGCGGCGAGCTCGTCCCGGTGCCGCGGCTCACCATCTTCGACCGCTTCGAGTTGGTGGAGCACGCGCAGCTCGGGCCCATGGAGGCGGTGCCGAACGGCGACGCGCTGCGCTACCTGGACGCGTACGGCCTGGACGACGTGGACGGCTTCCTCCGCGGCACGCTGCGCTGGCCCGGATGGTGCGAGATCTGGTCCGCGCTCTGCCGGCTCGGCTACGTGGACGACATGCCGGGCGCGAGGCTGGCCGGGCCCACGTGGCAGGAGGAGCTGCGCCGCGCCGCGGGCGCGCGCGACGGCGAGGACACGGCCGCCGCGGTGCGCCGCGCCGCCGGGTTGCGCGCGGACTCGCCCGTGCCGGAGCGTCTGGAGTGGCTCGGCCTCGGCGCGAAGGAAGCGCTGCCGCCGCGGGCCGGGTCCCGGCTGGACCTGCTCGTGTTGCGCATGGAGGAGCGGATGCGCTTCCGCCCCGGCGAGCGGGACCTGCTCGCCATGGTGCACGAGCTGGAGTGGGTGGACGCGCACGGCAGACCGCGCCGGATGCGCGCTTCCTGGGCCGAGACCGGGATCCCGAACGGCGACACGGCGATGGCGCGCTTCGTGGGGTGGCCCGCGGGGTTCGCGGCCCGGCGGATCCTGGACGGGAGCATCCGCGAGACGGGTGTCCGGATCCCGGTGATCGCGTCGATCTACGAGCCGCTGTTGCGGGATCTCGCCGCGGCCGGCCTGGAGGAGCGCGTGGAGGAACTGCCCGCGGGCGGGCCGGTCTGCTAGAATCCCCGGATCCGTCCCCGTCCACGCTTCCGGAGAGGCCCCTTCTTGGCACGGATTCCTGCGCCGCCCCTCCCCGGCGGCCTTCTCCTCGCCCTGTGGCTCGGCGCCGCCGTTCCGGCCCACGCCGACCGTCACGTCCACTGGCCGCGCAGCGACGCCGAGGACGGCGAGCTCGTGAACGGGACCACGTGGGCCGCCAAGCCCACGGATCCGAATTTCGCCTCCCTCCTGCTCACGCTGGGGCACTCCGCCGGGTCCACCTACGCCACGCACTTCACGTTCTCGGCGCCGGAGCTGGCGCCCGGACAGTCCGTGTCGGAGGTCCGTCTACGGATGAACATGCAGGGCGGCGCGATCGGGGCGCCGCTCGAGGTCACGATCACGGCGGCGCTGGACTTCGATGACCTCGTGCCGCCCGGACCGGCCCGCTTCGCCCTGCCGCGGACGACCGCCTCCGTCGCCTGGACGATCGACGCCCCGTGGGACTCGTCCGGGCAGCTCATCGCGAAGTGGCGGGAGACGCCGGATCTCTCCGCGATCGTGGAGGAGGTCCTGGCGCAGCCGGGCTGGGCCACCGGCCCGAAAGTCCTCGCCTTCTTCCTGGAGCCCGCGGGCGGCGCCAGCCCGGACCGCTTCGTCCGCTTCGACGACACCCACCCGCGATGGCCTACCGGCGGCAATGCGGGGATGGAGCCCGTGCGGCTGCGCGTGAACGAGACCTACCACGATGCGTTCTGGGGCCAGGAGATGCTGTGTCGGCCCACGACCACGTCGATGGAGGTCAACGTGATCCCGCACCTGCCCACGTTCCTGCACGTGGAATGGGGCACGTCCCCCGGCAGCCTGCCGAACCAGACGACGGTGCTGCTGGCGGACTCCGCCACGCCGGCGCAGATCCGGATGGAGGGGCTCGCGCCGGACACGCGGTACCACTACCGCCTCCGCTACCGGCCGTCGACGGAGGCGACCTGGGCGACCGGTCCGGTGCGGACCTTCCTCACGCTCCCGGAGCCGGGATCGGATGCCCGCGTGTGCGTCACCGCGGACATCCACGTGACGAACCAGCGCGCGGCCGGGCAATACGCCATGATGGCCCAGCTGGACACGACGCTCGCGTACATGCCGGGCTTCGACCCGGAGGGATGGCACGCGTGGCTCGACCTCGGGGACCTCGTGGTGATCCGCGCCACGCGCGTGGCGATGGACCAGGAGGAGACCGAGCAGCGGTACCGCGAGGCGCGCGAGTACGTGGACAAGGCGGCCCACTCGCTTCCCTTCCTCTTCGTGCGCGGCAACCACGAGGAGGTCAACGGCTGGGACTACGACGGGACCCCGGACAACACGGCGGTCTGGTCCGGCCGCATGCTGTTGAAGTGGTTCGCGCCGCCGCTGCCGGACGCGTTCTACTCCGGCAACGCCGCGCCGTTCCCGGAGATCGGCGTCCCGGGCAACTACTGGGCGTGCGACATCGGCGACCTCCGGGTCCGCGCGCTGGATCCGTTCCTCTTCTCGCCGCGCCGCCCCCACAACGGCCACGGCGAGGTCAACGGATCCCTCGACGGATGGGACTGGCAGCTCGGCAACGCGCAGTACGACTGGCTGTGGGGCGACCTCACCGCCCGCCGCGCGCCGTACAGCCTGCTCGCGATCCACCACCTGACGTCCACGTACACCGGCAGCGGCCAGTACTACGGCCGGGGCGGCATCGAGGTGGTGGACTGGGCGATCGCGGGGCGTCCCACGTTCGAGTGGGGCGGCCAGGACTCCACCGGCGCGAACGTGCTGGCGGCGAAGCGGCCGGCGTGGACGCACGGCTCCGTCCACTCCATGCTCGCGGAGACCGGCAACCAGGTCGTGATCAAGGGGCACGAGCACTTCCACGCCCGGCAGGAGCTGGACGGGATCGTGTACCTCACCGTGGCGAAGCCGGACGACAACGGCGACCAGACGGGGAACCTGTGGGGCTGGCGGTTCTTCTCGTTCTACCCGGACTCGCTCACGCACTTCGAGCCGAACTCCGGGTTCGTGGCGATCCGCACGACGCCCGCGCAGGCCACGTACGAGTACGTGCAGACCTTCCCGGTGTCGGGCATCGGGACCGTCCTGGACGGGTTCACGCTCTTCCCGGCGGTGACCTCCGCGCCCCTTTCCCCTCCCGGCCCCGCGGGGCTTCGCACGTGGATCCGCGGCGCGTCCCCCAATCCCGCGTCCGGGGCGGTGCGCGTGGACTTCGAACTCGGACGCCCCGGCGCCACCGAGGTCGCGGTGTTCGATGCCGCGGGCCGGCGCGTCCGCGAGCTGTACCGCGGGGTGCTCCCGGTCGGCGCGCACGCCACGACCTGGGACGGGCGCGACGCGGCCGGTCGCCGCGTCTCCGCGGGTGTCTACTTCGCGAAGCTGTCGTCCGACGGACGCGTCGACTCCGTCAAGATGATCGTCCTGCGGTGAACCGGCGGGGCGCCGCCCCTTGACAGGGCGCGCCCCGTCCCGCATCCATGAAGGTTCGCCCGGCGCTCCCCGGCCGGCGCGGGCGGATCGAGGACCGATGAAACCGACCCCGTCGAACCCGCTGGCGGCCGCGCTCGCGACCGTGCCCTTCGACACCGGGCCGAAGTCCGTGACGGACCTCGACCTGGTGACGGACGCGCGCATCGAGGACGGCGTGGCGCGCATCACGCTGGAGATGCCCTCGCCCGGCAACCCGGACGCGCCGCGGCTCGCGGAGGCGCTCCGCGCCGCGGCCCTGCGCGTCGACGGCGTGCGCGAGGCGCGCGTGCAAGTGACCTGGCGCGTCCGGCCGGGCGAGTCCCGGCGTCCGGCGCTGCCCGGCATCCGGAACCTGGTGGCCGTGGCGTCGGGCAAGGGCGGCGTGGGGAAGTCCACCGTGGCCTCCAACCTGGCGGTCGGGCTGGCGCGGCTGGGCGCGGCCACCGGGCTCCTGGACCTGGACATCTACGGACCGAGCGTGCCCGTCGTCATGGGGCAGGTCCCGCCGCCCGCCACGGACGGGCAGCGACTCGTGGCCGCGAAGGCGCACGGGATCCGCTTCCTCTCCATGGGGCAGCTCGCGCCCGGGGACCGGCCGGTGCTATGGCGCGGCCCCATGCTGCACAAGATGGTGGGACAGCTCGCGGGCGCGGACTGGGGCGAGCTGGACTACCTCGTGTGCGACCTTCCGCCCGGCACCGGGGACGTGCAGCTCACGCTCACGCAGTCCCTGCCGGTGACGGGCGCCATCGTGGTGACCACGCCGCAGGAGATCGCGCTCATCGACGCGCGCCGCGGGCTGACCATGTTCCGCGACGCGCACATCCCGCTGCTCGGCATCGTGGAGAACATGGCGTGGTACGACTGCCGCAAGTGCGGCAAGCGGCACGCCCTGTTCGGCGCGGACGGCGGCAAGGCGCTCGCCGCCAAGGAGAACGTGCCGCTCCTCGCGCAGCTCCCGCTGGATCCCGCGGTGATGGGCGCCGCGGACGCCGGCCGTCCGGTGGTCCTGGACGACGCGTCGGCCGCCGGGGCCGCCTACCGGGAGCTCGCCGCCCGCACGGCCGCGCTGCTCGGCGCGCGTTCCCTTGCGCGCAACCCCTTCAAGGTCCTTTCCTAGGAGTCCGCCGTGGCGTCCGCCGCACCGCCCACCCTCGCCTCCGTCCGCGACATCGTCGCCGTGCACAGCGCGAAGGGCGGCGTGGGCAAGAGCACGGTGGCCGCGAACCTGGCCGCCGCGCTCGCGCGCCTCGGCGTGCGCGTGGGCGTGCTGGACGCCGACGTGCACGGACCGTCCATCGCGCACATGCTCGGATCCGCGGAGACGCCGGAGGCCGTGCCCGGCACGGAGCTCGCGCGCCCGCTGTTCCGGCACGGCGTGCACTACCTGTCCATCGCGAACGTGGCGGGCGAAGGCCTGCCCATCGTGTGGCGCGGGCCCATGGTGGGCCAGGCCATCTCGCAGCTCCTCTCGATCGCGGACTGGGGCGACCTGGATCTGCTCCTCGTGGACATGCCGCCCGGCACCGGGGACGCCGTGCTCGCGATGGGCCAGTCCGTGCAGCTCGCGGGCGTGCTCACGGTGACCACGCCGCAGGAGATGAGCCTGGCGGACACGCGGCGCGGCATCCGGGCCTTCGAGGCGCTGCACGTGCCGGTGCTCGGGCTCGTGGAGAACATGGCGGGCTTCGTGTGTGACGGCTGCGGCGACCGGGTGGCGCTCTTCGGCGAGGGAGGCGGGGAGCGCGCCGCGTCCGCCATGGGAATCCCCTTCCTCGGCCGCGTCCCGCTGGAGCCGCCGGTGATGACCGGCGGGGACGCCGGCATCCCCGCGGTCGTGTCCGCGCCGGACACCGCGGCGGCGCGGGCGTTCGTCGCCCTGGCCCGCAGCCTGCTGGGCCGCCTCGCGGAGGGCGGCCGCCCGGGGGCGTTCGACATCACGTGGCGGCGCATGCGTCCGGGGGACTTCGAGAAGAACCCCCCGAAGGGGGCGCCGCGCGGTGGCAAGTCGCCGGCGAACCTCCCGCTCGCCGTGTGGCAGGCGAAGGACGACGTGCTCGGCATCCTGTGGGGCGACGGGACGCGCACGCTCCACGGCGCGTACGCGCTGCGGCAGGCGTGTCCGTGCGCGGCGTGCGTCGGGGAGTGGACGGGCGAGCGCATGCCATCCCTGGATGCGGTGCCGGAGGACGTGCGCCCGGTCACGATCCGCAGCGTGGGCCGCTACGCGCTGCAGCCCGTGTGGAGCGACGGCCACCGCACCGGCCTGTACCCGTTCGAGGAGCTTCGCCGCGGCGCCGGAGCCGTCGAGAGCCGCTGAACCGAGGAGGTCCTTTCCATGTCCCGGATGGTGCACTGCGTGATCCTGAAGCGCGAGGCCGAGGGCCTCGACTGGCCCCCCGTTCCCGGCGAGCTCGGGAGGAAGATCTTCGAGAGCGTGTCGAAGGAGGCGTGGGCGCAGTGGACGCAGCGGCAGACGATGCTCATCAACGAGTACCGCCTGAACCTCGCGGACGAGCGGGCGCAGAAGCTGCTGATGGAGGAGATGGAGGCGTTCTTCTACGGCGCGGGCGTGGCCCCGCCGCCGGACTGGACCCCGCCGAAATAGCCCGGGTCGCCCGCGGGGCGAAGGGCGGAGCGCCACGCCGGGCGCCCCGTCCCTCCCCGCGGGGCCGCGGCCTACCGGAGCGGCGTGACCTTCCCCGTCCGCACGCCGTCCTCCGTCTCCAGCCGGTAGAAGAACACGCCCGCCGGCTCGGCGCCGCGCGCGTCGCGGCCGTCCCAGGCCACGGCGTGCGCGCCCGCGTCGAAGCGACCGCCCGCCAACGTGCGCACGAGGCGGCCGGCCACGTCGTGGATCGACAGATCCACGTCCTGCGCGCGCGGCAGGTCGAAGCGGATGGACGTGGCGCCGCGGAACGGGTTCGGCTGCGCCTGCACGGACAGCGTGCGCGGCGCGGGCGCCGTCACCGGGGCGTCCACCGCGCCCGTGTAGCGGATGCGGCGCACCTCGGCCGTGAACAGAGCGATGTACCACAGGTCCCCCGTGAACGGATTCACCTCGATGGCCACCGGCCCGTCCGCGCCCGTGATGAAGTCCGACCAGCCCGTGATGTTGTCCGCGCCGTCCACCTGCAGGGCGCGGATCCAGCCGAAGGTCCAGTCCGCGAGGAAGTAGCGGCCCTGGTACGCGGGCGGATAGCTCGTGGCCGTGTAGAAGGAGCCGCCGATCACCGTTTCGCCGGTCCAGCCGTTCGGGAACGACAGCGACCCGTTCGTGTGGTGGATCCACGCGTCCGGCGTGGTGTACGGCTCGGGGTTCTCCGCGCTCGGCGCCGCGCCGCACAGCACGTTCGTGTTGCCCGTGTGCGTGGCCTGCACCGAGTCGTACAGCGCGTGCACGAACGGCCCCTCGATGCACGGCCAGCCGAAGTTCACCTCCGGACCGGGCGCGATGTTCAGCTCCTCGTAGGTGTCCAGGCCCACGTCGCCGATGTACAGCGTCCCCGGGTCGCCGTCCGCCTGCACGGTGGAGCCGGTGCCGGGACGGATGCAGAACCGGAACGGGTTGCGCAGCCCGTACAGCCAGATGCGGGACTCCTTGTCCGCGCCGTTCCCCGTCCAGTACGGGTTGGACGGCAGGCCGAGCCCCGTCTCCTTGTCGATGCGCAGCACCTTGCCGGCCATGCTGTTCAGGGTCTGGGCCCGGAACGCGCCGATGTTCTCCTCGGGGTCCACGTTCCCCATGTTGAACGCGATCGAGTCCAGGTTGCCCCGGTCCGCCACCTCCCAGTGCGCGCCCTCGCCGCAGCTCACGATCAGCGAGCCGTCGGCGGCGAAGCGCAAGGAGCCGATGGTGTGCGTGGTGTGCGTGGTCACGATGCCGGTGGCCCAGGTGGAGCCGATCAGCACCTGCCGGGTGGTCAGGTCCGCCACGTCCGGGTTGGTCGTGCTGACCCGGTAGCGCGTCACGCGGACGAAGCGGTCCTCGTCGTTCTCCACGCCGTCGGCGTTCGGATCCACCGTGTAGCCGAAGTACACCCAGCGGTTCGTGGCGAAGTCCGGGTCGACGGCCAGGCCCAGCATCCCGAGGTCGGAGTAGCCGGCCACCTCGGCCCGGATGTCCAGGAACGGCACCGACGCGCGCGTGCCGTCGGCGTGCACCATCCAGGCGCGGCCCGCGATCTCGGACACGATGTACCGGCCGTCCGGCAGGAACGCGATGGCCACCGGGTTCACGAAGACCGCGCCGGGGAACGCGTTCTCCACGACGAAGTCCGGCGGCGCGACGGGCACCGCGCGCGCCGGGGAGCCGGCGGCGGCCGCGACGAGGAGCAAGGCGAAGGCAAGGGGGTACTCGCGGCGACGCATCTGGGAATCTCCTGGTAGCGGGGGTCCGTTGTGCCGAACGAGGCAACGAGTATAGCAGCCCGCGTGCGGTTCCTGCGGGCGCGGTCCCGGCGGCGGGAGCGGGTCGGTTCGCACCCGCTCCCCGCGGACGGCGGCGCCCGGTCTTGCCGCCGCTTGCGCTCCCCGGGCGTGGTTGGCACCCGGGTTGCGAACTTCAGCCGGCCTGCCCGGCCGACGGTTCCGGGGCCGCCGCCGGGTCGGCCGTCGCCGCGGGCCCGCCCGGGAACAGCACGAACGCGGTCGCGTTGATCTCGAACGTCTTCCCCGCGATCTCCTCCGCCTTCAGCGTCCCGCTCTCCCCGGCGAGGTGCTCGGCGTCCGCCGGCGAGATCTCCTTCGGGTAGAACGAACCCTGCAGCACGACGTGATGCCCGGCCGCGTCCTTCGGGAACGCGTAGTTGCCGCCGCAACCCGTGGACCAGCGCACCCAGATCGGTTCGCCCTGGCCGTCCGTGATGGTCATCCAGCATCCCTTGGCCTGGCACACGGCCGCTGCCGTGCCCTCGATCAGCAGGGTCTTCTCGAAGAACGCCTCGGGGTTCGCGCGCACCTGCGCCAGCGTGACCGGCGCCGTGTCGACCGTGATCGCGTCCCCGATGCGGACCGCATCCGCCGGGAGCGCGGGGTTCTCCACGGCCGCCGCGACCGCGGGCGCCCCGCCGGCCGTCCCGGTTCCCTCCCCCGCGGGCGGCGCGGTCTCGCGCGCCGCGCACCCGAATGCCGCCATCAACGCCATGCCCGCGGCCGCGCGCACCGCGGCCCGTCGAATCCCCTTCGTCATCGCTCGTCTCCTTGCCGGACCGGGGGGCCGGACCCCTTGGACTCCTTGATCACCTCGTAGCGTCCGGCGGCCAGGAGTCCGACGGCGACCAGTGCCGCCGCAACCCCTCCGGACGCGAATCGTACCGGAGCATCCCACTCGCGTGCATCCAGGATGCGCCCGGCGAGCAGCGCCGCCGCCAGCGCGCTCACCGCCACCGCCGCGAGCAGCGCCGTGCGCGGCCCCGCCCCCCGTGCGAGCAGGCCCAGCGCGAGCAGGGAGGCCGCCCACAGCGCGAGGACGTCGCGGCCCGGGACACGCCAGTCCGGAGCGAGCGAGGCGCAGACCGGCGCCGCGAGCAGGAAGAGCGCCGCGAACTTCGCGAGGCGCTCCGCGGCCGCGCGGCCGGCCAGGATGCCGGGGTTCGCCGGCCGCAGGAACGGGATGACGAGCAGGGCCACGAGCGCGATCCACGCGTCCAGGCGCAGCGTGCGCGCGTAACCCCCCGCCTCCGCGTACGCCCCCTGCCACGCCGCGGAGTACGAGTACACGAGATTGTGCAGCGCCATGTAGCCCGAGAACTGCGTGGCCGCGACGATGGGCGAGGTCAGCCCCATGAACACCGCGACGCTCGTCCCGGCGATGAGCCCGGCGCAGAAGGAGTAGGCCATCGAGCCGGCCACGTAGGTCGCCTCGGTGACGCCGGTCATGCCCTCCGATCCCACGAAGCGCGTGGCCAGCCAGAACCCGGGGATGGTGGTGAGCACCGTGAAGACGGAGAGCATGCGCCGGTGCCCGAACCGGTCCGAGAGCCAGCCCCCGGCCACGCAGCCCACCGCCGCGAGAACGGTGGTGATGGCGTTCAGCCGGGCGATGCGGTTCTCGTCCATCCCGAGGTCCACCTGCATGGTGGAGCCCAGCGCCAGGCCGAGCGCGAGCGCGCCGGGCGGCAGGAGCCCGTACACCACGCCGTTCACCGGCCCCGCCCCCGACAGGAAGAACCCGCGCACGAGATCGAGGAGGTACTTCGCCAGCCGCCGCACGACGGCGTGCACGATCCCCGCGACGCCGCGCATCGCATCGGCCGTCCCGCGCGCCGCCCCGGTCGCGGCGGCCGTGACCCGCGGCTCCCGGATGCGCAGCGAGACGAACCCGAGGATGAGCAGGATCAGTCCGCACACGAACGGGAACGTGGCGCGGAACCCGAACGCGCCGGCGAGCCAGATCGCGCCGCTCCCGCCGATGGCCTGCCCCAGGTACGACGCCCCGAACATGAACCCGTTCGCCGTCCCGCGCTCGTCCTCCGGCAGCACCTGCACCGCCAGCGCGTCGATCGCGATGTCTTGCGTGGCGGCGAACAGGTTATGGATGACGATGAGCACGGTGAGCAGCTTCAGGTCCGCCGCCGGGTCCACCACGATGACCACGCCGAGCGTGGCCGCCATGAGCAGCTGCGCGGTGACGATCCAGAAGCGGCGCGCCCCGAAGCGCTCCACGCGGACGAGATCCACGAACGGGGCCCACGCCCACTTGAAGCCCCACGGCGCGTACAACGACGCCGTGAACAGGCCGATCTCGGTCAGCCCCACGCCCTGCTGGCGCATCCAGGTGACCAGCGCGATGGCGGAGAAGCCGAAGGGGATCCCTTCCGAGAGGTACAGCAGGGAGAACGCGGCCAGCCGGCCGCGCCGCGTCTCGAGGACGTTGTCCGGCAGCACGCGCACCCCGGGCGGAAGGCTCCCGGAGGGCATCCCCGGGGCGACGGACGAGGCGGCAAGGTACCGCCCCGCCCTCCCGCGCGTCTACACGTGCGCGTGCTCGGGCGCGGCGCGCCCGACCGCGTCCCCGCTCCACCGGATCAGCCCGGGCAGGAACGGGTGCGCGAGGTCCGCGTTGCGCGGCAGGATCCGCACGGCGTAGCCGCGATGCCCCGTGCGGCGGCACGGGACCTCCCCGCGGAACCACGCGCTGCCCTCGCTCGGCGCGGCGTCCAGCTGCATGGGAAGCGTCTCCGAGTCCACGATCTCCCCCTGCGCGTCCACCTCGCCGTGGAAGATCTGCACGGAGATCTCGTCCGGCTCCAGGCCGCCCAGCTGCACGCGGGCGCGCACCGGCACCACCTGCCCCACGGAGCACTCGGACACGTCCGGGGCGTCGATCTCCGCGATGCCCACGCCGGGCCACTTCGCCGCCACCTTCGCCTTCCAGGCGGCGAGCGCGCGCGCGCCGCGGAAGTCGTCCGCGCGCAGCGTGGCGGAGCGGCGCAGCGCGGGGAAGTAGCACCGCGTGGCATACTCGGCCACCATGCGGCTCGTGTTGAAGCGCGGCGCCACGCCGCGGATGGCCTCCTTCATCATGCGGACCCACCCGCGCGGGATGCCGTCCCGGCCGCGGTCGTAGAACAGCGGGATCACCTCGTGCTCCAGCAGGTCGTAGATGGCGCCCGACTCCACGTCGTCCTGCAGCACGGGGTCCGTGTACTCCTCCCCCGCGCCGATGGACCAGCCGTTGTGCTCGGCCGCCGCCTCGTCCCACCAGCCGTCCAGCACGCTCATGTTGATGGCGCCGTTCGCGGACGCCTTCATGCCGCTCGTGCCGGACGCCTCCAGCGGGCGGCGCGGGTTGTTCAGCCACACGTCCACGCCCTGCACGAGGTGCGCGGCAACGTCCATGTCGTAGTCCTCCACGAACACGAGCCGTCCGCGCACGCCGGCCTCCCGGGAGAACTTCACGATCTCCTGGATCAGCTTCTTGCCCGCGTCGTCCCGGGGGTGCGACTTCCCGGCGAAGATGAACTGCACCGGCCGGCGCGTGTCCGCGAGCATCGCGCGCAGGCGGGCCGGATCCCTCAGGATCAGGTTGCCGCGCTTGTACGGCGCGAACCGCCGGGCGAACCCGATGGTGAGCGCGGTGGCGTCCAGGATCTCGTTGACGGCCACGATCTCCACCGACGTGGCGTTCGCGTTCTCCAGCTGCTTCCGGAGCCGCGCGCGCACGTAGGAGACCAGGCGCTGCCGCTGCACCTCGTGCGTCCGCCAGAGCACCTCCGCCGGGACCTTGTCGATCCCGTCCCAGAGCGCCGACACGTCCGGGTCGCGCGACCAGCGCGGCCCCAGGTACCGGTCGAAGAGCTCGCGCATCTCGCGCGAGATCCAGGTCTGCGTGTGCACGCCGTTCGTCACCGAGTCGATGGGGACCTCGTGCTCCGGCACGCCGGGCCACAGGTAGTTCCACATCCGGCGGCTGACGCGCCCGTGCAGCTTCGCCACGCCGTTCGCGAGATCGGCGTTGCGCAGCGCGAAGACGGCCATGTTGAAGGGGCCCTTGGACTCGCCCGGGCGCTCCCGCCCGAGATCCATGAACTCCTCCTCGGAGAGACCGAAGGTGCCGCGCCAGTCGCCGCCGAAGATGCGGAGGATCTGCTCCCGGGAGAACAGGTCGATCGACGCCGGCACCGGCGTGTGCGTGGTGAACACGCAGGACGCGGCCGCCGCCTCGTGCGCCTCCCGGAACGTGAGCTTGTCCCGCTCCATGAGGATGCGGATGCGCTCCAGCACCAGGAACGCGGAGTGGCCCTCGTTCATGTGGCACAGGTCCGGCTCCATCCCGAGCGCGCACAGCGCCCGCAGCCCGCCCACGCCCAGCACGAACTCCTGCAGCAGCCGCATGTCCGTATCCCCGCCGTACAGGTCGAACGTGATCCCGCGGTGCTCGGACCGGTTCTGCAGGATGTTCGTGTCCAGCAGCACCAGCGGCACGCGCCCGACCTCGGCGCGCCACACCTTCACGTGCAGGGTGTTCCCGTCCAGCGGCAGGTGCAGGACGATCTCCTGCCCGTCCGCGTCCTTCGCCGGCCGCAGCGGCAGGTTGTGGAAGTCGTTGACGGGATAGCTTTCCTGCTGCCAGCCGTCGTTGTTCAGGTACTGCTGGAAGTAGCCGCGCTGGTACAGGAGCCCCACGCCCACGAGCGGCAGGCCGAGGTCCGACGCCGACTTCAGGTGGTCCCCCGCCAGGACCCCGAGGCCTCCCGAGTACAGGGGGAGGCACGCGGACAACCCGAACTCCGCGGAGAAGTACCCGATGCGCGCCCCCGTCCCTGCCTCGGAGGACTTCTCGAACCAGGTGGTGCGGCTGCCGCGGTACTTCACGTAGTCGCTCCACACGCGCTGCACGTTGGCCAGGATGGCGTCGTCCACGGCGCACTCCTCCAGCCGCGCCTGCGCGATCCGGCCCAGGAACAGCACGGGGTTCGCGCCGCACCGGTCCCAGAGATCCGGGTCCATCATGCGGAACAGCTCGCAGGTGCCCGGATCCCAGCTGAAGCGCAGGTTCCACGCGAGCTCCCGGAGAGGCTCCAGCGGCTGCGGCAGCTGGGGGACGACGGCGAAGGACTGGTGTGGACGCATGGCCTCCCTCTCGAGGACGGGTTCGGGGACCTCCCCGGGCAGAAGATCGGTGAACCTAGCACCGGTCCCGAGTCGGAATCGACCGGAGTCCCGACCGTACCCTCCGGACGAACCCGCCCGCCCGGAATACACCCGATGAATGGTGTGTCCCTAGGTGCGCTCCCGGACCTCCCCCGGCCCGGGCTGCCCGGCGGAGCTTCCGCGGAGCGACGCCACGATCGACCCCGCGAGCAGCAGCAGGATGACCGCCAGTGAGGTCCCCGCGGGGATGTGCACCACGTCGGACAGCAGCATCTTCGCGCCCACGAACACGAGGATCAACGCGAGCCCGTACTTGAGGCGGTCGAAACGGCTGACCGCCTCGGCCAGCAGGAAGTACATCGAGCGCAGCCCGAGGATGGCGAACGCGTTGCTGGTGAATACGAGGAACGGCTCCCGCGTGACCGCGAAGATGGCGGGGATGGAGTCCACCGCGAACACGACGTCGGAGGTCTCCACCAGCAGGAGCGCGAGGAACAGCGGCGTGGCCATGCGCCGCCCGTTCTCCACCGTCCACAGCTTCTGGCCGTCGTAGTTCGGCGTGACCGGCAGGAAGCGCCGCGCGAGGCGCAGCACGGGATCCCGCTCCGCGTCGTACGGCGCGTCGTGCTGCCGGACGAGCTTCACCGCGGAGAACAGCAGGATGGCGCCGAACACGTACATGATCCAGTGGAACTGGTGCAGCAGGAACGCGCCCGCCGCGATGAACGCGCCCCGCATCGCCACCGCACCGAGGATCCCCCAGAACAGCACGCGATGCTGGTACTCGGGCGGGATCCGGAAGTACGCGAAGATGAGGTAGATGACGAAGACGTTGTCCGCGCTGAGCGAGTACTCCACAAGGTACCCGGTGATGAACTCGAGCGCGGGCTGCCGCCCGGCGATCCGCCACAGCAGCGCCCCGAAGATCAGCGCGAGGCTGACCCACACCGCGCTCCACGTGGCCGCCTCGCGCGGCCGCACGCGATGCGAGTGCCGGTGGAAGACGCCCAGGTCCAGCGCGAGCATGGCGAAGATGAAGGCCAGGAAGCCCAACCAGAAGACGAGAGGGACGTCCATGCGCTCCTCGACCGGATGCGGCGGTTGCGGCCCGACCGGCCGGCGAATCTAGGGACGGCCCGCGGGGGCGTCAAGGAAGGGCGAACGGCGTCCGAAGAGCCTGGGAAGGACTCCCCTTCGGCCCGGGAGCGTATGACCCTCTCCGCCTCCGCCGTCCGCATTCCCGCCGAACCCGTGCGCGCCGCGAGCGGCTCCGGCACGATCGAGTCGCCCTGGCTCGGCTGGGAGGACCAGGTCGAGTCCGCGCTCCGCGGGGACCCGCGAACGTTTCTCTTCGCCGCGGGTTTCTGGGGTGTGGGCCGGACGGTGAGGCTCGGGACCGGCGTGGAGGTCGGTCCGGAGCACGCCGAGGAGGGTCGGCCCTGGCTCGTGCCCGTCGCCGACGTGGACGCGCTGCTGCTCGTGGACGGAAGCCACGAGACGGGCGTCCAGGGCGTGGGGCTGGAGGGCCGGGGCGGGCGCGCCCGGCACGGCCTGATCATCCGCTGCGGCACGCGCGCCCTGGTGCGGGGCTGCCGCTTCGACGACTTCACCGCGCGCGACGGCGCCGCGCTGCGCGTCGCGGGCGAGTCCGCGGACCGCTGGGTGCGCGGCGTCGTGGTGGAGGCCTGCACGTTCCTGAACGGGACCGTCGGCCTCTCGGTCGAACGGGATGCGCGCGACCTCCTCGTGGCGAACAACCGCTTCGAGGACTTCGGCGGGCCGTCCATCCGGGTGGACCCGCGGGGGGATCGGGTGGATTACGGGATGCTCCTCGTGCGGAACCGCATCCGGGACACGCGTCCCGGGCGCGCGCACGCGCTGGTCCGGATCGGATCCGGCGCGCAGGACCTGCGCTTCGCGGAGAACCGCCTCGAGGGCCCGGAAGACGGCGGATCGCCCGCGCCCGACGCGCCCCCGGGAATCGATCTCGAGGGCGGCGGATCCGCGGAGCGGCTGCGCGTCGAGATCATGACGAACGTGTTCACGTCCCTGCGCGGGCCCGCCCTCGAGGCGCGGCAGTGCGGCCCGGGCTTCCTCGCCTCCGGCAACGAGGTCGCCGGATGCGGGACCTCGCATCGCGCCGCCGTGTCGCTGTCGGACTGCCGGGGCGCGCTCCTGGAGGACAACATCATCACCGCGCCCCGCGGAACGGGGCTGCGCCTGGCGCAGTGCCGCCGCGTGCGCGCGCACGGCAATGAGGTCCTGTCCCCGGGAGCGGGGGCCGACGCGTCGACGCACCCGGCGCCGGGCATCGTGCTCGAGGGCGTGCGGGGACACCGCGTGCGCCTGGGCGACAATCGCGTCGTCGGCGCCACGGGTGCGGGCATCGACGTGCGGGACGGCGCCGCGCTGCGCATCGTGGGCAACGAGGTGCAGGAGTGCCACGAGGGCATCCGCGTGCGGGCCGGGCGCGCCGTAATGCTGGTGGGCAACGACTGCCGGGCGAACGGCACCGGCATCGCGGTGGATCGCGGGGTGTCGCGCGTGGTCCTCGCGCTGAACTGCGCGGTGCGGAACGGCCGCACCGACCTGAGCGTCCGCGGCTCGCGCGTGCGGCGCCGCGACAACAAGGTGGAGCGGGAGGAGTAGCGGGCGAGAGCCGCCCGGCCCCCGATTTTCGGGGCTTGATCGGCCCCGGGGGGTGGTGTACACAGGTCCCGAATTCGAAGGACATTCCCCGGCGGCTGTCGTAGACTCGGGGAGCTTTCGAGAGAGACATCCGGGGCATCGCTCCCCACCGTTCCTCCGAGGCGGTGAGAGACCGCGCGGGGGAACCGGGCCGATCCGAGGCCGAAGCAGCCGGATCCGCCCCGCGTCCCGGTGTCGTGCCCACGGAGAGACGCGCCACCGGCGATTGGAGCGCCGCGGCAAGCGTCCCGTGTCCTGGTCCTAGCTTTCCTCCCCGGACGGCCACCCCGCCGTCAGGCACGGTCGCCATCCGGCCGGAAAGCGGATCCCGAGACGGTGCCGAACCACGGCGCAACGTTCACCCAGTCCGCACCGGGCATTCCGTCCGGTGCCCGGAGAGACCCCGAGAACTGATGCGTTCACGTCGCCCGCGCCCTCGCCGGCGCCATCCCAACGAATCCCAGGACAATCCCCGTCCCCAGGAGCCGCGGCCGGACGGAACCCCCTCGCAGGGGGGACGGCCCCGGAACGAACAGGGCGGAGGCAATCAAGGCGGCCAGGGCTACGGCCCCCCGCGCTCGCGGCGCCGGCCCCATCCCATCCGGAACCGGGCGAACAACGGCTACGACCCGAACCGCGAGAACCAGCCGCAGAACGGTCGTCCGCCCGGCGGCGGGCAGGGCGGCGGCGGGCGGCGGCGCGGCGGTCGGCCCGGCGGATCGCGACGGCCGCGGATACCCCTGGGCGAGATCCCGGCGCTGAAGATCGTGCAGCAGGGCGTGAGCATCGATCCCTTCGAGCGGCTCGTGCTGGAGACCACCACGGACGAGATCACCACGCGCGCGCTGGATCTCATCACGCCGATCGGGCGCGGCCAGCGCTGCCTCATCGTGGCGCCCCCCATGGCCGGCAAGACCACGCTGCTGATCAAGATGGCGAACGCCATCACCACGAACTACCCGGACATCAAGCTGTACGTCCTGCTCGTGGACGAGCGTCCCGAGGAGGTCACGCACTTCCGCCGCAGCACGAAGGCCGAGGTGCACGCCGCGTCCAGCGACATGTCCGCCGCGGACCACATCCGCGTGGCCGAGGCCTGCGTGAACCAGGCGCTGGAGCACGTGGTGGCCGGCGAGGACGTGGTCCTGCTGCTGGACTCCATCACCCGGCTCGCGCGCGCCTACAATGCGTTCTCGGACTCGGGCGGCCGCACGCTGTCGGGCGGCCTGGACGCGCAGACCATGCTCGTGCCGCGGCAGATCTTCGGCGCCGCGCGCAAGATCGAGGGCGGCGGCAGCCTCACGATCGTGGGCACCGCGCTCATCGACACCGGCTCCCGCATGGACGAGGTCATCTTCCAGGAGTTCAAGGGCACCGGGAACATGGAGCTGTTCCTCTCGCGCGAGCTGTTCACGAAGCGGATCTTCCCGTGCGTGGACATCGAGAAGTCCGGCACGCGCAAGGAGGAGAAGCTGCAGAGCGCGGAGGACATCGCGCGCATCCACCTCCTGCGACGCCACATGACGGCCATGAAGCCGCACGAGGCCATGACCTTCCTCCTCGAGCTGCTGTCGCGCTACCGGTCGAACCGGTCGCTCCTGGAGAGCCTGGTCACGAAAGTCTGAGTCGGGGCCCGGGCGCGCCCGGGGAGCGGAAGAGGGCCGTGAATCGCGCGTTCGGGCGTTGGGCGGCCGGGTTCGTTCTCGTGTGGCTCGCCTACCTGCTCGTCCACCCCGGGCTGGCCCAGGGTCCGCGGTCCCTGCTCCTCCACCCCTTCACGGCGCAGGCGATCGGTCCGTCGCCCCGGGGTCTTCCCGCGCTCTGGGGGCTCCTCCTCCGGAACCCGGGCCTCGCCGCGTCCGTCCTGCTCGCCGTGCTCGGAACCGCGTTCGCGCTGCACGCCCTGGCGATCCGGCGGGCGCGGACCGCCGGTTCCCTGGGCAGCGCGGGACTTCCCGCCGTGCTGGTCGCGGTCCTCCTGTCCGCGTCGATGCCGGTCTTCTCCGGGGACGTGTTCGCGTACCTGGCGATCGGGGAGATCGCGGATAGCGGCCGTAATCCGTACGCCGTGTCCGTGAGGAGCGATCGCACGCTGGAGGCCCGTCCCTTCGCCCCGCCCACGCGGCACGGATCGCTCTACGGTCCCCTGGCGACGCGCACCTTCCAGGTCGTGCGCCGGGAAGGCGATCCCTTGTGGACCCAGGTCCTGGCCATGCGGGCGGTCATGGGGATCGCCCTGGCGGCCTCGGTCTGGTTCGTCCTCGGCGCGCTCCGCGCCCTGCGGCCGGACGAGGGCGAGATCCGCGCCGCCTTGATCGCCCTGGCGTGGTCGCCCCTGGTTCTCGCCGAGGGGATCGTCGCCGCCCATGTCGACGCCCTGATCCTCGTGCTGCTCGCCGCCGGCATCTTCGCGATCGCGCGGGGGCGCGCCACGACCGGCCTGGCGATTCTCGCGGTGACGCCGTCGATCAAGATCTCCTGCCTGTTCATGGCGCCGGCGCTGGCGGCCTTCGCGTACCACCACCACGGCGGCGGGCGGCGCGGCGCGCTCGCCGTCGGGGCCCTCGGGGCGTGGACGGCGGCCGCCTACGGGGTGTGGTTGCTCCCGGACTGGGGATCGCCCGCGGACCCGCTGCGTCAGGTGCAGCACTACGCGGCCGGTTCGGCCCCCTGGCTCCTCGGGGTCGTCGCCCGTTCGCTCGGCTCCACGCAGGCCGTCGCCAACTGGATCATGCGGGCCGTCTTCGCCGCGGTCCTCCTTCACGGCGTCCATCGCGTGGACACGCGGGACCGGTTCCTCGAGCGGCTGTCCCGGGACTGGCTCGCCGCCCTGCTGTTCTTCATCCCGTGGGTGCATCCGTGGTATCTCCTGCCCGCGTTCGCGCCCGTGCTCGTCGCCGGACGGCCGGCGCACCGGCGCACGCTGCTCCTGTTCTCCGCGCTGCTCTTCCTCGCGCACGCCGTGGTGCCGATGATCGCGAACCGTGGATGGACCCCGGCGGTCCAGCTCCTGGTGTACGCGGCCGGGGTGCTGCCCGCCTCCGTCGTCTTCCTCCGCGCGGCGCGCCGCGCGAGCGGAGTGCCGGCGTGACCGGGCATCCTCCGTTGGACCCCTACCTGCCCGCGGATCGAGCGGACTTCCACGCGCTGCTCCGCGACCCGTCCCTCGCGGGGCAGTACGCGGGGATGATCGAGACCGGGGAGATGGACGATCCGCTGTCCCATCCCGTGCTGCATCCCGGCTCCGTGTGGCTCGTGCGGGACGCGGGGGTGATCGTGGGTTTCGGGATGCTCCTCCTGCTTCCGTCCGTGCACGGGCCCTGGGCGATGATCCGCCTCGGCGTGCGTGACTCGCACCGGCGCCGCGGCGTCGGCACGGCGCTGCTGCGTCGTGCGGAAACGTCGATCGCGGCGCTCCCACCGGAGCGCGCCCCGCATCTCCTGACGGCGGCCGCATGGCTGCCCGGTGACGAGGCGGCCGGATTCCTGGAGCGCCACGGCTTCACGCACTTCCGCTACTTCTGGGAGATGGAGCGCCCGCGCGGCGAGGTGCCGGCGCCGGTCTGGCCCGCGGGCATCCGGACCGCGACGTTCGCGCCGGGAGATGCCGTCTTCGCCGAGTGGACCGCCTGTTACAACGAGGCGTTCGCCGCCCGGTTCCCCAGCCATGTGGCCGCCGTGGAGGAGGCCCGTGCGATCGCGGCGTCGCCCCGGTTCCGCCCCGACGGCCTGCGGCTCGCCTGGCGCGGCGAGCGATGCGCCGGCTTCTGCCGATGCGAGCTGCGCGGCGAGGAAGGCGAGGTGGACGTGCTGGCAGTCCGCCCCGACGCGCAGGGGCTCGGACTGGGCCGGGCGCTGTTGCGGCAAGGCGTCGACTGGCTGCAGCGCGAAGGCGTCCGCCGCGTCCGGCTCCTGGTGGACGGGGAGAACGACACCGCCCTCCGGCTGTACCGCTCGGAGGGGTTCGGGATCGCGCGCACGCGGCGGCTCTGGGCGCGCCGCGTGCCCTGAGCCGGCCGCGGCCCCCGGCGCCCGCCCGGGCCCGATGACATTGCGCGCCGGAAGTCATATGCTCCGGGGGCTCGCTCCGGCTCCTCGGTCTCCCCCGCGCGGGCCTCACTGCAACGCGCGCGCCGATCCGCGGCGCGCGGGCGGGGCGATGCAATGCTCCTGCACCGGCGTCCCGATTGGGCCGCGCTGGTCGCGCTGCCGGCGGCGCTGGCGTGGCTGTACTCCGGAATCCTGGTCGGCGAGATGCGGGAGACGCACGAGAGCCCCGACATCTACCTCCGGGTGGAGGGGTATCTCGCGGAGTTCCGCGCGGGACAGTGGCCGCCCCGGGTCCTGCCGGAGGCGTTCGGCGGCGCCGGTCACGCCTTTCCGCGGTTCTACCCGCCACTCGCATACTGGGCGGCCGCCGGCGCCGCCGCGTGGACGGGGGATTCCGTGCGCGGCGTCCATGCCGCGTTCCTGCTCTCGGTCCTCCTGTCCGCCGCCGCGTTCCACGGCATGGCGACCGAGCTGACCCGGTCCCGGACGCTGGCGTTCCTCGGCGCCGTGCTGTACTGCGCCGCGAACTACCGCCTGCGGGACGTCTTCCAGCGGGGCGCGCTGGCGGAGTGCTGGACCCTCGTCTGGTATCCCCTGCTCGTGCTCGGGATCCATCGCGCCGCGCGCACCGGCGTGGTGCCGCGCTGGCTGCCCCTCGTGGTGGCCGCACTCCTCCTGACGCACACCGTGATGGCGGGCTACGTCATCACCCTCGGGCTGCTCTACGTGGCGGCCTCCATCCTGCAACACAAGGCGCGCACGCTCCGCTCCCTGCGGCAGACCGCCGCCACGCTGCTCCTCGCCGGCGGTCTGGCCGCGTGGCACCTGGCGCCGGCGTGGGCGTCGTGGGAGGACGTGCGCGCGGCGGACTCCATCCTCATGCTGGGCACCGACCGGCAGGTGGAGCAGCGCCGTGTGTCGCTCGACCAGCTCCTGCACGGGGTGCCGGGCGTGGCGCGGGATCCCCGGGCCACGAGTCCGAGGGACCGTTTCCGCCTCGGCCACGCGGACGTCGCGCTCCTCCCCCTCTTCTCGATCGCCCTGTTCGCCGCCGTCGCGGCCCGGCGGCGCGGCGCGCCCGGTCCCGCCTTCACGCTCGCGACGTCCGCGACCGTCGTCGCGCTCTGGCTGCTCGTGGTGGGGTTCGTCATCGCCCCGGGTCCCGCGCTGCGGGTACTGCCGCCGGAGTTCGGCATGATCCAGTTCGCGTGGCGGTTGCTCGGGCCCGCGGCGTTCCTCTCGTCCCTGGGGGTCGTCCTGCTGCTGCGGGACGTCGGCGCGATGCTGCCGCGACCGCCGCCGCTCGCCGGACCGGCGGCCGCCCTCCTCGCGGCCCTGGTCCTCGCCACCGTGCCCGCCGGCTCGCGCCACGGCGCGCCGTTCGACACGACGAGGTCCACCCGGGCGGACCGCATCGCGGCGGCCGCGGACCGCGGCTACACGGTCCGGTCGGAGTACGCTCCCCGCCGCTTCACCGGGGCGGCTCGCCTCGATGCGGCGCGCCGCGAGCTGGCGCGGACACGATCGGTGCGGTCCGTGCAACGGGAGGGCTCCACGACCCGGCTTCACGTCACGACGGCAGCGCCGACGTTCCTGACCCTGCCGATCCTGTACTACGATTTCTACGCGGCGCGCCTGGCGGACGGCAGCCGCGCGCGGACCTCGGAGTGCGACGGCCTGCTCCGGGTGCACCTGGACCCGGGCGACCACACGGTGGAAATCTCCCCCGGGGGCACCGCCGCGTCACGGACCGGGCTGGGGATCTCGGTGCTCTCCCTGCTCGTCCTTCTCGCCCCCCGGAGCGCCGTCCGTTACCGGATCCGCGCCAGCTTGCGCGTCTCCGCCACGTCGCCCGACGTCAGCCGCACGAAGTAGATGCCCGGCGCCGCGATGCCGCCGGAGGCGTCGCGCCCGTCCCACGTCACGCCGTGCTCGCCGGCCGGGAGCTCGCCGTCCGTCAGGGTCCGCACCGCGCGGCCCGTCACGTCCACGATCGACACCCGCGCGCGCGCGGGCCGCACGAGGCCGAAGCGGATCTCGGACGCGTCGCGGAACGGGTTCGGGCGCACGGTCGTGAAGCCCGTGCGCGAGACCGACGCCAGCGCCGGCGCGTCCACGGTGCCCGCGTCCACGGTCACGGAGAGATCGAACTGCACGTCGTCGAGGTCCGTTCCGCCCGGGATGCCCGGGAGATCGCGCGTGTGGAAGACGAGCGTGCCGTGGTACACGCCGTCCGCGGCGCCGGTCGCGTCGAACGCCACGTCGAACGTCGCCGGCGACGCGCCCGCCGT
Organism: uncultured Gemmatimonadota bacterium; assembly: GCA_964571855.1. Classification (GTDB taxonomy): domain Bacteria; phylum ARS69; class ARS69; order ARS69; family ARS69; genus CAYYFX01. The sequence continues at coordinate 32,186 of CAZNDO010000004.1, forward strand.
GGCCGGGGCGAAGCCGCCGTCCAGGAAGAAGCGCGGATCGCCGGTGAAGTCGGCCCCGTGCACCTCGAGAACCGCCACCAGCGGCCCGAAGCCGAGGTCGTGCACGAGCGCCGCCGCGAGCGCGGTGTCCGTGGGCGCGACCATGCCGAGATCCAGCGACGCCACGAGCTGCAACGAACCGGGAGCGGCGGACGGCTGCGCGTGGTCCAGCACGGTGCCGGCGAGGGACACGTTCCACGCGGGATGATCCGGGTCGTCCGTGGTCACGGTCAGCGTGCCGGCCCGCGCGCCCGCGATCGCGGTGTCCATGCCCAGGGCGTGCGCGGCCGCGGGCGCGCCCGCCGCCACCTGGAACGACCCCGCGGGCGCCGAGAAGAGCGGCGACGCGGCGAACGAGTAGTCCAGCTCGTCCCCGGGCAGCGGCGCGGCGTTGCCCACGTCCAGGGAGGCGGCGCCCGGCCCGCCCACGATCACGGTCCCGAAGTCCACCGCCGCGTCCGCGACGAGCACGGCGGGGAGCTGGAAGTCCGCGAACACCGGCAGGTGATCCGACGCGTCGTGCAGTGCCTGCGCCACGACCTGCGTGACCACCGTGAACGGGGCCACGTTCAGCGCACCGTCGAAGTGCATCCCGTCCTGCCCGAACGCCGTGTACGTGGCGGGCAGGATGTCCATCGCCTCGCCGTCCAGGAGCGCGGGACCGGTCAGGATGAGGTCGAAGCGGTCGTCCATGCCGCCGTTCGCGCCGCCGCCGAACTGCGTGACCCGCGGGCTCTGCGTGTGGATGTCCGCGAACGCCGGGTTGATGTGCCAGTTGCCGAGGCGGTCGATGGGATCCTGCACCACGCCCGCCGTCCCGTTCGCCGGGTTGATCATGTACTGGAAGGCCGGCTCGGTGGACGTGTAGATGTTGAAGTCCCCGGTCACGAGGTAGTTCCCGCCCGGCGCGAAGGTCTCCATGCGCGTGCGCATGGAAGTGACCTCCGCGAGGCGCTGCTGCTCCTCGGCCGTGCCCTGCGACGCCTTCAGGTGCACGGCGTACACGCGCAGCTCCGCCGCGGACGTCGTGTACGGCAGCGGGCGGATCGTCCACTCGTCGATGTCCCGCAGCGCCGTGGTGATCGTGTGGTGCCCCAGGATCACGGCCTTCGCCGACCGCACGTACACGGCCTGGTCCGTGTCCGGACCGTCCGTGTACCCGCCCGCGACCCACTCGCCCGGGTTCACCACTTCCAGCACGTCCGTCAGGAACACGTTCACGGAGCTCACGCCGCCGGTGATCTCCTCCACGACGAGGACATCCGGCTGCGTCTCCTCCAGGATCAGGCGGAACTGCGTGGTGCGCCCGCCGGAGTAGTTCAGCAGGTTGTAGGACATGACGCGCAGCGCGTGCGCGGGGGCGGCGAGCAGCGGGATCAGGACGGCGGCGAGCAGGGACGCGATGCGGGGAGACACGGGATGCGGACCTCGGCTGAGGGCGGTGGCGGAGAATCCCGCGACCGGACGACGTTCCATTCTACCACGGAGCGTTCCGTCCGGCCGCCCACGCCGCCCACGCGCGGGAGGCCGGGCGCCGCCCGAGAGCCTTCGCGACCCGCGCGGAGGCCTCGGCCAGCGCGTCGAAGCGCACGCCGGAATCGATCCCCGTCCGGTCCAGGAAGTACACCAGGTCCTCCGTGGCCAGGTTGCCGGTGGCGCCGGGGGCGAACGGGCAACCTCCCAGCCCGCCGGCGGAGGCGTCGAACGTGGTCACGCCCTCCCGCAGTCCTTCCGCGACGTTCGCGAGCGCCGTGCCGCGCGTGTCGTGCAGGTGCAGGGCGATGGCGTCGCGCGGCACGCCCATCGCCTCGTGCGCCTCGAGCGCTCGCGCCACGTCCCGGGGAACCGCCACGCCGATCGTGTCGCCGAGCGAGATCTCCGTGCAGCCGGCGTCGCGCAGCGTGCGCGAGACCGCGGCCGCGCGGGCCGGATCCACGGCCCCGTCGTACGGGCAACCGAACACGGTGGACACGTACCCGCGCACGACGAGGCCGGCCGCGCGGGCCTCGGCGATCGCGGGGCGCAGCCGCGCCAGGGACTCCTCCACGGACGCGCCCGTGTTCGCGCGGGAGAATCCGTCCGAGGCGGCCGTGAAGAACGCCACGTGCCTGGCGCCCGCTGCGCGCGCCGCCTCCAGTCCCCGGGCGTTCGGGACGAGCGCCCAGTAGCGGACGTCCTCGCGGCGCGCGATGCCGGCGAACACCTCCGCCCCGTCGGCCAGTTGCGGCACGCGATCCGGGCGGACGAACGACGTGACCTCGATGTCGGCGAGGCCCGCCGCTGCCAGCTCGTCCACGAGCGCGATCTTCACCGCGGCGGGGAGCGGCTGCCGCTCGTTCTGCAGCCCGTCGCGCGGGCCGACCTCCACGATCCGCACGCGCGCGGGCAGGCCGCTCACGACGGCTCCGCGCCGCCGCCGTCCGCCGGCCCCACCTCCACGAGGATCTCCCCGGCGTCGCACGGCTCGCCCTCGCGCTTGCGCACCGAGCGCACCACGCCGTCCACGGGCGCCTCGATGCGGATCTCCATCTTCATCGCCTCGACGACGAGGAGGTCCGCACCCTTGGCCACCTTGTCGCCCTCGCGCACGAGCACCTTCACCACCGTGCCGGGCATGGGCGACGCGAGGCTTCCTGCCGGCCGCTCCCGGCGGCGTCCGCCGCGCACCTCCCGCTCGAGGCGGGCGGCGCCGAGACCGAGGATGGTCACGTGCCGCACCGGGCCGTCCCGGTCCACGCGCACGCGCCAAGTGGCGACCCCGTCCGACAGCCGGAAGACCCCGCGCCCGAGCGGCTCGACGGTCAGGTCCGCCGCGAGATCGCCCGAGGCCACGTGCGCCGCGTGGAGATCCGTCTCCGTCAGCGTCACCTCGTGGACCGCGCCGCCCGCATCCCGGTAGGTCTCCTTCACGACGCCCCTCCGCGCCCGCGCGCGAGCCCCGGATGGCGCCACGCGCCGAGCAGGTCGAAGGGATCGGGCAGGTCCGCGCGCTCGCTTCCGCGCGCCGCGGGCGGGACCACGGCGGCGTCCGCGGCCAGGCCGAAGTGGTCGGCCAGGGCGGCCGCGGCCGCGAACAGGGCCGGCGTCCCGCTCCCGGCACGCCGCTCCGCGCGCGCGGGCAGGAAGGTCTCCTCCAGCGACTGCGTGTGGAAGTCCGCGCGGGCCACCGCATCCGAGGCGGCGAGCTCCCGCAGGAAGTCCAGGTTCGTGACCGGCCCGTGGACGACGGCCGCGTCGAGCGCGTGGACGAGGCGGCGCAGCGCCGCGGCGCGGTCCTCGCCGTACGCCACGATCTTCGCCAGCATCGGGTCGTAGTGCGGCGTCACCGTGTCGCCGGGGACGATGCCCGAGTCCACGCGGATGCCCGCTCCCTCCGGAAGCTCCACCGCGAGGAGCTTCCCGCTCTGCGGCAGGAACCCGGCGTCCGGGTCCTCGGCGTACAGCCGCACCTCCACGGCCGCGCCGCGGGTGGTCACGTCCGCCTGCGCGAAGGGCAGCCGGCCCGTGCGCGCCAGCTCGATCTGCGCGCCCACGAGATCGCGGCCGGTGACGAGCTCCGTGACCGGGTGCTCCACCTGGATGCGCGCGTTCACTTCGAGGAAGTAGAAGCCGCCGGCCTCGTCCACGAGGAACTCGCACGTCCCGGCCGAGCGGTACCGCACCGCGCGCCCGATCCGCACCGCCGCGTCCAGCAGCGCCGCGCGCACCGCGGGCGCCGCGCCCGGCGACGGCGACTCCTCCAGCACCTTCTGGTGGCGGCGCTGCAGCGTGCACTCGCGCTCGAAGAGATGGATCACCGCGCCCGCGCCGTCGCCGAGGATCTGCACCTCCACGTGGCGCGGCCGCTCGATGCGCTTCTCCACGAAGACGGCGGCGTCGCCGAACGCGGAGCGCGCCACGCGCGCGGCCGCCTCGAGCGCCGCGTCCAGCTCCGCGGGCCCGTCCACGCGGGCCATGCCCTTGCCGCCGCCGCCGAGCGCGGCCTTCACCAGCACCGGCCAGCCCATGGCCTCGGCGGCCGCGCACGCGCCGTCCCGGTCCGCGGGATCGCCTTCCCAGCCGGGCACGACCGGGACGCCCGCCTGCACGGCGACCGCGCGCGCCCGCCGCTTGTCCCCGAGCAACTCGATGGTGTCCGGCGCCGGGCCGAGGAACACGAGCCCCGCCGCCTCCACCGCGCGCGCGAAGGCCGCGTTCTCCGAGAGGAACCCGTAGCCCGGGTGCACCGCGTCGCAGCCGGCGGCGCGGGCCGCCTCCACGAGGCGCTCGATCCTCAGGTACGACTCCGCCGCGGGCGCGGGACCGATGGCCACCGCCTCGTCCGCCTCGCGGACGTGCTTCGCGGCGCGATCCGGCTCGCTGTACACCGCCACGGAGCGGATGCCGCGCTCGCGCAGCGCCGCGATCACGCGGCATGCGATCTCGCCCCGGTTCGCCACGAGGACCTTCCTCACGCGTCGTCCCCCGGCGACCAGCGCGGCTTGCGCTTCCCCTGGAATGCGGCCAGTCCCTCCTGCCCTTCCGCGGACGCGCGGGCCTGCGCGATGAACTCGGGCGTGCGCTCGTTCGCGACCTCCACGGGGACGCCGGTCACGGCGTCCAGGAGGAGCTTGATCCGGTGCTGCGCGTCCGGGCTGCCCTGCAGGAGGTCGGCCAGGAGCGCGGAGACCTCGGCGTCGAGCCGGTCCGGCGGCGCGGCCTTCGCGGCAAGCCCCAGCCGCACCGCCTCCGCGGCGCCGAAGCGTTCCCCGGTGAGGAAGAGCCGCCGGGCGTGCGCGGGGCCGATGCGCCGGACGACGTACGGGCTGATGACCGCGGGCAGGATGCCCAGGCGCACCTCCGAGAAGGCCATGCGGACGTCCTCGGCCACGATGGCGATGTCCGCCGCCGCCACGAGCCCGACGCCGCCGCCGAACACGTTGCCCTGCACGCGCGCCACGACCGGGCGCGGAAAGGTCTCCACGGCGCGGAACGCCTCCGCGAGGCGTCGGGCGTCCGCGCGGTTCTCGTCCAGCGAGGCGGCGCCGAGCCGCTGCATCTCGCCGATGTCCGCGCCCGCGCAGAAGTCCTTGCCCTCGCCGGCCAGGACCACCGCGCGCACGGCGGGATCCGCGGCGTGCCCTTCGAACGCGGCCGTCAGCTCCGCCAGCACCGCGCCGGAGAGCGCGTTGCGCGCCTCCGGGCGCGCGAGGGCGATGGTGACGACGTCGCGCGCGCGGGTGACCGAGACGAGCGCCATGTCACATCCGGAAGACGCCGAACGCGGTGTCCTCGATCGGCGCGTTGAGGGAGGCCGCGAGCGCGAGGCCCACGACGTCGCGCGTGGTGCGGGGATCGATGACGCCGTCGTCCCACAGGCGGGCGGTGCTGTGGTACGGGCTGCCCTCCCGCTCGTACTTCTCCAGCGTGGGTCGCATGAACTCCTGCTGCTCCGCCTCGGACATGGACTTCCCCTTCTCCGCGAGCTGCTGCACCTTCACGGCGCGCAGCACGTTCGCCGCCTGCTCGCCGCCCATCACGGAGATGCGCGCGTTCGGCCACATGAAGAGGAACCGGGGGCCGTAGGCCCGGCCGCACATCCCGTAGTTCCCCGCCCCGTAGCTGCCGCCCACGATCACCGTGACCTTCGGCACCCGCGCGTTGGCCACGGCGTTCACCATCTTCGCCCCGTCCTTGGCGATGCCGCCGTGCTCCGCGTCGCGGCCGACCATGAAGCCCGTGATGTTCTGCAGGAACAGCAGCGGGATCCGGCGCGTGCACGCCAGCTCGATGAAGTGCGTGCCCTTCAGCGCCGACTCCGAGAACAGCACGCCGTTGTTCGCCAGCACCGCCACGGGGATGCCGTGGATGTGGCCGAAGCCGGTGACCAGCGTGGTGCCGTAGCGCGCCTTGAACTCGTGGAAGCGGGAGCCGTCCAGGATGCGGCACAGGATCTCGCGGGCGTCGTAGGGCGTGCGCAGGTCCTTGGGGATGACGCCGAGAAGGGTCTCCGAGTCGTGCAGGGGCGGCTCCGACGGGGCGCGCACGAGCGGATCCTCGCGGCGGCCGCCGAGGTGGGACACGATGGAGCGGGCCATGGCGAGCGCGTCCGCGTCGCTCTCGGCGAGGTGGTCCGCCACGCCGGAGATGCGAGTGTGCACGTCGCCGCCGCCGAGCTCCTCGGCGGTGATCTCCTCGCCGGTGGCGGCCTTCACGAGCGGCGGCCCGCCGAGGAAGATGGTCCCCTGCTCCTTCACGATGACCGTCTCGTCGCTCATCGCGGGCACGTACGCGCCGCCCGCGGTGCACGAGCCCATCACGACCGCGACCTGCGCGATCCCTTCCGACGACATGCGCGCCTGGTTGTAGAAGATGCGGCCGAAGTGGTCCCGGTCCGGGAAGACCTCGTCCTGCATCGGAAGGAACGCGCCGCCGGAGTCCACCAGGTACACGCAGGGCAGCCGGTTCTCCCGCGCGATCTCCTGCGCACGCAGGTGCTTCTTCACGGTCATCGGGAGGTACGTGCCGCCCTTCACGGTGGCGTCGTTCGCGATGACCATGACCTCGCGGCCGGACACGCGCCCGATCCCGCACACGATCCCCGCGCAGGGCGCCGCCCCGTCGTAGAGCCCGTCCGCGGCCAACGGGGACAGCTCCAGGAAGGGGCTGCCGTCATCCAGCAGCGCGTCCACGCGGTCCCGCACGAACAGCTTCCCGCGCTTCTCGTGCCGGGCGCGCGCCTCCGCGCCGCCCCCGTCCCGGACGGCGGCGAGGCGGGCTTCCAGGTCGCGGCACAGGGCGAGGTGGTGGTCGGCGTTGGCCCGGAAGGACGCGGACGCCGGGTCCAGGTGCGACTCCAGGATCTCCATGGGCTCTCCGGCCGGCGGGGAGCCTCCCGTTTAGCAGAGGCCGGCGGAAGCGGCAAGGGCGCGCGGCGGCCGCCGGCGGTCGTCGCGGCCGGCCGCCCTCACCGGTAGAGCGACTTGATCCTGCCCCACGTGGCCGGTCCCAGGGCGTCGACCGTGGCGAGCTCGAAGTCCCAGAGGAGCTGGGCGTGGCACCAGCCGTCGTGGAACATGGGCTCCCCGGGACAGAGCGGCAGGGCCGCGGTTCCCCACGTGAACGAGTGGTTCACCCGGCTCGTCGGGTAGCAGGTTCCGCATGCCGCCGGCCCCCCGGCCACCGGCCCCGGATGATCCAGCACGACGGCCAGAGGCGATCCACCGCCGGGTCCCGTCGTGCAGTGCAGCGCGAACCGGTCCGGCACGACGGCGTTCCAGGACAGCAGGTTCCACCCCGTGCGCGGCGCCCACGGCTGCGATGCGAGGGGTACCCCCGCCGGGCATCCGGAAGCGTCCACGACGCTGGCGGCGATCGTTCCCGTGTATCCCCAACCCATGGGGACGCCCGAGTAGAAGTACTGCCAGGACGAGCCGAGCGTGGACACGGCTGCCGGGACGTCGACGCCGATCCCGAACCGCGAGCGCGCGGGGAACCCCGACCGGATCCAGATCCAGCCGGTGCAGATGTTGTAGTAGGTGATCCTGACCGTGGCGCCGGCGTTCCAGGAGTCGGCGCGCGTGTCGTCGATGCGACGGGACGTTTCGAGGGCGCTCGCGGACGGGGCGAGAACCGGGAGCGCGCACGCCGCGACGAGCAGGAGTCGCATGGCACACTCCACGCGGGCAACCGTCGTGAGAGGGCGCGGAGGGTGACCGCAACGGGAATCGTAATCCCGCGGCACCCGGGTTGCAAGTCGCGCACGGAACGGAGCGCGGGCGGGTCTCTACTCGTCCGCTTCGCGGATTCCCAGGAAGCTCTCCAGCCGCTCGGCGCGCACACGCCCCGCCCGCACGGCCTCCGGCAGCGCACACCCCGCCTCGCCGCGGTGGCGGCAGTCCGCGAACCGGCACGCCTCGGCGGCCGCGTAGACCTCCGGGAAGAACGCGCGCAGGGCGGCCTCGTCCGGTTCGAGCAGGCCGAAGGAGCGCACGCCCGGCGTGTCCACGATCGCCCCGCCGGTGGTGAGCCGGTGCAGCGTGGAGGTCGTGGTGGTGTGCCGGCCCTTGCCGAGCGCGCCGTAGACGTCCGCGGTCTTCAACTCCAGTCCGGCCAGCCGGTTCAGCAGCGAGGACTTCCCCACGCCCGACTGCCCGGAGAACACCGCCGTGCGGTCGCCCACGAAGGCCACCAGCTCCTCGATCCCGCGACCGTCGCCGGCGGACACGCCGAGCGCGGCCACGCCGATGTCGCGGTACGGCGCCAGCATGGACTCCGCCTCGGCGGGCGTCACCAGATCGATCTTGTTCAGCACGAGCAGCGGCGTCAGGCCGCCTTCCGCGAACGAGACGAGATACCGGTCCACCAGGCTCGGCTTGAACGGCGGGCGGTCCGCGGACGCGATCGCCGCCCCGATGTCCACGTTCGCGCAGATCACGTGCTCCTCGCGACCGCGGCGCACGCGCATGAGCCTCGTGCGGCGCGGCAGCACCTCGGTGAGGACCCACGGCATGGGCCCCTCGGGCAGGAAGCGCACCTCGTCGCCCACCACCACCGCGCTGGATCCGGCGTGCGGCACGCGCGTGGACTTCCGCAGCCGAGTGGCCACGAGCTCGCCGCCGCCTTCGGCCGGCTCCACCGCGATCGCGGCCGCGCGCACTTCCACCACGCGGCCCCCGCGTGTCACGGCCTCGCGCTCCTTCGCGGACGCCTCGCCCGACAGCGCCTCCGCGTTGCCGCTCCCGCGCAGCACCTTCTCGCGGGTCGGCGCGTCGTCGCCGTCCCACGCGCCCGGCCGGCGCCGCCCGGCGCGGCCGGTGACCGCGGATCTCCCGCGCTGCTTCCGCTGCCGCTTCCCCTTCACTCCGCTCCGTCCGCCGCGCTAGGGTTGCCGGCCATGGCCGAGGACGACGACTTCGATCCCGACGCGCCGGTCGAGCTGCCGATCGACGGCACGCTGGACCTGCACGCGTTCGCCCCGCGGGACGTTCCCGCGGTGGTCTCGGACTACCTGGACGAGTGCCGCGCGCGCGGCATCCTGCACGTCCGGATCGTGCACGGCAAGGGGATCGGCGCCCTGCGGGAGACGGTGCACGCCACGCTGCGCCGGCGGCCGGACGTGGCCCGGTTCACGCTGGATTCGCAGACGGCCGGAGGCTGGGGCGCCACGCTCGTGGAGCTGCGGCCGGACTGAGCCGCCGGGTCGGCGGAACGGGGAGCTGCGCTCCCGGACTATGCCGCCGGGTCCCCCGGGCGTCCGGGGTCCGGGCACCGGCTCTCGACCGCCCCCGGGCGCGGGTGCTCCGCGGTCACGTCCGTGGTGATCCCGCCGCGCACGGCGAACTCGCCCCGCACGCGCAGCGCGCGCGGGCGGCAGCTGGCCACCAGGTGCTCCAGGATCTCGTTCGTCACCGCCTCGTGGAAGACGCCGCGGTTCCGGAACGAGTGCAGGTAGAGCTTCAGCGACTTCAGCTCCAGGCACGTCGCGTCCGGCACGTACGCGATCCGGATCGTGGCGAAGTCCGGCTGTCCCGTGATGGGGCACAGTGCCGTCCACTCCGGCGCGGTGATGTCGATGCGGTAGTCGCGCTCCGGTGCGGGATTCGGGAACGTCTCCACCGCGGGCACGGGCTTCGCCTTCGCCGTCGCGGCGGCCTTCGCCTTCGCCGCGCGTCCGCGTTCCGTCTTCACTCCGCCTCCTTCGCGCCCGGGCCGTGGTAGTGGCAGCGCGCCTCGCACGTCTCGTGCACGGTGACGCGCACGAGTCCCGGCACGCGCGGCGCGAGACGCTCCCAGATCCAGGCGGCCAGATGCTCCGACGTGGGGTTCGAGAGCCCCTCCACGTCGTTGAGGTACCGGTGGTCCAGTGCGTCCAGCAGCGGCGCGAAGGCGTCCTTGATGTCCGCGTAGTCCACGAACCATCCCACGTGCGGATCCACGTCCCCCGCGACGGCCACGTCCACGCGGAAGCTGTGGCCGTGCAGGCGCCGGCACTTGTGCCCGTCGGGCACGTTGGGGAGGAGGTGCGCCGCCTCGAAGCGGAACGTCTTCTCCAGCTCGACCTTCACGCGATCCCTCCGCCGCGGCCGCGCCGCGTCACACGCCCCGGAGAACCTTCGGCCAGAGCAGCTTGTGCAGCTGCAGCTGCAGCCGCGCGTCGACGCCGGACTCCAGGATCCACGCCGCCAGCTCCGCCGGCTCCAGCGCGCCGTGCACCGGCGAGAGGAGCAGCGGGACCCGTCCGGCGAGCCCGTGCTCGCGCACCACGCGCAGGGCGTAGTCGAAGTCCGCTCGGTCCGCCACCACGAACTTCACCTCGTCGCCCTCCCTCAGGGCGGCGAGGTTCGGCCAGTGCATGCGATCCTGCTCCCGCGAGGACGGGGTCTTCACGTCCACGATGCGCCGCACGCGCGGGTCCAGCGGCGTGATGTCCCGGTGCCCGCCGGTCTCGATCATCACCGTCTTCCCGCGATCCAGCAACGCCGCGATCAGCGCGTGCACGGACGGCTGCAGCAGCGGCTCGCCGCCGGTGACTTCCACGAGGTCGCAGCCGAAGCGGCAGGCTTCCTCCACGACGTCGGCCACGTCCCGCTTCGTGCCCTCGTGGAACGCGTACGCGGTGTCGCACCAGGCGCAGCGGAGATCGCACGCCGTGAGCCGCACGAAGACGCACGGACGCCCGGCCAGGGTGGACTCCCCCTGGATGGAGTGGAAGATCTCGTTGACGACGATGGTGCTCATGGCTTTCCCGCGAGCGCCGGGTCCGGCACGCCCGCCTCCGCGAAGCCCTTCGCGCGCAGGATGCAGGCGTCGCACCGCCCGCAAGGATGCCCGGCGGCCGTGGGATCGTAGCAGCTCAGCGTGCGCGCGAGATCCACGCCCAGGCGGACCGCCATGCGCACGATGTCCGCCTTCCCGAGCGCGAGCAGCGGCGCGTGGATCCGGAAGTGCGCGCCCTCCGCGCCGGCCTTCGTGGCCACGTTCGCCAGCCGCTCGAACGCCTCCAGGAACGCCGGGCGGCAGTCCGGATACCCGGAGTAGTCCAGCGCGTTCACGCCGACGAAGAGGTCCGAGGCGCCCAGGGTCTCCGCCCGGGCGAGCGCGAGCGCCAGGAACACCGTGTTGCGTGCGGGAACGTACGTGACCGGGATGTCCGCGCCGGGGTCCGCGCGGTCCTTCGGCACCGGAATGTCCGCGGTCAGCGCCGAGCCGCCGAAGGCCGCCAGATCCACGCGGACGATGCGGTGCTCCGCCGCCCCCGCCGCCCGTGCGATCCCCGCGGCGCGCTCCAGCTCCACCCGGTGCCGCTGGCCGTAATCGAAGGACAGGGCGTGCGCCTCCCAACCCTCCGCCAGCGCGTGCGCGAGGACGGTGGCGGAGTCCAGTCCTCCGCTGAGGAGGACCACCGCGGGGCGGCGCTCGGGCATCCGGGACGGCTCCTTGGGGTTGGCCGGGAACGGCCGGGGATTATAGCATCGCCCCATGTGGCACCAGCGCGAGATCCGCGTGACCGCCCCCGCGGCCGGCCTGCACGAGATCACGGACGACGTGGCCGCCGTGGTCCGGGAGAGCGGCGTGCGCACGGGCCTTTGCCACGTCTTCGTGCGCCACACCTCCGCCAGCCTCGTGATCCAGGAGAACGCCGACCCCTCGGCCCGGCGGGACCTGGAGGAGAGCTTCCGGCGCCTCGCGCCGGAGAACGCGCCGCACTACACGCACACCGCGGAGGGCCCGGACGACATGCCCTCCCACATCCGCGCGGCCCTCACGTCCACGTCGGAGACGATCCCGGTGGCGGGCGGCGCCCTGGCGCTGGGCACGTGGCAGGGGCTGTGGCTGTTCGAGCACCGGCGGCGGACCTCCGCGCGCCGCATCGTGGTCACCGTGCACGGCGAGTGATCCACCCGCTCCCGGACGACTCCGCGGGTTGCGGCCCCGCGGTTCCTCCCGTAGGGTCGCCGGATGGACCCTCGCGCGCTGCCCTGGTACCGGCGGCTCCACGTCCAGATCCTCGGCGCGATGCTGCTCGGCATCGTGGCCGGACGGATCGGCGGGCCGGAGCTCGCCGCGAAGGTGACCTGGCTCGGCACGCTCTTCGTCACGCTGCTGAAGATGATCATCGTGCCGCTCGTGTTCACGTCCATCGTGAGCGGCGTGGCGTCCGTGGGCTCCGGGCGCGGCCTCGGCCGGCTGTTCGGCAAGACGCTCGGCTACTACGTCTTCACCAGCCTCCTCGCCATCCTCACCGGGCTCGTGCTCGTGAACGTGCTCCGACCGGGCGTCGGCGCGGACCTCGCCGGCGCGGCGCGCGCGGAGCTGCCGGAGCTGGCGGCGCCGTCGTCGATCGGGCAGATGCTGCTGGACATGGTGCCGCGCAACCCGGTGGAGGCCGCGGCGAAGGGCGACATGCTCGGCATCATCCTGTTCTGCATCCTGCTCGGCGCCGCCATCGCGACGCTGCCGGAGTCGCCGCGCCGCGCGCTGCTGGACGTGTTCGACGCCGGCTTCCAGGCCATGATGAAGCTCACCGGGTTCGTGCTGGCCGTGGCGCCGCTCGGCGTGTTCGGGCTGATGACGCGGGTGGTGGGCGAGTCCGGGTTCGAGGCGTTCCGCGCGCTCGGCCTGTACATGCTCACGGTCGCTCTCGGGCTCGGCATCCACCTGTTCATCACGCTGTCGCTCGTGCTCCTGCTGATGGGCCGCATCGATCCCCGCATCCACTTCCGGAACATGATCGAGCCGCTGACGATGGCGTTCTCCACGAGCAGCTCGGCGGCCACGCTGCCGGTGACGATCCGCGCGGTGGAGACGCGCGTGGGCGTGTCGAACCGCGTGTCGTCCTTCGTGCTGCCCATGGGCGCCACCGTGAACATGGACGGCACCGCGCTGTACGAGTGCGCGGGCGTCCTCTTCATCGCGCAGGTCCTCGGCGTCGGGCTGGGCGTCACGGAGCAGGCCATCGTGGTGCTGACGGCCCTGCTGGCGTCCATCGGCGCGGCCGCGGTCCCGTCGGCCGGGCTCGTGATCATCTTCCTGGTGCTGGAGGCCGTGAACCTCCGCGGCCCGGAGGTGGAGCTGCTGGTGGGCACCATGCTGGCGATCGATCGCCCGCTGGACATGTTCCGCACCGCGGTGAACGTGTTCAGCGACAGCTGCGGCGCCGCGGTGATCGCGCGCAGCGAGGGGGAGACGGGAGTGGACACGGCGTAGGCGGGCGCGCCGGCGGGTTGCCTCGACCGGGGGCGGGTGGTTACTCTGGAGTCGTCCCCCGGGCTCCGGACGGAGACCAGCCATGCAACCAGGATCCCGGTTCCTTGCCGCGGCGCTTGCTGCCGGCTCGACCCTCGCACTGACGGTCCGGCCCGCTTCCGCCCAGTCCCTCCTCACCCAGTACCCGACCCTGACCGGCCCGGCTACCGCCCTCGCCGCATCCGGCTCCACGGTGTACGTCGCGGGCGGCTTCGTCCGGTACGAGGGCGTCGCCACCCCGTCGAACGCGGTCGTCTCGGCGGCCGACGGGGCGCCGGAGGGCGGGTTCACCACGAACGGGCTCGTGAACGCGGTGGTCCGCGACGATGCCGGGGGCTTCGTCCTCGCCGGAGGGTTCACGCTGGTCAACGGACAGCCCCGCGCGCGCCTGGCCCGGCTCAACCCGGATCTCACGCTGGACGCCTGGAACCCGGCCGCGGACGGCACCGTGCAGGACATGGTGGCGGCGGAGGGGCGGATCTGGATCGCGGGCGCGTTCCAGCACGTCGGCGGGCTGGGGCGGACGCGCCTCGCCGCGTTCGACGCGGCCACCCTGCAGCTGACCGCGTGGGCGCCGTACGCGAACGCGGAGGTCCTGACGATCGGCGTGCGGGACAGCCGCGTGTACGTGGGCGGGAGCTTCGGCACGCTCGGGGACGAGATCCGCAACCGGATCGGCGCGCTCACCTACGAGGGCGCGGTCGCGGAGTGGAATCCGAACGCGAACAACACCGTCACGGACCTCGCCGTCGGCCACGACGCGGTGTGGCTCACGGGCACGTTCACGACGGTCGGCGGGCTGCCCAACCGCGAGGTTGCGCGCGTCGACCGGGCCAGCGGCGGAACGGCGCCGTGGGGGAACATCCTCGCGGGCGTCCTGGGCTCGAGCTATCTCGGCACCGTCGCCGCGCACGGGAACACCCTGTACGTGGCCGGCCGCTTCTCCACCGCGCACGGGGAGCCGCGCCCCGGGCTCGCCGCGCTGGACGCGGTGACGGGCGACCTGCTGCCGTGGAACTACACGCCGGACGTGCCGCAGGTGCGGCTCCGCAGCGCGGGGGACGTCCTCTACATGTGCGGCGGTTTCCGCGATCTCGGGGGGTTCGTGCGCTACCGGGTGGCCGCCTTCGACGGAACCACCGGCGTGATCCTGCCGTGGACGTGCAATGCCTCCGGCGTGGTCAGCTACGTGTCCGCCACGGACGACCGGGTCTGGATGAGCGGCTCGTTCGGCCAGATCGCCGGGTCCGTGCACCGCAACCTGATGGCAGTGAGTGCGGTCACGGGCGAGGTTCTCCCGTGGAGCCCGAATCCGGACGGCGCCGTGCTGGACATGCGCGCCGACGGGGACCGGCTGATCCTCGCCGGTTCGTTCCGCTCCTTCGCCGACCAGCCCCGCCGGGGGCTGGCCGTGGTGCAGCTGCCGGACCGCGAACTCGTCCCCTTCCCCGCCGCGGCGAACGACACCGTGCGCGCCGTCGCCGTGGACGAAGGGACTCTCTACGTGGGCGGCGACTTCACGTCGTTCGGCGGACTGCAACGCAATCGCCTCGCGGCGGTGGACCTGGGGACGGGCGCGATGCTCCCGTGGAATCCCGGCGCGGACGGCTCGGTCCGGTCGCTCGATGCCGGCGGCGGGACCGTGTACGCGGGGGGCCGCTTCCGGTGGACGGGAGGCGCGTGGCGGGACTACCTGGCCGCGATCGACGGCGGCACCGGCCACGCGACCGCCTGGAATCCCCATCCGAGCTTCTGGGTCGACGTCGTCCGCCGCGGCGGCGACGCGGTGTGGGCCGGCGGCCTGTTCGCCTCGATCGGCGGGACCAGCCGGTACTTCGCCGCCCAGCTGGATCCCGGGACGGGGGCGGCCACGCCGTGGGATCCCGTGCTGGGTCAGGGCACCATGACCTGCCTGGACTTCGGCGGCGCCACCTACGTGGGCGGCAACTTCCTCTCCGTGCAGGGACTCCCCTACCGCGGGCTCGCCGCGTTCGCCGGCGACGGCTCCCTCGTGGAGTCGTGGCAGGTCACGGCGCTCGGCTCGGTGAACGCGGTGCTGGCCATGGAGCATCTCGTGTTCGCGGCGGGCACCGGGTCCTTCACCGCGGGGGGCACGTCGCGGAACTACTTCGCCGTGTTCGACCGGACCCCGGTGGACGCGCCGGCCGTCGCCGGCCGGCCCGGGGCGTTCGCGCTCGGCCCCGTCACGCCGAACCCGCTGCACGACCGCGGCACCGTGCGCCTGGAGCTGCCGCGGGAGGCCGCAGTGCGCGCCGCGCTCTTCGACGTGCTGGGCCGCCGCGTCGGGGAGGTCCTCGGGGGCGAAGTGCGGGGAGCCGGAGCGCACGAGCTGCCGGTGCGACGCGACGGTCTCGGGTCCGGCGTGTACTTCCTGCGCGTGGAGGCGGCGGGGCGCACCGCCTCCACGAAGGTCGTGGTGACCACGCGGTAGGACCCGCCGGGCGGCCGCGCACCGCAGCCGCCCGGCCCCCTTCCGCCTCCGCACATCCGTGGTAGAGTCTGTCGGCCGTTCCGACCCCCGGGGATTCGTCCCCGGACACCCCCGAGAGGTCCCGGTTGAAGGGCACGCTCCTCCGCATCGCCCGCGTCGTCCTCGGCGTGGTCCTCCTGGCCTGGGTCCTCCGCCAGGTGCACTGGAAGGAGCTTCTCGACCGCCTCGCGAACGCGAAGCACGAGTGGCTGGTCGCGGCGTTCCTGGTGAACTCCGCCGGCAACGTGCTCGGCGCGTGGCGCTGGCGGCTGCTGCTGTCGGCGGTGGGACGGCGCGTGCCCCCGGCGTACCTCTTCGGCTCCTACCTCGTGGGCCTGTTCTTCAACAACTTCCTGCCGTCGAACGTGGGCGGCGACGTCGTGCGGGCCGCCGGCGCGCGCCGGAAGGGCGGCGGGAGCTTCACGCAGCACCTCACGGTCGTGCTCGTGGAGCGGATGATCGGGCTCCTGGCCACGCTGTGCCTCGGCGGCGTCGCGGCGCTGGCGGGACACGCGGACTGGCTGGGTCCGCGCGCGACGTGGGCGCTCATCGGCGCGCTGGCGTTCTCGGCGGCGTGCCTGTTCGTGGCGCTGCACTCGCGCTCGCGCGACCTGGTGCACCGCGTCATCCCGCGGCTGCCCGGGGAGTTCGTGCGCCGCACGCTGGGCAAGATGCTCGCGGCGTTCGAGATGTTCTCGCGCGCGCCGGGCGCCCTGCTCGGGAACTTCGTGCTGTCGCTCGGCTTCCAGTTCCTGCTGATCGTGCACTTCTGGCTGATCCAGTTCGCGTTCGACCGGCACGAGCCGTTCCAGACGTTCCTGGTCGTCGTGCCGCTCGTGTTCACGGCGATGATGATCCCGGTGGGACTCAACGGGCTCGGCGTGCGCGAGTGGGCGTTCGTGGCGCTGCTCACGCGCGCCGGCTTCGACGCGGCCACCGCGCTGGCGCTGTCGCTCGCGTCGTACGGGATCGCGGTCGGGCAGGGGCTGCTCGGCGGGATCGTGCACGTGAGCCGCGAGGTCGCGGAGCGCGGCGACCCCGCCGCCGCGACCGCCGAGGCCGAGGACGTGCGTACCCCGCTGAGCCCGCCGTGACCGACGCGGCCGCCCGACTGCGCCGCCTCCGCCCCGTCCTCCCGGTGCTGTTCGCGGTCACCGGGGCCGCGGGGCTCGTGTACGAGGTGGTGTGGTTCAAGCTGCTGGACTCCGTGTTCGGCGTCACCGCGCTGGCCACGAGCACCGTGCTGGCGGTGTTCATGGGCGGGCTGGGGCTCGGTGCCGCCCTGGCGGCCCGGCGGGCGGACCGTTGGGAGCGTCCGCTGTTCGTGTACGGGGTCCTGGAGACGGCGCTCGGCGCGTTCGCGGCCTGCGTCCCGTTCCTGCTGCCCCTCGTGAACCGCCTGTTCACGGGGCTGTACGACGCGCTCGAGCCCTCGCTCGCGGTGCTCTCCGTCCTGCGCGCCGTGGTCAGCGCGCTCGTGCTGCTGCCCCCCGCCACGCTGATGGGCATGACGCTTCCGGTCATCGCGCGCGCGTTCTCGCGGGACGAGACCGCCGCGCCGGACGTGGGGCTGCTGTACACGATCAACACGCTGGGCGCCACCGCCGGCGCGGCGCTCGCCGGCTTCGTGCTGCTGCCCGCGCTCGGGTTGCGCGGCGCGTCCGCGTGCGCGGTGGGGCTGAACCTGGTCGTGGGCGCGGGCGCCATGGCGCTCGGCCGCACGCTCCGGCAGCCGGCCGCGCCCGCCGCGCCCGAAGCCGCGGCGGAGCCCGCGGGGGCGCGCCGCGGTCGCGCGACCCTCCTGGCCGTGGCGGCGCTGTCCGGCCTCACGTCGCTCGGCTACCAGGTGTTCTGGACGCGCGCGCTCGTCCTCTCCTTCGGCAACACCGTCTACGCGTTCACCGTGAGCCTGGTCACCGTGCTGCTCGGGATCACCGTGGGCGGCGGCATCGCCACGTTCGTGCTCACGCGCAGCCGGCAGCCGGCGCGCGCGCTCGCCCTCACGCAGGGGCTGGCGGCGGTGGCCGTGGTGCTCCTGTTCTTCGCGTTCCGGGAGCTGCCGGCGGCGTTCGCAACGCTCTCGGCGGCCTGGAGCGGGTCCTTCGCGGGCTACGTGGGCGCCGCCCTCCTGCTCGGCGCCGCCGCGCTGCTTCCCGCCACGATCCTGCTCGGCATGGGGCTCCCGCTCGTGCTCGGCGACGCGATCCGCGGCGCCCGCGGCCTCGCGCACGACGTGGGGTCGCTCTACTCCATGAACACGTGGGGCGCGATCGCGGGATCGATCGCGGGCGGGTTCCTCGCGATGCCGGCGCTCGGGATCCGCGGGGGCGTCCTGGCGTTCGCGCTGTTCAACGCCGCCGCCGCGGCGCTGGCGTCCACGCGCGTGGACCTCCCGAAGCCGGCGCGTGCGGGTGCGCTCGGCGCGCTCGCCGGCGCGCTCGCGCTGGCCGCGCTCGTGGCGCCGCCCTGGGACCCGGACGCCGCCACGCGATCGTCCTTCGGCGCGCGCACGGGCGTGCACGGGCCGGGACCGGACGACGAGGTCGTGTACTACAAGGACGGCGTGGTCTCCACCGTGTCGGTGCGGCGGCGCGGCGTGAACGTGCAGCTCCAGTCGGACGGGCGCACCGAGGCCACGAACGGCGACCTCAAGACGAACACGATGCTGGGCAGCCTCCCGCTCGTGCTGCACCCGGAGCCGGAGCGCGTGCTGGTCATCGGGCTCGGCTCGGGCGTCACGCTCGCCGGCGTGCTGCAGCATCCGGTACAGTCGGTGGACTGCATCGAGCTGTCGGCGGAGATCGTGGCGGCGGCGCACTTCTTCGATCCCTGGCTGGACGGCGCGCTCACGGACCCGCGCGTGAGCCTGCGCGCCTCCGACGGGCGCAACCACCTGCTGCTCACCGGGACCACGTACGACGTGATCGTGTCGCAACCGTCGAACCTGTGGGCGGCCGGCGTCGGCAGCCTGTTCACGCGCGAGTTCTTCGAGCTGAGCCGGGACCGCCTCGCGGACGACGGGATCCTGTGCCAGTGGCTGCAGGGCTACTCCGTCAGCGAGGAGTCCCTGCGCAGCATCCTGCGCACGATCTCCGACGTGTACCCGTCGGTGGACGTGTGGGTGGCGGAGTGGAGCGACATCCTCGTGCTGGCGTCGAAGCGGCGCGGGCCGATCGACGCGGCACGCGTGGCCGCGGCGCTGGACGATCCGTCCGTCGGCGGCGGGTTCGCGCGCGCCGGCGTGCCGGACGCCCCCACGCTGCTCTCGCACTTCATGCTGGACGACGACGCGGTGCGCCGCTTCTCGCGCGACGCGCCTCCGCACACCGACGACGACCGCCGCGTGGAGCTGCAGGAGCCGCGGTCCATCGCGCGCGGGGGGGCGTCGCAGCAGTCGCGCACGCTGCTCGCGTGGCAGGCGGACGTGCGCACGCGCCTGGCGGCGTGGCCGCCGGGCGACGTGGACCCTGCGGCGGCGGACGCGCGGTTGGTGGCGGCCGTGGCCGCCCGGCGCGCGGAGCTGACCGCGCGCGCGTTCGAATCGACGGGCCGCGGGCGCGACGCGGTCGAGACGTTCGAGCGCGGCCTCGCGGCGAACCCCGCGGACGGCGGGCTCCGGCGCAACCTGGCCATCCTGCACGTTCGCATGGGCGTGGACCTCGCGCGCTCCGGCAACCTGCCCGCGGCGCTCGACAACTTCCGCGAGGCCGCGCGGGTGGACCCCGCGTCCGCGGAGGCGTGGGCGAACCTGGGCCGGGCGGAGAAGCTGGCCGGACGGCGCGACGCGGCGCTCGACGCCACGGCGCGGGCCCGCGCGCTGGAGCCGCGGGACGACCGCTTCGCCGTGCAGCACGGCGACTTCCTCCGGGAGGCGCGACGCTTCGAGGAGGCGGCGGCGGCGTACGAGGCGGCGCTGGCGCTGCACCCGGGGAACGAGGCCGCGCGCGCCGGTATTCGCGCGTGTGCCGCGGCGGGCGGCTAGCGCACCTTCACCACCTTCGCGGTCCGCACGTCCCCGCCCGCCCGCAGCCGCAGGAGGTAGACACCGTTCGCCGCCGGGCGACCGGCGGCGTCCTTCCCGTCCCACACCACGGCCCGCGCGCCGGCATCGGTCCAGGCGTCGTGCACGATCCGCACGCGACGCCCGTGGACGTCCAGCACCTCCAGCAACGCGGCCGCCGCGTCCGGGAGCGCGAAGTGCACGCGCAGCGTCCCGCGGAAGGGGTTCGCGCCCGGACGCAGCGAGAACTCCGGACGGCGCGCCGCATCGGGCTCCGGCGGCGCGTCCAGGGAGCCGCCCCAGGCCACGGTCACTTCCGAGCCGGATCCGGTGAACCCGACGAGGCGGAGGATCCCCGAGTCCCAGGTCCACGTGCCCGCCCCGGTCACCCAGGCGGGCGGCCCGAAGCCCGAGGCGTCCAGCACCAGTGTCCCCAGCCCGGGCACGTCCTCGTCGAGCGTGAAGCGCACCTGACCGGCGATCCCGTCGAACGACGCCGCCCGCAGAAGCAGACCCGCCGCCTCGGACAAGCGCATGCCGCCGAGGCTCGCCCCGGCGCGCGCGGCGCGGATCCCGCGCTCCGGCATCTGCCGCACGAGACACAGCGGGTTGGAGAAGGCGTCCGGCTTCGCGTCGGGACCGTACAGTTCCACCCGCACGAACGAGGACACCGACGCGTCGACCGTCAGCGTGTCGCAAAACTCGCCCCCGCCGGCCGGCAGGGCCAGGCTCTCCTCCCGAAGCCACGACACCGTGGTCGACGGCGCGCCCGTGTCATCGATCCGCCCCTGGCGAACCCGCACCTCGCCCCCGTCGGGCGCCTCCGTGATGCGCACGATCATGTCGTGCGACGGCGCGTCCGTCAGGACGACTCGCCCCATGGGGAAGCCGTCGATCGTGCGGAGGTCCATCTCGCCCCGCCACCGGTAGGGGTCGCCGAACCAGGCGCGACCGGCGGCCAGCGCATCCAGCAGGGGGCGCTCCTCCGGCGCCTCGGCCCACACCCACGTCACGAAGTTGTTCTCGTACAGGGCGCTCGGCTGCCACGGCACCCAGCCGATGGACCACGCCGTGCCATGGGTGTCCGTGACGCCGGTCCCGGTCACGAAGCGCCCGTTCGCGGTCAGGCAATCCCACAGGTCCAGATGTCCCGCGAGGTTGATCCCGTGCCTGATCCGGTAGCCCACCTCCAGCATGTCGCAGCGGTAGAGCTCGGTGGCCAGCGCGTCGTTCTTGGCCTTCAGGATCCGCAGGGCCTTCATCTCCGGCGTCTCCTGCGGGTTGCCGTAGATGCCCACGCCCCACGGGTGGTTGAACGACACCAGCCCGCCCTGCGCGTGCACCTGGTCCACCGCGTACCAGAGGGAGTCGGAGGCGACGCGCCCCGTGTAGTCCACCGGCACGAAGCCGGGAGCGTACGCGTTCATGTGCTGCTGGATCTTGAATCGCGACAGTTCCGAGCCCACGAAGTGCCGCACTTCCTGCGTACGCGCCTCGTAGTACGCTCCCGCGGCGCGCTGCCAGTCCAGCATGCCCGTGCCGGCGAGCGACGTGTCGGCCACGTAGCGCAGCTCGTCCACGAACGCCACCGCGGTGCGCCCGTCCCGCGTGTACAGAGCCACGCGCACGTCGAAGAGGTTGTTGTCCTGGGCGCGGATCGAGTCCGCGCCGCCGCTCGCGAACCTCGCCCACGTGTCCGCGGTTACGTCCAGGTCCAGCACCGTCCACTGTCCCGCGGGGCAGTCCACCGGAATGGCGTCCGCCGGCTCCTCCTCCAGGGACCCGGCCACGTAGCGCAGCATCGGCCAGCCGTCCGCCTTCTCGCACAGGCGCACCTGGATGACCAGCTTGTCCCCGGCCGGATCGAACTCCTCGGGGTACACGGCGAGGCGCAGCCGCGGCGCCGTCACGAGCGGATACACGTTCTGGCGCCGCGAGGTCGTCTGCGCGACCTCGATCCGCTGGAAGCCGCTGCCCGCAACATCCTGCACCTGCAGCCGGAAGGACTTCGTCCCCTCGTAGGCGCGCGCGCCACTCACGGACGCCTGCGAGTACGGCACCGCGTACGCGGTCTCCATGTAGCGGTACTCGTAGCCGTCGGGCTCCACCCACTTGCGAAGCGTCGCGTCCCAGGCGCAGTTCTCGAAGTCGAAGCGCGTGGTGTAGCCCAGGAGGTCCGTGCGCCAGTCGTGATCGGTCCACCACAGCACGTCCACGCCGATGGCCCGCGCGCGATCCACGTGCCAATCCAGGCTCCCGTTCTGCTCGCTCAGCGGTCCATGGATGTGCAGTTGCAGGCACCAGGGCTGCTCCGCGACGGGGAAGGCCGGGGGCGGCACGGGCGCGCCGCGACCCGGCAGGGGGGCGGCGAGGGACAAGGCGAGGAAGGCCAGGCCGGCGCGGCGACGCGGGTTGCCCATACCCGGACGACGATATCAGAGTCCCGGTGCCGGGGGGACCGGCTGCTGCGGCTCCCGCCACCACGCCAGCGCGCAGAGCACGAGCGCGTGCCGGATGCGGCCGTCGCGCGCCGCGGCCCGCACCTCCGCCGCCGGCATCACCTCCACCTCGAGGTCCTCCCCCGGATCGGGCGCCACGTCCGCCACACGGCGGCAGCCCTCGACGAGGAACGTGTGGCACCGGTTCGACTGGATGGCCGGGTTCGGCTCCACGACCCCCAGGAGCACCGGCGGTCCGCCCGCGAACCCGGTCTCCTCGAGCAGCTCGCGCGCCGCGGCCCGCGCCGGATCCTCGCCCGGATCCACCATCCCGCCCGGGATTTCCAGCGTCTCCTCCGCCGTCCCGTGCCGGTACTGGCGCACGAGCACGAGCGAGCCGTCCGGCGTGACCGCGATCACGTTCACCCAGTCCGGGCACTCCAGGACGGTGAACGGACGCGCGTCCCCGGTGCGCGGGGAGCGCGCGAGGAAGCGCCGCACGCGGAAGATGCGGAAGTCCGTGACGTCGGCCCCGCCGACGGGGTCCCACGGCCTCATGCGCGCGCCGCCTCCCGCACGTGCGCCGCGGATGCCGCCAGCCGGTCCGTGCCGATCACGCGCCCGGTGCGGCGGTCCACCGCGCCGAAGGAGAGCACTCCCGTCGGGCAGCCCTGCACGCACGCGGAGCAGCGCACGCACTGCGGGTCCTCCATCGGGCGCCCCTTGTTCGCGAACGACATCACGTCGATCCCCTGGTGGCACACCGAGGTGCACACGTTGCACGAGATGCACTTCTTCTTGTCGGCGAGGATCCGGAAGCGGGAGAAGCGCGCCACCACGTGCATCCACGCGGCGAGCGGGCAGCCGAACCGGCACCACACCCGACCCGAGAAGTGGAAGTAGAGCCCGGTGCCGAGGATCCCGGCAAGGAGGAGATCCACGCCCCACCGGTAGTTCAGGAGCGGGAGCGGGAACGGGAGCGACGCGCCGCCGGGCGTCTTCCCGGCGAGGGCCGCGGCGTACGCCGCGTTGACCGGGTGGTCCCACGGCAGGAGCCACCCCGCGACGCGCAGCACGAGCAGCACCACGGCGACCCCGAGCAGCGCCTGGCCGGCGAGGTTCAGCCGGTTCCACCCGGGGCCGTGCGGCATCTTCTGGCGGTGCGCGTCGCCCATCGTCTCGGCGAGCGCGCCGCAGGAGCAGATCCAGCCGCAGTAGGCGCCCTTGCCCCAGCGCAGCACGATCCACGGGATGATCACCAGCGTCTGCAGGAGCGAGATGGCGAGCCAGGCCCCGAGCGGCTGGTGGGTGAACACGTTCCAGAGGAAGAGCGGCCAGGCCAGGATGAACCCCGACGCGCGCCAGTACTCGCGGCCGTGGGCGTCCCACTCGCTCGCGGGGAAGAGCGCGTCCGCGAGCCGGGACCCCGGAAGCGAGTCGTCGCGCACGTGCACGCGGCGATCCGTCAGGCGGAGGACGGCCTCCCGCGCGGGCCCGCCCTCCGGCCGCGAGCGCAGGATCACGCGATCCCCTTCGCGCCGCTGCGGCCAGGACACCTCCGCGGTCAGCTCCGGCCAGGACGCCACCGCGGCCGGGAGCGCGCCGGCGCCGCGCGCCGCCGCGAGCAGCGCGTCCGCGTCCTCCGGATGCCGCGCCTCGAGCGCGAACCACGCGTCCGCGGCCGCCGCGTCGATGTGCTCCACGCGGTGCCGCGCGCCGAAGCCCCCGGACTCGCCCCACCACGGAAGCAGCACGTACGGCACCAGGAAGAGCGGCAGCACCTGGATGGCCGCCAGCGCGATCGTCTGCGCCGTGACGTACGGAGTGCGCCGGCGGCGGATCCGTCGGATGCCGAAGCCGACGATGGCGGCCGTGTACGCGAGCGTGTACCACGCGCCCGGCGTGCCGAACGACGTCCGCACGGCATGGGCAAGCCCCGGTCCGTCCCCGGGCCGGATGCCGAACGGGAAGAGCCCGCGCGACTCGAAGAACGTGGTCAGCGCGCCGCCGTACTTCCAGTGGTACAGGAACGCGAACGCGGCGAGCGCCAGCGCGCACGTGGTCCAGAACCGCGGCGTCCACTCGCCGCGCACGGGAATGCCGGAGCGGCGGAAGAAGCCGAGGGGCGCGTCGCGGCCGATCATCACGAAGACCGCGTCGTTCGGGACCTCCTCGCTGCGGCCGTCCTCGTGCGCCAGGGTGGCCGCGGCCCGCGTGATGCGGCGGACCCGCGTGCGGAGCGCCACGCGGATCCCGCGCGCGGCCTCCAGGCGTTCCACGTTCGCCGGCTTGGGCCGGACGAGGCTTTCGCCGCGGTAGCTCAGCGTCACGTCCGCGCCGGCCTCCGTCAGCGCGATCGCGGCTTCCAGCGCCGAGTCCCCGCCGCCGACCACGAGTACGCGCCGCCCCGCGTGGTCCGCGGGGTCGTGCAGGCGGTTGGAGACCTTGTCCAGCTCCTCGCCGGCAACGCCGAGCCGCCGGTGGTCCCCGCTCCGCCCCATCGCGAGCAGGACGCGGCGCGCGCGCACCGGCTCGCCGCCGGCCACCGCCACCTCCAGCACGCCGCCCCGGCGTTGCACGCTCTCCGCACGCGCGATCGTGACGTCCACGCCGCCGACCTGACGCCGCAACTCCTCGAGCAGCGCCTCCTTCACGTCCGCGCCGACCTGCAGCGCGCCCTCCGGCGTCAGGTCCGCCGGATAGGTGTAGATGGGCTTCCCCTTCGGGAAGTTCACGATCGTGGCGAAGGGCTCGCCGGACTCGAGCACGCGGAAGCCCACGCCGCGCCGCTTCAGCTCCACGGCCGCCGCCATGCCGGCCGCGCCGGCCCCCACGATCGCCACGTCCACCGCCCCCGGCGGCGCGCCGGCGCTCTCCGCGCGAAGCTCCTCCGCCAGGCGCCGGGCCGCGCGCGCCCCCGCGTCCAGGGACAGCTTGAGCAGCGGGACCCCGGCGAGGTCACCGATCACGGACACGCCCGGCACGGCGGTCCGCCCGTCCTCGTCCACCTCGGGGAGCTTCTCCACGCCGCCCGCCGGCCAACGCCCATGCAGCCAGTGCGCGTAGCGGCGGAGCAGGTGCACGCGGCGTCCCTCAGCCGCCGGGCCGGCGGCGAACCACCATCCGCCCGAGGATGCGGCGCTCCACGCGGAAGCCCAGCAGCCGGAACAGCCGGTCCGCGAAGAACCGGGCGATGTTCAGGTTCACGACCAGCGTGTCCTTGCGCTCGGGATGCGCGCGCACGCCCGGCAGGAACGGCGCGAGGCGGGGAACGCCGAGCCGCCGCAACACCGTGGAGACGTGCAGCCAGGGCAGGTTCACGCCGCGCGCGAGGAAGAAGCCGTCGTCCCCGCGCTTCTGGTACAGCGGAAGGAAGAGGAGCCCGTCCGCGGGCGCGGCCACGGTCCCCTTCCGGTCCTCGGCCAGGCGCTGGCCGCGACGCACCGGGTGGAAGTTCTCGTATCCGGGATCCATGCGGAACGCGTCGTCGCCGGCGAGACGATGGCGATGGAAGATCTCCACCACGGCCGGGATCCGCCCCCGCCCGGCGGCGAGCACCTCGCGATGCGCCGCCAGATCCGGCACGTCCGCCTCCGCCACGCACCCCACCGCGACCAGCGCCAGCCACACGGCCGCCTCGTGGTGCCGCCGTGCCTCCGGCGCATCGTGCTGGCCGCCCTCGATCGCGATGGCGACGTGGCCGAGGCTCGTGAGGTATTCCATCAGCGTGCCGCGGATGTGCTCCTCGAAGCCGAGCACGATGGGCGCCGGGAAGCGCCGCGCGAACTCGCGGTTCCGCAGCGTGTCACCGAGGATGTAGAAGGGGGTGCTGCGCGACGACGTCGTGTGCAGGTCCACGAGGTAGGCGGGCTCGTCGCCCTTGGCCAGGATGCCCTGCAGCGTCTGCAGGAGCTCCCGCTGCTCCAGCGCCTCCGGCGAGTTCCGCTCCGCGCGGCGCTGCGCGCGCGTGACGCGGTCGTAGCCCCACATGCGGTTGAAGTCCTCGCTGAGGAACCGCTCGCCGGCCTCCAGCGCGCGCACGTTCCCCGCCAGGCCCACGAACCGTCCGCGCACGCGGATCCCGCGCTGCTCGATCGCGGCGAACACGTGTTCCAGCGCCTCGACGCCGCTCGGCTCGTTCCCGTGCACGCCGCCCACGACGATGAGCCGGGGCCCCTCGCCCTCCCCGGCCCTCCCGATCTCGCGTCGGTACGCGCGCGCGCGTGCCACTTCCGTCATCCCGGGCCGCCTCCGCAGTGTGTCCCCCAGGGTATCCGGGACGGGGCCGACCGTCACCACCCCGACGGCGGCGCGATCAGCGGATCTTGACGGACTTCGTCGTCAGGGTGGCGCCGAGGGCGCGCAGGCGGATGAAGTACACGCCGTCGGCCACGGGGCGGCCGAACGTGTCGTTGCCGTCCCAGGCGACGCGATGCCGGCCGGCCGCCGTCCACTCGTCCCGGAGGACGCGCACCCGCCGCCCGCGCACGTCCAGGACCTCCACGAGGGCCTGCCCCGGATCCGGCAGCGCGAACTCGGCCACGACGCCGCGACCGAACGGGTTCGGCCGGCCCGGCGACAGGCCCATCTCCAGCGGTCGGTCCCCGACCGGGAGCGGCGCGTCGACCCCGGGGCCCCAGGCCACCGTGACCGCGGATCCGGTCCCGGCGAAGCCGTCCAGCGTGAGCAGGCCCGTGTCGAAGACCCAGGACGCCGTGCCGGTGACGCCCGAGGGCGGGCCGAACGCGGCGCAGTCCACGACCACCCGTCCCATCCCGGGCGTGGTCTCGTCCAGCGACAGCGCGAGCTCGGCGCCGCCGGGATCGAACGAGGCGTCGCGCAGCACGAGGTTCTCCGCCGAGCGCACGCGCAGCGCGTCCAGGCTCGCCGCCACGCGCGCGGCGGGCACGCCGTCGGACGGTACCTGCCGGACGAAGTGCACGGGGTTCGAGAACGCCCACTCCGCCGAGCCGTCCTTGATCTCGAAGCGGACGAACGCGGGCAGGGAGACGTCCACGCTCACCGTGTCCTGGAACACGCCGTCCACCACCGTTCCCACGAGCGTCTCGTCCCGCAGCCAGCTCACGGTGGTGTACTCCGACGGCGGATCCTCGCGGATCTCCCCCTGCACGAGGCGCACGGACACGGTGGACGGCACGTTCGTCACGCGCACGATGACGTCCTCCACGAGCTTGTCCGTGAGGACCACGCGACCCATGGGGAAGCCGTCCGCCGTGCCGACCTCCAGGTCGCCCTGCCAGCGGTAGGGGTCGCCGAAGTACGCGTTGCCGGACGCCATGGGCTGCAGCAGCTCGGGCGCCGTGGTCCCCGTGGCCCACAGCCACGTGACGTAGTTGTTCTCGTACGTGGCGATCGGCTGCCAGGGCGCCCACCCGTAGAAAGGCGTGGACCCGTGGCTGTCGGTGACGCCGATGCCGGTGAGGAACAGCGCGTTCCCGTTCAGGCAGTCCCACAGGTCGAGGTGCCCGGAGAGCGGGATGCCCTGGCGCCAGCGGTAGCCCACCTCCAGCAGGTCGCACCGCAGCGCTCGGCAGCGGAGGAGCCCGCGCTTCATCGTGAGGATGCGGGCCGCCTTCTGCGCGGGCGTCTCCGAGACGTTCCCGTAGATGCCGATCCCCCAGGGGTGGTTGTACGAGACCAGCCCGCCCAGCGCGTGCACCTGGTCCACCGCGTAGTACAGCGAGTCCGAGAACACGGTCCCGCCGTAGTCCACGAGCACGTGCCCCGGCGCGTAGGCGTTCAGGTGCGGCTGCGCCTTGTACCGCGAGATCTCGCTGCCCACGTGGTACTCCACGCTCGGGTACTGCATCCGGTAGTACGCATCCGCCGCGTCCTGCCAGTCCAGGAGCGCCTCGCCGGCGAGCGTCCCGTCGCTCTCGTACCGGATGTCGTCGAGGAACACCACGCCCCGCGCGCCGGAGCGCGTCTCCAGGATCGCGTGCGTCTCGAACGTGCTGTTGTCCTGCGCCCGGATGGAGTCCGCGCCGAACGCGGACAGCAGGGTCTGCACGTCGGCCAGGACGTCCAGGTCGTACGCGTTCCACTGCCCGGGGGTCCACGCGAGCGGGATGGCCCCCACCCCCTCGCCGTCCATCGAGCCGAGCACGTACCGCAGGCGCGGCCACTCGCCGGGCCGCTCGCTCAGCAGCAGTTCGATCACGAACTTGTTGTCCGCGGGATCGAGCTGCTCCGGGAACAGCGCGAAGCGGAGACGGTAGCGGGTGGCCAGGCTGTACCGGTTCTGGTGCCGTGTCCCGGTCTGGCTGAGGTTCAACCGCTGGAACGTGCCGCCCGCGTAGGCGGCCTCCATGCGCAGGCTCTTCGTCCCCTGGTAGGCGAGGGAGTCCACGACGGACTTGGCGTGGTCCGGCGTGATCGCCGTCACCTCCCACCAGCGCTCCTCGAAGTTGTTGTCCGGCTCGACGAACTTCTGGCCGTCCCACGTGCAGTTCTCGAAGTCGTACACCTTCGTGTAGCCGGTCTGGGTCACCCGCCAGTCGTGGTCCGTCCACCAGATCACGTCCACGCCCACGGCCTGCGCCTTGGCGGCGTGCCACTCCATGCTGCCGTTGTTCTCGCTCAGGGACGCGTGCGTGTGGAGTTGCACGGAGTACGCCTGCTGCGGTCCGGAGCCGGCGACGGCGCGCGCGCCGGTCCCCGCCAGGACGACCGCGAAGAGGAGGGCCAGGTGGTGCGCGCGGGAAGGAGCCAAGGCGTCGGGTCCCCGGGAGGCAGGCCGGTTGCACGGACCAGCGTACCCCACCGGATCGACCGCGCGCAAAGGGGGACCGCGGACGCCGCAGCGTGTACCCTGCCGCCCATGGCCGAGCCGCGACGCATCCCGTACCGCCCGGCGCGCCTCCCCGAGGGGGAGATGCTGCGCCGCGGCGCCGCCCTGGAGGCGCGGTTCACGGCGCGCCGGAGCGTGCGCGCCTTCGCACCGGACCCGGTGCCGCGGGCGCTGATCGAGTTCGCGGTGCGGGCCGCGTCCAGCGCGCCGTCCGGCGCGCACCGGCAGCCGTGGCGCTTCGTCTGCGTGGACGACCCCGGACTGAAGCGCGAGATCCGGCTCGCCGCCGAGCGCGAGGAGCGCGAGACGTACGAGGGCGGGCGGATGCCGGACGAGTGGCGCGAGGCGCTCGCCCCGCTCGGCACGGACTGGCACAAGCCCTACCTCGAGGTCGCTCCGTGGCTCGTGGTGGTCTTCGAGGAGGTGCACGGCGTGCGGCCGGACGGCGGTCCGCGCAAGAACTACTACGTGAAGGAGAGCGTGGGCATCGCCTGCGGCTTCTTCATCGCCGCGCTGCACGAGATGGGGCTGGCCACGCTGACGCACACGCCCAGCCCGATGGGCTTCCTGCGCACCATCCTCGGCCGGCCCGCGAACGAACGACCCTTCATGCTGTTCCCCGTGGGGTACCCGGCGGCGGACGCCGAGGTGCCGGATCTGCGCCGGAAGCCGCTGGACGAGGTGGCGCTCTGGAACCCGCGGGGCGGAACGCCGGCGCCGGGCGGCGGCCCATCCCCGGCCAGGGACGGATCGAACCGGGAGGCGCCGTGGACACGAGAATGATCGTAGGATTCGCGCTGGTGGCGGTCGGCGTGATCGACGCGATCGTGGGACTTCTGGTGGTCGTCCCGCGGTCGCCGGAGGCCAGCCGGCCCGTGCTGAAGGCCGCCCTGCTCGGGGCGTCCGCGCTGCTGATCCTCCTGGGCGGGGCCATCCTGGGCGGATTGCTGTCCCCGTGATGGGCCGAACGCGGGGGGCCTCGCGGGAACTTCCGTTCCCGTCCCCGGGTAGGGTCTTTCACCCCCCAACCGGCGCCGACCGACGGCGCCGTTCTCTCGATCCGGCCGGCGCTCCGCCGGGGAGGCGATGCATGATTCGCAAGGGATCCACGCGGGCGGGCCTGACCGCCGTCACGTTCCTCGCCGCGGCCGCCACGGCGTACGCCGCCGGCGCGGCGAAATCCGAGGCCCCGGCCCCGGAGGGCCACCACGCGGCGATGGCCGCAGGCTCCGCGGCGGGGGCCAAGGCCCCGGACTTCACGCTGCAGGACCTCGACGGGAAGACCTACCGCCTCTCGGACCTCACGGCCGAGGGAAAGACCGTGGTCCTGGAGTGGTTCAATCCGGACTGCCCGTTCGTGAAGAAGCACCACGAGAAGAACAAGACCATGGAGGCCACGTCGAAGGCGGCCGGCAAGGATGTGGTGTGGCTGGCGATCAACTCGGGCGCGCCCGGGAAGCAGGGCGCGGGCGTGGACCGGAACCGCAAAGCGCGCGAGGACTACGGCATCGCGTACCCGATCCTGCTGGACGAGTCCGGCGAGGTCGGCCGCGCGTACGGCGCCAAGACCACGCCGGCGATGTACGTGATCCATGGCGGCACGATCGTGTATGCGGGCGCCATCGACGACAACGCCACGCCGGGCACGCTCGGGGAGACGAACTACGTGAAGGACGCGCTGGCGGCCGTCCAGGCCGGGAAGCCGGTGCAGGTCGCGGAGACGAAGTCCTACGGGTGCTCCGTGAAGTACGGCGCGGCCATCCCCTAGGCCGCGGATCCCATCGCCCGCGACGCGACGGGCCGGCCGGATCGCTCCGGCCGGCCCGTTCGTTCGCGCACCGCCCCGCGCGGGTCCGCGCTCAGTACTCCTCTTCCACGATGCGCTTCACCATCTCCTGCTCGCCGAGCTTGTTCGCGGTGTACGCGCGCAGGTCGTCGATCTTCGCCTTCAGCACGAGCCGCGAGAGGCCGCGCTCGTCGAAGTAGCGCGTGTCCTTCAGGAAGGCCACGATCGCCAGCCACTTCCCCGCCGGCAGCGAGGACATCGTGTCGCCGTAGTCCAGCAGCGTGTCCACGATCTCCGCCTTGCCGCGCTTGTACAGCCGGTCCTGGGGCGAGTCCTGGCGCGACTGCCGCCCCTTCTCCTCCGCCTCCGGCCCGTGGATCTCCTCGCTGAGGACCTTGCCGTCCTCGTCCAGGATGATGACCTTGCGACCCTTGTCGTCGGTCTCGATCCGGAATCCCTCGCCGAAGTCGAAGTGCCAGTCCTTGTCCTTCTCGAGGAGCGCCGCGTCGAACGTCATGATGACGCCGAACTCGGGCACCCAGAGTCCGCGCGCGTTCCCGCGCCCCGAGACCAGGAAGTTCGGGCTGTCGATCAGCACCTGGTCCAGGATCTTCTCCATCACCTCGATCTGGCGCTCCATCTTGCCCGGCGGCGGCTCCACGCCGAACGCCTTCTGCGCCAGCAGGCCCAGCGCCACCGCCGCCGCGACCGCCACCCACGGGCCGGCCGAACCGGCGCTCCGCGCCCCGCGCCCCTTCATGATCACTTCTCCTCCCCCCCGTTGCGCGCGGGGATGTCGTTCCCGGACGAGCCGCCGCCCAGGATGTCCTCGATGCTCTGCGTACGGCCCCGCTCCGCGATCAGCCCCGCGCCCAGCGCGTCGATGCGACGGTTCGTGCGCTCGTAGTCGTACAGCTGCCGTTCGCTCATCTTCGCGTACAGGCCGCGCAGCAGTTCCGCGGTCTCCTCGTCGCGCTGCTCGTCGTAGCGGTTCAGGAGGCCCACGAGCGTGGTCATCAGTTCCGTGTTGTACCGGTTGAACTCGTCCTCGGTGATGTACGTGCCGCTCGCCGGCACGATCCCGGCGCCGCCCGCGGTCGGTCCGGGGGAAGGCCGCGTGGAGAGCTCCAGCGGCTGCCCGTCGCCCACGCCCGGCAACGCCACCTCCGCGGGCCTCTCCCCGCCGAAGCGGAACGCGAACCCCTGCGGCACGCGCTCCACGCGGAAGCCCGCCGCGGCCAGCACGACCAGCGCCATCGCCGCCGCGGCCAGCCCCCACGCGGGGCTCATCGCCATCGGCCGCAGCGCGTCGGTCACGCGCCGCCACCAGCCGGCCGGTCCGCCCGCCGGCGCCGCCATCGGACGGGCCGCCGGATCCACCAGCACGAAGCTCGGCACGTGCTCCTCCACGGTCCACCCGCCGAGCGCCTTGCGCACGCCGGACAGCTCCTCCCACTCCGCGCGCAGCGCGTCGTCCTTCTCGAGCAGGCGGCGGAACGCCTTCTCCTCCGCCGGCGGCAGCTCGCCGTAGAGGAACGCGATCATCTTGTCGATCCGCGGGTCGACGTCCTCTCTCATCGCCTTCCCCTCCTCTCGATGCTCAGACGACATCCGACTTCCCGATGCCCCGGGCCTTCATCGCGGCGCGCAGCGCCTTCAGCCCGTAGTAGATGCGCGTGCGGACCGTGGCCGCCGGGACGCCCGTGATCTCGCCGATCTCCTCCGACGTCAGACCCTGGTACTCGCGGAGCACGATCGACGTTCTCTGCTCCGCGGGCAGCGTCTCCAGCAGCTCCTTGAGCAGCCCGCTCAGGCTGGCCGCCTCCGCGCCGCGGTCCGTCGCCGCGGACTCCGCCTCGATCCCGCGCGTGGGCGGCGCGTCGGCGCCCCCCTCCTCGTACGGGACGAGCTCCATCCGCGCTCGCGGCGAGCGGAACCGGTCCCGGCAGAGATTCAACGCGATGTAGTGGATCCACGACTTGAACTTCTCCCCTTCGCGCAACCGGTCGATGTTGCGGTACGCCTTGACCAGCGCTTCCTGGCAGACGTCGCGCGCGTCCTCGCTGTCCCCGAGGGTGCGCCGCACGAACCCGTACAGCGCCGACTCCCAGCGACCCGCGAGCTCGTTGAACGCGCCGACATCCCCGGCCTGCGTCCGGGCGACGAGCTGGGCGTCGGTCAGGCTCCGCACGAAGCTTCCCTCCGCGGGACCTGCGTCCCTACGGGGGTTCAGACGGCGGGCGGGCGGGAACTGTTCAATCCGGTCGTCTTCCAGGGCAGGAACTCCGGTTTCCGCGTTCGGGGGCCGCGCCGGGCGGGTCAGCGGACGATCACCAGTTTCCTGGTGAGGACCGCCGGGCCGCCCTCCAAGCGGGCGAAATATACCCCTGGAGCGGCCGGGTTGTCCGAGGAGTCTCGCCCGTCCCAGACGACCTGCCCCCGGCCGCCCTCGGCCGGCCCGGGGCGGAACTCGCGGACCAGGCGCCCGGCGACGTCGTGGATCGCCAGCCGCAGGGAGACTCCCGGCGGGGCGGCGAACGCGAGGCGGATGCTCCCGCGGGCCGGGTTCGGCGCGGCCGTCAGGACCGGACCGGCGCCGGCCGCCACGGGCGCGCCGACCGCGGCGAGTGACGCGCACAGCTCGGCGTCGTGCGCGGCGTTCGTGATCGGACAGACGCGCACCTTCCCCTGCACGGCGGCGACGATGGCCGCGAAGTCCTGCGTGCCCCAGTGGACGTGCGTGGCGTCGAGCGAGTCGGCCACGACGTTGTCGTTGCGGACCTGCGCGGCGCCGGCCGGTCCGTTCGCGAGGAGGTCGCAGGCGTCCGCGAGCGAGCCGCCGAGGGTGACGCGGGAGTCGGGCCCGTTGACCACGCCCCACTGCTGGCCGCCCGTGACCACCGCGCGACGCACGCGCAGCCCTACGGAGGTGGACTCCGCCGCCACGACCGCCGGCACGAGCGAGCGGCCGTCCAGCGTGAGGTCGGCCACCACGGTGGAGTCGGCCACGTGCGCCGCGCGCAGCACGGCCGCGCCGGGCGCGAGCGGATCCGGGACCACGCGCGCGAGGTCGGCGCGCACGCCGATCACGTGCACGCCGGACCGCGCCGCGAAGGGGCCGGTCCACTCGCCGCTGCACACGCCCACGATGTCCCCCGGGGATGCCGCCGCGAGCGCCGCCGCGATCGTGGGGAAGTCGTCCGGGACGAGGATCGTGGCCGCGTCCGGGCAGCCGCAGCCGCCCTGGCCCGCGCCCACGGGCACGCCGCACGCGTTGTTCGCGGGCAGGCACGGCGAGTCGGGGATCGTGACGGACGCGTCGTCCGCGCCCGCGCAGAAGAGCGGATCCGCGGCGAAGTTGCCGGCGACGCCCGCGAGCGGCGCCAGGCATCCGGTCCAGTCGCCGCCGGCGTTGCCGTACACGTCCGTGCACGAGGCGGCGATCACGCCGCCGCCCGCGCACGCCGCCGCCGCCCCGGCGGCCGCGAACGCCACCACGCAGGCGTCGAGGGAGAGCGACGCGCTCTCGGTCACGGCCAGGGCGCCGCCCCCGGATGCCGTGCCGCGCACGGTGCAGCGCGTGAGCACGGCCGAGGCGGTGTCCTCCAGGAACAGCGCGCCGCCGTCGGGGCCCGCGGTGGCGCCCTCCACGAGGCAGCCCGTCATGGAGACCT
Source organism: uncultured Gemmatimonadota bacterium (assembly GCA_964571855.1). Taxonomy (GTDB): domain Bacteria; phylum ARS69; class ARS69; order ARS69; family ARS69; genus CAYYFX01. The sequence continues at coordinate 66,652 of CAZNDO010000004.1, forward strand.
CGGAGTCGCCGTGCGCTGCCAGCGCGCCGCCGCGCGCCGCGGCGGACGTCCCGCGGAACGTGCAGCCCTCGATCTCCGGATCGGAGATCCAGCAGTCGATGGCGCCGCCCGCGTTCGGGGACGCGGCGTCCCCGTCGAACACGCAGTCCACGATCCGCGGGCCCGACCGCTCGCCGAGGAACAGCGCGCCGCCGTTGCGCGCGGTGTTGTCCGTGAACACGCACTCGCGGAGGAAGGGATAGGAGTTCTCCACGTACATCGCGCCGCCGGCCGGGGAGTCGTTCGCGGTGAACGTGCAGCGCGTGAGCGAGGAGCGGTCCCGGAAGAACGAGTACAGCGCACCGGCCCCGGCGCCCGCCGCGTTGTGCGCGAACGTGCAGTCCGCGATCACGAGCGCGCACTCCTCGGCGAAGACGGCGCCGCCGTCGCCGGGCGGGGACGCGCCGAACGCGGCGTTTCGCTCGAACACGCAGTCCGTGATCGTGCCTTCGCACTCCTGCGCCCAGATCCCGCCGCCGGCGGCCCACGCGGTGGCCGACGTCGCCGAGTCCGCCTCGAAGCGGCAGCCGTCGATCGCGAGGAGCGACGCGCGCGCGGCCACTCCGGCCCCGAAGGCCGCGCGGTTGTCGCGCACGATGCAGTCCGTGAGCGTGATCTCCGAGGCGTCGCACCGGATCGCGCCGCCCGCCCGCTCGAAGAAGCCGCCGGACGGAGCCGCCCCGTTCGCGAGCGTCAGCGCCTCGAGGCGCACGCCCGCGACCCCGGCGCAGTCGAGGATGCGGCCCGCGCCGCCGCCGTCGAGCGTGACGCACGCCGGGTCGCCCGTGGCGCCGCGGATCGTGACGCCGGACGGGACGGACAGGTTCACGGCCGGCCACGTGCCGCAGGCCACCAGCACCGTGTCGCCGGACGCCGCGGAGTCCAGGGCGGCCGCGACGCTCGGCACGGCGGCGGGCACGGGCCAGGTCGCGCCGGGCGCCGGGATCGGCAAGCCGAGGCAGGCAGCGGCCAGGAACGCCGCGAAGGAACGAGGAAGCAAGGTCATCGAAGCTCGCGGCGCGGGGGTTCCCCGGGGGGCGCACGGCCATGATTCTAGCAGACGGGACGGACCCTCAGAGCAGCCCCGGGAACTCGCGCGCCGCTGCCAGCCGCGCGAACGACTCCACCTCACCGGCGATCCACGCCGCATCGCGGCCGAGTTCGCGCGCCATGACCGCCGCCGTGGCCGGCGCCGCGGCGCGCGCGGCCGCCGCGTCCTCGACCAGCGCGTGGGTCCGGCGCGCGAGCACGTCCTCCACCGTGCGCGCCATCTCCTCCCGCACCGCGCGGAGCACCTCCGCCTCCCCGCCCTCCGCCGCCACCGTCTCCTCCAGCGCGAGCGCGGCGGTCCGGCAGGGTCGGCGCGGCAGGCCGGCGGCAGCGGCGGCGCGGTCGACCGCGTCCTCGGCCATCCGCCGGTACGTCGTCCACTTCCCGCCGGCCAGTGTCACGAGCCATCCGTGCTCCACCTGCACGTCGTGGTCGCGCGGAAGCGCCGCGGTGCCGCCGTCCCCCGCCAGGAGCGGACGCAGTCCCGCGAACACGCTGCGCACGTCCTCCGGCGCCGGCGGCCGCTCCAGCACGCGACCGGCCAAGGCGAGCAGCGCGTCCGCCTCCGCGCGCGTGGCCCGTGGCTCCGCGTCGGTCGGCTCCGCCGGCACGTCCGTGGTGCCCAGGAGCACGCGCTCGCGCCACGGCACGAGGAAGACCACCCGCCCGTCGCCCGCGTCCGGGACGAGCAGCGCCGAGCGACCCGGGAAGGCGCGCCGATCCAGGACGAGGTGCGTCCCGCGGGAGGGGCGTAGCCGCGGCGCGGCCGAAGGATCGGCCAGCGCCCGGATCCGATCGGCGGACGGACCGGCGGCATTCACGACCACGCGCGCCGGAATCTCGAACGCCTCGCCACCCTCCCGATCCGCGGCGTGGACGGTGACGGCCGCGCCGGCGCCGCCCGCCGAGAAGCCCGCCACCGCCACGTGGTTGACGACGACCGCCCCTTCGCGCCAGGCCGTGCGGGCCAGCGCCACGGCCAGCCGCGCGTCGTCGAAGCGGGCGTCCTCGTAGGCCACCGCGCCCTTCAGCCCCGCGGCGCGCACGCCGGGAACGAGGCCGCGCACGGCCGCCGGATCCAGCCCGCGCGAGGGCGCGCCGGAGGCTGCCGCCCCGAGCCGGTCGTACAGCCACAAGCCGAGGCGCAAGGCGGCCAGGTCGCGCCGCCGGTAGGCGGGCACGACGAACTCCAGCGGCCCCACGAGGCCCGGCGCGTTCCCCAGGAGCCGCGCGCGCTCCTCGAGCGCGGACCGCACGAGCGCCACATGCCCCTGCCGGAGGTAGCGCACGCCGCCGTGGATGAGCTTCGTGGAGCGCGAGGACGTCCCCGCCCCGAAGTCCCGCGCCTCGAGCAGGAGCGTGCGGTAGCCGCGGTTCGCGGCATCCACGGCGACGCCCAGGCCGGACGCGCCGCCGCCCGCAACGACCACGTCCCACGGCTCCCTGCCGCCGCGGATACGCTCCAGCGCGATCGCCCGGTCCATCGCCCCCTCCCGCCTTCATCCCGCCTTCGCTGGCGCCCGGCCGCCCGGGAGCGTACCCTTCGTCCCCGAAGTTGTCGTCGGGCGGCAGGCCGCGCAACTTTTCCCGCCCCGGTCTCGTCGAATCCCCCGTACCCGACTCTCCGGTTCCCCGCTCCCGCGAGGTCCGTGCCATGGCTCGCCGCGTCCCGAAGAAGGCCGTCTTCATCCCGCTCGCGGCACTCGTCGTCGCCGCGGGCACGCTGTTCGTCCTCGATCGGAAGGGCGTGGTCCCCGTGCCGTTCCTGCCGGGCGGTCCGGAGACCGCCGACGCCGGCAAGGGCGACAAGAAGGACAAGAAGAAGGGGAAGAAGGGCGAGGAGGAGCCGCTGCCCGTGCCGGTGGAGCTGGCGCGCGCGGAGGCGCGCGAGATCTCGGCGTACTACCGCGCCTCGTCCGTCGTGGAGGCGGACCGGCAGGTGGGTCTCGTGGCGAAGGTGGGCGGGCGCGTGTCGCGCGTGAACGTGGAGGAGGGGGACTGGGTGCGCCGCGGCCAGGTGCTGGCCGAGATGGAGAACGAGCGGGAGAGGATCCAGGTCACGCAGGCGGAACTGAAGGAGGCGGACCAGCTCCGCGAGCGCCAGCGCCGCGAGGCCCTGCTGGCGCGGAGCCTGGTCACCGAGGAGGAGTTCGCCTCCGTGGCGTCGCTGCACGAGCAGGCGAAGGCCGAGCGGGAGCTGGCGCAGATCCGGCTGGAGGACACCATCATCCGCGCGCCCTTCGACGGGCAGATCACGCAGCGGATCATCGTCCCCGGGCAGCACCTGAACCCCTCGGAGCCGCTGTTCACGCTCGTGGACTTCGAGCCGCTGCGCGTCACGATCAACCTGCCGGAGGCCATCGCGCGCCACGTCCACGCGGGGGACAAGGTGCAGCTGGACCTGGAGACGGTGGAGCACTCCGTGCCGGCGGTCGTGGAGCGCGTGGCGCCGGTCGTGGATCCGGGCACCAGCACCGTGCGCCTCACGCTGCTCGTGCGCGGCGAGGCGGAGGGGCTGCGCGTGGGCGGCTTCGTGAAGGCGCGCATCGTGACGGACACGCGCCGCGAGGCGCTCGCCATCCCGAAGCTCGCGCTCGTGGAGGAGGGCGGGCTGCGCTCGGTCTTCCTGGCCGAGGCGGACTCCGTGCGGAAGGTGGAGATCTCCACGGGCCTGTGGGACGACACGCACGTGGAAGTGCTGGACGGGATCGAGGCGGGCGCGTGGGTGGTGTCGCTCGGCCAGGGCGGACTCCGCACCGGCACGCGCATCGACGTGCTCAACGCCACGCAGGTCGGCTGGACGCCGCCGCCGGCGCCGGACAGCACGCAGACCGCGAAGGATGACGCGAAACAGCCGGAGGCGGGCGGCGTGTCGGTAGCCGCGTCCGACGCGGGGGCCGAGGGGTGAAAGGCCTCGTCCGCTTCGCCGTCGGCCATCCCGTCACGATCTCGATGGCCACGGTGGCGGCGGTCGTCTTCGGGCTCGTCGCGCTGTCGCGGCTGGACCTGCGGCTCCTCCCCGAGGTCCGCTACCCCTCCCTGACCCTGCAGACCGAGTTCCCGAACACGGCGCCGCTGGACGTGGAGAACCTCGTCACCCGCCCCATCGAGGAGGCGGTGGGCGTGGTGCCCGGGCTGCGCCGCGTGCACTCCATCAGCCAGGCCGGCCTGTCCCAGGTGACGCTGGAGTTCGACTGGGACACGGACATGGACTACGCGGCCCTCGAGGTCCGCGAGAAGATCGACCTCCTGCACATGCCCGACGACGCGGCCGCGCCCGTCCTGCTCCGGTACGACCCGTCGCTGGATCCGGTGCTGCGCATCGGGATCGGCGGCACCGCGCCGCTCGCGTCCACGCGCGCCCTCGCCGAGGACACGCTGAAGCGCGAGATCGAGGCGCTGCGCGGCGTGGCCGCGGCGAAGGTCTCCGGCGGCCTGGAGGAGGAGATTCGCGTCCAGGTGGACGAGGCGCGCCTCGCCGCCCTGGGCCTCTCGATCGGGAGCGTGGAGACGGCGCTCGCGCAGGAGAGCGTGAACGCGTCCGGCGGCCGGCTGCGCGACCGCGACGCCGAGTACCTCGTGCGCACGCTGAGCCGCTTCGACGACCTCGAGGGCATCCTGGACGTCACGATCGGGCAGGCCGCCGGGCATCCCGTGCGCCTGGCCGAGGTGGCGCAGGTGCACCGCGGGCACAAGGAGCGCACCACGATCACGCACGTGGACGGGCGCGAGAGCGTCGAGATCGCCGTCTACAAGGAGGGCGACGGCAACGTCGTCGAGGTCGCGGAGCGCGTGCGGAACCACCTGGACTTCCTGCGCAAGGAACTGCCGCCGGGCATGACCATGGACGTGCTGTTCGACCAGTCCGTCTTCATCCGGCAGGCCATCGCCGAGGTGCAGGGGAACGCGCTCGTCGGCGGCCTGCTCGCGGTGCTCGTGCTGTGGCTCTTCCTGCGGGACTTCCGCAGCACGCTGATCATCGGACTGTCCATCCCGCTGTCCATCGTGGCCACCTTCGTGCTGATGTACTCGCGCGGCGTGTCGCTGAACGTGATGTCGCTGGGCGGGCTGGCGCTCGGCGTGGGAATGCTCGTGGACAACTCCATCGTGGTGCTGGAGTCCATCGCGCGGCGCCGCGAGCGGGCGGCGGCCGCCGGGCGCGAGGACGACCGCGATACGGTGACCGAGGGCGCGGGCGAGGTGGCCGGCGCGGTCGCCGGCTCCACCCTGACCACGGTGGCCGTGTTCATCCCGATCGTGTTCGTGGTGGAAGGGATCGCCGGGCAGATCTTCGGGGACCAGGCGCTCACGGTCACGTTCTCGCTGCTGGTCTCGCTCGTGGTGGCGCTCACGTTCTCGCCCATGGTGGCCGCGCTCGGCCGCGCGCGGGCGCGCGACGCCGGGCGGCATGCGGAGGCGCGCTCCTGGCGGGACATGGTCCCGGCGGGGCGCGGGCCGTGGTGGCTGCGCGCGCTGCCGGTGCGGGCGTTCGTGGCGTTCCCGGCCGCCGTGTTCGCGCTCGGCTCCCGTGCCGGCGCCGCGGCGGGACGCGCCGGCGGCGGGCTGAACCGGCTCGCGGACCGCGTGTCCGCCGGCATGGACCGCCTCGGCGGCGCCTACCAGCGAACCCTCGCCGACGTGCTGCGCCGGCCGCGGCGCATGCTCGCGGGCGTCGGCGTGCTGGTCCTGGCCTCCCTGTTCCTCGCCGGGACGCTCGGGACGGAGCTGATCCCCCCGATGGCGCAGGGCGAGCTCACGCTCGGCGTGGAGCTGCCCGAGGGCACGCCGCTCGCCCGCACCGACGCCACGGTGGCGAAGCTCGGCCGCGAGCTCCGCACGGTGCCCGGCGTGAAGACCGTGTTCGCGAACGTGGGCACGAGCGAGGAGGGCGGCGGCACGGTCGCACGGCGGAAGGAGAACCGCGCGGACATCCACCTCGCGCTCGCCGAGGTCTCCAAGGAGGCGGAAGCCGGGGTCCTGGACCGCGTGCGCGAGGTCTGCCGCGCCTACCCGCAGCTCACCTACGAGGTGCGCCGTCCCTCGCTGCTCACGCTGAGCACGCCGCTGGAGATCGACGTCTTCGGCTTCGACCTCGGCGCGCTGCAGCGCACGGCGGACTCCATCGCGAAGGACGTGTCCGGCGTGCGCGGCGTGCGGGACGTGCGCGTGTCCACGGTGCCGGGCTCCCCGGAGATCCGCGTGCGCTTCGACCGCGACAAGCTGAACCGCCTCGGCCTCACGCTCTCCGAGGTGGCGTCCACGGTGCAGACGAAGGTGCGCGGCGCCGTGGCCAGCCAGTTCCGCGACGAGGAGCGGCACATCGACATCCGCGTGCAGAACGCGGACGACCAGCGCAACACGCTGGACGCCATCCACGATCTCATCGTGGCGGAGCGGGACGGCGTGCCCATCCGCCTCGGCGCCATCGCGTCCTTCGACGTGGAGCAGGGGCCGGCGGAGATCCACCGGCTGGGGCGGCGGCGCGTGGCCATCGTGTCCGGGGACCTCGCCGGACGGGACCTCGGGTCCGTGTCCGAGGAGGTACGCACGATGCTGCGCGCCACGCCCATGCCGGCCGGGCTCGCGGCGGACCTCGGCGGCCAGAACGACGAGATGCAGCGCTCCTTCCGGTCGCTGTGGACGGCCACGTTCCTGGCCGTGTTCCTGGTCTACCTCGTGATGGCGGTGCAGTTCGAATCGTTCCTGTACCCGTTCGTGATCATGTTCACGGTGCCCCTCGCGCTGCTCGGCGCCGTGGTGGGACTGGGGATCACGCGCACGCCCGTGTCCATCCTGGTGGCCATCGGCGCCATCATGCTGGCGGGCATCGTGGTGAACAACGGCATCGTGCTGGTGGATCGCATCAACCAGCTCCGGCGCGGGCGCGCGGTCGTGGATGCCATCCTCGAGGCGGCCGGCGAGCGCCTCCGCCCCATCCTCATGACCACCGGGACCACCGTGCTCGGACTCCTGCCGATGGCGCTGGGACTGGGCGAGGGGGCGGAGCTCCGCGCGCCGCTGGCCATCACCGTGATCTCCGGGCTGTCCGTGGCCACGGTGCTCACGCTGCTCGTCGTGCCGGTGGTGTACCTGCTGCTCACGCCGGGCGTGGCAGCCGCGGAGCCCGCGCCGGCGGCGCGGCGCGCGGCCGGCGAGCTCGCCCCCGGAGCGGCCCCCGGAGGGCGCTGACGTGCCGCAGCTCACCCGCTTCGCGCTGCGCCGTCCCGTCTCCCTCGTGATGGCGCTGGCCTCCGTGCTCGTGCTGGGCCTGCTCTCCTTCGGACGGATCCCGCTCGCGTTCCTCCCGCAGGTGGATTTCCCGTTCATCGGCATCGTGGTCCCCTACCCCGGCGGCATCCCGGAGCAGACCGAGCGAGAGATCGCGCGGCCCATCGAGGAGATCGTGGCCACGCTCGGCGGCATCCGCGGCGTGGAGAGCTACAGCGACGAGGACCAGGCCTTCGTGGGCGTGGAGTTCGACTGGGGCCGGGACGTCAACATGCTGCGCCTGGAGGTCCAGGAGAAGGTGGACCTGGCGCGCGCCCAGCTCCCGTCGGACGTGCGGGAGATCTTCCTGTTCACGTTCAACTCCTCCGAGATCCCCATCGTGGAGGGGCGCATCTCCGCGAAGGGCCGCAGCCTGAAGGACAGCTGGGACCTGATCGAGGCGCACATCGTGCAGCCGCTGCAGTCCGTTCCGGGCGTGGCGAACGTGCAGATCGACGGCGTCTCCCCCACCGTCGGTGCCATCTACCTCCGGCTGGACCGGATCCAGGAGTACGGCGTGGACGTGTCGCGCCTCTTCCGCGAGCTGTCCGCCGCGAACGTGAACCTCACGGTGGGGCGCATCACGGACCGCGGCCTGCGGTACGACGTGCGCGCCGTGTCCGGCGTCCGGAACATGGACGAGCTGGGCGAGCTGCCCATCGACGAGCGCGGGCTGCGGCTGGCGGACGTGGCCGAGCTGGTGTACGCGGCGCCCGCGCCGTCCTACGGGCGGCGGCTGAACGGCGAGTTCGCCATCGCGTTCTGGCTGCAGAAGTCCTCCGGCTACAACACGGTGGAGGTGGCGCGGCGCGTCGAGGCGAAGCTGGACGAGATCCGGCAGGACCCCGCGCTGCAGGGCGTGGACTGCTTCTCCTTCTTCAACCAGGCGGAGCAGATCACCAACTCCCTCGACGGCCTGTGGAGCGCGGGTATCGTGGGCTCGCTCCTGTCCATGGCGGTCCTGTGGATCTTCCTCCGCAACGTGCCGCTCACGCTGCTCATCTCCCTGTCCATCCCCTTCTCCATCCTGGGCACCGGGATCTGGCTGTCCCTCACCGGGCGCAGCCTGAACGTTCTCACGATGATGGGGCTGATGCTGGGCATCGGCATGCTGGTGGACAACGCGGTGGTGGTGCTGGAGTCCATCCACCGGCGGCGAAGCCTCGGCGCCTCGCCCGTGCGCGCGGCCCTGCGCGGGACGAAGGACGTGGCCCGCGCCGTCACCGCGTCCACGCTCACCACCGTGATCGTGTTCGCCCCCATCATCGTCACCCGCGGCGACGAGCTGGCGGTGTGGCTGGGCACCGTGGGCATGAGCATCAGCGTGACGATCGTGGCGTCCCTGCTGGTCAGCCTCACGGTGATCCCGTCGTTCTCCATGCGCCTGGAGCGCACCGAGGGCATGGACCGGGAGACGCCGTGGATGACGCGCCTCCGGGAGCGCTACCTCCGCATGCTCCGGTGGACCACGCTGGAGCACCCGCGCGTCACGGGCTTCGCCATCGTGCCGGGCGTGCTCGTGGCCACCGTCCTTCTCGCGAAGGTCACGGGGTTCAAGCCGGACGTGGGCAGCGACGCCGGCATCCGCAACGAGCGGCTGCGGATCGCCTTCCACTACACGGGCTCCGTGGACAAGGACACGTCGGACGGCTACGTGCAGGCCGTGGAGGAGTACCTGGAGGGCCGGCGCGGGGAACTCGGGCTGAAGGACATCTACAGCTTCTGGGGCCCGGACGCGGCCGGGATGTCGCTCTTCTTCGAGCAGGGCGAGCTGTCGGAGGACTTCCTGAAGGAGATGCGCAAGGACCTCCGGGAGAACCTCCCGAAGCAGGCCGGCGTGGAGTACCGCTTCGGCGACGAGGAGGGCAACGACACCGGCGCGAAGCGCTTCCAGCTCACCGTGTTCGGCGAGGACATGGAGACCCTGGAGCCGCTCGTGAACGAGGCGAAGCGGCGGCTCGCGCGCGTGGACGGGATCTCGGACGTGCTGTCGGACCTGGACGAGGGCGCGAAGGAGATCGAGGTGGCGGTGGACCGTGAGCGCGCGTCCCGGCACGGCGTGCGCGCGCAGGACGTGTCGCAGGTGCTGGCGCTCACGTACCGCGGCATGAACCTGCCGCGGCTGAACACCGGGGACAAGGAGATCGACCTGCAGATCTCGCTGCTGCCGGACGACACGGAGTCCATCGAGAACCTGCGCTCGCTCATGGTGGCCGCGCACGACGAGCAGCCCGTGCTGCTCGGCCAGGTGGCGGACCTGAATTTCGTGCAGAGCCCGCGCACGGTGTACCGCGAGAACGGCAAGACCGGCGTGGCCATCCGCGGCACGTGGGACGGTGAGCGCATGGACGACGGCCTGGACAAGGTCCGCAACGTGATGGACCAGATCGAGATGCCCTTCGGCTACTCCTGGAACTTCGGCTCGGAGATCCGCCGGGCGGAGGAGCAGAACAGCGAGATGGGCGTGAACCTGCTGCTCGCGCTGTTCTGCGTGTTCGTGGTCATGGCCAGCCTGTTCGAGTCGCTGGTGGCGCCGGCGCTCGTGATGGCGTGCGTGCCGTTCTCGTTCCTGGGCGTCGTGCTGCTGATGATGCTCACCGGGACGCCGTTCAACATCATGGCGTTCATCGGCATGGTGATCCTCATCGGCGTGATCGTGAACAACGGCATCGTGCTCGTGGACCACGTGACGCACCACCGCCGCCTGGGGCGCGGCCTGGACGACGCGATCGTGGCGGGATGCTCGGAGCGCTTGCGGCCGATCCTGATGACCGCCGGCACCACGATCGTGGGGCTCCTGCCCCTGGCGCTGTCCGGAGCGCACATGGTGGAGGCGAAGTACTACCCGATGGCGCGGGCGTTGATCGGCGGGCTGCTGAGCGGCACGTTCCTCACGCTCGTGGTGCTGCCCACGTACTACCGGCTCGTGCACGTGTGGCTCTCGGAACTCAAGGGCGCGGTGGCGCACGCGAAGGCGGCGCGGCGCGGGGCCGTGGCGCCGGCGGGAGATCTGTAGTCCTCCGGCTTCCCCTCGCCCCCCGCGAGGCGCTACCCTGCGGCCCTCCCCGCACCCGGAGGTGGACCGTGCGCCTCGCTCCCGTCGCCGCAGCCTGGGGCCTCGCCCTCGCCCCCCTTGCCGTTCCCGCCGCCGACGTCACGGACGACGGCCGCATCCTCCCGCCCGCATCCGGCGAGCCGGACCGGATCGTGTACGCGGGCAGCGCCGTGCCGCTGCCCCTCGCGCCCACGTGGCAGGGCACACCGGATCGCGCCGTCGGCGGGCTGGCCTTCGCCGACGTGGACGGGGACGGCGACCTCGATCTCTGCTCCGGCAACTACCAGCAGACCGGGTTCCCGCCCATCAACGAGTTCGAGAACCAGATCTTCTTCAACACGGGCGGCGTGCTCGAGACCACGGCGTCGTGGATCTCCGCGGTGGAGCATCACACCGCGGATGCGCGCGTGGCCGACATCGACGGCGACGGGTACGAGGACGTGCTGTTCGTGGACGGCGGCAGCAGCTTCCACGACAGCGTCGTGCACTACGGCGGGCCCGGCGGCCCGTCCACCACGCCGGACTGGTCCGCGCTCGGCAACGTGTGGGGCGTGGGCGGCGGGCTCGGGGACGTGAACGCGGACGGCTTCACCGACGTGATCCTCGCGAACCAGGGCGTGTCGCCGCTGCCGTACCGGCCGTGCCAGATCTTCCTCGGTTCCGCCCTGGGGCTGCCGGCCACGCCGAGCTGGCAGTCCGCGGACTCCACCATCAGCAACTCGGTGGCGCTGGCCGACGTGGACGGCTCGTCCGAGGTGGCCGCGCAGGCGGTGTGGAACGGCGACGGCGTCGCCCGCATCTTCCGCGTCCCGCACTTCCCGGTGGCCGCGTTCGACGGCGTGTCCGTGACCGGACCCGGCACGGCGCCGCGCCTCACGCTGGATCGCGCCGCGGGGCGCATCCACCTCACGGCGCCGCTGGCCGTCGGACAGACGCTCACCGTGGACTACCGCCACGCGGACTTCCCGGACGTGGGCTTCGCGCGCTGGACCGCGTTCGCCACCGCGATCTACGGCAACCCCGCGGGAACGATCCCGACCACGCCCACGTGGACCACGGGGAACACCTCCGCGACGGACCGCGGCATGCTCTTCTCCGACGTGGACGACGACGGCGACCTGGACATGGCGCTCGGCAACGCGGGCGACCCCACGGCGATCTGGCGCAACGACGCCGGCACGCTGACCGCGGGCTTCTGGGCCGCGGACGCGTCGCTCTTCTTCAGCACGCAGGACATGGCGTGGGGCGACGTGGACGCCGACGGCGACGAGGACCTCGCCACGATGGAGTTCGGCAACGGCCACCTGCGCGTGTACCTGAACACCGGCGGCACGCTGGAGACCACGCCATCCTGGTTCTACGACTTCAGCTCCAGCGGCTCCGCGCTCGCCTGGGGCGACGTGAACGGCGACGGCTTCCCGGACCTCGCCGCCGGGACCGCCCGCGGCCCGCAAGTGCTCTTCATGAACCAGGGCGCCACCGCGACGCCGGAGGTGGCCGCGGGGATGCGCGGGCGGCATGCGCTGGTCGCGTCGCCGAACCCGTTCCGCGAGAGCACGACAATCCGGTGGGCGGGGGCGAGCGCGGCGGATGCCAGGTCAGGGGAGATCGAGGTGATCGACGCATCGGGCCGCATGGTGCGCCGGCTGCCGGCCGAAGGGACCGAAGCGCAGTGGGACGGGCGCGACGAGTCCGGCACGGTGGCAGCCACCGGGGTCTACTTCCTACGGCTCCACTCGCGGCAGCTCGTGCGCACAGGCCGCTTGGTGCGATTCCGGTAGGTACTCGGCGAGCTGGCGTCACGATGCCAGTCGTGGATTCCACTCGTCGAAAGCGCCACCACTCAGAACAGTGTCGACCAGAACGGGCGAGGACGGATCCCACGCTGCCCGCGCTGTGACTCGCCGAAGATCGGGCGCCTGATACACGTATCTCTGGTCATAGATCTCGTACAGACGCACGAACATCCGGTTGAACTCCAGAAGGACACTTTCGCCTGGATATCCTGCATGTACAGCCGTGGCTGCAGGTCCGCCCTCCACGCGGACTAGGGTCAGGCCGCATGCCTCATAGCGCGACGGCTCCTCCCTCAGATCACGTCGATCAGAGAGCCTCTCAAGTGCGTGAGCGAAACGCCTGACAATCTCCGCGAGCGACCCAGCCGCATCGATCGTCAAGTCCGTCGGCTGGTAGCGCCCATCAGGACTGAGGCCGAACGTAGCAATAGGGGTCGCATCGCTCGGCGCGTTTGCCCTCATCACGCACCAGTAGCCATAGACGAGAGCCGGATACGATAGATGCAGATTCGTGCAGTCCCCTCCGGCTTCCTCCATCCGATTCGTCAGATTCCTGGGAGCGTTCTGCGCACCCTTCAAAGACACGGCGACCACTGGGCCGACTCCTGGCAGTGCCACCGACACGTCGATCTGCTTGGTCTTCAAACCCCCGAGGAGCGTCCTCTCGCCCCCCTTCGCGGAGGCCGGATCGTGATGCAGGATGCTGCAAGCTCCACGTCGCTCTACCCTTAGAGGTGGCCGGGGTCTGACGTAGTCTGGCAGGAACCCCCCCTCAACCACGAGCCGGCACGCTGTATACCAGTGGAGGGGCTTGATGTGGGCTGCCGATTGCGTTCCCTTCGTGAAGGCGAACGCGCGAAGTGCCGTTGTCAGATCTGTTAGGCGGGGCACCTCAGTTGGCATCGCGAGTGCGCCTCCATCGCCTCATGTGCCGAATGCCAAGTGCGAGTTGTTCTCGCTCTTGGCGCGAGTGCCTCTCGGCCACGGGAAGAACAACTCGACGTGCTTCCTCGGGCTCGAGCTTCAACATCCCTCCACCCAACGCATGCCCCTCCACCTCGCACGAAAGCTGCGTGAGGTGGCTGCCCCACATCGTGGACGCCGCGCTAGCATCCGCGTGTGTCGCGAAGTGGACAGCGTGGACGGAGTTCGTGCATGCCGCGCCCGCCTCGTTTAGCACCAGGCGAGGTCCTCCTCCCGACATGATTGAGAGGAACGCCGAGGGTACGCGAACGTCCGGAACTACGTACCATGGATCTCTGTTCCGACACTTGTAGGCCTCCCTTGCCGCTTGTCCTCGCGCGGAGTCCAAGTAGGTAGTCACACTCTCCGGGAGCCTGCCCGAGCGCAAGGCAAGGAGAAGCATGGGGCGATCCTCCTCCTGCCACCGTTCCACTGTCAGTCGATCCACGGCGCGGAGGTTCGCGAGGTCACGGCTCGACCTGACAGTGGGTCGCAGGAAGCGGCCGGGGATACCGCACTCCCTCGCCTGAGAAGGCCGCAAGTGGAAGAAGTCGTTGGCTCCGGTAACGTAGCCGATGCCGAGTTTGGCTATGGCGCCCAAGCGGCGCACGCGCGGCGATGTAGCCAGCCGCTCGTAGGTCTTGCGGATCTCGCTCGGGAGCAGGAATGGGCGAATCCTGTACTCGGCGGCCCTGAGCTCTCTCCGGGAGAGAGACTCGAAGACGCAGTCGGCGTTCTCCTCATGGGACTCAGCACAAGCGAGGTGCAGGCTATCAGCAGCCTGCCCAAACCCCGACGCCCTGAGAAGCCAGCAGTCCTCCGAGAGGCTGGAGAAGAACTTCTCTCGAAAGGCAATCAGCTCGACTCGACCGAAGGAGTCGAGAAGCCAAGTCACGAGCGGCCGCGCGTACACAGCGTGCCCGACTTCCGCTGGGACGACGAACGCGATCCTCCCGCCGGCACGAAGGAGAAGCGATGCACCGACAATGAACGGGGCCCATGAGGAAGAGAGCGCCGTCAGATTCACTCCTGCCCTGCGACAGGTGGCCAGGGCTGCCGCGCGAGTGCTCCCTCGAAAGCGCTGGTAACGAATGAAGGGCGGATTGCCGACTGCAGCGTCAAACCGCAGGTCAGTATGTTGCGCCCACTCGAAGAAGTCCGCCTGTACGACTTTCGCGCGTCCAACTCTGCTTGAGGCGGCCGAGACCGCACCCTCGTCGATGTCTACTCCGACGGCGTTCTTCAGATTCCATAGGAAGCGACCGTCACCGCACGAGGGGTCCAGTACGTGTCGATCAGAATCACCGTGCAGCGCCCAGGCGACAAGCTCACGCACCACCGCTTCCGGGGTGTAGTACGCGCCCAGCTCCTTCCCATTGGGGGAAGGCAGGAGTTCAGAGGTGGTCGCTCTCATGGCCGCGCATGATAGCTCATTGGCAGTTCTGAGGCCGCGAACATCTGGCGCGGAACTACTGCGCTCCACGGAGGAGAGGCGCCGCCCAGACCGCCACGTGGACTCAGTCAGGACTGCGCCTCACCAGCGCCAGCCATGCCACCGCCCCCAGCAGCACCACCATTACGGCCCCCAGCACCGCCGGCCGGCGCTTGAGCCACTCCAGGCCGAAGCCCGGTTCCCGGTACCACGGGCTCGGCTCGACGGGCCCGAGCGCGGCCTCGCGGACCTCCTGCGGCGAGTCCGGACCCTCCGCGACCGCCGCCGCCACCTTCTGGTAGGGATCCCCGAACGCCACCCACAACGACTCCGCCGCGTCCGCGCGGAAGAGCCAGCGCAGGGGGACCGCCCGCACGGCGTCCACCATGCACGGCTCGTTCGGCGCGTCGGCGCCGTACACGGTCAGCCGCAGCGCGGTCGTCCGCACGGGCTCGAACTTCAAGGACGTCTCCGTGCCGCCCTCCGGCGGCTCGGTCTCCGTGTACACCTCCGTCCAGCCGCCCGCGGGCAGCTTCGCCTGCAGCCGCGTCCCGTGGCCGGGCTGCCGCTCGGCCCAGCGCAGGTCCATGCGGGTCACCGCACGCGCGGGACCTTCCAGCACGATCTCCGCGATCCACTCGTTCCGCGACGAGCCGTGGAAGCGGCCGGTGGCGGAGCGCACCTGCACGGGGAACATGGCCGCGCCGATGACGTCGCGCGCGAGCAGCCGCACGCGGTCGTCCGCGCCCGGCGGACCGCTGCCGTGCTGCTGCAGACGAAGGAAGCGGCGCGTCTCGCCGAGGTCCACGCGCGCCACGGGATGCTTGTCCGGCGGCCGCATCCCCTGCGCGCCGTCCGGCGAGATCGGGAGGTACACCCACTCGTCGCCGGGATCGTCGCGGCCGGTCACCTGGAATGCCGGACCGGCGGAGAGACCCGTCACCTCCACGGTGAGCGGCTGCCCGGCCTCGGCCTCCTCCAGCGTCACCGTCATCTCGCGCATGCCGTCCGCGGCCTCGGCCCACACCACGGGCAGCTCGCGCAACCGCGTGTACACCACGCGGCTGCGCGCCGGCGGCTCCGCGTGCAGCGTGCGGCTGCGCCCGTCCGCGCCCACGAGGCGCAGGTCCGTGAACTCCGGCCCCGACATCGCCGCGAGCCCGGAGTCCTCCGCCACGGCGAACCACCCGCCCGCCTGGCCGTCCGGGAGCAGCACCGCGCGCCGGTGCGGGAGCGTGCGGACGTCGGACGAGACCTCGGCGGCGGCCGGCGCCGCCGCGGCCGCCGCCGCGAGGCCCGCGGCCAGCACGATGCGCAACGCGATCCGGCTCACGCCTTCCCCCTTCCCCTCTGGTAGAGCACCGAGATCAGGAGCAGCAACAGCCCCACCCCCACGAACGACGCGATCCGGTATCCGCGCTCCAGTTCCTCGATGTCCAGCGCGAACACCTTCACGAGCACCGCTCCCAGAACGACGATCCCGAGGAAGCGCACCGGCCGGTACCGGAACACGAACCCGCCCAGGATCAGGAGCCCCGCGTACACCGCGGACACGAGCGAGAGCGTGAGCAGCATGGCCAGCCGCAGGTCGCCGCCGGTGAGCATCTCCCGCACCCGGTACAGCGCCACCGTCTCCACGCACACGCGCACGAGCAGCACGATCGCCGCCGTGAGCACGAGCGGCGCCACGAGCTTCCGCTCGAACCGCGAAAGCCGCGGCCGCGCCTGCGCCACCATCCGCGCGGCGAACCCCAGCGCCGCCGCGGTCGCCACGCCCACGAGGAAGTTGCCGTTCAGGACGGGACGGTACTCGTCCAGGTTCCAGAGCGCGGCCTCGGTGTCGAGGAGCAGCGCGCGCCCCACCGCGAGCAGCAGCACGCCGTAGCCCAGCAGCCGCTCGCCCGGGCCGGACGCCGAGAGCCCCGCGTGCAGGAGCGCCAGCGCGAAGAGCGCCCACCCCAGCGTGACCCATTGCAGGTCGAACTGCACCGGCACCGCGAGCGCCGCCAGCGCGAGTCCCGTGGTCCGGGTGAGCGCGATCGCCGGCGCGTCCGCGCCGCGGCGCGCCTCCACCGCGCGCGCGGCGATCACGTACGCCGCCGCCAGGAGCCCGGTGGCGATCCCGCGGATGGTCTCGAAGTCCGGGGCGAGCAGCTCGAACAGGACCAGCTCGAACAGGAGCCCGTTCGCCACCAGCACGAGCGAGCGCGGGATGCCGGGGAAGCCCGGCGGGTCCCGCGGCACGAGCGGCGCCGCCGCGTACAGCAGCCACAGCGCCGCCGTTCCCGCCGCGGCCACGGGCCGCAGATCCATGGTGTACGTCTCTGCCCACCACCAGGCCACGAGCATGGCGGTGCCGGCGAATGCCAGCACCGGCAGCACGGACCACCGTCGCCGGCTCACGAGCGCGGCGCCCAGGTTCACGGCCGCCAGGTACACGAACAGCGCCTGCGACGCCTCCGGCGACGCGGCGAGGAACACCGGCGTGAGCAGGGCGCCGACCAGCGTGAGCGCGGCCACCATGAGCGACCCCTCGCGCAGCGCGAGCAGCGCCCCGAGCGTGGCCGCCCCGAACAGGAACGGATACACCACGACCGCCGGCACGAGCCGGTGGAACGCGTGGCTGGCGTACGCGCTGAGGAAGAGCAGCGCCACGCCGCCGCCGAGCAACCCACGCGCGAGGAACGTCCCCCGCTTCGCCCCGGTCAGCCGCCCGCCGGCGATGAACCCCGCGCCCACGAGCAGCCCGACGAGCACCTGCCCCGCGCCGGCGAGCGGATGGTCGCCGAGGTCGAAGGCCAGGAAGAACGCGGTGCCGAAGAAGATGGCGAGGATGCCGATCCAGGTGAGCCACTGGCCGCCGAGGATGGTCTCGAGGTCGAGCCGCGGGGCCGCGGCCGGGACGCCCGGCTTCGCGGGCGAAGGCGGCGGCACGGCGACGGGCACCGCGGTCGGCGACGGCGCCGGAACGGGTCCCGGAGTGGCGGCGGCCGCGGCCGCGCCTGCCGCCGGCTCAGGAGACCGCCCGGCCGCGGCGCCCCCGCGCACCTGGAACTCCAGCTCCTCGATCCGCCGCTTCAGCCGCGCCACCTCCCCGCGCGACGACAGCACCAGGAAGAACGCGACCGGCCCGAGGCAGAACAGGACGACCAGAAGGACCACGAGCGAGACCATCGAACCCCCACCCCCGTTCCCGGCCGCGCGATCCTACTGCACCCCGCGCCGATCGCAACCCCGGGGTTGCACTGCCCCGCCCGTGCCGCTTGCCGCGGGATGCCGCGCCGGTATCTTGACCGGAGCCCCCGCACACCGGTGCGAGCCCCGCCCGCGCGGCCCTCCTGCGCCCGGACGCGGCCCGCCGCGGGAGGCGTCATGCCCGGCGCGCTCGAGTCCGTCGTCCGGTACTTCCGGGACTTCTCCGTGCTGAAGGAGACCCGCCGCGAGTACTGGGGTCTCCAGATCATCAACGTCCTGGACAGCACGGCCTACTTCGCGCTGCTCAACATCGTGGTCGTCAGCCTCAGCGACGACTACGGGTTCTCCGACACGAACGCCGGCTACGTCTTCACGCTGTTCTCGTCCGGCGTGACCATCTGCCTCTTCTTCTCCGGGGTCTTCTCGGACTGGCTGGGGATCCGCGGCGCGCTCGTGGCGTGCATGGCGGGGCAGGTGGTCACGCGCGCCGCGGTCGTGGCCGCGGCCGGCATGGCCGAGGGGCCGCTCCGCTCCGCGCTCGTCATCGGCGGGCTGGCGCTCATGGCGCCGTGGGTGGCCATGGTGCAGACCGTGTTCCAGGCCGCGAACAAGCGGTTCACCACGAAGCGCTCGCGCGGCGCCGGCTTCAACCTCTGGTACCTGTTCATGAACATCGGCGCGGCCGTCGCCGGATTCCTGGTGGACGCGTTCTACCTGCACTTCGGGCTGCCGCGGTTCCACATCTTCACGTTCGGGATCGCCACGTCCGTCGTCTCGCTGCTGGTCGTGCCGCTGGCCATCCGCCGCACCGACCAGCTCACGGGCCCGGACGAGACTGCCGAGGAGCCCGTACCCGGGGACCGGAGCCGGAGCCCCTGGCAGATCGCGCGCGCCGTGATCGTGGAACCGGTGTTCTGGCGCTTCACCGCGCTCATCTCGTGCCTGCTCGGCGTGCGCGCCGTGTTCCTGTACCTGGCGCTGCTGTACCCGAAGTTCTGGCTGCGCGTGATCGGCGACGACGCGCAGATCGGCGCGCTGCAGGCGCTCAACCCGGTGCTGATCATCATCGGCCTCATCCTGCTCATCCCGGTGCTGAACCGCTTCGGCGTGTACCGGATGCTCGTGACCGGGGCGATCATCACGTCGGCCGCGCAGCTCCTGCAGGCCGTGCCCCCCTTCGGCGGGATGGATCTCGCGCGCTACACCTACCTCTCCACGATCGTGTTCCTCGTGGTGCTCACGGTGGGCGAGCTGTTGTGGTCGCCGCGCCTGCAGGAGTACACGGCCGCGGTGGCGCCCAAGGGGCAGGAGGGGACCTACCTGGGGCTGTCCATGGTGCCGTACTTCCTGGCGAAGACGTTCGTGGCCGCGCTCTCCGGCCACATGCTGCTGCGCTGGTGCCCCGAGGACATCGGCCCGCGGCTCCGCGCCGGCACGGTCCCGTTCGCGGACAGCCCCTACGCGATGTGGCTCGTGCTCGGGCTCGTGGCGCTCGCGGGCGCGGTGGTGGCGCTCGTGTTCCGCGGCTGGTTCACGAGAGGCGCCGAGGAGAGCCTGCGGGAGCGGAAGCCGGCGGGCGCGGAGGCGGCGACGTAGCCCCGCCCGATCCGCGCCGCGCGCGGCCGCCGGTCACGAACGCCGCACGTCCTCCTTGTCCGGGCGGACCATGTAGCCGCCGAGGAGCAGCGCCACGCCCACGCCCACGAACATCAGCGCCGGACCGCCTTCGTACATGTTGCCTTCGGACAGGCCGATCCCGAACACCAGCGCGGCGCCGAACCCGGTGAGCGCCATGCCCCAGATCCGCAGGTTCTGCGACAGCTTGAGCTGGCGCTGCTCGAACGTCATCTTCGGCTCGTCGCCGAACTCCACGTGCAGGGCCGGCAGCTTCTCGGGGTCGATGCCGCGCTCGATCGCGGCGATGCGCTCCCGCTGCGCGAGTTCCATGAGCCGGCGGCGGGCGTTCGACTTGATGATGCCGGCGGTGATGCCGCCGATGATGGCCACGAGCGGGATGGTCAGCGAGAACACGATCGCGATGACCGGTGCGAGGTCGCTCATTGGGGTCTCCTTCCGCCGGCGGTCGTCCGCGGGGGATCCGCGGGCGGGGCCGGCCGGTTCCGTTGCCCCCTTGGACCCGGGCCGGGGCGCGATCGGTTTCGGGAATCGGCAACCGGACGACGAAAACGCTAGAATCCCGAAACCGGACGCCCCGCCCGACCGGTCTCATGGGACGAATGGACACGATGACCCTTCCCCTCGCCTTGGCCGACCTCCTCGGGGCCTTCCCCCTCGGAGGGGAGGCCGCGTCCCGCCCCGCCCCAGGGGTCGGGGCGGCCGCCAGCAAGGCTGCGGAGGGTGAGGACGCCTGGATCCGCGCCGCCCGCAGCGGGGACCCCCGTGCCTTCCGGCGCCTCGTGGATCGCTACCGCGGGCCCGTGGTGGAGCTGTGCGCCCGGATCGTCCGCAGCCGGGAGGAAGGCGAGGAGGCCGCCCAGGACGCGTTCGTGCGGGCCTGGCGGGCCTTGCCGGAGTTCCGGGGCGACTCGAAGTTCTCGACGTGGCTCTTCCGGATCGCCACGCGGCGCGCGCTGGACGCCGCGACGGCCCGGAAGCGCCGGCGGGACCGGGAGGACGCCACCGAGCCGGCCGTACTGGATGCGACGCCCGGGGGCGAGGCGGACGGGCTGGACGAGCCCCTCCGGCGGCGGCTGTGGCGCATCCTGGGCGAGCTGGAGCCCCTGCCGCGGGCCGCGGTCACCCTGTTCTACCTGGGCGGCCGGAGCGTAGCGGAGGTGGGCGAGATCCTGGACCTGCCCGAAGGAACCGTGAAGACGCACCTGCACCGCGCCCGCGCGGCCCTTCGCCGCGCGTGGACCCTGGAAACCACCCGGGAGGAACGCCGTGGATTGCCGCGCGTTTGAGGAGTGGCTGGACGCCGGCCGCCCCGGGCCGGAAGCGGCGCACGCCGCCGCCCACCGGGTCGCGTGCCCGGACTGCGCGGCGCTTGCGGCGGAGGACGACGCGCTCGAGCGTGCGCTCTCGTCCCGCGGCGCGGATCCCGGCGACGCCTTCACCGCCGCCGTGATGTCGCGCCTTCCCGCCGTCCGCCGGGAGGCCGCCCCGGCCGTGGACCCGGACCTGGTCCTGCCGTGGTGGGCGCAGCTCCTGCGCGAGCCGGAGGCGGCGCTCGGCCTCGGGCTCGCGGCCGTCTACGCCGGCGCCACGCCGTGGCTGGTGCCGCGCCTGCTGGCGGTCGTGACGAAGCTCGCGCAGGGCGGTCTCCCGGCGGCCGCGGATCTCGGCATGTCCCCCTTCTCGCTGGCGATGCTCGTGCTGCCGGCGCTGGGCGCGGCCACCTGGCTCCTGTATCGCGCCGCCACGGCGGCGTTCTCCCGGATCGGCACCGCTTCTTGACCGCGCGGCCGCCCGCGCCGCCCGGGCTGTGCGACCGCTGCCGCCACGCGCGCCGCGTCGAGTCCCGGCGCGGATCCGCGTTCCTGCTGTGCGAACTCTCGCGCACCGACGCCCGGTTCCCGCGCTATCCTCCGCTGCCCGTCCGCGAGTGCGCGGGTTTCGAACCGTCCGATCCGCAGGAGCCGCCGTCGCCGTGAGCGTGCGCGTCTCGCCCGCCCAGATCCCGGAGTCCGTGCCGGCCCCCGCGCCGGCGGTTCCGCGCGTGCCGCCCGCGCCCGTGGACGACGCGCTCGTGCGGACCACGTGGACGCCCCTCGCGGCCAGCTGGCTCCTCATGGCGCTGGAGCTGCCCGCGGTGAGCGCGGTGATGGCGCGCCTCGCGCAGCCGGAGATCAGCCTGGCCGCGTACGGCGGCGTGGTGTTCCCGCTGGCGATGCTGATCGAGGCGCCGATCATCATGATGCTCGCGGCCTCCACGTCGCTGTCTCGGGATCGCGCCTCGCATCGCAAGCTCGCGCGCTTCGTGCACGCCGCCGGCGCGGCCCTCACCGCGCTGCACGTGGCGCTCGTCGCCACGCCGCTGTACGACGTCGTCGTCGCCGGCTGGATGGGCGCGCCGCCGGAGATCCTCGGCCCCGCGCGCACGGGGCTGTGGATCGTGCTCCCGTGGACCTGGTCCATCGCGTACCGGCGCTTCCAGCAGGGCGTGCTCATCCGCACCGGGAACTCGCGCCAGGTCGGCGCGGGGACGGTCGTGCGCATGACCGCGAACGGGGGCGTCCTGGCCGCGGGCTGGCTGCTCGGGGACTGGCCCGGCATCGTGGTCGGGGCCGCGGCCGTGGCCACCGGCGTGGTGGCGGAGGCGGCGTACGTGGGCGTGGTCGTGCAACGGCGCATCCGCGAGCTCCCGGACGTGGACCCGGACGTGCCGCCGCTCACGCGCGCGACCTTCCTGCGCTTCTACACGCCGCTCGTCCTGACCGCCGTCTTCAACATGTCCACGAACACGCTCGCCGCCGCCGCGATGACGCGCATGCCGCGCACGCTGGACTCGCTGGCGGTGTGGCCCGTCGTGGGCGGGTTCCTGTTCATCCTGCGCAGCATGGGGTTCGCGTTCCACGAGGTCGTGGTGGCGCTGCTGGGACGGCCGGGGGCGGAGGCGGCGCTCTCCCGCTTCGCGCGCCGCCTCGCCGCCGCCACCGTCGCCGTGCTCGCGCTCGTGGCGCTCACGCCGCTGGCGCAGCTGTGGCTGTCGGGCGTCTCCGCGCTGTCCGCGCCGCTGGCCGCGCTCGGCGCGTCCGCGCTCCTCGTGGCCATCCCGCTGCCGGCGACGGCCGTCTTCCAGAGCCGGCTCGCCGGGACGCTCGTGCACCGCCACGCCACGCGGGGCGTGCTGGAGTCCGTGGCGATCTCCCTCACCGTGATGGCGGGCGTGCTGCTCGCGGGGATCGCGTGGGGGCGCGCCCCGGGGATCCGCGTCGTGATCGCGGCCACGCTCACCGGCCAGATCGCGCAGATCGCCTGGCTTCGCGTGCGCACCCGGCAGGCCCCCGGCATCCCCGGGACGTTGCCCCGGGAGGCCGCCGCGGGCTAACGTCGAAGGCCTCCGGCGACCCGCCGGGCCCCTGCCCCTGGGGACACGCCATGGAACGCGCGCCGCGCCTCGCCGCGCTCGCCGCACTCGTCGCATCGGTCCCGCCGGCGGCGACCGCCACGGTCGTTCCGTACGGGTTCGTGCACGAGCAGATCATCGGCGAGCCGTTCGTGTCCTCCCCCGTCGCGTTCGACTTCCTGCCGGACGGCCGCTTCGTCCTGGTCGAACTCGCGAGCGGCGTGGTGCGGATCGCGGCCGCGGGCGCGTCCGCGTCGGACCCGGTGGCCACGATCCCCGGCGTGAACGCGAACCATCCGGAGCGCGGGCTTCTCGGCGTGGCCGTGGATCCGGCGTGGCCGGCGCGACCGTACGTGTACGTGCACTACACCGCGGTGGACTCCACGGTGAAGGTGCAGATGTGGGAGGCGCAGGGCGCGCTGGCGGACCCGTCGAGCACGGCGATCACGCTCGCGAACCCCTTCCTCCTGCTCGCGGACATCCCGGACTCGGCCGGCATCCACAACGCGGGCACGCTCCGCTTCGCGCCGGACGGGACGCTGCTCGTGTCGGTGGGCGACGACGCGCTCGCATGCAAGGCGCAGGACCTCGCGTCGCCCCTCGGGAAGCTGCTGCGCCTGGACGTCTCCGGCATGCCGCTCGCGGGCGCGGGGCCGCCGCCCCTCGCCGATCTCGTGCCGCCGGGCAATCCGTTCCCGGGCCCGGGCTGGGCTTCGCTCGTGGCGGCGTGGGGCCTGCGCAATCCCTTCCGCTTCGACGTGGATCCGCTCACCGGCGACGTGTACGTGGGGAACGTCGGCTCGCACCTCTTCGAGGAGATCGAGCGCCTTCCGGCGGCCTCGCCCGGCCTGAACTTCGCGTGGCCGCAGTTCGAGAACACGCAGCCGCTCGGCTGCTGCGGCACGTGCGGGCAGGGCAACGCGTTCACGTTCCCGATCCACGCGTTCCCGCATCCGCTCGGCGTGGTGTCGGTCGTGGGCGGGCCGCTGCTGCGCCGCGCGGGCGCGGTGGACGGGGCGTTCCCCGCGTCGTACCACGGCGACTACTTCTACGCGGAGATTTTCAGCGGGCGCATCGCGCGCCTCGCGCACGGCGTGTCCGGTTGGGACTACGCCGCGCCCGTGGCCGGGCAGCCCGCGCCGGACGCGTGGGGCGCCGGCTTCGTGGGCGCGTCGGATCTGCGCGAAGGGCCGGACGGCTCGCTGTGGGTCCTGAGCCTCGGGCTCAGCTTCGTGGACCTGCCGCGCGGTCTGCACCGGATCCGCGCGGCGGCGCCCACGGACGCCTCGATCCCGGCACGCCCCCCTGCTCTCGCGCGCGTCACCGCGGACCCGAACCCGTCCCGGGCCGGGCGGGCCGTCACGCTGTCCGTGGAGACGGCGACCGGGCACCCGGTCCTCGTGGAGGTGTTCGATGCGGCCGGGCGGGCCGTGCGGCGCCTGCACGCGGCGGCGGGCCCGGGCCTTCACCCCGTGACTTGGGACGGGCGGACCGCGGACGGCACGCCGGCGCCCGCCGGAACGTACTTCGTGCGGATGCGCGCGGGGACGGAGCGCGCCCTCGCCAAGTTGACGCGGCTGCCCTGACGACGGAGCGTATCGGGGAGCCCGGTGTTAGAATCCATCGCCCGGACGGAGGCGAAATGGAGAACGACCTGCACTGGCTGGCGGAATCCGGACAGACGGGTCCGCTGGCCGACGCCATCGCGGCCGGCACCGACCTGGACGCGCGGGACGACGACGGGCGCACGCCCCTGCACATCGCCGTGCGGGGCCGGCGCTTCGAGGTCGTGCGCCTGCTCGCCGAGGCCGGCGCGGATCTGGAGGCCGCGGAGGCCGCCATGCCCCGCTCCCGGGCGCTGCACCTGGCGTGCGGCGCGGCGGACCGCGAGGGGCGCGGGGATCCGGCCATGATCGAGCTGCTGCTGGCCCACGGGGCGTCCCCGGCATCGCGGGATGCGCGCGGCGCCACGCCGCTGCACCTCGCCGTGACCTGGGCGGAGGTGGCCCTCGTGCGGAAGCTCCTGGCGAAGCAGGCGGACGCGGCGGCGGCGGACGAGGCCGGGCTCACGCCGCTGCACGTGGCCTGCCGGCGCGGTGCGGAGGTCCTGGCCGACGTGCTCCTCGGCGACGACGGCGACCGGCTCGGGCAGCGCGCCTCCGCGCGCGAGGATACGGCGCTGGGCCGCCTGGAGGACGAGGCCGTGGTGGAGGCGCTGCTGGACGCCGGCGCACGGGCGGACGCCGCGGACGGCCAGGGGCAGACGCCGTTGCACATCGCGGCCTCCCGCGGGCATCGCGGGCTCCTGACCGTCCTGCTGTCGCACGGCGCGCGCGCCGACGCGGCGGACGAGTGGGGAGTGACGCCGCTGCACCGCGCGGGGGACGCGGCGGTGGCGGAGATCCTGCTGGACCGCGGGGCGGCCGGCGACGCGGAGGACCGCGAGGGCCGCACGCCGCTGCACGCGGCGGTGGCCGCGGGACACGACGACGTGGTGGACCTCCTGCTGTCGCGGAAGGCGAACGTGAAGGCGGTGGACGCGGACGGGCGGACTCCGCTGCACCTGGCCGCGGGCGCCGGACGCGCGCTCACGGTGGAGAAGCTGATCGACGGCGGCGCCGATCCGAACGCGAAGGACGCCGACGGCCGCACCCCGCTCTTCTGGGCGGAGGCCGCGGGACACAAGCTGGTGATCGCCACGCTGAAGCGGCGCGGCGCGAAACGCCGGGAGGGGCGCAAGTGATTCTCGGTTCCCTGGTGGCGGGTCTGCTCGCGGGTTCGGTGCATGTCACGGCCGGTCCGGATCACCTGGCGGCGGTCGCGCCCATCGTGGCGCGCGACGGCCGCCGCGGCTGGATCGGCGGCATCCGGTGGGGGCTCGGTCACACGTCGGGCGTGATCGTGGTCGGTGTGCTCGCGCTCCTGCTGCGCGAGGCGCTGCCCCTGGAGCAGCTCTCGCACTTCGCGGAAAAGATCGTGGGCGTCGTGCTCATCGGCATCGGGCTGTGGGCCCTGCACGTGGCGTTGAAGGCGCACGTGCACGTCCACGAACACGAGCACGACGGCGACGTGCACTCGCACGTCCACGTGCACGCGCCGGGGCGCACGCACGCGGATGCGGCGGCGCCGGCGAAGGTGCACGACCACCGCCATGCGGCGTTCGGCATCGGCATCCTGCACGGACTGGCCGGGAGTTCGCACTTCCTCGCGGTGCTGCCGGCGCTGGCGCTGCCCACGCGGGGCGACGCGATCGGCTACCTCGCCGGTTTCGGCATCGGCACGATCGCGGCCATGGGCGTGTTCGCGCGCGTCGTCGGCGAGATCGCCGAGCAGTCCGGCCGCAAGGGACGGAACGTGTTCCGCGTGATGCTCGGCACGTGCGGCGCCGCGGCCATCGTGGTGGGCTGCTTCTGGATCGCGGCGGCGTAGCCGCCGGTCAGCGCGCGCCGAGGAACACGATCTTGCGCACGGCGTGGAAGCCCGTGGAGGTGTCCAGCTTCACGAAGTAGATGCCCGCCGGGACCAAACTACCGGTCGCGTCCCGCGCGTCCCACCGCCGCGTCAGGATGCCCGCCGGCAGCGCCTCGTCCGTGACCCGCCGCACCAGGCGGCCGGCCACGTCGAACACGCCCAGACGGACGTGCGCATCCTGCTTCAGCGAGAGCCTGATCTCCGCCGCGCCCCGGAACGGGTTCGGGGAGAGCAGGATCGCGTCCTCCGTGACGACGGGCGCCGCCGCGTTCCACCCGGCCCGCAGCGCCGCCGTCCGCGCCGCGCCGCCGCCGCCCGCGCCGCAGCCGTGCTCGCCAGCCGTGCACGGCGGACTTCCATCCGAGGAGAACCCGATCACGACCGGGTCCTCCGCCACGCCGGGGTGGAAGGGATCGCAATCCACCGCGGCGTAGCCGCCGCTCGTTCCCGTGCCGAGGCAGAGCGAGCCGCCGCCGTCCATCACGGTCCACCGGCCGAGGCGGATCGGAAGATCCGCGCCGGTCGGGCAGTTCCCGATGGCCAGCAGGAGGTTCGTGGCCCCGCCGGCATTGAGGACGTTCCCGATCGGCTGGAAGCCGAAGATCGTGAGGTTCCCGGACGACGCCAGCGTGGCCTCCATCGCCGAGATCCCGAACTCCGCGCAGGTCAGCCACAGGTGCACGTCCCGCGGCCCGTTCGTCGCCGCGACCAGGTTCGCCCACGGATCGGTGTCGCTCGCGGACAGGGAGAACTCGAAGCCGAGGGGCGCGAAGGTCGCCGTCTCGGTGATCGGCCCGTCCATCACCACGGTGGCGCGCGAGTCCGGCCCCGTGTAGGCGCCGGGACCTTCGCCGCTCCACCCGTCGAACGCGTGGTTGAGCGACGGCACCGCCTCGATGTCGAACATGGTCCCGATGCCGATCCACCCGGTGCCCGGCATCGTCGTCCCACCCGGATCCGGCGGCTGCGTGAGGAGGTACTCGTGCCGGTAGTTGGCGGAGTGGTACCCCAGCGCCGCCGCGGTCACCACCCGGGCGAGTGACGTCACCCCGTCCGCCCACGCCGTGAACGCATACCGTTCGCCCGCGGCGATCTCGTGCACCGGCCCCACCTGGAGATGGTGCTGCGTCCCGAGCAGCCACGAGAAGACGCCCGGCGACGTGTACTCCGCGCCGTCGACGACGATCGGAAGGCCGGCAGGTTCCGTGGTCACGGTGACACTCACGGCCGCCGAGGCGAACCGCGCGTGCTGCGTGACGTTCTCCGTGGTGAGCAGGACCGTGGCCGGGTTCAGCGTGCCGCTGTAGGAGCCCTGACCGGTTCCCTGCCAACCCGCGAACAGATACCCGGAGTCCGCGATCGCGGTGATGGTCACCACCGTGCCCTCGGGATACGTGCCGGTCGGAGGGGTCACGCTGCCGCCCGGGTCTGCCGTCATGGTCAGCGTGCGGTACTGCAGAGTCCGGAACTCCGCGGTCTGCGTGATCGGGCCGAGCATCTGGACCACCGCGCGCGCCGAAGTGCCCGAGTACGAACCCGGGCCGGCGCCCTGCCACCTTCGGAACGCGAAACCGGGACCCGGTACCGCCTCGATCGTCACGGGCGATCCCGTCGGGTAGTCGCCGGAAGGCGGCGAGACCTGGCCGCCCGGGCCAGCCACCATCGTCAGGGGGTGGGTCGGGGGGCCCGTGAAGATCGCGTTCTCGGTGATCGGGCCGAGCACCGTGATCGAGGCCACCGCCAGGGGGCCCGAGTAGGACCCCGGCCCCTCCCCGATCCACTCGGCGAACGAGTACCCCGGTGACGGCGTCGCCCGGATGGTGAGCACCGACCCCTCGGCGTACATGCCCGACGGCGGTGTCACGGTGCCCGCACCGCTGGCGGTGATCGTCACGGGGTGCATCCGCTGCGTGAACACGGCGTGCTGCACGAGATCGTCGTACATCGAGACCTGGGCCACGGCGTCCGGCCCCGTGTAGGAACCCGACCCGCTGCCGGTCCACCCGACGAAGTCCCATCCCGCCGCGGGCGTGGCCCGGATCTCGACGGCCTCTCCCACTGCGTGCCGACCCGTCCCCGGCTCCACCGTGCCGCTGCCCTCGAACGTCATCGTCAGCTGGAAGTCGCCGTCCGGGGAGAAGTACGCGGTCTCCGTCACCGGGCCGAGCATCGTGATCTGCGCCACCGGTGACGTGCCGGTGAAGGACCCGGCGCCGTCGCCCACCCACCGCGCGAACACGGCGGGCGGTGTCGTGGTCGCCTCGATATCGACGGTGGCGCCCTCGGGCTGCCAGCCGGTGCCCGGCGTGACCGTGCCGTCTCCGTCCACCACCATCACCAACCGGTGCTCGGTCACGAACGTGGCGGCGAACTCGCTGTCTCCCGCCGGCGCGAGGATCTCGTGGGTTGCCGCCCCGCCGTCGCTCCACCCCGCGAACGCCCACCGGGAGTCCGGCCCGATCGGCTGGGGCGTGGGCGCCGAGAGCACGTGCGCGGTGCCGGCGACCCACTGGAATCCGACGGGGGCCGTGTACGGCACATCATCCACGATCACCTCGAGCCCGGGCGGAACCGTGGTCACGGTCGTGATGTCGAGCGCCTCGCAGCCCACGTCCGCGGCCCCGACGAGCAGGCCGCACGGGGAGGACGCCGCCGCACAAGGCGATCCGAGATGCAGCCCGACATCCCCGTTGCCGAGCGCACAGAACTCCGGGTCCGCCGAGAAGTTGCCGTCGACCCCGGATTCGTCCGCGAGGCAGCCGACGAAATCGCCGCCGGCGTTCCCGAAGACGTCGCAGCAGGAGAGCTGGAGGTCGCCCAGCCCGCAGTCCGCCAGGGGCCCGTCCCGGTGGAACGCGAGGATCGTGCGCTGGAGATTCGCGGGCCCCGCGATCGCGGCGCCGGTGGGCGCGGCGTTGCGCGCGAACGTGCTCCCCGTGACGGTCAACCCGGTGCCCGGCACCGTGTACATCGCGATCGCGCCGCCGCGGCGCCCGATGTTCTCCAGGAAGGTGCACCCGTCGAGCATGGCGCCGGTCCGCGAGAGCTGCAGCGCGCCGCCGCCGCCCGCGGCGACGTTGCCGCGGAAGTCGCATCCGGACGCCTCGATCTGCGAGAAGGACGCGTATCCCACGCCGCCGTGCCGGGCCCGGTTCCCGTGCGCCACGACGCCGTCGAGCTGCAGGAGCGCACCCGCCGCGGCATGGAACGCCCCGCCCTGGTTCCCCGCCACGTTGTCCTCGAAGGCGACGTCGACGAGACGGACCGTCCCGCCCTGGATCCGCAGCGCACCGCCGTGGACGACGGCCTCGTTGGCGACGAACCGGCAGGCGCGAATCGTGAGGTCCGGACCGAGGAGGAAGATCGCGCCGCCGCCGCCGTAGTCGTGGTCCGGCGGCGCCAGGGCCTGCGCGCGCTCGTCCGGCGCGGCGTCCCGCCCGTGGTCCGCCCCGCTCGCCTCGAACCCTCCGCGGAACGTGATCCCCTCGATCGACGCGCCGGTGATGCGCATGCCCAGGGCGATCCGCCCGGCCGATCCGGCGTCGACGACGACGCAGGCCGGGTCGCCGGTCTCGCCGCGAAGGACGACCCCGCTCTTCAGGACCAGGTCGTGCTCCGCGTACGTGCCGCAGGCCACCTCCACGGTGTCGCCGGGCGAGGCGGCGCCGAGCGCGTCCGCGATGGTCGGGATCTGCGACGGGACGAGCCAAGTGGCGCCCGCCGCGGGGAGCGACCACGACAGCGTCACGAGCAGGACGATGGCTGGCCTCATGCCGCGGCTCCCGGAAGAGGACCCGATCGTACCGCGGTTGCGACGCACGATCCAAGAGGCAACACCGGTCCGGCCCGGAGCAGTGCGCGATTCTGGAGTCGTCCACTGCCCGGCCCGGATTCCGCTTGGATCCGGGGTCCCGACCTCGTTACACTGGGATCGTCGCGACACGAAGGACCTGACAAATGTCATCTGCACTCAGCCGGATCCTGTCCGCGGCCGCAGCGTTCGTGCTCGCGCACTCGGCGGCCCCCGCGCTGGAGCGGGTCCCTCGTGCCGCGCCGGACGCCCACGATGGATGGTCTCGGGGCAGCACCTGCACGGTCGCGTATTACAACTTCTGCACGGGCTGGATCTGGACCTGGACGAATTGGGCGCCGGGCGATCGCGTGGGCACGTGGTTCCCCTCCCACTGCGCCGGCGTCGGGGGGACCGTCGCATCCAGCTGGCTGTATGTGCCGCAGGCAGCGCCTCCCGGCTACGGATTCACCGGAACGTTCGGCGTCCACTCCACGGATGCCCTCGGCTGCCCGGTCGGCGCCCCGCTCGAGACGCAGACCTTCCTGCCGTCCTCCGGGTGGAACCTCTTCGAGTGGTACGTTTTCACCTGGAACCGCTTCGCGCTGGTCGTGGAGTTCGGAGCGGCACCGGGGAGCCCCATCGGTCTCGCGTCCGATCACCCCGCGGTCTCGCCCGTCGGCGGCCCGGCCTGTGGAACCTGCTACCCGCTGTCCCGCGTCACGCACTCGTACCACTGGGGCACCCCGGCCGCGCCGCTGTGCCCCGGGGTTCCCATCTTCGACGGCTTCTGCAACGCGGAGCTGCTCCTGGACGTGGACGTCCTGCCGCCTCCGTATGCCGTGGAGCCCGCCACTTGGGGACGGTTGAAGGCTCTCTACCGGTAGCGCGTCGCGCGCTCCACGGCTCACTCGGGCCGTAGCGGCTTCGTCCGGAGCGCGACATAGTCGCATCACCGCCGCGGGGAGGTGATGATGACTCGTCCGTTCCTGTTCTTCCCGATCGTCACGTTCTGCACACTCGTGACACTGCCCGCGGCAGCGGCATCGGAGGGTGCGTCGGCGCCACCGTCGGCCGGCGGACCGTCCGTTGCGCCGTTCATCAACGGGCTCGGCGTCTCGCTGTACCGGGAGGTCGCCGCGGCAGCAGGACCCGGCAACGTCCTCCTGTCGCCGTATGCGGCGCTGCACATCCTGCTGATGTTGACGGAGGGCGCGCGCGGCGGGACCGCGGCGGAACTTGCCGGCGCAGTCGGGCTCGGGTCCGATCCGGACGAGGTCCGGGCGCTCGCGGACGGGCTCGCCGCTCTGGACGCGGAGCTCACGCGCAGCTCCACCGATGACCGCGCCTTGCGCGCGGAGATCGAGGACCTCGGCAGGAGGCTCGAGGAACTCGACGCGATCCGGCGGGCGGGGCGAAGCCCGGCCGACTACCACGCGATCATGGAGACCCATGAGACCCGAAACCGCCGGGGCGAGCTCTCACGGATGCTCGACCCGCACCGGGTTCGCGTTGCGAACGCGCTGTGGCTCGACCGGCTCCGGACACCCGCCCCCGCGTTCGCGGCCCGCCTCACGTCGACCTACGGGGCGCTCCTCGATCGCATGGACCGCGCCGACATGGCGGCGTCCCGTCGCCGCGTCGACGCGTGGGTCTCGGAACACACGATGGGACGGATCCCCACGCTGGGCCTGCCCTCCGGTGTAGACGCCGAGCTGCTCCTGGCCACGGCGGTGTACTTCGGAGCGGAGTGGCTCGCGCCGTTCGAGATGGGCGCCACGCGGCCCGGGCCGTTCCATCGGACCGCGACGGACACCGTCTCGACGCTCCTGATGCAAGGCGCCAGCGCCGAGTGGCGGTACGCGGCCTTCGAGGCCGACGGCTCCCTGTTCCCCACCCCGGAGCGGATTCCGGTGGATCCGGGCGTCCCCTGGCCTCCGCAGTATCCCGGCGAGGGCGGCCTGCTCGTCGTCGAACTGCCCTACCGCGGCGAGCGGATCTCGATGATCCTCGCGGTCCCCGACCGACCCGACGGGCTCGCGGCGCTCGAGAATGGACTGACGAGGGACACCGTTTCCGGCTGGGCCGAGGCTCTCGCGCGCCGCACGGTATCCGTGGTCCTGCCACGCTTCCGCTTCGAGACCGAGGATCGGCTCGACGCCCCGCTGCAGCGCCTGGGCATCCGGACCGCGTTCCGGCCGGGGGCGGACTTCTCCGCCATGACGTCCGACGGCGGCGGAGACCTGTTCGTGGGACGAGTCCTGCACAAGGCGTACGTGGAGGTGAACGAACGGGGCACGGAGGCCGCCGCGGTCATGGCAGCGGAACTGAGCGGCGGCTCCCGCGTGATCGACACCATCCCGTTCGTTCCGGCGGTCCGGGCCGACCGGCCGTTCCTCTTCGTGATCCGGGACCGCGTCTCGGGAGCGATCCTCTTCCTGGGGCGGCTCGCCGATCCTGCGCTCAGCCCCGCGCCGTCGCCGCGTCCTTCGCGGTGAGCTCCGCGAGGTACTGCGGGAACATCCTCCGCCACAGCGGCCAGTCGTGCTTCCAGTCCTTGCCCCAGGAGTCCACGCGGTTCGGGACGCCCTTGTCGCCGAGCAGCTTCGCCGCGCGCCAGGACTCGCCGATGTCCTCCGCCTCGCCCTCGCCGGACGCGAACAGCACGAAGCGCTGCCGCAGGGCCGCGAGGTGCGGCTCGCTGATGCGACCCAGCAGCGTGAGCGGCGACGACGACCAGAAGCGCGGCCCCGGATCGCCGTCCTTGATGAAGCGGCGCAGCTCGAACGTGCCGCTCATGCACAGCGCGTGGGAGAAGACGTCCGGGTAGCGCACCACGCACGCGAGCGCGTTGAACGCGCCGATGGACGAGCCCGCCGCGATCACCGTGGCCCGCGGGTCCTGGCAGTCCGCGCGGATGGCCGGCACCACCTCGTGGTAGATGGCCTCCTGGAACTGGTCCTGCTTCGCGCCGCGGTCCGCGGGCTTGCCGTCGCCGCGCAGCATGGCGCGGCCGGCCACGCTGTCCACGGAGTAGAGCTTCACCTTGCCGGCGGCCAGCAGATCCGCCGCCGACGCCACGAGGTGGAAGCGCTCCACCTCCTCCGCGTCACCGCCCGCGGTGGCGAACAGGAGCACGGGCTTGCCCACCGCGCCCCAGCGCACCAGCGTGAGGTCCTCGCCCAGCCGATCCGAACGCCAGGTGGTCCGCTCCTTCACGGCTTCGCCCCCGTCTTCGCCTTCGCTGCGCCGCGCGCCGCCGGCTTCGCGGCCTTGGCCGCCGGCCTGGCTTCCGCCCTGGCCTCCTTCGCCTTCGGGGCCTTCGCTCCGGCCTTCCCGGCCGGCTTCGTCCCGCCGCCCTTCGCGCCGCCCGCGGTCACCGCCGCCGCGCGCGGCGGCGCGAGCACGGCCGGCTCCCGCCCCTCCTCGCCGCGCCACTTCTGCACGCGCTGCCAGAAGAGCTCGGTGAACTTCTCCACCTCGTGCGCCGGGTACAGCGCCTGCACCTTCTTGCGCACGGCGTCCTTCGCCGTGTCCGTGCCGAAGAACTCGTGCGCCACCTCGTCCAGGTGCGGCAGGTGCGTGCGGCAGAAGTCCTCGAACCCGTCCGTGTCGAACTGCCGATGCGCCAGCGCCGCGTAGCCGCGCAGCTTCTCCCGGTAGGACGCGCCGCTCGCCGCGATCTCGAAGTACGGCGCCCAGTCCTGGTTCGGCGACTTCCGCCGGCCCGTGGCGGCGCAGAACAGCGCCCAGCGCAGGTTCGCCGTGACCAGCCACGGGAAGTGGTAGTGCAGCGACGTGACCTGCGAGTCCGGGCACGGGTTCGCGAAGTCGATGGGGTGCCACGTGCCGTCCGTGCCGCGCAGCGACTCGCAGGAGTTGAAGTCCCAGCCGAAGAACGCGTTGATGGTGAGCACCATGTCCGCGAGGAGCGACGCGTCGTCGTCCCCCACCACGTTCCGCACCATCGTGTAGCGGTCGTGCAGCGGGGCGGACGGGTCGTACAGCACCGTGCGCACCTGCGGCCCCAGCCCGATCGTGCGCACGAAGAGGTCGTGCGGCTCCACCGCGCGCTGCAGGTGCATGATGTGCCGGCCGCTCTCCTCGTACGCGGCGCGGAGCGTCTTCTCGCCGTCGATGCGGCTCACGCCCACCCAGCCGCCGCCGTCGTACGGCTTCATGTACATGGGGTAGCCGAGCCGCTCGCCCACCTGGCCGAGATCGAAGAGCCGCGCGTACCGCTCCAGCGTGGGCCGCAGGTCCGGCTTCGGCTCGTACTCCTTCGGCGGCACCAGCCACGTCTCCGGCACCGGCAGCCCCAGCCGCATCATGGCGCAATACGAGGTGTGCTTCTCCATGGACTGGATGGTCCACGGGTTGTTGAACACGTACACGTCGTCCATCACGACCGACTTCTTGATCCACTCGCGGCTCGTGTGGTACCAGTGCGTCAACCGGTCGATCACGAGGTCGTAGCGGCGCGGCTTGCGCAGGTCGAACGGCTCGATCGTGACGCGCTCCACCTCGAAGCGCACGGTGTCCCGCCCTATCGGGAGCGCCAGGTCCAGGCGCTTCAGGATCTCCTCGAACGCGATCGGCCAGCAGATGTCGGCACCCAGCGAGAGGCCGATCCTCTTCGTGACGTCAGCCATTCCTGCCTCGGGGATTGGGGGCGCACGCGTCGGCGCGCGGAGCGCTATTCATACACCATCCACAGGGGCCCCGGGAACAGCCAGGAGAGCCCCTCGCGCAGGCGGTCGCGCCAGTTCTCCCAGTTGTGCCCGTCGCGGGCCTCCACCCAGCGCACGTCCATGCCGGCGGACTGCAGCACCGGCACCAGCGAGCGGTTCTCGTAGATGAGCGACTCGAACGTCCCGCACGTGAGGAACACGCGGCTCGCCACGCGCACGGGGGCGCGCCGGTAGCGGTTCATGAAGCCCACGATCGGCTCGAACGTGGGGCCGCGTTCGCGGGCGCCGACCTCGCCGAGGTCCGAGAACGCGAACGACCCGGACTGCAGCAGCAGCCGGCCGAAGAGGTCCGGGTAGCGCACCGCCGTGGAGAACGACGCCACCGCGCCCAGGCTGGCGCCCATGAGGCAGCGCGACGCCGGCTGCCGCTCCAGCGGGTACCGCTCCTCCAGCAGCGGCAGCAGCTCCTCCGCCACGAAGCGCGCGTGCGGCTCGTGGTCCGCGTACTCGCGCAGCCGCTCGCGCGGGTGCAGGAGCGCGGCCACCACGCCGGGGATCTCGCGGCGCGCGATCAGGTTGTCCAGCACCGCCTTGAGGTTCGAGTAGTTCAGGTAGTCCGGGCCGTCGTGCACCACGAGCAGCGGGTAGTTCCGCGTGGCACGGAAGCGCGGCGGCAGGTACATCGTGACCGGCATGGGCCGGCCGTACGCGTCGCTGGCGAGGACCACGTCCTCCAGGCGGCCCGCCGCCGCTTCCGGATCCGGCAGCGACCACGCCGGCGTCTCGTAGCCGTGCGTGGTGCACACGGAGTTCGCGCCGAAGGGATCGCGCGCGCGCTTCGCGTTCAGCGGATCCTCGATCCACTCCGCGTGCCGCCCGCGCACGATCTCCAGCTTGTACTCCACGCGGGCGCGGTCCGGGAGCTGCAGCGTGAGCACCCACAGGTCCGTGGCGCCCACGCGACGGAACGCCTGCGACGCCGGCAGCCCGTACACCCAGTGCCGCAGGCTCACCGCGGTGGCCTTGCCGCGCCACGCGAACGTGACGGCGCCCTCCTCCACGAGCGGGAACTCGTGCGCCGCGAGGAACGCGTCCACGTCCGCGGCGGCGAGATCCTCGCGCGCCTCGAGCGCGCGCACGATGGGGCTGGCCGACTCCGGATCGTCCACGCGCCCGATCACGACGCCACCTCCGCGAGCGCGCCCGAGGCGTCCAGCCGGCGCGCGCCGCCCGACGCGGCCACCCGGTTCCCGCGCAGCTCCAGCACGGCGGACTCGTCCAGCGTCACGCACGACGCCGGCGCGAAGCGGCGCGCGAAGCGACCCACGCGCGCGGGGTCGTCCAGCCGCAGCCGGACGGACGCGTCCGGCAGCGCCACGAGGTCCCGCACCAGCGCGATCCCCGCGTCGAAGATCTCGGCGTTGCCCGGACCCCACGGCGGGCTGTCGTGGTACACCACCACGCGCTCCGTGACGGCCATGGCGCCGGCGGACCAGGCCACGACGGGCTGGTCGTCGCGCAGGGCCTCCGCCACCGCGAAGAAGCGCAGCCGGTTCGCCAGCACGGCCACGTGCCCGCCGGCGATCACCAGCGCCTCGCAGCCGCGAACGACCTGCCGCACCTCCTCCCGGTGCTGCTGCACGGCGGGCCGGTTCGACAGGTCCAGCTTCTCGTCCCACTCCGCGAACACGTCGCGCACGCGCGCGAGGTGCCGCGCGTCCAGCTCGCGCAGCGCGGCCATGGCCTCGCGCCGCTCCCACGCGAGCGCCTCCGGCGGCCCGCCGCGCCGCTCCAGCTCCGCCAGGGCGGCGATGGCGTACGCGAGCCGAAGGTCGTACAGGCGGCGCATGGAGCGGAGGAAGTCCTGCCGCTCGCGGTGCGCGTTCGCCACGTCCGGATGCGAGGTGAAGAGGACATCCGCGCGCGCGTGCAGCCGCAGGTCCACCGCCCGCGTGCCCAGCCGCGCGAGGACCTCCACGTCCCCCTCGCCCTCCTGGAGCCCGGCGGTCACGACCGCCACGCGTTCGCGCGATCCGAGCCGTTCCAGGACGGCCGGCAGCGTGGCCGCCTTGCGCTGCGGCCCCAGCAGGACGACCGTGCGCGATCCCGCCGCGCGCGGCGCCCGCACCGGCGCCGTCTCCGCCGTCTCCGCTCCCGCCGTCGCCGTCGCCGCCGCCGTCACCGGGCCCGCACCTTCACGGTCTCGCCCACGCGGTTCAGCATGGCGCGCAGCTCGTCGAAGTCCGGGTGCCGCATGCGGACCCACGCGTTCGCCATGTACCCCGCGTCCACGCCCTGCGTGGGCGTTCCGGGGCTGGGGAGGTGGTAGTCGATGATCCACTCGCCGTAGTCGTGCTGGATGCGGTCCAGCCCCTCGTACCGGTCGATCACGCCGTCCCGGTCCGGGCGCAGGTTGATGATGCCCGCGGAGTACCGCCGCGACGGCGCGCGCGACGTCTTCCCCCAGCAGATGGCCATGGCCCATTCCGCGTACAGGTCCATCTCGTTCGCGGCGCAGTACAGGTCCCACGCGCCCACGCCCGGCGGGCGGCATCCGATCTCGGAGAACTTCAGCCCCTTCGGCCCGAAGAACCACTCCATGTGCGTGGGGGATGTGCCGATCCCGAGCGCGGCGATCACGCGGCGGCCCAGGTCCCGCACCTCGGTGTAGTCCGGCGCGGTGTCGATGCGGTTCGTGACGATGAACTGCGGAGAGATCCAGCGCGTGCGCATGGCCTCCAGCACGTTCGGGAAGTAGTGCGTCGCGAAGTCGTGGTGCACCTTCCCGTCCACGGTCATCGTGTCGTAGAAGCCCTCGTGCCCCTCGATGAACTCCTCGATGGCCACGGACTGCCCCTGCCCGAGCCCGCTGCCCGCGATGGCCGCCTCCAGCTCCTCCGCGCTGGCGGCCTTGAACGTGCCGGACGCGCCGGCGCCGCCGCGCGGCTTCACGATCAGCGGATACCCCACGCGCGCGGCGAACTCGCGCGCCGCTTCCGGGCGGTCACAGCCGGTCGACTGCGCGCACGGGATGCCCGCGGCGCGCAGCACCTCCTTCATCGTGGGCTTGTCCCGGCAGGCCCAGGCGGTCTTCGTGGAAGTGCCCGGGATGCCGAGCGCCTCGCGCACGCGCGCCGCGCCCATCACGTGCGCCTCCACGGTGGCCTCCAGGCGGTCCACCTTGAGGCGGTCGTTCACCCACCGGACCGCCCGCAGCATCTCGTCCTCGTCCACCACGGAGCGGACGCGCTCGTAGTGCACCATCTGGTTCTTCAGGTCCGCGGGCAGCGCCTCCAGCGGGCGCTCGCCGACGCCGGTGACGGTGGCGCCCACCGCGTGCAGGCCGCGCACGAACTCGCGCTGGTTCGCCGGGAAGGCCGGCTCCACGAAGACGACGTGCATCGTCACACCCCCGCGTGCGCGGGCGCCTTCACCCGCTCGTACAGCTCCTCGTAGCGGCGCCCCTGCGCGTCCCACGAGAAGTCCGCCGCCATGCCGTTCAGGACCATCCGCTTCCAGTGCTCCGGCTGCCGGTACAGCGAGATCGCGGACTCCACGGCCCACCGGACGCCGTCCGCCGTGGGATGCTCGAACACGATCCCGTTGCCGGTGCCGTCCTTCGGGTCGTACAGCTGCACGGTGTCGGCCAGCCCGCCGGTCTTCCGCACCACGGGCACCGTGCCGTAGATGAGGCTGTACATCTGGTTCAGCCCGCACGGCTCGTACAGGGACGGCATGAGGAACATGTCCGAGCCGGCCTCGATCCGGTGGGCCAGGGGTGCGTGGAACCCCGCGTGGAAGTGCACCTTGCCCGCGAACCGCCGCATCAGCTCCTCGAAGAAGCGCTCCCAGCGCCCCTCGCCCGAGGCGAGCACCACGAGGCGGAGATCGTGCCGCGCCAGCAGGTCCGGCAGCGACTCCTCCAGCAGCGCGATCCCCTTCTGCCCGGCGAGCCGCGTGATCATCCCGATCACCGGCACGCCCTTCGCGTAGGGCAGCCGCGTCTCCTGGAGCAGCGCCTCCTTGTTCTTCTCCTTGCGCCACAGGCTCTTGGCCGAGAACCGCGACTTGACGTGCGGATCCGTGCGCGGGTTCCACAGGTCCGTGTCCACGCCGTTCAGGATCCCGGACGTGGTGGCCTCCCGCGCCTGCAGCAGTTCGTGCAGGCCCATCCCGTAAGTCTCGGTGCGGATCTCCTTCGCGTACGTGGGGCTCACCGTGGTCAGCCAGTCCGCGTGCAGGATGCCGGTCTTCAGGAACCCCAGGCGCCCGGCCTTCAGGTCCGCCTGGTGGAACCACGCCTTCACGACGTCCAGGGACAGGTCCTTCACGGCGGCCGCCGGGAAGATCCCCTGGTAGCCGAGGTTGTGGATGGTCAGCACGCTGCGGGATCGCCGGAAGAGCTGGTCCCACGCGTACAGGGACTTGAGGTACACGGGCACGAGCGACGTCTGCCAGTCGTGGCAGTGGAAGATCTCCGGCCCCCACTGCATGCGCTGGCAGCACTCGATGGCCGCCCGGCCCAGCAGCCCGAAGCGCAGCGGCTCGTCCGGGTCGTTCGTGTACAGGCCCGCCCGGTCGTACAGCACCGGGCAGTGGATGAAGTGGACCGGGACCTCCGTGCCGGGCAGGCGCGCGCGGTACGCGGAGAACGCCAGGGTCCGCTCACCCATGCGCACGGGAACGTCCGTGGCCCCGGGGAGCGGGGCGAAGTCGTAGGCGTCCACGTCGATCGACGAGTACAGCGGGACGAAGATGCGCACGTCGTGTCCGGCGCGCGCGAGGTGCGCGGGGAGGGCCGCGGAGACGTCGGCCAGCCCTCCGGTCTTCGCGAAGGGGGCGATCTCGCTCGTGACGTACGCGACGGAGGTCCGGGCCATAGGGGCGGGAGTCTAGCATCTCCCCCCGCCCGTGACAGCCACTCGCGCCGCGGGTAGGATCCGCGCCATGCCCAACGTGGTGTTCTGCGCCCCGTTCCTGCTGGAGACGACGCGGCGCTTCGTGGAGGCCGCCGCGGACGTGCCGGGGACGCGCGTCGCCCTGGTGACCCAGGAGCCCCCGGAGACGCTCCCCGCCGAGCTTGCGGCGAAGGTGGCGCTCGTGGTGAAGAGCCGCGACGCCCTCGCCCCGGACGCCCTGGCCGAGGCCGTGCGCTCGGTGCAGGCGCGGCTGGGCACGGTGGATCGCCTCCTCGGCGCCCTCGAGGAGCTGCAGGTCCCCCTCGGACAGGTCCGCGCGGCGCTGGGCATCCCGGGCATGGACGGCGAGACGGCCCGGAACTTCCGCGACAAGAGCCGCATGAAGGAGATCCTCACCGCGCACGGCCTCCCGTGCGCGCGTCACCACCGCGTGCGCACCCCCGCGGAGGCCCTGCGCTTCGCGGAGGCCGTGGGCTACCCGCTCGTGGTGAAGCCGCCCGAGGGGTCCGGGGCCCGCAACACCTTCCGCGTGGAGGACGAGTCCCAGCTGCGGGAGGCCATGGCCCAGGGCGGCAAGGGCGAGACGATGCTGGAGGAGTTCGTCCGCGGCCGGGAGCACTCCTTCGACAGCGTGATGCGCCGGGGCGAGGTGATCTGGTTCTCGTGCTGCCACTACCTGCCGGGACCGCTCGAGGTCCTGGAGAAACCGTGGATCCAGTGGTGCGTGGTCATCCCGCGCGAGGCGCGGCACCCGCAGTACGCGGACATCGCGCGGGCGGCGGAGCTGTCGCTGCGCGCGCTGGGGATGACGGACGGGCTGAGCCACCTGGAGTGGTTCCGCCGCGACGACGGCAGCCTGGCCGTCTCCGAGGTGGGCGCGCGGCCGCCCGGGGCGCAGTTCGTGTCGCTGATCTCCTGGGCGCACGCGGTGGACATGTACCGCGCGTGGGCGCGGCTGATGATCCTGGACGAGTTCGATCCGCCCGCGCGGCCGTTCGCCGCCGGCGCCGCGTTCCTGCGCGCGCAGGGAACCGGCAAACGGATCACGGCCGTGCACGGCGTGAAGGAGGCGGCGCGCGACGTGGCCGATCTCGCGGTGGAGGTGCGCCTGCCGCCGGCGGGCGCGGTGCCGCGGAGCACGTACGAGGGCGACGGCTGGGTCATCGTGCGCCACCCGCGCACGGACGTCGTGGAGTCCGCGCTCGGCAAGATCGTCCGCACCATCCGCGTGGAGCTGGGGTAGGATCCGCGACGCGCGGGCGCGCCGCCGACGCGGCCGGCCCGCCGGGGACGCCATCCTCCCGGGAGGTCCGTCGTGAACGTCCTGATGCTCTCCCCGGGGTTCCCCCCGGAGCAGCCCCTCTTCACGCGCGGGCTGGCCGAGGTGGGTGCCCGCGTGATCGGCGTGGGCGACCAGCCGCAGGCGGCCCTGCCGGAGCCGGTCCGCAAGGCGCTCGCCGGCTACGTGCAGGTGCGCTCCCTCACCGACGAGAACGCGCTCCTCGAGGAGCTGCGCCCGGTGGCGGAACGGATGCGGCTGGACCGCATCCTCTGCCTGTGGGAGCCCGTGATGATCGCCGCGGCGCGCCTGCGCGAGGCGCTCGACGTGCCGGGGATGACGGTCGAGGAGACGGTCCCCTTCCGCGACAAGGAGGTGATGAAGCGTCGCCTCGACGCGGCCGGCATCCGCACGCCGCGCCACGGCAACGCCACCACCGCCGCCCAGGTGCGCGCGCACGCCGAGCGCATCGGGTACCCGCTGATCGTGAAGCCCATCGCCGGCGCCGGCTCCCGGGACACGTACAAGGTGGAGAGCGCGCAGGATCTGGAGCGCGTGATCGGCCTCGTGCGTCACGTGCCCGAGGTCTCCGTGGAGGAGTTCGTCGACGGCGAGGACTACACCTTCGACACGGTCACCGTGGACGGGGAGGTGAAGTACTTCAACATCGCCTTCTACCGGCCGCGCGCGCTGGTCTCCCGGGAGCACCACTGGATCAGCCAGCAGACGATCTGCCGCCGCGACGTCGACGGACGGCACGTGGCCCAGGGCCGCGAGATGGGGTTCGCCGTGCTGAAGGCGCTGGACTTCCGCACCGGCTTCACGCACATGGAGTGGTACCGCAAGCCCGACGGCGAGGCGGTGTTCGGCGAGATCGCCGCGCGGGCGCCCGGCGTGCGCACGGTCGACCTGATGAACTACGCCTGCGACCTCGATCTGTTCGCGGGCTGGGCGGAGGCGGAGTGCCACGGCCGCTTCTCGCCGCCGGTGGAGCGGAAGTACTTCTCCGCGGGGGTGTTCAAGCGGGCGAACGGCGACGGCGTGATCCGCCGCATCGAGGGGCTG
Organism: uncultured Gemmatimonadota bacterium; assembly: GCA_964571855.1. Classification (GTDB taxonomy): domain Bacteria; phylum ARS69; class ARS69; order ARS69; family ARS69; genus CAYYFX01. The sequence continues at coordinate 108,693 of CAZNDO010000004.1, forward strand.
GAGCGGATCCTCGCGGAGTTCGGCCACCACGTGTGCGCCGTGGACCTCACCCCGGTCGGCCAGCCGCGGAAGGACTGGCGCTCGTCCGTGATCGGGGACGGGTTCGTGATGATGCGCCACCCGGACCTGGAGACCACCCTGGAGATGGCCGACCGGGTGGCCACCGAGGTCCAGCTGTACGCCGCCTGACGCCGCGCCGGCGGCGTCCCCGTTCGAGGACGCCGGCACGCGGCGCCACGCGCGGTCTAACTGCCGGACAAGTCGCCCCGGCGCCGGGAGAGAGCGGGGGCCCGGGGCAAGGGCCGGAAGCGTCACGACCGGCAACGGAAGGCAATGCAAACCGCGTTTGCATTGAGATTCCGGTGGCGCGCCGCACGCCGCGCTGCTAGAGTCTTCCCGTCGGTTCCCGCTCGCCGCGATCGCCAACCCCTCTCCCGGACAACCCCATCGTCGCCGTGGCCCGCCTCGGGTCGTTGGTGCTTCCGATCGTGGTGCTCGCCTCGGCGACCTCCGCCGGCGCGACCGCGGATCCGTGCGCCGTCCACTGCGAGGTGTTCCTGGACGCCGACGGTTCCGGAACGCGCGAGCCCGCGGAGTCCGGACTGCAGGGTGTGCGGATCACGGACGGCGTGGGCGCCGCCCTGACCGACGCGAACGGGATGTGCGACGTTACGGTGGACCGCGCGCTTTACCGCTTCGCTACGCTGCAGATTCCCGCCGGCTACTGGCCCACGAACGGCTGGTTCCATCACGTCCCGGTCGGCCACGCCGGCCCGGACACCGCCTGGTTCGGGCTGCGATCCCGCCCCGAGACCGCGGAGGGGGCGGGATCGCTCCGCTGGATCCACATCGCGGACACGCAGACCCAGGGTCCCGCCGAGCCGTACCGGATGGACCTCGACATGCAGGACATCAACCAGCTCGCGGATCCGCCGCTCTTCGTGATCAACACGGGCGACCTGGTGGAAGTGGGCCCCGACACGACGCACTGGAACCACTACGTGGAGCAGGCGGCGGTCTGCGACCACGAGATCTTCCCCGTGGTGGGGAACCACGACGTCCTGCAGACCGCGTCCCCGATGGACTACTACGAGCGCTGGGTCGGGCCGCCGTACTACTCGTTCGACGCCGGCAAGTGGCACTTCGTGGTCTACAACGGATCGAAGAACCTGGCGGACCACGGGACGCCCGCCCAGGACGCCTGGCTGACCCAGGACCTGGCGAACCGGCCGCCCGGCTCGCACGTGGCCCTGTTCCAGCACTACACGCTCCCGGAGACGGAGACGTGGAAGGTCAACGCCTGGACCGCGGCCGGCGTGAAGGCGAACTTCTCGGGGCACTGGCACAGCAACCAGTTCGCGAGGCGGGCGTACGGCATCACGGACTACAACATCTCCTGGACGCGCAACGGCGCGATCGACCGGACGCCGCGCCTGTTCGGCATCGTGACCTGCACGGACGACGGGCAGGTGACTTACGAACAGCGCCGCCTCGGCGTGAACCATCGCGCCTACGTGTCCGCGCCCCGGCCGGGCCAGATCGTCGGTCGGGAGGCGGTCGAGGTCCTCGTGCAGGCCTACGACACCGCGTCGCCGGTGGCGACCCTGTCGGCGTCGCTCTCGACGGGCGCCGCCGCCCTCGGACCGACGGCCTTGTCCCCCGAGGGGCTCTCGCTGTGGCGGACGCACCTCGACGCGAGCGCGCTCGGCGCCGGGCCCTGCACGATCACGGTCACCGGCAGCTTCGCCGACGGCACGCCGATCTCGCTGACGTCGTACTGCATGCTGGAGGACGTCGTGCCGATCGTGCGGCTGCCCACGACGGACTGGCCCATGTTCCGCCGGTGCGCCGCCGGGTCCAGCTACGCCCACCTCGACCTGGAGCTTCCGCTGGGCCTGGCGTGGCAACGCGCGATGCCGGGCCTGATCGGGCTGAGCTCGCCGGTCGTCGCGGGCGGGCGCGTGTTCCTCGGCTCGCGCGGCGAGACCGGGACCGCGGATGCCAGCCTCGCCGCCTTCGATGCCGCGACCGGCGCGCCGGCGTGGACCCGGCACGTTCCCAGCGGCGTCGCGCTCGCCCCGGCCGTCTCGGGCAACGTGGTGCTCGTGGCGTCGATGTCCGACTCCGTCTACGGGTACTCCACCGCCACGGGCGCGCGCGTCTGGGCCACGCCGCAGGTGGAGCCGCGGTACACGCTCACGGCGCCGGTGGTCGAGGGGACGAGCGCATGGGTCGGCACGGAGCCGCGTCCGCGGCAGGTGAACCCGCTCACCGGCGCGGTCCAGTGGACCTCCGACAACATCGGGAACCCGTGGTACCCGCTCCTGTACGACGCGCCCGCCGTCGGGCCGGACTACGTGTACTTCGCCTTCTTCGGCTGGGCCGATCTTCCCTCGGGCGGATTCAAGATCGTCAGCCGCGCCACGGGGTCGTTCGTGTACGGGGATGCGGGCGCCTGGCGTTCGCCGCTCTGGTCGAACGGGACCGTCTACACCGTGGGCGCGCTGGACCGGAACAGCCAGCGGCTGTCCGCCCGCACCCCCACGGGTTCGATCCTGTGGACCGCCCCGAAGGATCTGGGCGGCGGGACCGGATCGCCCGCCCTCGCCCACGGCGTGCTCGTGGTCCCCGGGAAGAACGGGGCGCTGGAGGGATTCCGCGCCTCTGATGGCGTGAACCTCTGGACGAAGTCCGTCGGCCCGCAGCTCTACGACATGGAGCCGGGCTGGGGTACGGTGCGCGCCACGCCGGGCACGCCGGCCATCGCGAACGAGACGGTGTTCGCCGGATCGCTGGACGGCAACCTGTACGCGCTGGACCTGCATACCGGCGCGGAGCTGTGGCGGTTCGAGCTCGGCGTGCCGATCGCATCGTCCCCGGCGGTCGCCGGGAACATGGTCTTCGTGGCCGCGGAGGATGCGCACCTGTACGCGTTCGCGTCCTCCGTGCCGGCCGGATCCACCGGTGTGGCCACCCCGCGCGCCCCCGCCGCGCGCGAGCTCGCGCTGCTCCCGCCGGTCCCGAATCCCAGCGAGAGCCTCACCCGGATCGCGTGGGTCCTGCCGCGCGGCGGTGCCGTGCGCCTGGACATCGTGGACGTGGCGGGACGGCGCGTGCGTCGCGCGGTGGACGGAATGCTGGATCCGGGGCGGCACGAGTTCCGCTGGGACGGGCGCGACGCGCGCGGCCGCCCGGTCGCCGCCGGCGTCTACTGGGCGCGCCTCACGGCGGACGGTCGCACGCTCACGCGCAAGCTCGTCCGCCTGCGCCCCTGAGCGCGCTCCTCACCGCCGGGCGGACCGCGCCAGGAAGCGCACGCACTGCGCGGGGAGGTCCAGCGCGATCCGCGGCGCGGGGCCGTCGGCTCCGGCCGAGGCCGCCACCGCGCGTGGCTTCGTCGCCGTGCCGCCGCCGAAGCGCGCGTCGTCACCGTCCAGCACCACGCGCCACTTCCCCGCCGCGGGCACGGGCACGGGAACGCCCTTCCACGGCACACCGGCGAAGTTCGCGCACACCACGATATCGCGCGCATCGTGCCCCTTGCCGGCACGCCGGACGAAACTGATCACGGCCCGCGCCTCGTCGGAGAAGTCCAGCCACTCGAAGCCGCTCCAGTCGTCGTCCGCGGCGTGCAGCGCCGGCTCCGCGGCGTACAGCGCGTTGAGCGCGCGGACCCACTCCGTGACGCCGCGGTGGGGGGCGTGCTCGAGCAGCGACCAGTCCAGTTCCGCGTCGTGGTTCCACTCCGCCCACTGCCCGATCTCCGCGCCCATGAACAGCAGCTTCTTCCCGGGGTGCGCCCACATCCACCCGAGCAGCAGCCGCAGCCCCGCGAGCCGCTGCTCCGGCGCGGCGCCCGGCATCTTCGACAGCAGCGACGCCTTCCCGTGCACCACCTCGTCGTGCGACAGCGGCAGCAGGTACCGCTCCGCGAACGCGTACGTGAGCCCGAACGTCAGCTTCCGGAACTCCCGGCCGCGCAGCAGCGGGTCGCGCCGGAAGAACGAGAGCGTGTCGTTCATCCAGCCCATGTTCCACTTGCGGTGGAAGCCGAGCGCCTTGCGCCCGGTCTCCGGGGCGTGGGTGACGCCCTCCCACGACGTGGACTCCTCCGCGAACAGCACGCACCCGGGATGCTCGCGGCGCACGGCGGCGGTGAGGTCGCGCAGGAACCCGGCGGCGTCCCAGTTCTCCACGCCGCCCTCGGCGTTCGGGACCCACTCCCCCTCCTTGCGCCCGTAGTTCAGGTACAGCATGGACGCCACGGCATCCACGCGCAGCCCGTCCACGTGCCACCGCTCGAGCCAGTACAGCGCGTTCGACAGGAGGAAGCTCCGCACTTCGGGCCGGGCGAAGTCGTACACCAGCGTCCCCCAGCCCTCGTGCACGCCGCGGCGCGGGTCCGCGGGCTCGAACAGGTGCGATCCGTCGAAGAAGCCCAGGCCGTGCGCGTCGCGGGGGAAGTGGCCGGGGACCCAGTCCAGGATGACGCCGAGACCCGCGCGGTGCGCGGCGTCCACCAGCAGGCGCAGGTCCTCGGGCGGGCCGAAACGACGCGTCGGCGCGAAGCAGCCCACGGTCTGGTAGCCCCACGACCCGTCGAACGGGTGCTCCGTGACCGGGAGCAGCTCGAGGTGCGTGAAGCCCAGGTCGCGCGCGTACGCGGGCAGGAGAGTCGCCAGCTCGCGGTACGTGAGGAACGGCCGTTCCGCGTCCGCCGCGCCCGCACCCGCCGCGCCGCGGCGCCAGGATCCGAGGTGCACCTCGTAGATGGACATCGGCGCGTCCGCCGCCTGCCGCCGCGCGCGCTCCGCGCACCAGGCCGCGTCCGTCCAGCCCTCGCCGCGGGCCCGCCGCCGCGTCACCACGGACGCAGTGCTCGGCCGCAGCTCCATCGCGAACGCGAACGGATCGGCCTTCACGCTCCGCCGCCCGCCGTGCCGCGTGCGGATCTCGAACTTGTACAGCGCGCCCGCCGCCACGCCGGGCAAGAAGATCTCCCACACGCCGCGCGGCAGCCGGCGCATGCCGTGCGTGCGGCCGTTCCACGCGTTGAAGCTCCCGATCACCGCCACGCGGTCCGCGTTCGGCGCCCACACCGCGAAGCGCACGCCGTCCACGCCCTCGTGCCGCACGGGATGCGCGCCGAGCCGCTCCCACGCGCGCAGCTCGCGGCCGGCGTGCCACGCATCCAGCGCGCGCTCGTCCAGCGTGGGGCCGAACCGGTAGGGATCATCCGTGGTGCGGCGCGACCCGTCGTCCGTCTCCACCAGCAGCCGGTACGGGAACGGCGCCGCCGCCTCGGGGAAGGCCGCCTCGAAGACCCCGTCGCCGTGCACCCACTCCGCGGCACGGGATTCGCCGTCGCGCTCCACCGCGAGGGACAGGGCCCGCGGCGCGAACGCGCGGACCACGTGGCCGCCGCCGGCGCGCGGATGGCAGCCGAGGACATCGAAGGGCCGCGGGTGCCGGCCGCGGGCGATCGCCTCGTACTCCTCTCGCGGATCGGGTCCCATGGGCCTCCGGGGGTCGGCGCGACGGCGCGTTCAGCGTACACTGGGGCAGGTCCGCCGTCGCCCTCCCCGGGCGCGGCCTTCCGCCGAGGCCCCATGTCGCTCGCCGATCTCCCCGCGCCCGCGCCGCACGGCCGGGCCGCCGTCACGCGGGTCGTGTTCTCCGCGGTGGACGTGGATCCGGTGCGCGCGCTCCTGCTGGAGGAGTGCGAGCGGCGCGGGCTCGATGTGGACGAGACGGGGCCGGACCTGTTCCTGGAGACGTTCCTCGACACGCGCGACCGGCGCGTCCACCGCGCGGGCACGTTCCTCGTGCACCGCGACTTCGGCGGCGGATCGGAGATCGGGTGGGGCACGCTCCGCGGCGCGGATCTCCCGGGGAACCTCCCGCCCTTCGGCACGTCGGTGGCGCTCCCTTCCACGGATCCGCGCATCCCCGAGGACTGCCCGGAGCCCATGCGCGGCGCGCTCCGCGCGCTCGCCGGACGGCGCCCGCTCCGGCCCGTGCTGCGGATGGACGTGCGCCGCGAGGAGCTGCTGGTGAAGCGTGCCGGGCGCTGGCTCGGGACGGTGGTGCTCACGCGCGCGGTCGCCACGCGGGAGAGCCCGATCCACGGCGTGCGCATCTCCCGCGTGGAGGTCCGCGCCGCCGTGGATGCATCCGGCGCCACGGACCCGCTCTTCGAGACGCTGCGGGAGCGGGCGGGGTTGCACGGCGTGTCGGCGTCCACGTACGAGGCCGCGCTCCTGGCGGCCGCGGTGCCCGGCCCCCGGCGTCCGGAGCCGGGGCCCGGGGGCGTGCATCTGGGCATCACGTCCGGGGAGCTGGCGTTCTCGGTCCTTCGCCGGCAGTTCGCCGAGGTCGTGCGGCACGAACCGGGGGCGCGGCTCGGCCTGGATCCGGAAGAACTGCACAAGCTCCGCGTGGGCGTGCGACGCATGCGCGCGGCCCTGCGCGTGTGGCGCGAGTGCCTCGGCCCCGGCGCGGCGGAGCTCCAGCGCGCATGGGGCGCGCTCGGCGCCGCGCTCGGCGACACGCGCGACTGGGACGTGGAGCTCGAGAACCTGGAGGCGTGGCTCGCGGGCCTGTCCCCCGGCGACCGTCTCGCCGCCGGATTCCTGGAGGACTGGGCGATCGCCCGGCGGGAGGAGGCGCGGCTCCGGATGCTGGCCGCGCTGGACTCGCGACAGCACGAGCGGCTGACGCGGCTCACGTCGCGGTGGCTGCGCGAGGGGCAGGCACTGCCGGTGGCCGCGTCGCGGCCCGCGCGCCGGGACGTGGGGCGGCTCGTGCGGGAGCGGTACCGCGCGCTGCGCCGCCGCGCGCGGCGGCTGGACGCGGAGTCCCCGGGCGCGGAACTGCACCGCGCGCGCATCCTCGCGAAGAAGCTGCGCTACTGCCTGGAGTTCCACGACCCCATCCTGGGCCCGGATGCGCGCCGCATGGTCCGCGAGCTCGTCCGCGTCCAGGACCTGCTCGGCGAGATCCAGGATCTCCACGTTTCGCTGGACCGGCTCCCGCCGCTCGCCCAGGATGGGGAGGCGCTCGCGGGCATCGCGGTCGAGGGCCTGCTCGCCCGCTTGCGGACGGAACGCCTGCGCAGGGAGCTGGAGCTGCGCGCGGAGGTCCCGGCGGCGCTCGCGCGCCTGAAGGGGAGCGTGTGGACCCGGCTCAAGACCGAGCTGGGCACGGGGACGTGAGGTGGAGGTGCGGGGTGCGCGTGGTGCTCATGCGCCACGGGCCGGCGGTGGATCGTGACGATCCCGCGTGTCCGCCGGATCCGGAGCGACCGCTGACGACGGACGGCCGCGCGCGCACGCGCGCCGCGGCGGCGGGGCTGCGCGCCCTGGACGTCCGGCCGGAGCTCGTCCTCGCCAGCCCGTACCTGCGCGCCGCGCAGACCGCCGGGATCGTGTGCGAGACGCTGGGGCTGGCCGCCCCGGAGATCACGGAGCACCTCCTGCCCGGAGCGGATCCGGTCGCGCTCGCCCGGGAGCTGGCGTCGCGGGGCGCGGCGGACGTGCTCTGCGCCGGCCACGAGCCCCATCTCGGACTGGCGCTCGCCTGCCTCGTGGAAGGGCGGGCCGTGTCGGACTCGTTCGCGGACCTGAAGAAGGCCGGCGCCGCCTGCGTGGAGACGGAGCACCCGGGAACGCGTCCGGGCACGCTGCTGTGGCTCCTCCCGCCGCGCGTGCTGCGCCGCCTCGGGGGCGCCACGTGAGCCCCGCGGCGTTCCCGCACCAGGCCGGCGTGGCCGCGCCGGATCCCACGCGCGCCGCCAAGATCGTGGCCGCCGTGGATCTCGGCTCCAACAGCTTCCACATGGTCATCGCGCGGTTCATGAACGAGGACCTCACCATCCTGGACCGCCTGCGGGAGACCGTGCGGCTGGCGGACGGACTGGGGCCCGGGAAGAAGCTGGACCCGCAGGCGCACGAGCGCGCCATCGCCTGCCTCGAGCGCTTCGGCCAGCGCCTGCGCGGCTTGCCGTCCGCGTACGTGCGCGCCGTCGGCACGAACACGTTGCGCCAGGCGAAGTCCGACCGCGAGTTCCGCACGAAGGCGCGCGCGGCGCTGGGCTACCCGATCGAGGTGATCTCCGGGCAGGAGGAGGCTCGCCTCATCTACCAGGGCATCACGCACACGATGCCGCGGCGCCGCGAGCAGCTCCTCGCCGTGGACATCGGCGGCGGCTCCACGGAGGTCATGCTCGGCCGGGACTTCGACCTGGAGCGCGCGCACTCCCTGTTCATGGGCTGCGTCTCGTTCAGCCGCCGCTTCTTCCCCGGCGGCCGCATCGACCGCGCCGCGTTCAAGGCCGCCGAGACCGCGGCCGCGCTGGAGCTGCGCCCGGTGGCGGTCTCGCTGCGCGACGCCGACTGCGCGGACGCCGTGGGTTCGTCCGGCACGGTGGAGGCGATCACCGAGCTGCTGCGCGCGGACGGCCAGGGCGGAGGGCTCATCACGCTGCCCGGACTGAAGCGGCTGCGGAAGACGCTGATCGGGATCGGACATGCGGACCGCGTGGATCTCCCGGCCCTCCGCGCGGACCGGCGGGCCGTCCTGCCCGGGGGCCTGGCCATCCTCCTCGCCGCGTTCAAGAGCCTGGACCTCAGGACGATGGAGCTGGCGCCGGGCGCCCTGCGCGAGGGCGTGCTGTACGACCTGATCGGCCGGATCCGCCACCAGGACGTCCGCGACCGCGCCATCCGGGGCTTCGTGGACCGCTTCCGCGTGGACGTGGCCCAGGCGGAGCGCGTGGAGCGCACGGCGCTCCGGTTCCTGGAGAGCGCCGGCGTGCCGGACGGCGTGGACGACGAGACGGCGCGGTCGCTGCTCTCGTGGGCCGCGTGGCTGCACGAGATCGGGCTGGTGGTCTCCTACCCGGGATACCACCGGCACGGCGCGTACCTCGTGGCGAACTCGGACCTGCCCGGGTTCTCGCGCGACGAGCAGGCGGTGCTGGCCGCGCTGGTGCGCGGGCACCGGCGCAAGCTCCGGGAGGACGTCTTCGCGGAGGTCGCGCCCGGACTGGTCGACGCGGCGAAGGGCCTGTGCGTGATGCTGCGGCTCGCCGTGCTGTTCCATCGCGGGCGCGGCGGGCGACGCACCGCGGAGCCGGCCCTGCGCTGGAGCGGGCGGGAGGTGCAACTGGTGTTCCCCGCCGGATGGGCGGAGTCGCACCCGCTCACGGTGGCGGACCTGGACCAGGAGACGCGGTTCCTCGCGGACGCAGGACTCGCGCTCGTCCGGTCGGAGACGAGGAAGAGCGCCGCGGCGCGGTGAGCGGGCGCACGGCTCCCGCGCGGCGGGAACGCGGCGCGGGACGGGCCGGCGCCCGGCCGGTCAGGCCGGCCGCTTCGCCATCGCCTCCAGGAGCATGACCTGCGCGGCGCGGGGCTCCTCCCCGGGCGCCGGTTGCACGCGCACGTACTCGCCCGTGGGTCCCATCTCCCAGGCGGCCACGTTGTCCTCGAGGTACGCCTCGATCCCCTCGCGCAGCACGCGCGCCTTGTTCTTCTTCCCCTCCACCGGGAACGTGACCTCCACGCGCCGGAAGAAGTTGCGCGGCATCCAGTCCGCGCTGGACAGGTACGTCAGCTCCTCGCCGCCGGCGTGGAAGTGGAACACGCGATGGTGCTCCAGGAAGCGGCCCACGATGGAGCGCACGCGGATGTTGTCGGACACGCCGGGGATGCCGGGCACCAGGCAGCAGATGCCGCGGACGACGAGGTCGACGCGCACCCCCGCCTGCGACGCGCGGTACAGCGCGCGGATGACCTCGGGCTCGATGAGCGCGTTCATCTTCGCCTGGATGCGCGCCTGCTTCCCCGCGCGCGCCGCGTCCGCCTCGTCCTCGATGAGACGCAGCAGCCGCGCGTGCAGCCCGAAGGGCGTCTGCAGCAGCTTGTTCATGCGCCGCCCGCGGCCCAGGCCGGTGAGCTGCTGGAACACCGCGTGCACGTCCTCGCCGATCCCCGGATCGCTCGTGAGCAGGCCGAAGTCCGAGTACTGCCGCGCGGTGCGCGTGTGGTAGTTCCCGGTGCCGAGGTGGACGTAGCGGCGCAGGTCGTCGCCCTCGCGCCGCACCACGAGGATCATCTTCGCGTGCGCCTTGAACCCGACGATCCCGTACACCACCTTCGCTCCCGCTTCCGCCAGCCGCGACGCGAGTTCGATGTTCGCCGCCTCGTCGAAGCGCGCGCGCAGCTCGACGACCGCCGTCACCTCCTTGCCGGCGCGCGCCGCCTCGAGCAGCGCGTCGGTGAAGGGCGACTCGGCGCCGGTCCGGTACACGGTGAGCTTGATGGCGAGCACGTCCGGGTCCCGCGCCGCTTGGCGGACGAAGTCCACGACCGGCGAGAAGCTCTGGTACGGATGGTGCAGGAGCACGTCGCGGTCCCGCAGGACCGCGAACAGGTCCGCCTCCTCGGGCAGCTGCGCCGGCAGCCCCGGGATGAACCCCGGGTACTTCAGCTCCGGGCGGTCCACCAGCTGGTACAAGGCCTCGAAGCGGTGCAGGTTCACCGGGCCGTCCATGCCGTAGAGATCGTCCTCGCGCAGCTCGAACTGGCCGAGCAGGAACGCCGCCACGTCCGGCGGGCAGTCCGACGCCACTTCCAGCCGCACGGCGCTGCCGTAGTGCCGCCGCGGCAACTCGCCCTTGAGCGCGAGCAGCAGATCCTGCACCTCCTCCTCGTCGATCCACAGGTCGGAGTTCCGCGTGACCCGGAACTCGTAGCAGCCGCGGACCTTCATGCCCGGGAACAGCTCGTCCACGTGCTGCCGGATGACGGTGGTGAGCAGGACGAACGCGTGCGGGGCCGGCGCGATGCCTGGCGGCAGCGGGATGAGCCGCGGCAGGATCCGCGGCGCCTGCAGCACCGCCGCGCGGCTCTTGCGTCCGAACGCGTCCTTCCCGTCGAGCGACACGAGGTAGTTCAGGCTCTTGTTCAGGATCCGCGGGAACGGGTGCGCGGGGTCCAGCCCGACGGGCGTGAGCACCGGTTGCACGCGGCGGGTGAAGTACTCCCGCACCCACTCGAGCTGCGGCTCGTCCAGGTCCGACGGGCCGAGGATGACGATGCCGCGCTCCTTCAGCTCCGGAAGCAGCCGGTCGTGCAGGACCGCGTACTGCTCGTGCACCAGGTCCGTGGCGCGGGCGCGGATTCGGCGCAGCGTTTCCTGCGCGCCCAGGCCGTCCGGGCCCGTCTTCGCAAGGCCGAATGCCACCTGCTCGCGGAGGCCGCCCGCGCGGATCTCGAAGAACTCGTCCAGGATCCAGCAGGAGATGCCGAGGAAGCGCACGCGTTCCAGCAGCGGGATGCCCGGGTCCTTCGCCTGCTCCAGGACGCGGCGGTGGAACTCCAGGAGGCTGAGCTCGCGGTTCACGTAGAGCCGCGGGTCGTCCAGCCCGGCAACGACCGGGGCCGGCCGCGCCAGGTCGCGCGGCAGGGAGTCCTGGGAGAGCGGGGCCGTTTCGTCCATGGGTTCCTTCGGCCCCGCGCGCCGGAGCCGGTCTCCGCGATCGGTTCGTGCGAAGGCGACGGGAAGCCTACGGTGAAGCGTCGGTCAGAGTCCAACCAAGCTTGCGCGAAGATCCATTCACCCGGCCGGGGGTGGATCCGGACCCTCGTCGGGCAGCTCGGCCATCCGCCGCCTCTTTCGAAAGTAGGCGGAGATCACGAGGATGCCAAGGACCACGCCCGCCCAGACCCCGAGCGTCCCCACGCTGGGGAGGATGGCGGCGATGCCGCCCGGCCGCACCTCGCGCAGCCACTCCGCCTCCAGGTCCGCCGGGGGGCGGCCGAAAACCGCGCGGAACGCCGGATCGGGGTCCAGATCGCGGTCCAGCGCACGGAGCAGCGCGGGCAGGCGGTCCTCGCCGTCCCGCGCGGCCAGCCACTCCACGAATGCGGCGCTCTGGGCATACGCCAGGGCCATCCGGGCGCCCTCCGGGAACCGGACGTCCAGGTCCTCGAACCGGAAGAGGGTCCCGGCCGCGGCGGCATCCCGCAGGACGTCCCGGTCGCGCACGAGATCGTAGTCCAGCTCCCACTCGCCGCTGCGCCACGTGGCGATGCCCTCGTCCAGCCAGTGCGGCGGCGCGACCGTGGCCCGCGCCGTGGCCCGGTGGAACATGAGGTGCCAGATCTCGTGGCGAAGCACGGAGACGATCCGGTCCGGCCGCGACTGCAGCGCCGGAGCGTACAGGACCACGCGGCGCTCGGGCGGGAACGCCACCCCCGCGATCGGGCCGGGCTCGCGCCCCGCGATGCGCCGGAACGACGCCGCGTCCTCGGCCCACGCGACCGTGACCGGATCCTCCAGCGTGCCGCCGAAGTACGCGGCCGCGTCCGCGTGGGCCCGGGCGGTCTCGTCGAGCAGGAGCGTGCGCAGGCCCGAGGCCTGCGGCACGCCGAGCACGAACACCGGCGGGGCGACCGGCGCGTCCGCGGCGGACGCGCCATGGGCCGCAAGCAGGAGCGCGGCGGCGAGCGTCCGCACGCCCACCTACTTGATGCCGAGCAGCCGGAACGAGAAGAGCACCCGCGGGCGCACGAGCCGGGCCAGCTTCAGCCGCAGCCCGCGCGGCAGGGGCGCGAGCAGGGTCTCCAGGAGGACGAAGGGCCACACGGGCACGCGACGCGGCCGGCTCCCGGTGCTCACGATCAGCGCGACCTCCCGGAACCCCACCTCGCGGAACAGCCGGGCCAGCTCGCCGATGGAGTACTCCTTCAGGTGGAAGCCCGTGGCGACGTCGTCGAAGTGACGCGAGATGTCGTGCGGGCCCGTGACCCGGTTGGGCGTGACGCAGAAGTACCGGCCGCCGGCCTTGAGAGCGGCGTGCAGGTTGCGGAGCTGCTGCAGGGCGTCATCGGGGTGCAGGTGCTCCATGAGCTGCTGGCTGTACGCCACATCGACCGACCCGGCGGGAACCGGGATGCTCACGCCGTCCGAGATCACGAGCTCGAAGTTCGGCGGGGTGTCCGGGTGGCCGGCCATGGTCTCCGACACCTCGATGGCGATGGCCTTCCGCACGAGCCGCGACACCGCGAACGTCACGAGGCAGTCCCCGGCCCCGACCTCCAGGAACGTGTCGTCCTTCCCGACGGACGGCCGCAGCCAGCGGAGCTGCCGCTCCACCACCTCGGCCTGCTCGTCCGCGGTCATCTTCTGGGTGAGCTTCAGGTGGTGGGGAACGCGCCGGTACAGCTCCTCGTACAGCTCCGTGTAGAGGTGCCGCCGGTCCTCCCCCGACGCGGCGCGCAGGCGGGCCGCGAGACCCTTCTCGATCTCGTAGTGCTCGCGGATCTGCTCCGGCGCGCGCGGATCGCCGGGTACGACTCGGCTCATCGGGATTCCCCGGGGCGTAGGGAGACGGGGGATCGTAGCACGCCGCGGACTCAGCCGCGCCGGCGCCGCCGCCCGCCGCGACGCCGCGGCGGCTTCCCGTCCGCCGTCTCGCCGTCCGCGGTGACGCTGCCGCCGGTGGCTGCCGGCTCCCCCGCGGGCAGTTCCGGCGGGGCGTGCAGGGACTGATGGTAGTAGTCGTCCAGCAGCATCGCGATGACCCGCCGCTCGTCGTCGCTGTCGCCCAGCGATCGCGCGAGCGGCAGCATCCGCGTCATGCGCTCGGCCACGAGCCGGTCCACCCCGCGGAGGCGCTGCTCCAGCATGGCGGTCACCCGCTCCCCGACCACGCGCGCCACGTCCTCGTCCGACGGGAGCTTCCGCTCCTGCAGTTCGATCCCGTACTTGCGCGCCACGCCCTTCAGCTCCACCAGCTCCATCATGTCCACGAGCGAGATGGCCTCGCCGCCGGCCCCCGCCCGCCCGGTGCGGCCGGCCCGGTGGATGTACGACTCCGGGTCCTCCGGGAAGTCGTACAGGAACACGTGGGACAGGCTCTCGATATCGATGCCGCGCCCCGCCAGGTCCGTGGCCACGAGGAACCGGAGCCGCCGGTCGTACGCGCGGCGCATCACGTCCTCGCGCTGCGCCTGGGTCAGATCCGCGGAGAGATGCTCCGCGTCGTAGCCGAAGCGCTGCAGCACGATGCCCACGTACCGCGCGGTCACCTTCGTGTTGCAGAAGACGATGGCGGATTCGGGGTTGAGCAGCTCGATGATCCGGACGAGCCCGCGATCCTTCTCCATCCGGTTCACGGAGTAGTACACGTGCTCCACTTCGGCCACGTGCTCGTGACCGGCGCTCAGGCTGAGGAACTCCGGCGCGTCGAGGAACTGCTTCGCGAGCGAGAGCACCGACGCCGGGTAGGTGGCGGAGAACATGAAGCCGTGCCGCTTCTCCGGCAGCCAGCGCTGCAGCTCCTTCATGTCCGGATAGAAGCCCATGGAGAGCATGCGGTCGGCCTCGTCGAACACGAGGACCTCGAGGTCGTCGAAGGACAGCGTGCCGCGCTGCAGGTGGTCCAGGATGCGCCCCGGCGTCCCCACCACGAGGTGCGCGCCCGCGCGCAGGGCGTCCAGCTGCGGCCCGTAGCCCACGCCGCCGTACAGCGCGACCGTGCGGACCCCCGTGCCGTCCGCCAGCGCGTCCACGGCCTCCAGCACCTGCCGCGCGAGCTCGCGCGTGGGAACCAGGACGAGCGCCTGGCAGACCGCCCGCGACGGATCGATCCGCTCCAGCAACGGCAGCGCGAAGGCGCCCGTCTTCCCCGACCCGGTGCGCGACTGGACCATCAGGTCCCGCCCCGCCCGCACGTACGGGATGGCCCGCACCTGGACGGGCATGAGCGCCGTCCACCCCACCCGCCGCGCGGCCGCCTGCAGGTTCGCCGGCAGGTCCTCGAACCGGAACTCCCCGAACTCCGCCCGCACTCCCTCTCCCTCCGCCACTTGGATCCCCCCCGGTGGTTCGCAGATCGTGGATGGATCGGCCGTCCGGCCGGGATCCCATGGAAGTCCTTTTGGGACAACTACTTGCATCATCGGCGGGCCCCCGGGGCTCGCCCGGACGTCACCCCCGGAAGCGGGATCCGGAGCCCATCCACAATCTGCGCACCACAAGCTACTCCATGCGGGGCAGCGCGTGGTCCAGCATGGTCTCCATCTTGCCCCCGGAGGCGTCCCCCGCCCCCGTTTCCCGGTCCAGCGTCTCCACCGTCCACCGGTAGATCTGGTCCGCCTCGTCCGCGGTGTTCCCGAAGCACGTCACGCCCACCTTCCCGAACTCCGAGAGCGCGCCGATCATGTGGAACAGCACGCCGGTCTCCGTGGACGGGCGGAAGTGGAGCCCGTGGCGGGACAGGACCTCCATCAGGTCCTCGGGCAGCATCCCGCGGTAGGACGCGGCGGAGAGGCCGTCGGTGGCCACGTAGAACTTGTTCTGCCCGCGCGGCGACAGGAAGTGCCCGGACTGCGGATCCAGCCGGCCGCCGGTCAGGAACTGCAGCGCCATGAACGGGTGGGTGGTGCCGCCCATGCGCAGGTTGATCTCGATCGCGTGGATGCTCCACTCCTCGCCCGCGTTGCGGGTGGCCATGAAGTCCACGCCGAGGCGGCTCACCACGCCCTTCGCCGCGAGCACGCGCGCCACCCTCAACGCCTCCTCGTGCAGGCGGAGGCGGTAGTCGTCCGCGGCCGGGAAGCGGCAGCCCAGGTAGACCTGGCCGGTGCGCCCGCCGAGCAGCTGCTCGTGCGTGGACAGCACCTCGCAGGACCCGTCCGGATGGATGCGCACCTGCGCGCTCGGCGAGCGCACCTCGTCCGCCACCAGGAACTCCTCCACGATGCCGCCCATCTCGGAGAACTTCCGGAAGTACCACTCGGCGTTCTCCGCGGACGAGGACCAGTCCAGCTTCTCGAGCGCGGCGGCCAGCGCCACGCGGCGCGGCGTCCCGCCCGCCGGCAGCGACGCCGGGTAGCTGAACGTGGCGTTGCCCGCGCCGGAGAAGCTCTCGTTCAGCTTGAGGACCGCGCGCTTCAGTCCCGGGCGGCGCTGCGCGAGCTCGTCCAGCGCCTCCAGGATGTCGTCCATGGAGTGCAGGTCCTCGAAGCCCAGCGGCATCGGCACCCCCGCCTCGGCGAACGCGCGGCGCGAGCCCGTCTTCGTGCCGTGATGCAGCAGCTCGGGATCCAGCCCGTTGAGCGGCACGCCCAGCGCCACCGCGAGCTTCCGCTCCCACGGGCTCGAGTTGAAGCAGGTCAGGTAGGCGCGGTTCGAGTCCCCGATCCAGGAGCGGATGCGGTCCACCAGGCGCGGCCGCTCGAAGATCTTCCGGGAGAGCGGCTTGGGGCTGGCATCGTAAACGCAGAAGAGCGCGAGGCGCTTGCGCGCGTGGCTGGCCGGCACGCCCACGAGCAGGTGGAGGTAGTAGTCCACGATCTCCGGGTGGATGGGCTGGCCGGTCACGTAGATGACATGCGCGCCGGGGTGCCGCAGCCGCATGAGCGTGAACAGGAGCCGCTCCTCGTAGAACGGCACGCCCTGGATCTTCGAGAGCTCCTCCCCGTCGAAGCTCAGCGAGGGCACCACCACGGACGTGTGGTCCCAGTGCGGCGAGGACTGGATCCCCTCCCACACGCCGCGCAGCTTCGACTGCAGCTCGCGGAACCGGCGGAGCTCCGCCTCCGAGGGCGGCGCGATCCGGGGGGATCCGGGGACGATGGCGGTCATGGGCCGTTCTCCGAGGAAGCGGCGATTATCGCGGACCGGCCCCGCCCCTTGCACTCGAATTGTGCCGCGGGGGTTCCCCGCTCGTGCCGCCCGGCTCCTCGCTTGTCCGGCCCGCGCCGGTTGGCTAGAGTGACGGTTCCCCGTGGAGGTGGACATGACGGTACGGGCAGGCGTGGAGCGGCTGCGGAACTACATCGGGGGCGCGTGGGTGCCCGCCGCGGCCGGCGCGGTGCGCGAGGTGCGGAACCCGGCGAACGGCGACGTCCTGGCCGAGGTCCCCCTCGGCGGCGCGGAGGACGTGGACCGCGCGGTGCGGTCCGCCCAGGCGGCGTACCCCGCGTGGCGCGAGGTGCCGCCGGTGGAGCGGGCGCGCCATCTCTTCCGCCTGAAGTACCTGCTGGAGGAGCGGTTCGAGGATCTCGCGCGGACGGTCACGCTCGAGAACGGCAAGACCCTCCCGGAGGCGCGCGGCAGCGTGCGCCGCGGCATCGAGTGCGTGGAGGTCGCGGCCGGCGCGCCGTCGCTCCTCATGGGACAGGCCATCGAGGACGTGGCCACGGGGATCGACTGCGAGTCCGTCCGGCAGCCGCTCGGCGTCTTCGCCGGCATCGCGCCGTTCAACTTCCCCGCCATGGTGCCGCTGTGGTTCTACCCGTTCGCCGTGGCGTGCGGGAACACGTACGTGGTGAAGCCCTCCGAGCAGGTGCCGCTCAGCCAGCGCCTCCTGTTCGAGCTCGTGCACGAGGCCGGCTTCCCGAAGGGCGTGCTGAACCTGGTGAACGGCGCGCGCGAGGCGGCCGACGCGCTGCTCGTGCACCCGCTGGTGAAGGGCGTGAGCTTCGTGGGGTCGTCGCCCGTGGCGAAGCACGTGTACACCACCGCCGCCGCGAACGGGAAGCGCGTGCAGGCGCTCGGCGGGGCGAAGAACTTCCTCGTGGTGATGCCGGACGCGGACATGGACGCCGCGCTGCGCGCCGTGTCCGAGAGCGCGTACGGCTGCGCCGGGGAGCGGTGCCTCGCCGGCAGCGTGATCCTCACCGTGGGGAGCTGCCACGACGAGGTGCGCCGCGGGCTCGTGGACCGCATCCGCGAGATCCGGATCGGGGACGGGCTGGATCCGGGGACCACCATGGGCCCGGTCATCTCCGAGGCGCACCGGGAGCGTGTCACCGCGTACATCGAGACCGGCGTGCGCGAGGGCGCGGAACTCGTGGTGGACGGCCGCGACGCCGGCAAGGGCCGGAAGGGCTGGTTCCTCGGCCCCACGCTGTTCGACAAGGTGAAGCCGGGCATGCGCATCGCGGACGAGGAGATCTTCGGCCCGGTGCTGTGCCTCGCGAACGTGCCCACGCTGGACGACGCGCTGGCCACCATCGCCGCGCACCCGCTGGCGAACGCCAGCTCCATCTTCACCTCCAGCGGGAAGCACGCGCGGGACTTCAAGTACCGCGTGGAGGCCAGCATGACCGCGGTGAACCTGGGCGTGCCCGCGCCCATGTCCTTCTTCGGCTTCGGGGGAGCGAAGGGATCGTTCTTCGGGGACCTGAAGGCGCACGGCCGCGAGGCGTTCGACTTCTTCACCGACAAGAAGATCGTCATCTCGCGCTGGTAGGGCAGCCACAGGGAGGATGCACGTGAGCCGCATCGTGCGGGGCGGACTGATCCAGTGCTCGAACCCGAACAACGACCCCGCGGCGTCCGTGGCGGACGTGAAGCGCGCGGCGCTGGAGAAGCACCTGCCCTTCGTGGAGCAGGCGGCGCGGCGCGGCGTGCAGGTGCTGTGCCTGCAGGAGATCTTCAACGGGCCGTACTTCTGCCCGAGCCAGGATCCGCGCTGGTGCGACGCGGCCGAGCCGGTGCCCGGCCCCACCGTGGACGTCTTCCGCGCGCTGGCCGCGAAGCACCGGATGGTCATCGTCGTGCCGATCTACGAGCGCGAGCAGGCCGGCGTGTACTACAACACCGCGGCGGTGATCGACGCGGACGGCACGTACCTCGGCAAGTACCGCAAGAACCACATCCCGCACACGTCCGGCTTCTGGGAGAAGTACTTCTTCAAGCCGGGGAACCTCGGCTACCCCGTGTTCCGCACGGCGTACGCCGTGATCGGCGTGTACATCTGCTACGACCGGCACTTCCCGGAGGGCGCGCGGCTGCTCGGGCTGAACGGCGCCGAGATCGTGTTCAACCCGTCGGCCACGGTGGCCGGGCTGTCGCAGTACCTGTGGAAGCTGGAGCAGCCGGCGCACGCCGTGGCGAACGGCTACTTCATGGGGTGCAGCAACCGCGTCGGCACGGAGCCGCCGTGGAACATCGGCAAGTTCTACGGCTCCAGCTACTTCGTGGACCCGCGCGGGCAGTTCCTGGCCGAGGCGTCGGAGGACGCGGACGAGCTGGTGGTGGCGGACATGGATCTCGACATGATCGAGGAGGTCCGCCGCACGTGGCAGTTCTTCCGCGACCGCCGGCCCGAGACGTACGCGGACATGGCGCGGCTCCTGCCGTAGCGCGCCCGCGGGGAGGCGGACATGGGAACCCTCATCCGGAACGGCACGGTGATCACGCCCCTGGACCGGCTGCGCGCGGACGTGCTGTGCGTGGACGGGCGCATCGCGGCGGTGGCGCCGGCCCTGGACGCCGCGGGGCACCAGGTGGTGGACGCGTCCGGGCAGCTCGTGTTCCCCGGCGGCATCGACCCGCACGTGCACATGGCGCTCCCCTTCATGGGCACCGTGTCCCTGGACGACTTCGAGACGGGCGGCGCGGCCGGCCTCGCCGGCGGCACCACCACCTTCATCGACTTCGTGATCCCCGGCCGGCAGGACGACGCGATGGAGGTGCTGCGCGCCTGGCGCGAGAAGTCCCGCAACGCCACCGCGGACTACGCCTACCACATGGCGGTGACCTCCTGGGGCCCGAAGAGCGCGGAATGGATGCGCGCCGCCGTGCAGGACGAGGGCATCACGTCCATCAAGGTCTTCCTGGCGTACCGCGGCGCGATCGGGATCGACGACGTGGAGCTGGTGGAGGCCATGAGCTGCGCCGGGAAGCTGGGCGCCGTGGTCACGGTGCACGCCGAGCACGGCGACGTGGTGGCGAAGCTGCAGCAGGAGCTCTTCGCCGCGGGGAAGACCGCGCCGAGGTACCATGCGCTCTCCCGCCCCTCGGACTGCGAGGGCGAGGCCACGAA
This sequence comes from uncultured Gemmatimonadota bacterium, assembly GCA_964571855.1. Classification (GTDB taxonomy): domain Bacteria; phylum ARS69; class ARS69; order ARS69; family ARS69; genus CAYYFX01. The sequence goes on from CAZNDO010000004.1 coordinate 128,539, forward strand.
CCGCGCGCTCATGATCGCACGCCACGCGGGCGCGAAGGCGTACATCGTGCACATGACCTGCCGCGAGGCGGTCGAGGCGCTGGCCGCCGCGCGCGCCCGCGGCCAGGAGTGCTGGGGCGAGACCTGCCCGCAGTACCTGCTGCTGGACGACACGGTGTACGACAAGCCGGACTTCGAGGGCGCCACCTACGTCATGTCCCCGCCCATCCGGCCGAAGGGGCACGCAGGCGTGCTGTGGGCGGCGCTCTCGGCCGGCATCCTCTCCACGATCGGCACGGACCACATCACGTTCTCGCACGAGCAGAAGCGGAACGGGCTCGCGGACTTCCGCCTCATCCCGAACGGCGCCGGCGGCATCCAGGACCGCATGTCCCTGCTGTGGCACCACGGCGTGCGCGCCGGCCGCTTCGACGAGCACCGCTTCGTGGACCTCGTGTCCACGCGCGCGGCGAAGATCTTCCACCTGTACCCGCGCAAGGGTGCCCTGCTCCCCGGCTCGGACGCGGACGTCGTCGTCTGGGATCCCGAGGGCACGCGCACCATCTCGGCGCGCACCCACTTCCACCGCAACGATCGCAGCATCTTCGAGGGCTTCGAGGTGAAGGGCGTGCCCTCCACCGTCCTCCTGGGCGGGCGCATCGTGTACCGGGACGGCGACCTGCGCGCGGAGCGCGGCGCCGGCCGCTACCTGGCCAGGAGGGTCTCGTGAATCCGCAGACCGGGACGGACCGCGCCGCCGAGGCGCGCCGCAAGCACAGGGAGTTCCTGCACCCCGCGGTGGCGAACTACTACGAGGAGCCCCTGGTGCTGGAGAGCGGCAAGGGGCTGCGCGTGAAGGACGCGGACGGCCGCGAGTACCTGGACTTCTTCGGCGGCATCCTCACGGTGTCCATCGGCCACGCGGACGACCGGGTCGGCGCCGCCGTGAAGGCCCAGGTGGACCGGCTCGTGCACGTGTCCAGCCTGTACCCCGTGCTGCCGGTGGTGGAGCTGGCGGAGCGCCTCGCCCGGATCACGCCGGGGCGCCTGTCGAAGACCATCTTCAACGCGTCCGGCACCGAGGCGGACGACACGGCGGTCGTGCTGGCGCAGGTGTTCACGGGCGCCCAGGAGATCGTGGCGCTGCGCCACGGGTACTCCGGCCGCGGCACGCTGGCGCAGTCCCTGACGGGCCACGCGCCGTGGCGCGCCGTGCCCACGCAGGTGGCCGGCATCAAGCACGCGCTGGCGCCCTACTGCTACCGCTGCCCGCTGGGGCTGAAGTACCCGGACTGCGGCGTGAAGTGCGCCGACGACGTGGACGAGCTCATCCGCACCACCACCACCGGGCGGATCGCGGGGTTCATCGCGGAGCCCATCCTCGGCGTGGGCGGGTTCATCACCCCGCCGCCGGAGTACTTCCGCAAGGTCGTGGAGATCGTGCGGAAGCACGGCGGCGTGTTCATCTGCGACGAAGTGCAGACCGGCTTCGGGCGCACCGGCACGCACATGTTCGGCATCTCCCACTGGGGCGTCACGCCGGACATCATGACCATGGCGAAGGGGATCGCGAACGGCCTGCCCCTGGCCGCGGTCACGGCCACGCCGGAGATCGCCGACGCGTTCAAGAAGCTCACCATCTCCACGTTCGGCGGGAGCCCCGTGTCCTGCGCGGCGGCGAACGCCACGATCGACATCATCGAGTCGGAGAAGCTCCCGGCGAACGCCGAGGCCATGGGCGCCCGGCTCCGCGCGGGGCTGGACGAGCTGCAGCGTCGCTTCCCGAAGACGATCGGCGACATCCGCGGGAAGGGTCTCATGGTCGGCCTGGAGATGGTCGTGGACGAGCGCGGCGGGGATCGCACCCCGAATCCGGCGGCGGTCAACCGCTTCTTCGAGGAGACGAAGCGGCGCGGGCTGCTCGTGGGGAAGGGCGGCCACTTCGGCAACGTCCTGCGCATCACGCCGCCCCTCACCGTGGGCGCGGCCGAGATCGACGAGGCGCTCGCGGTGTTCCGCGACGCCTTCGAGGCGATGGGGGCCTGACGTGCCGGGCGCGCCGGACACCGCGCCGTCGGCGCGCTGGGGCCTCCCGGCGGAGCGGCCCGAGCTGCGCTTCGCGGGGAAGCACGCGCCGCTCGCGCCCACGGAGGCGGCGCGCGAGGCCGCGCGCTGCCTGTACTGCGTGGACGCGCCGTGCATCCGCGCCTGCCCCACCGCGATCGACGTGCCCACCTTCATCCGCAAGATCGGCACGGGGAACGTGCGCGGCGCGGCGCGCACGATCCTGACCGCGAACCTGCTCGGGAAGAGCTGCGCGCGCGTGTGCCCCGTGGAGGTGCTGTGCGAGGGCGCGTGCGTGTACACGAAGGACGGCCGGCCGCCCATCGAGATCGGCCGGCTGCAGCGGTACGCCCTGGACCACGGCGGCGGCGTGGAGCTCCTGCCGAAGGCGCCGCCCACGGGGCGCTCCGTGGGCCTGGTCGGGGGCGGCCCGGCGTCCCTGGCGTGCGCGGGCACGCTGGCGCTGCTCGGCCACTCCCCCGTCATCTACGAGAAGCGGCGGCTCCCGGGCGGGCTCAACACGACCGGCGTGGCCCCGTACAAGCTGCTCGCGGACGAGGCGCTGCTGGAGGTCGAAGCGCTGCTCGGCCTCGGCATCGAGGTCCGCACCGGCGTGGAAGTGGGCGTGGACCTGGGCGCGGCGGAGCTGCTGGGCCGGCACGAGGCGGTCTTCCTCGGCATCGGCCTGGGCGCGGACTCGAGGCTGGGGATCCCCGGCGAGGACGGCCCCGGCGTGGTCGGCGCCGTGGCGTGGATCGAGCGCGTGAAGAACGAACGGGACGATCCCGCGCGGGGCGTGCGCTCCGCGGTGGTGGTGGGCGGCGGCAACACGGCGATCGACGCATGCCGCGCGCTGCGCGGGCTCGGCGTCCCGTCGGTCACGCTGGCCTACCGCCGCGATCGCGCGCGGATGAAGGCGTACGCCCACGAGGTGGAGGCCGCGCTGGGGCGCGGCGTGGGACTGTGCGAGAACGTGGCGCTCGCGGAGGTCCTGCGCGAGGACGGCCGCGTCACGGCCGTGCGGCTCGTGGCCGCGCGGGACGGCCGCCCCACGACCGCGGAGGCCGGCGTCCTGCCGGCCGACCTCGTGGTGCTCGCGCTGGGCCAGGCGAAGCTGGCGCAGGTGGCGCGCCTCTTCGAGGGCGTGGAGGTGGACGCGCGCGGCCGCATCGCGTGCGACCCCGGCACCGGCCGCACCGGGAATCCCCGCGTCTTCGCCGGCGGCGACGCGCGCAACGGCGGCAGGGAGGTCGTGAACGCGGCCGCCGAGGGCCAGGCCGCCGCGCGCGCCATCGACCGGCTGCTGCGCGGCGCCGACGCGGGAGGCGCGTGATGGCGGATCTCTCCGGGACCTTCGCCGGCATCCGCACGCCGAACCCGTTCTGGCTGGCCTCCGGCCCGCCCACGAACTCCGGCGACCAGGTGGCCCGCGCCTTCGACGCCGGCTGGGGCGGCGCGGTGTGGAAGACCCTGGGCAACCCGATCGTGAACGTGTCCAGCCGGCTGGGCTCGGTGGACTGGGGCGGCGCGCGCATGATGGGACTCAACAACATCGAGCTCATCACGGATCGCCCGCTGGACGTGAACCTCCGCGAGATCGCGGACGTGAAGCGGCGGTACCCCGGCCACGCGGTGATCGTGTCGCTCATGTTCGAGTCCCGCGCGGAGTGGGCGGACATCCTGAAGCGCTGCGAGGACACCGGCGCGGACGGCGTGGAGCTGAACTTCGGCTGCCCGCACGGGATGTGCGAGCGCGGCATGGGCTCCGCGGTGGGCCAGGAGCCGCGCGTCCTGCGGGAGCTCGTGTCGTGGGTGCGGGAAGCCACCACGCTCCCGGTCATCGCGAAGCTGACGCCGAACGTCACGGACGTGCTGGAGCCCGCGCGCGCCGCGAAGGCCGGCGGCGCGGACGCGGTGTCGCTCATCAACACGATCCAGAGCGTGATGGGCGTGGACCTGGACCGGCTGGTGCCGCTGCCGCGCGTGGGCGCGGCGTCCAGCCACGGCGGCTACTGCGGCCCCGCCGTGAAGCCGGTGGCGCTGCGGATGGTCGCGCAGATCGCGCGGGAGAGGGAGCTGGCGCTGCCCATCTCCGGGATCGGCGGGATCGGCACATGGCGGGATGCGGCGGAGTTCCTGGCGCTCGGGGCCGCGAACGTGCAGGTCTGCACCGCGGTGATGCACTGGGGCTTCCGGATCGTGGAGGACCTGATCGACGGGCTGTCCGGGTACCTGGACTCGAAGGGCATGACGGGCGTGGCGCAGCTCGTGGGCGCGGCGGTGCCGGGCTTCCGCGAGTGGGGCGAGCTGGACCTCAACTACCACGTGGTCGCGGCCATCGACGAGGCGCTCTGCATCGGCTGCCGCCTGTGCGAGGTGGCCTGCCACGACGGCGCGCACCAGTGCATCCACGCGCCGGGCGTGGAACCGACGCCCGGGCACGCGGCCCCGCGCGCGGCGGAGGCGGCGCGCCGGGCGCGCGAGGCGCCGGAGCACTCCCCGTACCGCGTGCCGTGGGTGGACGAGACCGAGTGCGTGGGCTGCAACCTGTGCGCCCTCGTCTGCCCCGTGGACGGCTGCATCTCCATGGTCGAGCGCCGCCGGAGCCCGGCCCCCGAGACCTGGAACGACCGGGTGGCGAAGGGGACGGACCGGGTGCCCGGGGGCCTCGCGGACCTGTGACCTCGCGCGAGCGGCTCGAGGCATGGCTCCTGCCGCTCGGCGCGCCGCTGCTCGCCGCCACGACGGGACTCGCGGGAGCCGACGGCGGGGCCTGGCGATGGGTCGCGGCCGCGGGCGCCGCGCTCGTGGCGGGCTCCGGGATCCTCGTGCGATCACGCGGCCGGGCCGGCCGCGGGGCCGCCACGGCCGGGCTGGCACTTGCCGCGTCCGCCGTGCTCGGCGCCACCGCCGCCTCGCCGATGCTGGCGTTCGCGGTGCTCGCGTCGCTCGCCACGTTCGTCCTCGCGCTGTGGAGCCCGGAGGAGGGCGATGACGCCACCGCCCCGCTCGTGCGCGACGCGCGGGCACGCGCCGAGTGCGTCGCGGCCGCGCTGGCCGCGCTCGGGTGCTGGTTCTTCGTGGTCGTGGGCCGCGCGGGCACGTTCCCCTTCGGCCCGGTCGCGGTGGGCGCGTCCCTCGCCGTGGCCGCCTGGGCCGCGGCGCGCTGGACGCGCCTCCGCGGCCGCGCCATGCGCATCGCCACGCTCGCGCTGGCGGCCGCGGCGGTGCTCGGCGCCGGAGCCGCCGCCTGGGCGCAGCACCCGCGGTGGGCGGCGTCCATCCTCGCCGTCCCCGTCGCCTTCGTCCTCGTCACCACGCCGCCACGACGCGACGAGGCGGCGCGCTGGCTGCCGGACCTGGACCATCCCGTCCACCTGCTCGTCGCGACGTTCACGTTCCTCTCCGGGCTCGGGGGGCTGATGCTGATGCTCCCGGTATGCGGCGCGGACGGCCGCGCCATCGATCCGCTCGCGGCGCTGTTCACGTCCACGAGCGCCGTGTGCGTCACCGGGCTGATCGTGCTGGACACGCCGAACGCGTTCAGCCCGGTGGGCCAGGCGGTGCTCCTCCTGCTGATCCAGGTGGGCGGCCTCGGCATCATGACCTTCTCCACGGCGGCGCTGGGCATGCTCGGCCGGCGGCTGAGCGTCCGGCACGAGAGCGCCGTGGCCGGCCTCGTGGGCGCCGACAACCGCCGCGACCTCTTCCGCATCCTGCGCGCCACCCTGGGGCTCACCGTGGCGGTGGAGGCCGCGGGCGCCGTCCTCCTGGCGACGCTGTTCCGCGCCGCGGGCGAGCCGGCGGGTGCGGCGGCCTGGCGCGGGCTGTTCACGTCGGTCTCCGCCTTCTGCAACGCCGGGTTCGCGCTGCACACGGACAGCCTCATGCCCTTCCGCCACGAGCCGCTCGTGCTGCACGTCGTGGCGCTCCTCATCGTGATCGGCGGGCTTTCCCCCGTCGTGCTGACCAGCCTGCCGGCGCTCGTCCGGCGACGGCGCGTCGCGCTGCGGGTGAAACTCGCGCTGTCCGCCACCGGCGTGCTGCTGGCCGGGGGCTTCGTGCTGCTCGCCGCGCTGGAGTGGAGCGGTCCCGTCTTCGCGGACCTCTCCTTCGCGGACCGCCTGCACAACGCGTACTTCACGTCCGTGACCGCGCGCACCGCGGGCTTCAACTCCGTGGACATGGCCGCGCTCGGCGACGCGTCCGTCACGCTGCTCCTGTTCCTGATGTTCGTGGGCGGCAGCCCCGGCAGCACGGCGGGCGGGATGAAGACCACCACGCTGGCCGTCATCGCGTTCGGCGTCATCGCCGGGCTGCGCGGGCGCGGGGAGCCGGAGGTCTTCGGGCGGCGGATCGCCCGCGAGACCTTCACCCGCGCCACGTCCATCGTGGCGCTCGGGCTGGTGGCGGTGCTCGGGAGCGTGCTCGCGCTGCAGGCGGTCTCCGACCTGCCCTACCGGATGGTCGTGTTCGAGGCGGTCTCGGCGCTCGGCACGGTGGGCCTCTCGCTCGGCGCCACGCCGCTCCTCGACGGCGCGGGGCGGATCGTCGTGATGCTCTGCATGCTCGCCGGCCGCGTGGGTCCGCTCTCGGCGTTCGTGTTCCTCCTCGACCGCCGCGCCGGCGCCGCATTCGAATACCCGGCGGAAGACGTCGAAGTGGGCTAGAATCCGCCGCCATGGCAAGGCAAGCGCTCATCGTCGGTCTCGGGAAGTTCGGGCTCTCGCTCGCGCGCGCGCTCAAGGAGTACGACGTGGAGGTCCTCGCCGTGGATCGCCGCGCCGAGCTCGTGCAGGAGGCGGCCGACATCGTGGACCACGCGCTGTGCCTGGACTCCACCGACGAGGACGCGCTGGCCCGCACCGCGCCGGAGCGGCGCGACGTGGTCGTGTGCGCCATCGGCGACGAGTCGCGCGACGCCTCCATCCTCACCACCGCCCTGCTCAAGCAGATGGGCGCGAAGCAGCTCATCGCGCGGGCCAGCGATCCCCTGCACGCGCGCATCCTCCGGCTCGTGGGCGCCGACGAGGTCGTGGACCCGGAGACGGCATTCGGGCGGCGGCTCGCGCCGCAGCTCGCGGTCGAGGGTGTGCTGGGCGAGTACCCCCTCGGCGAGGGGCTCGTCGTCGCGGAGCTGCGCACCCCGGAAGCCCTGGTGGGCAAGTCATTGCGCGAGCTCGAGCTGCCGAAGCGCCGGCGCCTGACGGTCGTGGCGCTGCGGCGCACCGGCGAGTCGCAGCTGATCCCGGATCCGGACACGGCGCTCGCGACCGGGGACGTGCTCGTCGTGGTCTCCACGCACGAGGCGCTGCGCGACTTCGGGAAGGCGAAGGACTGACGCGTGGGCGTCGAGCGCACCGTCCGGCTGCTGTTCCTGGTCACCTCGGCCACGCTGCTCGTCGTGACCCTGGGAGCCATCCACCTGCTGCAACGCCTCGCCCCCGCCGCCGAGGGGATCGCGGAGGCGGTGGACGCGCTGGCCCCCGCGGAGGAAGCGCTGGCCGCGGTGGCCGTCCCCGGCGACCCGGACGCCGCGGTCCGCTGGGCGGACGCGCTGGAGCGGCTGGACGCCGCCGTCGCGGACGAGCGGGATCGCGAGGCCCTGATCGCCGCCCGGCGCCACGGACTCGCCGCCTTCGCGGGGAGCGAGACCGCCCGCGCCGCCGCGGTCGAGTCGATCGGCACCGCGGCCCGCGCCCGGCGGGAGGCCGCGCTGGCGGAGGCCCGCGCGGCCCGCCGCCTCGCCCTCGGGGGCGCCTGGGGCGCCGTGCTCGTGGGGCTGGCCGGCTACGTGGCGTCGCTGGTGGTGACGCGGCGCGTGCGGCGCCGGGTGGTGGAGCCCATCCTGGAGCTGGATCGGGTGCTCGGCGCGGCCGCGCGCGGGGAGGCCGGACGTCGCTGCCGTCCGCTGGACGCGCCGCGGGAGGTGCGCGCGCTGGTCGGGCGCGTGAACGACCTCCTGGACCGCGCGGATGCGGCCGGAAGGTGGTCCTCGCCGGGCTGACCGCGGCGCGTCAGTAGTTCTTGAAGATCGTGGACAGCGGCGCGCCCGTGTCGCTCGTGGACACGATGTCGTACCGGTCCCACGCCCCGCCGGCCATGGACTGGCTGGTGTTGATCGAGATGCCGCCGACCGGGTCGGTGGCGGGGGGCGTCAACGGGACGTTCGTCCAGTCGATGCTCGTGGGTGCGGCCGTGAACGGGTTGTCCGGCAGGCCGCCCGCGGGCAGAAGCGCGTTGAACGTGAAGGCGCCCTCGGACGTGACCGACGCCGCGTTCTGCGGGTAGTTGCCGTCGTTGCGCGTGGAGAACTCCTCCATCGTCAGCCGCGCGATGTGCATGTTCTCGATGACCTGCGCGATGCGCGCGCGGTTCTGCATGCTCGAGTAGTTCGCCACCCCGATCGCGGCAAGGATGCCGATGATCACGACGACGATCATGAGCTCGATCAGCGTGAAGCCCCGCTGCTTCGAAGTCATGGGTCCGGCCCCCCGGGTCTCAGGAATCAGCATTCGGTTCGGTTGCACGGAGCGTGCCACCGTCGGGCTGCGCCACGGACGGCCAGGATCAGTGAACCCTGCCGAACCGCGGCGAGTCGCGGGGGGCGCGGACTCCTGACCCGACTCGCAGGATGCACTCCGTGGGGTCGCAGTCTGCCCATGGTCGGGAATCGGCCACGGAGGGGCCCGGCATTAGCCGGCCGGCGGCATCGCGCCGGCATTCCTCGCCCGCGGGGTTGCCTCGCCGGCCGGCCGGTTCACGGCGTATCATGCCGGCCGTGCCACCGGAAGAAGCACGCATCGGGAGGTCGGGCATGAGCACGGGGGGAGCGCCCTGGACCCCGCGCCGGCGAGCGTGGCGGTGGAGCGCGCGCGGGAAGGGGACCATCCTCGCGCGGCGCGGCGTGGCCCACGGCGTGGTCCGCGCGGGACGCGCCGCGCCCGTCCCCGGGACGCCGGCGGAGCTCTGGGCGGCGGCGGAGCCGCTGCACTTCCCCGCCGCGCTGCGGCCCGCGCTGGCCGCGCACACCCCGGACGTGCGTCGCACGCGCGCGCTGTTCGACCGGATCGCGGACGGCCGCGGCGACTTCGGCGACGCGGTCTGGCGGCGGCTCGCGGGACAGCGCGTCTTCGCGCCGGGCGGAGCGTCGCGGGACCTCGCCGACCCGCGCGAGATCGAGAAGGTGCACGCGGACCGGGTGCGGGGCGGCCGGGCGCGAGACCTCTGGGCGAAGCTGTCGTGGATCTCGCGCGACGAGCGCGACCCGTCGCTGCGCATCCGCTTCTCCTTCGGCTCCGAGCAACATGACGACTGGAGCACCAGCGTCGCGCGCGCGCGCGCCGCGGACGAGCTGGCGGAGGTCGTGTTCCCGGAGTGCCGCATCCTCTCGCGCGACGCCGCGGCCCGCGCCTGGCTCCGGCGCGCCACCGGCCGGCCGGTGCGCCTGTCCGAACGTATCCTCTTCGCGAACGCCCCGGGTGGCGGCGCCGCGTTCCACCACGACGCGGAGACGGACCAGCTCGGCGTGGCGTACGCGCAGCTCGCGGGGAAGACCGCATGGCTGGCGCTGCCGAAGCGCGAGCTGGCCGCGCACGTGCGGCGCCTGGCCCCCGGACCGCTGGCCGCGGCGTTCGAGGGACCGGCGCGCGCCCTGCGCACGCTGGAGCGCCATCTCCCCGGGGTGGAGCGCATCCTGAACTCCGATGCGCGCCTCACGCGCGCGCTCGCGGAGGCGGGCCGGCTGTACGTGCTGTCCGCCGGGGACCTGCTGTTCCTCCCCTCCCCGGGGCCGGACGACGTGGCCTGGCACTCCGTCTTCGCGCTGGGCGCGCGGCCGAGCCTCGCGCTGTCGTTCGGGATCTTCCGCGAGGGGCGAGCGCGCCGATGACGCCGCGGCGAGCGGCCGCGCGGACCGCGCTGTTCACGGCGCTCGCGATGCTGCTGGCGCTCGCCGTCACGGAGTTCGGCGCGCGCGCCCTGCTCGCCGTGCGCGCCGGCCCGCGGGCGCTTCTGTACGGGATCGCGGCCGGCGGCGCGCAGCGCACGCTCGCGCGCCACGACGACCAGCGGGACGGCTACTCCAAGTACCCGCCGGGCGCGGTGCTGCAGGATTTCGATCCCGTGTCCGGCGAGGCCTTCCGCATCCGCGTGAACGAGCGCGGCTTCCGCGGGCCGGCGCCGGCGGTGCCGAAGCCGCCGGGCGTGGTGCGCGTGGTCACGCTCGGCGCGTCGTCCACGTTCGGCTACCACGCGCGCGACGGGGAGACCTGGCCCGAGCGGCTGCAGGCGGAGCTCGCGGCGCGCTGCCCGGACGCGGCCTGGGACGTGGTGAACCTGGGCATGCCGCACCTCATGGCGGACGAGATCGCGGCGCTGTTCCGCGCGGAGGCCCTGCCGCTGGCTCCGGACGTGGTGACGTTCTACGAGGGGGTCAACGACGCGTCGCTGCGCCGCGACCGGCACCGCGTGCGCCGGGCGCTCCGCCGCGTGGACGCGCTCCGCGCCGCGTGGCGCGCCCTGCGCGACCACCTCGTCCTGGTGCGCGTGGCGGACGAGCTCGCGCGCCCCCATGCCGAACGGTGGGACGCGGCGGCCGTGCGGGCGCACGCGGCTTCGCGCCCCGCGGCGTTCCTCGCGGCCCTCGACGCCATCCGCGCGGAGTGCGCGCGGCACGGCATCCGTTTCGTGGTGGCCACGCAGCAGGCCACCTCGCTCGAGTTCCCGCGCGGCGAATTGCGCGGGCTGACCTACGCGCAGGAGGAGGGGCGCCTCGCGCGGCGGCTGGAGGAGGGCGGCACCGTGCCCACGCCGGCGCTCTCCTTCCTGGCGCACGCGGAGCTCATGCGCGCCGAGCGGGAGTGGGCGAAGGCGCACGACGTCCCGCTGGCCGACGTCGTGGCGGCGCTGGATGCGCGCCGGGACGTGCTCGTGAGCTGGGTGCACCTCACGCCGGAAGGGAACGCGCTCGTCGCGCAGGCGTTCGCGCCGGTGGTGGCGGCCGTGGCGTGCCCCGGCGACGCCGCGACCGCGCCCCGCTGAGCCACCGCGTCAGGGCGTCGCCCCGCCCGCCATCGCCTCGGCGGCCGCCGCGTTGTTCTGGACGAGCGCGTCGTTCGGGAAGCGGCGCAGGGCCTCGCGCGCGGTCTCGAGCCCGCGACGGGGCTGCCCGGCGTCGAAGTACGCCTTCACGAGACCCGCCCACGGCCGCGGGTCGTCCGGTTCCTCCGCGCGCCACTCCTCGAAGCGGCCGAGCGCCGGCCCGGTCCGGCCCAGGCGCTGCAGCAGGACGGCGGAGCGGCTGAGCGCCACGCGGTGCCGCGGCTCGCGCGCGAGCACGGACTCGCTCAGGCGCAGAGACTCCTCCGGGTTCCCCGCCGCCTCCTCGATCTCGCTGAGCAGCAGCGCCGCTCCCGTGAGCGCCGGGTCGGCGCGCAGCGCGTCCTCCAGCACGCGCCGCGCGCCCGCCGCATCGCCGGCGTCGCGCAGGCACCGTGCGTGCATCACGAGGAAGATGCCGGAGTCCGGCGCCGTGCGCAGCGTGGCCGCGGCGAGCGTGCAGTTGTCGCGCCAGTCCGCGGTGCGGGCGAACGCCGCCGCGCCGCCCGCGAGGACCAGCGCGCCGGTGATCGCGGCGAACACGGGGGGACGGCGCGCGGTCAGCGCGGCGAGCGCGCCGGCCGCGGCCACGAGGAACCCCGCGGACGGCGCGTACAGGATGCGCTCGGCCTTCGCCACGCCGATGGGGAACACGAGGTTGGACAGCGGGAGCACGAGAAGGAGGAACACCCCCGCGCCCCACGCCACCGCGGGCCGCCGCCGCACCGGCAGCAGCGCGGCCGCCGCGATCCCGAGCAGGAGCGCCGCGCCGAGCACGACGCCCGGCCCGATGCCGTGCGCGATCGGCACCTGCGCCGGCCCGTACTCCGCGGACAGGCGAACCGGCGCCACGAGCAGCCCCACCGTCTCGCCGAACACGCGCAGCGCCGTGCGGATGCGGTCCGCCGCTCCAACGCCCTCCCAGATCGCGGACACGCTCCCGCCGCTCACCGCCCGGGCGCGCAGCGCCAGGAGCGCCGCCGTGGACGCCGCCAGCGCGGTCGCGAGCCGCCACCGCCGCCCCGCGGCGCCCGCGCCGCGCGCGGCCGGCGCCACCCGCTCCGTCCACGCCACGACGAACGGCGCCATGATCGCGGACTCCTTGGACGCGGCGCCCAGGAAGCAGCTCGCCGCGGACGCCGCGGTCCACCCCGCCGCCGCCCGCCCGTTCCGCGCCCCCAGCGCGCGCCGCGCGGCCGCGACCGCCCCGAGCGTGCCCAGGAGCCCCAGGATCTCCGCGCGCCCGACGATCCCGGCGACCGCCTCCACGTGCACGGGGTGCACGGCGAAGAGCGCGGCGGCCGCGAGCGCCGTGCGCGCGTCGCCGGCGACGCCGCGCGCCACGCCCAGGAGCGCGAGCGAGGCCGCCGCGTGCAGCAGGACGTCGAGGACATGATAGGGCATCGGCCCGTCCGCGCCGGCCGCGCGCTGGAGCGCGTACGTGGTCAGCGTGAGCGGGCGGTACAGTGCGTGGTCCGCGTAGCGCACGTGGGCCCACCAGTCGGTGGCCCACAGCGAACCGGCGCGCGAGAGGTCGGCCAGGCGCGGGTTGTCCCGGACGATCTCGAGGTCGTCGAGCGTGAAGCTCCCCGCCGGGACGCGCGCGTACGTCACGAGCGCCAGGACCGCCACGAGCGCCGGCGCGATCCACCGCGCGCCCGCGCCCGGCGGCGCCGCGCCCCTCCCGCGGGCGGACGCCCGTCGCGCGCTCGCTCCCATGCCGCGATGCTAGCAGAGGGTCGCCGGGGCCGCGAGGACCGCGCCGGGCGGCGCGGCGGGGATCGCCCCGGCCGGCCGCCCGCGCGCCGCCCCGCCTACGCGGACTCGATCCGCATCCCGTAGAAGGACCGGTGGATGAAGAAGAGCGCCACGAGGAAGAACGCCGCCGACAGCGCGTGCGCCAGGAGCGGCCCGGACTGCGCGGTGAGCTGGACGGCCAGCTCCACCGCGAGCAGCCCGAACAGCGTGGTGAACTTGATGACCGGGTTCATGGCCACCGAGGAGGTGTCCTTGAACGGGTCGCCCACGGTGTCGCCCACGACGGTCGCCGCGTGCAGCGCCGTCCCCTTCCGCTTGAGCTCCGTCTCCACGATCTTCTTCGCGTTGTCCCACGCGCCGCCGGCGTTCGCCATGAACACGGCCTGGTACAGCCCGAACAGCGCGATCGACACCAGGTACCCGATGAAGAAGAACGGCTCGAAGAACGCGAACGCCAGGGTCCCGAAGAACACGCCCAGGAAGATGTTGAACATCCCCTTCTGCGCGTATCGCGTGCAGATCTCCACGACGCGGTTGCTGTCCTCCACGGACGCCTTCGTCACGCCGTCGAGGCGGATGTTCCTCTTGATGAACTCCACCGCGCGGTACGCCCCCGTCGTGACCGCCTGCGTGGAGGCGCCGGTGAACCAGTAGATGACCGCGCCGCCGCCCAGCAGCCCCAGCAGGAACGGCGGGTGCAGGATGGACAGCTTGTCCAGGTTCGTCGTCAGCCCGTGCGTGAGCAGGACGATGATGGAGAACACCATGGTGGTGGCCCCCACGACGGCGGTCCCGATGAGCACCGGCTTCGCCGTGGCCTTGAAGGTGTTCCCGGCGCCGTCGTTCTCCTCCAGCAGCTCCTTCGCGATCTCGAAGTCCGGCTCGAAGCCGTGCTCGGCGCGCACCTGCTCCTTCACTCCTGGGATCTGCTCGATCAGCGAGAGCTCGTACACGGATTGCGCGTTGTCGGTGACCGGGCCGTACGAGTCCACCGCGATCGTGACCGGCCCCATGCCCAGGAAGCCGAACGCCACGAGACCGAACGCGAACACGGCCTCGGCGCTCATCAGCGCGTGCAGCCCCGCCGTGGCCACCCACGCCGCCGTGCCCATCAGCCCCAGGACCACCATGCCCAGCCAGAACGCGCTGAAGTTCCCCGCCACGAACCCGGACAGGATGTTCAGGGAGGCCCCGCCCTCCTCGGAGGACTTGACCACCTCGCGCACGTGCCGCGACTCGGTGGACGTGAAGATCTTCACGAACTCCGGGATGAGCGCGCCGGCCAGGGTGCCGCACGTGATCACGGTGGACAGCTTCCACCACAGCGTCCCGTCGCCCAGGCCCGCGATCATCAGGTACGACACGCCGTAGGTGAGCGCCACCGACACGAGGGACGTGATCCACACCAGGCTGGTGAGCGGCGCCTCGAAGTTCATCTTCCGGGCCTCGCCGTAGCGGGCCTGTGCGATCGCGTGGTTGATGAGATACGCCGCCGAGCTGGCCACGATCATCATCACGCGCATCACGAAGATCCAGACCAGGAGCTGCACCTGCACCGCGGCGTCGTGGACGGCGAGCAGGATGAAGGAGATCAAGGCCACGCCGGTCACGCCGTAGGTCTCGAACCCGTCGGCGGTGGGACCGACCGAGTCGCCGGCATTGTCGCCCGTGCAGTCCGCGATCACGCCGGGGTTGCGGGCGTCGTCCTCCTTGATGTTGAAGACGATCTTCATGAGGTCGGAGCCGATGTCCGCGATCTTCGTGAAGATCCCTCCGGCGATGCGGAGCGCCGACGCCCCGAGGGACTCGCCGATCGCGAAGCCGATGAAGCAGGGGCCGGCGTACTCCCCGGGGATGAACAGCAGGATGCACAGCATGAGGAACAGCTCCACCGAGATGAGCAGCATCCCGATGCTCATGCCCGCCCGCAGCGGGATGGCGTTCACGGGGAACGCCTTGCCCCGCAGGCCGGCGAACGCCGTGCGGGAGTTCGCCAGGGTGTTGATGCGGATGCCGTACCAGGCCACGGCGTAGCTGCCGAGGATGCCGACGAGGCTGAACAGGAGGATGATCAGCACTCGATCCGGGGACATGCGCTGGATGCCGAGGAAGTAGTACGTGATGATCGCGCCCACGAAGAGCCAGAGCAGGCCCAAGAACCTGCCCTGCGTGACCAGGTACGTGCGGCAGGTCCCGTAGATGAGCTCGGAGATCTCCGCCATCGCGGGATGCACGGGAAGCCGCCGCTGCCACCGGTACTGGACCCACGCGAAGGCCAGGCCCAGGGCGCACACGATCAGCCCGATCATCAGCACGCTCCGCCCGTCCATGCCGAAGAAGCGGCCCGTGGACAGGTCGGGAATCACGAGGTTCGCCTCGCCGCCGCCGTGCGCGATGGCGGCGGGAGCCGGCGGCGCGCCCGGAATCGCGGGGTGCTGGGCGGGCGCGCGGTCCGGCCCGAGCAGGACGAAGGTCGCGGCGAGGACGCCGACGACGACGGGGAGGAAGGGGAAGCGACCGTCACGCCCGGGAGTTGGCGGCATGCGGATCATCGCGGTGTGGTCTCCTGCGACATGGTTCCGCGCTCCCGGGGCCCCGGGATCGGGGATCCGGGCAGGCGCGGGGGCGGCGATCCTAGGGCATGTGGGACGCGACGACGAGACCCCTGTGGGGCGCGGTCTGGACGATCGCGGCTTCGCGCGGCAAAGGTGGGAAACACGCGGGCGCCCTCCCCTGGGCCCGCCCACCCGGAGCCGACCGATGACCGCCCAACCACCCTTCCGCGCCGGGCACCGCGCCCGGCTGGAGCTCACCGCCTGCGCCGCGATCGGCGCCGCGCTGGCCGCGTTCGCGCTCGCCCCGCCGTCCCCCGCCCCCGCGGCAAGCGCCCCGGAGACCGTGTTCGAGTCCTTCTCCACCCCGCCCGCCCCCGTGCGGACCGTGGACCCGGAGTACCCGGAGATGGCCCGGAAGCTGGGCATCGAAGGGCTGGTCCTGTGCGCCGTGACGATCGACGCCGAGGGGAGCGTGACGGCGGTCGAGGTGATCGCGAGCGAGTCCCCGATGCTGGACGAGGCGGCCCGCCGGGCGCTTCTCGGCTGGAAGTTCTCCCCGGCGCTGCAAAGTGGGCAGCCCGTGGCATCGCGGGTCGTCGTGCCGGTCCGGTTCGCGCTCGACGTCGCCCGGTAACCCGGGCGGCGGGCGCGGACTGGGCGCGCCGCGTCGGCGCGGTTACCCTCGCGGGTCCCCGCCCGGGAGGCGACGCCCGTGAGCCGACCGTCCCCGCTCCTGCTGGCCGTCCTGGTGGGCGTGCTCGTCCTCGTGTGGGGCACCACGTGGGCGGCCATCCGCATCGGGCTCGGCGGCGTGCCGCCCTTCACGGCCGCCGCGCTCCGGTTCGCCGTGTCGTCCTCGCTCCTGTTCCTCGCGATCCCGCTGTTCCGCCTCCCGTTCGAGACGGGACGGAACGCGCGACGCATCTGGCTGTCGAACGGCGTGCTGCTCTTCGTGGTGTCCTACGGCACGGTCTACTGGGCCGAGCAGTGGGTGCCCTCCGGGCTGGCCGCGATCCTGTTCGCCACGTTCCCGCTGTTCGTGGCCGCGCTCGCGCGGGTGCTGCTCCCCGGGGAGCGCCCGTCCGGGCGCTCGTGGGCGGGGCTGCTCCTCGGCCTGGGCGGGATCACGCTGATCTACTCGGAGGACCTGGCCGCTCTCGCCGGCGAGCGCACGCGTACGGCCGCGCTCGTGTTCCTCCTGTCGCCCGTCGCCACCGCCGTGTCCAACGTGCTCGCGAAGCGCTGGGGCGCCGGGCTGCACCCGGTCACGCTGACCGCCGTCCCCATGGCGATCGGCGCGACGTCCCTGGGCGCGGGCGCGGCCGTTCTCGAGGCGGGTGCCGCACCGCGCTTCGACGCCGTCGCGCTCGCCTGCATCCTCTATCTCGCCCTGTTCGGATCCGTGCTGACGTTCGGCCTGTACTTCTGGCTGCTGGACCGCTACCCCGCCACGAAGCTCTCGTTCATCGCCTACGGGACGCCGCTGGTCGCGGTCCTGGTCGGCACGGTGTTCCTCGCGGAACCGATGACGTGGCGCATCGCGGCCGGCGCGGCGTGCGTGCTCTCGGGCGTGGCACTGGGAACGCGCGGCGGACGGGACCGGAGCTAGCGGAGGACGTTCAGGCGGCCGGTGACCGCGGACTCGTCGTCCTCCACGCGATACCAGTACACCCCCGCGGGGACCGCCGTCCGGTCGGCCGCCCGGCCGTCCCACACGAAGCGCTGCGGACCCCCGGCGAGGGGGCCGAGGTCGCGCTCGTCCACCCGCCGCCCCGCCGCGTCGAAGATCCGCACCCGCGTGGACCCCGCGCGCCCGCCGAGGAACTCGATCGTGGTGGACTGCCGGAACGGGTTCGGGAACGCGCGCGTCGCGAACGGCGCGGCGGCGGGGAGCGGCACGTCCGTGCCCGCGCCGTAGGCCGGGACGAACACCTCGGTCGACCAGCCGCTCTCGCCGAGCGCGGCATCGTACGCGGTCACCACCACCCAGAGGGATTGCGCCGGATCCAGGCCGCGCACCCACGCCCGGCACTTCCCCGTTCCCGGGTCCAGCGGGCTGCCGACGTCCACGAAGTACGCGCGGAGGAAGTCCATCACCTCGTCGAAGCGCGCGATCCAGATGGCCGGGTCGGAGGCCACGGTATCGATGCTCCACTCCAGGTGCGCCACGTCCACCTCGCCCTCGTGGTGCGCCATGAGCACCGTCCACTCGCGGTTCGCCTTCCAGACCGCCATGCGGTTCAGGAACGTGGTCCGCGTCTGCGCCTCCGTCCACGCGTTCGAGGAGCGCGGCACGCCGTGCGGGACCTCGAAGCTCGTCTGGAATCCCATCCGGTACGACCCCTGCGAGTAGTACGGCCACGACCCCACCGGGCCCGCGCGCGCGCCGAGGTACCCCAGCTCGGCGAGCGTGGAGATGGCCCACTGCGCGTGGGCGTGGTTCGGGTACGCGAGCGTCCGGCACCGGTACGACGGGTCGGCGAGGCGGAGGTGGTCCTCCAGCGCGATGCGGGCGTCCTCGATCTCCGCGAGCATCTCCGCGTCGTCGTGCACGCCACGCGCGGTCGTGAGCGTCTCCGCAGGCGCGCCGGCGCCGATCTGACGGCCGGACACCGGATCCAGGAACTGCGCGTACGTGGCGTAGATGGTGTCCGGGGCCGCCAGCCGGACGGCCTCGTAGTCCGGGTCGGCATCCAGGACCGACGCCAGCGTGGCCAGGTAGTAGGTGCCCGGGGCGGTGAGCAGGACGTCCAGGTCGAGCGCACCGGCCACCCAGGTGCGCAGCCGTCCGCCCGCGATCGCCAGCGAGCACGGCTCGGCGCCGGTGTACCGCAGCGCGATGGCGCGATCGTCGATGAGCGCCGTGTGGTTCATCGTGTGGTTCGCGACCTCGTGGCCGGCGGCGTTCAGGGCGTCCAGGTCCGCCCAGGTCATGCGGCCCGCCATCCCGAGGTGCGCGGGGTTCACGAAGGCGGTGAAGTGCAGCCCGCGCGACGAGAACACGGGCTCGTACAGCAGGTTGTCGTCGTAGCCGTCGTCCGTCGTCCAGGTGAACGCCGCCAGCTTCCCGCCGGGGTACAGCACGGGGTCGGGGTGCGTGCCGCTCGAGGGGGAAGGCCGGATCTTGTAGCCCCGGGGGGCACCGGACGCCGGCGCCCACTCCAGCAGGGCGCCGTCCGCGGTGCGCTCCACCACGACGAGGCCGGAGGGAATGCCGGGCGCCGCCGCGGCCGGAAGGGCCGCGAACACCATTGCCGATGACCAGAGGGACGCACCGGACCGGATGCCCATCGATGTCCCGGAGAAGGGAACGCGCCGGGTCCAGTCTAGCCGAGCCGGCCCTCGCGCCGCCAGGGGGGCGGGGCGGCCGCGGGGCCGCCACCGACCCGGCACCGGCCCGGGATGCCGGCGGAGCCGGCTACGGCTGGGCCACTTCCTGCAGCACGACCGGGACGGTCCGCTCCGCCCCTTCCCGGACGAGTCGGACCTGCACCGTGTCCCCCACCGCATACTCGTCCAGCGCGTCCGCCAGGTCGTCCGGACTCCGGACGGGCTTCCCGTCGATGCCGACGATCACGTCCCCCACGCGCTGGCCGCCGCGGACATCCCGCTGCAACCCCTCGATGCCCGCGGCCGCCGCGGCGCTCCCGGGCGCCGAATCGATCACGATCACGCCGCGGATCCGCTGCCGGCGCGCGATGTAGTCGTTGGCCACCTGCACGCCCAGCCCGGCGCGCGCCGGGCGCCCGCTCTCGATGAGCTGCGGCACGAGCCGGCGGATGGTGTCCATGGGGACGGCGAACCCCACGCCGGAGCTGGTCCCCGACGGGCTGTAGATGGCCGTGTTCATCCCGATCATGCGCCCCGCGCTGTCCAGCAGCGGACCGCCGGAGTTCCCGGGGTTGATGGCCGCATCGGTCTGGATCACGCCGCCGATGGTCCTCCCGGTGACCGTGGTGATCTCCCGCCCGAGCGCCGAGATGATCCCGGTCGTGAGCGTGTGATCCAGGCCGAACGGGTTGCCGATGGCGAACACCTTCTGACCCACCAGCAGGTCCGCGGACGTGCCGAGGGGAAGCGGCCGCAGCCCATCGGCGGGGGCGTCGATCCGGAGCACCGCCAGATCCTGGTCCGGCGCCGTGCCCACGAGGCGGGCATCCCAGGTGCTGTTGTCGGCCAGCGTCACCTTCGCCGCGCTGGCGTTCTGGATCACGTGGAAGTTCGTGATGACGTGCCCGGCGGAGTCCCACAGGAAGCCCGAGCCCGCACCCTGCGGGATCTCGTCGACGTTCATGCGGAACGGATTGCGCCGCCACGCCAGGCTCGTGATGAACACGACCGACGGCGACGCGTTGCGGAACAGCTCGATCGTGGTCTGCTCGTCGGCCGCGAGATCCCCGCGCGGTACGACCGGCGGCGCGGGGGCCGGCGTGTCCCCGGGCCGGTCGCACGCGGGCACGACGAGCAGGAGTCCGGCCAGGACGGCGAGTTCCGGTCGAGCGGCGCGCATGCGGTTCCCCTCCCGCGGGCACGCTAGCACCGCCGCGCATCCCGGCCAAGGGGACGGGATTGGCCGGGCGGCACGGCGCGGGTATCCTCGCGCGCGCGAGGCGGTGGCGCCGCGCTGCGGAGGACGCGATGACCGGATCCCGGGGCCTCGCGCGACGCCTCGCCGTCGCGGGCGCGCTGCTGCTGCTCGCGGCGCCGTTCGTGCGGCCGCTGGCGGAGGCGGGCTGGATCCAGACGCACGAGGGGCTGTCGTATCCCATCCGGGTGGCGCAGCTGCTGCGCTGCTGGCAGGACGGGATGTGGTCCGCGCGCTGGTTCCCGGACCTGAACCAGGGCGCGGGCTACCCGTTCCTCTCGTTCTACGCGCCGCTGTACTTCGTCCTCGCGGGCCTGGCGGCGTCCGCCGGCGCCGGTCTCGCGTTCGCCGCGAAGGTGCCCACGATCCTCGCCGCACTGCTCGCCGCGGCCGGGGCGTACCGCCTCGCGCGCCTCGGGCTGGACCGCGCGGCGGCCTTCGCGTGCGCCGCGCTCTTCGTGCACGCGCCGTACCTCGTGCGCGACGTCTACATCCGCGGGGACCTGGCCGAGCACCTGGCGCTGGCGCTGCTCCCCTGGTCCCTGGCCGGCGTGCTGCGCCTCGCGCGGTCGCACGCGCCCCGCGACGTGGTCCTGGCCGCCGTCGCCGCGTCGCTCCCCATCCTCACGCACAACATCACCGGCATGCTGGGCGCGGCGTGGCTCGCCGCCGCCGGGATCGTGGCCGTCCGCATCGCCGCGAACCGCCCCGCCGCCGCCGTGGCCGTAGCCACCGCCGGGCTCGCCGCGCTCCTGCTCACGGCGTTCTTCTGGGCACCGGCCCTGTCCGAACGCGCGTACGTCCGCACGGACGCGATGCTCGAGGGCGCTTACGACGTCGCGCGCAACTTCCTCCCGCCCCTGCGCCTGCTCGGCCCGCCGGCGACGGTGCCGCCCGGCGGGCAGGAGCTGCCCATGTCCTTCGAGCCCGCGTACGTCGCGCTCGCGCTCGGGCTTGCCGCGCTCGCCGCACGCCGGCCCGTGCCCGCGCCCGCACGCCCGCTGCTCGCGCTGGGCGCGATCCTGTTCGTCGCGTCCACGCTCATGACGATGCGGATCGCGGAGCCCGTGTACGCCGCGCTGCCGCTGCTCCGCTTCGTGCAGTTCCCGTGGCGCTTCCTCGGCCCGGCCGCGCTGGGCCTCGCCCTGCTCGGGGGCGTCGCCTTCGCGTCGCTCCTCGGCCGCGCCGCGCCGCGCGTGCGGGCGTCCCTCGCCGCCGCGGCGGCCGCGGTCGCCGTGCTGCTCGTGGCGCCGGTCACGGGGCCGAAACCCCCCATCCCGATCCCGGACTGGGCCGTGGACGGCGACTCCCTCGCGAAGCAGCGCGTGACCACGTCCGGCTGCGACGAGTACCTCCCGCGCTGGGTGGAGGAGCGGCCGAACCCGCGCGCCTTCCGGGACGGCGTGGCGCTGCTCGGCGAGGGTACGGTCGTGTCCTCGCGGCGCGGCGCCGGACGCTGGGACCTCACGATCGAGGCGCCCGCGCCCGTGCGCGTGGTGCTGTGCGACGCGTACTACCCCGGGTGGGCGGCCCGGCTCGACGGCGCACCGCACCCGGTCGCGCCGCGCGCGCGGCACGGGGACCTCGTGCTGGACATCCCCGCCGGCCGGCACGACGTGGCGGTGCGCCTGGGTCCCACGCCGCTGCGGCTCGCCACCCGGATCATCTCGGTGGTGACGGCGCTCGTCGCCCTGGCGGTGGTCCTCGGCAGCGGCCGTTCGCCTCAGCGCGACCCGGACGGCTCCGCCGGGTAGCCGGGGAAGCGACGCGCGGCGTCCGCCCGCACCGTGGCCGCCTCCGCGACCCGCCCGGTCTCCTCCAGCGCCACGGCCAGCACGTGGGCGAAGCGCGGCTCGTCCGGCGCGACCTCGGCCGCGCGGCGGAGGCTCGCCACGGCGTCGTCCCGCCGGTCCTGCAGCACGCGCACCAGCCCCAGCGCGTGATGCGCGGCGCCCGCGTCCGGAGCGAGCGCCAGCGACGCCTCCAGCACCGCGGCCGCCTCGGACACGCGGCCCGTCGCCCGCAGCAGGTCCGCCAGGTTGACGGCGGCGGGCACGAAGGACGGCTGCCGCCGCAGGGCCCGGCGGTACGCGGCCTCGGCGGCCTCCGCCCGCCCGAGCGCACGCTCCAGGTTGCCCAGGTTCACCGGGCCGTCGGCGCCGTCGTCCAGGAACGCCTGCGCTTCGCGGAACTCCGCGATCGCCGCCTCCAGCCCGCGCACCGACGCGCGCCCCCGCGGGAGCGCGCCGGCCTCCAGCAGCGGCAGCACCGCCGCCTGTCGCACCGTGCCCAGGGGATCCGCGAGCAGCTGCGCGCCGAGCGTCCGCCGCGGTCCCTCCGGGAGTGCCGCGAGCAACCCGGCGGCCGCGCGCCGCACGAGCGGATCCGCGTCCTCCGCCGAGCGCGTCACGCTCGCGGCGGCCGGCGGCGCGCCCGGATCGCGCAGCAGCCCCAGCGCGGTGGCGCGCACGATCGCCGGTGTCGCCGCATCGTCGATCCAGCGCAGCAGACCGGCGTCCGCCCCGGCCTGCCAGCGCTGCGCGGCATCGATGGCCGGTCCCCAGGACGGCCGCTCCGCCGCGCGCCCGTCCGTCCACTTCGCCACGGCGTCCGCCGCCCACGCGGCGCCCTTGTCCCGGTGGCAGTCGTTGCACGCGTTCGGCGTGCCCAGCGCGACCGACAGGTCCGGGCGCGGCACGCGGAACCCGTGGTCCACGCGCGCGTCCACGCCCATGAACACGTGCGTGGGCATGTGGCACGCCGTGCAGCGCGCGCCGCCCTGCGCGGGGTCGTGCCCGTGGTGCTCGCGCGTCGCGAACACCTCGGGCCGGTGGCAGCGGGCGCAGACGTCGTCGCCTTCGAACCGGAGGCGCGCGGTGTGCGGATCGTGGCAATCCGTGCACACCACGCCCTTCGCCGCCATCCGGCTCTGCCGGAACGACCCGTACTCGAACACCTCGTCGAGCACCTGGCCGTCCGGCCAGGTGAGGCCCGGCTCGAGCAGCGACACGACGTGCGCGTCCGCCAGCGGCGCGGGCGGATCGTCCGGCGCGATGCGCGCGCGGTGCGCGTGGCAACGCCCGCAGGTCTCCACCTGGTCCTCCACCGGGCGCGGCCGCGTCAGCGTCGCCGTGGCGGCGCCCTCCTCCAGGATCCACGCGCCGGGCAGCCCGTTCCCCACGCGGACCTCGAGGCCCGCATCCGGGCGGCGCGCCCGCTCGTCCTCCGGCAGCCGGCCCCACGCCACGTGCGCCGAGCCGCGCCCGTGGCAGGCCTCGCACGAGACGTCCTCCTCCACCCAGGTCGTCGCGTAGCGCTCGATCGCCGGATCCCAGTTCTTCTCGAGACCGGTGGAGTGGCAATCCGCGCACATGCGGTTCCAGCTCAGCGCGGGCCCCGTCCACGACAGCACGTCGGACGGATCCGTGATCGCCTCGGGGAACAGGTCGTACCAGCGCGCGCCGCCGTCCGCGGCGGGGCGCGCGTCCCACGCGATCGGCAGCACCTGCAGCCGGCCGTCCCCCATGCGCACGAGGTACTGCTGCAGCGGGGTCACGCCGAACGTCCACGCCACCGGCAACTCCCGCGCGCCGCCCGCGCCGTCGGTCACCTGCACGAGGAACGCGCCGTCGCGGCGGAAGAAGCGGAACGCGCCGGCGCCGTGCGGGAAGACGAAGTCGTCGAAGTCGGCGAGGACCGAGGCTTCGGTGGCGGGCTGCAGCGCGAGGTCGTGGTGCGAGCCCTCCCACCGCGCCGCCTCGTCCGCGTGGCACTCCAGGCAGGCGATCCGGCCCACGTACGCGGGCTCCTCCGCGGCCGGCCGCGGCGGGCCGGCGCACGCCGCCGCCCCGATCGCCAGGGCCGCCGCCGCCAACCGTCCGGTCCTGCTCCTCGCGCCGGCCACGGTTCCCCCGCCGATCCGGGGCGTGGTTGCGCCGATCCGCGTCGCCCCGGATACTGACCCGGCTCGCATGATGCCCGAGGAGGGCACGAGGGGAAAGCGTATGAAGCTGAAGTTCCTCGGGGCGAACCGGCAGGTCACCGGGTCGTGCCACTACGTCGAGGCCGGCGGCCTGCGCCTGCTCGTGGACTGCGGACTGTTCCAGGAGCGGGATCTCAAGGACCGGAACTGGGAGCCGAAGCCGGTGGACATCCCCGGCCTCGACGCCGTGCTCCTCACGCACGCGCACCTGGACCACGTGGGCCTCCTCCCGCGGCTCGTGCGGGACGGGTTCCGCGGCCCCATCCACGCCACCGACCCCACCGTGGAGCTGGCCGCGCTCGTGATGCGCGACTCGGGCCACATCCACGAGGAGGACGCCGCGCAGAAGGCGAAGCGGCATCGTCGCGAGGGCCGCGAGGGGCCGCACCCGGAGGTCCCGCTGTACACGGTGGAGGACGCGGAGCGCGTGGTGCCGCGGCTGCGCGGCGCGGCGTTCGGCGAGGACATCGCGCTCAACGACCGCGTGACCGCCCGCTTCCATCCCGCCGGCCACATCCTCGGCGCCGCCGTCCTGCAACTCGACGTGCGCGAGAACGGCGCGGCGAAGCGCCTCGTCTTCTCCGGCGACCTCGGGCAGTGGGACGTCCCGATCGTGCCGGACCCCGCGCTGCTGGAGTCCGCGGACGCCGTGGTGATGGAATCCACCTACGGCGACCGCACGCACGACAGGCACGAGGCGGTGGACGAGTCGCTGGCCGAGGTGATCCGGGACACGGTGGAGCGCGGCGGCAACGTGGTCATCCCCACGTTCGCCATCGAGCGCGCGCAACAGGTGCTGCTGCATCTCGGGCGGTTGCTGGAAGGCAAGCGAATCCCGCGGCTGCGGGTGTACCTGGACAGCCCGCTCGCCGCGGACGTGACCGAGGTGTACGACCGCTTCCCCTCGTTCATGGACGAGGAGACGCGCCGCGCGCTGCAGAGCCGTCCCTTCACGAGCGCGCGCAGCCTCCTGGAGTTCGTGCGCTCCACCGAGGCGTCGAAGGCGCTGAACTCCATCCGCGGCTCGGCCATCCTCATGGCGGGCTCCGGGATGTGCACGGGCGGGCGCATCAAGCACCACCTCGTGCACAACATCGGCGATCCGGCGTCCACCATCCTGTTCGTGGGATTCCAGTCCCCGGGCACGCTCGGCCGCGCGATCCTGGACGGCACGCCGGTCGTGCGGATCCTGGGACAGGACCACAAGGTCCGCGCGCGCGTGTGCCAGATCACCGGCTTCTCGGGGCATGCGGACCGCCCGCAGCTCCTGCGCTGGATCGGCGCGTTCCGGACGCGGCCGAACGTGTTCCTGGTGCACGGCGAGGAGGACGCCGCGCTCTCGCTGGCGGAGGCCGTGCGGAACGGCGGTCCGCGGGAGGTGACGGTGCCGCGCTACCTGGAGGAAGCCGCGCTCTGAGGCGCGGCGCATCGCGCCGCCGCCGCGCGGCCGGCCTCCAGCCCCGCCTCCACGGCGCGCGGCACGCCCACGCCCGCGAGCGCCGTGCCGGCGAGGAACACGTCCGGCACGCGCGCCAGCCGCCCTTCCACGTCCCGCCGGCGCGCCAGGTGCGCGCGGTCGTACTGGGAGATGGCGCTCCGCCACCGCGCGATCTCGCGGAACGCCGGCGCGCCCTCCACCCGCAGGTACCGCCGCAGCTCCGCGAGCGCGAGCGCGACCAGCGCCTCGTCGTCGAGGTCGGGCGCCGAGGGGTCCACCGCGCCGCCGAACAGCACGCGCAGCAGCACCTTCCCCGCCGGCGCGCGGCCCGGGAAGATGTGCGAATCCCACAGGCTGCCGAGATGGCGGATGCCTTCCGGCCGCGGGATGAGGGCGCCGAACCCGGCGGGCAGGTCCGGCAGGGCCGAGGCGTCGAAGCCCAGCGCCACCACGGCCAGCGGCGGGACGCGCAGCTCCGCGAGCCGCGCCGCCGCGTGCGGCGCCAGATCCTCCAGCAGCGACGCGGCCGCATCGCTCTCCGTCGCCACGACCACCGCGTCCGCCGCGAGCGCGCCGCCCGGCAGCGAGACCGCGAGGACCCCGTCCGCGCCGCGCCGGATCGCGCGCACGTCCTGGCCGCAGCGCACGTCCACGCCCGGCGCCGCCGCCAGGGCGCGCGGCAGCGCCTGCATCCCGTCGTCGAAGGACGACAGCTTCCCGGTGGTGACCGGCCGCCCCGCCGCGCGGTCGCGCTTGCGCTGCTTCATCTTCGCGATCATGCCGCGCACGAGGGAGCCGTGGCCGGCCTCCAGCGCGTGGATGGAGGGGAACGTGGCGGCGGCGGAAAGCTGCGCCGCGTCCCCGGCCACCACGCCCAGCGCCATGGGCGCGAGCAGGCGCTCCGCCGCCCGGCGCCCGAGCCGCCGCGACCCCCACTCCAGGAGCGTCTCGTCCTCGCGCCCGCCGCGCGGCACGAGCGGCTCGCACAGGAGCCGCAGGATGGCGCCGGGCGGCAGGATGCCGGACGCGAAGAACTGCAGGGGGCCGGGCCCCAGCTCGCGCAGCCGTCCCCCCATCACGAGGAACCGGTGGGCGGCCGACGCCGAGGCCGCGAGCTTGCGCGGCGCGAGGCCCGCGTCCGCGATCAGCGCGTCCAGCGCGAGCGAGTCGTCCAGGTACGAGGTGGGACCGGTCTCCACCAGGAAGCCGTCGCGGCGCACGGTCCGCGCCTTGCCGCCGATCGTCCCGTCGCGCTCCAGCACCACGATCTCCAGCGGCACGCCGGCCTTCGCGGCGTCCGCGCGCGCGGCCCACGCGGCCGCGAGACCGGACACCCCCGCTCCCACCACCACGAGCCGCGGCATCGTCGCCTCCCTACACCGTGCGCGAGAACACGGGCTTCTCGGACTTCTCGTGCTTCTCCCGCCACCACCGGTCGAAGCAGATCGCCAGGTTGCGCAGGAACAGCTCGCCCACCGGCGTGGCCTCGATCGCGTCCGGGCGCACCGTGACCAGGGCCTCGTTCCCCGGGGCGGCCAGGCGCCGGAGGTCCTCCGCGAAGTACGCGGCGAAGTCGATGCCGAAGCGGCGCTCCACGTCCCGGATGTCGAGCCGCGCGTTGCACATGATCTCGTGGATCACGTGGTTGCGGATGCGGTCGTCCTCGCTGCGGACCAGCCCGCGCATGACCGGCAGCCGGCCCGCCTCGATCGCGCCGCGGTAATCGCTCAGCTTCTTGTGGTTCTGGATGTACGCTCCGCGCACGTCGCCGATGCCGGAGATCCCCAGCCCCACCACGTCCGGGGCCGGGATCACCGTGTAGCCCTGGAAGTTCCGGCGCAGCTTCCCGGCGCGCCGCGCGCGCGCCAGCTCGTCCTCCGGGCGGGCGAAGTGGTCCATGCCGATCGGCACGTAGCCCGCGGCGAGGAAGCGCTCCCGCGCCACCGCGAACAGCGCGAACTTCGTCTCGCGGTCCGGCAGGTCCGTCTCGTCGATGGAACGCTGGTGGGACTTCATCCACGGCATGTACGCGAACGAGTAGACCGCCGCGCGGTCGATGCCCATGGCGATCACCGCGTCCACGGTCTTCTCGAAGTCCTCCGGGCGCTGGTGCGGCAACCCGTAGATGAGATCCACGTTGATGCCCGCGTAGCCGCGGCGGCGCGCATGGTCGATCAGCGCGCTCGTGAGCGCCGGGCTCTGGATCCGCCCGATGGCCTCCTGCACCTTCGGCGTGAAGTCCTGCACGCCCATGGACACGCGGTTGAACCCGTGGTCCGCCAGCACGTCCAGGTGCGCGGGCGTGGTGACGCGCGGGTCCACCTCCACCGCGAGCTCCGCGCCCGGCACGGCATGGAAGCGCGCGCCCCAGAACGCCAGCAGGCGGTCCAGCTCGTCCGCGCGATGGTACGTGGGCGTGCCGCCGCCGAAGTGCAGCTGCGACACGCCGCGCCGGTTGGGCAGCCGGCGCGCCACCAGGTCGATCTCCCGCTCCAGCAGCTCCAGGTACGGCTCGGCGCGCTCCTTGTGCGGCGAGATGATCACGTGGCAGCCGCAGTACAGGCACCGCTCCTCGCAGAACGGCAGGTGCACGTACATCGACAGCGGCTCCGCCGCCGCCGCGTCCGCCTGCGCCAGCAGCTCCTCGTACGTGTCCGCGGTCACGCCCTCGTGGAACTCCACCGCGGTGGGGTAGCTGGTGTAGCGCGGGCCCTCGCGATCGTGCGTGCGCAGAAGCTCCGCCGTGACCTCCCGCGACACGGGATGGCCGCCGGTCCCTGCGCCGGCGTCCGCGTCCGCCGCGGCCGGCACCCGGTACGCCGGACGCCCCGCCTCCTCGCGCACCGCCGCCACGAACGCCGCCACGCTCTCCGGCGGCGTCTCCGGCAGCAGCCCGTGCCCCAGGTTCACCAGGTGCCCCTTCGGCGGCATGGCGGCCAGGAGCGAGCGCACCGCGTCGCGGGCGGCGTCCGGACCGGCCAGCAGCGTGGACGGATCGACGTTCCCCTGCAGCGCGCGCCCCGGGCCCAGCCGCCGCCGGAGGGACGGCAGGTCCACGCGCCAGTCCACCGAGAGCCCCTCGGCCGGGAGCCCGGCCGCGGCGTCCACCAGGTGCGGCGCGTCCTGCATGAACAGGATGCGCGGCACCCCGAGGTCCGCGGTGCGCTCCAGGAGCGCCGCGAGGTGCGGGCGCACGCGCGCGCGCCAGGACCGCTCGTCCAGGAGCCCGGACCACGTGTCGAAGATCTGCACCGTGTCGGCGCCGGCCGCCACCTGCTCGCCGAGGTAGCGCGCCACGAGGTCCACGAGGCGCGCCTGCAGCGCGTCGAGGAGGCGCGGGTCCTGCTGCGCCATGCGCCGCAGCGCGGGGAATCCCTTCCGGCCCTGCCCCTCCACCAGGTACGCCGCGATCGACCACGGGGCGCCCGCGAAGCCGAGCACCGCGGCCCGGTCGCCCAGCGCGGCCTTCGTCCCGCGCACCACCTCCACCACCACGGGCCCGATCGTCCCCTCCGGCTCCTTCAGCCGCGCCAGGTCCTCCGCCGCGCGGATCGGCGCATCCACCACCGGCCCCGGGGCGAAGCGCACGTCCACGCCCAGCGCCGCCACCGGGGTCATCAGGTCCGCGAAGATCACGGCCGCGTCCAGATCGAACCGCTCCAGCGGCATGAGCGTGACCTTCGTGGACAACTCCGCCGAGCGGTTCAACTCCTCGAAGGAGAACTTCGCCCGCAGCTCCCGGTATTCCGGCAGGTACCGGCCGGCCTGGCGCATGAGCCACACCGGGCGGGTGTCCGTCTCCTCGCCGCGCAGCGCCCGGAGGAATCTCTCGCGCATCAGTTCCTCTCCGGGTCGCGCGTGAACCGGTAGCCCACGCCGGGCAGGGTGTGGAAGTGCACGGGCGCGTCCGCCTTCCGTTCGAATCGCTTCCGCAGCCGCACGATGAAGCCGTCGATGGTACGCGAGGACGGGAACACCTCGTAACCCCATACCTTCTCCAGGATCTCCTCCCGGGACACCACCTCGCCCTCGCGGTCCGCCAGCGCGCGCAGGATCATGGCCTCCTTCTGGGTGAGGTCATGCTCCCGCCCGTCCCAGCTCTTCCCTCGGTACGTGCGGAAGTCCACCTCGTTCTCGGCGAAGGAGAGCTGCGCCTCCGCCTCGGCGAGCGTCTCCGACCACTTCCGCCGCCGCACGATGGCCGCCACGCGCAGCAGCAGCTCCTGCAGGTGGAAGGGCTTCGAGAGGTAGTCGTCCCCGCCGGCCTCCAACCCGGCGATCCGGTCCCGCGGATCCCCCTTCGCGGTGAGGAACAGCACGGGCACGTCGCGGCCGGCCTCGCGCAGCCGCTGGCAGATCTCGAACCCGTCCAGGGACGGCAGCATCACGTCCAGGACGATCAGGTCGAAGTCCCCTCCGAGCGCACGGTCCAGCGCCTCGCGACCGTCCGCCGCGTGCTCGGTGCGGTAGCCCTCCAGCTCCAGGTTCTCGCGGATGCCGTCCGCCAGCCCCGGATCGTCCTCGACGACGAGGATGCTCCCGCCGGCCAGGTCGTTCATCGCGTGTCCTCCCCTCGCGGCCAGTGCACGGTGAACGTGGCGCCGCGTCCCGGGCCCTCGCTGTGCGCGGCGACCTTGCCGCCGCCGCGCTCCACGAGCTGCCGCACGATGTAGAGCCCCAGACCGGATCCGCGGCCCCCGCGCCGCAACTCGTTCCCCGGCCGGTAGAACTTCTCGAAGAGCCGGTCCGCCTGCGCCGGCTCGAACCCCTCGCCGCCGTCGATCACGTCCAGCCGCACGCGCCGTCCCTCCGCCCGCGCCGTGACGCGGATGGCCGCGACCGGCGCCTCCGCCAGCGCGGCGGTCCCGTCCACCGGCGGCCGCGCCGCCTGCGCCAGGGTGGCCTTGCGGGCGTTCTCCAGCAGGTTCCGCAGCACCGTGCCGACCGCGGCGTCGTCCGCGCGCACCACCAGCTCCTCCGGCACGTCCAGCGCCACGGCCACGTCGTGCCCCGCCGCGTGCCCGCTCACGGCCGAGACCGCCGTGCGCGCCGCGGTGGCCAGGCGCACCGCACCGAGCTCCTGCCGGAAGTGTCCCTCCTCCAACCGCGCGGTCTCGAGGAGGTTCGCCACCATCCCCTCCAGGCGCCCGAGCGTCTCGCCCATCCGCGCCAGCAGCCGCCGCCGCGCGTCGGGCGGCGGATCCCGCAGCGTCAGCGTGCCGGTGTCCAGGAGCAGGCTGGCGATGGGGCTCTTGAACTCGTGGCTCACCGACGCCAGGAAGTTCTGCTGCCGCCGCCGCAGCTCCGCGTCCCGGCGCAGCGCGCGCGCCAGCACGAAGATGGCGGCCAGCAGCACGACCACGAAGAACGCGCCCTCCCACGCCCAGCGGTGCAGGCGGTGCTCCCGCTCCTCGCGGATCGCGGCCAGCTCCGCCTCCGCCGGTCGCAACGTGCCGTCCGGTCCGGCCTCCAGCTCCGGAAGCAGCTCCCGGATGCGCTCGACCGGGATGCCCGCCTCGCGCATGGCCGCGGCCGCCGCCGCGTCGCGGTGCAGGTGGTCCGCGAGCCGGCGGCCCGTGTCCCGCGTGTACGTGACCCCGTCCGTCAACCACCACGCCAGCTGCGCCACGCAGACCGCGAGCAGGCAGGCGAAGACGATCTGGATGCGACGGATCCCGCGGGCTCTCACGATGCGCGTGCTCCTGCCGCCTCCGCCGCGAGCAGCTCCCGCAGCGCGGCGGCCAGGCGGTCCACGTGCGACTCGTCGTGCGCGAGCCCGAGGAAGCCCACCTCGTAGGCGGATGGCGCCAGATGCAGCCCGCGCGCCAGGAGCCCGTGGAAGAGCGGGCGGTAGCGGTCCGCCGCCGAGCCCGCGATGCCTTCCGCGGCCCGGGGCGGCGCGCCCGCCTGCAGGGACAGCCAGAACAGGGACCCGAGCCGCACGACGTCGCCGGCCGCGCCCGTCTCGCGGAACGCCGCGCGCACGCGCTCCTCCAGCCGCGCGCCGAGCCGCTCCAGCCGCGCCCAGCCGTTCTCGCGCCGCATAACGTCCAGCGTGGCGAGGCCGGCCGTCATGGCCACGGGATTCCCGGAGAGCGTGCCCGCCTGGTACACCGCGCCCTCGGGCGCCAGGTGCCTCATCACGCGCCGCGGCCCCGCGAACGCGCCCACCGGCATCCCGCCGCCGATCACCTTCCCGAAGCACGCGAGGTCCGGCGTGATGCCGTAGTGCGCCGCGGCGCCGCCCGGTCCGAGACGGAACCCGGAGATCACCTCGTCCAGGATCAGGAGCGCGCCGTGCTTCTCCGTGACGCGGCGCAGGGTCGCCAGCATCTCCGGGGTCTGCAGCAGCAGCCCGTTGTTCGCCGGCACCGGCTCGATCAGCACCGCCGCGATCCGCCCGCCTTCGCGCGCGAACAGGTCCTCCGCGCGCTCCGGATCGTCCAGCGGCAGCACGACCGTGCGCTCCGCGAACGCCGCCGGCACCCCCGCGGAGCTCGGGTTGCCGAACGTGACGAGCCCGGACCCCGCGGCCACGAGCAGGTGGTCCGCATGCCCGTGGTAGCACCCGGAGAACTTCACGATCAGTTCCCGCCCGGTGGCGCCGCGCGCCAGCCGGCACGCGCTCATCACCGCCTCGGTGCCGGAGGACACGAAGCGCACCTGCTCCACGCCGGGGACGAGCGACACCACGGTCTCCGCCAGCCGGATCTCCGCCTCGGACGGGGCGCCGAAGCTCATGCCGCGCCCGACCGCGTCGCGCACCGCGGCCACGACCTCGGGGTGCGCGTGCCCGAGGATCAGCGGCCCCCAGGACATCACGAAGTCCACGTAGCGCCGCCCGTCCGCGTCCTCGATCTCCGCCCCTTCGCCCCGCGCCGCCACCAGCGGCGTGCCGCCCACCGCGCGGAACGCGCGCACCGGCGAGCTCACGCCCCCCGGCAGCACGGCGGAGGCGCGGGCGAAGAGCTCCTGCGAACGGGGTCCCGCGGACTGCGGCGCGGCCGTTGTCCCGGTCATTCCAGCCATCCCTTCTCCAGCGCCTCGCGCGCGTGGTACGTGATCACGAGATCGGCGCCGGCCCGGCGCATCGCGGTGAGGTTCTCCCGCACCACGCCGGCCTCGTCGATCCAGCCGCGCTCCGCGGCCGCCTTCACCTGCGAGTACTCCCCGGACACGTTGTACGCGGCCAGCGGCACCTCGGAGATCTCCGCCACGGCGCGGATCACGTCCAGGTACGCCAGCGCCGGCTTCACCATCAGGAAGTCCGCGCCCTCCTCGAGATCCAGCTGCGCCTCGCGCAGCGCCTCGCGCACGTTCGCCGGATCCATCTGGTAGCTCTTCCGGTCCCCCTGTCCCGGCGCGGAGTGCGCCGCGTCCCGGAAGGGGCCGTAGTACGCGGACGCGTACTTCACGGAGTACGCCATGATCGCGGTCTCCGTGTGCCCGCGCGCGTCCAGCGCATCGCGCAGCGCGGCCACGCGCCCGTCCATCATGTCGGACGGGGCCACCACGTCGGCGCCCGCCTCCGCGTGGCACACGGCCTCCGAGGCCAGCGCGGCCAGGCTCCGGTCGTTGTGCACGCGTCCGTCCTCGATCCACCCGCAGTGCCCGTGGTCCGTGTACGCGCACAGGCAGACGTCGGTCATGACCACGAGGTCCTTCCCGAACCGCTGCTTCAGCGCGCGCACCGCGCGCGGCACCGCGGCCCCGGGATTCCACGCCTCGCTGCCGTGCGGATCCTTCGCCTCGTCGCCGCAGATCCCGAACAGCAGCACGCTGCGGATGCCGAGCGCGAGGTCCGCGTCCACGCGCGCGAGCAGGTCGTCCAGCCCGGTGCGGAAGATCCCCGGCATGGAGGCGATCGGCTCCGCCCCGCGCGCCGACGGCAGCACGAAGTGCGGCATGATCCACGCGTCCCGGGCCGGACGCGTCTCGCGCACGAGCACGCGCATGGCCTCTGTGGCGCGCAGCCGGCGCGGGCGCGCGCGGCCGGGGACGGACGGCTCCGCCACGAGCGGCGGCGCGGGAGCGGCGGTCTTCATGGAGCGGCCTCCTCGGGAATGGCCCGCAGCATCCCGGCGAGATCGCGCGTGCGCGCCTCGCCGGCGACGGTCAGGCCCGCGTCGCGGGCGGCGGCCGTCGTGCCGGGGCCGATGGTGACGATGTGCGCGCGCACGGGAAGGCGCGCGCGCGCGACGAACCCTCGTACCGCGGACGGGCTGGCCAGCAGCACGACGTCCACGTCCAGCGCCTCGCGCTCGTGCGCGGGCAGCGCGGGCGCGGCGATCGTGCGGTACACGGCGATCCGGTCCAGCCGGGCAAGGCCCTTCGCCTCGAGGATCTCCAGCCCGGGCGTGGCGTCCTCGGCGCCGGCGAAGAGCACGCGCGGGAGCGCGCCGCCGGTGGCGGACGCGGCGCCCGCCAGCACCCCGGCCAGCCGCGCCGCCAGGTCCGCCACCGAGCCGCCCTCCGCCACGAGGCGCACGTCCAGGCCCGCCGCGCGCGCGCGGTCCGCCGTGGCGGGT
Source organism: uncultured Gemmatimonadota bacterium (assembly GCA_964571855.1). Classification (GTDB taxonomy): domain Bacteria; phylum ARS69; class ARS69; order ARS69; family ARS69; genus CAYYFX01. The sequence continues at coordinate 162,527 of CAZNDO010000004.1, forward strand.
CCCACCGTCGCGACGGCGGCTTCGGTCCCGGGCGCGTCGCCCGCGATCTCCGCGAGGGCGTCCACCGCGCGGGCCGACGTGAGCACGAGCCAGTCGCATGCCCGGAGCGCGTCGCGCAGCCGCGCCGCCGCTCCGTTCGCCGTCAGCGTCTCCGTCTCCACGCACGGCCGCGCGATCGGTTCCGCGCCGAGTCGCCGGAGTTCCTCGATCCACCCGGCGGCGGCGTCCGCCGGCCGCGTGACGAGCACGCGCTTCCCGGCCACGCGTCCGGCCAGAGCGTCCGGCGCCGGCGCGTTCATCGTCCGTCCCCTTCCCCCGCGGGCGCGGCCGCGCGGGCGCCGGTCAGCTCCGCCCACGCCGCGCGGGCCAGCGCCTCGGGCGACGTCCCGGCCTGCTCCGTGCGGCGCAGCACGCCGTCGGTCTCGAGCACCGCCACGAGCCGCAGCGTCCCGCCCGCCGCGTGCGCGTGGGCGCCGAAGGGCAGGTCGCACCCGCCCTCGACCAGGCCCAGCAGGGTGCGCTCCGCGGCCAGGGCCGCCGTCACGGCCGGGTCGTCCAGCGCGCGGACCGCGGCGACGACTTCCGCCCGGTCCGCGCGCACCTGCAGCGCGATCGCGCCCTGGGCGGGCGCGGGCACGAAGCGATCCGGATCCAGCCGCCGCACCACCACCCCTTCGAGATCCAGCGCCTCCGGACCGGTCGAGAGCCGGTCCAGCCCAGCGGCCGCGAGCAGCGTGGCGTCGTACGCGCCCTCGCGCACCTTTCGCACGCGCGTGGGCACGTTCCCGCGCAGCGGGCCGAGCGCGAGGTCCGGCCGCAGCGCGGCGAGCTGCGCGCGGCGCCGCGCCGACGAGGTCCCCACGCGCGCGCCGCGCGCGAGCCCGAGCACCGGGTCCGCGGGGTCGAGGGCGTCCGGCCGCGCCAGCAGGACGTCCGCGGCGTCGCGCCGCTCCGGCACGGCGGCGATGATCAACTCGTCCGGCCGGCCGCGCGTGGGCATGTCCTTGAAGCTGTGCACGGCGAGCTCCACGTCCCCGTCCACGAGGTGCCGCTCGATCTCCCGCACGAAGATCCCGAAGGTCCCGATGTCGGCGAACGCGCTGGTGCGGTCCCGGTCCCCCGCGGTCTCGATGATCACCAGCTCCACGTCGTGGCCGTTCGCGCGCAGGCGGTCCGCCACGTGGCCGCTCTGCGTGCGCGCGAGGAGCGACCCCCGCGTCCCGAGACGCAGCCTCACGACTCCTCCCTCCCCTCGAGCCACGGGTCGTCCGCGCCGAGCACCAGCATGCCGTCGCCGCGGCCGCTGTCCACGTGCCGCGCCGCGTCCAGCATCTCGTGCAACTCGTGCGCGAGCCGCTCGTCGCCCGCCTCGAAGAACAGCTCCACCGGCGCCAGGCCGTGCCGGTGCGCCACCGCGCGCAGCCCCAGCGCCGGGACGTGCGCGAAGCGGCGGGCCAGCGTCTCGGCCCACGCGCGCACCGCGGCCTGCTGCTCCTCGCCCAGCCCCGCGAGCTCGCGGCGGAAGAGCCGGTCGATGCCGGCCAGCGCGGTGTGGCGGTAGCGCTGCTGCAGCGCCGCCATCATGGGCGCGAGCATGCGGTCCACCACCTGGTCCAGGAACTCCGCCAGCGCCTGGTCCACCAGCGCGCGCGCCTCCGCGGCCTGCGCCTCGCGCACGCCGCGACTGTCCTCCGCGGCCCGCGTGATGTCGTTCATGTCGCGGCGGTTCACGCCGGCGGCCTTCGCGCCCGCCGGATCCACGTCGGGAGGCACCGCCATGTCGATCACGAGCGTGGGCTCGCCCGACGGCGTGCGCGCGGCCAGCCGCTCCAGCTCGGCGCGGCCGAACAGCGGCTCCGGCGACGCCGTGGCCGACAGCATCGCCTCCACCGCCGGCGGCGCGGTGCGGAACTCCTCCAGGGACATCGCCCGCGCGCCCACCTCGGCCGCGAACTCCCGGCCCCGCTCCGCGCTGCGGTTCACGACGACCAGCGGCACCGCGACGCGCGCCAGCTTCTCCGCCACGCGCCGGGTCATGGGCGACACGCCGACGAGCGCCACCGCGCCCGCGTGCCGGTCCACGCGGTCCCTCAGCCACTCGATCGCGATCTCCGCGAGCGACGTGCGCCCGCGGCCCAGCTCCGTGCTCGTGTGCACGCGCGCCGCGACCCGCAGCGCCTCGGAGAGCACGCGCTCGGTGCGCGGCCCCGTGAGCTTCAGGCGGCGGGCCGTCTCGAATGCGTCGCGCAGCTGGCCGTGGATCTCCGTCTCGCCGACGCGCGCGGAGTCCAGGCCGGATGCCACGAGGAACAGGTGCTCCACGGCGCCCTCGCCGCCCCACGCGCGGAAGGCGCGCTCCGCCTCGCCGGGCTCCGGCTCGCGCCCGAGCAGCGCGCGGAACACGCGCGGACGGAAGCTCGCGATCGGCTCGTGATCGCCAGCGACGAGCACGATCTCCACGCGGTTGCATGTGGCGAGGTACACCAGTTCGCGCGCGCCGAGCGCGTCGCGCAGCTCCGGCAGGCGCGCGTCGCGCGCCTCGAGCGGGATGGTGAACGGGGCGAGGTCCGTGGCGTGGGTGGACCGCCACGTGGTGCCGATGACTCCGATGCGTTCCACGCGACCCTCGCAGGGGATCCGGGACGGGGGCGACCGACCCGCGACGCGGACCCGCGGAAACCGACGTCACTAGCCTACGGGGGGACCGGCGCCCAGTGTCACGGATCGGTCACCGGGAGCGGACGCCGGCGTTTCGGATTTCCGAAACGGCTCAGCGCGGGGCCGACGCCACGGTTTCGGCCGCGGCGCCCCCCGGGATGAGCGCCACGAGATCGTCCACCAGCCGGGGGTGATCGGCAACGGCCGGAACGGCCACGTAGCGCTCCCCGCCCGCCGACTCGAAGGCCTCGCGGCCCCGGATCCCGATCTCCTCCAGCGTCTCCAGCCCGTCCGTGAGGAAGCCGGGCGTCACCACCGCCAGCGAGCGCACGCCGGACCGGGCCAACGCCTCGATCCGCTCCGCCGTGCCCGGACCGATCCAAGGCTCCGGGCCGAAGCGGGACTGGTACGCGTGCGTGGACTTCTCCTCCGCCCAGCCCAGCCGCGCCAGCAGGGCGCGCGTGGTGGCGAGGCAGTCCGCGCGGTACCGGCCGCGCTCGGCGAGATCGTACCGGACCGGGATGCCGTGGTACGAGACGAGAAGGTGGTCCGGCGGGGGGTCGCCGAAGGCGTCGCGGACGCGCGCGGCCAGCGCGTCGACGTAGCCCGGCGCATCCGGCGCCAGCTCCCGGACGACGAGCCGATCCCCGAGCGCGCGCTCCCGCGCGATGCGCGCCGCCTCCTGCACGATGGACCCGGAGCTCGAGGACGTCCGCTGCGGGAACACGGACACGACGACGACGCGTTGCGCCCCGCGCGCGACCCGCTCCCCGACCACGCGCTCGAGCGAGCGCTCCCCGTAGCGGTACGCGTGCACCACGTCCCAGCCGGGCTGCAGCCGCGCGGCGCAGGCGGCCACGATGCGGCGGGTGTCGTCCTCCAGCGGGGAGCCTGCCGGACGCCAGATGGACCGGTACGCCTCGGCCACGCGCTCCGGGCGGCTGCGCAGGACCATGGTCCGCAGGACCGGCCGCCAGAACCAGCCCGGGTAGTCCACCACGAGCGGATCGGAGAGGAATTCCTCCAGGAACGCGCGCACGGCCGGCGCGGTGGGCGCGGACGGCGTGCCCAGGTTGGCCACGATCAGGGTCCCCACGGACACTCCGTTTCCTCCGCGCCGGGGCTACGGCAAGGTAGGGGCCCCGTCCGGGGCTGTCAAAGCGGTCCGGAGCGCCCGCCGGCGGTTCGCGGCCCGGGAGGCGCCCCCGTGCCGGCCCGCCCCGCGGTCTGGCGCCGCGCCGCCCCTTCGGCTAGACTCCTCCGCCGCGAATCGAGCGGCCCCGGAAACCCCCGCGGGCCCTTCGCCCCCGCCCCCGAGGACCCGACCCAGAGGACCCGATGATCTCAGCGACCGACCTCCGCCCCGGCAAGGTGATCCTGCACAACGGGGAGCTCCACCGCGTGCACAGCATGATCCACAAGACCCCCGGCAACCTGCGCGGCTTCGTGCAGGCGAAGCTGCGCAACGTCCGCACGGGGTTCATGACCGAGCACCGGTTCCGTTCGGAGGACAAGGTGGAGGAGGTCCTCGTGGACGGGGAGGCGATGCAGTACCTCTACTCCGACACGAACGGCCACCACTTCATGAACCAGACCACGTTCGACCAGGTCACGCTGTCCGACGACATCGTGGGCGAGGCCATGAAGTACATCCTGCCGGAGGCCGTGATCAAGGTGGAGTTCTACGAGGGGAATCCCATCTCGGTGGAGCTGCCCACCACCGTCACGTTGAAGGTGTCGGAGACGGAGCCGAACATGAAGGGCGCCACGGCCACCGCGTCGTACAAGCCGGCGACGCTGGAGACGGGACTCGTGGTCCAGGTGCCGCAGTTCATCGAGGCGGGCACGCTGATCGACGTGGACACGCGGGACGACACCTACATCGGGCGCTCCCGCTAACCCGGGGTTCGCCCCTTCCCGCGCTGGCGCGGCGCGCCCGCCGGGCGTATCGTTCCCCCGGCCGCCCGAGGCAGCAGGTCGCCGCGGACGGTCCGACGCCACCCCTCCCGGGGAGGAACCATGAGCGACCCTCGCCCCACCGACGCCGGCCACGTGGCGGACTCCGGGCTGTTCGACGAGCCCCGCGCCTCCGCCCGCCGCGCGTCCGATGACGCTTCCGGCCCCTCCTCCGCGCCCGCCGCCGCCGGTCCCGATCCGGCCGCGCCGGTGCGGCCCGCGCGCGTGTCGGAGTACGACTACAGCAACTTCTACTCCGGCACGGGCGACGACCCGTTCAACATGCTGGACCCCTTCGACGCCTGGTGGACCCACGCGCGCCCCTGGGGCTACTACATGTTCGGGCTCCCCATGCACACCGCCCCGCGTCCCTCCGTGGACATCGTGGAGACGAAGGAGCGCACGGAGCTCCCGGGGCTGATCAACCTGGCATCGTACAACTACCTCGGGCTCTCGTACCGGCCCGAGGTCATCGAGGCCGCGGTGGAGGCGCTGCGCAAGTACGGTCTCGGCGCGTCCGGCTCCCCGATCCTGAGCGGCACCTTCGACCTGCACGAGCGGCTGGCCGACGAGCTGGCGCGGTTCAAGCGGAAGGAGGCGGTGCTGCTGTTCCCCACGGGCTACAGCGCGAACCTCGGGCTCATCGCCGGCCTGATGCGCGCGGGGGACTGGGTCCTCGCGGACCAGTGGGCGCACGCGTCCGTGGTGGACGGCATCATCCTCTCCAAGGCCAACGCGCGCTTCTTCCGGCACAACGACGTGGACGACCTGGAGAAGAAGCTGCGCAAGTGCCCGGGGAAGAAGCTCGTGGTGGTGGAAGGCGTGTACTCGATGGACGGGGACATCGTGCCGCTGCGCGACGTGGTGGCCGTGTGCCGGAAGCACGGCGCCCGCATCCTCATCGACGAGGCGCACTCCACGTTCATCTTCGGCGAGAACGGCCGCGGCGTGGCCGAGCACTTCGGCGTGGAGGAGGACGTGGACGTCCACCTCGGCACGTTCTCGAAGAGCCTCGGCGGCATCGGCGGCTTCGTGGCCGGGCCGGCGAAGCTGGTGAACTACCTGCGCGGGTTCGCCCGCTCGCACGTGTTCTCGTGCGCCATGCCTCCCGCCATCGCGGCGGGCCTGCGCAAGTCGCTGGAGCTGGCCATCGCGGAGCCGCAGCTGCGCGCGAAGCTGTGGAGCAACACGCGGCACCTCTCGAAGCTGCTGCGGGACGAGGGCGTGGACATCGGGGACTCGGTGTCCCAGGTGATCCCCATCATGATCCGCGACGACGACAAGATCTTCGCCGTCGGCGAGGACCTGCTGCACGAGGGCGTCTATCTCCACCCGATCCGCTACCCGGCGGTCGGCAAGCACCGGTCCCGCTTCCGCATCTCCGTGTCCGCCGCGCACGAGCCCGAACAGCTCGAGCGGGGCGCGCGCATCATCGCGAACGTGCTGAGGAGGCATGGCATATGCCGGTGACACGCTACGGGTTCCGCCACGCGGTCAGCGTCTTCTCCCGCATGCCCACCACGGCGGTGGCCCGGCTGCTGCCGCCGCACGTCCGCCCGCTGGAGGTCCAGCACGGCTGCGGCGTCGTCGGCGTGAACGCCTTCGACTTCACGGAGAGCCCCGTGGGGCCGTACCAGGAGATCGCGGTGGTGGTGGTCGTGCCGCCGCTCCCCACCGAGGGCGGCATGTTCCCGAAGGCCGCGTTCTACCCGGTCCGCGTGGCCACCACCTCCCGCCGCGGCCTGATGCATCGCCGCGACGCGTGGCGGCTGCCCTGCCGCGAGGGCACCGTGGAGATCGCGTTCCAGGACCTGGGGGACAAGATCAACGTCTACGTCTACGAGGACGACGATCCCATCGTCGACTTCACGGTGAGCTGCCGGAAGTGGAACCCGGTGGACCAGGCCTACCAGATGTTCATGACCGGCGACGACCGCACGTGGAAGGCCGACTTCCGCCTTTCCGGGCCCTTGTCCGTGCACGAGGAGGAGCGCGGCCACGTGACCATGCACCGGCATCCGTTCTGGGACGGGCTGGACCGGGAGGAGATCGAGGCCATCCCGTTCCGCGAGTTGTGGATGAAGGACGGGGTGCAGTCCTTCGCCGAGATCGAGTCCCTCGAGACGCTCTGACCCGGCGCGGGTCCGGGTCGCGGGGACGGGCGGCGCACGCCCTCCCGCGGCCCGTCGGGGCGATCCGGCGGCCGATTCCGGACCGAGTCGGGGCATGTCCCCAGGCCCCCATTCCCAGGTGACCCGCCCGGGCCTCTCCCCCGCGCCCCCGGCCCGCTGCCGCCCTCCCCGGCCCTGCGTCCCCGGTTTGCCGCCTCGGCGCTTCGCGATACATTGGGATTCGGGGTACCCGGTGGACCAGCCGCGGGGATCGGGCCGGCGCCCAGGGGGGTCGCCGGCCGGGTTCCCGGCACACGGCCGAGGAGCAGCCATGGCAACGATCCAGAAGACGTTGGAGCGCAGGGTTCCGGAGTGGCGGCGCGAGATCCACGATCTGATCGCCGCCCACGGGGATGACCGGATCGGCGAGGTGAACGTGCGGCAGGCGTACGGCGGCGCCCGCGGCGTGAAGTGCATGGTCTGCGACACCTCGGAAGTCCCGCCGGACGTGGGGCTCCTCGTCCGGGACACTCCCATCGCGGAGCTCAAGGACCGCACGCCGGAGGAGATCTTCTTCCTCCTGGTCGCCGGCGAGCTCCCGGACAAGAAGGCGACGAAGGCCCTGCACGACGAACTCGTGGAACGCTCCCGCGTCCCGGCGTACGTGTGGAAGGTCCTCGATGCGATGCCGTCGAACTCCCACCCCATGTGCATGCTGGACACCGCCATCCTGGTGATGGAGCGGGAGTCGAAGTTCCGGGCGGCGTACACGGAGGGCCTCCGCAAGGAGGACTACTGGATCCCCACCCTGGAGGACTCGCTGGACCTCCTCGCGAAGCTCCCGGGCATCGCGGCCGGCATCTACCGCATGCGCTTCAACAAGGGCCGCCGCATCCCCTTCCAGAAGGACCTGGACTGGTCCGGGAACTACGCGCGGATGCTGGGGCTGAAGGACCCGAACGGCGAGTTCGCGGACTGCCTGCGCCTGTACCTCGTGCTGCACTGCGACCACGAGGGCGGGAACGTGTCCGCGCACGCGTGCCACCTCGTCGGATCCGCGCTGTCGGACGTGTACTACGCGGTGTCGGCGGGACTGAACGGGCTCTCGGGCCCGCTGCACGGCCTGGCGAACCAGGAGTGCCTGGGCTGGATCCTGCAGGTCGAGGAGAAGTTCGGCGGGGTCCCGTCGGACGAGGAGCTGGCCCAGTTCGCGTGGGAGACGCTGAACTCCGGCAAGGTCATCCCGGGATACGGGCACGCGGTGCTTCGCGTCACGGACCCGCGCTTCACGGCGTTCCGCGAGTTCGGCCTGAAGCACTTCCCCGAGGACCCGGTGCTGCGGATCGTGGATCAGGTGTACCGGATCGTGCCGAAGGTGCTGCAGGAGCAGGGCAAGGCGAAGAACCCGTGGCCGAACGTGGACGCGGCCTCGGGCGCGCTCCTGTACCACTACGGTCTGCGCGAGTTCTCGTACTACACGGTGCTGTTCTCCGTGTCGCGCGCCCTCGGGATGTGTGCGCAGCTCGTGGTGAACCGCGCGATCGGCACGCCCATCGAGCGGCCCAAGTCCGTCACCACCGCCTGGATCCGCAAGCAGGTGGGAGCGGCGGAGCTGGAGGCCTCGGAGCGGTAGTCCCCGGCGAAGCGGGAGTCACGCGGGCGGGGGCCGGAGCGGGAGCGCTCCGGCCCCCGTCGCTTGCCGGCCGGTCGCTCGCCCTTGCCCGTCGCCTGCGGCCCGCACCGTTCGGCCCCCGCCGCGGGCGGATGGCGCCTCCGGTCGCTGCGCCGCGTCACTCGCCGCCGGCCGGCGGGGCGTACCGCCAGCGGACGCGATCCAGGTCCAGCCGGTCGGCCAGCCCGATCAGATGCACGGGACGCGCGTACTGGACGAACAGCGGCTCGTGGCGCGGATCCCGGAGGGTCTCCGTCCCGGACGGAGGCGCCGACCGGGCAGGCGCGGCGCCGGGCGGAAGCGTGGCCGTCACGCGGATGGTGTCCATGGCCACCGACACCACCGGCGGTGGAGGGAGCAGCCCCGGGCCGGTCGGAACGGCCGGCCCGGAGGCCGCCGGCGCCTCCGGGGCCGCCGCCTGCGCCGCCGGCTCGGCCCCGCCGGCGGCGCCGACCGCCGCCACGAGCAGTCCGGCCAGGAAGGTGGGGACGATGGCGAGCATCCGGTCCTCCGCCTCGCCACTGTGACCTTGTCCCGGGGTTCCCGCAACCTGGCTCGCGCGCGTGCGCCACGCCGGCGGTACACTCCGCGCCCGGATCCCGCTCCCGGAGGTCGCCCGATGCCCGTTCCGTCCGCCCCGTCCGTCCGCCCCGGTCCGGACGAGTACGCCCCCTACTACGCGGCGTACATCGCCGGGATCCCCGAAGGGGACATCGTGGATCGGCTCGAGAACCAGGGCGAGGCCACGTGCCGGCTGCTCGCGGACGTGCCCGAAGACCGGGGGAATCATCGCTACGCGCCGGGGAAGTGGAGCCTGAAGGAGGTCCTCGGGCACGTGAACGACGTGGAGCGGGTCTTCGCGCTCCGCGCGCTCGCGTTCGCGCGGGGCGAGCGGGCCCCGCTCTTCGGCATGGAACAGGACGAGTGGGTGGCCGCGGCGGGCTTCGACCGGCGCACGCTGCGTTCCCTGGCCGCGGAATTCCGCGCCATCCGCGGCGCCACGCTCCACCTCCTCCGCGGCCTCGCCCCGGGGGACTGGCCGCGGCGCGGCACCGCGTCCGGCGTGGAGTTCACGGTGCGGGCGATTCCCTGGATCCTCGCCGGCCACGAGCGGCACCACGTGGCCGTCATCCGGGACCGGTACCTTCCCCCCGGCTCCTGACGGCCAAAGGACACGGACCGGGTGTGGAAGGGATCCCCGGAGCGCGGATCTTCCCGCGCCGAGGAGGAGTCATGTCCCGCGTCGTCCACTTCGAGATCCCGTCCGACGATCCCGCCCGCGCCCGCCGCTTCTACGAGCGCGCCTTCGGCTGGGCCTTCCAGTCGTGGGGCGGCCCCACGGAATACTGGCTCGCCACCACCGGGAAGGAAGGCCCGGGGATCGACGGCGGCATCCTGCCGCGGCAGGCTCCCGGGCAGGCCGTTTCCTGCACGCTCGGCGTCGCGTCGGTGGACGAGTCGCTGCGTGCCGTGCTGGCCGCCGGCGGTGCCGTCACGGTGCCCAAGTCGGCGATCCCGGGCGTCGGCTGGCTGGCGTACTTCGCGGATCCCGAGGGGAACGTCATCGGGCTGATGCAGGCGGACCCCGCCGCGAAGTGACCGGCGCCGACGGGCGGCGCCCCCGGGCCGCCGCGGACGCGGACCGTGCTATCCTCGCCGGGTCCGCTGCGGATCCCGAGGTGCGCCGCCCCGATGCTCTTCAACTCGGTCGTCTTCCTCGTGTTCCTCGCGGTCGTGGTCCCGTTGTGGCTCGCCCTTCCGCGCCGCCTCGGGACGCCGTTCCTCGTCGCCGCCAGCTACTTCTTCTACGGCTACTGGGACTGGCGCTTCCTCTCGCTCCTGTTCGCCTCCACCCTGCTGGACTACTACGTCGCGCTGGCCCTGGCCCGTGCCGGCGACCCGCGGCGGCGCAAGGCGCTCCTTTGGATGAGCCTGGCCGGCAACCTCGGCATGCTGGGGTTCTTCAAGTACTTCGGGTTCTTCGTGGACTCGTTCGAGGCGATGACGGCGTCCTTCGGCCTCCCGCCGCTCGACGCCCTGCACCTGAACGTGGTGCTTCCGGTGGGCATCTCGTTCTACACCTTCCAGACGCTGTCCTACACGATCGACGTCTATCGCGGGCGCCTTTCGCCCACGCGGAACTTCGCGGACTTCGCGCTGTACGTGAGCTTCTTCCCGCAGCTCGTGGCCGGGCCCATCGAGCGCGCCACGCACCTCCTCCCGCAGATCGCGGCCGGGCGCCGGCCCGGGCGGGAGGACTTCCGGGAGGGCATCGCCCTGGTGGGCATCGGGATGTTCAAGAAGGTGATGCTGGGCGACACGTGCGGGCGCATCGTGGACGCGATCTTCGCCGCGCCGGGGCACTACACGTCCTCCGAGCTGGCCGCCGCCCTGCTCCTCTTCTCCATCCAGATCTACTCCGACTTCTCCGGCTACAGCAGCATCGCGCGCGGCACGGCGCGCTTCTTCGGCGTGGACCTGATGGAGAACTTCAACCAGCCGTACCTCTCCGCCAGCATCACCGAGTTCTGGCGGCGGTGGCACATCTCCCTCTCCTCCTGGCTGCGCGACTACCTCTACGTCCCGCTCGGCGGCAACCGGAAGGGTCCCGTGCGCACGTACGTGAACCTCTTCGCCACGATGCTGCTGGGCGGCCTGTGGCACGGCGCGAACTGGACCTTCGTGGTCTGGGGCGGGCTGCATGGTCTGTACCTCGCCGTGCACAAGGCGATGCTCGGCGAGCGCAAGCCGGCGGAGCGCTTCGCGCCGCGGGGCGCGGCGAGCGTGGCCGCGTACCTCGGCAAGGTGATCACCACGAACCTGCTCGTGCAGCTCACGTGGATCTTCTTCCGCGCCCCGGACTTCGGCACGGCGTTCCTGTTCCTGCGCCGCATCCTGGCCTGGCACGGCGGCCCGCACGACGCGCAGCTCCTGACCGTCACCGCGACGTACCTGGCCGCCGCCGTCGCGATCGACGTGGTGGAGTACACGACCGGCGACCACGCGTTCCTCGCCCGCCTGGGGCCGGCCTTCCGCACCGGCATCTACGCCGGGATGTGGGCGGCCATCCTGATGTACATGTTCCAGGCTCCGCCCATGCCCTTCATCTACTTCCAGTTCTGAGGGGGATGCCGTGACGGGAACGATCCGGGCGGCGGGAAGTGCGGGACTCGGGCTGCTCCTCGCGCTCGCGGTGGTCGAGGTCTTCCTGCGCCTGTCCGGGGCGGTCCTTCCCTCCTTCGTCCGCGACGACGAACGGTTCGGCCGCGTCCTTCGCCCGGACATGTCCCTGCTCTTCGTGAACGAGGGGTTCTTCCTCGGCCGCACGAACGCGTGGGGCTACCTCGGCCCGGGCCCGGGTCCGGGCCTGGATCGCCCGGACGGCGAGCTGCGGGTGGCGCTGCTCGGCGACTCGTTCGTGGAAGGGTTCCAGATCCTCGATCGCCGCCACTTCCGCAGCCGGCTGGAGGCCGCGCTGAACGCGGACGCGTCGCGACCCGTCCGCGTCATGAACTTCGGATTCTCCGGGTTCAACTTCGCACGCGCCGCGGACTACGCGGACGCGTACGTGTCGCGCTTCGACCCGGATCTGGTCCTCTTCTTCGCGGGGATCGACGACTTCGTGCAGGAGTCCACGGACCTCGGCCCGCGCTTCCGTGCGGAAGGGGACTCCGTGGTCGTGGACCTCTCCTTCCGGGAGAGCGCGGCGTTCCGGCGCAAGCTGGCAGTAAGCGCGGCGCGGGACTTCTCGTTCTACACGCTCCTGCGGAAGTGCGTGCAGCTCGTGAAGGAGGGGAAGACCGGTCTCCTGGTCCTGGAGAAGCTGCACCCCGCCCACGGCGCGCCGCAGGCCGAGACGGATTGGGCGGGAAGCGACGCGGATGCGCCGGATCCCGCGAAGGACGCGGTCAACCGTCGCCTCCTCGGGAAGCTGGGCCGGTGGAACGACTCGGGACATCCGAGGGTGGCCATCGTGGCGAAGCGGCCGCTGAGCGGGCGCTACCGCGAGTGGATCGAGGAGGCCGGGCTGCCCATCCTGGACCCGCAGCCGGCGCTCCGGGCGTCCCGCGAGCGCGGCGTGGACCCCAACTGGTGGCCCGTGACGAAGCGGCGCGGTCACTGGAACGACACGGGCCACGAGATCATCGCCCGGGAGCTCGCGGCGCCGGTGCGCGCGCTGCTCGACGGGGGCGGCGAACTCGCGGCGGCGGGAGCGCCATGAACGTCCTCGTGACCGGGGCGTCCCGGGGCATCGGACGGGCGACCGCCCTCGCCTTCGCCGCACGCGGCGCGCGCGTGGTGGTCCACTACGCCACGAACCGCGACGCCGCCGCGGCCGTGCACGCGGCCCTGCCGGGCGGACCGCACGCCCTCGTGGACGCGGACCTCGCGACCCCGGACGGCGCGCAGCGGCTGTTCGACCGGGCGCTGGAGGCGGCCGGCTCGCTGGACGTGCTGGTGAACAACGCGGGCCTGTGGGAGGAGCACAAGGTGCTGGAGACCGGCTTCGCGCGGTGGAGCGGCGCCTGGGATCGCACGATCGCCGCGAACCTCACGGCCCCCGTGCACCTCATGTACTTCGCGGCCCGGCACATGGCGGCGCGCGGCGGGGGGCGCATCGTGAACGTCACCTCGCGCGGCGCCTTCCGGGGCGAGCCCGAGGGCCCGGCCTACGCGGCCAGCAAGGCGGGCCTGAACATCGCCGGCCAGTCTCTGGCGCGCGCGCTCGGCCGCAGCGGCGTGCACGTCTTCACGCTGGCCCCGGGCTGGGTGGACACCGACATGGCCGCGGACTTCCTGGCCGGCGCCCGCGGGGAGGCGATCCGCGCCGAGACAGCGCTCGGCCGCGTGGCCACGGCCGACGAGGTGGCCGCCGCGCTCGTCTTCCTCGGGCTGGACGCGCCCGCATCCATGACGGGCTGCATCGTGGACCTGAACGGAGCGTCCTACCTGCGCACGTGACGCGCGGCGCGCCCTAGCCCGGAGGTCGCGGCACGCCGGCCGCGAGCCCGCTCAGGTCCACCAGCTCGATCCCCAGCTCCGCGGCGATCTCGATCGACCGGCGATCGCGGTAGAACTCCCCGTAGCAGATCCTGCGGATGGACGAGTTGGCGATCAGGCGGAAGCAGCTCCAGCACGGGCTGGCCGTGGTGTAGATGTCCGCGCCCTCGATGCGCACGCCGTTGCGCGCGGCCTGGCAGATGGCGTTCGCCTCCGCGTGCACCGTGCGCACGCAGTGGCCGTCCTCCATCAGGTGGCCCGCGTCGCTGCAGTGCGGCAGGCCGCGGATGGAGCCGTTGTATCCCGTGGAGAGGATCGTCTTGTCCCGCACGATCACCGCACCCACGTGCTTGCGGTCGCAGGTGGCGCGCGTGGCCACCTGGCGCGCGATGTTCATGAAGTACTCGTCCCAGGATACGCGGGCGGCGATCCCCGCCACGGGCAGGCCGGCGCTCATCGGCCGAACAGGACCCGGTACCGCCCCGGGCCGGTGATCAGGAGCGCCGTGTACACCGTGCAGAGCTCCAGGGCGTGCGACGCCGCCTTCCAGCCCGAGCCCGGCTCGCCCGCCGGCAGGCTCAGGTGGTGCACCGCCGCCACGAGCATCGTGAACGCCACCATCGCGGCCGCCGGGCGCGCCAGGATCCCCAGCGCCACGAGCGCGGCGGCCACCGACTCGGAGAACGCCGCCAGGAAGCCCCAGACGACCGGCAGGAAGGTGATCCCCAGGTTCCCCATCGCGCCGCCGATGCCTTCCCACCGCTCCGGACCGCCGGTGATCTTCGCCCAGCCGTGGAAAGCCACGAGGCTGGCGCCGACCAGGAGGCGCAGGAGAAGCAGGGCGAGGTCCGGCTGGGTGATGCCGCCACGTGCCGACACGAGTCCGCCTCCGTCCCAGGGGTGGAGTCGGGGCAGGGTACCACGCCGGAACGACGAGGGCCCCGCCGGTTTCCCGGCGGGGCCCCGACGAGCGGTCCCGTTGCAGGAGCTACTGCTGGACCTTCGTCACGTTCTCGGCGGCCGGGCCCTTCGTGCCGGCGACCACGTCGAACTCCACCCGCTGCCCTTCGGTGAGGCTGCGGAAGCCCTCCATCCGGATGGCGGAGTGGTGCACGAAGACGTCCTTCTGCCCGTCGTCGCGCGTGATGAAGCCGAAGCCCTTCTCGTCATTGAACCACTTCACGGTGCCGGTCACACGCATCCCCGGTCTCCTTTGTCGCTGCGTCGGAGTCCGGGCCTGCTTCGCAAGAACATCCCCACGTCCGACTTCTCATGTTCGCGGGAACCTCCCGCGTCGGTGACGCTCCCCACCGCGGGCAGCGTCCTTCTCGAGCCGCCTTCCGGCGCCTCGATATCCCGGCCGGCGCGAGGCCGGCTTCCGTGCCGCCGCCCGTGCGCTACTTCGGCGCGGGTGCGGCGTAGACGTTGCGCACCACTCCCACGGCCTCCAGCAGCTTCAGCTGCAGCCACGTGGGATCGAACTCGTACCAGCGGAGCCCGTGCCGGGCCGATCGCTGGTGCGCATGGTGGTTGTTATGCCAGCCCTCGCCCCACGAAATCAAGGCCACCCAGGGGTTGTTCTTCGAATCGTCGTCCGTGGCGAAGTTCTTGTAACCCCAGGTGTGGGAGGCCGAATTCACGAGCCAGGTGGCGTGATATGTGAACACGGTCCGGACGGCGACGCCCCAGACCACCCAGGACCAGCCGCCCAGGAACCACAGGACCACGCCCAGGACGACCTGCGGCAGCCAGAAGTACTTCTCCAGCCACACCATGAACCGCTCCTTGCGGAGGTCCTTCGCGGCCATCGTGACGTCGCGTCCGAGGGGGTCGTACACCACGCACCAGAGCAGGTGCGCCCAGAGGAACCCGTGCCGGGGGGAGTGCGGGTCGGCCTCGTCGTCCGAGTCCCGGTGGTGCAGCCGGTGTACGCCCACCCACGACAGGGGCCCGCCCTGGTAGCTCAGCGTGCCCAGCACGGCGAGCGTGCGGCGGAACAGCGGCGAGGTCTCGAACCCGCGGTGGGTCAGCAGCCGGTGGTAGCCCATCGAGATCCCCAGGCCGCAGGCGAGCCAGTACAGCCCCACGGCCACGGCGAGCGCGCTCCAGCTGAACGTGGCCGGTGCGAAGAGGCAGGCCACGTGCAGCGCACCGATCGCCCAGAAGTGCGGCGGGTTGATGCGATCCCAGCCGAACCGCCGGATGCCCTCGGGAATGGGGTCGTCCTCCATCGCCGCCGTCCCGGAAGCGGGGACGTGCTGCGTCCGGGGTTCCTCCGCGAGCGTCGCCCGCCCTGTCGTCTCTACCGGCATCTCTCCTCCTCGACGCCCGCGAGCCGGCGCGCCGCGCCGCCCCCCCGACCGCCCTGTCGTCTCGCGGGGGTCGCGCGCCAACGCGCCCCCTCCGTGATCCTGCCCGATCCCGCCGTCAGCCGTCGATCCTCGTCACGTTCTCCGCCGCGGGACCCTTGGTCCCCGCCACCACGTCGAACTCCACGCGCTGCCCCTCGGCGAGCGAGCGGAAGCCGCCGTTGGGCTGCCGGATGGCGGAGTGGTGGACGAAGACGTCCTTCTGGCCGTCGTCGCGCGCGATGAAGCCGAAGCCCTTCTCGTCGTTGAACCACTTCACGGTGCCGGTGATGCGCATGGACGCTCCTTCCCCGCCCGCCGCGGCCCGCGCGCGGATCGTACCCCGGACCGGACGAACGTGCGGCGAAATGCGACTTCCGGCCGCGCCGTGCCGGGCGAGCGGAAGCGCGCGGAGCGCCCCACGGGGCCGGAGCAAGGGAGTGCGGGGATCGATGACAGCGGGCGGGCTCTCTTCGAAGGGAGGGCGCGACACCCTCCTCGTGGGTCGGTTGCGGGCTTCAGGGTCCCGGATCCCGGGTCTCTCGGCTCGGCGGACTTCCCGCAGCCGGACGGCCCCTACTCGCGGATCTGGCTCCTCGGGCAGGACTCGAACCTGCAACCCTTCGGTTAACAGCCGAATGCTCTACCATTGAGCTACCGAGGAGTGGATCCTGCGGCGGATGCCCGCGTTTGGCCGTGGGACGATAGGGCAAGGGCGCCCCGGTGTCAACGCGGCGGGCGGGCGGAGTGCCGGGAGCCCGCCCGCGGCGGCGGCCGGACGGAGGCCCTCGCGCCTACTGGGGCGCCCGCGCATCGCCGGACATCACTTCCTGCAGCGCCTGCCGCAGCTCGGCCACCCGGTACGGCTTCTCCAGGACCCGCCGCGCTCCCCGCGTGAGGGCCTGCTGCTTCTCCTCCGGACCGGCGTAGCCCGTGGTCACGAGCACCGGCAGCTGCGGCGCCAGCTCCCGCAACTCCTCCAGCACCGCCAGCCCGTCCACCCCGGGCATCCGCAGATCCAGGATCACCACCGCGAGGGACTGCAGCTCCTCGCGGATGATGCGGAGCGCCTCGATCCCGTTCGCCGCCAGCTTCACGCGCTGGCCGTCCTCCTCCAGGATCAGGCGGATCATCTCGCCGAACGCCGGCTCGTCGTCCACCACGAGCGTGAACGACCCGTCCGGCGCGGCGCCCCCGGGCCCGGCGGCCGGGAGCAGGATCTCGAACGCGGTTCCCATCCCGAGCCGGCTCTTCACGTCGATGGCGCCGCCGTGACGGCGCACGATCCCGTACACCATCGCCAGGCCCAGTCCGGCACCCTTGTTCCCCTCGTGCTTCGTGGTGAAGAAGGGCTCGAAGATCCGCTCCAGGACGTCGGGCGGGATGCCGCTGCCGGTGTCCCGCACGACGATCGACACGCCGGCGGCGACGCTGCCGTCCTCGGCAAGGCGTCGCGCCTGCGCCTCCGACAACGGGCGCGTCTCCACGATCAGCCGCCCACCGTTGGGCATCGCGTCGCGCGCGTTCAGGCACAGGTTCAGGACGAGCTGCTGCAGCTCCACCTCGTCCCCGTCGATGGGCGGCAGGCCGTCCTCGAGGCGCACGTCGAGCGTGATGCGCTTGCCCACGCTCGTGCGGATGAGCGCGCCCACCTCGTCGAGGAGCCGGTTCACGTCCAGCCGGCTCACGCGGTTGCGGCCGCCGCGCGCGAACTTCATGAGCTCCTGCGCGAGGTGCTGCGCGCGCTTCGCCGCGGTCTCGATGTCGTCCAGGTCGCGCGTGATGTGCGGATCCTCGGGGAGCTTCACGCGCAGCACGCCGGCCTTCCCCAGGATCACCGCCACGAAGTTGCCGAAGTCGTGCGCCAGGCCGCTCGCGAAGTTCCCGATGGACTCCATCTTCTGCGCGCGGAGGAGCTGCCGCTCCACGTCGCTGTTCGCGTCCCGCGGGACGAGCGCGACCAGGAAGCCGGAGCCCGCCGCCCCCGCGAGGCGCCGCCCCTGGAGCCGCACCAGCGCGCCGGGCCGCTCGGAAGTCCCCGCGAGCCGGACCTCCGGGAGGTCGAAGTCGTAGCCGGCCAGCAGGCCGTCCAGCGCCGCCTGGACGTCCCGGTTCTGGAACAGCGCCAGCGAGCGGGCGTCGAGTCCCCGCGGATCCGCCGGGAGCGCCCCCGACAGGGCGGTCATCTCGCGATTGATCTCCCGGACGCGGAGAGCGCCGTCCAGGAGCAGCATGGCGAGGGGCGCGTCGCGGAACAGCCCCGGGCACTCGTCCGCGGCCGTCGGCGGGCGGGCCCCGACGAACCCCAGCAGCGCCCCCGCGTCATCCCGGACCGCCGCGAGCGTGACGGGAATCCGGCCCCCGCCCGCCGCCACGGCGCCTTGCCAGCGCCCCTCCCGGGCGGCGTGCCGCAGGCCGGCCAGCACCTCCCGCCGGTCCCCGCCCAGGAGGTCCGCCACGTGGCGGCCGATCCAGGCGTCCTGCTCCCCGCCGCCCTCTCCCGCCGGAGCCATCCGCTCGCGGATCCGTCCGCCGGGGTCGAGCGACAGCGTCTCGCCCCCCATGAGCCCCACCAGGGTTCGCGCCGCGCGCAGCGCCAGGGACGCCCCGGCCTCCACCCGGCGGTCCGTCAGCAGGAGCAGGGACCCGCCTTCCGGGGACGCCAGCCGCAAGACCCCGCAGGCGACCGGCAGACCGGACTTGGCCGCCAGCGTGGCCGCCTGCTCCGAAGGCCGGGCGCTCTCGGGCCCCGCCGGGGTGCTGGTCGGGTCGGGCGCCACGCCGGGGAACAGCTCCGCCGCCGGGCGCCCCAGGACATCCCCGGCAGCGAACCCCAGGAGGGCCTCCGCGCCGGACGACCAACCGCGAATCGTCCCGTCCCGGCCCACCGCCACGAGGCCGACACCCGGGCTCTCGAGCAGCGCCGGAAGCGCGCCCAGGAAGCCGGAGGGGAAGTCGGGGCGAACGGCGTCCGAGGGATCCAATCGATTCCAGCCTCGCCTGAGAACGCGCGAGCGCCCGGCCGCCGCACCGGCAGCCGGACGGTCGCTCATCCTTCATCGGCACCCCGCCCGCCGGACCTGACGACAGGGGTGCGGAGGTGGCGGATCGGATGGGGCAATCGCCGGCAGCGACGGGAGTTGCCCGCCGGCCGGTGCCGATTCGCACAAGTGATTGTGGCGACGGGCGTTCGCCGGATCGTCCGCAATCTGCGCACCACGAGCGAAGAAGCCCCCGAGCGCGGGCTCGGGGGCTTCCGTGGGATCCGATGGCGCCGGCGGTCAGTCGCCCCGCTTGCTGGCCTTCCGCGGCGCCTTCCGCGCTCCGCCGCCCTTGGCCGGGGCCTTGGCGACCTTCTCGCGGACGGGGCGCTCGCGCAGCCTCTCCCCCTTCGGCTTGGGCTCCTTCTTCTTGGGCTTCGCCTTGCCCTTCGGCTTGGCTTCCGCCTCGGCGGCCGCGGCCTCGGCCGCGCGGGCCAGGGCCTTCTCGTCCGGAAGGAGCTCGAGCAGGGACATCTCGGCGTTGTCCCCGGCGCGGAAGCCGGTCTTCAGGATGCGGGTGTACCCGCCCTGCCGGTCGGCGAACCGCGGCCCGATGTCGTCGAACAGCTTCTTGAGCACGGCGTTGTCCTGCACCACGCGGCCGGCCATCCGGCGCGCGTGCAGGTCGCCGCGCTTCGCGAACGTGATCACGCGTTCCGCCACCCGCCGGCACTCGCGCGCCTTGGGCAGGGTGGTGGTCACGCGCTCCTCGCGGAGCAGCGACGTGACCATGTTTCGCAGCATGGCACGGCGGTGGGACGACGTGCGCCCCAGCTTGACCGTGCTCCTACGGTGTCTCATCTCGCTCCACTCCGCGCGGCGCGAACGGGCCGCCGATTCAGACCGGGGTGCCGGTCCTCTCGGCGCTCCTCGTCCCGAGCCACTTGCTGACGTCCATGCCGAAGTGCAGGTTCATCCCCTGCAGGATCTCCTGGATCTCCTTCAGCGACTTGCGGCCGAAGTTCCTCTGCTTGAGCATCTCCTGCTCCGACTTCTGCACCAGCTCGCCGATCGTCCGGATGTTCGCGGACGTGAGGCAGTTGCTGGAGCGCACGCTCAGCTCCAGCTCGTCCACGGACCGGTTGAGCAGCTCCCGCATCCGATCGGACTCCTCGTCCATCCCCGTCTCGCGGATGACCTCGGGCTCGAAGTCCACGTTGATGAACAGCGCGATGTGGTCCTTCAGGATCTTCGCGGCGTGTCCCAGCGCGTCCTCCGGGCGGATGGAGCCGTCCGTCCAGATCTCCAGGTTCAGCCTGTCGTAGTCCGTGCGCTGGCCGACGCGCGTGGCCTCCACGTCGTAGCGGACCTTCGTCACCGGGCTGAACACGGAGTCCAGCACGATGGTGCCCAGCGGCTGCTCCTCGAGGCGGTGTCCCTCCGCCTGGACGTAGCCGCGGCCGGTGCCCACGCCGATCTCCATGGAGAGCTTCGCGCCCTTGTTCACGGTGGCGATGTACTGGTCCGGGTTCAGCAGCTCCACGTCCGGCTCGAACACGAAGTCCGCCGCGGTGACGAGCTTCTCGCCCTCCACCTCGAGGCGGCCCTTGCGGATCTCCTCGCCGTCGTAGCGCAGCTCCAGCTGCTTCACGTTCAGCACGATCTCGGTGACGTCCTCGCGGACGCCGCGCACCGTGGTGAACTCGTGCTCCACGCCCTCGATGCGGAGGAAGACGGGCGCGGCGCCCTGCAGGCTGGACAGCAGCACGCGCCGCAGCGAGTTGCCGAGCGTGGTGCCGTAGCCCTTCTCCAGCGGCTGCATGGAGAAGCGGGCGTAGCTGGCGGTCGAGGTCGAGCCGTCGGTCTCGAACCCCTTGGGCATGGTCAAAGGTCTCCACTTCATCGTCATGGAGAGTCTCCTTGTCCTTTCGTGCAGGCGCGGCGGCTCCGCGATCTCGACGTGATCTTCTGCCGCCGCCCCGGGGAAGTCGGCCGGCCGGAGTCCCCGGCCGGCCCTCGGATGGTCCGGTGCCTTACTTCGAGTAGAGCTCCACGATGAACTGCTCGTTGAGCGGAACGGGGATCTCCTGCCGCGACGGGATCTGCAGCACCGATCCCGACAGGTTCGCCCGGTCCGCGGAGAGCCAGTTCACGACGGACGCGGGATCCCGCGCCTCCACGGAGGCCTTCACCACGTCCAGGTTCCGGCTGCCCTCGCGCACGCGGATCTTGTCCCCGGCGCGGCACTGGAACGACGCGATCGTGACGGTGCGCCCGTTCACCTCGATGTGCCGGTGCCGGACGAGCTGCCGCGCCTGCGAGCGCGACGAGGCCAGGCCGAGCCGGTACACGATGTTGTCCAGCCGCAGTTCCAGCAGGCGCATGATGTTCTCGCCGGTCAGGCCCCTCTGGCGGATGGCCTTCTCGTAGTAGCCGCGGAACTGCCGCTCCAGCACGCCGTACGTGCGGCGCGCCTTCTGCTTCTCGCGCAGCTGCGTGCCGTAGTCCGTCGTCTTGCGGCGGAAGTTCTGGCCGTGCTCGCCGGGGGCGTAGTTGCGGCGCTCGATGGCGCACTTCAGCGTCAGGCAGCGCTCGCCCTTCAGGAAGAGCTTCACGCCCTCCCGGCGGCACTGCTTGCACTTCGGATCGATGTTCCTGGCCATGCGTGCCGCTCCCTAGTTCCGCCGCCGCTTCTTCGGCCGGCAACCGTTGTGGGGGATCGGGGTCACGTCGCGGATGGCGGAGATGTCCAGCCCCGCGATCGTGAGCGAACGGATGGCCGCCTCGCGGCCCGCGCCCGGCCCCTTCACCCGCACCTCCACGCGCCGCAACCCGAGGTCCAGGGCCTCGCGCGCGGCCTTCTCCGCGGCCAGCTGGGCCGCGAACGGCGTGCTCTTGCGGGACCCCTTGAACCCCACCTTGCCGGCGGACGCCCACGAGATGACCTCGCCGCGGCTGTCCGTGAGCGTGATGATGGTGTTGTTGAACGAGCTCTGGACGTGCGCGACACCCACGGCCTCGACCTTCCGGTCCTTCTTGCGCCGCGGCTTCGCGGTCGGTTTCGCTTCCGCCATTCGGTTCCTCCTACTTCGCCGGCGCCGCGGGCTTCTTGCGCGTCACTCCGGCGCCCTTCTTCGGGCCCTTCCGGATGCGGGCATTCGTGCGCGTCCGCTGCCCGCGGACCGGGAGGCCGCGGCGGTGCCGGAGCCCCCGGTAGCAGCCGATGTCCATCAGCCGCTTGATGTTCATGGCCATCTCGCTCCGCAGCGCGCCCTCGACCTTGTAGTTGTTCTCGATCTCGGTGCGCAACTTCGCGGTGTCGGACTCGGGCAGGTCCTTCGAGCGGAGATCCGGGTCGATGCCGGTCCGCTCCAGGATCCTCCTCGCCCGCGTCTGACCGATCCCGTAGATGTAGGTCAGCGCGACCTCCATCCGCTTGTTGGGCGGCAGATCGACTCCGGCGATACGGGGCATTCTACGGTCTCCTCCTGCGCTGCACGGTCTACGACCGCGTCAGCTGGCGCTGCTTGTGACGGGGATTCGCCTTGCAGAT
Organism: uncultured Gemmatimonadota bacterium; assembly: GCA_964571855.1. Lineage (GTDB taxonomy): Bacteria > ARS69 > ARS69 > ARS69 > ARS69 > CAYYFX01. Next base: position 184,807 of record CAZNDO010000004.1, read on the forward strand.
CACGCGGACCACCCCGTGACGCTTCACGACCTTGCACTGGTTGCAGATCTTCCGAACCGCTGTCCGACACTTCACGAGCGAACCCCCCGACGGCTGCTTCCGGACCGTCCTACTTGTAGCGGTAGACGATGCGTCCCCGGCTGAGGTCGTAGGGCGACAGCTCCACGGTGACCTTGTCCCCCGGCAGGATCTTGATGAAGTTCATCCGCATCTTGCCGGAGATGTGCGCCAGCACCTTGTGCCCGTTCTCGAGCTCCACCCGGAAGCTCGCGTTCGGGAGCGCCTCGGACACGACCCCCTCGACCTGGATTCCCTGTTCCTTCGACATGACTGCCCGGCCTACGCCGGAAACGCCCCCTCCGTGAGGATCACCGCGCCGTCCTCGGTGACCGCCACCGTGTGCTCGAAGTGCGCCGACAGCGAGCCGTCGGACGTGACGACGGTCCACCCGTCGTCGAGCTGGTCCACCTCGTATCCGCCGGCGTTCACCATCGGCTCGATGGCGATGGCCATCCCCGGCTTCAGCACCGGGCCCTGGCCCGGCTTCCCGAAGTTCGGGACCTGCGGATCCTCGTGCATCGAGCGCCCGATCCCGTGCCCGACCAGCGAGCGCACGACCGAGAACCCGGCGTTCTCCACGAAGCTCTGGATCGCCCAGGACACGTCGCCCACGCGATTCCCCGGCCGCACTTCCGCGATGCCCGCGTACAGCGCGGAACGCGTCACGGAAAGCAGCCGCTCGGCCTCCTTGGAGACGCGTCCCACCGGGATCGTCTGGGCGGCATCCGAGTAGAATCCCCCAGACTTGACCCCGATGTCCACCCCGATGATGTCCCCGTCCGCCAGGACGCGGTCCCCCGGGATCCCGTGCACCACCTCCTCGTTCACGGAGGCGCACACCGAGGCCGGGAAGCCACGGTACCCCTTGAAGGCCGGGGTGCCGCCGTGTTCGCGGATGAAGTCCTCCACGGCGCGGTCGATCTCCCGCGTGGTGACGCCCGGGCGCACAATTTCGCGGGCTTTACGGTGAGCCCCCGCCACGATGGCCGCCGGCGCCTCCATCTCGCGAACCTCCGCCGGCGACTTCAACAGGATCATGACGGGCTCCCCTTCGTCTCCGTGACCTTCCGCACCCGGGCCTGGATGTCGGCGATCGAACCCTCGCCGGCCACCGGCCGCAGGTTCCCGCGCTCCCGGTAGTACGCCACCAGGGGCGAGGTCTGCTCCTCGTACACCCGCAGCCGGTTCCGCACCGTGGCCGCGCCGTCGTCCGTCCGATCCTCCGCGCGCGCCCGCGCGGCGATCCGATCCACCAGCACGCGCTCCGACACCTCCAGCTCGATCACGCCGCCGAGTGCCAACCCCATCTCGTGCAGGAGCTCGGTCAACGCCTCCGCCTGGTGGATGTTCCGCGGATACCCGTCCAGGATGGCGCCGCGGGCCGCCGGCCCCTCGAGCGCCTCCCGCACGAGGCCCAGGAGGAGGGGATCCGGCACCAGCTCGCCCTTCTCCATGAACCCGCGGGCCTTCGCCCCCAGCTCGGTTCCCTCCGCGACCGCCCTCCGCAGGAGTTCCCCCGTGGACACGTGCGGTACCCGGAGGTGCTCCGCGAGGAGCTTCGCCTGGGTGCCCTTCCCGGCTCCCGGCGGTCCGAGGAAGATCCAGATCACGCTACCTCCGGCCGCGCAGGCGCCCCTTCTTCAGGAACCCGTCGTAGTGGCGCATGAGCAGGTGGCTCTCGATCTGCTGCAGCGTGTCGAGCGCCACGCCCACGACGATCAGCAGTCCCGTGCCGCCGAAGAAGAACGGGACGGCCAGCTCGTTGATCAGCACGAACGGCAGGATGGCGATCAGCGCCAGGAAGATGGCCCCCGGCAGCGTGATGTGCGTCAGGATGCGGTCGATGTACTCCGCCGTGCGCTTGCCCGGGCGGATGCCCGGGATGAACCCGCCGTGCTTCTTCATGTTGTCCGCGAGATCCGTCGGGTTGAACATGATCGCCGTGTAGAAGTAGGCGAAGAAGATGATGATCCCGCCGTACAGCAGGCTGTGCAGCAGCGTCCCGAAGCGGAGGTTCGCCGCGATGCCCTGGATCAGCTCGCTGTTCGGGAAGTACAGCGCCAGCGTGCTCGGGAACATGATGAAGGACTGCGCGAAGATGATGGGGATCACGCCGGCGGTGTTCACGCGGAGCGGGATGTGCGTGTTCTGCCCGCCGTAGACCTTGCGGCCCACCACGCGGCGCGCGTACTGCACCGGGATCCGGCGCTGCCCCTGCGTCACCAGGATGACGGAGGCCGTCACCAGCACCATCGCCGCCAGCACGATGAGCAGCGTGAAGACGTTCATGCCGCCCGACGACACGGCCCGGAACGTGTTCAGCGCGTCCGCCGGGTATTCCGCCACGATCCCGATGAAGATGATCAGCGAGATCCCGTTCCCGATGCCCCGCTCCGTGATCTGCTCGCCCAGCCACATGGTGAACACGGTGCCGGCGATGAGCGTGATCACGGTGGTGACCTCGAACATCACGCCCGGATTCGGGACCACGGGCATCCCGGACGGCGCCACCAGCCCCTCCAGGAACTTGGCCACGCCGAGGCCCTGGATGAAGCCCAGCAGCACCGTGCCGTAGCGCGTGTACTGGTTGATCTTCCGGCGGCCCGGCTCCCCCTCCTTCTGCAGCTTCTCGAAGTACGGGACGACCGCGGTGAGCATCTGGATGATGATGGACGCGGAGATGTACGGCATGATGCCGAGGGCGAAGATGGTGGCCTTCTCCAGGTTGCCGCCCACGAACATGTCGTACAGCCCGAACAGCGAGTCCCGCTGGGCGGCGAAGAAGCCGCCGAGCGCCTGGCCGTCGATCCCCGCCGTGGGCACGTGCCCGCCCAGCCGGTAGATGCACAGCATCCCCAGCGTGAACAGGATCCGCCGCTTGAGCTCCGGGATCCGGAAGATGGCGGCGATCTTCTCGAAGAACATCTACTTCCCGTCCTCGCCCTTCCGGGCATCCGGGGCGTCCCACGCCAGGATCTCCACGCTGCCGCCGGCGGCCTCGATCTTCTTCCGGGCCGACTCGCTGACCGCGTGCACGCGGACCTTGAACGCCGCGCCGATCTCGCCCTCGCCGAGGACCTTCACCCGGGGCAGGCGGCCGGACACCACGCCCTTCTCCTTCAGGTAGTCGGCGTCGATGACCGCGGACGCCTCGAAGCGCCCGAAGTCCGCCAGGTTCACCACCTGGTACGCCACGCGGTTCGGGCTCTTGAAGCCGCGCTTCGGGATGCGCCGGTACAGCGGCATCTGCCCGCCCTCGAACCACGGGGCGGCGCCGCCGCCGGACCGCGAGCTGTGGCCCTTCATGCCGCGGGTGGCGGTCTTGCCGTGCCCGGAGCCGATGCCGCGGCCCACGCGCTTCCGCTTGCGACGGGCCCCCTCGGCCGGCTTCAGGTTGTTGAGCGTGAACATCGTTCTCTCCCCCGACCGTCCCGCGGACGGAATCAGCCCTCGATCTCTTCCACGCGCACGAGATGCCGCACCGCGTCGATCATGCCGCGGGTGGACGGCGAGTCCTGCACTTCCACCGGGCGGTTCAACCGCCGGATCCCCAGCGACCGCAGCGTGTCCCGCTGGTACTGCTGGCGGCTGATCGTGCTGCGCACCTGGGTGACCCTCAGACGCTTGCTCATGCGCCGGCCTCTTCCTCGTCGCGGCCCATGAGGTACGACACCGCGATCCCGCGGCGCCGCGCCACGTCCTGGACCGTCTGCAGCCCCTTCAGCGCCTGGATGGTGGCCTTCACCACGTTGTGCGAGTTGCTCGTCCCCAGGCACTTCGTCAGCACGTCCTTGTAGCCCGCGCACTCCAGGATGGGCCGCACCGCGCCGCCGGCGATCACGCCGGTGCCCGGGCTGGCCGGCATCAGCAGCACGCGCCCCGCGCCCGCGCGGCCCAGGACCCGGTGCGGGACCGTGTCGTGGATCATCGCCACGCGGAACATGTTCTTCTTCGCGTTCTCGGTGGCCTTGCGCACGGCCTCCGAGACCTCGTTCGCCTTGCCGAGCCCGGCGCCGACGCGACCCTTCTCGTCGCCGATGGCCACCAGCGCGTTGAAGCTGAACCGGCGCCCGCCCTTCACCACCTTGGCGACGCGGTTGATCCCGATCAGCTTCTCGGTGAACTCCTTCTTCTCCTCCTGGCGCTCCCGGCGCGGTCCGCGTCCGCCGCCCTTGCCGCCGCGCCCGCCGCGCTGGCCCCGGCCGCCGCGTCCGCCGCGATCGTCACGCTCCGAGGTGCCGCCCTGCACTCCGACGTCGGTGGCGCTCAAAAGTCCAGGCCTCCCTTCCGGGCCGCGTCCGCGACCGCCTTCACGCGGCCGTGGTACAGCCGGCCGCCGCGATCGAACGCGACCTTCGTGATTCCGAGCTCCTTCGCGCGGCGGGCGACCTCCGTCCCCACCGCGATGGAGCGGCGCATCTTCGCGGAGCCCTCGCCGGACGCCGGCGCCAGCCCCTTGGACGTGCTGGACACCTGCACCAGCGTGCGCCCGCTGACGTCGTCCACGACGACCGCGCGCACGTGCGCCAGGCTCCGTTGCACCGTGAGCCGCGGGCGCTCCGCCGTGCCGCGGAGCTTCGTGCGCACGCGACGGTGCCGCTTCGCGAGCCCCTCCCGCTTCCTCTGCGACTTCTCCTTCATGGCGAAAGCTCCCGTCCGCTTAACCGGCCGCGGTCTTCCCGGCCTTGCGCCGGATGACCTCGCCCACGTACTTGATGCCCTTGCCCTTGTAGGGCTCGGGGGGACGCAGGCCGCGGATGTCCGCCGCCACCTGTCCCACGACCTGCTTGTCGCACCCCTTCACCACGATGCGCGTCTGGTCCGGGACCTCGAACGAGATGCCGGCCGGCGGATCGATCAGGTGCGGGTGCGAGTGCCCGATGTTGAGCTGCAGCTTCTTGCCCTTCAGCTCCGCCCGGTACCCGACGCCCACGATGTCCAGCGCCTTGGAGTAGCCCTTGGACACGCCCACCACGGTGGAGTTCACCAGCGTGCGGGCCAGCCCGTGCGCCGGATCGTGCTCCACCGAGTCGATCGCGAGCTTCACGACGGACCCGTCCACCGCCGCCCGGACGCCTTCCGGCAGCGTGACCGAGAGCTCGCCCAGCGGGCCCTTCGCCCGGAACACGCGCTGGTCCACGGCGACGGTGACGCCGGACGGCACGGGGACGGGCAGTTTTCCGATTCGCGACATGGAAGCCTCCCGTCCTACCAGACCGAGCAGAGGATCTCGCCGCCCACCCCGACCGCCTTCGCCTCGCGGCCCGACAGGACCCCGCGCGAGGTGGAGAGGATGGACACGCCCATCCCGCCGAAGACGCGCGGGATGCCGTCCGCACCGCAGTAGCGGCGCAGCCCCGGCTTCGAGACCCGCTCGATCCCGTTGATCACCGGCTCCTCGTCCGGCGTGTACTTGAGGTAGATCCGGATCGTGCCCTGCGGGCCGTCCTCCACGAACTTGTAGTTCGCGATGAACCGCTCCTTGAGCAGGATGCGCGCGATCTCCAGCTTCAGCTTGGACGCCGGCACGTCGACCCGCTTGTGGCGGCCCTGGGCGGCGTTCCGGATCCGAGTCAGCATGTCCGCGATCGGATCGGTCATCGACATTCTCGACAGCTCCTTCCGGCCGAAGGTCTCGCGCCGCCCGGGTTCCCCGGACGTGCGACTCGACGGCTCGAATTCCCCGGGCGACCGGCCGGTCGCCCGGCGGCTACCAGCTCGCCTTCACGACTCCCGGAACCTGCCCCATGAGCGCGAGCTCGCGGAAGCAGATCCGGCACATGGCGAAATCCCGCATGTACGCGCGCGGCCGGCCGCAACGCCGGCAGCGGTGGTACTTGCGGACCTTGAACTTCGGCGTCCGCCTCGACTTCTGGATCAGCGACTTCTTCGCCAAGGACTTCCTCTCGGTTTCTCCGGACCCGCCTCCCGCGGCGCCCGGTTCCTGCGAACCCCGCTCCCGGGGCCGCCGTCCCCCCGCCTAGTTCCGGCGGAACGGGAACTCCAGCAGCCTCAGCAGCTCGAGACCCTCCTCGTCCGTCCGCGCGCTCGTGACCAGCGTGATGTTCATCCCGCGGATCTTCGCGACCTTGTCGATGTCGATCTCCGGGAACACGATCTGCTCGCGGATCCCGATCGTGTAGTTCCCGCGGCCGTCGAAGCAGTTCGGCGGCATCCCGCGGAAGTCGCGGATCTGCGGCAGCGTGGTGTTGATCAGCCGGTCGTAGAACTCCCACATCCGCGAGCTCCGCAGCGTGACCATCACGCCGACCGGCATGCCCTCGCGCAGCTTGAAGTTCGCGATGGACTTGCGGGCGCGGCGGATGGACGGGTGCTGCCCCGTGATGTTCCGCAGCGTCTGCACGGCATCCTCGAGGAGGTTGGGGCTCTGCTGCGCCTCGCCCACCCCGATGTTCAGCGTGATCTTCTCCAGCTTCGGCGCCTGCATGACGTTCGCGTAGGCGAACCTCTTCACCAGCGCCGGCCGGACCTCCTTGTCGTACCGTTCCTTGAGTCTCGCGTTCATCTCAGGCCTCGTTGTCCGGGAGCGCTTCGCCGCTCCTGCGGGCCACGCGCTGCCGCTTGCCGTCCTGCAGCACGTGGTGCCCCACGCGCGTGGGCTTCCCGTCGGAAGGGTCCACCACCATCACGTTCGAGACGTGGATGGGCGCCTCCCGCTCCAGGATCCCGCCCTGCTGGCCGGGCCGGGCGCGGGTGTGGCGCTTCACGAAGTTCACGCCCTCGACGAGGACTCGCTGCTTGTCGGGGAAGACCGCCAGCACCTTCCCCTTCTTGCCCTTGTCGTCGCCGGAGACGACCACCACCTGGTCGAAGCGTCGGATCTTCATCGCGTTCTCCTAGACCACTTCCGGGGCGAGGGAGACGATCTTCATGAACTGCCGCTCGCGCAGTTCGCGCGCCACCGGCCCGAAGATGCGCGTCCCGCGCGGCTCCTTCTGGTCGTTCACCAGCACGGCGGCGTTCTCGTCGAAGCGGATGTACGAGCCGTCCTGGCGGCGGATCTCCTTCTTCGTCCGCACGACCACGGCCTTCACCACGTCCCCCTTCTTCACGCCGCTGCCGGGGATGGCGTCCTTCACGGCGAGCACGACCATGTCCCCGATCGACGCGTAGCGCCGCCGCGTGCCGCCGAGCACGCGGATGACCAGACCGCTCTTCGCGCCGGAGTTGTCGGCGACCTCAACCACGGTTTCCTGCATCACCATGACGCCAGCCCCTTCCGGCTCAGCCCGCCTTGCGGACCGTCTCCACGAACCGCCAGCGCTTCCGCTTGGACAGCGGGCGGGTCTCCACGATGCGCACGACGTCCCCCACGGCACACTCGTTCTTCTCGTCGTGGGCCATGAACTTCTGCGTGCGGTTCACGATCTTGCCGTACCTCGGATGGGCCACGCGCGTGCGGACCGCCACGACGATGGTCTTGTCGGCGCCCGACGTGACGACCTCGCCCACCCGCGTCTTCCGCATCCCTCTGGGATTGTCCATGCTCGGTCCCTTCCCCGTTCCGGGCTACGCGGCGTCCGCGGCCTGGGCCCCGGACTCCTTCTCGCGGATCAGCGTCTTCACGCGCGCGATGTCCTTGCGCACCTTCCGGATCCGGAGCGGATCGTCCAGGGGCTGCGTCTGCAGCCGGAACCGGAGGTTGAACTGGTCCTCCAGGAGCTGCTCGAGCCGTGCCTTCAGCTCGTCCAGCGTCATGGCCCTCAGCTGATCGATCTTCATGCCCTAGCGCTCCATGATCTCGCCGCGCCGGATGAAGCGCGTGCGAATGGGAAGCTTGTGACGCGCGAGGTCCAGCGCATCGCGCGCGAGCTCCGGGGTCACGCCCTCGAGCTCGAAGAGGATCCGACCCGGCCGGACCACCGCCACCCAGTACTCGGGCGCCCCCTTCCCCTTCCCCATTCGGGTCTCCTGCGGCTTCTTCGTGATGGGCTTGTCGGGGAACATCCGGATCCAGATCTTGCCGCCGCGCTTCACGTGGCGGGTGAGCGCCACGCGCGCGGCCTCGATCTGCCGGCTGGTGATGCGGCCCGGCTCCAGCGCCTGGAGGCCGTACTCCCCGAATGCCACCGTGGAGCCGCGGTACGCGGCGCCGCGGATGCGGCCCTTCATCATCTTCCGGTGCTTGCTGCGCTTCGGCATCAACATGGTCAGGCCGCTCCCCCGCCGGTGGGCCGGCTGCCGGGCATGGCCGCCATGGCGTGGTCCTTCTCCGTGCCGGGCCGGCCGAGCACCTCGCCCTTGAACACCCACACCTTCACGCCGATGGCGCCGTAGGTGGTCCGGCAGGTGACCCGCGCGAAGTCGATGTCCGCGCGCAGCGTGTGCAGCGGCACGCGCCCCTCGCGGTAGCTCTCGCGTCGCGCCATCTCGGCGCCGCCGAGGCGGCCGGAGCACTCCACGCGGATGCCGAGGGCGCCGCGGCGCATGGCCGACGTGAGCGCCTTCTTCATCGCCCGCCGGAAGCCCACGCGCTGCGCGAGCTGCCGGGAGATGTGCTCGCCGACGAGGCGCGCGTCCACCTCGGGCTTGTCCACCTCGCGGATCTCGATGTAGACGTCCCGCCCGGTGACCTGGGCCAGCTCGTCGCGGATCTGGTCCACCTGCTGCCCCTTGCGGCCGATCACGATGCCGGGGCGCGCGGTGTGGATCTCGATGGTGACCTTCTTGGCCTTCCGCTCGATGACCACCTTCGAGACGCCGGCCTGCGACAGGCGGCGCTCGATGTAGCGGCGGATCATGAGATCCTCCTCCAGGAGGTTCGCGTAGTCGTGCCCCGCGAACCAGCGGGAGTCCCAGGTCTTCACGATCCCGAGCCTGAGCCCGACGGGATGGGTTTTCTGTCCCATGCTTCCTCCTCGACCGGTCAGGCCGTCGCCGGGCGCGGCGCCTTGCGCTTGCTGCCCAGGACGATCGTGAGGTGACTGGTGCGCTTCCGGATGCGGTTCGCACGGCCCTGCGGGCGCGGACGGAACCGCTTCATCACCGGGCCGCCGTCCACGAACGCGGTCTTCACGTACAGCTCGTCCACGCTGACCCGGGGGGCGGCCTGCGCCTCCTCCTCGTCCCCCGTGAACAGCGCGTTCGCGACCGCGGACCGCAGCAGCTTCTCCACCATGGGCGACGCCTTCTTGCGCGTGCCCTGCAGGATCACGAGCGCGTCCTCCACGCTCCTCCCGCGGATGAGATCCACCACCAGCCGCGCCTTCCGCGCGCTGATCCGGACGAACCTGGCCTTCGCCGTGGCCTGAATCATGACGCCCCCCCGCCTACGGCTTCTTCGGCGGCGCCTTGGGAGCCGCCGCGGCCTTGTCGGCCTTGCCCGAGTGACCGCGGAACGTGCGCGTGGGGGCGAACTCGCCCAGCTTGTGCCCCACCATGTTCTCGGTCACGTAGATCGGAATGAACTTGTTCCCGTTGTGCACCGCGAGCGTGTGCCCCACGAACTCCGGGGTCACGGTGGAGCGGCGCGCCCAGGTCTTGATGACGCGCTTGTCCCCCGAGCGGTTCATCCCCTCGATGCGCTTCAGGAGGCTGTCCACCACGTAGGGACCCTTCTTCAACGACCGGGACATCCTACTTCCTCCTCTTCACGATCAGCGCGTCGGAGGCCTTCTTCGCGCGCCGGGTCTTGTAGCCCTTCGACGGCTGGCCCCAGGGCGAGCACGGGTGCCGCCCGCCGGAGGACTTGCCCTCGCCGCCGCCCATGGGGTGGTCGATGGGGTTCATGGCCACGCCGCGCACGAACGGCCGCCACCCGAGCCAGCGGTTCCGGCCCGCCTTGCCGATGGAGATGTTCTGCGCCTCCTCGTTGCCCACCTGGCCGACCGTGGCGTAGCACGCGGCCGGGACCTTGCGCACCTCGCCGGAGGGGAGACGCAGCAGGATGAGGCTGCCTTCCTTGGCCATGACCTGCGCGAAGGTGCCCGCGCCGCGGGCGATCTTCGCGCCCTGCCCGGGCCGCATCTCGATGGCGTGCACCACCGTGCCCAGCTGCACCTTGGACAGGGGCAGCGCGTTCCCGGTGCGCAGCTCCGCGTCCGGCCCGGACACGACGGTGTCGCCCACGTTCAGGCCGAGCGGGGCGATGATGTAGCGCTTCTCCCCGTCCGCGTAGCCGAGCAGCGCGATGCGCGCGTTCCGGTTCGGGTCGTACTCCACCGTGAGCACGCGCGCGGGGATGCCGTGCTTGTCTCGGCGGAAGTCGATCCGCCGGTACATGCGCTTGTGGCCGCCGCCGCGGTGCCGCGCCGTCACGTGCCCGTGGTGGTTCCGCCCGCCCTTCTTGCGCAGCGGCTCCAGCAGGGACTTCTCCGGCGTGGAGGCGGTGATTTCCGCGAAGTCCGACGTCGTGTAGTACCGCCGCGCGGCGGTATACGGCTTGTGCTTCTTGAGCGCCATTACCCCAATCCTCGTGTCCGCTTCGGGCCACGCCTGCATCCATCGGCCAACGGGTTCGGAAGTCCCGAGTTCTCGGGCGCTTTCGGAACCGTTCCGGGTCACTCCCCCCGGGTCGGGGGTGATACCCGTCGCGGCACGGACACTGCCACGGATGCGGCGGCTGTCTTTCGTCGTGCGACCTTCGTCCTGCGACCTGCTCCCCGGCGCGGTGCCGGCTCCCCCGAGCGGACTACATCTGCTCGTAGAGGTCGATCACCTGACCCTCCCGGAGTGTCACCAGGGCCTTCTTCCAGTCCGCGCGCTTGCCCTCGTGGGCGCCCATGCGCCGGTTCTTCCCGGCCACGGTCATCGTGCGGACGTTCTCCACCTTCACCTCGAAGCGGCTCTCCACCGCCTCCTTGATCTGCAGCTTGTTCGCCTCGCGGGCCACCTCGAAGGCGTACTCGCGCCGCACCTCGCGCGCGATCGTGGCCTTCTCCGTGAGCAGCGGCCGCTTCAGCACCGAACGGTGATCCATCAGCCCAGCACCTCCGCCAGGTCGGCCAGCGCGTCCTTCGTGATCAGGACGCGATCCGCCGCCACGACGGTGTAGGTGTTCACGTCCCGCGCGGGCATCGCGATCACGTTCGGGATGTTCCGCGTGGAGAGCGCGATCTCGTCGGTGAGGTCCTTCACGAGGATCAGCACCTTGTCCGCCGCCAGCTCCATGCGGTTCAGCATGTCCTGCACCGGCTTGGTCTTGATCTCCTTCAGGTCGAAGGAGTCCAGCACGATCACGCGGTCCGCCTTCGCGCGGTCCGACAGCGCGGAGCGCAGGGCCGCCCGGCGCGCCTTCTTCGGCAGCCGGTAGCGGTGGTCCCGCGGCTTCGGACCGTGGATGATGCCGCCGCCGACCCAGAGCGGGCTCCGCCACGTGCCGGCGCGCGCACGGCCGGTGCCCTTCTGGCGCCACGGCTTGGAGTTCGACCGCGCGATCTCCGCGCGCGTCTTCGTCCGCACCGTGCCGAGGCGCTGGTTCGCCTGGAAGTTCACGACCGCCTCCCACACGAGGTGGGCGTTCGGCTCGATCCCGAACAGGCCGTCCGGCAGGTCCACGGAGCCGGTCTTGTCGCCGCCGGCATTGTAGGTCACAGCCTTCGCCATCTCGATGCTCCTAGGCCGCCTTGTGCCGCGGCACGCGGACGCCCTTCTTCGTCTTCGTGATCCAGACCTCGCCGTTCACGGGACCGGGCACCGCGCCCCGCACCAGCAGGTACCGGTTCTCGCCGTCCACGCGCACCAGCTCCAGGTTCCGCAGGGTGACGCGATCCGTGCCCATCTGCCCCGCCATCCGCTTGCCGCGGAAGACGCGCGACGGGTCCGCGCACTGCCCGATGGAGCCCGGCTCCCGCTTGCTCATGCCGCCGTGGCTCATGTCGCCGCGGGCGAAGCCGTGCCGCTTGATGGTCCCGGCGAAGCCGCGCCCCTTCGAGGTGCCGCGCACGTCCACCCGCTCGCCCGCGGTGAAGATCTCCTCCACCTTGATCTCCTGCCCGGGCGCGAAGCCCTCGACGGAGGGCACGCGGAACTCCGAGAGCCGGCGCATGGCGCCGAGCCCCGCCTTCTTCAGATGGCCCAGCCGCGGCTTCGTGCACCGCCGCTCCTTCGTGGGGAAGCAGGCCACCTGCACCGCCGCGTAGCCGTCCTTCTCCGGCGTGCGGACCTGCGACACCCGCACGGGTTCGGCCTCGATGATCGTGACGGGGACGACGCGACCGTCCTCCGCGAAGACCTGCGTCATGCCCTTCTTCCGCCCGAGGAATCCCTGGATCATGGCGTCAGACCTTGATCTCGATGTCGACGCCCGCCGGCAGGTCCAGGCGCTGGAGCGCGTCCACCGTCTGCGGGGTCGAGTTGTGGATGTCGATCAGGCGCTTGTGCACCCGCCGCTCGAACTGCTCGCGCGACTTCTTGTCCACGTGCGGCGAGCGGTTCACCGTGTAGATCGTCTTCTTCGTGGGAAGCGGCACGGGGCCCGCGATCCGCGCCCCGGTCCGCTCCGCCGTGCGGACGATCTCCGCCGCGGAACGGTCCAGGATGACGTGATCGTAGGCGCGAAGCCGGATCCGGATCTTGGGCGTGCCGACCATGCTTCCTCCGCTACTCCACGATCTCGGTGACGACGCCGGCGCCGACCGTGCGGCCGCCCTCGCG
>CAZNDO010000005.1:0-177563 GCA_964571855.1 uncultured Gemmatimonadota bacterium
CGTCCGCCACCTGCGCCCTGCCCGCGGCTCACACCCGCGGCCACCGCTCACCGGCGGTGACGCCGCCCTTCGTACTCCGTGCGGTCGATCCACCAGCGGCGGCCGCACCGGGGGCAGGAGATCTCCACGCCGGGGTCGCCGCGGAACAGCTCCTCCGGGTCGGCGCGGAACATCGTCTCCACCACCTCGAGCATGCGCTCGGGGTCGCAGCCGCAGCGGAAGCGGAACGTGGTGTCGCCGAGGGACTTCATGTCGTCCTCGCCGATGCCCAGCGCCTCCTCGCGCGACAGCTTCGCCAGCGCCTCCACGTCCGCGTCCGGGAGCGCCTGCAGCATGAGGAAGGACTCGTCGGAGATCTCGAAGAAGCGCGCGGGCGACTGCTCGGACTGGCGGTACAGGCGCTCGAACATCTCCAGGATGTCCAGGCCGAAGACCTCGATCGTGCTGCGACTCGTGCGCGTGCCGGGGCGGTTCGTCTGCACGTACATGCGGCTGTGGTCGGACGGGCGAACGTTCTCCGTGAACACGCGGCCCGTCACGATGTGCTCCGCGGAATCCCCCGTGAGGAACACGTTCGTGGGCGGCTGGTGGATCTGGATGGTCCACGCCACCAGCTCCCCCTTCGGACGCGCCGCGAGGTGCAGCACCGCGGCGCCGAGGCCCTGGCGCATGAACGTCTGCGAGAGCCCGTCCGGCTCCGCGTCCCAGCGGCGGGCGTGGTCCAGGTACGCGGCGAACAGGGGGCCGAAGTCCCCGCGCGCGACGAGCAGGTCCCGCTCCCGGTCCAGGAAGCGGCGGACCGTGGCCTCGCCCGGGCGATCCGATCCGGGTGCGCTCACGTGGCCTCCCTCGCCGGGGCCGCGGCGCGCGGGAGCGCCGCCACCACCGGGGGCGCCGCGCGATCCGGGCGTCCCGCATGGTACGCATGCCGCACCTCGCCGGCCCCCACGCGCACCTCGGTGAGGGAGCGCGTGGCCGCCTCCGGCCGCTCCATCGCCACCGTGAACGCGCTCGGACCGCCGTGCGTGCTGCGGTGGTACGTGTGCAGGCGTTCCGGCGTGGGCGTGGCGCCCACCACGCGGGCGTACTCGGCGCGGCGCGCGGCGCCGACGGCGGTCTCGTCGAAGGACGAGGACACGAGCGGCCGCCGCCCCTCGGCCCGGCGATCCACCGCGAGCGCGTGGCCGTCCCACTCCGCCACGACCGCGCCCTCGGCCGGGCCGATCGCCAGCAGGCGGAACGAGCGGAAGTCCGACAGGTCCATGCTCTCCAGACGCTCCGCCACCATCGCGGGATCCGCGCTGCCGATGAGGGCCGGCGCCAGCTCCCCGCGGCTGCGCCACGCCCGTTCGGCGTCATCCGCCCGCCGGTTGCCGTTCAGCACACCGATCGTGAGACCGTGTTCCGACGTGGCCAGCCACGTGCCGCCGCCGTCCGGGTCCCGCGGCGCGATCCAGCGGACGCCGTCCGACGCGCGGACCTCCGGCGGCTGCGCCTCCGCCCGCGACTTGAGCTCGTCGCGATTGAAGAGCAGCCGGTAGCCTTCCGTCTCGCGAAGCCACGTCACCGTGCACACGCGCGCCTTCCTCCCTGCCGCGGCGGGAACCGACCCACATCGTACTTGATCCTTCCCGCGCGGCGAGGGAAGTTCCCCGCCGTGCGGCCCGGACTCGGCATCCTCCTGCTCCTCGTGACGGCGATCGGGTGGGCCGGGGCGTGGACCACCGCCCGCCTGGCCGCCGGCGCCGTGTCTCCCCTCACCGTCACGTGGGGCCGCTTCGTGGTCGCGTCCGTGTCCTTGCTGCCCGCATGGTGGATGCTGGATCGGGGCGCCCGGGTGCAACTCGGGCGCGGCGAGCTGCTCACGCTCGCGGCCATGTCGCTCACCGGCATCGTGGGCTACACCGTGCTGTTCATGGCCGGCATCGCGCTCGCCCCGGCCTCGGACGGGGCCGTCATCGTGCCCGGGCTGGCCGGCGTGTTCGCGCTCGCCCTCGGCGCGCTCGCCGCCCGGCGCGCCCCGCCGCGCCGCGCGGTGGCCGCCGCCGCGGTCTCCCTGGCGGGGTGCGCGCTCGTCGGCGCCGGTGCGTGGAGCCGGGCCGCGGCGGACCCCGGGCGCATCACGGGCGACGTGCTCTTCGTGGCCGGCGCGGCCACGTGGGGCGCGTACACCGTGCTCGGCCGCGGGCTCGCGGACCGGGTCCCCGCGGTGACCGCGGTGCTCGCGGCGTCGGTGCTCGGCGTCGCCCTGCTCACGCCGCTGATCGTGTGGCGCGAAGGGTGGCCCGACCCCGCCGCGTGGAGCGCGGCCGCGCGCTGGAACGTGCTGTACCTGGGCGTCGTGGCCACCGCGCTGGCGTTCGTCACGTACTACCTGGGCGTCCGCCACGCGGGCCTGGAGCGCACCGCCCCGATGCTCGGCCTCGTGCCGGTGCTGGGCGTGGCGGGCGCCGCGATCTTCCTGGACGAGCGCCCCGGCCCGCTGGCGCTCGCCGGCGGCGTGCTGGTCGTGGCGGGCATCGTTCTGCAGGCGAAGCGACGAGGAGGCGCGCGGTGAACTGGATCCATGAGCCGTCGGCGTGGACGGCGCTCGTGACGCTCACGTTCCTGGAGCTCGTGCTGGGCATCGACAACATCGTGCTCATCACGGTGGTCACCGGCCGCCTGCCCGAGGGGCAGCGTGCGCTCGCGCGGCGCGTGGGGCTCCTCCTCGCGATGGGACTGCGCGTGTGCCTGCTGCTCGGGCTCTCCTGGGTGCTCGGCCTGACCGCCCCGCTGTTCACGCTCGCGGGGCACGCGTTCGCGGGGCGCGATCTCATCCTGGTCGCGGGCGGGCTGTTCCTGCTGTGGAAGGGCGTGCACGAGATCCACGACAAGCTGGAGGGCGCCTCCGAGCGCCACGCCGTCCCGCTCCGCGGCACGATGGCCGCGGCGCTCGCGCAGATCCTGCTGCTGGACGTCGTGTTCTCGCTCGACTCCGTCATCACGGCGATCGGCATGGCGGAGCACACGGAGGTGATGGTGCTGGCCATCGTCATCTCGGTGGGCCTCATGCTCGTGATCGCGGGCCCGGTGGGCAGCTTCGTGGAGGCGCACCCCACGGTGAAGATGCTGGCGCTGAGCTTCCTGCTGCTCATCGGCGTGATGCTCGTGGCCGACGGGCTCGGGCACCATGTGCCGCGCGGCTACATCTACTTCGCGCTGGCGTTCTCCCTGTTCGTGGAGGCCCTGAACCTGCGGGCACGCCGCCGCCGCGCGTGACGGCGGCGCTCAGGCGGGATCGCGGGACGCGGCATCGGCCTCGTCGCTCCCCCAGGCCTCCGTGTCGCGCGGCCCGTGCGTGGCGCGATCCCCGCGGCGCCGCCGCGCCGGGCGCACGGTGGCCAGCACGGGCCGGAGGACGAGGCCGATGGCCGGGCGCACCGCGTTGAAGCGGAAGACCGGCTTCACGCTGGGCACCCGCCCGTCCTCCACGCGCAGCAGCAGGAGCAGGCACGCGCCGCGCAGCACGGAGCTGAGCGCGAACAGCGCGCGGTAGCCGGACTGCCCGCCGCCGAACAGCCCGAAGAACCAGCCGCCGAGCAGCGATCCCGCCACCTGCGCGATGGCGTTCCCGAGGTTGAAGGCGGTGAGCACCGTGGTGCGCTGCTCGGCGCGGATCGTGTCGAACAGCAGCAGGAACGTGGCGTACTCGTGCGCGGCCCAGGCCACGCCGGACACGAGCTGCAGCGCGATCAGCACGTCCACGCGCTCGGACACGAGCCACAGCGCGGCCATCGGGGCGATCCCCATCCAGGACAGCCGCAGCAGCCCGAGCAGGCCCCAGCGGCGGGCCAGCGTCCCCATGAACGGGAGCACCAGGACCTTCGCGGCCATCGACGCGCCGGTGATGGCCATGTAGGTCCAGTACGGGAGGCCGAGCTGGCGCAGCATGTACGCGGAGAAGAACGGGCCGGCCACCATCACCGTGCACATGAGCACGAGCATGTACGTGAGCAGCTTCGCCCCGGCCCCGCGCGGCGGGTGCCGCACGAGGCGCATCGCCGGCACGCCCGCCACGGCGAAGCTGCCGGGCTTCACGTCGCTCTGCTGCAGGAAGAAGCGCACGGAGTACGCGCGGCTGATCGCGGCCACGGCGAACAGCAGTCCGAACCCGGCCAGTTCGCGGCCGACCGCGGATGCGCCGGAGAGGAGGATCCCGCCGGCGAACAGCCCGCCCAGCACGCCGAGCTGTGCCGCGCTGGCGCGACGCGCGAAGTAGCGCTGCCGCAGGAGCGGCGGCACCAGCCGCTCCACCCACACGTTCCACGCGGGCCCGATGGCCATGCCGGAGCCCCAGTAGACCGTGGCGGCGAGGAACACGAGCGCGCCGGGGATCCCGCCGAGCCATCCGCCGAGAGCAAGCGGCAGGAAGCTGGCGGCCTGCACGGTGGCCCCGAGCAGCGCCCACTTGCGCGGCGACCCCACGCGGCGCACGCCCCACGGCGCCGCCATCTGGATCAGGCCGCCGGCGAGCAGCGGGACGGTGGCGACGAGCCCGGACGCCACCTCGCCCATGCCGAGGGCGAGCACGAACGCGGGGATGTAGGTCTCCCCCACGCCCACCATGACGCTGAACGCCACGCCCTCCGAGAAGATGGCGCGGAGGTCGCGGCGCGGATCGGGGCGGATGAGGGAGCGGGCGCGGCTCACGGAATCCCTGCGGGTCGCGGAAGGCGAGCGGCGAGGATCCGCGACGCGGCATCCGGCGGCAAGGCGAATTCTCGAGGAAGGGCGTGATCGCCGCGGCGGCGCCGCGCGACGCGGCGCCCTCGTGCGCGGGCCGGAGCGGTCTCCCGGATCCCATCCACCCACCGCGCCCGGAGGCGCGATGTTCCTCCCATCCTCCGCTCCGGCCCTGCGCGCGAGGACGCACGGCAGGACATCCGGGGCATCGGCAGGATCCGCGGTGGGACTTGAGCGTCTTTTCGCAGCGGATGCGGCCGGTCTCGTGTGATCTCGTGTGACCGCCCGGCGGAGAGCCGGCTCAGCCCTCGCCCCGGACCAGGAGCGCCACGGTCTCCACGTGGCCCGTGGTCGGGAACAGATCCAGCGCGCGCAGCCGCCGCAGCCGCCAACCGGCCTGGACCAGCTCCGCGATGTCGCGCGCCCCCGTGGCGGGATCGCAGGACACGGACAGGATGCGGCGCGGCGCCCGCACGATCAGGCTGCGGCGCACCTCCTTCGCCATCCCGATCCGCGGCGGGTCCAGGAGCACGGTCTCGCGCTCCGCGCGCGGGACCGCGGCGAGGGTGTACTCCGCGCGCTCGGCCCGCGCCTCGCCTTCGATCCCCGTATCGCGCAGGTTCTGTGCGAGCAGGCGCACGGCGCGACCGTCGGACTCGCCGGCCGCCACGCGGTCGAAGCCGCGTCCCACCGTCGCCGCGAACAGTCCCACGCCCGCGTAGACGTCCAGGAAGAGACCGCTCCGGTCGCCTTCCAGGTACTCCTCCGCGGTCCGCACCAGCGCGCGCGCGCCGGCCGCGGTTCCCTGGAAGAACGAGGTGGCGTCCGCGGACAGCTCGGCCTCGCCCACGCGATAGCGCATCTCCCGGCGCCCGAGCACGGGCATCCCGTCCACGAGGATGCCCGCGATCAGGTCCGGCCGGCGCGACGCCTGCAGGATCCTCGCGAGCCGCTTGGCGTCGCGCGGGCTCGGCCGGTCGCCGGTCTCGAACAGCACGAGGACGCTGCCGTCCGTGGAGAACCGGAACGAGGTGCGCCGGACCGGCGGCTGCAGGCGGAGCCACGGGAGGAGGACCTCGTCGAAGGCCGCGGGGACCTGCAGGCAGCCGTCGATGGCCACCACCTCGTGGGACCCGCGCCGCTTCAGCCCGGGCGCGCCGGTGGGCGCGTAGGACAGGGCGATCCGGTTGCGGCTGCGGAACTCGTCGCCGAGCTCCTCGGGGCCCTCCAGAAGCGCGTCCACGTCGAGGCGGCCGATGCGGCGGAACGCGTCCCTCACGATGTCGCGCTTCATCGCGGCTTGCGCACCGCGGGAGGCGTGCTGCAGGTCGCAGCCGCCGCAGTCCGCGGCGTGCGGGCACGGCGGATCGCGACGCTCCGCGGACGCGGTCACGACCTCCGCGGTTTCCGCCTCCGCCCACTTCCGCTCCTCGCGCGTCACGCGCGCGCGCACGCGCTCGCCGGGCAGCGCGCCCGCCACGAGGATCACCTTGCCGTCCGCGCGCGCGAGGCAACGCCCGCCCGCGACCGCGGGGCCCGTCTCCAGCTCGAGAAGTCCGCTCATGACCGCAGCATCGCATGCGCTGCCGCTCCGGACCACCCCTCTCCCGGGCGGCACGAGTCCTGCTGCTGCTGCGCGCGCGGGTCGCGATCCGCGGCGGAGGTCCCGCGGGCGGCCGGGAGCGCGGCGGTGGAAACACCGGGCGCGCCGCGCGTCACC
Source organism: uncultured Gemmatimonadota bacterium (assembly GCA_964571855.1). Lineage (GTDB taxonomy): Bacteria > ARS69 > ARS69 > ARS69 > ARS69 > CAYYFX01. The sequence continues at coordinate 6,446 of CAZNDO010000005.1, forward strand.
GGGAGTTCACGCGGCCGTTGCGCCGGGCCGGCATCCTCCCCGGCAAAGGAGAGCACTCGATGGGAACACGTCGTCCGAGAGCGTCCGCCGCCCCGGGACGGGCGGCCAACCGCCCGCGCCCCTCAGCGCGGCCCAAGGGGAAGGGGCCGGAGAGCCCCGCGCGCGCGCTGGAGCGCTTGTACTCGCGTCGCCTCCGGGCGTGCGAGAGCCTCGGCATCCCGGTCCCGGCGGAGGCGCGCGAGGGGCCGCCGGGGTCGCTGCTCCGGCGGATCGCGCTGCTGGACCGGCGGATCGAGGTGTCGCTGGACCTCGCGGGCGGCCGTCGCTTCGCGCCGTGGGATCCCGAGGACGAGGATGCCGCCGAGGAAGGCCCCACGCCGGAGCCCTTCTCATGAGGCAGGAGCTCGCGGGGCTGGAGTCCGCGGTGGCGCTGTGCGAGCGATGCTTCGGGCCGGAGCGGCGCCACACCGTGCGGTTCGCGCGACCGCCGCTGCCGGCGCGCGTGCTCGTGCTCGGGGAACGCCCGCCGCGCGGCGTGCTGGCGGCGGAGGAGCGCCTCGGACCGAGCACGGACGATCCGGGAAGCCGGTTCCTCGCGGAGCGGTTGAAGGACGCCGGCATCCCGCCGGAGGTGGTCCTGGTGGGCGCCGCAGTCATGTGCCGCCCGGCCAGCCGCCGGCTGGAGGCCGCGGTCGGCCCCGCCACCTGCCTGCGCGAGTGCGCGGGGCATGTGCGGGAGCTGGTCCGGCTCGCCGCGCCGCGCCTCGTGATCCCGCTCGGCAAGGCCGCGCTGCGCTCCCTCCGCTGGGCGTTCCCGGACGAGCCGGCCCTGGCCGCGCTGCGCTTCCCGGAATCCGTGGGCGGCACGCACCGCGCGGCCGGCTTCCTCGTCCACCCGCTGTACCACGTCACGCCCCGCGCACGCCTCAGCCGCCCGGACGCGGAACAGCGCCGCGACTGGCAACGGGTCGGACGCGCGTGGCAGGAGGTTCTCGAAACGGAGGCCGCCGAAGGGCCGCGGTTCTAGGGTCGCGCCCCGGACGTCGTGCGGACTTCCCGGGACGAGCGGGGCGGACCGGACGGGTCGGGAGCCCCGGTGCCCCTCTCGCGGGCGTTCGAGCATGCGCGCCACGCGCCCGAAGGGCGCGGTGCGCTCACGCGCAGAGGCCCGCGAGAGGGGAACCGGGGCTCCCGGCCCATCCGGCCCGCCCCGCTCGGCCCGGCAAGCTCGCGCGACCTCCGGGACGCACCCTAGAACCGCACTTCCAGGCCGACGGACGGGATCCCCGGGACCCCCGTGCGGGTCACGCGCTCGGCGTCGTCGCGGGCGGATCCGTCCGCGTCGAGCAGGCGCCACCCGTACCACAGGACGTTGTCGTGGTTCGTGAGGTTGAGCGCCTCGCCCCACACCGTGGCATCGCAGCCGGCGAGACGGAAGTGATGCCGGATCCGCACGTCCACGCGGTGGTAGTCCGGGAGGCGCGCCGCGTTCGGAGGTCCCTCGTTGAGCACCCAGTCCCCGCCGTCCTCGTGACGCCAGGTCTGCACGGTGTACGGCGTGCCGGTGCGGAAGCGGTAGGAGAAGCCCACGTCCCAGCCCCGCGCGAAGGAGTAGGTGTTCGAGAGCGCCAGCGTGTGCAGGGCGTCGAAGTCGCGGCGGTAGGTCTGCCAGCCGTCACTCCACTCGGAGCGGCCGAGCGTGTAGGCCGCCCACCAGTTGGACACCGCGCCTTCCCGCCGCAGCGACACGTCAAGTCCGAGGGAGCGCCCGGCGCGGATCACGCGGCTCTGCACCACGTCGTCCACCGTGCGGGAGACGACGCCGTCGATCGGATGGAAACGCTTCTGCCATCCCTCCACGCCGAGCGCGACCGCGCCCAGTCGCTTCTCCACGCCGAGCACGGTGTGGTCGGAGCGCTGCATGCGTTCGCTGAGCACGAGCACGTTGTCGTCGCCGGTGACGAGTCCGCGCGGCGGCTGCTCGTGCCAGCCCCAGGCCGCCCGCACCATCCACTGCCGGGGCAGGCGCCACGCCGCGGCGGCGCGCGGGGACACCCCGAGCTCGCGCGTGACCGTGTCGTGCGCGCCGCGCATACCGAGGCTCACCGAGACGTCCGCGCGCGGCGACCATTCGTCGCCGAGCCAGACCGCCGTGCGGTCCGTGCGGGACTCGATGCGCGCGTCCAGCGCCTCCTCGCGCGACACGAGGCCGTCCGCGGTGATGCGCACGACCGGCCCGCCGGCGAGGTCCGCGTCCACCCACTCGCGTTCCGTCTCCAAGCCCGCCGTCCAGCGGTGCGGGCCGCGCTGCAGCATCGCCTCCGCGCGCGCCCCGGCGCGACGGGAGCGGCGGTCGTCGCGGCGCGCGCCCGACAGCCGTCGGTCCTGCGCGGAGCCCGCGCCGTACACCGTCCCGCGCAACGCAAGGTCCGGCGCGGCCAGCCAGTCCAGGTTCGCCCACGCGTAGTGGTCCGTGTAGTCCGCGTCCACGAAATGCGACTCGATGCCGTCCTCGTAGAACACGTGGTCCTCGACGCGCATCCACGCGCCCGTGAGCGTTCGCCCGTCCCCCGCCGAGCGGCGAGCGCGCACGAGGAGGTCGCGATACGCGGGCTCCACGAGCGCGTCATCCTGCAGCCACCCGAGGATGCGGTGCAGGTATCCCTCGCGCGCCGACACGAACATCGAGCCGTTCGCCGCGTGATGTTCCAGCACGGCGCGGGCCGCGGTGGCGTCCGCGGCGATCGCGCCGTGCCACCCGGCGGGCCCGTCGTCGCGCAGTGCCACGTCCATGGCGCCGGAGGTCCGTCCGCCCAGCCGCGCGGGGAAGGCGCCCGCGTACACGTCGAGCCGCTCCACCAGCCCCATCGGGACGATGCCCGTCACCCCGCCGAAGTCCCGTCCGTGGAACAGGGAGCGGACCTCCATCCCGTCGATCCGGACCAGCGTCTCCTCCTCGCTGCCGCCCCGGAGATGGAAGCCGCTGCCCACGTCCTCCGCGGAGACGCCGGGCAGCAGGCGGACGAGCAGGAAGGGATCGCCGGCCGGGTTCGGCAGCGCCGCGGCCCGCTCCGCGCGGATGACCGTCCGGCCGCTCGTGCCGTCCGCGGGCGAGGGTCCGGGCTCGGGCGCCACGCGGAGCGCATCCATCCGGTGCGCGCGGCCCCGCAGCCGGACGACGACCTCGTCACCGCGGGGCGACGCGACCGGCATGCCCTCCCATGGTTCGAAGGACACGTGGAGCACACGGAGGGGGCCCGCAAGGGACGCCGGCAACCGGCACGCGCCGTCCTCCCCCGCCAGGAAGCCGCGCCCGTCGCGAAGGACGTTCGCCCACGGCACGGCGGCGCCGGTGGCGTCGTCCACGACGCGCACGGTCAACGTGTCGGCGGCCGCGTCGGCCGCCCCGGAGGGAACGGCGCCGGCCGGCACCGGGAACGTCGTCCAGACCGCGAGCAGCAGTCCGAACGCGCGGAGGGCGGATCTCATCCGGGATGGCGTCTCGGGAGGTTCGTCTCGGGTTGTCGGGACCGGGTTGTCGGGACCGGGACGCGCATGCGCGTGACGGCATCCGCATTCTAGCAGATGCGTGCGCGGCGCGGTCGGCGCGGGCTGCCACGGAGCGCAGGATCCGCCAACGTTCGACCAATCCCGATCCGATTTCGGGTCTCAAGGTGGAACCGTGTCCACCCGTAAAGCGGGACAGGGAGAGAACCCGGGAGCCGGGGGCCGCATGTCCGTCGAAGACTTCCGCATCAACGCGTTCGTCCGCGAGCTTCTCGGGCGCTTCTGGGTGGACTTCCAGGGGCTCCGGTACGGCACCGTCGGGCGCATCGTGTACCTGCACGGGAGGTTCGAGAAGGTGCGGCCGCCCGAGACGGGCGGCGACGAGCCGATCCGGTCGAAGCAACCGGCGTGGATCTCCGAGAACCTGACCCTTCTCGAGGCCGTGGAGCGCGAGATCCGGCGCGAGCCGCTCGTGCAGGACGTGATCTTCCGCCTCGAGAACTTCCGCAAGGTCGACGGCAAGTGGGTCTCATCGGGAGCATGAGCATGACCATCCCGGGCCCCGCCCGCCCCCTCCTCGAAACGCGACACGTCGCGGCGCTCCGCGAGAGCCTCCGGCAGGATCTCGGCGCCCATCCCGAGTGGCCCGACCTCTGGAACGTGCACGGCCTGCTGGAAGCCCACGAGGGCAGCCTGGACAAGGCCCGCGCCAGCTTCACGGAGGCGCTGCGGCGCAACGCCGGGTACCGCGCGGCGTCCCGGAACCTGGCGTGGGTGGATCTCCTCTCGGGCGGCAGCCCGGTGGGGACCGAGGACATGGACCATGGCGCCGTGCTCGGCGCGGTGCGCACCCTGTTGCACGGCCTGCCGCCGCGCGCGGGCTGGGCGGACCGCGACCCGTCGGCCGCCTTCCTGGCCGCGGCGCTCGCGGCGCGCTCCGGGCGCCCGGCCCTGCTGGACGAGGCGGTGGCGAGACTGCGCGGGCTTCTGGACGGTGCGGACGAGCTGCTGGACGCGGCGGGGCTGGCGGAGTCCGGGCGCGTGCTCGCCGACCGCCTCGACGAGCTGGCCCGGCCCGAGCGCATGAACCCCGGCCTGTCCGAGCTCCTGCACCGCGCGGGCCGGCTGGAGTCCATCGCGGGACGCGACGCGGACGCCCTGCGACTGCACGCGCTCGCCGCGCTCCTGGACGGCGGCCGCGCCGCGTACCTCGTGGAGCGGGCGGAGATCGCCTCGCGCGCGGGAAGCGCGGACGAGGCCCTGCAGCACCTGCGCGACGCGGTGGCCGCCCGCCCGGCGTGGGCCCGCGCGCGCGCGGCGCTGGGGTACGAGCTGTCGCGCCGGGGCGACGCCCCGGAGTCCCTGGAGCACTTCGCACAGGCCGCGCGCCTGGAGCCGCGGTGGGCGGACGTGCGCTACCAGCACGGCCTGCTCCTGCACGCCACCGGCCGCAACGCCGAGGCGGTGACCGCCATGGAGGCCGCGCTCGCCATCAACCCGGGCTACCTGGTGGCGCGCATCGCGCTGGCGAACCTGCTGTTCGACGCCCACCGCGCCGCCGAGGCCGCGCCGCACTACGAGCGCGTGCTGGAGGAGGGCATGGACACGCCGTTCCTGGCCGGACGCTTCGGCTACGCGCTGCATGCGGCCGGGGACCGGAACCGGGCCGAGGAACTGTTCCTCGAGGCGATCGCGAAGGACCGGCGGAGACCGGAGCTGCTGGCCCTGTACGGGCAGTTCCTCGTGGAGACCGACCGGCGCTACGAGGCGCGGATGGTGTGGGACCGTGCCCTGGCGGCGAACCCGCCCGACCGCGTGCGCGCGGAGATCGAGACGATGCGCGCGGAGATCGCCATCCAGGAGCGGAGGAGCGACTCGTGAGCAAGGAGGTGCGTGCCATCTTCCGGTCCGTCCACAAGTGCCGGCAGTGCTACGGGGACCGCTGCGGCATCGTGGTCACGACGCCCGAGACGTTGCCGGACACCATCCGCGTGGTGGTCATCGGCGAGCAGCCCCCGCGCGAGGGGAACGGCGCCGCGCCCACGGGCGAGGAGGCCGACTACCTCCGCACGTACCTGGACCGCGCCGGAGTGGATCCGGCCACCGTGCTGTTCGTGACCGCCGTGCTGTGCCATCCCGAGATGGCGTCCCTGCGACCGGGCCGGCCCTCCGCCACGGAAGTGCGCAACTGCTCCCAGTACCTCCGGCAGCTGCTCACGCGCGTGAACCCGAAGCTCATCGTCCCGGTGGGGCACTCCGGGCTGCTCGCGCTGCAGTTCGCGATGAACGAGTGGACGGAGCTTCGCCAGTTCATCCTGAACTACGACGTGGGCGCGGTGCTGACCCGGAAGGACTGCACGGTCTATCCGCTGTACCTGCCGTCGCCGAGCACGCTGAAGGCGCGCCCGGAAGGCCGGCAGCTCCGCGACTGGCAGAAGATCCCCCAGTTGCTGGAGTCCCTGGAGCGCGCCGCGCGCGGCTAGGCGGACCCGCCCGTCAGCGCGCCTTCACGATCCGGACCGTGACGGGCGCCTCGCCGGCCGCGCGGACGCGCGCGAAGTAGACGCCCGCCGGCGCCGCGAGTCCCGCCTCCGAGCGCCCGTCCCACACGAGGTCTCCCCCGGTGGCGCGCAGGCGGCGCAGCAGCCGGCCGGCCACGTCGTGGATGGTGGCGTCCGCCGTGGCGCCCCCCGGCGCCGCGATGCGCACCGTGTCCACGAACGGGTTCGGGCCGACCCGGACCGCGGGCGAACGCGGGAGCGAGTCCGCGACCACGGCGCGGAGGACGGGAACCGTGCGCACGAGCGGATGCGTGCGCCCGATGGCCGCCTGCGCCGGGCTCCAGACCTTGTTCGCGGAGTGGATGAGCGGGAACATCACGTAGGGGAAGTCCCCGCACCCGTACGGGAAGTCCTGCGTGCACTCCGGCGTGTCCAGCATGGGGTCCCAGTGCGCCAGGTCCGACTCCGTGGTGTGGTAGAAGCCGAGGTAGTGCCCGATCTCGTGCGCCATCAGCGAGGCGTACGCTCCCAGGCAGTCCGAGCACTGGAAGAACGGCTCCATGCGGATGGCGATGCCCGAGTCCCGCGTGCCGGACAAGAGCGGGCCGGGGATGCCGCCGGAGAGGCCCACCACGGGATTGAGCGGCGAGTCGAACTTCTGCACGCAGTACACGTTCAGGGCGCGGTCCACGCCCACGTCCGCGGACGTGCGGAACATGCGCCCGGCCTCGTCCCAGGTCTGGATGATGTCGAACTCGGGGAGCGGCAGGTCCACGTGCGTGACGTCCCCGATCCGGATCCCCGACGGCTCCAGCCACACCGCCACGCTGTCCAGGAACGAACGGAAGCGCGGTGACGTGCGCGCCAGGTCCGCCGTGAGCGTGCTGGCCGGCAGGTACACGAAGTTCAGGTCCAGCACGTGCTCCACCTTCACCGCCGCGTCCGTGCGCACGGCGGCCAGGACGTCCACCGTGACGCCGTCCCCGATCCCGGCCTGGTCCACGGGCTCCGGATGGGACGGCGTGGCGCGCACGCGAAACGTGTAGGTGCCGGGCGCCAGTGCTCCGCCGGGCCGATCCGTGCTGGGGATCTGGGCGGTCCCGCGCCCCGTGCGCACCTCGCTGGCCACGGGCGCGTCCGGGCAGTCCTCGCAGGAGAGCAGTTCCCCGGACGGCGAGGTCAGCTCGACCGAAACATCCCAGAACGGACTCGTCCCTTCGGCACGGAGGACGATGCCGACCGTGCCGTTCTCCACGCGGATGGGAAACGCCGCCGACAGGGGCCGCGCCTCCACGCCGACCCACCGCAGCACGTACAGGTCCCGCGCGGCGCTGGGCGGCTCCACCTCGGGGCGCGGAACCACCCGGGCGGCGCCGCCCGGGCCCGGGTCCGTCCGGGGCGGCACCGCGCAGACGGACTCGCCGGGAAGGAACACGTCCGTCGCGCGGAGATCCGCGTGCGCGGGCGCAACGTGGGCGGCGGCCAAAACCACCAGCGGAGCGAACAGGAACCACCGACCGCGGGCGCGCGCCATGGCCACCTCCCGGGCGAATCGGCGTTGGGTCGCGGGGGACGACTTCACTGTATCCCGAATCGCAGGGCCGGCAACAGCCCCGGGACGCGGACGCCGCCCTACCCGCCCGATGCGGGGGCGGTCGAACCGGCCGCGCCCGCTTCGGGGAGCCAGTCCACCCACGTCCGGCGGTCCACCTCGAAGTGGTGCAGGAACACCCGGTGCAGCTCCTTCGCATCGAGCGCCTCGATGCGCGCTCGGCGATCCCGGATGTCCTCGAGGGGGAGGCCGCGCGTCCACAGGGCCGCGAAATTGCCGAGCCAGAACCCGTTCCGCTCCAGGTTCGTCTCCAGCTCCCGGAGCTGCAGTTCCTTCTCCTTCGCCACCTCGTCGGCGGTGGGTCCGCTCTCCCGCAGCTCCCGGATCGTCCGAAGCACCTCCTCGGCCAGCAGCGCGGCGTCCTCCGGCGCGGAGCCGAAGCGGACCGTGATCCGTCCGTAGGATGGGCCGGGCAGCTGGAACTGGAAGCCCACGCCCACCCCGTACGTGGCGCCCCGATCCTCGCGCAGCCGGTCCCGCAGCCGCCGCTCCAGGATGGAGCACGCCGTGCCCAGCCGATGCCACTCGAAGGGATCCTCGCCGCGGTAGGAGTGGAACGTCAGCGTGGTGGTGGCCCGCGGCTCCACGCCCCCGTACACGGTCTCGCGGACGGACGAGAGCGGGAACCCCGTGGACCGGTCCACCCACTCGTTCCGCCGCCCGCCGCCGCGCGGCGCCGGGATCGCGCCGAGCGTGCGCGCGAGGTCCGCTTCCAGCGCGCCCGGGTCCACGTTGCCCACGATGAAGAACGCGAAGTCCGCCGGCGTGGCGAAGCAGCGGCGGTAGAACTCCAGCGCCGCGTCCAGGTCGATCTCGCCCAGCCGCTCCGCGGTCATCGGGCGCCGGCGCGGGTCGTCGCGGGTGTTGATGGCCACGAGCCGGTCCATGTACCGCGCGGCCGGATCCGCGGCACGGTGCTGCAGCGAAGCCCGGGACCTCGCCAGCACGCGTTCGAACGCGGCCGGGTCGCGGTTGGGCGACGTCATCACGAGCGCCGCCAATTCCAGCGCGACCGGCAGGTCCGTCGCGGTGGACGAGCCGGACACGCCGTGCGTGCGCTCGTGGAAGTACGGCGACACGCTGGCCACCTTCCCGGAGAGCAGCTTCGCGAGCTGCGTGGGCGTGCGACCGCCCCATCCGGACTCCCCCACGATCGTCTCCGCGGCCTCCGCGGACGGCAGCTCCGGAAGCTCCGCCATGGACGTGCCGCCCGGCGCCACGCCCTCCAGCAGCACGGTGTCGTCCTGGAACTCCGTGGGCTTCACGAACACGCGCATCCCGTTGGACAGCGCCAGCTCCGTCACGCCGATGGACGCGATCTCCCGCCGCGACACGACCTCCCCGGGCGCGAGCCCCGCGGGCAGGATGTCGCCGTCCGCGGTCTCGTCCACCCACGGCGCGAGGTCCGCCCGCGCGACCTCCCGCAGCACGGCGCGCAGCGCCTCCTCCCCCGGCGCCGGCGCCGACTCCGGGCGGGCTCCGCTCACCACGAGACCCCCGGCGCCCGCCAGCTCCGTGAACGCCGCGTTGCACTCGCGCACGGTGATGCCCGGGAGCTCGGCCTGCCAGATCGCGCGCTCGGCGTCGATCCCGGGGATGGGCTCATCCTCCACGAAGTGCCGGACGTACTCGGACGCGAAGGCCGCGCTGGGCGTCTTCCCGCGCTCCGCCCACGACGCCTCGATCCCCGCGAGCATGTCCCGTCGCGTGCGCTCCAGCTCGGACTCCGTGAACCCGTGCACGACCGCACGCCGCTCCTCGCGCACCAGCGCCTCGAGCGCCCGCGCCTCCCCGCCGTCCACGACCCGCGCCGACAGGCCCGGCAGCTCGGTGTCGCCGAACCGGGACGCGCCCCACCCCGCGCCCAGGAACGGCGGGTCCTCCGACCGGGCCAGCTCGGCCAGGCGGGCGTTGAACATGCTGGCCGCGGCCTGCCGCACGAGCGACTCGCGGTACGCGCCGCGCGTGGACTCGTCCTCCGGCGCGGGGCGCTTCCGGCTCAGCGAGATCGACGCGCCGCGCGTCTCCGGATCCGCCACGAGCGCGAACAGCGTGTCCGCCGCCGCCGGCACGGCGCGATCCGCCGGTTCCCGCAGGGACCCGGCCGCCGGCAGCGCCCCGAACACCTCGCGCACCCTCGCCACCACCTGCGCCGCGTCGAAGTCCCCCACCGCCACGAGGGCCATCCGCTCGGGCGTGTACCAGTCCCGGTAGAACCGCCGGATCGCCTCCGGGTCGCACCGCTCGATCACCTCGGGCTTCCCGATCGGCAGGCGTTCCGCGTAGCGCGACCCTGCCAGCAGCACGGGAAGCTGCCGGTCGCGGATCCGGCTGCCCGCGCCGAGCCCGCCGCGCCACTCGTCCAGGACCACGCCGCGCTCCTTCTCGATCTCCCCCGCGTCCAGCGTGGCCGCGTGCGCGAACTCCGCGAGGATGCGGATACCCTCGGGCAGCAGGTCCTCGCGGTCCGTGGGGATCTGCAGCATGTACACGGTCTCGTCGAACGACGTGTACGCGTTCAGGTCCGCGCCGAAACGCGCGCCCACGGACTCCAGGTACGCCACGATCTCGTTGCCGGCGTAGCTCCGCGTCCCGTTGAACACCATGTGCTCGACGAAGTGGGCCAGGCCGCGCTGGTCCTCGTCCTCGTCCACGGATCCCGCCCGCACCACGAGGCGCAACTCGGCGCGCTTCTCCGGCTTGCGGTTCTCGCGGACGGCGTAGCGGAACCCGTTGTCCAACTCGCCCAGGGTGACGGCCGGGTCCACCGGGAGCCGGGCGCCCGGGTCATGGGCGAGGGCGGGAAGGGAGACGAGCACCCCGCACAGCGCGGGGACGACGACACGAAGCCACGAAGGTCCCCGCACGGAGCATCCTCCCGGGTCAGAGATAGCCGAGGCCCCGGAGCTTCTCCTGCAGGTCGCGCTCCTCGTCCTCGGTGATTCCACCCCGGCCGCGGCCGGAGGATCCCGACGCCTCCACCTTCGGAGGGGATTTCAGCCCGTCCACGAGGAGATCGGGACGGAAGCGGCCGTCCACGTTGGAGGGAACGGGCAGGCCCATCACGTGCAGGACGTTGGGGGCGACGTCGAAGATCTCCAGATCCTCCACCTCGGGGCCGGGGACGAACGCCGGGCCGGCACCCACGTACAGGCCGTTCCGCCGGTGGGTTCCGTTGCCCCAGTCCGAGCGCGAGAACACGGCGGGGACGTCGTACTCCTGCATGTAGGCGTCGTAGGGACGATCCAGGAACTCCACGAAGACGTCCGGGAGCGTGGGGACGCTCCGGCCGCGGAACAGCTCCTCCTTCCGCTTCACCACGGGCAGCAGGCGCTCGCCCGTGCGCGGGTCCTTCAGGGCCGTCAGGCGGCGGATCAGGTCCTCGCGGACGCTCTCGTACTCCGCGCCCGGCTCCACGATGCCGAAGGAGTCCCGGCCCTTCAGGTTCACGAAGAAGCCGTTCGTGGGGTAGTAGTGCACCTTCGTGCGGCTCCAGTCGATCCCGCCCACGAACGGGTTCAACTTCTGGACGTTCTTCTCCACCGAACCGCCGAGCCCGAGGGCGCGGGCGGCGCGCACGATCGTGTCACGCCGGATGCCGAGCGCGTTCAGCGCCCGCTTCCAGACCCGGCGGGAGACGCCGGCCGCGCGGGGACGCAGCGCCAGCAGCCCCTCCTCGGCCAGCCACTTGTTGAAGTAGATGGACGAGTCCAGCGGCCCGAACCCGTGGTCCGACACCACCACGACGTTCGCGTCGTCGCCCACGGCGGCGAGGATGTCGCCCAGCCGCGCGTCCAGCTCGGTGACGTATCCGCGCACCGCGGCCGTGACGGCGTCGCGCCGCGCCGCCGCCTCGTCGTGCGCAGCCATGATGTGCTCGTGCAGGCAGTGCTGCAGCCGGTCCATGCCGGTGAACACCACCATGAAGAAGTCCCACGGCTCGGTGCGCACGAGGTGCGTGCAGAGCTCCGCCTGCATCCGGGTCATGCGCGACACGTCGCGGACCAGGTCCAGGCCGCGGCCCTTGTACGGCTGCCAGTAGACGTCGATCACGTAGTCGGGCTGGAGCTGCCGGAGCCGCGCCTCGAACTCCGGCGGGTGGGTGAACCCAACGCCCTCCGGCGTCAGCAGCCCGGACACCAGGATCCCGTTCATCGGCCGGACCGGCCAGGTGAGCGGCACGTTGACCACGAGGCTGCGCGCGCCGTGCCGCCCCGCGATCTCCCAGATCGTGGACGCGTCGAAGCTGCCGCTGTTGACGACCTTGCGGGCGGCCTCGCCCGTGAACGGCGCCGCGAAGCCCACGATCCCGTGGGAGCCGGGCTGCTCGCCGGTGACGAGGGAGATCCACGCGGGCGCGGTCACCGGCGGGTAGGTGCTCTGCAGGATGCCCTTGCGGCCGCGCTCGGCCAGCCGGGCGAGGTTCGGCGCGAGGCCGGCCTCCATCCAGCGCGAGTAGTAGGCGAAGTCCGCCCCGTCGACACCGAGGATGACCGTCTTGGGACGCGGAGCCATCGATTCTCCGGGGAGGGAGACAAACAGCGGTCGAGGATAGCAAGCGGGCGCGGACGTCCGCTACCCCCCGGGGGCGAGCCCGTCGAGGATCTCCTCGTCGACGGTATACCCCTCCTCATCGGCCCGCGCATCGGCCCACGCCTCCACGCGCGCGGCGTCCGGACCCCCGGCCCGGGCGCGTACCTGCGCCAGCACTTCGTCCCGCGTCGGCTCCGCCGGTTCGTGGACATCCAGGCATCCGAACGCCACCCAGAGATCGCCGACCCGATTGGGCCCGCTCACCGTCCCTGGTCCGCCCGCGAGGATCTCCGCCGCGGCAGCGGTGGTCAGCTCGGTTGCGGTCATCCAGAACACGTGCACACCGACCGGCGGAGGCGCCGGCGCGGAGACGATCGCCGCGAGCCTCGCCAGCGGGCCGCCCGCGTCCCGGATCCGGGCCAGTTCCTCCTCCACGGACCGGCGGTCCGCGGCGTCCACCCGCAGCACGCGCGCGCGGGCCTCGCGGCGGAAGAGACCCGGCTGGGTCTCGAGCAGCAACATCGCGAGGGAGTCGACCGATGCGGACGTGCCGCTGTCCGCCGCGATCTCCGCCACGGCGCGCTGCACGGCGGCGTCCTCCCGGAGGCGGCGGGCCGCGCGCCGGACCCACGGGTCCCGATCCAGTCCCCGGCGTCGCGCTTCGGCGGCGAGGAGGCTGGTGTTGGACTCGGTGTCGACGAGCCTCAGGACCTCGCCGGGCAACGCCATCCGCGGCCGCTGCGATCGGCCGGACCGCTGCACCACGCGCACGTAGTCCGCCGCGGTCAACCGGCCGCCTTCCCAGGACGCAACGACGAGAGAATCCTCGCCGGCCCCCAGCACCGGCACCGCCCAGCCGGGATCCTGCTCGGCGGCCGACGGCGCGAGGATCGCCTCCGCCGTGCGCTCCGCCACGCGCGCCACCGCGCCGGTGTCGACGCGGACGGCCGCCTCCTCCCGCAGCCGCGCCGCCAGATCCTCCAGCGCCCGGGACTCGCGTCGGGCGCGGAGCCCGGCGACGATGCGCGGACGCAGCTCCGCCAACGACCCGGGGTCCTCCGGCACCCGATCCTCCACGCGCAGCGCCCGCCAGATCCCGCCCACCCGCACCGGGCCGGCCACTCCGCCGGGCGGGATGTCGGCCACCGCGTCGGCCACGGGATCGGGGAACGGGCTCCAGGAGACCCACTCCGTCAGGGATGCGGCCGCGCTTTCCAAGGGCGATGCGCCGGCGGCCAGCCGCTCGAGGGCGGATCGCGCGTCGTCGCTTCGCGCGAAGGAGAAGCTGCGCACGAGCGCGCGGGTGCGCATTCTCTCGTACGCGGCGGCGACCTCGCCGGAGTCCGCGGCGGCCGGTCCGGCGAGGACGACCTGCAGGCGTCGCACCAGCGTGCCGCGCAGTTCGCGCTCGACCGGGAACTCCGCCCCCGCAAGCCGCCGCTCCCCCTCCTCCACCAGCAGGAGCCGGTGCACGACGCGGCGGGCGAACGCCCTTCGGTCCTCGCGGGACGCGAGCGGCGGGCGGGCGGGCGGATCCAGGTCCGTCCAGGCCGTCCGGAGATCCTCCACCGAGAGCGTGCGGGCGCCCAGCCGGACCGCGGCGGGTTCCCCGAACTCGCCGCAACCCGCGGCCAGCACGAGGATCGCGAGCGCGAGGCGCGCTCGATGCGGCACGACGGCGCGCTTCACGCCCCGGGGATCCTCCCCTCCGTGCGACCCTCGAGAAGGTCCAGGAGCAGGCGCTGGAGGTACACACGCACCATCTTCTTCCGGTACCCGACCGGCATGGCAGTGTTCTTCTTCGGCTGCGCCCGCTCCATCATGTCCTCCGCCACGGCGTCGATGGCGTCCGCGAGCGGCTTCCCGGCATGCTCCGCGGAGAAGTCGGCGAAGTGCGGAACGGTGTCCACGGCGGTCGTGGCGGCCCGCAGCACCTGCACGCGACCCTGCCCGTCCAGCCGGAAGGCCGCGGCGGCGCCCATCTCGGGGTAGTCCAGGGTGTCCCGGGAACGGAGCTTGCGATACCCCGCGCGAAGGGTCGACGCGTCCTCGGGCAGCGTGACCGCCACGACGATCTCGCCCGGCTGCAGGACGTTCTTGCGGATGCCGTCGCCGGCGTAGAACGCGGTCACGGGCACCTCGCGGCGTCCGGCCGGTCCGGCCAGCTCGAGCGCGGCGCCGAGCACGCCGAGCAGCGGCGCCAGATCCCCCGAGTACGCGGCGTAGCACGTCTCCTTCTGCGGCACGACGAGGCACACGTCGCTCTCCGCCTTCATGCACGAGCCCTTCGATGTGCGCCAGAAGCGGGTCTGGTTGAAGAAGTAGCAGCGGGTCTCCACGAGCAGGTTGCCGCCGATCGTCCCCGAGGTGCGCACGAGGGGGGACGCCACGTGGGTGACCGCTTCGGCCAGCCCGGGCCACCGCTCCCGCACCAGCGGGTGCGCGCCCACGTCCGCGAGCCGCTCCATCGCGCCGATCCGCCGCTCCTTGATCCCGTACAGGTCCCGCACGCGATCCAGGGCGATCACGTTGCCCTTGGGGTGGATGCGGTTCTTGTAGTTCTGCAACAGGTCGGTGCCGCCCGCGAGGTAGTCGAAATCCCCCGGGAACTCTCGCGCCAGGGCCAGGGCGGACTCCAGCGTCTCCGGGCGATGCAGCTCGAACGGCGCCAGGATCATCGGGCCGGCTCCTTCTCGCGGGCGTTCGCGGCCTCGCGCGCCTCGCGCAGCGCGGCGGCGCGCTCCTTGCGCTCCAGCGCGTCCAGGATGCGATCGGGCGTCATGGGCAGCTGGGTCATGCGCACGCCGATCGCGTCGTACAGCGCGTTGGCCAGCGACGGCAGGATCGGGAGCAGCGGACCCTCGCCGGCCTCCTTCGCGCCGAACGGCCCCTCGGGATCCGCGGACTCCACGAGGATCACCTCCACCGGCGGCATCTCCAGCGCGGAGGGGATCTTGTAGTCCAGCAGGCTGGGATTCCCCACGGTGGTCTTGTTGTAGCCGAACGATTCCATGAGCGCCTGCCCCATGCCCATGTGCAGGCACCCCTCGATCTGCATCTCCACCGCAAGCGGGTTGAGCGCGCGCCCGCAGTCGTGCGCGGCCCACACCTTCACGGGCTTCAGGAAGCCGGTGTCCGTGTCCACCTTCACCTGGCTCACGTACGCCTGGAAGCTGTAGGACGGCGACAGTCCGGCCGCCGCGCCCTTGTGCGTGCCGCCCATGGGGGGCGCGTCGTGGTAGCAGCCCTTCGCGATCAAGGCACCCTTGCCGGCGATGGCCTCCAGCACGGCGTCCAGGTACGCCACGCGGATCTCCGGGTCCGGACCGTACACCACCTCGCCGGCGCTCGTGTCGAACCCCTCCGCCGGGTAGCCGGTGAGCCGGCCGGCGGCGGCGCACAACTTGCCGCGGATGACCTCGGCGGCGCGGCGCGCGGCGTTGCCCGCCATGAAGGTCACGCGCGAGCTGTAGCTGCCGAGGTCGATGGGGTCCGTGTCCGAATCCCGCGAGAACACCCGGATCCAGTCCACCGGGATGCCCAGCACCTCCGCCACGCACTGCGCCAGCATCGTGTCCGAGCCCTGCCCGATCTCCGCGGCCATGCAGTGCACGGAGACGCCGCCGTCCATGTCGATCTTCAGGTGCGCCGTGGACTGCGGGATCTGGTTCCAGTTGATCCGCAGCGCGGAGCCCGAGATGTAGAAGCCGCACGCGATGCCGATGCCCTCGCCGTACGGGAGCTTCCCGCGCTTGTCCCGCCAGCCCGACGCCTCCACCGCGCGGCGGATGCACTCCTCGGTGCCGTTCGACGTGATCCGGAAGCCGTTCAGCGTGGTCGTGTTCGGCCCGAGCATGTTCCGCAGCCGGAAATCCACCGGATCCAGGCCGCACTTCTCCGCCAGCTCGTCCAGCAGCACCTCGAACGCGAAGCGCGAGTTCACCGCGCCGTGGCCGCGCATGGCGCCGCACGGGGCCTTGTTCGTGTAGACGCGGCGGCCGCGGTACCTGAAGTGGTCGAAGCGGTACGGGCCCACCGAGAGGACGCCGTTGTAGTACGTGGTGATCACGCCGAAGCTGCCCCAGGCGCCGCCGTCGATCAGCGCGTCCAGGTCCAGGCCGAGGAGCTTGCCCTCCGCGTCGCACGCGGTGGCGATGCGCGTCTTCGTGGGATGGCGGCCGTGGTTCGTGAGGAAGACCTCCTCGCGGTCGAAGAGGATCTTCACCGGCCGGCCGGTCTTGCGGGCGAGCAGCGCGGCGATCATCTCGTGCGGGAACGGATCCGACTTGCCGCCGAACGCGCCGCCCACCATGGGACGGATCACGCGGATGCGGTGCATCGGCATGCGCATCACCGCGGCCAGGTCCCGGTGCAGGTAGTGCGGCACCTGCGTGGCGGACCACACGGTGAGCCGCCCGTTCGCCTCGTAGTGCGCGATCACGCAGTGCGGCTCGGTGAACGCGTGCGTGACGCCCACGAAGCGGAAGTCCCCGGAGGCCACGTGGGCGGCGCGCGCGAACGCGGCGTCCACGTCGCCGAACTCCTGGCGGACCTCCTTCTGCAGGTTCGAGGCGTGCCGCGTGGACGGGTGCAGCTTCAGCGCGGGGTCGATCTCCTCGAGGGACTCCTCCGGCTTCGAGAAGACGCGCAGCTCCTCGTAGTCCACCTCGATCGCGTCCAGCGCCGCGAGCGCGATCTCCTCGTCCTCCGCGGCCACCCCGGCCACGCAGTCCCCCACGTACAGCACGCGGTCCACCGCGAGCGCCACCTCGTCCTTCGAGATCGGCAGCACGCCGAAGCTCGCCAGGTCCTTGCTGCCGGTCACGACGCCGCGCACGCCCGGCAGGGCCTCGGCCTTCGACGTGTCCAGCCGCGCGATGCGCGCGTGCGGCAGCGGGGAGCGGAGGATCTTCCCGACCAGCATGCCGGGCAGGCGGATGTCGTCCGTGTAGACGGCGCTGCCGGTCACCTTCGTGTGCCCGTCGATCAGCGGGACACGACGCCCCACGCCGTGCGGGGAGCGGTCGGACCGGGGAATGCCGGAGTTCATCGGCCGTCCTTCCCGCCGGTGCCGGGATGCGCCCGGCGCGGGGAGCGAGGCTTGTCGTGCGCGGCCGGCGGCGCCCACGGCTCCGCGGGCGCGTCGTCCGCGGCGGCCGGGCGCGCGGCGCCGCGCATCTCCGCGGCCGCCGTCTTCACGGACTCCACGATCTTGTTGTAGCCGGTGCAGCGGCACATGTTCCCGGAGATCGCCCGGCGGATGTCCTCCTCCGTGGGATCCGGATGGTCCCGCAGCAGCGCCACCGCGGTCATGATGAACCCCGGCGTGCAGAAGCCGCACTGCGAGCCGCCCTCGGTGAGGAACGCCCGCTGCACCGGGTGCAGTTCCGGCGCCGGCGCGATGCTCTCGATCGTGCGGATCTCCGCGCCTTCCGCCAGCAGCGCGAGCGTGAGGCACGAGAGCGTGGGCACGCCGTCCAGGTGCACCGTGCAGCAGCCGCACGTCCCCATGTCGCAGCCGCGCGTGGTTCCGGTGAGCCCGAACTCGTTGCGCAGCGTGTCCAGCAGGACGTCGTACGGGCGGACGGCCACGTCCCGCGTCTGGCCGTTGACGGTGAGGCGGACGAGACGGCGGGCCGGCGGGTCCCCGCCGGCGGGCGATCGCGGTCCTCGCAGCGGCTTGATCTCGGGCATGGACCCTTTCCGGTCATCGGGGAACGTCCTCCCGGCGACGGGAGGACCGGCACGGCGACTCCCGGCAAGATACCGCAGGGGGGCTTCCCCGCGCGAGATCGGCCCGCACCCCTCCGTTCCTGACCCGCGGGTCGATAAATCGTCGAGGGCTTGCGTCGGCCCGCCGCGCCGCCGACAATGGGGAAGTTCGAGCGTGGCCGCGCCCCGACCGGGAACCGCAGGCCTCGCGGCGGGGTACCTCCCCTGTTGGCCCGCTCCACACTTCCATCACCACCGTCCCTCTCCATCCGCCTCCAAGGAGAAACCGATGCGATCCGTCCGGACCATCTCCCTCCTCGCCGGGGTCCTCGCCCTGGCCCTCGGCAGCACGGCCCTCGCGTGTTCCGGCGACCAGACCAAGGTCTCCGGCACTTTTGACACCTCCGGCCGGTTCGTCCTGGACGGCGCCTGGGACGCGAAGGGCGCCGCCATCGCGAACACGAAGGGCATGGTCCTCCAGTCGTTCACGACGGCCGACAACCTCGTCCTGCCCGCGTCCACGCTGGCCGGCAAGGCCGTCTGCCTGTTCGGCGAGCTGGATGCCGCGAACAAGACGATGAACGTGTCCGGCTTCAAGGAGTGCGGCGCGTCCTGCGATCCGGCGGCCTGCGCGTCGAAGGGCGTGTCGGCGGCCGCGGCCGGCGGCGCCGGTTGCGGCGCGGCGGCGGCCACGGCCAACATGCAGGCGGCCGGCGGCGCGCATTGCGCGTCGAAGTCCGCGGACGCGGCGGCGGCTTCCGCCGGACAGTGCGCTTCCAAGGGCGCGGCGGCGAAGACGGCGTCGGCCGGCTCCGCGGGCTGCTGCCCCTCCGGCGCGGCGGCGAAGTCCGCGTCGGCCAAGACCGCGTCGGCGGACGGCTGCGGCGCGGCCGCGAAGACGGCTTCGGCCGGCGCCTCCTGCGCCAGCAAGGGCGCCGATGCGGCCGCGGCCTCCGCGAAGACCGCGGAAGGCAAGGCCGATTGCGCGAGCAAGGCCACGCTGGTCTACACGGTTTCGGGCATGACCTGCGGCGGCTGCGCCACGCAGGTGAAGAACGCCGTGGCGAAGATGGCGAACGTGGGCGGGTGCACGGTGGACCTGGAGAAGGCGCAGGCCGTCGTCACGACCACCGGCACGGTGGACGCATCGGAGATCGGCAAGGCCATCACCGCCGCGGGCTTCCCGGCCCAGCTGGCCCCGGCCGACGCCCCCGCGGAGGCCGCGAAGAGCTGATCGCGTCGCGATCGCCGATTCACCCGGAGGGGAGGGCATCCAGCCCTCCCCTTCGCATGTCCGCCCGTCGGGCCCGCCCGGAGGGCCGGGCGGTGGCCGCGAGCCGCCCCAGCCACTAGAATCGCCGGGGTCCTTCCCGCCCATCCCGGAGCCAGGAGCCCGCCGCATGTCCCAACCGACGATCGCGAACCTCCTCCGCGAGAACCGCACCTTCCCGCCGCCGGACGCGTTCCGCGCCGCCGCGAACGTCGCCGACGAGGCGATCTACGAGGAAGGCCGGGACCTCGAGGCGTTCTGGGCCAAGCAGGCCGAGGCGCTGGAGTGGACCCGCCGCTGGGACTCCGTCCTGGAGTGGAAGTCGCCCTTCGCGAAGTGGTTCTCCGGCGGCCGGCTCAACGTGGCGGCGAACTGCCTCGATCGCCACCTGCGCGGACCGCGGCGGAACAAGGCGGCCTTCGTGTGGGAGGGCGAGCCGGGCGACACGCGCGTGCTGACCTACGCGGACCTGCACCGGGAGGTGTGCCGCTTCGCCAACGCGCTCAAGGGGCTGGGCGTGGCGAAGGGGGACCGCGTCACGCTGTACCTGGGAATGATCCCGGAGCTGCCCATCGCCATGCTCGCGTGCGCGCGCATCGGCGCCGCGCACTCCGTGATCTTCGGCGGCTTCTCCTCCGAGTCCATCCGCGAGCGCGTGAACGACTCGCAGTCCAAGGTCATCGTGACCGCGGACGGCGGCTGGCGGCGCGGCGCCGTGGTGCCGCTGAAGCGGAACGTGGACGAGGCGCTCCCCGGCTGCCCGTCCGTGCAGTCCGTGGTGGTCGTGGAGCGCATCGGCGAGGCGGCGAACGTGCGGCTCCGCGAGGGGCGGGACCACTGGTGGCACGACCTGGTCCGCGACGCGCCCCGCACGTGCGAGCCCGAGCCCATGGACGCCGAGGACCTGCTGTTCATCCTGTACACGTCCGGAACCACGGGGAAGCCGAAGGGCATCGCGCACACCACCGCGGGCTACCTCCTGGGCGTGTCGGCCACGTTCCGCTGGGTCTTCGACGCGAAGGACGAGGACGTGTACTGGTGCACCGCGGACGCCGGCTGGATCACCGGGCACAGCTACGTGGTGTACGGCCCGCTCGCGAACGGCGCCACGTGCGTGATCTACGAGGGCTCGCCGGACTGGCCGGAGAAGGACCGCTTCTGGGACCTGGTGGAGAAGTACCGCGTCACGATCTTCTACACCGCGCCCACGGCCATCCGCACGTTCATGCGGTGGGGTCGCGAGTGGATCGACAAGCGGGACCTCTCCTCGCTGCGCCTCCTGGGTTCGGTCGGCGAGCCCATCAACCCCGAGGCGTGGATGTGGTACCACGAGATCGTCGGGAAGGAGCGCTGCCCCGTGGTGGACACGTGGTGGCAGACCGAGACCGGCGCCATCATGATCTCGCCGCTCCCCGGGATCACCGTCACGAAGCCGGGCTCCGCCACGAAGCCGCTGCCCGGCGTGCATGCGGACGTTGTGGACGACCTCGGGAACTCCGTGCCGCTCGGCGCGGGCGGCTATCTCGTGCTGCGCCGGCCGTGGCCGTCCATGCTGCGCGGGATCTGGGGCGACCCGGAGCGCTACGAGAAGACCTACTGGTCCCGCTTCCCGGGGATGTACTTCCCGGGGGACGGGTGCAAGCGGGACGAGGACGGCTTCTACTGGCTGCTGGGCCGCGTGGACGACGTGATGCTGGTGTCCGGCCACAACATCTCCACCATGGAGGTGGAGTCCGCGCTCGTGGACCACGCGTCGGTGGCCGAGGCCGCCGTCGTCGGCAAGGCGCACGAGATCAAGGGGCAGGCCATCGCCGCGTTCGTGACGCTGCGCGGCGGCTTCGCCGGCGACCACGACGAGCGCGAGACGCTGCGGGAGCACGTGGCGCGCAAGATCGGCGCGCTCGCCCGGCCGGACGAGATCTACTTCACCGCGGAGCTCCCGAAGACGCGCAGCGGCAAGATCATGCGGCGCCTCCTGCGGGACATCGCGGAGGGACGCGCGCTCGGGGACACCACCACGCTGGCGGATCCCGCGGTCGTGCAGAAGCTGCGCTCGCAGTACGAGGACAAGGAGGGCGCGTGACGGTCCGGCCCCACCCGCGCCCGGCCACGGCCCCGCCGGCCGGCGCCCGGCTCTGGATCCTCGGCGAGCACCGCGGGGAGATGATCCGGCACGCCTTCCCGGACGGGGAGTACCAGGTGGGCCGCGGCTCCGCCAACGACCTCGTGCTGCCCAGCCAGACCGTGTCCCGGCACCACGCCACGCTCGTGGTGGAGGGCGCCACGCTCCGCGTGCGCGACCTGGGCAGCATGAACGGGACGCGCGTGAACGGCGTCGGCGTGACCGGCGAGGCGGTCGCGCGGCCGGGGGATGTGGTGGAGTTCGGCAGCGTGCCGCTGCGCGTGTCGGACCACGACGCCGCGGACGAGCCGCAGTGGTCCGCGGACGAGCACGTCTCCTCGCAGAGCGTGTTCCTCTCCCGGGACGACGCCACCGCCGGCGGGCGCGTGCTGTCCGGCACGGACCCGAACGTGCTCCGCCTCCTCACCGAGGCCGGCCAGCTCCTGGTGCTGCCCGAGTCCTCGGACCGCACCTTCGACCGGATCCTGCAGCTCGTGGAGTCCGCCGTCCCGGCGCGGCGCATCCTCCTGCTGCAGCGCGACGACAAGGGCAAGGACCCGGTGCAGCGCGCGGCCCGCGTGCAGGGCGACCGCGCCATCGCGCCGCTCATGCTCAGCCGCACGATGATGCGCATGGTGCTGGACGAGGGCACGGCGGTGCTGATCGGGGACGCGCAGTCGGACGACCGGTTCCGCGAGGCGCAGTCCATCGTGGGCGAGAACCTGCACTCGGCCATGGCCGTGCCGCTCCTGCACCACGACGACATCCTGGGCATGCTGTACGTGGACAACACGAACCCGCTGTCCGCCTACGGGGAGGACGATCTCCGGCTGCTCACGCTCCTCGGGCAGATGCTGGGGGCGAAGCTGGCGAACGCGCGGCTGCTCGGCATCGCGCGCGAGCAGGAGCGGCTGCAGCGCGACCTGGACACGGCCGCCGCCATCCAGCGCCGCCTGCTCCCGCAGACCCTCCCGGAGGTCCCCGGCTACGAGATCGTGGGGCACCAGCGCACGTGCGAGGCGGTGGGCGGCGATCTCTACGATGCCTGCGTGCTGGACGGGGGCACGGCCCTGCTCGGGCTGGGCGACGTGTCCGGCAAGGGGATCTCCGCGGCGCTCCTGATGTGCGACGTGCTGGCCACGCTGCGCGCGCTGCGCACGGTGGTGAGCCGCGCCGACGAGATCGTGGCGCGGATGGACCGGCACCTCCTCCAGTCCACGCAGGAGGAGCACTACCTCACGCTGTTCCTCGCCGAGCTGGATCCGGCGGCGCACCGCCTGGCCTTCGTGAACGCGGGCCATCCACCCGCGTACCTCGTCCACGCGGACGGCCGGGTGGAGGCGCTCGACTCCACGTCGCACCCCGTGGGGCTGGTGGACATGCCGGGCCTCGCGTTCGAGCGCCACGAGCGGGACTTCCCGCCGGGCGCCGCGCTCGTGATCTACTCGGACGGGTTGTCCGAGGCGGAGCGCGGCTCGGAGCAGCTCGCGGACCGGCGCCTCGCGGAGATCCTGCCGGAGCTCGCGGGCGGCACGGCCCGCGCGATCGTGGAGCGCCTGGAGGCGGAGCTGTCCGCGTGGGTGGGCAACGCCCGCGCGGGCGACGACGTCACGCTGCTGGTGGTCCGGCGCACGCCGGCCTGACCGGCGTCAATCCCGGAAGATCGACTTCCCGGCCAGCGCGATCCAGAGGCCGTACACCGAGGTGCCGAGGACCGCGAGGATCGCCAGCGACGAGCTGCCCGCGTACCAGGCCGAGCTGTCGAACGTGAGCGGCGAGAGCTGCGCGAGCAGCACGAAGAACCGGCCCGCGATCGCGGCGAGCAGACCGAACCGGAGCAGGATGGTCAGGGTCACGGCGCCGGAGACCACCCCGATCGCCGCGGTCAGCAGCTTGTCCGCGGTGGCCGGCCCCGTGGCGCCGATGAAGCCGAAGATCGCCACCACCACGACCACGGCCACCCGGAGATTCCGGAAAAGTCCGCGCAGCCCCAGGAGGAGGATCAGCAGGAACATGGGCACGTAGACCGCGTTCACGAGCGCGGTGAGGACCATGGCCACCGCGCCGGCGCCGCCGTCGAACGCTTCGGACTGGGCGAACACCGGGACCGGCGGAGGCACGCCGCGCCCGAGGAGGATCGCCCGGCGGGCGGTCGTCAGCAGGCAGTCCGCGAGGAAGAACACGCCGCCCACGAGGATGTCGCGGCCCACGAGAGGATCGCGGAAGCGCCCCGTGAGCAGCCGGCTCCACCCCACGATGCGCGCCGGCCACGTGCGGCGCACGTAGGGCTCCAGCGCCAGGTAGAACGCCCACAGCATCCCGGCCGCCACCAGGATGGAGCCCAGCGACTTCAGGAAGTGGTTCACCTCCTCCTGCGGGCGGGGGGAGTGGTTCTCGGTGAGCGCCCAGATCACCAGGATGAGCCCGAGGATCGTGAGCGTGAGCCGCCGCGCGCCCACGCGATCCCCCCGGCCGAGCCGCACGTTCCGCACGGCCCACAGCAGCGCGCCCACCAGGATGGCGAAGATGCCGATGACGAACGTGCTCTCGATGATGCGATCCTCGCGGCTGCGCTCGGCGGGCAGCTTCTCCTTGCGGGGCGTCCACGGACCGGCCACGAGGAACGACGTGGGCCGTCCGCGGAAGGACGCCGCCTCCACGGTCACGGCGTACGTGGTGTCCTCCGGGAACCGCCCCTCCCACGCCGCCCGGGCGTCCGCATAGTGCATCGGCGTCCATGCGGGCGGGACGGGCCGGAAGTCCGCGGTGTCCAGCCCCGCGGCGGCGAACAGCGGCGCGAAGTCCGCCGCCGGTGTCGCCGCGCTGTCCGCGGCGGCCTCCACGAAGTCCGGCGGGACGACGGCGAGCCGCACGAGGCGGCCCTTCGTGTCCATCCAGACGTTCGCCATGCCCTCCTGCTCGAGCGGCGGGTCCTCCGGCAGGATGGCGTTCTGCCACGGGATGAGCTGGAACGGGCTCTCCCGGTACCAGAAGAGGACGCCCGGCGGCCGCGCGTCGCGCAGGGTCTCCCAGCGGGTGATCGTGGAGTCCGCGTCCCCGAGGTACTCGAGCACGGCGCCGTTCACGGCCAGTCCCCACTGCGTGTCCTCCACCGTCGCCTCGTGCCCCACCGTGCGCAGGAGATCGCGCGCCCGTTCGGTCAGCACGTCGGGGGACTTCTCCATCGGGTCCAGCCCGTGCAGGCGCCCGGAGAGGTTCACGTGGCCCGCGACGAACAGCGCCGCGCAGACCGCGGCGAGGCACAGGGCGCCCACCCAGGGCCGGATGCCGCCGGTGGCGCCGGCCGCCGCCACCATCTCCAGCGACGGGATCTCGCCGGCGGCCAGCGCCGCCGCCAGCGGATCGCCGCCGGGCAGCGCCGCCGCCACGACCAGCGCGGAGGACGGGCGGTCCGCGGGGTCCTTCTCCAGGCAGCGCGAGATCACGCGTTCGATCGCCGGGTCGAGATCGGGCAGCAGCGTGCTCGGGCTCTTCGGCGAGGAGTCCCGGTGCAGCCGCTCCAGCTCCGCCGGCGTGTCCGCCACGAACGCGCGCTTGCCGGTGAAGATCTCGTACAGCACGAGACCGAGCGCGAAGAGGTCGCTGCGCACGTCCACGCGCTCGCCGCGGAGCTGCTCCGGCGCCATGTACGCGGGCGTGCCCGCGCGCACTTCGCGTCCACCCACGTCCGCCGCCACGGCCGCCAGCCCGAAGTCCGTGAGGCGCACGCGGCCGCGGCCGTCCAGCATCACGTTCGCGGGCTTGAGGTCCCGGTGCACCACGCCACGCTCGTGCAGCGCGGCCAGCCCGGCGCAGAGCTGCCGCGCGATCTCCACGCCCTTCTCCTGCGGCAGCCGCCCGATGCGCCGCAGCAGCGACGCGAGGTCCTCCCCGTCCACGTACTCCATGGACAGGAACGCGCGCCCGTCCGCCTCGCCGACGTCGTACACGCGGCACACGTTCGGGTGCGACACCTCCCGCGCCACGCGCACCTCCTGGTGGAAGCGGCGCAGACGGTCCGCGTCGCGGGCGAATGCGGGCGGCAGGAACTTCAGGGCCACGCTCTGGCCGAGCGTGAGGTCATCGGCGCGGTAGACCTCGCCCATCCCGCCGCGTCCGAGGAGCCCGATCACACGGTAGCGCCCGGCCACGAGCGAGCCGGGCGAACCGAACGCCGCGGGCGCGTCGGGGGACGGCGCGGAGGCCGGCGAGGACGGCGTGCGGCGCGGATCCACCCACGCCTCCGTGGCGGCCTCCTCCGGAGTGCTCGCGGGCGCGCCGCACGCGGGGCAGAACCGGGCGTTCCCCGGGACGGGCGCCCGGCAGGACGGACAGGAGCTCACGTCACAGGTCCAGGAAGTGGAGCGCGAACGCGGGGTCCATGGCGCGGCGCACCGGCTGCCGGATGGCCGTGACGCGCAACTCCGCCGTGACCGACACGGTCCCCTCGAAGAGGTGCCCGCCGCGCGTCGTGAAGTCCGGGCCGGAGATCACCACGTGCGTGTGCGGAAAGAGCCGGTCCTCCCACTCCGCCACGGTGCACGTGAGGGCGAGCAGTTCCCAGGAGCCGGGCAGTCGCGTGCGCTCGTAGCGCTTCGCCACCACGTCGTAGTAGCCGAGCTCCACGTCGCTCAGCGCACCGAGGCCGGACACGGTGGCCGCGGGGACGCCGCGCTCCCGGCAGAAGGCGGCGATGGCCGCGGGAAGCTTCTCCCCCGCCTCGAAGCGGACCAGCCAGCCGCCCTCGACCTCGACGTGCCGCATCGCTCCCTCCCGGGGCTATCCGGAGGCCGCACCGGACGTTACTCTCCCGGGGTGGATCGATGAAGCGGCAATTTGCCGCAGCGAGGGACCGTTGACCGAGCAACCCGCGGCCGCGCCCGGAGGCGAGCCGATCCGCATCGGGATCTCCGCCTGTCTCGTCGGGCAGCCCGTGCGCTTCGACGGCGGCCACAAGCAGGACCGCTTCATCCTGGGCACGCTGGGTGACCACTTCGAGTTCGTTCCCGTGTGCCCGGAGGTGGACATCGGCCTGCCCACCCCGCGCGAGTCCCTGCGGCTCGTGCGCGCGGGGGACGCGGTGCGGCTCGTGGCGCCGGCCAGCGGCGCCGACCACACGGACGCCATGCTCCGCTACGCCGGGGCCAAGGTGGAGGCGCTGCGCACGGCGGACCTGTCGGGTTACCTGCTGAAGCGCGCATCGCCGTCCTGCGGCATGGAGCGCGTGAAGCTGTACGACGCGAACGGCGTCCCCGCCAAGGACGGCGTGGGCCTCTTCGCTCGTGTGCTGATGGAGCGCATGCCGCTGCTCCCGGTGGAGGAGGAAGGGCGGCTGTCGGATCCGCGGCTGCGCGAGAACTTCATCGAACGCGTGTTCGGGTACCGGCGGCTGACCGCGTTCTTCGCGCGCGGCTGGACGCTCGGCGAACTCGTCAAGCTGCACGAGGGCGAGAAGTACCTGCTGCTCGCGCACGATCCGGAGCGCTACACGGCGCTCGGCCGCCTCGTCGCCGGCGCGAAGGGGCGGGATCGCGGCGAGGTCGCGCGCGAGTACTTCACCGGGGCGATGGAGGCGCTGGCCGTCCCCGCCACGCGGCCGAAGCACGTGAACGTGCTGCAGCACATGGCCGGCTACTTCCGGGATGTCCTCGACCCCGACGCGCGCCGCGAGGTGAACGCCACGATCGAGGACTACCGCGCCGGGCTCGTCCCGCTCGTCGTGCCGATCACGCTGATCCGGCACTACGTGCGGCTTCGGGACGTGACGTATCTCGCCGGCCAGCGGTACCTGGAGCCGCACCCGCGCGAGCTCATGCTCCGGAACCACGTGTAGCCCGCCATGGAGCTGACCTTCCGCACGCCGTTGCCCGTCCCCGCGGAACGCGCCCTCGCGTGGCACCGGCGGCCCGGCGCGTTCGAGCGGCTGACGCCGCCGTGGGTGGACGTGCGCGTGACGTCGCGGACCGGCGGCGTGGATCCGGGAGACCGCGTGCGGTTGCGCGTGCGCAAGGGGCCGGCGGCGTTCGACTGGACGCTGGAGCACGCGCCGGCCGAGGGCGGCGAGGGGTTCGCGGACGTGCAGGTCGACGGACCGTTCGCCGCGTGGCGCCACGACCACCTGTTCGCGGACGAGCCCGGGGGCGCCGCGCTCGTCGACCGCGTGCGCTTCGCCCTGCCGGGGCCCGTGTCGTTCCTGTCGCGTGCCGTCCGGCGCGATCTCGCGCGGCTGTTCGCGTTCCGGCACCGCACCACGCGCGAGGACCTGCTCGCGCACGCGCGCGCCGGCGAGGCGGCCCCGCGCACGGTGCTCGTGTCGGGGGCCCGCGGACTCGTGGGCGCGGCGGTGTGCGCGGTGCTGGGCGGCGCCGGGCACCGCGTGCTTCGCCTCGTGCGGCGGGCGGCGCGTTCCGCGGACGAGGTCGCGTGGGATCCCGCGCACGGGCTCGCGGACCCCGGCGCGCTCGAGGGCGCGGACGCGTTCGTCCACCTCGCGGGCGAGAGCATCGCGGGCGGGCTCTGGACGGAGGAGCGGAAGCGGCGGATCGCGGAGAGCCGGACGCGCGGCACCCGCGCGCTCGCGGAAGCGGTCGCGCGCGCGACGCGCGGGCCGCGCGTGATGCTGTCGGCCTCGGCGATCGGGATCTACGGAAGCCGCGGCGACGAGACGCTGGACGAGGGCTCCGCGGACGGCCGCGGGTTCCTCGCGGACGTCGGTCGCGGCTGGGAATCCGCGCTGGAGCCGGCGCGCGCGGCCGGCGTGCGCACCGTCGCCCTGCGCCTCGGCCTCGTGGTCACGCCGCGCGGAGGCCTCCTCGGCAAGCTGCTGCTCCCCTTCCGGCTCGGGCTCGGCGGCCCGCTCGGCGACGGCGCGCACTGGATGAGCTGGGTGTCGCTGGACGACGCCGCCTTCGCGTTCCTGCACGCGCTGCACCGGGACGACCTGTCCGGTCCGGTGAACGTCACCGCGCCGGCGCCGGTGCGCAACGACGACTTCACGCGGATCCTGGCCGGCGCGCTCGGCCGCCCGGCGCGGTTCCGCGTCCCGGCCGCCGTGCTGCGCACGGCCTCGGCGGAGATGGCGGCGGAGGTCTTCCTGGCGAGCCAGCGGGTCGTCTCCTCGCGGCTGACCGGCGCGGGCTTCGTCTTCCGGGACGCCACGCTGGACGGGGCGCTGCGGCACGCGCTCGGGAAGGCCGCGGCCTGATGCGCTTCCTGCGCGACGCGCCGCGCCGCAACGCGGCGATGGGAAGCCTGGGGATCTTCCTCGCGGGGATCTTCGTCGTGTGGTTCCCGGTGCAGGCGCTGAAGGTGCCGCTGCCCGAGCACCCGGTGCACCGCAACCTGTTGTTCGCCCTGTGGCAGACGCTGTGGGTGATCGTGATGCCGTACGCGTGGGCGCGGGCGCGCCTCGGGATGACGCCGGCGGACCTCGGCCTGTCGCGGCGGAACCTGGGCCGGACGTTCCTGTGGGGGTGCGCGCTCTACTGCATCGCGCTGGCGGCGTTCATCGCGGGTTCGCACGATCCGCTCATCCGCGAGCACCCGATCCGCCGCCTGGGCGAGGCCGGCACCGTGGAGCTCGGGTTCGCGATGTGCCTCATCGCCGCGGGAACGGACGTGGCCACGCGCGGCTTCATCCTGCTCACGCTGGTCGGGAGCACGGGGCTGGCGTTCGCGGTGGTCATGCAGAACGTGTTCTGGCTGCTGGGACACACGAACGAGATCCGGCTCCTGCAGAGCGCGCTGGGACGCGAGGGCGCGATCGCGCTGTTCGTGGTGCTGGGGCTGCTCGGCGACACGATCGTCCTGCGCACGCGCAACGTGCTCGGGCTCGGGCTCGCGCACGCGCTGCTCAACGTGGTGATGATCTGGCTGATCCGGACGAAGCTGTGAGCGCGGCCGCGCCCGCGGCGCCCAGTGCGAAGCACCCGGCCGCCGCGGTCCACAGCGCCGGATAGCCGCGCCAGTCCACGAGCCACGGGGCGGAGGCCGCCGCCGCGGCGAGCGCGAGGACCGTCACGGCGAAGGCGACGGCGCGTCCCTCGGGAACGAGCGCGGCGAGCGCGGCGCGGGCGGGAACGAAGGCGCGCGCCGCGGGCATCGCCAGCGAGGCGCCGGCCAGCGCGAGCAGCGCGGCCCGCAGCGCGCCGCGTCCCGCCGCCTCCAGCAGCGGACCCAGGCCCGCGTGCCACGCGGCGGCCACCGCCACGCCGGCGAGCGCCGCGCCGGTCACGCCGCCCGCGCGTCGCGCGAGCCTCGCGCCGAGCGCCGCCCCGGCCGCCACGCCCGCGCCGACGCACGCCGCATCCGCCGCCGCTCCGCCGCCGAGGGCGAACGCGCGCCCGCCGATCGCGGCGGCCCCGAGCAGCGCCGCGGCGGCGCAGGCCGCGGGGCCCGCGAGCAGGAGCGGCAGCGGCCACGGCGTGGTCGCCGGCGACCCCGCGCGGCGCCGCTCCGGCAACGGCAGCAGCAGGGCGGCGAGCAGCGCGAAGATCGCGATGCCGGCGGCCGCGCGCACGGGCGCGGGCGCCCCCGGGTCGAGGTCGAAGAAGCCCGGGCGCTGCGTCGTGGCGGCGGACAGGTCCAGCCATCCGCCGGCCCGCCGGCTCAGTTCACGGCGCAGGTGGTCCCGCGCGGCGCGCGCGTCCATCGCCGCCGCCTCGCCCCAGTAACTCCGCGGCTCCACGCCCGGACCGAACAGCGCGAGCAGCGGGAGTCGCCGCTGCAGCGCGTCCAGGCGCGCGGCCGCCTCCGGCTCCAGCGGACCCTTCGAGACCACGAGCCCCCAGCGGTACGGCAGCGTGGACGCCGGCGGCAGGCGCAGCGCGAAGGCGTCGGCGCTCCACGCCGTGCCCTCGGCTTCCCGGAGATCCGCCATCTGCAGCACGCCGCGCGCGAAGAGCGGTTCGTCCGCGGCGAAGAACGCGAACATCCCGCCGGGCGCCACCGCGGACCACAGCCGCGCGAAGGCCTCCCGCGTGTAGTCGCGCGCCGCCCCCGCATCCGGCGCTCCGCCTCCCGCCGTCTGGTCGGCGCCCAGACACACCAGCTCGTACAGGACTCCCGGCTCCGGTTCCGCGCCGGACGGCAGCGTTCCGGCGGCCGCGATCGTGGGCGCGCCGCGCCAGGCCGTGGCCACGGCCACCAGCGGGTTGCTCGCGGCCACCTCGCGGACGATCTCCGCGCCCGGCGTGATCTCCACGACGTCGTCCAGCGGATCCTGCGCGTGCGCGGCCGGCAGCCACGCCAATGGCAGCGCCAGTGCGCCGACCCGTCGCGCGAACCTTCGCACCATTCCGGACCTCCGGGGCCGGAAGCATAGCAGCAACGCGCGTCGCCGGCCGCGCGCCTTGACGCGTCCCGGCCCCGTTCCTATCCTCGATGCATGCGTCGGTACCTGCACGCCCGCGCCTGCGTCTGTACGTGTCCGGCATCCCGCTCCGGCCGGGAGGCGCGGAGGCGCGCGCGGCGAACCGTCTGAAGCACGGGACGAACCGTCGAACGAGGCCCGCCGACTCCCGAGGTCGGCGGGCCTCGTTCGTTTCCCCCGCTCCCCGAAAGGACCGCGCCCGTCCATGAACCGCGACACGGCCGTCTACGACAGCGTCCTCGAGCTGCTGCCCGGCCCGGACAACCCCACGCCGCTCGTCCGGCTGCGGCGGTCGAGCCCGTCGGACGGCTTCGCGCTGTGGGCGAAGCTGGAGTGGCAGAACCCGTTCGGCTCCGTGAAGGACCGCGCGGCCGCGGCGCTCGTGGCGGCGCTGGAGGACGGCGGCCGCCTCGGCAACGGGCGCGGGCTCGTGGAGCCCACGTCCGGGAACACCGGCATCTCGCTGGCCGCCATCGCCGCGGCGCGTGGCTATGCCATGCGCGCGGTCGTCCCGAACAAGGTCCCCCTGGAGAAGAAGGTGCTGCTGAAGATCGCGGGGGCGGAGCTGGACGTGGTGTCGGACGACGTCTGCCCCACGCCCGGCGCCTCCGAGGGATCCATCAACCTCGCGCGCACGCACGCGAAGGCGCAGCCGGACCGGTACGCCATGCCGAACCAGTACGAGAACGAGGCCAACGTGCTCGCGCACTACCGCACGACCGGCCCGGAGATCTGGCGGCAGACGGACGGGCGCATCACGCACCTCTTCGTGTCGCTCGGCACGTGCGGCACGGTGACCGGCTGCAGCCGGTACCTCAAGGAGCGCAACCCGGACGTGCGCGTGGTGGCGGTGCAGCCGACCGAGGGCCACGACGTGCCGGGGCTGCGCAACGTGTCGCAGCTCGGCGTGTCGAAGCTGTACGACCCGTCGCTGATCGACGACCTCCTGGAGATCGACTTCGAGCTGGCGTACCGCCGCGCGCTGGAGCTGGCGCGCACGGAGGGGCTGATGGCCGGCCCCAGCTCCGGTCTCATCTTCGAGGGCGCACGCCGCATCGCGGAGCGGGACCGCGAGGGCATGGGCGTGATGATCTTCTGCGACAACGTCTTCAAGTACGTCTCCGCCATGATCAAGCACCTTCCCGAGCTGGCCGAGGGCACGTTCGCCTGAAGGCCGCGAAGTCCACCCCGGCCGCCGCGCGCGGCCCCTCCGCGAGGAGACCGACATGACCGCGTACGCGAACCCCGACGTCCTGGTGTCCACGGACTGGGTGAAGCAGAACCTCGGCAAGCCGCACGTGCGCCTCGTGGAGGTGGACGTGGACACGAAGGCCTACGAGGCCGGCCACATCGAGGGCGCCGTGGGCTTCAACTGGCAGACGCAGCTGCAGGACCAGGTCTCGCGGGACATCCTGGACAAGGCGGCCTTCGAGAAGCTGCTGTCGGACGCCGGCATCCGGCGCGAGGACACCGTGGTCCTGTACGGGGACAACAACAACTGGTTCGCGGCATACGCCTTCTGGCTGTTCAAGATCTACGGGCACCCGGACGCGCGGCTGATGAACGGCGGTCGCGTGAAGTGGCTGAACGAGGACGACAAGGCGCTGGTGGTGACGAAGCCCGCGGTGACGCCGTCGCGGTACGCGGCCACCGGGCCGGATCTCTCGCTGCGCGCGCGGATCGCGGACGTGCTGAAGGCCACGGGCTCCGGCGTGGTGAACCTGGTGGACGTGCGCAGCGCGGACGAGTTCACGGGCAAGGTCATCGCGCCGCCGGGGATGACCGAGACGGCGCAGCGCGCCGGTCACATCCCGGGCGCGGCCAATGTCCCGTGGGCCACCGCGGTGGCGCCCGACGGCACCTTCAAGAGCGCGCAGGAGCTGAAGGAGATCTACCTCGGGAAGGCCGGCGTGGATCCGCGGCGCGAGACGATCGCGTACTGCCGCATCGGGGAGCGTTCCAGCCACACGTGGTTCGTGCTGCGCTACCTGCTCGGGCTGGAGAACGTGCGCAACTACGACGGCTCGTGGACGGAGTACGGGTCGATGGTGGGGCTCCCCATCGAGCGCTAGGGTCTGGTAGGCTCGGGGTCCCTTCCCCTCCACCCGCACGCCTGGAGACGACCCGGATGACCTTCCTGCGGCCGTACTGCGCTGTCTTGGCGACCGGCATCCTCCTGGGCGCCGGCCCCGTGGCGGCGGACGAGGAGGGCGCACCGCCCCCCGCCTTCGAGATGACGCCCATCCAGGTGCAGGCGCCGCGCCCGGTCACGTCCGTGGGCGGCAGCGCCGCGGTGGAGGTCCTCACGGACTCCCTGGACGTCCCGGTGGCCGCGTCCACGGAGGAGGTCCTGCGGCAGCTGCCGCTCCTGCACGTGCGGACGAACTCCCGCGGCGAGGCGGAGATCTCCGCGCGCGGCTCGGAGTCCCGGCAGGTGGCGGTGCTCGTGGACGGCGTGCCCATCACGCTGGCGTGGGACGCGCGCGCGGACGTCTCGGTCATCCCCGCCACGGCCATCCAGGAGGCCACGTTCATCCGCGGGCTGTCGTCCATGCTGTACGGCCCCAACGTCATCGGCGGGATCGTGGAAGCGCGCATCGGGCAGGGCGCGAAACGGCCGGAGCACGGTTCGGTGCGGATCGCGGCGGGCGCGGACGACCTCGGGACGTTCGGCACGACGATCACCGGCACGAAGCCGTTCGAAGGGGAATCCGGGGCGTGGGTGCTCCGGGGCGGCGTGGGATTCCGGGACTCCCCGGGCGATCCCTTGGCGAAGGGTGTGACCGAGCGCGCCGGCGCGGACGACGGGGTCCGCCTCAACACGGACTCGCAGGACGTGGACGGCTTCGTGGCCGCGCGCTACGTGGCCGACGGCGGCGCGTGGCTGTCGTTCTCGGGGTCGTCGTTCTCCGCGGAGCGCGGCGTCGCCGCCGAGCTCGGCGTGGACGACGGGGATGCCCGCTTCTGGCGCTACCCCCACGTCTCGCGCACGCTTGCGGTGGTGTCCGGCGGAACGGGAATGAAGGACTCGCCCTTCGGCGGGCGCGGCGACGTGGAGGCGAGCCTGGGCTGGGACCGCGGTCGCACGGAGATCGACGCGTACACGTCCGCGGACTACGACGAGCTGGACTCCTTCGAGAACGGCGACGACCGCACCGCCACCGTGCGCCTCCTCGCGGATCAGACGCTCGGCCCGCGCGGGGACCTGCGCGCGGCGCTCACCGGCGTGGAGATCCGGCACGAGGAGACGATCCCGGACGGCGAGTTCGAGTACCGGCAGCGGCTGGTGAGCGCCGGCGTCGAGAGCAACTGGCGCCTCCTGGAGGAGGCGGGCGCCTTCCGTTCCCTGTCGCTCAGCGTGGGCGGCGCGGTGGACCGCGCCGAGACGCGGGAGGCGGGTGGCCGCACGCCGCAGGCGCCCATGGCGCTCGGCGGCGGGCGCATCGGCCTCTCCGCCACCACCGCCGGCGGGGGCGTCGTCCTGCACGCGGGCGTGAGCCGGCGCGGGCGCTTCCCCGCGCTGCGCGAGCTGTACTCCGGCGCGTTGAACCGCTTCGCGCCGAACCCGGACCTGGAGCCGGAGAAGGTCACGTCCGCGGAGGGCGGCGTGACCGCGCGCGCGGGCCGCGGCGAGCTGCAGTTGGTGGGCTTCCACAACCGCGTGGACGACGCCGTCGTGCGCATCACGCTCCCGGACCGCCGCTTCATGCGCGTGAACCGCAACGAGCTGCGCGCCACCGGCGCGGAGGTGCTGGCGTGGCAGCGGTTCGGGGCCGTGGAGGTGTCCGGGCACCTCACGCTGCAGGACGTGGAGCTGACGGACACGGTGGCGGAGGTGACCAACCGGCCGGAGAACCTGCCGGAGACGTTCGGCGGGGCCACGCTGCAGTTCCCCGTGCCGGGCGGGGTGCGCGCCGGGCTCGGCGCGGAGTACACCGGGAGGCAGTTCGTGATCGACCTCGCCACCGGCGAGGACTCGGAACTGGACGGCGAGGTCATCCTGGGCGGGCACGTCTCGCGCGAGTGGTCCGTCCCCGTGTCCTTCGGCGGCAACGCGTTCCGGCACGTGGAGACGCGCATCGCCGCGGACAACCTGGCGGACAAGGCGCACTACGACCAGTTCGGCCTGCCCGAGCCGGGGCGGCGCTTCCGTTTCGAGGTGCGGCTGTACTAGGGGACTTCCCGCCCGCGCCGCCGATCGAGCGAGTCACGAGCCGCCGGCGTCGCCTTGCGCCGTCGAGCCCGCGGTCGAGTCGGACTCGGACGGATGGGACGCTCCCGGCGGATCCACGGCTATCGGGGCAGGAAGCGAGGTCTCCGGCCTCGGTTCCGGATCTCGTCCCTCGATCGCAAGCCCGGCGAACGTCGCGAAGAGAACCGCGAGCGCCACGTTCACGAGGGTCCCGAGCAGGTAGTAGGCCGGGTCCTTCGCGGCTTTCTCACGCCGGACGTACTCCTTCGCGGCGAAGATGATCGCCAGCGCGCTGAACGCCGCATGGAAGACGAAAACGAACACGAGGATGGCTTCGAACGCGCCGATCCAGAAGCCGAGCGCGGGGCGCCGCGATGGCGGCACGCGCGGCTTGATGCGCCGGAGCCCGACGCGAATCACGAGCGTGGCGAGGAGCAGCGACACCGCATAGCAAGCGGCGACGATCAGGAAGTCGACCGCGTGGCGTTGGGCGGCACTGACGACGGGAGCGAGCACGCTCACGAGACGCTACCCGTCCCGACGTGCTCGAGCACGGTGCGCAGGGCTCCCTCGCCCGCCACGAGCTGCATGACGTTGCCTCCGGCCACCGCCCGCGACACCGACTGCGGCTTCTTCCCGAGTTCCTCCGCGACCTGGCGCTGCGGGATCCCTTGGCGGACCTTTCGCCACACTTGGCGCTGCACGGGAGATAGATCCTCCGAGAGGGCGTTGGTCAGGTCGGACAGTGCCTGCAGCACCGTTCTCTCGAAGGGGGAGCCGATCTCCCACAGGATCGGCGACCGCTTCGCGACTCCCGCCCGCTTGAGGTCGAACATCCGCTCCTGTGCGGCCTTGAAGACCGGCCCTCCCACGAGCCCGACGTTGGAGGAAGAACGACCGATTCGACCATGGGTCACGATGCAGCGTAGGTCCGTGTCCGGATGCAGCACGTCGCGGATCGCGTCCAGGATGTCGTAGATCGGCCCGGCGCGCGTGAGGAGCGCCGCGATCTCGTCACCGTACTGCTGGGTCAACGGGAGAGCGAAAGCGTCGGCGTGACGGACGGTCAGCTCATGCAGGACGGCTCCGAGCCGACCGGTGACCCGTTGGTAGACCTGCGGGGGAAGGCGGGTCGACCCCTGGAGGTCCGCCAAGAGGAGGAAGTAGCTGGTTTCGGTTGAGATCGACATAGGAAACCGATATCGGTTGTCCTGCACCCTGTCAACCTGTTCTTGCTGATGACACCCGAACCGCGGTGTCACCCCTGCCCTGCTGCAGACAGATGACGATCCTGGCTAAATCACATCGTCACAATCACTTATCCGCTACACCGCCGCGAGGGCCGCGTCAGGAGCCTTCCCACACCCGGCACAGGTGCACGATGGTCTCCACCGCCTTCTCCATGTCCTGCACGGACACCCACTCCAGGCGCGAGTGGAAGTTCTGCTCCCCGGCGAAGAGGTTCGGCGTGGGCAGTCCCATGAACGACAGGCGGGACCCGTCCGTGCCGCCGCGGATGGAGGTCTCCTTCACCTCGAGACCGGCGCGGCGGATGGCCTCGCGCGCGTTCTCGACGACGTCCGGGTGCTTGTCCAGGATCTCCTTCATGTTGCGGTAGGACTCCGTCACGCGGAAGGACACCGCGGAGCCGCGCCAGTCTCCCGCCACCTGCCGCGCGAGGCTCTCGATCATCGCCTCCTTCTCCTCCAGGCGCGCGGTCACGAAGTCGCGGATGAGGAACTTGATGTTCACCTCCTCCACGCCGCCCTCCACCGCGTACGGGTGCACGAAGCCCGCGCGGCCGTCCGTGGTCTCGGGGGAGACCTCGCTCTTCGGCAGGCGGTCCAGGAAGTCCGCCGCCACCTTGATCGCGTTCACCATGCGGTTCTTCGCGAAGCCCGGGTGCGTGTTCACGCCGCGGAACGTGACGATCATGGAGTTCGCCGAGAACGTCTCCGCCTCCAGCTCCCCGCGCTCGCCCGCGTCGATCGTGTAGGCGCAGACCGCGCCGAACTTCGCCACGTCGAAGTGCTCCGTGCCGCGGCCCACCTCCTCGTCCGGCGTGAACGCGATCCGCACCGTCCCGTGCGGGATCTCCGGGTGCTGCACCAGGTACTCCGCCGCGGTCACGATCTCCGCCACGCCCGCCTTGTTGTCGGCGCCGAGCAGCGTGGCGCCGGACGCAGTGACGATGTCGTCGCCGACGCGCTCCTTCAGCGCCGGGATCTCGGACGCGCGCAGCACGGCGGACTCGTCGTCCGGGAGCACGATGTCCTCGCCCTGCCACTCCCGGTGCACCAGCGGCTTCACGCCCGCGCCGCTCGCCTCCGGCGACGTGTCCACGTGCGCGATGAAGCCGATCACCGGGACATCCTTGCGGGTCGTGGTGGCGGGGATGGTGGCCATCACGTAGCCGTGCTCGTCGCGGTGCGCGTCCGCGAGACCGATCCCGCGCAGCTCCTCGGCGAGCGCGTCCAGCAGCACGAGCTGCTTCGCGGTGCTGGGGTAGGTGTCCGAATCCTCCGCCGACTGCGTGTCGTACGACACGTAGCGCAGGAAGCGTTCGAGGACGCGCGTCCTCACGGCGACATCGGGCATGGAGTCCTCCGGTTCCCGCGGATCACGCGGCCTCGCCGGCCGGCTGCGGCGGGCGCCGGCGCAAGAGCGCCCACGCCTCCGCCAGCACGAACACGGCCAGAGCCACGAGAACCACGTCGATTCCCACGATCCACCAGTCCGGGCCCTTCCCCGCACTGCCCTTCCAGGCGCCCGCGATCTGCCACGCGAAGGCGCCGATGGTCGTCACCAGCATCACCACGGCCGGCACCAGCGTGATGCGCGCGCTGCGGCCGGACGCCAGCAGCCAGCACGACACCACGAGCAGCGACAGCGCCGCCACGAGCTGGTTCGAGGCGCCGAACACCGGCCAGATCACGCGCCATTGCCCGGTGAGCGCCAGCGCGCCGGCCGCGGCCACCACGATCAGCGTGGCGGCGAAGCGGTTGCGCCAGCCGGTCAGCTCCTCGATGAGATAGCGCCCGAGCCTTGTGGCCGTGTCCAGCGTGGTGAGGATGAAGAAGTTCAGCGCCATGATGGCGAACGGGGTTCCGTACTTCCCGAAGAGCCATCCCGTGAGCGAGCCGTAGCCCTCGCCGAAGGCCGAGATGGCGCCGCCGGAGCCGCGCAGGAGCTCCGCGTGCCGCGCCGAGGTGAGCCCCGCGCCCACGGCCACGAGCACCAGCACCGCCACGAGCGACTCCACGAGCATGGCCCCGTAGCCGATGCGGCATGCGTGCGCCTCGGAGCCGAGCTGCTTGCACGTGGTACCCGACGAGACCACGGAGTGGAACCCCGAGATCGCCCCGCACGCGATGGTCACGAACATCATGGGCCACAGCGGCCCCGCCACCGGCCAGTCCTCGGGCCGGAAGCCGTGGAAGGGCGCCGCGGTCATCGGCGGCCCCGTCACGAAGACGCCGACCACGCCGAGCCCGATCGTCACGAAGAGGACGTACGAGGACAGGTAGTCGCGCGGCTGGAGCAGGTACTGCACGGGCAGGACGGAGGCCAGGAAGCAGTACGCCAGGAGCAGCACGATCCAGATGGACTGCGGGCTCGCGCCGAGGCCCTCGGGCAGCGTGAGCGGCGCCTCGTGCCCCAGCTCCATCAGCCCCACGATGGCGGCCAGCCCCAGCAGCGTGACGACCGCGAGCTTCCGCCGGCCCTGGCCGCCCCGGTACAGGAACACCCCGCACAGCGCGGCGACGGGCAGGATCCCCCAGCTCGGCGTGACGATCTCGGGCGCCTGCAGGAAGGTGCCGGCCGTCAGCACCGCAAACACGGCGAGCACGAGGATGAGCGCGATGAGGATGAAGAGCGAGAACAGCACACGCGCGCGCCGGCTGACGACCTGCCCCGTGACATCCGAGATGGAGACCCCGCCGTGCCGCACCGCCACCACGAGCGCGGAGAAGTCGGACACGGCGCCGAGCAGCACGCCGCCGAACAGGATCCACGCCAGTGCCGGCGCCCAGCCCCAGTAGGCCACGGCGAGCGCCGGCCCCACGATGGGCCCCGCCGCGCAGATGGACGAGAAGTGGTGCCCGAAGAGGACGAGCCAGTGCGGCGCCGGGACGTAGTCCACGCCGTCGTAGCGCGTGTGCGCCGGCGTCCGGCGCGCGGGATCGACGCCGAGCCGCCGCGCCGCGAGGCGGCCGTACAGCAGATACCCGGCGCCGAGGACCGCCAGGACGCCGAGCATCATCCAGCGCGAACTCATCCGCCCTCCGGGGCCCGGGATCCCGGCAGTATAGCCCCAAGCGGGCGGACGTTCCGCAGCGGCGAGCGGGCGCCGCCGCGCCGTCTACCGGTAGTTCCCCTTCACGCGCCCCCACGACACGCGGTCCGTGGCCACGGTGCCGCACGCGGCGCCGCCCTCGCGGGAGCACGGGATGGTGCCGGTCGACGAGTAGCCGATGTAGGAACTCTCGAACTGGCCGGGCGTGGCCGCGCAGTCGAAGTTGCAGATCGTGCCGCGGAGGTAGTGCGGCGCGAGGCACACGTCCAAGCCCGACGGGCTCGGCCCGATGGACAGCGTGGCGACGACGACGGGTCCGGACAGGCACGCGAAGGAGAAGCAGTCGTCCGCCCAGATGCCGCCGGTGGAGACGTTGAGCAGCGTGGCCCCCGTGACCTCGATGCCGAAGCACGCACCGGTCGTGGCTTCCGGACCCACGTACCACAGGTACAGCGTCGATGGCCCGGGGTTCGGCGGGCCGACATTGACGAACGGGTCCACCGGGCTCGAGCTGAACATCCAGAGATAGGGCCCCGTCCCCGCCGGATCGGCCGCCGGGGTCCCCTCGGCGGCGAACGCCGCCACGCAGCACAGCATCCCCGCGAGGCACCCGATCGCCCCGGAAGCGAGTTCGCGCAGTTTCATTGGCACGCCTCCTGGCAAAGACCCGACCCCGCCACCCTACTCCCGGACCCGGGGGCGATTCAACGCCGCCGGGGACCGCGCGTCCCTGGCCGGACCGGAGCGGAGGTCACGCCGGGGCGCCCGGGTGGTGGGCCTTCCACCACGCCGCCGCGCGCTCCTCGGTCCAGGGGGTTCCGTCCACGCACGCCTCCAGCCGCCGCGCCAGCTCCAGCGCGGAGCCGGGGCGGCGCACCGGGTCCTTCTCCAGGCAGGCCAGGATGGCGGCGTCCAGCGCGGCGGGCACCGGCATCTCCGTGCGCGTGGACGGGGCCACGGGCGCGGTCCGGGCGTGATGCACCAGCAGCTCCATCGGGGTGTCGCCCGCGAACACGGGCTGGCCCGTGAGCAGCCAGTAGCCCACGCAGCCCACGGCGTAGAGGTCGGAGCGGACATCGCCGTGGTCCGCGCCCGTCGCCTGCTCCGGTGCCATGAAGGCCGGCGTGCCGCAGACCACGTTCTCCGCGGTCAGCCCCGGCGCCGCGCCGGCGGGATCGGCCGCCGTTTTCACCAACCCGAAGTCCAGCACCTTCACGAAGTCCACCTCGCGCCCGTACCGGCACACGTACACGTTCGCGGGCTTGATGTCGCGGTGGATCAGCCCGGCCTCGTGTGCCTCGGCCAGCGAGTGGCAGATCTGCCGCAGCAGGTGCACCGCGCGCTCCGCCGGCACGGGACCGAAGCGCGACACGAGCGCCTCCGCGGTGAAACCGTCCAGCAGCTCCATCACGTAGTACAGCGTGCCGTCCGCGGCGATGCCGTAGTCGTAGAGTTGGATCGTGTGCGGGGAGCGCAGGGCCGCGGTGACCTGGGCCTCGCGCTCGAAGCGCTGCAGCACCGGGCTGTCCGCCGCGGTGCCGTTCCCGCCGAGAAGCTCGGGCCGGATCAGCTTCGCCGCGGCCGGTCGCGCGAGCAGGCCATGCCGCGCCAGCCACACCTCCCCCATGCCGCCGCGGCCGAGGAGCCGCTCCAGCCGGTAGCTCCCGAGGCGCCGCGCCGCGGCGACCTCCAGTCCCAGGGAGTACACGACGCGCGATCCGTAGTACGCGATCGCGATGCCCAGCAGCGGGCTGAACGCGATGGAGAAGTAGGCGTCCACGTCCGCGTCGATCCGCCCGGCAGCCTCCAGCACGAACAGTCCGAGCGGCGCGGTGGCCGCGGCCAGCGTGGCCGTGACCAGAGTCCGCCGCGGCGGGCACGGCACGATCAGCGGGAACAGGATCATGAGCGGCGTGACCCACGTGAGCACCGGCAGCACGCCGTGGTCAATCCAGAAGCCGTACGGGTTCGACACGGAGATGCCGAAGCACAGGGCCACCTCGAACGCGAGGGCCCATCCGAGCAGGGCCGTGTCCCGGACGCGCCGGCTGCGGGCCGCGAGGATCAGGACCGCGGACAGGACGAGCGACGCGATGCTGGAAGTGACCCACAGGGCGTTCGGAGCCTCGGCGGAGGCGTCCGCACGGGACGCGAGGAGGTTCCCGACCAGCGAGATCGCGTCCAACCCGGAGCCGAGGAGCACGAGCCATGCGACGGTCTCCACCCGCCGCCGCGACTTCGCGAGCAGGTCCGGCGGCAGCCCGAACCCGGAGCGGGTGTCGCGGTCGGTGTCGCTTGCGCGCTGGAAGACGGTTGCGTGATCACCCATGCGGCGGATCTTACCCGAATCCGCGCCGCGGACTCCGGATCCCGACCGCTATCTCCGCAAGCGGACGAAGCGATGCACCGCCGATCGGCCGCCGGCCTCCAGGCGTGCGAAGTACACGCCGGCCGCCACGGTCGCCCCGCGCGCGTCACGTCCGTCCCACTCGGCCTCGTGCTCGCCCGCCTCGCGCCGGCCCGCGACGACCGTGCCGACGAGCCGCCCGCCGACGTCGAAGATCCGCAGCCGCACTTGCGCCGCCCGCGGGAGCGTCCATGCGAAGCGCGTCACGGATCCGGTGGGGTTCGGCCGCGGCGCGGCGAACGAGAAGACGGACGCGCGGCCCGGTCGGCCACCCGGAGTCGACGTGCTCGGGTCCCCGGCCACGAACGCCCACAGGTGCTCGTCCTCCGCCGCGACGAACAGCATGTTCCCCGCCAGCGCCGCGGACGAGGCCACGGGCACGCCGAACTCGAAGCGCCACCGTTCCGCCCCGGTCAGCAGATCCAACGCGTACAGACTGCCGTCCAGCGACCCGATCCACACGGTGGAGTCCGCGATGGCGGCGGTGGCGGGCGTTCCGCGCCCCGCGCGCACGCCGGATTCCATGTCGTAGAGCTCCTCCTGCACGGGCTTCGCCCAGAGGGAGGCCCCGTCCGCCGCCGCGATGCCCAGGACCGTGCCGCCGGCCCCGGGCAGGACGATCACGCCGTGACCGAGCGCCGGCGAGCCGGTGCCGCCGCCGATCTCGCCGGGCGCCGTCCAAAGGATCGAGCCGGTCGGCGTGCGCGCCGTGAGGACCTGGTGGTTGCGGTCGGCGCCGCCCACGACGTACAACGTGCCCCCGGCGGCCAGTGGCGATCGATACGTGCCGTCCTCGGCGTGGACGATCGCGCCATTCGCCCGCGAGAGGATCCGGAGCCCTCCCGTCGTGACGCCGTCCCACCCGAAGAAGCCCCACGCCACGTGCCCGGGGTCGACGGCCGGCGCGGAGTAGACGTACGGGAACCACGAGTCCCCGAGCCACGGACTCGTCCAGTCCACCGCGCCCGTGGCGGGGCGCACCTGCATCGGGCGCGGCTCCGCCCCGATCCATGCGCGGTCCCCCTCGAACACGGGCGCCTGCATGCTGTAGCGACCGAAGATCTGCGGTCGACTCCAGAGTCGTGCGCCGGTGGCTGCGTCCAGCCCGAACACGGAGTCCGTGATGGCCGTCACCAGGACCACCTGTCCCGCGACGGCCGGCGCGAGCGCCACGCCGCCGGGAATCGGGGCGAACCAGTCCACGGCGCCGGTGAGCGCATCGCAGGCCAGCACGCCCGCCTCCGCCACGTCCCGTTCGGCGCGGCAGCCGAGGAACACCCGCCCTCCCGCCACGACCGGGGAGCTCAGCGCCACCATGCCCGGCACCGGTGTCGTCCACGCCGGGGTCAGCGGCGGCTCGAGGGGCGT
This sequence comes from uncultured Gemmatimonadota bacterium, assembly GCA_964571855.1. Classification (GTDB taxonomy): domain Bacteria; phylum ARS69; class ARS69; order ARS69; family ARS69; genus CAYYFX01. The sequence goes on from CAZNDO010000005.1 coordinate 49,337, forward strand.
TGCCACGAAGCTGGAGCCCGCCGCGCACTTCCGGAACATGGGCCAATCCGTGTCGGCACGGCGCACGATCGGCACGACGTCATCCAGCACGAAGGGGACCGTGCGCGCGATCGGGACGCCGTCCTCGAACGACCCGGTGACCACGAGATCGTACGTGCCCTCCGGGAGCGCGCCGGCGTCGATCGTGCCGCGCCAGAGCGAGATCCCCTGGCGCGACAGCGCGACCGCGGGGAGCGTGCCGCCCGGCCCCGTGATCACGGCCTGCACCGAGGCCACCCGCGCCGACGTGTCATAGGCCTGGACGAGGACCTCCACGACCCCCCGGGCCGCCGTGCTGCCCGCGGCCGGCCACGTCACCTCCGAGCGATGGTCGACGGCGAGGCGTCGCAGGTCATAGCCGATGGTCCCGTCCGCGCGGCACGTCACGATCCCGAAGGCGCGCGGCGTGCGATCCAGCGGCCCGCTGCGCGTGCGGCACAGGTTGAACTCCAGCATGCCCTGCGGACGCCGGCCGAACTGGTGGCTGTGCCAGTGACCGGAGAACCCGGCGGCGATGCCGAGCGCCGCCCACTCGTCCTGATGACTCGCCGCAAGCTCCTGCAGCATGTAGTGCTTGAAGACGATGGGGATCGACCCCGCCGGCCGGGCCGCCAGGTCGTTCAGCAGCCAGTCGTCCTGGACCGGCGTGGCCACCGGCCGGAGCATGTCGTTGTAGACGACGAAGTGCCACCGCCCGGCATCGAACGAGTAGTACGGCGGGCCCATGTACTGCTCGTAGCAGCTGAGCGGGGTCGCCGTCGCGAGCGTGTCGTGATTTCCCACCACCGGGAAGATGTAGCGATCGATCGCGGTCAGCTGCGAGACGTAGTTGTTCCAGTGCGTCGTATCCGACCCCACGTCCACCAGGTCCCCGGTATTGATGAGGAACGCCGGCAGCTCGGGCAGCTCGGCGATCTGCGCCAAGTCCTCGTCCATCCGGAAGGGGTGCCCCCAGGTGTCCACCTGCGTGTCGCTGATGTGCACCCAGCGGATGGAGTCAGCGCCGGCGGCGGTCTCCGGCTTCGGGACCAGCCCGAACTCCACGGTGTCCGGCCCGGCGGTGCCCACGGGGACCCGGTGGAACCAGGGAGTCGTGGGCCACCAACCGGCGGGGATCGTGAGGGTGGCGAAGCGATAGCGCTCGCGGTCCACCGTCAGCGTGGCTTCGCCCGCCGCGTCCGTCGTCAGGATGTTCAGGCCGTCCGTCAGGCGCACGCCGGCCCGCGACGGCTCACCGGGATCGCGGGTGCCCGACCCGTCGGCGTCCTCGAAGAGGCGGCAGTGCACGGTGATCGGATCCTGAGCGGAGCCCGGGGGCACCGGACCGAGCCCCGCCGCCAGCCACAGCAGTACACCGACGGCAAGCCGGCGCATCGCGCCCGGGGAACACGGGGGAAGCAGCACGCCTGACGAGGCTACAAGGCAGCCCCCCCCGTTTCAAGCCGGCCGGCCCGTCCGGGACACGAAGGCGGCGGGCGACATCGCGTCACCCGCCGCCCCGTCCCGTGCTGCATCCGGGATACCGCCTTCGCCGCTCAGTGCCCCTCGTGGAACTGCGCCTCCTCCGTCGACCCCTTCATCGCCGTCGTGGAGGCCTTGCCGCCGGACACCGCCTGCGTCACCGCGTCGAAGTAACCGGTGCCCACCTCGCGCTGATGCTTGGTTGCCGTGTACCCGTTCGCCTCCGCCTTGAACTCGGCCTGCTGCAGGTCCGAGTACGCGGCCATGCCGCGCTCGCGGTAGTCGTGGGCCAGGCGGAACATGGAGTGGTTCAGCGCGTGGAAGCCCGCGAGCGTCACGAACTGGAACTTGTAGCCCATGGCGCCCAGCTCGCGCTGGAACTTCGCGATCGTGGCGTCGTCCAGCTTCGCCTTCCAGTTGAAGGACGGCGAGCAGTTGTACGCCAGGAGCTTGCCGGGGTGCGCGGCGTGCATCGCCTCCGCGAAGCGCTTCGCCTCCGCCAGGTCCGGCGTGGACGTCTCGCACCACACGAGGTCCGCGTACGGCGCGTACGCGATCCCGCGCGCGATGGCGGACTCCAGCCCGCTGCGCACCACGAAGAAGCCCTCCGGCGTGCGCTCTCCGGTGAGGAACGCGCGGTCGCGCTCGTCGATGTCGCTGGTCACGAGCCCGGCCGCCTGCGCGTCCGTGCGGGCCACGATGAGCGTGGGCGTGTCGCACACGTCCGCCGCCAGCCGAGCCGCGTTCAGCGTGCGGATGAACGCGCTCGTGGGCACCAGCACCTTCCCGCCCAGGTGCCCGCACTTCTTCTCGGACGCCAGCTGGTCCTCGAAGTGCACGCCGGCCGCGCCCGCCTCGATCATGCCCTTCATCAGCTCGAAGGCGTTCAGGGGTCCGCCGAATCCCGCCTCCGCGTCGGCCACGATCGGAGCGAACCAGTGCGTGCCGCTCTTGTGCTCCAGGTGGTCGATCTGGTCCGCGCGCTGCAGCGCCTGGTTGATGCGCTTCACCACCTGGGGGACGCTGTTCGCCGGGTACAGGCTCTGGTCCGGGTACATGTGCCCGGCGAGGTTCGCGTCCGCCGCCACCTGCCAGCCGGACAGGTAGATGGCCTCCAGCCCGGCGCGCACCTGCTGGATGGCCTGGTTGCCCGTGAGCGCGCCCAGCGCGTTCACGTACGGCCGCTCGTGCAGGAGCTTCCACAGCCGCTCCGCGCCCAGCTCCGCGAGCGTGTGCCGCACGACCACGCTGCCCTGCAGCTTCTTCACGTCCTCGAACGTGTAGTCGCGCACGATGCCCGCCCAGCGCGCGTCGGAGTGCATGAGCCGGCGCGTGAACTCGCCGTGGCCGTTCGGCCGGTGCCCGTTCCCGTTCCCGTTTCCCTTCCCGTTGCCGTTCGTGGATGCGTTCATCATGGGAGGAGGCTCCTAGAGGTGGTCGTACGCGACGAGCGTGAGGAAGTCCGCGAGTTCGGGGTCGATCACGAGCTGCTCGAAGAGCGAGGCGGCGAGGTCGAAGCGGCCGGCGGCGAAGGTCTCCTCGCCGACCGCGGCGCGGATGCGGTCCATCTCCTCGCCGAGGAGGCGCTGCACGAGGTCGGCGTCCACCGGGCGGCCGTCGTCCAGCACGGCGCCGTGGCGCAGCCACTGCCACACCTGCGCGCGGGAGATCTCCGCGGTGGCCGCGTCCTCCATGAGGTCGTACAGCGGCACGCAGCCCTTGCCGCGCAGCCACGCCTCCAGGTACAGCACGCCCACGTTGATGTTGTGGCGCAGGCCCTTCTCCGTCACGGCGCCGTCCGGCACCTCCAGCAGGTCCTGCGCGGTGATCCACACGTCCGTGCGCAGGTTGTCGAGCTGGTGCGGGGCGCCGTCGAGCACCGCGTCGAACTCCGCCTTCGCGAGCGCCACGAGGCCGGGGTGCGCCACCCACGTGCCGTCGTGGCCGTCGTGCGCCTCGCGACGCTTGTCTGCGCGCACCTTCGCGAGCGCGGCGTCGTTGCGCGCGGGATCGCTCTTGATGGGGATCTGCGCGGCCATGCCGCCCATGGCGTGCGCGCCGCGCCGGTGGCACGTGGCGATCAGCAGCCGGCTGTACGAGCGCAGGAAGTGCCGGTCCATGCCCACGGTGCCGCGGTCCGGCAGCACGAAGCCCGCGTGGTTCCGGAACTTCTTGATGAAGCTGAAGATGTAGTCCCAGCGGCCGCAGTTCAGGCCGACCACGTGATCGCGCAGCTCCCAGAGGATCTCGTCCATCTCGAACGCGGCCAGGATGGTCTCGATGAGCACGGTGGCCCGGATGGTCCCCACCGGCAGCCCCAGGTCGCCCTGCGCCGCCAGGAACACCTCGTTCCACAGCCGCGCCTCGTGGTGGTTCTCCAGCTTCGCCAGGTAGAAGTACGGGCCGGTGCCGCGCTCGAGCAGCTCGTGCGCGTTGTGGAAGAGGTACAGCGCGAAGTCGAAGAGCGACGCCGACACCGGCTCCCCGTCCACGAGCACGTGCTTCTCGTCGAGGTGCCAGCCGCGCGGGCGCACCACCAGCGTGGCGAGCTCGTCGTTCAGCCGGTACGACTTGCCGGTCTCCGGGTCCGTGTGCGAGAGCGTGCGGCGCACGGCGCCCAGGAGGTGGAGCTGCCCGTCGATCACGTTGGCCCACGTGGGCGCGTTCGAGTCCTCGAAGTCCGCCATGAACACGTTCGCGCCGGAGTTCAGCGCGTTGATGATCATCTTCCGGTCCACGGGTCCGGTGATCTCGACCCGGCGGTCCAGGAGGTCCGCCGGCGCGGGGGCCACCTGCCAGCGGGCCTCGCGGATGGCGCGCGTGGTGGGCAGGAAGTCGGGGAGCGCACCCTCGTCCAGGCTCCGCTGGATGGCCCGCCGGCAATCCAGCAGTTCCCGGCGGGTGGCGCGGAACTCGCGCTCCAGGCGGACCACGAAACGGAGCGCTTCGGGGGTGAGCACCCGGTCCTGGCCGGGCCGCGGCGGGCCGAGGACCTCCACGCCGTCGAGGTCGTCGAGGGGACGGGTTGCGGGAATCGCGGGGATCGCCATTCGTTTTCTCCCGGGTGTTCGCGTTTCCTGACCGGTTGCCGTCACGGGCCGGGGGCGTGATAAGGAGCCTAGGGAAAACGAGTTACGCGACACAACGGCTAAGGTGTGGCTCCGTACTTGTCGATTCTTCACAAGCGCACACTTCGTCAATCCGGTGATCGCGAATGCCCAAGCAAGCACTCCTCGGCACCCGGATCCGACGCCTCCGGCAGGAGGCCGGTTACACGCAGGCGAGGCTGGCCGAGCTCCTGGAGATCTCGCCCAGCTACGTGAACCTGCTGGAGAAGAACGAGCGGGCGCTGACGGTGCCGCTGCTCCTGAAGCTGGCCGAGCTCTTCCACGTCGACCTGAAGACGTTCGCCGAGGACGACGAGGGGCGGCTCGTCGCGGAGTTGAAGGAGGTCTTCGGCGACCCGCTCTTCGCCGGGCGGAAGTTCCGGGACGGGGATCTGCGGGATCTGCTCGCGGCGTCGCCGGACGCGGCGCGCGCGATCGTGGAGCTGTACCGCGCGTACCGGAAGAGCCGCGAGGATGCGCAGACCATCGCGGCCACGCTGTCCGAGGAGGAGCGGATCTTCGGACTGGAGACGGCGCGTGTGCCGGCGGAGGACGTGTCCGACGCCATCCAGCGGCACGCGAACCACTACCCGGCGCTGGAGGACGCGGCCGCGGCCCTGCGCGCAGAGGCGCACCTGGACGGCGCGCGCGGCGATCCCTTCGCCCGGCTCGTGCGGTACGTGGAGTCCACGCACGGGATCCACGTGGACATCGCGGCCGCGGACGCGCTTGAGGGCGCGGTGCGCCGCTTCGATCCCGAGCGCAAGCGGCTGCGCCTGAGCGAGGCGCTGCCGCCCGCCAGCCTCACGTTCCAGCTCGCGCACCAGATCGCGCTGGTCGTGGCGAAGGACGCGCTGGACGGGTCCGCGGCCGGCGAGGGCTCGCTGACCACGGACGAGTCGCGGCGGCTGTACCGCGTGTCTCTGGCGAACTACCTCGCCTCGGCCATGCTCATGCCCTACGAGCGCTTCCTGGAGGCGGCGCGCGCGGTGCGGTACGACATCGAGCTGCTGGAGCACCGCTTCCGCTGCAGCTTCGAGCAGGTCTGCCACCGCCTGACCACGCTGCAGCGCCCCGGCGCGGAGGGGATCCCGCTGCACCTCGTGCGCATCGACATCGCCGGCAACATCTCGAAGCGCTTCGCCGCGTCCGGCATCCACTTCGCGCGCTACTCCGGCGCGTGCCCGCTGTGGAACGTGCACGCGGCGTTCCTCACGCCGGGCTTCATCCGCACGCAGCTCTCGGAGATGCCGGACGGGACGCGGTACTTCTCGGTGGCGCGCACGGTCCGCAAGGCCGGCGGCGGCCACCAGGTGCGGCAGAGCCGGCTGGCCATCGAGATGGGCTGCGAGGCGCGGCACGCGCGCGGCCTCGTGTACGCGGACGGCGTGGACCTGGACGCCGCCGCCGTGCCGGTGGGCGTGAGCTGCCGGCTGTGCGAGCGCATGGACTGCCGGCAGCGCGCGTTCCCGCCCATGCACCACCGGCTGGACGTCGACGAGAACGAGCGCGGGCTGTCCTTCTACTACTCGCCGCGGAACGCGCGGGGTTGATCGGCCGCTACCTCTCCTGCAGGAAACGGACGGCCGCCGCCAGCACCTCGTCCTCCCCCCGGCGAATCCCCGCGATCGTGGGCGCGGCAACGATGTCCGGCTGGATGCCCACGCGCTGGAGCTGCCGCCCGTCGCCGTGACGCACGTCGTGCCCGGTGAATCCCACGGTCAGCCCACCCGGCAGCGGGAAGCTCGTGACGTCGCCGTTCGCGCCGTTCGTCGGGGTGCCGACGAACGTGACGTCGCCCTCCAGCGCGGCCTCCAGATGCAGGCACGTGTGCTCGGCCTGGCTGATCGCGTCCTCGTTGATCAGCACGACGATCGGGTGCCTGTAATCCCAGTGCGCCGCGGGCTCGATCCGCTGCTCGAACTCGTGGAAGAAGGCCTCGTAGGGCTCCGGCCCCGTGCGGACCGGGCGGCGGAAGCGGGCACCGGTCACGGGCTTCCGCGCGAGCCGGGGACCGAGCGTCCACGCGGTCCCGTGCGGATAGCCTCGCATGTCGAACACGAGGCCCCGCGTGTCCGCGACGGTCTCCAGCGCAGCGGGCACGTCCGAGCGCTCCAGGCGATCGAGGTCGATGTAGCCGAAGCCCTCGGGGAGCACGCGGAACACCGGGCCCTGCCGGTCGACGCGCGCGAGCTCCTTCGTTCGAGGCAACGCCACGGCCGTCCGGCTCCCGTCCCCCTTCTCGAGCTCCAGCAGGGCGTCCCGGTTCTCGTCCCCGTCGAGCAGCGCCCTCGCGAGGCGCCAGTCCAGCGCTTGCGGCGTGGATGCGGGAAAGAACGGCGCGAGCCGGCGCGCACGATCGTCCGGGGCTTCGCCATCGATGGCGAGGATGACGTCGCCGGCCGACACCCGGTCCCCGAGCGAGGAGTCCGCCACGGCGCGGACGATCCAGCGCCCCTCGACCCGGCCGGGAACGACGGCCGGGCCGTACCCGAACGGCGAGTACCCGGCGATCCACACGTTCGCGTGCGAGTCCTGCATGCGCGCGGCGAGCTCCCGCGCCTCGAGCAGGTACGCGCGGCGGCTTTCCGCCGCGAGGAATCGCGGAATGAACTCCACGAGCGTGTGCTCCCACGGCCGGTCCAGGAGCTCGTGGTACGGGTAGAACAACCGGACGACGTGCCACATCCGGAACAGCCCCAGCAGGCGGTACTCCCGGGGGACGGGATCCATGTCCGCGTAGGCGCGTTCCGGGAAGCGTCGCGCCGGGGGTGACGGCTCCCGCGTCGCGGGCGGCTTCTCCTTCCCCCGCAGGATTCGCACCGCCCGTTCCAGTGCCGGATCTCGCCCCGGGCTCGCGTCGTCGACGACGGCGTCCGGCCGGAACCCGATCGATCCATCGGGATTCACGCGCTCCTGCGTCCGCAGGATCACGCCGACGGAATCCGCCACGCTCATCCAGTGGTACGGATCGAGGCTCCACGGCGCGCGGGCGCCCTCCTGGATGACGGCGGCCAACCCCGCGCACTGCAGCGCGCCGAGCGCGTCGGTGACGCCGCGCGAATGCTCGCTGACCAGCGCGACGATCGGCGGCGCGGGCCGTTCCGCCGTGCCGGACAGCACGGCGTGCTCGCGCTGGAAGACCCCCGCCTCGTAGCCGCCCGACGAAGTGCCCGACTGCGGCGGGTAACCGAAGTGCACGCGCGATCGGACGGCGGGAACCGGAAGCTCGGCGTTCACCAGCGCCGGCAGGGCCTGTTCGAGTTGCGTGCCGAACCAGAAGCGCGATCCCGAGCGGTTGCGCAGGTCCAGCACGATCCCGCGCGCGTCGCGGCACTCGGCCCAGAGATCCGTCAGGGTCGCAGCATCCGCCTGCCCGAGCTTCTCCCAGTCGGTGGCGACGACGCGGACGAGTCCGTTCCCCAGCGGGATGACCGCAGGCGGCTCGGGCGGAACCGCGGGCGCGCCTTCCGCTGCCTCGTCGGCCTGGGTCCAGGTGCGGGTCTGCGGATCGTCGAGGAACGACAGGAGGTGATCGAGCGCGGCGGCCAGATCGCCCTCCCCCTCGGCGGCCTCGACGAGCGGGATGGTCTCGATCAGCGCGGAGTCCCAGTCGATCTCGCGGCAGGCCAACGCGGGATGGAAGAACTTCGCGGTGCCCCACACGCGGCCGAGCGCCGCCAGTCGGGCAACCGTCAGCGAGTCGACCTCGGCGCGCGCGAGAGGCGCCACGAGCAGGAGGGCCGCAAGGGCCGCGAGGATGCGGTTCACTGGTTCCTCCGGGCGCCGCCTTGCCGCCACGAGGCGAGAAGCAGCGACACGAGTCCGAGCAGGATCTCGTCCACGAACGGGATGAAGTCCGGTATGAGCAGGTCCAGCACGAACAACGCCACCGTGACCAGGAACAGCTGCGGGAAGCGCAGGCGGGACAGGAACGCGAGGAGCGGTCCGGTGGGGTTCATGCGCGGAGGGTAGCGCCCGGCGCGACGCGGGGTCCACCGCCCCCGGCACCGCCGGAACCTCCCCGATTCCCCCGCCCGACCGGAACGGCTAGACTGCCCCGCCTGTCGCCGTCCTCGCCCACGACGCCGGAGGAACCCGCCCATGTCGACCGTGATCCTGCACGACCAGCGCCTCGACGGTGAGGTGGAAGCCGGCCGCGGTACCGTGATCCGCGTGGACGGCACCACGCCGCTCGCGCGCGCCTTCGCGGAGGTCCAGGCCGCCGTGAACACGAGCCCCTCGGAGTTGGTGATCGCGTGCCACGGCTTCATGACGCACGAGTACGACAACGCCTCGAACATCGACCTGCGCGGCGGGCAGGGACTGCAGCTCTGCCGCGAGACGCTGCAGGTCAGCAACGTGAGCCGCGTGGAGGTGCTGAAGGATCTCTTCTCGCGCGTGTGGCTCATGGCGTGCGGGCCGGCCGGCACCCTGGTGCACGGATCCCGTCCGTTCTGCCGGGAGTTCGCCCACTACGTGAACGCGGTGGTGATCGCCTCGGACACGGCGCAGCTCTACTACCCCGGCGAGCACGACAACGCGGCCCAGGTCTCGCGCCGCGTGCTGCGCTTCGGCAACTGGGAGGGCAACGTGTACGAGTTCCGGCCGGACGGGACGGTGCACCCGTTCACGCGGGGGACGTCGCCGCTGCCGTAGGCGCGGCGGGAACGCCGCCGGCGGCGGGTCCCGGAGTCGCCGGGGACCGGTCGCTCAGAACATGTCCGACATCCACGGGGTGGGCCCCGCGAACGCCGCCTGCGCCTTCGCCATCTCCGCGGGGTCCCCGTCCAGGAGCCCCATGGTCCGCACGGTGTCCGGCGTGTGCCAGCCGGCGTACAGCGCCGCGAGCCCGCGCACGTGGCAGCGGATCCGCCCGTCCCCGCCGTGGCGGACCTTCCCCTCGCCGCCCGCGATCTCCAGCACGAAGCGGCCCGTGTTCTGCGGCAGCACGGGATCCTCCACCTCGAAGTGCAGCTCCATCCCCATGCCGGCCGGCCAGCCGCGCGCCTCCAGCGCCGCGCGCGGATCCAGGATGCGGATCATCCACGGGAAGAACGTGCGCGTCTTCCAGAGGTACTCCTTCAGGTGCCCGAGCAACGGGTCCGCGGGGTTGCCGTGCCAGACCACGCGATCGGCCAGCGAGTCGTGGTCCCCCAGGAACGCGAGGAGGCGTTTCGCGCCGGCCGGCGTGGCGGCGAGCAGGTCCGCGGCCTGCAACTCCTGGCGCATGCTGCCGTCCTGCCGCGTGACGCGCAGGTACGCGTAGGCCTCGAGCCCGTCCTTCCCCTCCGCCACGAAGCCCTTGACGTCCGGCTTCAGCGGATCCGTGATGCGCCGCCACATGAACGCCGTGCGGTCCACCGTGCCGTTGTGGCGCTGCGCCACGCGGCGGTACAGCGCCTGCACCGCCGGCTCGTCCGTCTTGTCCGCGCGCCGCACGGTGAGATCCCGGGACTTCCGCTCCAGGTCCCGCACGGGCACGGTCAGCTCCCAGCGCGCGCCCGCGATCTCCCAGCCGACCCGCCGGTACAGCGTCTGCTTCGCCGGATACAAGGTGGAGATGGGCACGCCGGCCGCGTGCATCTCGCGCACGCTGGCCTCCATCAGCCGCGTGGCGCCGCCGCGGCCGCGCGCCTCCGGCGCCGCGCCCACCAGGTTCACGCCGGTCATGGACACGGCGCGCCCGCCGAAGAACTGCCCCATGGGGATGAGCGTGAGCGCCGACGTGATGCGGCCGCCCTCGCGCAGCACGCGCGTGTTCTCGCGCCCCACGCGCGCGTAGAACTCCAGCAGGTCCTCGCGCGGGATGCCGAAGGACCAGGTCATGATCTCGATCTGCCGGTCCAGCTCGTCCGAGTCCCGGACGGGGCCGTAGTCCGCCTCGGTCGCGGTCACCGTCACGCCGCCGCCTCCCTGCTGCCGGGTTCGTTCCGCCCGCGTCGGGCGCGTGCCGTGCCGGAGCGGTCAGTCCCGCCGGCCGGCGTCGCCCCCGTCGTCCTCGTCCTCGTCGCCGTCCACGGGATGCCCGAGCTCCCGCCAGTACGCCTCGACGACGACGGTCTCGATGTAGTCCCGGAACTCCTGGTTGATGGGGTGCACGATGTCCGTGAACCCGCCGCTCTTGTTCTTGCGCGCGGGCATGGAGACGAACAGCCCGCGCTGCCCCTGGATGATCTTCAGGTTGTGGATGGCGAGGCAGTTGTTCAGCGTGATGGATACGTATGCCTTGAGAATCTCGTCCTTCCGGTTCTCGTTGAGCCGTATCCGGACCTCGGTGATCTCCAGGAGTTCGATCGGGTCTTCCGCTCGGGGGGGAGCTTCGGGCGACATATCGACATCTCCAAAGGGTGGCCGGCGCGAGAGGTCGGGACCGCTTAGCGACGGGGTAACACACGCGCACGTCCAGGATCAAGCGCATCTTCCCAAGGACGGCGAAGGAACGCAAGGATCCGCAGGACGTTCCACGTTCGCCCCCGCTTCCCGGGGCCGGCCGGGCGCGGCTACGCCCCTTCTCGGGTAGTTACAACCGACGCCGCGAGCGCCCGGAATCCGGGGACGGGGACACGTGTTAGATTGGCGAACGCCGCGATCCGGCGGCGCCGCGAACCCCGGAGGTCCGCCATGAGCACCGACCTGGCCGCCAAGGACTGCGTGCCCTGCCGCGGCGGCGTCCCGCCGCTCGAGGGGGCCGCCCTCGCGCAGCTCGCCGCCCTCGTCCCCGGGTGGACGGTGGTGGAGGGACATCATCTGCGGCGCGAGTTCCGCTTCCCGGACTTCGCGAAGGCCCTGGACGCGGCGAACCGCGTGGGCGCGCTGGCCGAGGAGCAGGGGCACCACCCCGATCTCCACCTGGCCTGGGGGCGGCTCGGCATCGAGATCTGGACGCACAAGATCGACGGCCTCACCGAGAGCGACTTCGTCCTCGCCGCGAAGATCGACAAGATCCTCTAGCCGTGTGCGGGCGCTACACGCTGCAGACGAAGCGCATCGACCTGGCGCGCGAGCTGGGCGTGCCGGAGTCCGACCTGCTCGAGCTGCCGCCGCGCTGGAACATCGCGCCGTCGCAGCCGGTGCCGATCCTGCGCGCGCGCTCCGGCCGCGGCGCCGCCGGGACGGAGGCGGCGCTGGTGGCGTGGGGGCTGATCCCGGAGTGGGCGAGCGACCCGCGCATCGCGAACAACCTGATCAACGCGCGGATGGAGTCCCTCGCGGAGAAGCCCGCGTTCGCGGACTCCTTCCGCGAGCGGCGCTGCCTCGTGCCCGCGGACGGGTTCTACGAGTGGGCGCCGCTGGGCGGCGACGGACCCCGGTACCCCCATTACATCCGCCTCGCGTCCGGACGCCCGTTCACGTTCGCCGGGCTGTGGTCCCGCTGGCGCGACCCCACGGGGGCGCCGCGGGAGACCTGCACCATCGTGACGCGTCCGCCGAACGAGGCGATCGCGCGGCTGCACGACCGGATGCCGGCCATCCTGGCGCCGGAGGCGCGCGCCGCATGGCTGGACTCCGTGCAGCGGGATCCGAAGGCGCTGCTGGACCTGCTCTCCCCCCTGCCGTCCGAGCTCTTCGAGATCCACCCGGTGGGGCGCCGGGTGAACTCCCCGGACCACGACGACGCGTCCTGCATCGAACCGCTGGACCGGGCAGCCGCGGAGGCGGACGCCCCGCCGCGCGGCGGGCGCCGCCGGAAGCGGGACGACGCGAACCTGGACCTGTTCGGGCCCGGATGACGACGCCGCGCGGGGCGCCGCCGCCCGGCTGAGGATCGCCCAAGGGACTCAACTTCCGGCAACGTCCGGCCGATGAAGGCGGGAAGCCCATGAATCCTCCCGCCTCGGCGCCGCCGCACGCCCACGACACGCTGGCCGGCATCCTCGTCTCGCGGAAGCTCCTCGACCCCCGGGAGCTCGCGAAGCGGATGGACCAGGCCGCGCGCGAGCGGTCGACGCTGGAGGCGGTCCTGCTGCGCGCCGGCACGTTCTCGCGCGCGCAGCTCCTGCAGATGCTCGAGAACCACTTCTTCTGCCCGTCGGTGGACGTGACGAAAGCGACGTGCTCGCCGGACGCGTTGAAGCGCGTGCCCCGGCGGCTCGCCGAGCGGCACGAGGCCCTGCCGCTGGACCACGACGGCGAGCGGCTCGTCGTGGCGTTCGCGGACCCCGGCAACGACAAGGCCGTGGAGGCGCTGTCCACCGCGGTGCGCGCCACCGTGCTCCCCCGCGTGGCGTTGCGCGTGGACCTGCTCCCCGCGCTGCGGGATGCCTACGACCGCTTCGCCGACGAGGCCGGCGCGCCCGCGGACTCGGCGCCCGTCGCCGCCGCGCCGCGCTCCGCGCCCCGCCCGGCGGACCCCGCGACGGCGCGCATCGCGTCGCTCGATCTCACGCCCACGGACGCGCCCACGCTGATCCAGCGGATCTTCGACGCGGCGGCCCGCAGCGGCGCCACCGACATCCACCTGCACCCGGAGAAGGACGGCCTCGACGTCCGCTTCCGCCTGGACGGCATCCTCCACACCGTGGGACAGCTGCCGCGTTCCGCCGTGGCGTCGGCGATCGCGCGCGTGAAGGTGCTCTCGCGGCTGGACATCGCGGAGCACCGCATCCCGCAGGACGGGCGCCAGACCATCGAGGTGGACGGCGCGCCGCTGGACCTGCGCGTGTCCACGCTGCCCTCGCAGTTCGGCGAGAACGTGGTCATCCGCCTGCTCCGCAAGGACGCGAACCTGCTGGACCTGGACAAGCTGCACATGCCCCCCGCCATCCGCGAGGCGCACGCCGACATGGTGGCGAGCCCGCTGGGCTTTTTCCTGGTGACCGGGCCCACCGGCAGCGGCAAGACGACCACGCTGTACGCCACGCTGAACGCGCTGGACCGCGTGGGCACGAACATCATCACGCTCGAGGACCCCATCGAGTACACGCTCCCGGGCATCACGCAGGTGCAGATCCAGGAGGACGCCGGGCTCACGTTCGCGTCCGGGCTGCGGTCCATCCTGCGGCAGGATCCCGACGTGGTGCTGGTGGGCGAGATCCGGGATCTGGAGACCGTGGAGATCGCGTGCCGGGCCGCGCTGACCGGCCACAAGGTGCTGAGCACGATCCACACGAACGACGCGTGCCAGGCCATCACGCGGCTGCTGGACATGGGCACGCCGCCGCACCTGATCACCGCCACGCTGCGCGGCGTGCTCGCGCAGCGTCTCGTGCGCGTGATCTGCACGGAGTGCAAGACCGAGTACGAGCCGAACGAGACCGAGCTGGCCATCCTGGGGTATCCGAAGGACGCGCACGTCCACCACGGCACGGGCTGCGGCGCGTGCGCGGGCACCGGCTACCGGGGACGCCACGCCATCTTCGAATACTTCAAGGTGGAGGACAACATCCACCGGCTCGTCCTGGAGCGCGCCTCCCCGTACGCCGTGCGGCACGCCGCGGAGCGGAACGGGATGATCCTCATGGCGGACTTCGCGAAGCGGGCGGTGCTGGAGGGCGTCACGACCGTGGCGGAGATCCAGCGCGTGGTGCTGTCCTCGGAGAACCGGGAGCAGCTCTGCGGCGGGTGCGGGCGCGTGGTGGGCCTGGACTTCGCGGTGTGCCCGTTCTGCCAGCACGTGCTGAAGGAGACCTGCGCCGGCTGCGGCACCGCGATCGACCCGTCGTGGGACGCGTGCCCCACGTGCGGCCGCGAGGTCCACCGCGACTGGCAGAAGGTGTTCTGCCGCGGTTGCCTCGCGCCCGTGGATCCGAAGTGGACGGCGTGCCGCTACTGCGGGGAGGCCCTGGCATGACGGCCCGCGCCGACCGGATGCCCACGGGGATCGAGGGGCTGGACCACCTCCTGGAGGGCGGCCTCGTGCGCGGCAACAGCCTGCTCGTGGAAGGGCCCCCGGGGAGCGGCAAGACCACGTTCGCCATCCGGGCCGTGTACGAGGGCATCGTCCGCTACGACGAGCCCGGGCTCATCATCACGTTCGAGGAGTTCCCGAAGCAGATCTACCAGGAGGCGCTGGGCTACGGCGTGGACCTGGCCGCGCTGGAGCGCGCAGGGAAGCTGCGCGTGGTGTGGACGCCGCCGTCGCGCATCCTGGAGGGCTTCAGCGGGCGGACGGACCTGCTGGAGCGGATCATCGCGGACCTCGGCGTGAAGCGCCTCGTGATCGACAGCATCACGCACTTCAAGCGCGTGGCGCACGACGAGACGCAGCTCCGCGAGACGCTGGCGGACATCCTGAACTGGATCAAGCTGAAGGGGATCAACTCCTTCCTCGTGAAGGAGCTGGAGCGCGTGGACGACGCCACGATCGCGTTCGAGGAGTACCTGGTGGACGCGTCGATGCGCGTGTACAACGCCACGTCGTCGGGCGGCGGCGAGAACGTCCGCACGGTGGAGATCCGCAAGACCCGCGGGCAGAGCCACGTGTCCGGACGCCATCCGTTCCAGCTCTCGTCGAGCGGCATCCGCGTGTACCCGAAGCTGCGCCCGAACGACATCCGCTCCGGGGAGGAAGTCCCTCGCGAGCGCGCGCGGGTGACGGTGGGCGTGCCGGGGCTGGATCCGATGCTGGACGGCGGCGTGTGGAACGGGTCGTTGAACCTGCTGCTCGGCGCGCCGGGCACGGGGAAGTCGGTGCTGGCGTACCACTTCCTGGATGCGGGGCTGCGCGCGGGGGAGCCGTGCCTGCTCGTCAGCATGCAGCAGGGCGCGGACGAGATCCTGGAGGCCGTCCGCTCGCTCGGGATGGATTGGAGCGGCGCGATCCGGGACGGACGTCTGGACATCGTCCGCCAGCTCCCCGTGGGCATCTCGCTGGAGCAGGTGCTGTACACCCTGCACGAGCGCATCCGCGACCGTCGCCCGGGCCGGTTCGTCCTGGACTCGCTGGACGATCTCTGGACGCTCGTGCGGGACGACGACCGGCTGCGCGACGCGCTCCTCGTGATGAACGAGATCGCGCGCGCCTACGGCACCACCACGCTGTGCCTGCACGAGATGCGCGCGCACGCGGGCGTGAACGAGAGCCGCGGGGAGTTCGCGGACCTGGCCAGCTGCGTGATCCAGCTCACGCTCGTGGAGACCGACGGCGCGTTGCACCGGTTCCTCGGCATCCGCAAGATGGCCGGCGCGGACCATGCGAAGGAGCTGCGGGAGTTCTCCATCGGCCCGCGCGGGCTGCGTATCGCACGCAAGCCCACGGGACTCTCCGGGATCCTCTCCGGCGAGGCGCGCGGCACGCTGAACGAGACCGCGGATACCGTGATCCCGTACCTGGAGGAGGTGGCGCGCCACCTCGCCGTGCTGGACGACCCCGCCCTGCCCGAGGAGCGGCGCGCCCCCGCGCGCGCGGCGCGCTCGCGCGTGGCCTCCATCGACGTGCTGCTGCGGGAGCACTTCGGCCTGACCGACTTCCGCGCCCTGGCCGAGGAGATCAATGCGCAGCTGGACGTCCCGGACGGGAGCTGACGGAAGTCATCGTCCCGCCCCTTGCACCGGGGCGGCCCGCCGGGTAACATCCGCATCGCCCCGATCTCCCCGATCCGCCCCGACCACCCCGATTCGATCGCCCCGTCCTCCCCGGATCGGTGACGTTCCATGCATCGTTCGCATTCCCTCGCGTGCGTCGCGGCATGCTGCGGCGTGCTCGTGCTCCCGCTCGCTCCCTCGCCCGCCCGCGCCGAGCGCGGGTCGCTCCGCCTGGAGGCCGGCGGCGGGTTCGGCGCGCCCTTCGGTGCCGAACCGCGCAGCGTGCTCGGCGCCCACTCCCGGACGCACCTCGGGGCCGCCCTGCAGGTGACCGACACCGCGGAGATCTTCCTGGATGCTGGCTGGGCCCGGTCCTCCGGGCACGAGCTCGCGGTGGACCCCACCTTCGATCAGGCGCCGAGCACCTGGGACATGTTCCCCGTGACCTTCGGGTTCCGGGGCGGGCCGCGGCCCGTTTCCTCCCCGGGGCGCGACGTGCGCGTCCTCCTCGGCGCGGGGTGGCAGACGTGCTTCGTCGCCTACCGGCCGGACCTCGGGGAGGTCCGGCACCAACCCACGCAGGGGCTGGTGCTGGAGCTGCGGCCCGAGGTGCGGGTGGGCCCGTGGACCGTGTGGGCGGCGGAGCGCGTGACGGTCGTCGCCGCCGTCGCGTACTCCGACGTGCCCGAGCGCGAGATCAACACGTCGGGCACCTCGTTCCAGCTCGGCCTGTCCTATCGCCTCGGCGTGTTCGGCTCGCCGCGAACGGGAGGTGCGTCATGATCCGCGCGTGCCGGCTCGCGCCGCTTGCGGTCCTTGCCGCGCTCGCGGCGGCGGCGGCGCCGCCCGCCGTGCTCGCCATGTGCTTCCCGTGCGGTCCGGCGGGCGGGCGCATCCTGGCCACGGGACAGGCGAACCTGGTCAGCCTGGATCGCGCGGCCGGACGGGTCACGCTCATCCCGAACATCGTGATCGAGGCGGACCGCGAGGCGTTCGCGCTCGTCGTTCCCACGCCGGCGGTTCCGGAGCTGGCGCCGGTCGCCGCGGGGTCGGACCTGTGGACGGAGCTGCTGCAGCTGACGGCGCCGTCCGTGCGCCGGCCGCTGGACGGCGGGCTGGACTGCGGGACGTCGTTCACGCCGGATGTGGGCCGGGCCGACGACACCCGGATCGGCGTGACCGTGATCTCCACGCGCCACGTGGGCGACTTCACGGCCACCATCCTCTCCTCCGGATCGCCGGACGCGCTGTGGGACTGGCTGGCCGCGAACGGCTACGCGCTGGACGAGGCGTTCCGGGCCCGGCTGGCGCCGTACGTGGAGCGCGGCTGGATCTTCACCGCGATGAAGCTGGACGAGGACGCGGTGGAGATGCCGCCCGGCGGTTGGAACACGGATGTCGAGCCCGTGGCGATCACCTTCGCGGCCGCCACGCTGGAGGTGCCGCTGCCGATGCTCTCCGTGAACATGGGGCCGGCCCTGGCGATGACGTTCTGGGTCGTGGACGCGGGACGCACGGAGCTGCCGGGCTTCGACACCGTGTACGCGAACCGCATCTCCACGGGCGAGGCCGCCGCCGTGGCGTCGCGGTATCCGGAACTCGCCCCGTGGCTCCCGTCCGGGGCGTACCTCACGCGCCTGCAGAAGCGCTTCCCGGATCCCGTGGCGATGAGCGCGTCGGTCGTCCTGCGCCCCGCCGCCACCGACGACGAGGTGCGGAACCTCGCCGCCGCGCCATCCGCCCTGGGCGATCTCGTGACCCTGGCCTTCCCCCTGCTCCTCGCTCTCGGTCGCCGCGCGGGGCGGCGCCCTAGCCGGCGAGCACGCCGAAGATCGTGAGGAACGCGATCAGCACGCCGATCAGGCTCTCGCCGGCGATGATCCCCGACGCCACCGGCACCGTGTACTGCCCGGCCAGCTTCGGCTTCACCTTCGTGAGCCACAGCGCCAGGGACGCGCCCAGGAACATGGACACGGAGTTGAAGCCGTTGATCGTGAACGCCAGGCCCAGCCCGGTGGCGGACGGGATGTACTTCTTCGCCTTGGGGAAGCGCATCTCCGCCACCGGGATGAGGATGCCGAGGATGGACCCCACGAGCAGCCCGATCCGCGCGGTGGGGTGCAGCGCGCCCACGCCCTTGGAGAGGAGCTCCGCCACGCCGCGCCACACCAGCGCGGCGGGGGCGGGCCACTTCTCGGTGCCGAGCATGTTGATGTCCGGGATCAGGATGAAGAACGTGGGCACCACGATGAACCCGCCGGCGAGCACGCCGAAGAACTGCGCCAGGAACTGCTGCCGCGGGTTCGCGCCCAGGAGGTAGCCGCTCTTCAGGTCCGTGAGCAGGTCGCCGGCGTGCGAGGTGGCGCCGGCGGAGATGTTCGCGGTCATGAGGTTCGTGGTCATGTTGCCCGGCGCCAGCGCGCCGAAGCCGAGCTGCGTGATCTTGCTGAGCGGGCCCACCGGCGTGATGTCCGTCTCCCCCACCGCGCGCGCGGCCACGATGACCAGGAAGAACGTGAACAGCACCGCCACCACGCCCATCCAGATCTTGATGTCGAAGAGCCAGTGCCCCAACGTGACCGCGGCGGCGCCCAGCACCACCATCCCGCCCAGGAACCACGATCCCGGCACCTCGATGCGATCCATCGGGTCGTCCGTGCCCGTGCGCTTCAGGAAGGACGTGATCGTGCTGAACGCGCGCACCACCGTCTTCCACTGCAGGAAGAAGAGCAGCAGTCCCGACGTGACCATCATGGGCACGCCGATCCACAGGCTCCACGACGAGATCTTCCGGAAGCTCGCGGTCTCGATGACGCCGGCATCCAGCATGATCGGGGCGAGCACCGCGTAGTTGATCACGGCGCCGAGCACCAGGCTCCACGCCTGCCGGAAGCCCATGATCGCGCCCGCGGCGATGAACAGCAGCGACCCCTCGAAGGACAGCGTGAGCTGCTGCAGGTTGTACTGGCCCACGCGGATCCAGCCGGTGCCCCAGGTCGCGGGGATGACGCCCATGGCGTCGCGGACCCACGCGATCGCGCCGCCGAGCAACCCCGACAGCCCCAGCGCCTTCGCCTGCCGCTCCGCCTCGCCGCCGTGGGAGTGCAGGCTCCGCATCGTGTTCGCGGCCGCGATCCCGCTGGGGTACGGGAGCTGCTCGATGTTGATCATCTGCCGCTTCGCGGGCACCGCCAGGAACACGCCGAGCAGCGAGATCACGATGACCCACGGCACCAGCACCCAGTAGTTCGCGGGCAGCGCCGCCGCGTTCAGCATCATGAGCGCGGGGATGGCGTTGACCAGCCCGCCCGACGTCATGGAGCCCGCGGCCGACGCGCAGGACTGCATGGCGTTGTTCTCGAGGATGGTGAAGGGCGGGAACCACTTCGGGAACAGCTTGTGCATGGTGGCGAAGATCGTGTACGCGAGGATGCAGGACGTGATGGCCACGCCCATGCTCCAGCCCGCCTTCAGCCCGATGTACACGTTCGACGTGGACATCACCCCGCCCAGCACCATCCCCATCACGACGGCGCGGACGGTGAGCTGCTTCATCCGGTCGCCCTGGTAGACGTTCTCGAACCAGTGGCGCTCGATCTCCTCGGGGGTCTTCCGGGTCTGCGGTTCGGGCGCTCCGGCGGCCGCGTTCATGCGACTCCTCGGGAATCAGGGGGGCGAACGGCGGGGAGATTCGCCGAGCCGGCCGGCGGGGGCAAGGGGGTCCGCGGGCGTCCGGTCACTCGAAGACGCGGCCCTCGTGCCGGATCCAGCCGCCCTGCCGGCGGCCGTCCGGGTCGTGGTGGGTCCAGTGCAGGACGCCGCCCCGGTCGTTCCACTCGTACAGGCCGCGCGCCTCCACCCGGTCGCCCTCCGCCAGCTCCAACCGCGGCGCCAGATCGATGTTGTGGCTGACGAGGAGCGTGGGACCGCCGTCCACCTGGACGATGAAGCGCTGGTGCCGGGAGCCCTTCGTGTCGTCGGCGAGGATGCGGATCACCTCGCCGGCGGTCTCCAGCCACACGCCGGAGCGCTGCTCGCGGAAGGCGCGGGCGACCGCGTCGCCGGCGCCGGCCGTTGCGCGGGACCCGACGGCAACGGCCGGTCCGGACGGCCGTTCGCTCCCTTCCGGAAGGAGCCGGACGGCTCCCGCCACGAGGCCCAGCACGACGAGGACGAGAACGAGGGCGCGTCGCACCGGCGGAGCCTACGCGGCGCCCCGGCCGCGCACAAGAACCCGCCGCGCCCGCGCGGGGCTACCCCCTCGTTGGCACGGCGCCCGCGGTGCCCCATACTGGCGCGGCCAACTCCACAGGGAGCGACGCATGGAACTCGGGATGATCGGTCTGGGGCGGATGGGCGCGAACATGGCGAAGCGCCTGGCGAAGGGCGGGCATCGCGTGGTCGCCACCGACCGCGCGGCGGAGGCGGTGCTCGAGGCGTCCAAGGCCGGCATGGTGCCGGCGTCGTCGCTGTCGGAGCTGCGCGACAAGCTGAGCCCGCCGCGCGCGGTCTGGGTCATGGTGCCGTCCGGCGATCCCACCGAGCAGACGATCAAGCAGCTCGGCAACCTCGTGGACCCGGACGACGTGGTCATCGACGGCGGCAACAGCAACTACAAGGACTCCGTGCGCCGCGCCGCCCTGCTGGCGGACCGCGGCATCCACTTCCTGGACGCCGGCACGTCCGGCGGCGTCTGGGGGCTGACCGAGGGGTACTGCCTCATGGTCGGCGGCGCGCGCAACATCGTGGGGCGGCTGCGCCCGGTCTTCGAGACCCTGGCGCCGGCGGCGGACCGCGGCTGGACGCACGTGGGGCCGGCGGGCGCCGGGCACTTCACGAAGATGGTCCACAACGGCATCGAGTACGGGATGATGCAGGCGCTGGCGGAGGGCTTCGCCATCCTCAAGAAGAAGCAGGAGTTCCAGCTGGACGTGGCGGCCATCGCGGAGCTCTGGCGGCATGGCAGCGTCGTGCGCTCCTGGCTGCTGGATCTCACCGCGCGCGCGCTGACCGAGAGCCCGGACCTCACGGACGTGGCGCCGTGGGTGTCGGACTCGGGCGAGGGGCGCTGGACGGTGTTCGAGGCCGTGGACCTGGACGTGGCCGCGCCGGTCATCACGCACGCGCTGCTCACGCGGCTGCGCTCCCGGGACGCCGAGTCCTATTCGGACCGCCTGCTCGCGGCCATGCGCAACCAGTTCGGCGGCCATGCCATCAAGAAGGCGGCCGGATGAGCGCGGTGGACCCGAACGTCTTCGTGATCTTCGGCGCCACCGGGGACCTGGCGTCGCGCAAGATCCTCCCCGCGCTGGCCAAGCTGCGCGCGGCCGGCCGCCTGCACGACAAGTGCCTGGTGGTGGGCGTGGGCCGCAAGCCGGACGTCACCGACGAGTCGTTCCGCGCGGACGTGCGGGCGGCGCTGGAGGAGGCGAAGCTGCCGGCCGACGCGAGGAACGCGTGGCGCGACGACTGCGTCTTCTGGCACTGCATGCCGGAGGGCGACGCGGACGACGCCCGCGCGCTCGGCGAGCGGCTCGGCGCGCTGGAGAACGAGCGGGACATGCCGGCGAACCGCACGTTCTACCTGTCGCTGCCGCCGGCGCTCTTCGCCCCCACCGCGCGGGCGCTGGGCGAGGCGGGCCTGGCCACGTCCTCCGGCTGGACGCGGCTCGTCATCGAGAAGCCGTTCGGCCGGGACCTGGAGTCCGCCCGCGCGCTGAACGCGGCCGTGCACGAGCACTTCGACGAGCCGCGGATCTACCGGATCGACCACTACCTCGGCAAGGAGACGGTGCAGAACCTGCTCGTCTTCCGGCTCGCGAATCCCATCTTCGAGGCGCTGTGGAACCGCAGCCACGTGGAGAGCGTGCAGATCCTCGTGGCCGAGGAGCTCGGCGTGGAGGATCGCGCCGGGTACTACGAGAAGGCCGGCGCGCTGCGGGACATGATCCAGAACCACCTCACGCAGCTGCTCACGCTGGTGGCCATGGAGGTGCCGGCGGCGGTGGACGCGGAGTCCATCCGCTTCGAGAAGGTGAAGGTGCTGCGCTCGCTGTCCGTGCTCACGCCGGAGAACGTGGTGCTCGGCCGGTACGCCGCCGGCACGGTGGACGGCGAGCCCGTGCCCGGGTACCTGGACGAGAAGGGCGTGGCGAAGGACTCGCGCACGGAGACGTACGTGTCGCTGAAGCTGGCCATCGACAACTGGCGCTGGCAGGGCGTGCCGTTCCTGCTCCGCACCGGGAAGCGGCTGGCGCGGCGCACCACGCAGATCGCGCTCACGTTCCGGCAGCCGCCGGTGTGCATGTTCCAGTCCATGGGCTCCTGTCTCCTGCACTCGAACGTGCTCGTCATCACGCTGCAGCCGGACGAGGGCTTCGACCTGCACATCGACGTGAAGAAGCCCGGCGAGCCGTTCGACCTGGAGACCCTGCCGCTGGACTTCCGCTACGGGGAGCGCTTCGACGGCCTCCCGGATGCCTACGAGACCCTGCTGCTGGACGTGCTCACCGGGGACCAGACGCTCTTCGTGCACGGCGACGAGGTCGAGGCGTCGTGGAGGTTCTACGCGCCGGTGCTGGAGGCCGCGGACCGCGTCATCCATCCGTACCCCGCGGGATCCTGGGGACCCACGCAGGCGGAGCGGCACTTCCGGCGCGGCGCGCCGGAGTGGCTGCATCTGGCGCGGACCGAGGCGCGGAAGGCGCGCGCGAAGGCCGCCGTGTGAAGGGAGCCGGCGTGGAGACGGACTTCCGCATCCTGCCCGACGCCGGCGCTGCCGCGCGCTTCGCCGCCCACCTGGGCGCGGCCTTCGCGCGCGAGGCGGTCATGCGGCGCAAGCGCTTCACGGTCGCGCTGGCCGGCGGCAGCACGCCGCGCGCGGTGTATGCGGCGCTCGCCGCCGAGCCCGAGGGCGCAGTGCCGTGGCGGAACGCGTTCGTGTTCTTCGGCGACGAGCGGCGCGTCCCGCCGGACGACCCCGCCAGCAACTGGCGCATGGCGAACGAGACGCTGCTGTCGAAGGCGCCGGTGCCGGCGGCCCAGGTCTTCCGCATGCGCGGCGAGGCGCCGGATCCGGACGCGGAGGCGCGCCGGTACGAGGCGGAACTGCGCGCCCACGCCCCGGACGGGCTGGACCTCGTGTTCCTCGGCATGGGGGATGACGGGCACACGGCGTCGCTCTTCCCGGAGACGCCGGCGCTGGACGAGCGGAGTCGATGGGTGGTGCCCGCGGAGGCGCCGAAGGGCACGGCCGCGGCGGGCCGCCTCACGCTGACGCTGCCGGCACTGTCCCTGGCGCGCCGCGTGGTCTTCCTGGTCACCGGCGCGGCGAAGCGGGACGCTCTGACGCGGGTGCGCCATCGCCTCGAGCCGCTCCCGCCCGCCGCGCGGGTGAACGCCCGCGAAGTCACCCTCTGGATCGTCGACGTCGCTGCGGCCGGCGATTTCGCCGGTCCTCGCTCGTCGGCCCCCTAGTCGATCCTTCAGGTGATCTCCGCGGGCGCTTCCCTTTTCACCTCCAGGCCGAGCTGGTTCGCGAGCAGACGGAAGCCGTCGCCCCAGCCCGGCAGGCACGCGCGGATGCGGAACCGGTTCCAGGCCACCCAGGGATCCGCGGAGCCGCGCGGCGCCAGGTCCCCCGAGAGGCCGGACAGGAACTCCCACTCCTTCCGCCACCGCTCGTCGTACTCGTTCAGGAGGTTCGCCGAGGCGCCGTCCTTCAACACGCGCGCGAGCCGCTCCACGATGTCGCGGGCCTCGGCGAACCCCAGGTTCATGCTCTGCACGCCCACCGGTCCGGTGACATGCGCCGCGTCGCCGCACAGGGCGAAGCGCGGGCCGGCGAACCGGGTGGCGAGCTTGCGGTCGAACTTCACCGACGTGGACCACGTGATCTCGCCCGGCTCGGTGTCGAACCACGGCGCGCGCTCCTCCAGCAGAGCGAGCAGCGCGTCCCGCCCGAGGCCGGCCGCGTGCTCGGGGTCGGTCTGCATCACGTACCGGCTCTTCTCGCGGAGCGCCGCGCCCGGGGACGCCGCTTCCGGCATCTCGAAGCTCCAGCGCACCTTCCCGTCGGGCAGCGGCCACAGGACGCTCATGGCCTTCTCGCCCAGCACCACGCGCATCTCGTGCGGCAGCGGGTAGTCCGACTCGAATTCGAACACGGAGAAGATCGACGGCGCGCCCGCGTCCCGCATGCGCGCGCCGAACGCGGTGCGGACGCCGGACTCGGCGCCGTCGGCCCCGATCACGAACGACGGGTGCATCGTCCTGCGGTGCACCACCTGCCACTCGGGAACGCTCACGGCGTACCCGGACGACACCTTGTCCAGGTGGTCCAGGGTCACGTGCAACCCGTCGTCGTCCGTGCGCACGGACGAGACCCGGCGCGTCCACTCCACCTTCCGGTGCGCGTCGGACAGCAGTCCGTGCAGGAGCTGCTCGATGCGGCTCTGCCGCAGGACCAGGAAGTAGGGGTGGACGCCCGGAAGCTCGGTCAGGCGGACCGAGGCGCGCCACTTCGTGTCGTCGTAGAACGCGATGGTCTCGACGCGGCGGCCCCCGGCCAGCTCGCGCTCGTCCAGCCCGAAGGACGCGAGCATCTCGATGGAGCGCGGGTGGAGCGCCAGCGCGTAGCTGTGCGCGGCGGTGCGGACGTCGCGGTCGACGACGCGGAAGTCGAGTCCGCGATCGGCGAGACACAGCGCCGTGAACATGCCGACCGGTCCGGCGCCGACGACCAGGACTTCGGGGTCCTTCTTCCGGAAGTACACGGCGGGGGCACCTCCGCAGCGGCCGCGAGCGAGCGGCCATGGCTCGCCAACAACGTACCGCGGAGGGTGCGGGAAGACCCTGACGGATGCCGGCCCGGCACATGACGGATGTCAGTTCCGGGATCGGGCGGGGCGAGGCGGCGGCTCAGCGGCCGCGGAGGACCACCTTGCGGTTCACCTCGGCGTCGGACGAGGCGAAGCGGACGAAGTAGACGCCGGGGGCGGCGCGGCCGGAGGCGGTCTCGCCGTCCCAGGTGAAACGGTGCAGGCCGGCGTCCAGCGGGCCGGCGAAGAGGTCGCGGACGAGGCGGCCGCGGACGTCGAACACGCGCAGGCTCCCGGTGTCCGCGCGCGGGAGCACGAGCGAGAGCACGGCGGCGCCGGAGGTGACCGGGTTCGGGGCGGCGTCCAGCGTGGGACGCCCCGGAACGGGCGCGCCGGCGGCGAGGTCCGCGGCGCGCCGTGCGAGGTACTGCGGCGTCCCGGCGAGGAGCGTCCACACCGCGGTCTCCGGACCGGCCAGCGTGAGACCCCGGGCGGTGGCACCGTCCGTGGCGTCGAGCACGCCCGCGCCCGACGGATCCACGAGCCGGGCCGACCAGCCCGCCGGGAGCGCCGCGGCAACGTCGCACCGCAGCACGTAGGGCTGCGCCGGTCCGGAGGAGCGGACGAGGATGCGCCAGGTCGCGCCGTCGCGGTCGATCGCGCGGAAGTCGGTGTGCAGCGCACGGCCGGCGGCGTCCTCGAACGCGACCACGAGGTGATCGCCGGGGGGCAGCGGCGCTTCGAGGAGGTCGTGCGCGTCGACGAGGTCCGACGCGCCGGCGCGCATCCCGAGAGCGTTCCCGGCATCGCGTCCGCGCGCCCACGTGCCGGTCACTTCGATGCGCCACTCGCCGTCCGCCGGCGCCGGCACGAACGCTGCCGCCGTCGCCGCGGGTGCCGCCGGCTCCGGCGGGATGGCGATGGCCAGCGGCCCGGGCGTGGTGTTGCGCAGCCAGTAGCCCTGCCGCGGCTGGAGCGTGTCCACCTCGTGCACGTAGCCGCTGCCGTCGTAGCCGACGAGGTCGTAGTCCACCCCGGCCGGTCGCGTGATGTCCGCGAAGGACACCGGGAACGGGAACGGATTCGCGAACTGGTTCCAGCCGGGCGCGAGGGGGATCGTGAAGTCCCCGCTCAGATCCGTGCTCCACCCGGATGCGGCAACGACCGTCTCGTCCGTGCTGTACACCCAGAAGCCGGAGCCGACCGCCACGTCCTCCGCCTGGCCCGGGCCGTCGCCGTAGGTCGTGCCGTTCCACGTGCCGTAGCGCCAGCGGCGCGTGTCGTAGGGCGCCAGCTCGTCGAAGACGGACAGGATGGCCGCGGCGTCGGGCTCGAACGGGATGCCGAGCAGGGAGAACCGGCCCGCGGGGAGCGTGAAGGTGGCGCTCTCCGTCACGCGCACGCGGACGCCCGCGTAGCCCGTGGCGGGGACCCGCACGGTGACGCACGGCGTGGCGACGACCGCCACGCACTGCAGCCCGTTCGGGCCGACGTCCGCGCCGTCGATCGCGGCCTCCCACACGTTCGGCGAGGTGCGCGTCATCGCCGTTTCCGTGAAGACCGTCTCGCCGCCGTGGCGATGGCGGAGCGTGACTCCGGTGACGTCCGTGTCGTCGTCCAGGTTCAGGGTCATGGTGACCGGGTTCCCCGGCATCGTGCCGGTCACGGCCACGAAGGCGCCGGTCGCGCCGGCCTGCACGTTCACCACGGTGCTGTCCGCGTCGTTGCCGTTCGTGGTGTCCACCTGCGCCACGGCCGTCACCGACGCGACGTCCCGGAGCGCGAGCCCGCCGGTCTCCGGCCCCACGATCGCGGTGAGGTCCAGCGTGGCGTTCGCGCCGGAGGCCAGATCGCCGACGGACCAGATGCCGGTCCCCGCGTCGAAGCTGCCCTGCGAGGCGGTGTGTCCGGACGGCGTGAGCCCGCTCGGCAACGCGTTCGTCACCTCCACGCCGGTGGCGTCGTCCGGGCCGGCGTTCGACACGACCAGCGAGAGGACCACGCTGTCCGCCTCGCACAGCGCGGCCGGCGGCGCGTCCACGGTCACGCCGATGTCCGCGCGCGGGAGCGGCACGATGCCCACGGAGACGGAGTCCGTGTCCGTGAAGACGTTCGCGTCGAAGGGCGCGCTGGCGGTGCGCTCCGCGCGGTGGACGGCGGCGCCACCGCCCGAGCCGATGACGGCGTGCACCGTGAGAGCGAGCGTGGCGCTGTCCCCTGCCGCGAGGGAGCCGACGGTCCAGAGCCCGGACAGGGCGTTGTACCCGCCCTGGCTCGCGGACGCGGTCTCGAACACGAGCGGGGACCCCACGGGATTCTCGACCTCGATGCCGGTGGCGGCCAGGGGTCCCAGGTTCCGCGCCACGACGCTCAGCGTGAACGGAGCCGCCTCGAGCGGCGCGGGATCGCTGGCGGTCACGGCGACGGCCACGTCGGTGCTGACGCAGAGCGCCGCGCCGGAGTTGCAGGGGGTCGAGCCGTCGGAGGCGAATCCGATCACTTCGTTGGGGATGACGCGCCCCAGGCAGGTCGTCGTGGCATTGAGGCCGTTGGAGGACGGCACGATGCACACGGCGGCCCCCGCGAAGAGCAGGTAGTTGACGGGGAACGAGCCGGCGAGGCGTGGTCCGCCCGTGGGGCAGGCGGGAATCGTCAGACGCGGCTGTTCCGTCGAACCGCTGTTCGTGAAGCCGTTCAACGGCGAGAACGATCCCAGGGACTCGGTGCACGAGATGCCGAACTCGGCCGACGCGGCTCCCTCGACGGCAGCGTCGCACGCGAGCCACAGGTACAGTGTCTGGCTCAGGAGCGGCGCGCTCGAGGTGTGCACGTAGGGATCGGTGTCGCTCGCGCTGATGGTCCAGCCGTAGCCGCCCGCGGCGACGCGGGGCGCGTGCAACACGGTCGGCACCAGGACCACGGCGATCGCCGCGAACCGCATGCGCACCCGGCTCATCGCGCGAGCGCCCCCGACGGCGGATCCGGGAAGTCCGGCGCCCCGGTGTCGCCGCCGCCCGGCGCGCCGGAGTCGTCCCCGCCGAGCAGGAGCACCGTGGCCAGCGCGGCCACTCCGGCGCCCGCCCACACCAGCTTGTTCGCGTACCACTTCGATCCGGCCTCGCCCATCGGCTCGATGCCGAGCGGCGGCGGCTCCGGTTCGTCCGGGATGTCCGGCGGGCACGTGGCCAGCGCCACGCGGAAGAGCCGCATCTCCGCCGGCGAGAACACGGTCGGATCCGGCTGCCAGCGCGGCTCGGCGTCCAGCGCTTCGCACATGCGCTCGACCGCCGCGTCCTCCTGGTCCAGCCGCGCGTGGCATTGCGCCGCCAGGGAGAGCGCCTCGCGCCGCTCCCGCGCGGCCAGCCCGCGAGCGTCCAGCCGCGTCTTCAGGATGCCCAGCGCCATCTCGAACTCGGCCTCGCGGAAGGCCGCGTTCGCGTCCTCCAGCGCGCCCGCCCGCACCGGCGCGGCCACGCCGAGGGAATAGACGACCACAAGGGCCAGTATCTGCCGCGAAGTCATGATCTTCGTCACGTTCCGCCTATCGGCGGCGCACTCCAGCCCATTGAGGCAGCCGGCGCGGGCGTGGGCTCGCGTGGGCAGGACTGGTCCTCGGTGGGCTTCCGTGGCGTCCGCGTCTCAAGGGCTCCGCGCGACGGGTCGATACCCGGTGCGGATCCCTCTCCCGCCGTCCCTGCTCCGGTGGCAGACCGCGATCGAACCCCCCGGCGTGACGGAGGCGCCCGCGTGAACCTGCCCCCTTCCCCGCCCGGCTACACGCTGCTCGAGCAGATCGGGCGCGGCGGGATGGCGCTCGTGTACCGCGCGGTGCAGACGAACCTGGCGCGCCCGGTGGCGATCAAGTTCCTCGAGGCGCGCCGCGGCCCCGACGCCGCGCGCTTCGTGGAGCGCTTCCGGCGCGAGGCGCTGGCCGCCTCCGAGCTGAACCACCGCAACATCGTCACCATCCACGAGTTCGGCGAGCACGAGGGCGATCCCTTCCTCGTCATGGAGCTGGTGGACGGCTTCGACCTGCAGAGCCTGGTGGACGAAGGGCTGCCCATCCCGCCCGAGATCCTGCTGCTGCTGCTGGGCGAGATCGTCAACGGCCTCACGGCCGCGCACGCGCGCGGGATCATCCACCGCGACATCAAGCCGGCGAACCTGCTGCTGAGCCGCAACGGCGACGTCAAGATCACGGACTTCGGCCTCGCGCGCTCCATGGCGATCGAGCAGGAGCACGGCGGCATCACCGTGCACGGCTCGCTGCTCGGCACGCCGGCGTACATGTCCCCGGAGCAGTTCCTCGGCGAGCCGATGGACGCGCGCAGCGACATCTTCTCGCTCGGCGTGTCCGCGTACCTGCTGGTGACCGGACGGCTCCCGTTCCGCGGCCTCACGCTCCTGGCGCTGCAACAGGAGATCCTCGGCGCGGATCCCCCGGAGATCGAGATGGACGGTCCCGGCGCGGCCGCGGTGCAGGACCTCCTGCGGCACATGCTGGAGAAGGAGCCGGAGAACCGACCGCCGTCCATGCGCGCGCTCGCGGAGGAGATCGAGGCGGCCCTGGACGCGGTGGATCCCGAGGGCGTGCTCGCGCGCCGCCGGCAGGCGTTCCTCGAGCGCTTCGGGCAGGACCCGCACGGGCTCGTGCGCAGCCTCACCGGGCTGGACGCCGCGGCACGGTTGCGCCACTCGGCGGAGGTGGCGGACGGCATCCGCCCGGTCCCGCGCGACGCGCGCCGGGCCATCGAGCCGGTGGCGGAGGGACCCGCGGCACTCGCCGGCCGCGAGGACGTGATCGACCCGTCCGGCGTGATCGCGCCGCCGCGGCGCCTGGAGATCGAGGCCGTGCGCGCGTCCGACCTGCGCGACGAGCCCGCGGCGCCGCGGCCGCCGGCCCGTCCGGCCGCGGCGCGGCCCGCGACGCCGCGCACGCCGCCGCGACCGGCCGCGGGCCCGCGCGTCCGCGCGATGGCGAAGGCCGAGCCCGCTCCGACGCGGACGCACGGCGGAAAGGTCCTCGCCGGCGTCGGGCTCGCGCTGGCGGCCGCGCTGCTGGCGTTCGCGCTGCGGCCGTTCGTCGCGCCGTCGCGGGACGACCACGCGACCGCGCGGCTCGCCGCCACGGATGCGCCGCGCGAGCCGGATCCGGCGCCGGTCATGCCGGTGGCGGCGGACACGGTCGCGACCGATCGGATCGCCGCCGCGCCGGATACCGCCGCCGCCGACCCCACCCCGCGCGAGACGCCGGTGCAGCGCGAACCGGTGCAGGCGAACGCCGCGCCGCCGGCCTCCGTCCCCGTGGTCGGCGCCGGTCGCGACACCGTGCGCATGGTGGTCGTGCCGAAGCTGCCCGCGGTGACCTCGCCGGCCGTGCGCGCGAAGTCGTACCTGTCGCTGGCGTGCAGCCCGCCGGGCAACATCTACCTGAACGATCGCCTCGTGGCCACGAACGGGGAACGCGCGTTCGTCGAGGTGCCGCCCGGCACGCCCGCCACGCTCGTGGTGCGGCATCCGGATCTCTTCGCCGCGAAGACCTGGAGCGCCCGCCCCGCGCCCGGCGACACGGTGGACCTCGGCCGCTACGTGGTCAGCACGGGTGTGCTGCGCGTGACCACGCATCCGGCCGATCCGGCGTCGGTGCTGATCGAGGGCCTGGAGACCGGCGACGAGACGCCCGCGCGCCGCGACATCTCCGCCGGCCGCCACCTCGTGACGGTGGCGCGCCCGGGCTGGCGCGTGGCGAAGGTGGAGGTGCTGGACCGCACCGACGGGACGAGCCGCGAGCTGGTCCCCTCCGACCCGTCGGACTTCCCCGGCGTCCCCGTGGAGATCCTCACCGGCCACGACCACAAGGTGACCTTCCACCTCCTGCCCGACGACACGGCGCTCCGCACGCCCTGACGCGGCGTCCCGTGCGGTCGCGGCGCCCCGCTCCGGCGCGCCGTCCCGCGTCCGCCGGGTCCCGCCGTGGACGCCCCGCGCGCCCGCCTGCTATCCTCCGCGACCCCTTCCCGCGACGAGGATTCCCATGGCGAAGAACATCGTGACCCGCGCGCAGGACTACGCGCAGTGGTACCTGGACGTGATCAAGGCGGCCGCGCTGGCGGACTACTCGCCGGTGCGCGGCTGCATGGTGATCCGTCCCGAGGGGTTCGCCATCTGGGAGGCCATCCAGCGGGACCTGGACCGCCGCTTCAAGGAGACCGGGCACGTCAACGCGTACTTCCCCCTGCTGATCCCGCAGAGCTTCCTGGCGAAGGAGGCGAAGCACGTGGAGGGGTTCGCGCTGGAGTGCGCCGTGGTCACGCACTCGAAGCTGGAGAAGGGCGCGGACGGCGGCCTGCGCCCGGCGGGCGAGCTGGAGGAGCCGCTGGTGGTGCGGCCCACGTCCGAGACCGTGATCGGACACATGTACGCGCAGTGGATCCAGAGCTGGCGCGACCTGCCGGTGCTCATCAACCAGTGGGCGAACGTGATGCGCTGGGAGATGCGCACGCGCCTCTTCCTGCGCACGGCGGAGTTCCTGTGGCAGGAGGGCCACACCGCGCACGCCACCGAGGACGAGGCGCGCGAGGAGACGCTGCTCATGCTGGACGTGTACGCGCGCTTCGCGGAGGACTTCCTGGCCATCCCGGTGATCAAGGGCCGGAAGACGGACCGCGAGAAGTTCCCGGGCGCGAACGTCACGTACGCCATCGAGGGGCTGATGCAGGACGGCAAGGCGCTGCAGTGCGGCACCAGCCACGACCTGGGCCAGAACTTCGCGAAGGCGTTCGACATCAAGTACCTGGGCACGGACCAGCAGCAGCACCACGTGTGGACCACGAGCTGGGGCGTGTCCACGCGGCTCATCGGCGCGCTCGTGATGGCGCACTCGGACGACGAGGGGCTCGTCCTCCCGCCGCGCGTGGCGCCGGTGGTGGCGGCCATCGTGCCCATCTTCAAGTCGGACGAGGAGAAGGAGGCCGTGCGCGGCTTCGTGCAGAGGATCGTGCGCGCGCTCGTGGGGGACTCCGAGACCGCGGCGGGCGCCGGCCGCCTGTCGGGCAAGAACCTGGACAGCTACTTCTTCGACCCGGTCACGCACCAGCGCATCGTGGTGGACTGGGGCGACGAGCGGCCCGGCGAGAAGCACTTCCGCTGGGAGCAGCGCGGCGTGCCGTTCCGCATCGAGGTGGGCCCGCGCGACGTGTCCGGCGAAGCGCTCGTCCTCAAGAACCGGCTGGATCGCGCGAAGGAGACGGTCTCGCTGGGCGACGTGTCGCCGGCGTGGCTGCGCGCGAGGATGGAGGCCGCGCAGGCGGCGCTGTTCGAGCGCGCGCGCGCGTTCCGGGACGCGAACACGCGCCGCGCGTCGTCCTACGAGGAGATGAAGGCCATCCTCGCGAAGGACGGCGGCTTCGTGCGCTGCCGGTTCGCGCCGGACGGCGACGTCGAGGACCGCATCAAGGAGGAGACCAAGGCCACGGTGCGGTGCATCCCCCTGGAGCAGCCGGGCGGGACGGGCAAGTGCATCGTGACCGGGAAGGACACGGACATCGAGGTCCTGTTCGCACAGGCGTACTGACGCGCCGGGGGCGCTCCGCCCCCGCCCTTCG
This sequence comes from uncultured Gemmatimonadota bacterium, assembly GCA_964571855.1. Lineage (GTDB taxonomy): Bacteria > ARS69 > ARS69 > ARS69 > ARS69 > CAYYFX01. The sequence continues at coordinate 81,833 of CAZNDO010000005.1, forward strand.
CGCCGTACGCAACGTCCGGAGGGTCTGCCATGCGCCGGAGCCCGATCGTCGCCGTCGCCCGCGTCGTGACCGCCGTTCTCCTGCTGGCCGCTTCCCCCGCGCGCGCGGGCGCCGCGCCGCCCTCGCCCGTGGAGTTCGCCGCGCCGGACGGGCTCATGCTGCAGGGCACCTACTGGGCCGCCGCGGGCGCCGGGCCGGCCGTGCTCCTCCTGCACCAGTGCAACGCGGACAAGGACAGCTGGGCCCCGCTGGCCGGCGCGCTGGCAGCCGCGGGCGTGCACGTCCTCGCGTTCGACTTCCGCGGCTTCGGCGGCAGCCGGAACGAGGCGGTGGACGCCTCCCCGGAGGAGTCGAGGTGGTCGTCCTGCCCGGACGACGTGGACCGCGCCGTCGAGTTCCTGCGCGGGATGCCGGATGTGGACGGCGCGCGACTGGGCGTGATGGGCGCGAGCTGCGGCGGCAGCCAGGCGCTGCTCCTCGCGCTGCGCGATCCCGAGGTGAAGGCCGTGGGCTTCCTCTCGTCCAGCCTGCCGCGTCTGGGTGACGTGGACGTGGCGCAGTTCCAGGCGAACCGAACGCTGCCGGTGCTGGCGATCGCCGCGGAGAAGGACAAGGGGTCGTACGAGCGGGCGCAGGCGCTGTTCGCGGGGTCCGCGGACCCGCGCACGAAGCTCGTCCTGTACAAGGGCGCACTGCACGGCGTCCCCCTCTTCGAGCACGATCCCGGCCTGGTCGCGTCCATCGTGGCCTGGTTCACGGCCGCGCTGTAGTGCCGCGCCCCGGCCTCGGACGGATCGCGGCGCTCGGCCCCGGCCTGGCCATGGCCGCCACCGGCGTGGGTGCCGGCGACCTCGCGGCGGCGGCGTTCGCCGGGGCCCGCTGGGGCGAAGCGCTCCTGTGGGCGGTGGCGCTCGGCGCGGTGGTGAAGCTGGCGTTGAACGAGGGCGTGGCGCGGTGGCAGCTCGCCACCGGGACGCCCTTGCTCGAGGGCTGGTGCCGGCACCTCGGGCGCCCGTTCGCGAACGCGTTCCTGGCGTACCTCGTGTTCTGGTCGTTCGCGGTGGGCGCCGCGCTGATGAGCGCGTGCGGCATCGCGGCGCACGCGCTCGTGCCGGGGCTGCCGGTGGCCGCGTGGGGCGCGCTGCACTCGCTCGCGGCGGTGGCGCTCGTGCTCGTGGGCCGCTACGCGCTGTTCGAGCGCGCGATGTCCGCGCTCGTGGCGCTCATGTTCCTCTCGCTGCTGGGCAGCGTGGGGTTCCTGCAGCCGGACCCCGGCGCGGTGCTCCGCGGCCTCGCGATCCCGCGCATCCCGGAGGGCTCGGGCGCGGCGGTGCTGGGTCTCGTGGGCGGCATCGGCGGCTCGGTGACGCTGCTGGCGTACGGCTACTGGATCCGCGAGAAGGGCTGGACCGGCGCCGAGCGCATGCGGCACGTGCGCGTGGACCTGGGCGTGGCGTACGCGCTCACCGGGATCTTCGGCATGGCGGTGCTCCTGCTCGCCGCGGAGTCCCTGGGCGGCGACTCGGCGGAGCTTCCGTCCGGCAGCCGCGGCCTCGTGGCGCTGGCGCACACGCTCGCCGCGGCCGTGGGCGCGCGCTTCGGCGATCCGGTCGGCGCCCTCGTGCGCCTCGTGTTCCTGATCGGCGCGTGGGGCGCCGTGTTCACCAGCCTGCTCGGCGTGTGGCAGGGAGTACCCTACCTCTTCGCCGACCTCCTCGCCGCGCGCGCGGACCGCACGGGCGAAGCCGTGGACGTGCGCTCCCGCGCCTACCGCGGCTACCTCCTCTACCTCGCCCTCGCCCCCGCGGCGCTCCTCCTGCTCGGCCGCCCCTTCTGGCTCATCCTCGTCTACACGGTCGTGAGCAGCGCCTTCCTCCCGTTCCTCGCCGGCAGCCTCCTCTGGCTCAACGGCCGCGCCGCGCTGGTGGGCGCGCTGCGCAACGGCCGCGCCGTGACCGCCATCCTGGCCTTCATCCTCGGCCTGGTCACGATCCTGGGCTTCCAGGAGATCGTGGACGCCGTGCGCGGCTGAGGGCGTCTGTCGGATCGGGGAGCGACGGACCCGCGAAGCGGCCGCGCGAGCGGCGGGTCGAAGCGGCCCGGCCCTTTCCTCGGACCGGACGGCGCGGGCGCGCATCCATGCGCGCCCTGGGCCTCGGCGCTCCGGGGCCTCCGCCATCCATGGCTCCGGCCCCTCCGCGACGCCGCCGAGGAAAGGGCCGGGCCGCTTCGACCCGCCGCTCGCGCGGCCGCTTCGCGGGTCCGTCGCTCCCCGATGCGGCAGACGCGGTGGGATGACGGGAGGACGTCCGCGGTTCGGCGGTCGCGGCGGCGTGCGGGCGGTCGCGCCGGCCACCGGGTGGGGTTCCCTCCGGCGGCTCTGCGGCGCGGCCGGAGCCCCGGACGGGCGGAGGCCGTCGACGCAGGAGCGAAGGCCTCCGCCCGGACGGCGGAGGCCGAGCGCCCGCCGGAGGGAACCCCACCCGGTGGCCGGCGCAACCGACCGCGCGCCGCCGCGACCGCCGAACCGCCCGGCGCGGACCTCGCCCTACTTCGGGTCGAGGACGCGGATCTCCACGCGGCGATTGCGCGACCGCCCCTCCGCCGTGGAGTTGTCCGCGACCGGCACGCCGGACCCCAGCCCCCGCGCACGGATCGTGGCGGGATCCACGCCGGAGAGGATCATCTCGTTGCGCACGGACGCCGCACGGTCCTCGCTCAGCGTGAGGTTGTTCAGCGCGTCGCCCGCGGAGTCCGAGTGCCCCTCCACGATCACGCGTGCGCCCGGGTTCCGCAGCAGCACGTCGGAGAGGCTGCGGATCTCCTCGCGCGCGGCCGGCGTGAGCCGCCCGCTGCCGGATTCGAACGCCGCCTCGCCGCCGAGGACGAGCCGCCAGCCCTCGTCCGTGGTCACGAGGTGCGAGAGCGTGGACGATGCGGCCATGCGTTCGAGCGCGATGGACAGCGCCGCGCGATCCGGCGCCGGCACGGTGGCCGGCGGCGAGGCCGGCACGGACTCGGGCGCCGCGGGCGCCGGCGTGGCGGCCTTCGCGCGCTGCTCGTCGAGCGAGCGGCGCAGGGAGTCCATCTCCGCGCGCAACGCCTCGTTCTTCTGCAGCAGGTCGCGCACGAGCGGCTCGGGCACGGACTCCTCCACCGGGGTCACCGGGATCACGGGCACCGCCTCCAGCGGGGGCGCGGCCGGAACCGAATCCTCCGCGGCGCGCTGCCGGTACGCGCTGCGCACCGGGCGCGCGGGCTCGCGCGTGGCGTGCACGTCCGGCCACCAGCCGATGCCGGCCGCGAACGTCCAGTTGCCCACGTCCTCCACGAACTCGCGCCGCGTCTCCACGTGCCAGCGCACGGAGCCGCCGGCGGACGAGATGCCGAAGCCGGTGTCCAGCCCCACGCGGAAGCCGGAGATGGCGTCCTCCAGGCTGGTGTCGTCCGGGATGTCCGCGGACACGAACTGCGCGGCGAGCCCGGCGAGCACGTACGGGCGCATCCACTTGTACCGGAACATGTGCACGCGCAGGTCGGGGTGGAACGAGACGTTGCGCACCTCGCTCTTCGACGAGTCCGCGATGGAGGGCCGCTCCGCGTCCGCCTTCCAGTACCGGACGCCGCCCGAGAAGTCGATCCACGGCGCGAAGAGCGTGCCGAGTCCGATGTTGCCGGCCACGAGCAGCCCGGTGTTGCCCTTGGTCAGGTTGACCGCGCCGAAGTCGACCCACGCGCCGTCCAGCCGCACGCCGTGCGGGCGCGGCTCCGGCTCCGCCGGCCAGTCCGCCGGGAACCCCTCCTGCGCCGCGACGGGCCCCGCCGCCAGGACCACCGCGAAGAGCCACCCCGCCACGTGCCGCCGTGCGTTCGTCATGGAATCCCTCCGTGCTTCGGACCCGGGGCGGCGCCCGCGGGTCACATCGTCCCCCGCGCGTCCTCGGCCGGGTCGCGGTCGATCACCTGCGCCAGGTTGCCGGGGCTCGGCTCCAACCGGTTCACCCGGGCGAACCGGACCAGTTCCTTCGCGAAGGTACGCACCTTCGCGTCCAGCTTCGGGTCCTTGAGGCGCGGGCCGTCGAACGCCTTGTACGCGTGCGCGATGCTCACCTGCACCGGCAGGCTCCAGCCCCCCACGCCGCGCACCACGTACCGCAGGTGCCCCAGCGAGTTGATCGCGCCCATCTCGCCGCCGCCCACGCCCAGCAGCCCGAAGAGCTTTCCGCGCAGCTCCTCCGCGCCGAGCAGGTCCAGCGCGTTCTTCAGCACGCCCGAGAAGCTGTTGTGGTACTCGGGCGAACCCAGGAGCAGCGCGTCCGCGCGCTTCGCGCGCTCCTTCAACGCCACGGTCCCGGGATGATCCGGCACGTCCTTCGGCCCCTCGCGGAACGGGAGGTCCAGCGCGCCCAGGTCCACGAGGTCGCACGTGGCGCCCGCCGCCCGCATCTCCTCCGCCGCGATGGCCAGCGCCCGGTGCGTGTAGCCGGCCGGGCCGCGCAGGCTCCCGCACAGGATCGCGATGTGCACGCCGGCAGTGGCCACGGGGCGCTCCTTCTCCGGCGGATCCTCGCACGAAGCGCCGCGTCCCGGTAGTAGGTCGGTCCACCGCCGGCCGCGCTCCGGGCGCGACCCGCCCGCGAGTCCCCGCCCCGCGACGGACGGGGTATGATCGCCGCCCCCCGGGGGAGGAACGCATGCGGGCGAACCGCGCGGGATCCATGGTCGTGGCGGCGGTGCTGGTGGGCGCCGCGGCGTGGCTCGGCGCCGGCGGCGGCCCCGGGCGCGCGGACGGCGCCGGCGGTGCCGCCGCCCCCGTCTTCGGCGACGCCTTCTGGAAGCACTGGGGCGACGGCCAGGCCGAGATCTCCACCTACGACCTCACGTTCCCGCGCTACGGGCAGCCGCGCCGCGGCACGGCGGTGGCCGTGTTCGTGACCGAGACGTTCTCGGAGGAGGCGCGCGTGAAAGCCGATCCCGGCGTGCACGCGCGCGCGGACGAGTTCCCCGTGATGAAGCTGAACCTCATGCAGGACTTCCCCACCGGGATCTACGACTACTCGCTGATGAGCAGCGTGTTCGTGGGCCTGGAGGCGAAGGCGGGGCGCGCCGCGGGGACGCCGGCGAAGGTGGCGTTCTCGGCGCAGGAGTGGTGCGGCACGGTGTACCACCAGCTCCTGCCGGACGCGCGCCGCGTGCGCTCCGCCGCGCACAGCTACTTCGACGGCGAGGCGGATCGCGCGGAGACCCTGCCGCTGCCGGAGGGCGCGGTCTTCGAGGATGCGCTGTACCTCTGGGCGCGCGGGCTCGCGGGGCCGCGGCTCGCGCCCGGGGAGTCCGTGTCCGTGCCCATGATCCGCTCGCTCGAGTTCGTCCGGCTGCGGCACGTGCCGCTCGCGCGGGATCCGGTCACGCTGGCGCGCGCGGCGGGCGCGACGCGCGTGGACGTGCCCGCGGGCGCGTTCGACGTGGAGACCTGCACGGCCACCGTGGGCGGGGACGCCCCGCGCACGTGGACGTTCCTGGTGGAAGCGGCGCCGCCGCATCGCCTCGTGCGCTGGGAGTGCACCGACGGGCGCGTGGCCGAGCTCGTGGCCGGCGCGCGGCTGCCGTACTGGGAGATGAACGACCCGGCGTCGATCGACGCGCTCGCGCGGATCGGTCTGGTCGCCCGCCCGCCCCGGACGCCGTGACCGTTCCCGCGCTCCGCATCCGCGCCGTGAACGACGCGCCGCCGCGGGACGACGGCACGTTCGTCCTGTACTGGATGGTCGCGGCGCGGCGCACGTCGTTCCACTTCGGGCTGGACCGGGCGGTGGAACTGGCGAAGGCGCGCGGGAAGCCCCTGCTCGTGCTGGAGGCGCTGCGCTGCGGGCACCGGTGGGCGTCGCCGCGGTTCCACGCGTTCGTGCGTGCCGGCATGGCGGACAACGCCGCGCGCTGCGCGGCCGCCGGCGTCACGTACCACGCCTATGTCGAACCGCGCGACGGCGACGGCCGCGGCCTGCTCGAGGCCCTCGCGCGGGACGCGTGCGCCGTGGTCACGGACGACTTCCCCGCGTTCTTCCTCCCGCGCATGGTGGCCGCCGCCGGAGCGCGGCTGCCCGTGCGGCTGGAGGCGGTGGATTCGAACGGCATCGTGCCGATGCGCGCCGCGGAGTCCGCCTTCCCCACGGCGTACGCGTTCCGTCGCTTCCTGCACCGCACGTTGCCCGCGCACCTGGACGCGTTCCCCGCGGAGGACGCGCTCGCGGCGGCGCGCGGGCTGCCGCGGGCGCACCTTCCGGACGCGGTGGCGGCGCGCTGGACGGCGGCGCGCCTGGACGCGGACGCGCCGCTCCCGGACGGGCTGGACCGCGCCGTGTTCCCCGTGGACACGCCGGGCGGCGAGCGCGCGGCGCGCGGTGCGCTGGAGACGTTCGTGCGCGAGCGGCTGCCGCACTACGCGGAGAGCCGCAAGGACGCCGCGCAGGACCGATCCAGCGGGCTCTCCCCGTACCTCCACTTCGGTCACCTCTCCGCGCACGAGGTCCTGCGCGCGGTGGCGAACGCCGAGCGCTGGACGCCCGCGTCGCTGTCCCCCGGAGGCCGCGGCGAGCGCGAGGGCTGGTGGGGCATGAGCGCCGCGGCGGAGTCGTTCCTGGACCAGCTCGTGACATGGCGGGAGCTGGGCTACAACTTCTGCGCGCACCGCGACGACCACGACCGGTACGAGTCCCTGCCGGACTGGGCGCGCCGCACGCTGGACGAGCACGCGGCCGACCCGCGCGAGCGCACGTACCCGCTGGAGGAGTTCGAGGCCGCGCGCACGCACGATCCGCTCTGGAACGCCGCGCAGACCCAACTCGTCCGCGAGGGCCGCATCCACAACTACCTGCGCATGCTCTGGGGCAAGAAGATCGTGGAGTGGACGCCGGACCCGCGCACGGCGCTGGACGTGATGATCGAGCTGAACAACAAGTGGGCGCTGGACGGCCGGAACCCCAACTCCTACTCCGGCATCTTCTGGGTGCTCGGTCGCCACGATCGCCCGTGGGCGCCGATCCGCCCCGTCTTCGGCGCGATCCGCTGGATGAGCAGCGCGAACACGGCGCGCAAGATGAACGTGAAGGAGTACGTGGCGCGCTACGACCCCGGGAAGCCGGGGGAACTGTTCGTTCGGTAGCGGCTCGCGCAAGCGGGGTGGTATCCGCACAGTTGCCTCTTGCTTTGGATCTGGCAATCCGGTACATTGCTCCTGTTGGCCAGACGGACGCACCCCATCCGGCACGGAGGGGCCCCCATGCAAGCGTCTCGGTCCACTCTCCAGTCTCCACTCTCCACTCTCTTGCGATCGCCCTCCTGATCGGAGCGGCCGCGGCCCCGGCAACGGCCAGCTGGGTGTGGAATCCGGCCGTGCAGGTCTCCACGACATCGCCGCCTGACTCGGGCGCGTTCATCGACTTCTCGCAGCCGGGACGCACGCAGGGCATCATCATGCATGCGATGGCCCGCATCTGGGACGGTCCGGCGGACGTGAATTTCTGGAGCCGAGCGTTCTACCTGCGCGTGCACGCGGAGTCCACGTGGGCGGCGGTGTGGGCGAGCAAGGAACTCATCACGGACACCGACCCGTTCGGGGCCTACCACCGATCCTCGACCGATCACCACATTGTCGAGGACCGCAATGGGGATAGGGGGCGCTTCTCCAGGCTCACCCATGCGCGCGCAGCCACTCCCGTGCGCGCGCGATGTCCTCCTCCGTGTCCAGGTCGAAGTGCAGCGACTCGTCGCCCGCGAGGACCCCGCGCGGCGTGCGGCCGGACGCCTGCAGGATCCCGCGGAGGTTCGCATCCGGCGGCGCGACGCCGATGGCGCCGCGCACCTCGCGGCGCAGCAGGATCGGGTGCGCCCGCCGCCCGCCGGCCACCGGGACGTACCACCCCGCATCGCCCGGCCCGGCGGCGTCGGCGGCGCGCGCGTCGAGCAGCGCGCGGACCACGCCGGCCGTCGCGAAGGGGCGGTCCACGGGCCAGAGGAGCACATCGTCCGCGTCGTCCAGCGCGGCCAGGCCGCAGCGAACGGATCCCGTGCGGCCCGCGTCGGGCGCCGGGTTCACCACCCACGTGTACGGGGACGGGTCGACGGCGGCGCGGAGCGCGGCGGCGTGCTCGCCCACGACGACGACGCCGCGTGTCACGGAAGCGTCACGAAGCGCGTCCAGGATCCGCGCGAGCGCTGTCCGGCCGCCGAGGTCCACCAGGGCCTTCGGCCGGCCAAGCCGGCGCGACGATCCCGCGGCCAGCACGAGGGCGGCGGTCCCGCTCACGGCGCCGCTTCGGGGTGCAGCGCCTTCTCCAGGGCCTGCCGCGAGATCCGCCAGCGGCTGGCGTGCCATGCCGCCCGCCCGCCGCGCAGGAGCAGGATCTGCGGCGACTCGTGGGGAACGCCCGTGCGCCGGGCCACCTCGTCCGAGAGTTCCCGGTGCGCGGGGATCTCCACCACCGCCCAGAGGGCGAGCGCGGCGTCGTGGTGGGCGGCGAAGTCCCGGAAGTCGCGCCAGGCGGCCGCGGAGGAGCCGCAGCGCGTGCTGTGCTTCAGCAGGAACACGGGGCGCCGGTCCGATTCCCGGAAGAGATCCTCCAGCGCGGCCGCGGTTTCCACCTGCTCGAGGTCCGCCATCGATCGCTCCGGGGGACGGCGCGTTTCGCCGACCGGGAAGATGCCGCCCGCGCGCCGCCGCGTCAACGCCGACTGGTCGCTCCGCCGCCTTTCGCGGTAACTTCGGGTCCCGGTCCAGGTGCGCCGAAACTCCGGAGGGAATCATGTCGCTGCGTCCCACGGTCCTCGTGACCGCATTCGCCCTCGTCGCCGCGTGCGCGCACGCCGGCTCCGACAAGCCGCCCGCGCCGAAGGGCGCGGACGCTCCCGCCGCCGCGGGCGAGGCGAAGCCCGCCGCGCCGCACGTGCACGGCCACGCGCACGGCCACGTCCAGCGCGAACCGGAGCCGCAGGGCCTGTGGTTCGACGGCGAGAAGCACCTGGCCGACGTGCGCCAGCTCACGTTCGGCGGGCAGAACGCCGAGGCGTACTGGTCGGCGGACGGCACGTCCCTGATCTTCCAGTGGACGCCGGCCGAGGGCGGCTGCGACCAGATCTACACGATGAAGGCGGACGGCTCCATGAAGCGGCTCGTCTCCACGGGCAAGGGCCGCACCACGTGCGCGTACTTCATCCCCGGCACGGACCGCGTCCTGTACTCGTCCACGCACCTCGGCGGCGAGGCCTGCCCGCCGGAGCCGGACTTCTCGCAGGGCTACGTGTGGCCGCTGTACGAGTCCTACGACATCTTCACCGCGAAGGCGGACGGCACGGACCTGAAGCGCCTCACCACGGCGCCCGGATACGACGCGGAAGGCACCACCACCACGGACGGCGCGTGGATCGTGTTCACGTCCGTGCGCGACGGGGACATCGATCTCTACAGGATGCGCGCCGACGGCTCGGAGGTCACGCGCCTCACGGACGATCCCGGTTACGACGGCGGCGCGTTCTTCTCCGCGGACGGCACGAAGATCTGCTACCGCGCGGGCCGGCCGAAGGACGAGAAGGAGCTGGCGGAGTACCGCGCGCTCCTGGCCAAGGGGCTGGTCCGTCCACGCGCGCTCGAGGTCTTCTGGATGAACGCGGACGGCACCGGCAAGACGCAGGTGACGAGCAATGGCGCCGCGAATTTCGCGCCGTACTTCACGCCGGACGGCACGCGCATCCTGTTCGCATCGAACATGGAGAACCCGCGCAGCCGCAACTTCGACATCTACATGGTCAACCTGGACGGCACGGGGCTGGAGAAGGTGACCACGTGCCCGTCGTTCGACTCCTTCCCCATGTTCAGCCCGGACGGGAAGGAGCTGGTGTTCGCGTCGAACCGGAACGGGTCCGTCCCGGGCGAGACGAACATCTTCGTGGCGAAGTGGGTGGACTAGCGTCGCGTCCCGGAAGTCGCGCGGACTTCGCGGGTCGGCTCAGGCGGCGCGGCGCACGCGGATCTCCAGCAGCACCTGCCCCGGCGCGCCCGGCGCGATGACGACTTCGGCGGCCCAGGGGCGGCCGGCATCGTCCGCGAACGTCCACGCGGTGCCCTCGCCGGGCACCGCGCCGTCCCGGGCGTGCCAGCCCGCCTCCGCGGCCAGGCCCGCGAACTGGCGCCGCATCTCCTCCGCCGGCTCGGGCCAGCGCACGTGCCAGCGCAGGGTCCACTGGTCCGCGTCGCCGGCGTAGAGTTCGTCCTCCCGGTCGCGCGCCGGCGGGCGGAAGTCGATCACGCGCTGGATGTGCAGGTCGGCCAGGCCGGCTCGCACGTAGTCCCCGTCCGGCCGCCAGTCGTACTCGATGTTGTTCGCCACCCAGCGGGCTCGCGCCGCGCCGAACCGTCGCGCCACGATGTGCAGGGCGCCGTCGATCCCGGCGGACAGCCCGCCGGCGGTGACGATGCGGCCGTTGTCCACGACGCGTTCGCGGCCCGTGATCTCGGCGCGCGGCGCGGCGCCCTGCAGGTGGTCCAGCATCGGTGCGTACGTCGTGGCGCGAAGCCCGTCGAGCAGCCCGGCGGAGGCCAGGAAGAACGCGCCGTTGCAGACCGAGAGGATCGTGGCGCCCTGCGCGTGGCGCGCCGCGATCCAGGCGAGGCGGGGATCGTCGTCCGGAACGCGGTGCGGCACGCGGCCGCCGGGCAGCACGAGCAGCTCCGCGGGCGGGGCATCCGCCAGCGTTCCGTCCGGCGTCACGCGCAGTCCGAGGTTCGTGACGAGCGGGCGGCCGTCCACGCTCGCCGTGTACACCTCCATCCCGGCCTGGCCGAGCACCTCGTAGGGGCCCGTGAAGTCGATGATCTGCACGCCGTCGAACAGGAGGATCACCGCGCGGGGACGTTCCGGCGCGGGGGAATCCGCGCCGGCGGCGGCGCCGGCCGGCGCGACGGCCGCCAGGGCGACGGTCACGAGCGCCGGGGCGAGTGGACGGAGCATCGGAGCCTCCTCGGCGGGTGCGGGGTCCCGGGAATCTAGGCGAGGGCTCGCGCTCGCGACGGCCGGATGGTGCGAATCCGCCCGGCACGGGGACGGGACGAGTTCCTCGGCACGCCAGCGGTCGTAGCCCGCCGGACCCTTCCCCGCGTCAGCCGTCGCCCGGAACGCGCTCCTCGCCGTGGAGTCGACCGATCGCGGCCTCGGTGCGCGCACGACCCGCGCTGCCCTCCGGCTCTGCCGCAAGCGCCTCCTCCAGGAGTCCTTGCGCAAGCGCGAGGTCGCCCCGCGCAACGAGGAGCTCGGCGAGCAGGCGCATCGTCCCCGCCGTGTCGGGGTGCCCCGCGCGCAGCGCCTTCCTCCGCAGCTCCAGGCACCGGCGCGCGAGGCGCTCCGCTCCCGTCGCGTCGCCCGCGCGCTTCCGCATCACGGCCTCCGAGTACAGCGTGGTGGCCACCCAGGGATGCTCCGCGCCCAGGTTCTCCTCGTAGATCGCGCGGGCCTCGGCGTACAGGCGGAACGACTCCTGGTATGCGCCGGACTCGCCGAGCGCGAGCGCGAGGTTCGCGGTGTCGGTCGCCACGCGGGTGTGCCGATCGCCGAAGCGGCGCCGGTCCGCCTCCACCACGGAACGGATCATCGCCACCGACTCCTCCCCGCGGCCGGTCTGCTGCAACGCGTTCGCCAGGTTCATCCGCGCCCCGGTGGCCAGCGGGTGATCCGGATCCAGGATCTCCGCGTACAGGGCCGCCGCCTCGCGGAGCGGCGCCTCCGCCTCCGCGTGTCGTCCCGCGCTGTTGCGCGCCCAGCCGAGGTTCTGCGCCACCTGGGCCGTCTCGTACGCGCGCGACCCGTGCACCCGGCGCACGATCTCCAGGGACTCCACCAGGCAGGACTCCGCCTCCGCGTACCGGCCCTGCCGCACGAGCGTCACGCCGAGATCGTTGAGCCGCGCGCCCACGGCCTCGCCCGGCGGCGCCTCGGCCGACCGCGTGACGGCCAGCGCCTCGCGCTGCAGCCGCTCCGCGTCCTCCCAGTCGCCGCGGATCTCGCGCAGCGACGCCTGCTCCACGCGGCACAACGCCAGCTCCAGCGGCGCCGCGGCGAGCGCGCCGGCGCCCTCGGACAGCGCGCGGGCGAGGACCGCCTCCGCGCTGTCCGGGGCCCCCAGCTCGCGGTGCATCGCGGCGAGGTTCCGCATCGTGGCCACGGCCGCGAGATCGACGGGCGCGTCCGCCGGCCGCGCCGCGAGCGAGGCGCGGAAGTGGTCCCGCGCGCGCTCGTGCTCGGCGAGCCCGCGGTAGGTCCGGCCCAGGGTGTAGTGCACCGCGGAGGCCACCGGCGGCGGCGGCCCGGCGGCGCCGGAGACCTGCGACGCCGCCCGGTCCAGGACCTCGCGCACGGTCGTGTCCTTCCGGGACGTGGCCAGCGGATCCGCCTCGGCCAGCATGTCCTGCAGGAAGCCGGTCACCGCCTCGGCCGCCGCGCGCTGCGTGTCCGCCTCCTCGCGCGCGGCGCGCGCCTGCACCAGCAGGCCCAGGCTCACGGCGGTGGCCGCGGCGAGCACGACGACGAGCGCCGCCACGGACGTGACCAGCACCGGGTTTCGGCGCACGAACTTCGCCGCGCGCACACCCACCGTGTCCGGGCGCGCCGCGACCGGATACCCCTCGAGGTGCCGCCGGAGGTCCTCGGAGAGCTGCTCCACGGAGCCGTAGCGGCGATCCGGCTCCTTCCGCAGGGCGGTGAGCAGGATGTTGTCGAGGTCCCCGGCGAGGCGCCGCCCGCGCGCCGGCGAGGTCCGCGCCGCGGCCACGCTGGGGCGCAGCGGCGGCGTCTCCGCCACGACGCGCTCGATCTCGCGCCCGGACATCCCCTCGGTGTCGTACGGGCGCGTTCCCGTGAGCAGCTCGTACAGCACCACGCCGAGGGAGTACACGTCCGTGGCGGTGGTCGCGGGCTCGCCGCGGATCTGCTCGGGACTGGCGTACCGCGGCGTGAGCGCCTGGGCGCCCGGGAGCGTCGCCGAGTCGTCCGCGGTATCGGCCTCCAGGACCTTCGCGATCCCGAAGTCCAGGAGCTTCGGCCGCCCCTCGGCATCCACCAGGATGTTGCTGGGCTTGAGGTCGCGGTGCACCACGAGCTTGTGGTGCGCGTGGCTCACCGCGTCGCACACGCCGCGGAAGAGGCGCAGCCGCGCGTCCACGTCGAGACCGTGCCGGTCGCACCACGCGTCGATCGGTTCGCCCTCCACGTACTCCATCACGAGGAAGGGGACGCCGTCCCCCGTGGCGCCGCCGTCCAGGACGCGCGCGATGTTCGGATGGTCCAGCGAGGCGAGCACGCGGCGCTCGTGCCGGAAGCGGCGGAGGATGTCGTCGGAGGAGAGTCCCGCGCGCACGATCTTCACCGCCGCGCGCTTCTCGAAGGCCTGGTCCGCGCGCTCGGCCAGGTACACGTTGCCCATGCCGCCGGCGCCGATGCGACGCACGATCCGCCACGCGCCGACCGTGCTGCCCTCGCGCGGGTCCGGCGCGTCGACCGGCGGGGCGGGCGTCACCTCGAGGAATCGTCCGGCGCTCTGATCGGCGGCGAGGAGGGATTCCACCTCGTGGCGAAGCTCGAGATCGTCCCCGCAGGCTTCCGCCACGTACGCCGCGCGGGAGTCGTCCGGGACGTCGAGCGCGGCGAAGAAGACGTCGTCGACCCTACCCCGATCGTTCATCGCGCCCGTCGCCGCCCGCGAGACCGGTGACCTCGCGGAAGAGCCACGCGCGGCCGAAGCGCCAGTATCGCTCCACCGTGCGCGTGGTGACGCCGAGGACCTCGGCCACCTCGTCGTGCGTGAGCCCCCCGAAGAAGCGCAGCTCCACCACCTTCGCGCGCTCGGGGTGCACCGCTTCCAGCTTCTCGAGCGCGCGGCCGAGCGCCCAGAGGTCCGTGTCCGGCACGTCGCCCGCGGCCAGCGCGTGCTCCAGCGGCACCTTCTCCTGGCCGCCCCACCGCTTCACGCGGCCCTTGCCGCGCTCGTGGTCGATCAGCACCTGCCGGATGGCCCGCGCCGCCACGGCGAAGAAGTGGGCGCGGTCCTTCCAGCTCGCGCGTTCCGTGTCCACGAGCTTCAGGTACGCCTCGTGGACCAGGGCCGTGGCCTGCAACGTGGAGTCCCCCCTGCCCCTCAGGTAGCTGCGGGCGAGCCGGCGCAGCTCCTCGTACACCACGGGGAACAGCCGCTCCGCCGCCTCGGGGGCGCCGGCGGCGGCCTCGGAGAGGAGGCGCGTGGTGTCGGCTCGCTCGGTCATGGCCCGAGTCTATCCCATCCACGACACGGAGGATCGGAACCCGACAGGCCGGCACGAGGGACGTCCCGGGGCCAAGGCCCCGCGTCACTTCACGCGCAGGAACACCGCGGTGATGTCGTCGCGGCGCTCGCCGCCCGCGTGGTGCGCGAGGATCTCCTCGCGGAAGCGCGCGCTGAGCTCCGGCAAGGGGCGCGCGTGGAGCTCGCGCAGCAGGGCCCGCACGCGCTCCTTGCCGAGCAGCCGGCCGGCGGGGTCCGCCGCCTCCCAGATGCCGTCCGTCCCGAAGAGGAGCAGATCCCCCGGCGCGAGCCGTACCGAGGTCGTCGGGTAGTCCGCCCCCGGGAAGATCCCGAGCGGGATCCCGGTGGGCAGGAACTCGAGGAAGCGGTCCTCGGCGGGCCGGTACAGGAACGGCGGATCGTGTCCGGCACTCGCGAACTCGAAGGCGCGCGTGGCCGGATCGAAGCGGCCGAAGAGGAACGTGAGGAAGCGGTCGGACGCGGAGTCGGCCTCCACGAGATCGTTCAGCGTGGCCATCACCGCGGACAGGTCCCGCGACGACGTGAGCAGCGCGCGCAGGCTGGCGCGCGCGATGAACACCAGCAGCGCCGCCCCCATCCCGTGGCCGGTGGCGTCGGCGATCACGATGCCGGTGCGGCCGCCGTCCATCGGGAAGAAGTCGTAGAAGTCCCCGCCGGTCTCGGTGGCCGACATGCACCAGCCGAGCATCTCGAACGCGTCGTTCTCGGGGTGGGACGCGGGCAGGAGCCCGTTCTGGATGTCCGCGGCCAGGTTCATCTCCGCGGCGATCCGCTCCGCGGCGCGCGTCTTCGCGTACAGCATCGCGTTGTCCACGGCCGCCGCGCAGAGGTTCGCCACGGTCCGCAGCACGTCCGCGTCCTCGGCCCGCAGGCCGTCGTCCCCGCCCGCGTTCACCACGACGATGGCGCCGAGGCGGCGCCCCTGCGTGATCAGCGGCATGAGCACGAGGGACGAGAGCCGCACGGGGAGCCCGGACACGTCGATGCGGTCGCTGGCCGCCGCGTCGGGGATCACCACCGGGTCGCCGCGCTCGAGCGCGGACGCCAGGAAGGGCGCGCCGGAGGGCGTCCGCAGTGCCAGGAGGATCTCCTCGGACAGCCCCCACTCGATCCCCGCGGAGAGCTTCCCGTCCTGCGCCAGCGCGATGGCGCCCACCTCGGCGCGCAGGATGCGCACGGAGAGCTCCATCAGCTTCGTGAGCAGCACGTCCAGCTCCACGTACTGCACGAGCTCGCCGGCCTCGTGCAGGGCGTCGAGCTTCACGGCGCCGGTGGCGGACTCGCGGTTCGCCGCCTCGTACAGCTGCACCTTCACGATCTCGGGCGCCAGCGCGTCCACGACCGTCTGCCACCACGCGAGATCCTCGGCGGTGACGTCCCCGCGGAGGAGGAACATGCCGTAGGTCTCGTCCCGGAAGCGGAGCGCGGCGGCGGCGCCGCCCCCGGGGAGCGGGGCGAGGCGGTCGGGAACGTCGGGGAGGATCGCTGCGAGCGTCGCCGCCACGTCGTCGGGAACGGCGCCGCCCGCCTCCCCCGCGCCGGAGAGCACGGCCGCGAACCCGCCGCGCTCGTCCGGGACCACGACGGACCAGCTCCCGGCGCGGCCGGCCGACGCCGAATTCACGGCATCCCGCAGCTCGGGGGAGGCCAGGCAGTCGTGCAGGCGGCGGAGATCGGCGGCGGGGGGCATCCGCGTGGCCTACGCGCGGGCCATCTCGGCGAACACGCCCTGGAGACCGTCGAGCGCCGCGCGCGCCTCGGCCATCAGGTCGCTCGTGCCGTCGGGCAGGCCGAGCAGCGCGAGGCGCAGCTCGCGGTCCGGCGCGGCCGGCGCGGGACCGCCCCGGCGGCCGACGCCGAGCTCGTTGCACAGCCCGTTCGCCAGCTGCACCACGGCGAGCCGCGCGTCCATGCCGGGCTCGAAGCGCTCGTGGTGCCCCTCGATGAGCTCCACGAGCGTGCCGCCCAGGCCCCACTTGCGCGCCATCGCGGCGCCGACCGCGGGGTGGGTGATCCCCATCACGTCCGTCTCGGCGCGCACCACGTCGCCGCCGGCCGCGCGCGTCGCGGCGTCGAACTCCGCCTGCACGCCGGCCACGTGCGGCGCGAGGATGATCTTGCCCACGTCGTGCAGCAGGCCGCCGACGAACAGCTCCTCGGCCAGATCCGACGCCAGCTTCGTCCGCCGCGCGATCAGCCGCGCGAGCGTGGCGCATGACATCGAGTGCATCCACATCCCGCCCTCGACCAGCCCGTACGGACCGAGCTGCCGGTCCAGGAGCCGGCTCGTCTGCGCCGCCACCACCACGCTGCGCAGCGTGCGCATGCCGAGCACCACGATCGCCTGCGGGATGGACACGATCTCCCGGCGCAGCCCGAAGAACGGCGAGTTGACGAGCTTGAGCACCTTCGCGGTGAGCGCCTGGTCGCGGCGCAGGATCCCCTCGAAGTCGCGGGCCTGCGCGTTGCGGTTCTGCGAGAGCTGCAGCACTTCCATCGCGATGGCCGGCAGCGTGGGCAGGTGGTCCAGCCCGGCCAGGATGGCCTGCGCGCGGCGTTCCCGCGCCACCACCGCCACCTGCGCGGCGGAGGCGCGCGGCACGGAGGTCACGGACACGGCGGGCCGCGGGGGCGCCGGTTCGGGAGTGCCGGGCTTGCGGAAACGGTCGAACGCGGAAGGCGCCATGCGCAGCGTCATCCTGAGGCGAGGGCGACGGGGGCCCGCCCGGGGCGGGGTGATTTCCCTCGGTATCGACCGCGGCGCGCCGCTTCCGCAGCGCAAAAGCGACGGGCGACGCGTGAATTGACCGGGGGGATTGGCGCGGGGTTAGACGGGACGAAGCGGAGCCGCGAGGCTACTTGATGTAGCCCAGTGCCCGGAGTCGCTCCACCTCGGCATCGATCGCCTCGGGAGCGTCCGAACCGACCGGGGACGCCACGACCCGGCCTTCGCGCTCCCAGGTGGAGACGGCGCGCGGCGGGAAGGCGGCGGTGAACGCCGGGTCCAGCAGGTCCGAGCGCGCGCGGCCGTCCAGGTCCTGCGCCACGGGCAGCCCGAGCAGCACGGCCGCGGTGGGGGCCACGTCGTAGATGGAGAGGCGGCCCCGCTCGGCGGACGGCGCCACCGGTCCCCCGGCCAGGATGGCGAACCCGTCCGGCGCGCGCGAGTGCGCCCAGCGATCCTCGAACCCGTGGTCCGAGAGCAGGATCACCACGGCGTCCGCCGGCACCTCGGCCAGCACGTCGCCGACGATCCCGTCCATCGCCTCGTGGTACCGCTCGATCACCGGCTTCATCCGCAGCTCGGGGTCCGCCGCCGCGTCGCCGGTCTCGCCGCGCAACCGCCAGGTGAGGTGGTGCGTGAGGTCCACCGCGCGGAAGTACACGCCGAACAGCCGCCAGTCCCGGTCGCGGCGCAGGAGGTCCACGGCCACGTTGCGCGTGGTGAGATCGCGCGCGAGGTTGAGCCGCATCTCCTCCACGAACGCGGGGTGCGCCGCGGCCCAGGCGGCGGCGCCGGCGGCGTCCAGCCCGCTCGTGTCCACGAACTTCAGCACGCGCTCCACGGTCACCTCGGACTCCTCCACCAGGCGCGGGAGCAGCGCCTCGTTCAGCGCGGCCGGATACGTGGCGCCCTCGCGCGGCGCGTCCCGCGTCTGCAGGTGGAAGCGGTCCGAGACGTCCACCCCCGAGAGCGGCACCGCGGGATGGCTCACGTACCACTCGATCCGCGACGCCGACAGCCCCGCCTCGGACGCCGCCTCGAACACGGACGTGGCCTGCACCTGCTCGCTGCGGTACGGCACGAGCGGCAGCGCGCGCCGCGCGTCCAGCGCGCGGAACACGACGCCGGTGGTCTTCGTCCAGAATGCCGTGCGCTCGATGGAGCGCGGCAGCCGCACGCCGCCCGGCATCACGGTCTGCACGACGTCGTGGATGCCGTGGCGGAACCGGCTCTTCCCCGTGGCCACGGACGTCCAGATCACGGGCGAGAACGTGGGGCGGATCGTCTCCAGGTCGAAGGTGCGCCCGCGCGCCGCGAGGGCGGCGAGGTTCGGCATGCGCCCCTGCGCGATCAGCGGATCCAGCACGTCCCAGGTGGCGCCGTCGAAGCCGAAGATCAGCACGCGCTGCCCGGTCTCCGCGGCCGCGAGCCGGTGCGACGCCGCGCGCGGCAGCACGGGCTCCACCTCCTGCCGCGGCTTCGCCAGGCCCACGCGCAGCGCGCCGAACGCGAGCGTGGCGGCGGCGAGCCCGAGCGCCGCGCGCCCCGCGAGCCCCGGCCGGCCGCGCAGGACGCGCCCCGCCAGAAGGCACGCCGCGAACGGCAGCACCGCCAGCAGCACCGTGCCCGCGGTGCCGGGGAGATCGCGCGGGAGCGAGTACACGCGCTCGCGGAACCACGTGACCGCCGCGACGGCGGCCAGCGCCGCCCACGGCGCGAAGGGCGCCCACGCGGCGCCGCGGCGGCCGAGCGCGCGCGCCGCGAGCAGCGCCGCGAGCGCCACCACGAGGTGCAACCCGAGGAAGCCGCCGAACAGCACCGCGTGTCCGGACTGCCACGGCAGGAGCTGGTTGCGCGACGCGAAGAACGCCAGCTCCAGCGCCGCGAACCCCGCGGCGGCGAGGACGGCCGCGGCGATCGCCATCACACGCTGAACCGGAAGATCACGCAGTCCCCGTCCTGCATCACGTAGTCCCGGCCCTCCAGGCGGTGCTTGCCCGCATCCTTCGCCTGGTTCCAGGAGCCGAGCTCCCGGAACACGTCGAAGGAGACCACCTCGGCCCGGATGAAGCCGCGCGCGATGTCGGAGTGGATCTTCCCGGCCGCGTCCACCGCGTTCGATCCCCGCGGCAGGGTCCACGCCTTGCACTCGTCCTCGCCGAACGTGAAGAACGACTGCAGGGACAGCGTGTCGAACGCCGCGCGGATCACGCGATCGCGGCTGGAGTCCGCGAGGCCGTAGTCCTTCAGGAACGCCGCGGCCTCCTCGTCGTTCATGGCCGCGATCTCGGACTCCAGCTTCGCCGCCACCGCGAGGTACGGCAGCCCGGCCGCCCCGGCGTGCGCGCGCAGGGCGGCGTCCGCGGCCCCGCCCGCCGGCTCGTCCTCGCCCACGTTGCCCACGAGGATCATGGGCTTGCCGGTCAGGAGCGCGTAGCCGCGCAGGTCGCGGCGCTGCTGCGGGTCCAGCTCCACCGCGCGCGCCGGCGTGCCCTCCGCGAGCGCGGCCGTGAGCCGCAGGAGCAGCTCCTTCTCCTCGCCGAGCTTGCGCTTGTCCAGGCCCTTCTTCAGGTCGCTCTCGATGCGCTCGAGCCGCTTCTCCAGCGGGCCGAGGTCCGCGAGCAGGAGCTCCGTCTCCAGGTTGCCCACGTCGCGCACCGGGTCCACCGCGCCGTCCGGGTGCGGGACCGACGGCTCGTCGAACACGCGGACCACGTGCAGCAGCGCGTCCACGGTGCGCAGCTCCGCGAGCAGCGCGTTGGCGCCCTTCTCCGTGGACCCCGGCGAGATCCCGGGGACGTCCACGAAATCGATGAACGTGGGCGTCTTCTTCTTCGGTGAGTAGATCCCGGCCAGCCACTCCAGGCGGGGGTCGGGCACGAGCGTGCGGCCGCGGTTCGCCTCGGCGCGGGCGGAACCGAACCGCCCGGTCTCCGCCTGGCCGCGCGTCAACGCGTTGAACAGCGTGGACTTGCCGCTGCCGGGCAGTCCGACGATTCCGACCTGCAAGGGGGGCCTCCTACTCGGCGAGCGCCTGGCGGATCGCGGACTGCAGCTCCGGGTCCTCGGGCGGGGTCTTCGGGGCGAAGCGGGCGCGGACGCGGCCGTCCTTGCCCACCAGGTACTTCGTGAAGTTCCAGGTGGGCTCCTCCAGCTCCCGGGCGAGGAAGCGGAAGATCTCGTCCTTCCCGTCGCCCTTCACGGCGCGCTTCTCGAACATCGGGAACGTGACCCCGTACGTGGCGCTGCAGAACGTGCGGATTTCCTCCGCGGTGCCGGGCTCCTGGCCGCCGAAGTCGTTGCTCGGGAAGCCGAGGACGGTGAACCCGCGCGGGGCGAGCTCCGCGTGCAGCTTCTCCAGGCCCTCGTACTGCGGGGTGAGGCCGCACTTGCTGGCCACGTTGACCACCAGCGCCACCTTGCCGCGGTAGGCGGACAGCGCGGCCGGCTGGCCGTCCAGCGCGCGCGTGGAGAAGTCCCACAGGGATCCCGACCCGGTGCCTTGCGCCATCTGGACCTTCCCTCCCACGCGCGCCCGCGCGACGAGAACCGCGGCCGCGAGCGCCGCGACCACCAGGAGCAGAACGAGGATCTTCACGGCCGACTCCGCGACGACGAGCGGACCATCCTACGGGCGAACCGCCGCGGCAGCAACGGGCACGGCGCGCCCCCGGCCGGCCCTAGAACGGGAAGAGCCACGGCACGAGCGCGAGGATGAGCCCGAGGTGCAGCAGGGTGAGCGGGACGCCGGCGCGGAAGTAGTCCAGGGGGCGGTACCCCCCGGCGCCCATCACCAGGAGGTTCGCCTTGTGCGAGAGCGGCGCGAGGTACGTGGCGGAGGCGCCCAGCCCGAGCGCGAACAGCATCGGGCGCGGGCTCACGCCCAGCCCTTCCGCCACCGCGAACGCCACCGGCGCCAGCATCACCACCGCCGGCGCGCCGTCGAAGAGCTGGCTCAGCAGGCTGGCCAGCACGGCGAGGACCAGGAGGGCGGCCTCCGGCCCCAGCGGACCCAGGATCGCGCGCACCTGCTGCGCGAGCAGGGGCGCCGCCCCGGTGCTCTCGAGCGCGGTGCCGATGGGCAGGATGGCCGCCACGAGGAACACCACGCGCCACTCCAGCGCGCGGTACGCCTCCCCCATCGTGATCGCGCCCGTGAGCACCACCATGGTGCCCGCCGCGAACGCGGCGACGTGCGGGGGTTGCCACCCCGTGCCCACCATGGCCAGCATCAGCGCGAGCGCCGCCAGCACCCATCCCGCCTTGCGCGTGCGCCGCTCCTCGGGCGCGGTGGAGGCGAGCGCGAGGAAGTCCGGATCGCGCGCGATCTGCCGCACGCGGGCCCACGGCCCGTGCAGCAGCAGCGCGTCGCCGAACGCCAGCCGCAGCCCGGCCAGGTGCTCGTGCAGGAGCGCGCCCGCGCGCCACACCGCGAGCACGGTCAGCCCGTAGCGCTCGCGGAAGTCGATCTCCGCGAGCGTCCGCCCCGCCACCGACGAGCGCGGGGCCAGGGCCACCTCCACGATCCCTTCGCCCGCGGACTCCAGCGACCCCGCCGCCACGTCCTGCATCAGCTCGACGCCGCCCAGCGCCAGGAGCGCGCGGATCCGCGCCGGCTCGCCGGTGACGAGCAGCCGGTCCCCGGGCAGGATCCGCTCCGTCGGATCCAGGCCGAGCAGGGTTCCGCCGTCGCGCAGGATGCCCGTGATGGTGAGCCCCACCAGCTCGCCCATGCGGCTCTCCGCGATCGTGGTCCCCGCCAGCCCGGACGCCTCCCCCACCCGCAACACGTACACGCGCCCGCCGAGCGCGCGAAAGGCGGCCGCGTCCATGGCCGCCACGTCGAAGTGCCGGCGCAGCGCCTCCTCGTCCAGCGCGCCGCGCACGCCCAGCGCGAAGAGTTCGTCCCCCGCGCGCAGCGGCACGCCGCCCAGCGCCTCCTCCAGCAGGACCGTCCCGCGGCGGATCGCGATCCCCACGAGCCCGAAGCGGTTCCGGAAGCCGAGCGTGCGCAGCGTCTGCCCCACGACCTCGGAGCCCTCGCGGACGCGCGCCACCACGCCCGTCACCGCGCGCGACGCCTCCTCCAGCTCCTCCGCCCGGGCCTCGGTCAGCTCCGTGCCGCGCACGCGGAACAGCTCGCGCACGTCCGCCACGCTGCCCTGCACGAGGAGCACGTCGCCCGGCTCGAGGTCCATGTCCGGATCGGCGGCGAGCCGGCGCGTGCCGTCGCGCACCACGCCCACCACCTGCACGCCGAGCGTGCGGCCGAGCGCGGTGTCGCGCAGCGAGTGCCCGGCCAGGCCGGACCCGGGGGACACGCGGATGGAGAACAGCGTGTCGTGGAGCTGGTACACCTGCAGGAGATCGCTGCGCCGCGACACCGGCGCCGCCGCGATGCGCGCGGGCAGGATTCGCCGCGCGAGCAGCGCCAGCACCGCCGCGCCGGCGAGCAGCAGCGGGAGTCCCACGGGCGCGAAGTCGAACAGCGCGAAGGGCGCATCGCCGTGCGCGCGCAGGAGGTCGGCCGCCACCATGTTCGGCGGCGTGCCCACCAGCGTGGCCGTGCCGCCGAGGATCGTGCCCGACGCGAGCGGCAGGAGCAGCTTGGACGGCGACGTCCCGGTCCGCCGCGCCAGGGAGGCCACCGCCGGCATCAGCATGGCGGTGGCGGCCACGTTGTTCATGAACGCGGAGAAGACGCCGCCGAGCAGCGCCACCGCGAACACGAGGCGCCGCTCGCCGCCGCCGGCGAACCGCTCCACCCGCGCGGCGAGGAAGTCCGCGATCCCGGTGTGCAGCAGAGCCGCGCCCATGAAGAACGTGCCGATCATGGTGATGACCGGCGGCGACGAGAACCCCTCGAACGCGCGGTCCGGCGGCACCCAGCCCGCGAGCACGAGCACGAGCAGCCCGGCGAACGCGGTCAGCTCCAGGGGCAGCCGCTCCGTCAGGAACAGCGCCGCCATCACGAGCAGCAGCACGACCAGCGCGAGGATCTCGAAGGTCATTCCGTTCCCGGGCGCGAGACGTCGGACGGATGCGCGCCCATTATGGGGAACGGGCCGGACCGGGCAACCCCGGAGCGCCGGCCCCCCCGCGCCCGCACGCCCCTCCCGGGCCGCCCCCGCCGCCCTCTGGCGCTCCCGGGGCCGGCCCGGTAGCATCGCCGTCCCACGCCCCCCGCTCCCCGGAGGAACCGTCCATGCCGTCCCGCTCCCTCCTCGGCCCCGCCCCGATCGCGGTCCTGGCGGCGGCCGCCGTGCTCGCCGCCGCCCCCGCACGGGCCGAGGCGCCGGCGTTCACCGCGCACGTCCTGGACAACGGCCTGACCGTCCTGCTCGCGCCGTCCGACGCGCACCCGGTCATCGCCGTCTCCGCCTTCGTGACCACGGGCGGGCGCACCGAGGACGAGTACTACCAGGGCTCCCTGCATTACATCGAGCACCTGGTCTACAAGGGGCGCACCCCGAACCTCGCGCCCACGGAGTTCCGCAAGAGGATGGCGCTCCTGGGACGCGAAGCCGGCGGCTGGACGTGGGACGACGAGATCAACTTCGGCTTCGAGGCGCCGCTGGAGACCTTCGACGAGGCCTTCGCCACGTTCCGCGAGGCGCTGCTGGACCTGCAGTTCGAGAAGCAGTGGTTCGAGGACGAGAAGCGCGTGGTGCTGCAGGAGATGACGACCGGCCGGGAGCAGCCGGACGACCTGGTGGACGAGGCGTGGGATGCGCTCGCCTACGACGTGCACGCGTACGGGCGTTCCGTGATCGGCACGGAGAAGGCCATCCGCGAGCTCGACATGGACCGCACGTACGAGTACTACCGGAACCGCTTCAGCCCGAACCACATCATCCTCTCCATCGCCGGCAACTTCACGGAGGCGGAGATGCTGGCGAAGGTGGAGAAGTCCTGGGGCAAGCTGCCGAAGGGACCGGACTCCTTCGAGCTCGGCCTCGTGGAGCCGGAGCAGCGCGGACCGCGCCGCCGCACGGACTACATCCCGCAGGCGTCCTCCGCCATCACGATCCTCGGCGTGGTGGGACCGCCCGCCGCGCACGCGGACACGCCCGCGCTGGAGATCCTGGCCGCGCTGCTGAACGACCGCTCCGTGGGGCTCCCGCAGTACCTCGAGGAGCAGGAGAAGTGGGTGAACGGCGTCTCCGCGTACGACTACGCGAAGAAGGACGCCTCGGACTTCCGCGTGGTGGTCCGCACGGAGCCGGAGAAGTCGAAGGTGGTGGACGCGTTCGTCGAGAAGTTCCTGCTGGAGCTGGACGTGACGAAGCTCCCGGCGGACGCGGTGGAGCAGGCGCGCCGCTCGCTGCTCTTCGCCGAGGCGCGGGAGCGCGCCACCGCGGCGGAGCGCGCGGAACGGCTGGGCTTCCTCGTGAGCCGCCGCGGCGTGGACGGCGCGCTCGGCCTCACCGACCGGTGGAGCACGCTCACGGCGGCCGACGTGCAGGCCGCGAAGGAGCGCTGGATCACGCCGCGCCGCCTCGTGGTCTCCACCGTGCTCCCGGAGTCGTTCGATCCCGCCGGCGCGCTGCCGAAGGGGCCGAAGCCCCGCGCGATCGCCTCCGCGAAGCTCCCGGACCTCGACGTGCCCGGCGCCCTCCTCCCCGCGAAGGCGGCGCCGCTCGCGTACACGAAGACGGCCGAGGAGGACGGCGTCACCGCGTACACGTTCGCGAACGGGCTGCGCCTGCTGGTGAAGCCCACGTCCGCGTCGCCGCTCCTCGCGGTGTCCGGACGCGTGCTCGGCGGCCAGTGGGAGGAACCCGCGGGCAAGGACGGCATCAACGCGTTCGTGTCCGAGGTGGGCATGCGCAGCACGCGCCGCTTCGGCCCCGACGCGTTCGACCGGCTGCTGAAGTCCCGCTCCATCAGCGCGGGCGCGCACATCGGCGTCGGCAGCCGCGCGAACACGTCGCGGCACGTGGACTACCGCGACGCCGCCGGGCACCACTACCGGTCGCTGGCGCAGGAGTGGCCCACCGTGCTGGCGCTGCTGAAGGAGACGCTGTACTTCCCGGAGTTCGCGGGCCCGGAGGTGGAGAAGATCCGCCAGGACCTGCTCACGTCCGCCCGCCTCCTCCCGGAGAACCAGCTGGAGTACCTGAAGCAGGAGTTCTACCGGAAGGCCTACGCCGGCCACCCCTACGGGCGCGTCACGTTCGGCACCGAGGCCACGCTGGCCGCCATCCGGCCGGCCGACCTGAAGGCGTTCCATCGCGGGACCTGGACGCCGGATCGCACGGTCGTTTCCGTGGTGGGCGACGTGGCGGCGGACGAGGTGGCCGAGTTCGTCGCCACGCGCTGGGCGGACCTCGGCGGCGGCGCGCGGGCGCCGTGGGCGCCGGACGCGGCCGTCGTGCACGCCGCGCCCGCGTGGGCGCCCCCGCGCGAACCGCAGACCATCGAATCGGGCAACGACCTGTGGACCGTGAACTGGGGCCGCCCCGGCGCGGCGCGGGCGGATGCGGCGTATTTCCCCTCCGTGGTGCTCAGCCGCATCGCGGGCAATGACCACTTCTACAAGTACGTGTACGGCGAGGGCGTGTCGTACCGGAGCTGGATCCGGTTCTGGGAGCACCTGGGGCCGGGCGCCTGGATCGTCGAGAACGACGTGAAGCGCGAGCGCTTCGACGAGATCTGCGGCAAGTTCGAGGAGGACCTCGCGCGGTACTCCTCCGAGGGCTTCACCCGCAAGGAGTTCGACGACGCGGTGCAACGCCTCGTGAACTCCGCGATCCTGGACGCGCAGGACAACGCGCTCACCGCGTGGCAGATGGCCGTCGCGGAGGGTGACGGCGCCGGCTTCCCCGCGGTGACCCGCCAGGTGGACCGGCTGCGCGCGGTCACCTACGACGAGACGCAGGCGCTCGCGCGCGCGGTGTTCGACCCCGCGGGCATCCTGCGCGTGAACCAGAAGTAGGAGGCACGCCATGGTCCCGACCACGCTGGGCATCTGGCTCCTCGCGCAGGTCGTGCTGGGCCGCGCGGAGACGCCGCCCATGCCGAACGCGGCCGCGATCGGAGCGTGGGGAACGCGGGCGTTCTCGTCCCGGCAGGACTCCGAGGTGCGCGAACACTTCCCGGAGTACGAGAACCTCGTCCTTGCGGCGCTCGCGCCCGGGCACGCGCTGAACGCCGAGGTGGTCGCGCTGTACCGGGAGCACGCCGCGTCGCCGGCGCCGCTGGCGGCGATGCTCCACGGCTGGGCGACCGGGAAGGTCGACGCGCCGTCGCCGCGCGACGGGATCCGCACCTGGGGCCCGCCCGCGGTGGTGGACAGCCTCGTGGCCCGGGACCGCGAAACGGCGGCCGCGTGGCTGGCCGAGCTCGGCGTGGAGCCCGGTCCCGTGCCCGCCGAGGCGGCGCCGGAAACGCTGGTGCGGCCGTCCTTCGCCGCGGACCCGTGCGGCGCCGCGGCCCCGCCCGCCGCGGAGGGCACGGGAACCCTCACCGGCGTGGTCCGGTCCGTGGACGGCGTGCTCGTGCCGAGCGCGGGGGTGCTGCTCCCGGCGACGATGGCCGTCACCATGACCGACGCCGCCGGCCGGTTCGAGCTGTGCGGCGTGCCGGCCGGACCGCAGGAGATGCGGGCGACACACATCAGCCACCGCGACGTGGCGGGCTCCGTGGCCATCGTCCCGGGACAGGTCACGCAGGTGGAGATCCTCATGTACGCCCCCCGGGACTGATGCGGCGGGACCGGGTCGTCGTCGCGGTCCTCGCGGCCGGGCTGGCGGGAACCGCGCTCGCCGCGCACGCCGGGGGCGGCCGCCCGTTGGACGGGATCGAGGAGCCGTCGGGCGTCACGCGCCACGGCGACGAGCTCCTCCTCGTGGGGGACGGCGACGCCGCCGTCTGGTACGCGTGTCCCGTGCCGACGGGAGCGCGCGGCCTCGTGCCCCTCGCCCCGGCGTCCCTGGCGGTCCACCGCCTGCGCGCGAGCCGGGGCGCCACGGACCTGGAGGCGGTGGACGTGCTCGCCGACGGTCGCGTGGTCGTCCTGTCCGAGGATGCGCACGCGCTGTTCGACGCGCACGGGCGAGTCGTGCGGTACCCCGACGCCTGGGCCGAGGTGGACGGGCGAGGGCTGGAAGGCCTGGCGGTGGCGCCGGAGGAGGGCGGGGCCTCCCGCGTGGCGATCCTCTGGGAGGGCGGCTATCTCCGCCGGCACGGCGAGTCCGGCGTGTCCGCGCGCCGGCCGCGCGTGCTCGTGCACCGCGTGCCGGCGGGCGCCGGCCGCGCCACCCTCGGCCGGGCGGACGTGGAGCGCGAGGTCGACCTGCTCGTCCCCGAGCCGCCGGGACGCGAGCCCCACGCGCAGCGCTTCCGCGCGCCGGATCTCGTCTGGCATCGCTGGACGGGCGCGTCCGGGACGACGGAGGAGGGCTGGATCGTGCTGCTGTCCTCCGGCTGGGGCGAGCGCCCCGAGCCCGGTTCCCCGGAGGAGTGCGCCGTCACCACCGCGGACGGGCGACCGCGCCGATGGTGCCACCGGTGGCTGCAGCGCTTCACGCTCGACGGCGCGCCCGCCGGCGAGCCGTTCGATCTGGACCCGGTGCTTCCCGAGGAGGTGCGCTGGAACAACTGGGAAGGGCTCGGCTGGTTCGAACCCGGGGCTGCACTCGTCCTCGTGTACGACGAGACCGTGGCGGACCGCACCGTGGATCCGCAGCGGGCGTTCGTGCTCGATCTTCCGGCGGGCTGGTAGCCGGGACGGGACGCGCCGCGTCGCCCGACAGGGTCGCGGGGAGCCTACGGCTGCAGGATCCCCTGGGTCTCCCCGTCCACCGCGATGGAGACCGCCTTCCACTCCGGGAACTGCGTCACCGTGTCCTGCACCTGGCGCACGATCGTGCAGACGCGCGTCGCGCCGCGATCGTACGCGTCCATCTCCTTCGTGAAGTCGACCCGCAGCACGCCGCCCTCGAGCGGCTCCAGGGACCGGATCGCCACGCGCTGCCCCTCGTGCGGCGCATCGTAGTCGAAGACCATGTAGCGCATGCGGTGGCGCCGGACCTCCAGCGTATCCGGGATGGCGGAGACGAACCCGAGGGCCGCCTCCTCCGCGGTGGGCCCGGCCAGCAGGGCCTCCAGGGCCTGCCGGACCACGTCCAGCGGCGTGCCGCCCGGCACCTCGCGCGCGAACGGCTGCACGGCGCACGTGTCCGGTCGCGCGAAGTAGACCTGCACGGTCCGCCGTCCCTCCGGCGCGGATCTGGCGCACGCGCCGGCGAGGAGCGCCAGCGCGGCGACCGCGGCCGGCCCGCCGCGACGCAGGCGTCGTCCCGTGCGGCGCCGGAGGGTCAACCCAGGAGCTCGAGCTTCGCGTACATCGCCAGGACCTTCTTCAGGACGCCGCCGCGGAACCGGATCGTGAGCTTCAGCCCCTCGCCCCGTCCCTCCACCGCCTCCAGGATGCCCTCCCCCCACGTGGGATGGCGCACCCGCATCCCGGGCGCGAGCGTCACCGCCTCCTGGCTCTCGTCCTCGTAGCGCGGCGTGGCGTCGCGCTCCTCCGCGGCGGGCCACGATCCGCCCACCGGCCGCCGCTGCATCGCCGCGCCGCGCATGGGCCGGACCGCGCCGCCCCGCGCACCGGACCACCCGCCGGCCCCGCCGCGCGCCCCCGGCGTCCACGACGCGGAACGCGCGGACTCCGCCAGCGATTGCCGGTCCACGAGCGCCGGATCGATCTCGTCCAGGAAGCGCGACGGCATGTTGCGCATGAAGCCGTCGAAACGGCGGCGCGACTCCGCGTTCAGCAGCACCACGCGCTCCCGCGCGCGCGTGAGCCCCACGTAGAAGAGCCGCCGCTCCTCCTCCAGGCCGGCCGGCTCCATCGCGGAGTTCGAGTGCGGGAAGAGCCCCTCCTCCATGCCGGTGATGAACACCCAGGGGAACTCCAGTCCCTTCGCGTTGTGCAGCGTCATGAGCGTGACCCGGGCCGCATCCGCGTCGGCCTCGTCCTGGTCCGAGAGAAGCGACACCTCCTGCAGGAACGCGGCCACCGACGGGTCGTCGCGACCCTCCGTGTCCGCGAACTGCTGCATGCCGGCGAGGAGCTCGTTCACGTTCTCCCGCCGCACCGCGGCCTGCTGCTCGTACTCCTCGTCCAGGTACTCCGGATAGCGGACGCGCCGGATCAGCGCGTCCGCCACCTCGGCCACCGGGTCCCGCCGCGCCCGCTCCGCCGCGTGATCCATCGCCGCGACCAGCGCCGCCAGGCTCTCCCGCACGCCGGGGCGCACGGCGGCGCCGCCGCCGGCCGCCGCGCGGCGCACGGCCGCGAACAGCCCGTCACCCTTCGCCGCCGCGTCCGCCTGCAGCTCCTCCAGCGTCTTCTTCCCGATCCCCCGCCCCGGGACGTTGATGACGCGCAGCATGGCCACGTCGTCGACCGGGTTCACGAGCAGCCGCAGGTACGCGAGCACGTCCTTGATCTCCTTGCGCTCGTAGAACCGCAGCCCGCCGAAGATCTGGTAGGGCACCTGCGCCATCCGGAAGTGGTTCTCCAGCGCGCGGCTCTGCGAGTTCGTGCGGTACAGCACCACGAAGTCCGACGGCGAGCGCCGCCCGCCGTCCAGCCCGTCCTTCACGAAGCGCAGCACCGCCATGGCCTCGGTCTGCTCGTCGGAGACCTCCAGCGCGAGGATGCGGTCCCCGCCGGCATTCTCGGTCCACAGTTCCTTGCCCTTGCGGCCGGCGTTGTTGCGGATCACGCTGTTCGCCGCGTCCAGGATGGTCTGCGTGGAACGGTAGTTCTGCTCCAGGCGGATCACGTGCGCCGCGGGGTAGTCCTTCTCGAAGTCCAGGATGTTCGACAGGTCCGCGCCCCGCCACCGGTAGATGGACTGGTCGTCGTCCCCCACCACGAACAGCCGCTGGTGGTCCTTCGTGATCGCGCGCAGGAACTCGTACTGGCAACGGTTCGTGTCCTGGTACTCGTCCACGAGCACGTGGGCGAAGCGCTCCGCGTAGCGCCGCCGCACGTCCTCCTCGCGCAGGAGGCGCACCGGCAGGACGAGCAGGTCGTCGAAGTCCAGCGCGCTCTGCGCCTTCAGGGACACGGCGTAGCCGTCGTACACGCGCGCGATGAGCCGCTCGATCGGCCCGCGCGCGGCCGCGGCGAACTCCGCCGGGCCGAGCAGGTCGTTCTTCGCCTTCGAGATCACCGACAGGATCTGCTCCGGAGGGTTCTCCTTCGCCGGGATGGACAGGTCGGTCAGCACGCGGCGCAGCGCCGAGAGCTGGTCATCGCGGTCGAAGATGGAGAAGTCCCGCGCGATGCCCAGGCGGTCCGCCTCGCGCCGCAGCATGCGGACGCCGATGGAGTGGAACGTGCCCACCCAGGCGCTCCGCGCCCGCGGGCCGACGAGCGACGCGATCCGCTCGCGCATCTCCCCCGCGGCCTTGTTCGTGAACGTGACGGCGAGGATCCGCGACGGGTCGGCCCCCCGCGCGATGAGCCAGGCCACGCGCCGCGTGAGCACGCGCGTCTTCCCCGAGCCCGCCCCCGCCAGCACCAGCAGCGGCCCGCCGTCATGCCGGACGGCCTCGCGCTGCGGGTCGTTCAGCCCGTCGAGGATGGAGTCGGTGTCGGGAGGCGCCGGGGTCGGGTTCGCGAGATTCGTGAAGAGATCCATCGGCGGAGTCTAGCATGGTGACGGTGCGCGGACGTGGAGGGAGGACAGCGGGGCGAGGTGGCGGGTGGGGCGGAGCGGGAGGACTGCGGGGACGAGCGCGAGCGCGGCTGCAGCGGCGGACGGTGCCCCGGGCGACGGGGAGGGTGTGCCATGCTCAGACAGTCCTCGCGGCGTGCGCACGCTTCGCTCGATCCGGTTCGTGACAGCCGTCGGGGCGCACACCGCTGCGGAACTGCGCGTGGCACACCCTCCCCGTCGCCCGAGGCGCCGACCGCCGACCGCGCCGCGCTCGCGCTCGTCCCCGCAGCCCTCCCGCTCCGCCCCACCCACCACCTCGCCAGCGCGTCCTCCCGCCGCGTCCGCGCACCGTTCGGGGGAGGGCGGCGTGAGGGAGCGTGTCACGCGTGCTTGCGATGATCGTCCTGGCCGGCGCGCCCGAGTTCCCTGTCCACACCGTCTCCCCAAGACGAGGCGGAGCGCCGCGCCGCGGGCGTGAGGGCGGGGGCGCGGAGCCGGTGCGGGGAGCAGCTGGTCGGGGCGCGGGGCGGAGCGAGCGGTCGGCGGCGGCCAGCGAACCCGGACGGGTCGGGCGCGCCGGTGCCCCTCTCGCGGGCGTTCGAGCATGCGCGCCACGCGCCCGAAGGGCGCGGTGCGCTCACGCGCAGAGGCCCGCGAGAGGGGTACCGGGGCGACCGGCCCATCCGGTTCGCTGGCCGCCGCCGACCGCTCGCTCCGCCCCGCGCCCCGACCAGCCGCTCCCCGCACCGGCTCCGCGCCCCCGCCCTCACGCCCGCCGCACAGCGCTCCGCCTCAGTAGCCCCATTCCGCTCGGAGGTCCAAGTTCAGGTAGTCGTCGCCCGGCGGCAGCGTCCCCGTCTCGCCCTGCAGCATGAAGATCCGGTTCAGCCGGTACTCGATGGTCAGCGCGCGCTCCGGCGACTCGAGGGACTCGCGCGTCACGGAGGGATCCGCCGCCTCCTCGGCGCTGCTGCCGCCCACGGCCTGGCGGTACTTGAGGAAGAAGTCCCGGCCCACGTTCTTGCCCACGGTGACGCTGGAGCGCGACCCGGCCTCGCCCTCGTCGTACGCGAACGTGTCCAGGCCCAGCTCGCGGCCGAGCTCGCCGCCGAAGCGGTTCGTGAGAGCCGCCACGTAGGACCGGCGGAACGCGTCGGAGATGGCGCCGCCCTCCTCCGCCCCGTTGCCCTCGCCGCGCTTCACGCGCAGCGCGAGCAGCTCGTAGATCTCCGCCTCCGACATCCCGCTCTCCGTCTCCAGCCGGATGTTCGGCTCGATCAGCTGACCCGTCACGTACACGGTCACGTTCTCGTCCAGCACCGTGGTGGACGCCTCCGCGTCGATGTAGCTCCCGCGGGGATCCGACGGATCGGTGAAGTCCACTTCCGCGCGGTCCACGCGGAAGCGGGAGTTCAGCACGGAGTAGTTTCCGCGCAGCGTGCGGACCTCGCCGGCGAGGCCCATGCCCCCCTCCTTCGCGTGGAAGGTCACGTCCGCGGCCAGCTCCAGATCCATCTCGGGGGTCTTCACCCAGATGTTGCGGTCCCCGCGCAGCCCGATCTCCGCCAGGAACGCCGTGGGGGCGGCGTCCGGCGCACGGGGCACCGTGACGAGCTCGCCGCTCGCGCCCGCGGCCACTTCCGGCGGCGCCACGACGCCGGGCGGCAGCTCCGGGCCGCCGCCGTCGGGCGTGTCCGGTCGCGGCGGGGAGAGCGCCGCCGGCCCGATGTCGGCGCGCTGCGCCCGGAACGATCCCTGGAAGAACGGGACGAGGCGCCCCGCGCCGATCGTCCGCGCGAGGATGCGCATCGTGCCCGAGCCGACCGCGCGCGTGTCGATCAGGTCCGAGCGGTAGTGGTACTGCGCGGCCGCCACATCGACCGCGTAGTCCGTGGGACGCAGGTCCGCGAGCGTCACGCGCCCGCTCCCGGTGAGCACGCCGCCGCGGCCGTCCTCGAATCGCGCGGAGTCGATGCGGACGCCCGTCGCGTCGAATCCCCCCTTCGCCGTCCCGTTCACGAGCGGCTCGTCGAACGTGGGGATCGTGAGGCGTCCGTCCGTCACGGTGAACTCGCCGCCGAGCCGCAGGGCGCCCGGTTCGCCGGTCAGCGCCACGTGCGCGTCGGCGCGGCCGTGCAGCGTCTGGAAGAGGGAGACCACGCGCGAGAGCGTCTGCAGCGGGAGGTCGGCGGCGTCCGCGCGCAGGTCCACGGGGCGCCCCGCCCGCAGGCGCGGGCGCGGGTCGGTGGCGGTCCACTCCAGGGGGATCGTGCCGGCGACCGAGAGCGAATCGTCGCCCGTACGCAGGAGCCCGTCGCGGATCGAGAGCGTCTCGCCGTCGAAGTCCGCCGTGGCCACGAACGAGTCCAGCGGCTCGGAACCCACCGCGCCCCCGGTCAACCGCGCATCCAGGCGCGCCACGGGCCGGAGGAACGGGCCGTCGAGCTGCGCGGTGACGGTGCCCTCGCCCCCGGTCACGGGCGCCTTCGGGATGCGGCTCCAAAGCCACCCGAAGTCCGACGACGTCACCGTGGCCCGGACATCGTGCAGCGTCGTGGCTTCCAGCGCGCGGGTGCGAGCCTCCCGGTCGAACAGCGCGTCGCGAAGCGTCCCGGCCGGCGGTTCGAGGACGCCCTGCAGGGATCCCGCAAGCTCCGGCGTGGTCACCTCGATCCCCTCGAGGCGCAGCGTCTCCGATGCGAGCACGCGCCCGGAGGCGGACTCGATCGCGCGGCCGCCGATGCGCCCGTCGCGCAGCGACAGGCGCACGTCCGCGCCCAGCGTGTCCGCCCCGACCACGGCGGCCCCGTCGAAGTCCACGAGCCCGGCGAGCGACGCGTCCTTCGAGAGGAACGGCGCGAACAGCTCGAGATCCACCGCGCGCCCCACCGCCTCCACCGCGG
The DNA here is from genome assembly GCA_964571855.1 of uncultured Gemmatimonadota bacterium. Taxonomy (GTDB): domain Bacteria; phylum ARS69; class ARS69; order ARS69; family ARS69; genus CAYYFX01. Next base: position 115,483 of record CAZNDO010000005.1, read on the forward strand.
TGGCGCCGTCCGGGCGCACGGTCACCCGGCCGGAGATTGAGCCGCCGTCGCCGCGGAGATCCAGTCCCGTGACGGTTACCGAGCCGTCGGTGCGGCTTACGCGCACCGGCCCCTCGTTCGTCCAGTCCGCGTCCCCGTCGGTCGCGGCCAGACGGAGGCGGCTCACGAGCGCGTCCAGCCGGCCGTCCTCCCCGAACTCCATCCGCCCGGCGAGCGTGAGCGACACCACGCCGGTCTCCGCGCGTAGCGCGCGAAGCTCCAGGATGTCGGCCTCGCCCCAGCCCTCCAGGGCCACGTGCTCGAAGCGCCGCTCCCCGCGCCCGACGCCGCGCCCCTCGGCCCGGAAGTCCAGGCGAGTGGCGCCGAGCTGCAGCGCCTCCGCCGTGATGGCGAGGTGCGACGCATCGAGTCCGGCGACGGAAGCGTCCTCCAGCTCCAGCACCGCATCCAGCTCGGGCGCCTTGACCGGCCCGGCCACCCGCACGGTCAGGACGCCGTGCCCGCGCGGCGCCGCCCGGCGCACGGCGCCGCCCATCCGCTCCAGCACGGTGAGGTCGGCCAGCTCCCCGCGCAGCTCCGCCTCGACCACGTTCGCGGCGTCGATCGTGCCGTGCCCCTGCAACTCCGAGCCCGCCACGGTCAACCGCGCCTCCTCGACGGCGAGCGCGCCGCGGTCGAGCGTGCCGCGCAGCGCGGACGACTCCACCGGCAGGCCGAACGCCGTGGCGTCGTCCAGGTGGACGTCCACCCCCCCGCGGAACGTGGCGCGGGTCAGCCCGGACCCGGCGAAGCGCACGGTGCCGTCCAGGGCGCGCAGGACGTCCAGGTCGGGATCCGCCAGCAGCACCGCGGGCTCGAGATCGCGGAACACCGCCACGCCCTCGATCCGCACCGGATCGCCGAGGTCGAGGTCCCCGGAGAGTTCGAGGCGCGAGGCCCCCGCCTCGTACCGGAAGCGGTCCAGCGACACGCGGTCCCCTTCGCGCACGCCGCCGATCTCGAGGCGCCGCTCCAGGTCGTCGCGCCCCACGCCCGTCAGCTTCGCGCTCACGCGCAGCGAATCGGGCCGTCCCGTCACGACCGCGTCGCCGTCGAGGCGCGCGAACAGCAGCGGGTGCTCCACGTCGAGCCACTCGCCCACCTTCTCCAGCGGGACCGACGCCACGCCCACCACCAGGTTCGAGGCCCGGACGCCGCGCGGATCCGTGAACCCCGCCAGCTCGATCGTCCCGCCGGCGGCCTGGATCCGCACGCCGTCGAGGTGCAGGATCCCCTCCGCGAGCAGCAGCCCTCCGCCCACGACGACGTCCTCGTCGAAGCGACCCAGCCGCAGGTGCCCGCGCTGCTCCTTCACGTCCAGCCGCCAGCTCCCGGGGGCGGCGTGCAGGCTCCCGCGCAGCGAGAAGTCCCCGAGGATCTCGCCGTCCCGCCCGCGCACGCGGCCCTCGCTGATCGCGATCTCGTCGATGCGGAACTCCGCGTCGACCCCGACGCCGGACCCCTCCGCCCGGCCGCCGCCCTCCCGCCCCGCCTCGGACCAGTCCAGGAGCGCGTCGACGTCGACGTCCGGCTGGAGGATGCGCAGCCGCGCCACCCGCAGGTCCCCGCGCAGGAGGTCGGCGAGCCGGTATCCCACGTCGATCCGCCGGATCGACACGAGGTGCCGCGCGGCGACGGCGCCACCCGCGCCGGGGGCCGTCTCCAGGCGCACGTCCCGCACGCCGAGCCCGCTCCACGGCCGCCACTGGATGGAGCCCGCACGGAAGGAGAGTCCCGCCGGCTTCAGGCGCGCGTCCAGCGACTCCACCACGTACGGCGTCAGCGCCCCGGTCTCGAACAGCACGATGAGTGCGCCCGAGAACAGCCCCAGGAAGACCAGGAGCCAGATCACGATCCGGAAGAGGACGAAGCGCGCCGTCATGTCAGAACACGTGTCCCAGGCTGAAGTCGTACCCCCAGCGCTTCTCGTCGTCCGGCTCGCCGGACGCGACCGGGAGGATCTTCAGCTTCCGCGCCACGTCGATGCGCACCGGTCCCACCGGCGTGGCGAAGCGCAGGCCCGCCCCGACCGAGTAGCGCACGTCGTTCTCCCGCGCATCGTCCGGGGAGTCGTGCGGGTCCGTCGGGCGGAAGTCCGCCGCGTGCACGTCGTCCACGTCCTCCCACGCGTTGCCGCCGTCGGCGAACGTCCCGAGCGACAGCCGCCAGAAGAGCGGCATCCGCACCTCCATGTTCCCGAGCAGGAGGAAGTCCCCCGGCCCGATCTCCTGGTAGTCGTACCCGCGAACGGTCGTGGGGCCGCCGAGCTTGAAGCGGTCGCGGTCCGGCACGAAGGTGGACGGCCCGAAGGGCTGCTCGTAGCCCACGCGGAGCCTTCCCGCGAACGTCACCGAGGCGGCCGTCCGGAACCACTGGCTCTCCACCTGGCCGCGCCAGAAGTCCGCGTCGCCGCCCAGCGGTCCGCCGGAGAACCCGCCGATCACGCGGTGGAAGAACCCGCGGGTGGGATCGAAGTAGTCGTTGCGGCGGTCCCGCTCGCCGGTCAACGTGAACGACCGCGTGAGCTCCGGGCGGCGGTTGTCCGGCAGCTCGAAGCCCTCCTGCGCGTCGAGGTCCGCCCACTCGTTCTCCAGGGATGCCCAGCCGCGGGTGTGACGGGTGAGCTGCCGGCTCACGTTCACGAGGAGGCTGATCAGGCCGAGATCGTACTCCACGTCGCCGGAGAACTCGCGCCGGCGCTCGAACGACAGCTCCACCGAGCCGAGCGTGCGCGTGCCGAAGAGCCACGGCTCCACGTACCGGCCCTCGATCCCCGTGCGCACGAGGTCCGCGGGGAACAGCTCGGTGGCGAGCAGGCCGCGCACCGAACCGCGCTTGCCGCGACCCCAGAGGTTGCGGTGCCCCCACTCGCCGGAGAGACGGAGCTGGTCGCGCGTGCCGTATCCCACGCCCGCGCCCACGAACCGCATCTTGCGCTCCGAGACGCGCACGACCACCCCCACGGCGTCCGGCTGCGAGCCCTCCTCCGGCACGATGGACACCAGCGAGAAGTACCCCGTGGAGTACAGCCGCTCCCGGCTCTCGTCGACCGCGTCGCGGCTCAGCGTCTCGCCCGGGCGGATGGTCAGCTCGCGCCGGATGATCTCGGACTTCGTGAACTCGTTGCCCTCGATCCGCACGCTGCCGACGACGAACCGCGGCCCCTCCTCGATGCGATACACGAGGTCGTGCACGATGACGGTGTCCGCCGGCTCCGCCGCGGCCTGGATGTCCGCGGTGACGCGCACCTCGTAGAACCCGCGGTTCGCGTACGTGTTCTCGACGGCCGTGCGGTCCCGGTCCGTGCGCGTGATGTCGAAGGGATCGCCGGGCGACTGCGTGACCCATGACAGCACCTCCTCCTCCCCGAACGTCCGGTTGCCGGCGGTGGTGATCCGCCCCACGACGCGGCGGACCATCGGCGTCACGCGGAAGACGGCGCGGGCGGTGCGACGCGGCGGATTCCACTGCAGCTCCAGGGAGACCTCGCACTTCCAGTACCCGAGCCGGCGCAGGGCGGTGCGGATGCGCTGGGCGTCCCCCTCCAGCCGGTCCGGGTCCACCGCCCGGAAGCGGAGGAGCCCCGTGGTGGAGGATCGGATGGCGTCCCGCAACTCGGACTCCGGGACGGGCAGGTCCCCTTCGAACCGGATGGACGAGAGTCCGAACCGGGAGATGTCGTCCGGACGATCCGTGGTCCACGCTTCCTCGGCGGCGGCGGTCACCGCGGGGGCGGATGCGAGGCCGAGGACGAGGAGGAGCGCGGCCACGCCCGGAAGGCGGACGAGGGCGGACCGGAGGCGGAGGCGGAGGCGTCCGGGCGGGCGGGAAATGCGGTCACGACCCATCGAGCGGATCCACTCCGAGCAGGAGGAACGGTCGCGCCGGAGGGTCGGGCGGAGCGCCGTTCCGCCGGGCGCGAGGCCCGGAAGAGCCGGCCCCGCCGGTTGGCGTCCGAACCTAGCGGAGGGTTGGCGACCCGTCAATGACGGCGTACCCTCGCGCCTCACCGACGTCCGTGCAACCCCCGAAGCGCCGGAGGGTGCCCATGCTGCTCCGTCAGAGACCGCGCGGGCGGGGCGCCCCCCCGCCCGCCGCCGTGGCCGGCGCGGCGCGGGCCGTGCTGGCCGTCGCGGCGCTCGCGGGCGCCGTCGGCTGCGGTCCGGCGGCCCGGCCGGAACCGCGCAGCGCCGAGACCCGCGCGGTGGAGGCCAGGGCCGGGGACTTCGCCGCGTACTGGGCCGAGGTGCTCCGCCTCGCGCGCCGGCACGCCGCGCATCCGGACTCGTTCCGCATCGCGCTCGACGCCCTGCCGGGGTCGCACCTGACGGACGAGGAGTGGGCGGCGTGGACCGCGCCCTATGCGGAGGACCCCGGCGCGCTGGCGGACTCCCTGGAGGCGGCGATCGCGACGGTCGCGCCCGTCGAGTAGCGCGGGTCAGCCCGTCGCGAGTCGCCAGACCTGCGCCACGGCCAGGCACGTGCCCAGCCCCAGCACGACCGGCGCGAGCGCCGCGACCGTCGTCCACCGCGCGCTGCCGGTCTCCTTGTAGATCGTGTAGATGGTGGTGGAGCACGGGTTGTGGATGAGGCTGAACAGCATCAGGTTCACGGCGGTGAGCAGCGTCCAGCCGCCGCCCGTCGTGAGCAGGCGCCCCACGTCCGCGGCCGAGTCCAGCTCGAACATCACGCCGGCGCCCGCGCCCACGCCGGTCATGCCGGAGGCCAGCACGGTCAGCATGAGCACCGTGGGGATCACGATCTCGTTCGCCGGGATGGCCACGATGTAGGCCAGCAGGATCACCCCGTTCAGCCCCACGAAGAGGCCGAAGGGATCCAGCGCGGTGATGACGTGCTCGGCGATGGACGCGCCGCCGATGCGTATGTTCGACGACATCCAGATCACGGCGCCGGCCGGCACCGCGAACACCACCGCGCGCCACAGCACGATCAGCGTGCGGTCGATGACCGACGTGTACAGCGTCTGCAGGATGCGCGGCGGGCGGTACGGCGGCAGCTCCAGGCTGAAGGAGGACACCTCGCCCTTCAGCATGGTGCGGGACAGCGCCCAGGACGACAGGAACGTGAGCGCCACGCCGAGCAGCGCCACGGCGACGACCGCGCCCGCGGACACGAGGCCCGCGAGTGCGGGGGACGCCGCGCCGCCGATGAACACGGTGGCCACCAGGATCTGCGTGGGCCACCGGCCGTTGCACAGGGCGAAGTTGTTCGTGAGGATGGCGATGAGGCGCTCGCGCGGGCTGTCGATGATGCGGGTGGCCACCACGCCGGCCGCGTTGCAGCCCCAGCCCATGCTCATGGTGAGCGCCTGCTTCCCGTGCGCCCCGGCGCGCCGGAACAGACCGTCCAGGTTGAACGCCACGCGCGCCAGGTAGCCCAGATCCTCCAGCAGGGTGAACAGCGGGAAGAAGATGGCCATGGGCGGCAGCATCACGCTGATGACCCAGGCCGCGGCGAGGTACACGCCGTCCACGAGGACACCGCTCAGCCACCAGGGCAGGTGCACCGCCTCGGCGGCGGACTTCAGGAGCGGGTGCCCGTGATCCAGCAGCAGCGTGGCCAGCATCCGCGAGGGCACGTTGGCACCGGCGATGGTGAGCCAGAAGATCACCGCGAGGATGAGCCCCATCAGCGGGAAGCCGAGCCAGCGGCTCGTGACGAGGCGGTCCACGGCGGCGTCGAGGTCGAACGGCCGCGCCTGCCCCTCGCGGGTGACCGCGCGCGACGCGATGCGCGACGCGTCCGTGTACAGACTCTCGGTGATCCGGTCCGAGAACTCGCCGCCGACCTGCCAGCGCAGCTCCTCCGACAGCTTCAGGATGTCCTTCGCCGCGCCCGCGTTCGTGCTCATCGTCCTGCCCTCCCCGCGCCCGCCGGGTCCGGCGCCGCGACATGACCCGCCGGATCCGTCCCCGGACGGGGCGGCGCGGGCCGCGCCAGGTCCGCGAGCTCGCCGCTCTCCAGCGCCGCGGCCACGCGGTCGTCGCCGTCCAGCAGGCGCAACGCCAGCCAGCGGGCGTTCGGGATGCCCGGATGCAGCGCGGCGATGCGCGCCGCCACGGACGCCACGGCACGCTCCAGCTCCGGCGGCCCCGCCGCGGCGCGGTGCGGGCGCGTGACGTACTCCCCGGAGGCCACCTGCGCGACCGTGGCGAGCAGCGCGTCCAGCCCGCGGCGTTCCCGCGCCGCCGTGGGCACGACGGGGACGCCGAGATCCCGCGCGAGGCGGCGATCGTCGACCCGCAGGCCGTGGCGCTCCGCCTCGTCGATGAGGTTCAGGCACACGACCGCGCGATCCGTGATCTCCAGCACCTGCAGCACGAGGTTCAGGTTCCGCTCCAGCTGCGTGGCGTCCGCGACGACGACGGTCACGTCCGGCCGGCCGAACAGGATGAAGTTCCGCGCGATCTCCTCGTCCGTGCTCGTGGTGAGCAGCGAGTACGTGCCCGGCAGGTCCACCAGCTTGTAGCGCTTGTCGCCGTACGCGAAGCCGCCCTCGGCGCGCGCCACGGTCTTGCCCGGCCAGTTGCCCGTGTGTTGGCGGAGCCCGGTGAGCGCGTTGAAGACCGTGCTCTTGCCCGTGTTCGGGTTCCCCGCGAGCGCCACCACGTAGTCCCAGTTCCGCATGTTCACGCCCAGCCGCACGAGGTTCCCCGCGTGGTGCACGGGGCACGTGGCGCAGCCGGCGTGCGCGGCCCCCGCGGGGGCGGCCGGCACGCTCGCGGCGCTCGCGGCGCTCACTGCGTTCGTCGGGTCGATCATGACACGGCCTCCCCGGACGTCGCCTCGCGGCGGATCCGGATGTTCTCGGCCTGCTGGCGCCGGATGGCGATGGTCGTGCCGCGGACGCGGTACGCCACGGGATCCCCGGAGGGACTGCGCATCACCGCGGAGATGCCGGTGCCCGGCACGATGCCGAGGTCCATGAGCCGCCGGCGCTCGAGCCCGCGACACGCGCGCGAGATGGCCACGATCTCCGCCGACGCCCCGAGCGGCAGGTCCGCCAGCCGCTCCGTGGGCTCGTGCGCGTCCCCGGCCTCCTCGATCTCCACCACGGACAGGCCCGCCGCCGCCACGCGCGACAGCGTCATCTCGTCGCCGTCCGCGCGGAACCGGACGGAGTCCGGGCCCACGTCCAGCATGCGGATGCGCGTGCCCACGTGGAGCCCCGCCAAGAGGAGCCGCGTGTACGCCTCCACGGGCTCGTCCTCCAGGTGGACGACCCGCGCGTCCGCCCCCGCGGGCAGCTCCCCGAGGGGCAGGCTGCGCGCATCCGGCGGCAACTCCCCGTGCGTGGTGGGGATGGGATCGCCGTGCGGATCGAAGCGCGGGTGTCCCAGCCGGGCCGCAAGACGGTCCGTCTCCTCCCGGGACAGCGAGTGTTCCCGGACCTCCGCCTTGTCGTGCCACTTCGCGGCCGCCACGCCCGTCTCGTCCGCGAGGTACCGCTCCCACAGGCGGTGCGCGCGGATGACCTGGAGCGCGTAGTCCCGCCCCGCGTCGGTGGCCTGCAGTCCCTCCCCCACGGACCGCAGGAGCCCGTGCGCCTCCATCCGCCCCGCCAGTTCCGCCGCCTCGCCCATGGGGACGCCGAGCGCCCCGGCCAGGCTCTGCAGCGTGGCCCGGCCGCCGCGGTAGCCGGTCTCCTGCACGTGCTTCAACGCGTCCTCCATGAGGATGCGGCTCGCGAGCCGCCGCTGCCGCTGCCAGCGCGGGACGTACCCGCCGCGCAGGAACAGCAGCAGCGCCACGCCCACGAAGAAGAGCGCCCACCCGGCCAGCGCGATGCTCACGACGCCTCCTCCTCCACGAACACGTGCCGGGCGAGCTCGTCGCCCACGTCCCGCGGCTCCCCGTCGACGATCAGCCGCAGCGGACCGCCGAAGGGCGCCTTCTCCACGATCTCGACGCGGGCCTCGGGGTACAGCCCCAGCTCCCCGAGGTAGCGCAGCAGGGCCGGATCCCGATCGCTCACGCGCGCCACCGTCACCGCCGTTCCGGGCGCGACGTCCGCCAACGTGGGCCGCAGGGGATCGTGGATCCGCAGGTCCTTGGTGGGGATGGGCGCGCCGTGCGGATCCCGCGTGGGAAAACCCAGCATCCGGTCGATCCGGTCCTCGAACTCCTCGGAGATGTGGTGCTCCAGCTTCTCCGCCTCCTGGTCCACCTGGTCCCAGGAGTACCCGAGGGCCTCCTTCAGGTAGACCTCCAGCAGCCGGTGATGCCGCAGCACCTCCAACGCCACCTTCCGCCCGGCGGGCGTCAGCGCGATCCCCTCCGTGCGCGCGTACGTCACCAGCCGGAGCTCCGTGAGCCGCCGGACCATCTTCGTGACCGCCGGCAGACTGACCTCGAGAACCTCGGCCACCGCCTTCGGCGCGGGCGGCTGTCCCTCGCGACCGAGCTCGTAGATGGCCTTCATGTAGTCCTCGACGGCGGACCCGAACACGGGCGACCTCCCGGGGGGCGTTTCGAGGGGTATCGGAACTCTCAACGCCGGGGTTCAATCTAAAACTTAACCACGGTTCGCGCAAGGGTAGTGGTTCACAGAATGTGGACGGGAGAGAGCGACATCGTCGGATTCGACTATTCTCCAACGAGTTGCGCGATTCCCGGCACTCCCGGCGCCCCCCGCCCGGGCGGCGTGGGGCCCGTCCCCCGGCGCGTCCACAATCTGTGAACCACAACGTACGGGCCCCGAGGGGTCGTGCGTCTGTTGGCCCAGGGTGTGGCGGGCCGGCATCGCGCCGGGCCACCTGCCCGACCGGCAGTGGTCGCGGGGGGCGATCACTGTGCGGGGATCGTCGTCCGGGTTCGCAGCACCCGGTCGAGAAACGAAAGGGGCCCCGACCGAGAGGTCGGGGCCCCGATCGCTTTCCGGGCGGCCCGGGTGGGCTACCGGAGCTGGATCATCTTCTTCCGGAAGGACTTGTCCTCCGCCTCGAGCGCGTAGAAGTACACGCCGGCCGAGGACCGCTTCCCGGACTCGTCCATGCCGTCCCAGATCACGGAACGGAAGCCCGCGGGCTCCTCGCCGTCCACGAGGGTGCGCACCAGCCGCCCCGTCACGTCGAAGACGCGCAGGGAGACCTTGCCCGGGCGGGGCAGGTCGAAGCGGATCTGGGTGGTCCCGCGGAACGGGTTCGGGGCGCTCGCGTGCAGCTGCAGCTTCGTGGGCACCGGAGCGGCCACGATCGGCGCGTCCACGGCGCCGTCGACGGTGACGGTCAGCGGCACCGACAGCGGGCCGGTGAACGGATCGTTCGACGTGAGATCGAACGAGCCGACGAAGACGCCCTCGTTCGACGCGGCCGTGAACTGCACGTCGATGTCCGCCGACGAGAACGCGGGCACCGTGCCGGACGCCGGATCGAGGAACGTGATGTCCACGATGTCGCCGTACTCCAGCGCGACCGAGTACAGGAACGTGCCGGCCGCGATGGTGGCGTTCGCCGGGGACGGGTAGCCCACGGCGCCGCCAGGACCCATGACCGCGCCGAACGGCGTGGCCAGCGGGAGCGGCGGGGAGACGCCGAAGTTGCTGTAGAACCGCGTGGTGCCCTGCCACGCGGCGCCGATGAAGTAGTAGTTCCCGGCGGTCAGCAGCACGTTCATCGGACCGGACGAGTACCACGCCAGGCCCGGGCCGCCGCTGCTGGCCTGCGAGAAGATCTTCGTGAAGGGGCCGGTCGCTGCCGCGCCCTGGAACACGAAGAACTCCATCGCGGTGTTCGCGTTCGGGTTCAACCGCATCTCGATCCCCTTGAGCGGGATCGTGGTGTCGATGCGGAAGACGTCGCCGCGGTACAGGTTGCCGGCGATCTGCGAGAAGTTCTCGCTGCCGAGCTCGTACCGGTCGGCGCCGCCCGAGATCGCGGCCGTGAGGTCGTACTCCAGGTCGCCGTTGCCGGTGTTCGTGACCGTCAGCGTCTCGGTCGTGGAACCGAGCGGCGCCAGGAACACGTCCACCGAGGCCGGCGCCAGGCCGGCCACCGGCACGCCGTTCACCGTGAACGCCACGTGCACGACGTCCTGCGGGTTGGCCGGGTCGTTGGAGTCGATCACGAGATCGGTCTCGTACAGGCCGGGCGCGAGCACGCCGGAATCGAGATCGATCGTGAGCATCTGCGACCCGTTCGCGCCCACCACGCCGGCCAGCGGCGCCACGTCCAGCCACGCCACGTCCGGGGTCTCGGTGACCGTGAAGCTCATCGGGTCGTTCAGCGTGCCCGGGTTGGACAGCGTGACGAACTGCTGGTCCGTGAAGCCCTGGAAGACCTCGCTGGTCACGGACAGCGTGCTCGTGATCAGCACCGGGTCGCCGGTGGCGCGGAACAGCGTGAGGTACGCGTCCATCACGTCGACCTTGGTGTTGGCCAGGCGCAGCTGCTGCAGCGCGCCGGCCATGCCGCCGGCGATCCGCACGGTCTCCGAGGAGCGCTCCTTGCCCAGGTTCGCCCAGCGCTTCACCACCGGGTACGTGTTCCCGGAGTGCCCGCCCTTCACGCGGTTGTCCGCGGTCAGGGCCGCCATCTCCGACGCCGCCCGGTCGGCCAGGACGAGGTCGGTCACGTCGTGCGTCGCGGGAACGCGCACGATGGAGGCGGGCACGTCCACGAGCCCGCCGAACTCGTACGAGGCGGCGATCCCGCGGCCCGCGCCGGCGCCGTAGCCGGCGTTGAACACGCCCACGATGTCCACGTTGGCCGTGTTCTTCCAGATCGGCGTGGACGCGATGGGCGCCAGCTCGTCGATGAAGTTGTTCCCGCCGGTGTAGGCGAAGCTGAAGCCGGCGAGGTCGTTCAGGCCGGTGAGGCCCGCGAGGTCCGCGGAGCCGTCCGCGCCGTCGTTCAGGTCGAAGATCGGACGGATGTTGTAGCCGCCGGCGGACTCGGGGTCGTAGTTGAAGCAGTCCGAGCCCTCGATGTACACGCGGCCGCCGTTCTGCGCGAACGTGTCGAGAGCCGCGCCCTCGGTGGCGCTGATGATGTGGTTGTCCGAGAAGATGCCCACGCACGCGAACACGATCTCGTGCCCGGTGAGGGTGGGCGAGAACTCGAACAGGTCATCCGTGAGGAACACGCTCTCGCCGAGCGTCTGGCACGCCACGAAGATGGACTCCGCGCTCGTGCCGGCCACGTCGGACGGGTGCCACACGAGGATGTCCGGGATGTCGCCCACGAACACCTCGCCGGCGTTCGCGCGGGCGCTCTCGTTCACCGGCGCCTCGTTGTCGATCGCCGTGACCTCGTACGCGTACAGGAAGTCCGCCGGCGGCGAGTCCACGTACATGTCCGCGGAGCCCGTGTCCGCCTGCGCGCGGGTCAGCTCCACCAGGAACGTGTTGTTCCGGTAGATGCGGACGCCGGCGAAGTCGTCCAGCGGCGTGCCGTCGGACTGCGTCGTGGGGTTCGTCCAGGTGATCGTGGCGTCCGTGGTGGTGCCCGTGACGCCAGCGCCCGAGGGGGCCGCCGGCGTGGGCGAGCCGCCCGCGAACACGGTGAAGCTCACCGGCACCGAGAGGCTGTCCGTCACGTCGTCCTTGGCGCGGAGCGTGTACGAGTACTCCTGCCCGTCGGTGAGGCTGCCGTCGTTGAACAGCCCGACACCCTGGTTCACGTTCGTCAGGAAGACGTCGTCCCGGAGGATGTCGATCGAGAAGTCGCCCAGCGGGCTGCCGTCCACGTACGTCGTGGGGTCGGTCCAGGTGATGGCGACCGACGTGGGCGTCGTGTAGTCGCTGTACCCCGCGACGCTCGTCGGCGCGTTCGGATCCGTGGGATCCGCCACGAGGATCGGCGACACGTAGCACAGCTGGTTCCCCGTCCGGCTGTCGCACCACGCGGGGTACGCCTTGCCGTTCGAGAAGTCGATGCCGAGGTAGTCGCCCATGTACCCGCCGGCGAGGCCGGAGATCGGGATCGGCGTGAAGCTCACGTCGGCCACCGGGAAGTCCTCCCAGGTGGCGCCGGCGTCGTTCGACACCGCCATGTACGCGCGGGTGAGCGAGTTGCCCGGGTCGTCGCGCCGGTCGTAGAAGATCACCGCGAGCTGGCCGGTGAGCGGATCGCAGGCGACCCACGGGAACCACTGCGAGTTCGTGCCCGCGTCCTGGTTCACGCGGACCGCGGTGGCGAAGGTGTTGCCGCCGTCGGTGGACCGGGCGCACCAGATGCTGGCGTCCGTGCCCGTGTTCACGCCGGGCACGCCGACGTTCGTCCACACGATGTAGACGTTGCCGTCGTTCGGGCCGCCGGACACGTCGATGGCCATGGACGGGAACGAGTTGCGGCGGATGCTGGTGTTCGGGAGCGTCGTGTTCCGGTGGCCGCGGATGTTCGTGATCGCGCGGAACTCGCCGGTCCAGGTGGCGCCGCCGTCCGTGGAGCGGTTCAGGCCGATGGCCGTCTCGTCCGCGGGGAAGCCGTCATACACGGACCAGGCCACGTAGACCTTGCCGGTGCGGTCCGTGCGGATGTTCACGCCCTGGTCGTGCGAGCCGGAGAACACGTTGTTCGAGACGTTCACGGCGGAGGACCACGTGTCGCCGCCGTTCGTGGAACGGCTGAATTCGATGTTGTCGCTGTTCGCGCCCGCGAACGCCGTCCACGCGTTGTACACGTTGCCGACGAACGGGCTGGCCGGCGAGTTGTCCACGTGCAGGTGGTTCTTGTCGAGGCTGCCGGCGCCGGACACCGTGCGGTGCTGCCACGTGGCGCCGAAGTCCGTGGAGAAGTCCGCGCCCATGCCGCCGGAGCTGCTGATGTAGCCCATCAGCATCCGGTTGTCGGAGGCGCGGATGGCCGCGGCGGGATCGCCGTTGTTGCCCACGCCGCCGGGGCCGGTGTCCTGCCCGGTCCAGGTGGTGCCGCCGTTCGTCGACCAGTACACGCCGGTCCCGTACACGTCGGTCACGGGCCACGGCGTGGCGTTGGCGCCCACGAACACGAAGTTCGGGTTCGTGGGGTGGACGGCGACCGAGATCTCGGACTGCGTCACCGTGGTGCTGGGCTTGACCGCCACGTCCGGGGAGTCCGTGGGCGGCAGGGCGGCACGGAAGACGACGCTGTCGAACTCGCGGACCTCGAGGTCCTGCGCGGCCGGAGCGGGCGCGTCCTGCCGGTAGATGCGGCTCCAGCGCTTGTCCTCCGCCGCATCCGTGCGCGGCGGATCCGCGGCGCGCGCGGTGGCCGAGAGGGCGACCGCGAGGCCGCAGAGGGTGATGAGCGGCGAACGTGAACGCAGGAACGTTCGAAGGGGCATCATGTGGGCTCACCTCGAGGGAGGAGGACCGGGAGATCGAGGAACGCCCCGACCCAGCGGGCAACGGCCGGGGAACCTCGCGAGAGTACCCGAAAGCGGCGAGGGGATTCGAGTTCCTTCTGAGGGCCTCCTGACACGAACGGCCCGGCAGGACACCCCCGCAGCCCCGGCCCGCGGTCCCGGTGGCGGGCCGCGGGGGTCGCGATCGCGGGAACCGCCCCGCGAGGCGACGGGTATCCCGGGACACGGTGACGTCGCCGACCCCGTCTGGTAGGCTCGTCCGTCGACCGGCTGCACGATCGGTCAAGCGCGACGGCTGGTCTGCCGAACTCCTGCAGCACGTAGCTCCGAGGAGGCTCGCGTGAGCAAGGCGCCATCCGCGTTCCGACCGCTGCTCGCGGCGTGCCTGGTCGTGGGCGGCTTGGCGTGCGCACTCCCGGCGTTCGCGTGCACCGGCGGCGACTGCTCCGAAGCAGCCGAGCCCCCCGCGTCCACGCCCCTCTTGGACGCCCCGGCCGGAGCGACCACCCCGCCGGCTCCGGATTCCGGCGACGACTGCCCGCGCGATTGCCACCGCTGCTCGCGCGGATGCTGCGCCGGCCCGGCCGTCTCCATGCTCTCCGCCGGGATGCACGCGCCGATCGACACGGCTCCCTCCGCGCGGCAGCCGCTGCCCGCCGGGTTGCCCGCCCTGCCCGGGCCGGGCGCGCGCGCCCTGGACCACCCGCCCCGCCGCTAGGTCGCGCGACCTTCGACCCCACAAAGGCCGGACCGCCCCGGCGGCCCGTCCTCGACTCCCTCCCGTTCCCGAACGGAGGCGACCCATGCAGGGTCCGCTCATCCTGGGCGCGTGCGCGGCACTCCTGGCATCCGCCGCGTCCGGTCAACCCCGGGGCACGCTGCTGTCCGCGGGCGAGGTCGTCGCCTTGGCGCGGACCGCGTCCCCCGCCGCCCGCCTCGCGGCGACGCAGGTGGACGAGGCGCGCGGCCGGCTGCGGTCCGCCCGTGTGTTCGCGCAGGACAACCCCTCGGTGGAGGCGCTCCGCACGACCGGCGACGAGCCGGCGGCCACGTCGCTCGAGGCGACGATCCCGCTGGGCGGCGGGCTGCGCCGCGCCCGGCGGGTGGCGGCGGCGCGCGCCGACCTGGAGCGCGAGCGGCTCGACGCGGTCTCGACCGAGGCGGACGTCGTCGCCGAGGCCCTGGCCGCGTACTACGAGGTCCTCCACGGGAAGGCCCTCCTTGCCATCGCGACGGATCGACGTGACCTGGCCGCGCAGCTGGTCACCGTGGCCGAGGAGCGCTTCCGGGCGGGCGACGCGCCGCGGCTCGACGTGATCGCGGCGGAAGCGGAGCGCTCCCTCGCGGAGAGCGGGATCCTGGCCGCCCGGAGCGCGGTGACCGCGGCCCGGCGCTCGCTCGCCGCCGCGCTGGGCGGGCGGGCCGGCGCGGAGCCGGATGTCGCCGGCCGTCTGGAGGATCGTTCGCTCCTGGACGCGGCCATCGCCGCCCCGCCGGAGCGCCATCCGGACATCGTCGCCGCCGAGCACGGCGTCCGGGCGGCGGAGTCCGCCGCCTCGCTCGCGTCCCTCGCGGCGATCCCGGACCTCGCGTTGCGGCTGGGGTACGACGGGTCGGAGGGCGAAGGCGCGCTCGCCCCGGGCGTGGAGGTCCTGCTGCCCCTGTTCGACCGCGGCGCCGGCGAGCATGACGAGGCTCGCGCGCGCCTGGAACGGGCCCGCATCACCCTCGAGGCCCGGGAGGCGCTGGCGGGCGCGGAGGTCGCCGCGGCCCGCTCGGTGTACGCGGACCTCGTGGACTCGGCGGCGGAGATCGAGCGCGGCGCGACGCCGCGCGCCCTGGAGGTGGAGGACCTGGCCGGGCAGAGCTACGCGGCCGGGAAGATGGACCTGCCGACGCTGCTGGTCGTGCGCTCCCAGGCGCTGGACATCCGGCGCGAACGCGCGGATCGCCTGCTCGATGCCGCCCACGCGGGCATCGCACTGGCCGACGCCCTCGGGGCCCTGCCCCCGGACTCACCCTGAACCCGAAGGAGATCGCCATGCGAACCGTCGTCCTGCTGGCCGCACTCGCCGCCCTGCCCGGCTTGATCACCGCCTGTGACCGGGCCCCCGAGGCCGCTCCCGCTCCGTCGGGCACGGCCGCGCCGCCGGCCGCGCCCCCCGCGTCCGGAGGCACGGGCCATGCGCCGGCCGGCGCCGTGCCCGGCTCGTACGAGGACTGGTGCGGCGGGCACGCCGTGCCGGAGTCGCAGTGCACGCGCTGCGACCCGTCGCTCATCCCCGCGTTCAAGGCCGTGAACGACTGGTGCGCGGAGCACGGACTCCCCGAGTCGCAGTGCCTCGTCTGCAACCCGGACCTCAAGATCGTGCGGCCAGCGAAGACGGAGGGTGCGTGATGAGAGCGGTTCTCCTCGTTCCCCTCGCCCTCCTCGCGGCCGCCACCGGCTGCGGGCGGCGCGCCGGGCCGGCGACCGCCGCGGCGCCGGCGACGGAGGCCGCGGCGACGGATGCCGCCATGTGCGCGGAGCACGGCGTGCTCGAGGCCGTGTGCACCCGGTGCAATCCGAAGCTCGTGTCGATCTTCCGGTCCCGCGGGGACTGGTGCGCCGAGCACGAGTTCCCCGAGTCGTTCTGCCCGACGTGCCACCCCGAACGGGGCGGCCGTCCCGCGCAGGACGTGGCCGGGGACGAGGCGCCGGCGGACCGGCTGCGCGTGAAGTTCGCGGACGCGGACGTGGCACGCAAGATCGGGCTGGAGACGGCGGAGGCGCTCGCGGAGAGCGCCGGGATCGTCGTCCTCGCGCCCGCCGTGCTGGCTCCCGACGCGTCGCGCAGCGCCGCGGTCAACGTGCGCGTGCCCGGCGTCATCAAGAGCTTCCGCGCGGACCTCGGCACCCGCGTCTCCGCCGGGTCGCCGCTGGCGGAGATCGAGAGCTCGGGGGCCGCGGAGGATCGCGCACGGCTCTCGTCGGCGCGCGCGCAGCTCGAGGTGGCGGAGGCCGGCCACCGCCGCGAGGCGGACCTGCACGCGAAGGGCATCGCCGCCGCGAAGGACCTGCAGGCGGCGGCACAGGCGGTCGAGGAGGCGCGCGCGGCCGTGGAGGCGGCGCGCGCCGCCGTCGGGATGGCCGGCGCGGACGCCGGCAGCCCGGACACCTACGCGCTCGTCGCGCCGATCGACGGGGTCGTCACGGCGCGCCGCTTCACCGTGGGCACGCTGGTGGATCGCGAGGAGGTCGTCTTCGAGATCCTCGACGCGTCGGTCCTCTGGGCCGAGATCGACATCCCGGAGACGCAGGCGGCGCACGTCGCCGTCGGGCAGGAGGTCCGCATGGAGATCGACGGGATCCCGGACCGGACCTTCGAGGGCGTGGTGCGCTACGTCGCGCCCCTCGTCGACCGCTCGACGCGCACGGTGCGCGCGCGCGCACTCCTGGACAACGCCGACGGCGCGCTCCGCGCCCACAGCTACGGCCGCGCGCGGATCCTCGTGCCGTCGCCGGATGCCGCGGCGCTCGTGCCGCGCTCGGCCGTGCAGGAGGCGAAGGGCGTGACGCTCGTGTTCGTCCCGGTGGCGCCCGACGAGTTCGAGACGCGGCGCGTGCGGGTGGTCCCGTCCGACGGGGACGTGGTGGCGGTGACCTCGGGCCTCGCACCGGGGGAACGGGTGGTCACCACCGGCAGCTTCCTGCTGAAGACCGAGACGCTCAAGGGGAGCATCGGGGCGGGCTGCTGCGAAGTCGAGCCGGCCACGTGAGGAGCGCGCGGTGCTGAACGCGATCATCCGCTGGTCGATCCGGCACCGGATCGCCGTGATCGTCCTGTCGATGGGGCTCGTGGTGGTGGGGCTCATCGCCTTCGCCCACCTCCCCATCGATGCGTTCCCGGACACGACCCCGGTGCAGGTCCAGATCAACACCGTGGCCCCGGCGCTGTCGCCTCTGGAGGTGGAGCGCCAGCTCACCGTGCCGATAGAGCAGGCGATCTCCGGACTGCCGGGGCTGCACGAGGTGCGGTCCATCTCCAAGTTCGGCCTGTCCCAGGTGACGGTGATCTTCGACGAGGGCGCCGGGATCTACCTTAGCCGCCAGGTGGTGATGGAACGGTTGCAGGCGGTGGAGCTTCCCGAGGGGATCGACCGGCCGGCGCTCGGCCCGGTGGCCACCGGTCTGGGCGAGATCTTCCACTACGTGGTCACGGGCGCCGGCAAGAGCCTGGCCGAGCTGCGCACGGTACAGGACTGGATCATCAAGCCGCAGCTCCGCAGCGTGCCCGGCGTGGCGGAAGTGAACACGTGGGGCGGCGACGAGCGGCAGATCCACGTGCGTGTCGACCCGCTGGATCTCGCCAAGCACGACCTCACGCTGTCGGACCTCGTGGAGGCCCTGGAACGGAACAACGCGAACGTCGGCGGCGGGACGATCGACCGGGCGGGCCAGTCCGCGCTGGTGCAGGGCGTGGGCATCGTGACGCGCCCGCAGGACGTGGAGGACATCGTGGTCGCGGCGCGGGACGGCGTGCCCACGCGCGTCCGCGACGTGGCCCGCGTGGTGGAAGGGCGCGCGATCCGGCGCGGCGCCGTCACCGCGGACGGCACCGGCGAGATCGTGCTGGGCCTCGGCTTCATGCTCATGGGCGAGAACAGCCACGAGGTGGCCAAGGCGCTCCGGGTCCGGCTGGACGAGGTGCGGAAGTCCCTCCCCGCCGGCGTGGACGTGACCACGGTGTACGACCGCACGGAGCTCGTGGACCACGTGCTGGGGACGGTGCGGGAGAACCTCATCGAAGGCGCCGCGCTGGTGGTCGCCGTGCTGTTCGTGTTCCTCGGTAACGTGCGCGCGGGGCTCATCGTGGCGTCCGCCATCCCGCTGTCCATGCTGTTCGCGTTCGACCTCATGGTGCGCGCGGGGATCGCGGGCACGTTGATGAGCCTCGGCGCCATCGACTTCGGGCTCGTCGTGGACAGCTCCGTCATCATGGTGGAGAACGCCACGCGCCGCCTCGCCGGGGACCGCTCATCGCGGTCGAGGCCCGAGATCGTGGAGGCGGCCGCCATCGAGGTGCGGCGGCCCACGATGTTCGGCGAGCTGATCATCATGATCGTGTACCTGCCGATCCTGGCGCTGGAGGGGATCGAGGGGCGGATGTTCCGTCCGATGGCCATGACGGTGATCTTCGCGCTGCTCGGCTCCCTCGTGCTCTCCCTCACGTTGATCCCGGCGCTGTGCGCCACGTTCCTGCCCCGGCGCATGTCCGAGGGCGACAACCGCGTCGTCGCGCTCCTGAAGCGTGCGTACCTTCCGGCCCTGCGATGGACGCTCGCGCGCCGACGCCTGGTGCTGGGCGTGGCGGGGGGCGTCCTCGTCGCTTCGGGGCTGCTCGCCGCGCGGCTCGGCTCCGAGTTCATCCCGCGGCTGCGCGAGGGTGCCGTGGTCATCAACACGATCCGGCTCGCCGGCGTGGCGCTGGACGAATCCGTGCGCTACGGCACCCGGATCGAGCAGCTCCTGCTCGCCGAGTACCCGGACGAGATCGAGCGCGTCTGGACGCGCACCGGCACGGCCGAGGTGGCCACCGACCCCATGGGGCTGGAGCTCTCGGACGTGTTCATCACGCTGAAGCCTCGCCGGGAGTGGAGCCGGGCGCGCACGCAGGACGAGCTCGTCGCGGCCATGGAGGGGACGCTCTCGGATCTCCCGGGCATGCGGATGGTGTTCACGCAGCCGATCGAGATGCGGGTCAACGAGATGGTGGCGGGGATCCGGGCGGACGTGGGCGTGAAGCTCTTCGGGGACGACTTCGACGTGCTGCTCGCCTCCGCCCGCGACATCGAGGCGGTGATGAAGTCCATCCCGGGGGCGGCCGACGTCGTCGTGGAGCAGCTCACCGGCCAGCCCGTCCTCGAGATCGCGGTGGATCGCGAGGCCATCGCGCGGCACGGGATCCCCGCCGCCGAGGTGCTGGACGCGGTGGCCGCGCTCGGCACCGTGGAGGTGGGCGTGCTGCAGGAGGGCGAACGCCGCTTCCCGATCGCGGTGACGCTGGCGGAGCGCTACCGGACGGATCCGGCCGCCGTCGGGCGCATCCTGGTCACCGCGGCGAACGGGGACCGCGTGCCGCTCGACCGCCTCGCGCGCATCTCCACCGCGGAGGGGCCGTCCACCATCAACCGCGAGTGGGCGAAACGGCGGGCCACCATCCAGGCCAACGTGCGCGGGCGGGACGTGGGCGGCTTCGTGCACGAGCTGCGCGAGGCGCTGGACGCGCGGGTGGCCCTGCCGCCCGGTTACTACGTGCGCTTCGGCGGGCAGTTCGAGCACCTGGAGCGGGCGCGGCAGCGGCTGCTCGTCGTGGTGCCCATGGCGCTGGCGCTGATCTTCGGCCTGCTGTACCTCACGTACCACGACTTCCGCGATGCCGCCCTCGTGTTCACCGGCGTGCCCTTCGCCGCCGTGGGCGGCGTGGCCGCCCTCTGGATCCGCGGGCTGCCCTTCAGCATCTCCTCCGCGGTGGGGTTCATCGCCCTCTTCGGCGTGGCGGGGCTGGCCAACATGGTGCTGATCTCCACGATCCGCCAGTACCTCGCGGACGGGGTGCCGGTGCCCGAGGCCATCGGCCGCGCCGCCGAGCACCGGCTGCGTCCCGTGCTCATGACGGCGCTCGTGGCCAGCCTGGGGTTCGTGCCGATGGCGCTGAACACGGGGATCGGCGCGGAGGTCCAGCGCCCGCTGGCGACCGTGGTGATCGGCGGCATGGTGACCTCGACGATGCTCACCCTCTTCGTCCTGCCGGTGCTGTACGGCATCCTACCGCGGCGGGAACGCGGAACGCCGTGAGCGCGGCGCGGCCGCCGATCAGCCGAGCGCGCGCCCCACGTCCATGACCGTGACGGACAGCATGAGCAGGACCAGCAGCGCGAAGCCGATCTGCTGCAGCACGATGCGGACCTTGAGGGACGGCGGGCGCCGCGTGACGAACTCCACGAGGTGCAGCGCGAGGTGGCCGCCGTCCAGCACGGGGATGGGCAGCAGGTTGAAGATGGCGAGCTGCGTGGAGATGTTCGCCATCATCACGAGGAACGCCACGACGCCCCAGCGCGCGGCCTCCCCGAACATCTCCGCCATGCGGAGCGGACCGCCCAGTCCCTCCTCCTGCGCCTCGCGCCCCGTGACCATCCGCGAGAGCCCGTCCACGACGAGCGCGGGGAGCTGCGGCACGAGGGCGAGCACGCGCGTGGTGAGGTGCCAGGCCTCGCCGGCGCCGGCCACGAGCGCCTCCCCGGGGCCGAGGCGGCGCGTCTCCACGAGGGCCTGCGCGTCCAGCGTGCCCACGGTCTCCCGGCCGTCCGCGCCGGACACCTCCGCGGAGCCGGGCGTGAGCGTGCTCTCGAGCCGCGCGCCGTCGCGCTCGAAGACGATGCGGATGGCCTGGCCCGGACGCTCCGACGCGTACCGCACGAGGTCCGCCCAGCGGTCCGAGGCGCGGCCGTCGAACGAGAGCACCCGGTCCCCGGTGCGCAACCCGGCGTTCCACGCGGGACCGTTGCGCTTCACGTAGCCCATGACGGCATCCTGGTGGTAGATCACGCCGAGCGGGGCGCCCATGCCGAAGCCCTTCTCGCCCGCCGTGCCGGTGATCTCCACCTCCCGCCCGCCGCGGTCCAGCACGAACCGGTAGGACTCCCGCGGGCCGATGCGGTACAGCTCGTCGGTGAACGAGTTCCAGGTGTCCACGGCCGTCCCGTTCACCGTGCGGACCACGTCGCCCGCGCGGATGCCGAGGGACTGCGCCACCGAGTCCTCCACGACCTCGCCGATGCGCGTGGGGTGCGGCACGGGATCGCCCGAGACGTACAGCACGGTGGCGAAGAGCAGCACGGCGAGCACGTAGTTCATGGCGGGGCCGGCCAGCACGATGGCGGAGCGCGCGCCCACGCCCTTGGAGAGGAACTCGTCCGAGGTCTCGTCCCGGGTCTCCTCCGGGTTGTCGCCCGCGAACTTCACGTACCCGCCGAACGGGATGGCGCTGATGCTCCAGCGCGTGTCCCCGCGCGTGACGCCGAAGACCTCGGGACCGAACCCGATGGAGAACTTGAGCACGCGCACGCCCGTCTTGCGCGCCACGATGTAGTGCCCCCACTCGTGCACGAGCACGAGGATGGAGAGCGCGACGATCAGCCAGAACGCGGGCGCGAGGAAGGTCACAGGGCTCCTCCGAGGATGCGGACGCGGGCGGGTCCTTCCGCCACGAGGCGCCGGGCCTCCCGGCGCGTGAACCCGTCGGCCGCGCGGAAGTTCTCCAGCGTGGGCTCGGGGTGCGTGGCGCAGCGGGCCAGGCACTCCTCGATGACCCGGGGAATGTCCGGGAAGCCGATCTCCCCGGCAAGGAACGCCTCCACCGCCACCTCGTTCGCGGCGTTCAGCACCGCCGGCGCGGTGCCGCCCTCCTCCCCGGCCTCGCGGGCCAGCCGGAGGCACGGGAAGCGCGCCTCGTCCGGCGCCTCGAACGTGAGCGCGCCGGCCCGGACCAGGTCCAGGGCGGGCACCGGGGAGGGCAGCCGCTCCGGCAGGGTCAGGGCGTACTGGATGGGCAGGCACATGTCGGGCTCGGAGACCTGGGCCATGACGGAGTGATCGACGAACTCCACCATCGAATGAACCAGGGACTGCGGGTGCACGACCACCTCGATGCGATCGTACGGCAGGCCGAAGTAGTGGTGCGTCTCGATCACCTCGAGGCCCTTGTTCATCAGGGTGGCGGAGTCCACGGTGATCTTCGGCCCCATGGCCCACGTGGGGTGCGACAGCGCCTCGTCCGGGGTGATGTGCGCGAAGTCCCGGGCCGGCCGGGTGCGGAACGGGCCGCCGGACGCCGTCAGGATCACCCGGCGCACGGCGCGCTCCGGGTTCCCGCGCAGGCACTGGTGGATGGCGGACAGCTCGCTGTCCAGCGGCAGCAGCTCCGCGCCGCCGCGGCGCGCCGCCGCGAGCACCAGCTCCCCGGCCACCACGAGCGGCTCCTTGTTCGCCAGGGCCACGTCCGTGCCGTGCTCCAGCGCGTCCAGCGTGGGGACCAGCCCCAGGCTGCCCACCATGCCGTTGACCACCAGGTCCAGGCCGTCCCGCCCGGCGATCTCGCGCGCACCGCGCTCCCCGTCGAGGATCTCGGGCGTCCCGTCGCCGCCGGCGGGGAGCGCGTCCCGGAGGCTGCGCGCGGCCGCCGCGTCCGCCACCGCGACCACCGCGGGCCGGAACTCCCGGATGAGCCCGAGCAGCTCCTCCCACCGGGAGCCCACGGCGAGCGCCTCCACGCGGAACCGGTCCGGCCAGTGCCGCACGATCTTCAGCGTGCTGCGCCCGATGGATCCCGTGGCGCCGAGGAGCGCGATGCGCTTCGGCGGGCCGGCGGGAGGATGGGCGGTGCGGTGCGGGCTCATGCGAACACCACGAAGGTGAGGAAGTAGTACATCACCGGCCCGCAGAATAGCAGGCTGTCGAAGCGGTCGAGGACCCCTCCGTGGCCGGGAATGGTGTCGGACGTGTCCTTGATCCGCGCGTCCCGCTTCAGGAGCGACTCCACGAGGTCCCCGAGTTGGGCGGCCACGCCGGCCAGCAACGCCAGGACCAGGGTCTCGCCGGCGCCGAGGTACGGGGCCCCGAACTCGTCCCGCACGAACCACGCGCGGCCCAGGAATGCCGCCGCCACCGCCGCGGCGAGCCCGCCCACGGCCCCCTCCACGGACTTCTTCGGGCTGATGGCCGGCGCCAGCCGCCGCTTCCCCCAGGCCAGCCCGATGAAGTACGCGCCCGTGTCCGACGCCCATGCCACGAGGAAGGCGTACAGGAGGAAGTGGCTGCCCGCCTCGTCCGGCAGCCCGAGCTGCCGCGGCAGCTCCCGCAGCAGCAGCAGGTGCAGCATCAGCCAGCCCACGTAGAACACGCCGAACATCGTGGTGGCGATGTCGTAGATCGGGAACGACATCTCCGGACGGAACAGCTCGCGCAAGGCACTCGCGATCATGAGCGCGGCGAGGAAGGCGCCCAGGAACGGCCCGCCGCCGGGCCCCCACCACCAGGTGATCGTGGACAGCACGAGCGCGGCGAACACCCCCAGCCGCTTCGAGGGGTTCACGCCCTTCGCCTCCATCACGCGGTAGAACTCCCACAGCGTGACGGTCATCGTGGCGTTCACGAACAGGAGGAACGCTCCGCCGCCGCGCCGCGAGAGCCAGACGAGGATGGGCAGGAAGACGATCGCGGAGAGGACGCGCCGCAGCGTTCCCAACCGCTACTTCTTCCCGGAGTGCGGCACGGCGACGGGCTCCGCCGCGCGCGCCGGGCTCTCGACGCGGCCGAACCGCCGCTCGCGGCCCTGGAAGTCGCGGATGGCCGTGTACAGGGTCTCGCGGCGGAACTCCGGCCACGGCACGGGAGTGACCCAGATCTCCGCGTACGCGATCTGCCACAGCAGGAAGTTCGACACGCGCATCTCCCCCGACGTGCGGATGAGCAGGTCCGGATCCGGCAGGTCCCGGGTGGACAGGAAGCCCGCGAACGCGGACTCGTCCAGTTCCTCCGCGCGCAGCCGTCCCGCGGCCACCTCGCGCGCGGCGGCGCGCGCCGCGTCCACGATCTCGGGGCGCCCGCCGTAGGACAGCGCCAGGTTCAGGATCATCCCGTCGTTGTGCTCCAGGGCGCGCCGCGTGCGCTCGATCTGCCGGCGGACGTCCCACGGCAGTTCCGCGATGCGGCCGATCGTGCGGAAGCTCACGCCGTGCGCGTCCAGGTCCGGCTGCTCGCGGCGCAGCGTGTCCTTCAGCGCCTGCATGAGGCCGTTGATCTCGGCGCGCGGGCGGTTCCAGTTCTCCACCGAGAACGCGTACAGCGTGAGCACCTTCACGCCGAGCTCGTCGCATACCCGGATGGTGTCCCGCACGGGCTGGATGCCGGCGCGGTGGCCGGCGAGCCGGGGCAGCCGCCGGCTCTTCGCCCACCGTCCGTTGCCGTCCATGATCACCGCGACGTGGCGCGGGATGGCGGCCCCGGCCGCCGCCGCGGCGCGGATCTCCCGCTCCAGCTCGATCTCTCGTTGGGTCATGGAACTCCCGTCAGATCGAGAGGATCTCCTTCTCCTTCGCGGCCAGGATCGTGTCGATCTCCTTCACGTGCTTGTCGGTCAGCTCCTGGATCCGGTCGTGGCCGCGCTTCTCCTCGTCCTCGGTGACGGCGTGGTCCTTCAGCGCCTTCTTGAGCGCCTCGTTGCCGTCGCGGCGGGCGGCCCGCACCGCCACGCGCCCCTCCTCCGCGGCGTGCTTCGCGATCCTGACCAGCTCCTTGCGGCGCTCCTCGGTGAGCGCCGGGATCGGCACGCGCACCACCACGCCGTCGTTCGCCGGGTTCAACCCCAGGTCCGCCGCGCGGATGGCCTTCTCGATGGGCCCGATCAGGCTCTTGTCCCAGGGCTGCACCACGAGCAGGCGCGGCTCCGGGGCGCCCACCGTGCCCACCTGGTTCAGCGGCGTGGACTGCCCGTACGCCTCCACGCGCACGCCTTCCAGGAGGGCGGGCGTGGCCTTCCCGGCGCGCAGCTTGGCGAACTCGCGCTTCACGGCCTCGATGGAGTTGCGCATCTTCTGCTCGCACTCGCGGAAAACGGCGTCGCTCATTCCGTACTCCCCACCAGGGTTCCGATGTTCTCGCCCAATAGGACCTTCCGCATGTTGTTCCCCTCCTCCAGCCGGAACACCAGGATGGGGAGGTCGTTGTCCATGCAAAGCGAGATGGCGGTGGCGTCCATCACCTTGAGGCCCCGCGTGAGGACCTCCTTGAACGAGATGCGCTTCAGGAGCTGCGCATCGGGGTTCGTGGCGGGATCCGCCGTGTAGACGCCGTCCACCTTCGTGGCCTTCATGATGACCTCGGCGCCGATCTCCACCGCGCGCAGGCTGGCCGCGGTGTCCGTGGTGAAGAACGGGTTGCCCGTGCCGGCGGCGAGGATGATGACGCGTCCCTTCTCCAGGTGCCGGATGGCGCGGCGCCGGATGTACGGCTCCGCCACCTCCTGCACGTTGATGGCCGTCATCACGCGGGTGGGGACGCCGATCTGCTCCAGCGAGTCCTGCAGCGCCATCGCGTTGATCAGCGTGGCCAGCATGCCCATGTAGTCGCCGTTCACGCGGTCCATGCCCACGCGGCTGGCGGCGAGGCCGCGGAAGATGTTCCCGCCGCCGATGACGATGCCCACCTGGACGCGGAGCTCCGTGAGCTCCTTGACCTGCCCGGCGACGCGGCCGATCACCGGGGCGTCGATCCCGAAACCCTGGGTGCCGGCGAGCATCTCGCCGGAGAGCTTCAGGAGGATCCGCTTGAACCGCGGCTCTGTCATGACTCCCCCCGGGACCCGCCCGCGCGAGGGCCGGCGGGCCCGCCGCGGACGCTACCCGATCGTGTCGCCGAGGACGAAGCGCACGAACCGCCGGATCTGGATGTTCTCGCCGAGCTTCGCGATGTGCGCCTTCAGGAGGTCCTCGATCTTCTGCTCGGGGTCCTTCACGAAGGCCTGCTCCATCAGCGTGCGGTCAGCGTACCACTTGTCCATCTTCCCCTCGACGATCTTCTCCGCGATGTTCTGCGGCTTGCCCAGCGCCAGCACCTGCGCGAGCACGATCTCCCGCTCCGCGTTCGCCGCGGCGGGGTCCACCTCGGCGCGCGTGACGCCGAGCGGCGTGGGATCGTGGGCGGCGACGTGCATGGCCAGGTCGCGCACGAAGGCCTGGAAGTCGTCCGTGCGGGCCACGAAGTCCGTCTCGCACGCCACCTCCACGAGCACGGCCACCTTGCCGTTGCCGTGGACGTAGGAGCCGATCAGGCCCTCCTTCGTCTCCCGGCCGGCCTTCTTCGCCGCGGCCGCGAGGCCCTTCTTGCGCAGGAAGGCGATGGCCTCCTGGAAGTCCCCGTTCGTCTCCGCCAGGGCGCGCTTGCAATCCATGATCCCCGCGCCGGTCTTCTCGCGCAGGTCCTTCACCAGGCTCGCTTCGATGGTCATCTCTCGCTCCTCGGAGGGCGGCTCGCCCTCCCGGTGTCCGGCATCCCGGGGTGCACCCCGCCGGGCGGACCGGCGCGGGACCGCCCGGGCGCGGCGCGCCCGGCGGGGTCCCGCGGATCCGTCGCGGGCGTCTCGCTATTCGTCGCGGGCCGACGCGGACGCGTGCTCCGCCTTCTCGGCGCGGGACGCGTGCTCGGCCGTCATCTTCGCCGCCAGGTCCCGGCTGTCCCGCGCCCTCGCCGCGCCCTCCTTCACCGCCTCGGCCACGGCCCGGGTGAGGAGCTGGATGGAGCGGATGGCGTCGTCGTTGCCGGGGATCGGGTGCGAGATGGTCTCCGGATCCGAGTTCGTGTCGACCACGCCGACGACGGGGATCCCGAGCTTCTTCGCCTCCGTGACCGCGATCTTCTCCTTGATGGTGTCCACCACGAAGAGGACCGCGGGCGGGCGATCCAGCGACTTGATGCCGTGGAACACCTTGTCGAGCTTGCCGAGCTCCTTCTCGATCCCGGCGCGCTCCTTCTTCGAGATGAGCTCCCACGACGTGTCGGTCCGCATCTGCTCGAGCTCCTGGAAGCGCTGGAGCGAGCGGCGGATGGTCTGGAAGTTCGTCAGCATGCCGCCGAGCCAGCGCTCGGTGACGTAGTGCTGCCCGCAGTCCTCGGCGGACTCGCGGATGGTGTCCTTCGCCTGCTTCTTCGTGCCCACGAAGAGGACGGAGCCGCCGCCGGCCACGGTGTCCCGCACCAGGCGGCACGCGCGCTCCAGGCACGCGAGGGACTTCTGGAGGTCCAGGATGTAGATCCCGTTCCGCTCCATGAAGATGTACTTGCGCATCTTCGGGTTCCAGCGCTGCGTCTGGTGGCCGAAGTGGACGCCCGCTTCGAGCAGGTCCCGCAGGGTGACGTTCGACAAGGGTGGTGCTCCTTGCTGGGTTGAAGCCTCCGCCGTCGTCATTCCGGAACGGGACCGCGCGGCGCCGGGAGCGACTCGTCGCGGACCGCCCGACCGGTCGGACGGCGTGTGGAATCGGGCGCACAGCCCCGGAAGGGGCCGGGCGCCCCGGGGTCTAGCGCTTGCTGAACTGGAACCGGCGACGTGCGCCGGCCTGGCCGTACTTCTTCCGCTCCACCATGCGCGAGTCGCGCGTGAGGAAGCCGGCGCCGCGCAGCGGGCGGCGCAGGGTCTCGTCCACCTGCACGAGCGCGCGCGCGATGCCGAGCCGGACCGCGCCGGCCTGGCCCGTGAGCCCGCCGCCGATCGCGGAGACCTCGACGTCGTAGTGCACGCTGTTGTTCGTGAGCGACAGCGGCGCCTCCATCAGCGTCACCAGCGACTCGCGGCAGAAGTACTCGCGGAATTCCTTGCCGTTGATGGTGCGGCGGCCGGAGCCCGGCACGAGACGCACCTGCGCGACCGACGTCTTGCGCCGACCGGTCGCCTGGATGGTTCCTTTCGTCATGCTCTCCTCGTGGGCTACGCGCCGCGCGGCGTGCGCGAGCTGGCGACCGTGTAGGGCTTGGGCTGCTGCGCCGTGTGCGGATGCTCCGCGCCGCGGTAGATCCGGACCTTGCGCAGGAGCGCGCGGCCCAGCGAATTCTTCGGGAGCATCCCGCGGACCGCCTTGCGCACGACCTCCTCGGGCTGCTCGGCCATCCACTGCGCGTATCCCCGCTCCCGCACGCCGCCCGGGTACCCGGTGTGGCGGCGGTACACCTTCTGCTCCAGCTTGCGGCCGGAGAGGACCACCTTGTCGGCGTTCACCACGACGATGTGGTCCGCGTTGTCGAGGTACGGCGTGTAGTTCGTCTTGTGCTTGCCGCGCAGGAGGTTGGCCACCTCGCTGGCGAGACGGCCCAGCACGACCCCGTCGGCGTCGACGAGGTGCCAGTCGTGCGTGAGCTCCGCGCCCTTCGTGACGTGCACTTTCACTGCGACCTCCCCCGCTGGGGGGCTTCCAGGACGTTTTCGCGCGCGAAAAGACGGGCAGGGTACCAACGCGGCGCGACGGGAGTCAAGGAGCGCGGGCGCCGGGGCCGGCGGATCGGGCGCATCCGGGCCGAATCCGGCGGCGTTCATCCTCCATGCGGTGAGCTAGTCCCTTGACGCTCCCCGCCAGGGTGGACATGGTCGAGTCGTCCCCCGGGGGGTCCCCATGCCCCGCTCGCCGTCACTCGTCCGCTGCTTCCACCTCCTGCCCCCGGCGGCGTTGCTCGCCGTCCTCGCCTCCGGCTGCGGCGACGCCGACGTGGCCACGCCCAACCAGCCGCCCGACACGGTCATCGAGGCGGGCCCGCCCGAGGGCGGCGACACGTCGTACCGCGTGTCCTTCGCGTGGTCCGGGAGCGATCCGGACGGCGAGGTGTCCCACTTCGAATTGGCCTGGGACTCCGCGGAGGACTGGCGCGGTCCGGTCACGAGCCGGGAATCCACGTTCGTCGTCCTCGGGGTCGACTCGTGCGAAGCGGTCCGGCCACCGTTCGCCGGTCCGTGCACGGGATGGCACACCTTCCGCGTGCGGGCGGTCGACGACGACGGCGCGGTCGACGGGACCGAGGAGATCCGGAGCTTCAACGCGCGAACGATCGCCCCCTGGACGTTGATCACCGAGGGTCCGCCCGAGCTCGGCAATTGGGCGACGAGAGGACGGATCGGCTGGGAGGGACACGACGACGACGGTGTGGTCGTCGGCTACCGGTACGCGTTGGCCTCCCGCCAGGACTACGTCCGCTCCACGGGGGACGCCGGAGTGCAGGACCGCTGGCAGGTCATCGCGTGGCTCGACACGACGGCGTTCTATCCGGGTACGGATGGCGGGCTCACCGACTCGGTGATGTGGCAGTCCACGACGGCGACGTTCGTGGACGTGGCCGATCTGCGGGAGGCCGTCATCCCCGACTTCACGATCTTCGCCGTCCGAGCCGTGGATGACGCCGGCGCCGTGGAACCCGCGCTCTACCTCCGGCTGAACACGCGCGTGTTCTTCCCGCGGACGGACCTGGACGGTCCCCGGATCGAGGTGCGGGGAGCGCCCGGCTATCGCACGGCGGGAGAACGGGTCGACCCGTTCGACGTGTTCGCGGGGCGACAGGAGTTCCGATGGCGCACGCGCGCGGGGCCGTCGGGCAAGCCCGCGATCGGCCTGGACCTCTCCCTGGACGGCGGCACGTGGATGACGACCGATCCGGACCAGGACATGGCCGCGTTCGATCTCGCCCCGGGCAACCACACGTTCTCCGTGCGCGCCCGTGACGAGTTCGACTTCGAGCGGCGCGTGGACTTCCCGATGCGCGTCCACGCGGCCCCGGGGGACCGAGCGCCCCCGGAGCGGGCGGTCCTGGTGGTCCTGGACACGAGTCCGCTCACGCTGCAGAACAGCTTCATCTGGCCGGCCGCCTACCGCCTCGTGGAGCGCACGCTGCTGGAGGAGGGACTCGCCGGGTACCGCTTCGTGATGCACGAGACCTCGGGAACGGAGGCGCCGTCGGCGGCGCTGCTCTCGCGCGCCGACGTCGTGGTGTGGGTCCACTCGGCGGTATCCGGGGTCGGGGGCGACCCGTCCGTCCTGCAGAACATGCACGCGGGCGGGCCGAACCTCCTCGCCGCCTGGCTCGCCGCCGGTGGCAATCTCCTGCTGTGCGGGCTCATGCCTTCGGTCGCGTGTGCGTGGGAGGAGGACTGGTGGGTGGATCCGGTGCGCCAGACCGCATGGCCCTACGTCTTCGGCCCTCCGGAGCCGCCGGGGTCCGGCCTCGCGCACTGGGCCGGCGTGCATGCGGGGATCGCCGAGGTCGCGCGGTTCGTATACAACACCAACGTCGGCCAGAACGTGCAACGTCGCCTCGCCCGCGCCACGTCGCGCATCACGTCGGGCCCGAACCCCTACCCGGACCTCCCGTTCGATCCCTTGACGTGGCCGCAGGGCACGGTCCGGCGCGGCTTCGGGTTCTACGACCTCGGCCTCGAGGTCGTGCCCGGCTCCGGCGCCGAGGTGATCTACACCGCGAACGACTCCGACGACGCGGTCGCCGTGCGCCGGCTCGCGCCGGCGGACGGGTCCGGAAGCGTCATCTGGCTGGGACTGCACCCGTACTTCGTGGAGCGGCCCGCCTTCCGCGCGTTCCTGCGCGCGGCGCTCGCCGACTTCGGCGTCATGCCGGAGGACTGAGCTACTTGCGCGCGGGATCGTCCGCGGCGCGCGCCCGGTACTTGTCCGCCGCCTCCTTCGCGGCGGTTCCCTGCAGCACGATGGACGTGGCGGTGCGCAGCACGTACGCGCGCTCCATGTTCGAGTCCGGATCCGGCGGCGAGATGTAGAAGCCGGACCCGCCGGTGCCCATCGCGGACGAGAATCCCGCCAGCTCCTCGCCGTCCTTGAACTGCACCCAGATCTGCCGCTCCGGCGTCTGGCGCAGCTCGAACTCCTTGCGCTCCTCGTGCGACGGGTTCCCGGTCGGGGTGCGGATGAAGAACACGGCCTTCAGCTCCGCCAGGCGGACCTTCAGCACGTTCGGGGTCCCGTCCTCCTTCACGTGGAAGAGCGGGCGCTGCGGGTTGAAGTCCGCGGTCCAGCCCTTGACCACCCGGCCGTCCAGGTACCGTACCGCCACGAGCTTGCCCAGGATGCTCACGCCGTGCTCCTCCGAGGGGGGTCCGTCCCCGGAGGATCGGCCGTCCGGGGGGTCCGCTTGACCCTACGCGGCCCGCCGCCGGTCCCGGGCATGCCGGACCACGACCAGCAGCGTGACCGCGAGGAGCGGGACCACGAACGCCGCCGTGACCGCGAGGGAGGGCGCGTCCGGGGAGGACGCCTCGTGCACCAGCCAGCCCACGTACGCCGCGTAATAGGCGACGAAGAGCCCGCCCTCCGCGCGGTCGATCCGGTGGCCGGTGGCGAACACCGGCAGGCAGGCCACGGCCGCCGCCAGCATCACGGGCAGGTCGAAGCGGACCGCCGCCGGCGCCACCGCCACCCCGTGCGGCGCCGCGGCGGCGGAGATGCCGAGCACGCCGAGCAGGTTGAAGAGGTTGCTCCCGACCACGTTCCCGACCGCGATGTCGCGCTGCCCGCGCACCGCCGCCACGATCGACGTGACGATCTCCGGCAGGGACGTGCCGATCGCCACGATCGTGAGCGCGATGACGAGGTCCGGCACGCCGAGCGCGCGCGCCGTGGTCGTGGCGGCGTCCACGAGCCAGCGGGAGCCGAGCACGAGCAGGGCGAGCCCCGCGACGATGAACGCCGCGTCCCGCGCCGCCGCGGCCGCGCCGTGCGGCATGCGGGCCGCCGCCTCCGCGGCCGCGGGATCGGGGGCGTCCCCGGACGCGCGCGCCGTGCGCAGCGTGAAGGCGAGGAACGCCACCAGCCCCGCAGAGAGCAGGAGACCGTCCAGGCGCCCGATGCGCCCGTCCAGCGCCATGGCCGCGGCGACGAACGCGGTGCCGATGCCGAGCGGCACGTCCACGCGCACGAGCTTCCGCGACACCACGAGGGGCGCGAGCAGCGCGGACACGCCGAGCACGAGGAACACGTTGAGGATGTTCGAGCCCACGACGTTGCCGAAGGCCACGTCGCCCGCTCCGCGCATGGCGGCGGACACGCTCACCGCCAGCTCCGGCGCGCTCGTCCCGAACGCCACCACGGTGAGCCCGACCGCGAGCGGCGAGATGCCCAGGGCCAGCGCCAGGCGCGACGCCCCCCGTACCAGCGCCTCCGCGCCGGCAACGAGGGCGGCGATGCCGCCCGCGTACAGCAGGACGATCACCGCGGCGCGTCCCCTTGCAGCGCCGCGCGCACCATCAGCAGCTCCTGCAGGTTCTCCAGCGTCACGAGCCCCACGAGCCGCCCGTCCTCCACGACGGGGACCACCGGGCACTCGGTCGTCTTCAACTGCGTGAAGAGCCGGTCCAGGTCCGCGCGCGGGTGCACGGTGGGGCAATCGCGCAGCATCGCGTCCGCCACCGGGGCGCCCGGGCCGCGCTCCGCGAGCACGCGGACGAGATCGTTCCTGCGGAGGATGCCGGCGAGGCGGCCCTCCTCCGCCACCGGGAAGTCCGTCTGCGACCCGCCCAGGAGGAGCTGGACCGCCACCGCGAGCGGATCCCGCGGGGAGAGCACGCGGAAGTCCGTGAGCATGGCCGCGCGCACCGGCAGCCCGGCCAGCGCGCTGCGCGCGGTCACGATGCCCGCCTCCTGCGAGGCGCCGATCCACACGAACAGCGCGATCAGCACGAGGAAGGGGTTCGTGAACAGGCCGACGAACCCGAACACGATGGCGACGGCCTGCCCCACCCCGGCCGCGATGCGCGTGGCCTTCGGGTAGCTGAGCCGCGTGGCGAGTGTGGCGCGCAGCATGCGCCCGCCGTCCATGGGGAACGCGGGGATCAGGTTGAAGACGACGAGCGAAACGTTCACCACCATGAGCCGCTCGAGCATCGACCCGCGCGCGATCCCGAGCTCGTCGATCGGCTGCCAACTGGACGTGGCCTGCAGGAAGGCGTACAGGACCGCGGCGATGACCACGTTGACCGCCGGCCCCGCCGCCGCCACCACCAGCTCCTGGCGCGGCTCCTCCGGCATCCGCTCCAGCCGCGCCACGCCGCCGATCGGCAGCAGCGTGATGTCCCGCGTGCCGATCCCATACCGGCGCGCGGTGAGCGCGTGCCCGAACTCGTGCAGCACCACGCACGCGAACACGGCCAGGATGAAGACGACGCCGTCGAACGCGGCGGCCACGCTCCGCGTCGGCAGCCAGTGGGTCAGCGCCACCCACGACAGCAGCAGCGCGAACGTGGCGTGCACGTGGACGTCGATGCCCGCGAACGTCCCGAGCTTCCAGGACCACTTCACCGCGCGCCCTCCGCGAGACGGCGCAGGCTCGCGTCGTACGGCGGCTCCGCGACGCCGCGGTCCGTGATGATGGCGGCGATGAGGCGGTTCGGCGTGACGTCGAACGCGGGGTTCAGCGCGTCCACGCCGTCGGGCGCGAAGCGGACGCCGCGCGGGGTCGTCACCTCGGCGGCGTCGCGCTGCTCGATGGGGATGTCCGCGCCGGTCGGGACCGCCAGGTCCACCGTGGACAACGGCGCCGCCACCCAGAACGGCACGCCGTGCTCCCGCGCCAGCACCGCGAGCGGGTACGTGCCGATCTTGTTCGCGGCGTCGCCGTTCGCGGCGATCCGGTCCGCGCCCACCACCACGCGGTCCACGCGACCCTGCGACAGCACCCAGCCCGCGGCGTTGTCGCACAGCAGGGTGACCGGCACGCCCATCTTCCGGCACTCCCACGCGGTGAGCCGCGCGCCCTGCAGCAGCGGGCGGGTCTCGTCGCTCAGCACGCGCACGCGCTTCCCCGCCTCGTGCGCCGCGTACACCACCGCGAGCGCGGTGCCCATGCCCGCGGTGGCCAGGGCGCCCGCGTTGCAGTGCGTGAGCACCGTGGCCTCCGCGGGCAGCAGCGCCGCGCCGTGCCGCCCGATCTCGCGGCACGACGCCTCGTCCTCGGCGTGGATGCGACGGGCCTCCTCCAGGAGACGCGCGCGCTGGGCCGCGACGGGCTCGCCGGCCATGGCGTCCAGCAGCGCGCGCTGCCGGTCCACCGCCCAGGCCAGGTTCACGGCGGTGGGACGCGCCGCGCGCAGCTTCGCCACCTCGGGGTCGAGCGCGCGGCGGAACGCGGCGGGATCGCCGTCCGGCGCGCGGAGCGCGGCGAGCGCCACGCCGTACGCGCCGGCCACGCCGATGGCCGGCGCCCCGCGCACGACGAGCCGCCGGATGGCATCCACCAGCTCGTCCACGGTGGCGCAGGCCAGATCCGCCTCCACGTCCGGGAGCCTCGTCTGGTCCAGCAGGACGACGCGGCCGTCGTCCCAGCGGATGGTGGTGAACTTCATCGGCCCCCGCCGACGTCCGCGGTGGAGAAGTCCAGCACGCGCTCCAGCAGGTCCAGCGTGGCGCCGAGCGGCAGGCCCACCACGTTCGAGTAGTCCCCCTCGATGCTCTCCACGAGCAGCGCGCCCAGTCCCTGGATGGCGTACGCGCCCGCCTTGCCGAACGGCTCCTTGCTGTCCACGTAGCGGCGGATCTCCTCGTCCCCGACGCGCCGGAATCGCACGGTGGTGGAGACGAGGCGCGCGTAGTAGCGGTCCCGGGCGGGATGCGCCGCGCACACGCCGGTCATCACGGTGTGCTCCCGGCCGGAGAGCGCGCGCAGCATGGCGAAGGCCTCGGCGTCGTCGCCGGGCTTGCCCAGGATGCGGCCGTCGCACACCACGATCGTGTCCGCGCCGAGCACGACGGCCTCCCGGAAGCGGTCCGCGAGCGCGCGCACCTTGCGCTCCGCCACGTGCAGCGCGTGCGCGCCCGGCTCCTCCGGGACGCCCGTGCGCTCGTCCACGTCCGCGGGCTCCACCGTGAAGGAGAGCCCCATGTCCCGCAGGAGGTCGCGCCGCCGCGGGGACGCGGAAGCCAGCACGAGCGGCACGCGCTCCAGCGGCGAGCCCTTCGCGAGCAGGCGGAAGCGCCCGGCGGGCACGTCCGCGCCGTCCCCCGCGGCCGGACGATCCGCGGAGTCCAGCATGAGGGTGACGGGGCCGTCGTTGAGCAGCTCCACGCGCATGTGCGCGCCGAAGCGGCCGGTCTCCACGGCGAGCCCGGCGGCCTCGAGCCCCCGCTTCAGACCGTCCAGGAGCGGCACCGCGACGTCCGGCGCCGCGGCGGCCGCGAACGAGGGCCGGCGCCCCTTGCGCGCGTCGCCGTACAGCGTGAACTGCGACACCAGCAGCACGCGTCCGCCGGTCTCCGCGACGGAGCGGTTCATCCTCCCGGCGTCGTCGTTGAAGATGCGGAGCCCGGCGATCTTCTCGGCCAGCCACGCCGCGTCCGGCGGGCCGTCCCCGTCCCGCACGCCGGCGAGGACGAGCAGGCCGCCCTCGATGCCGCCGACGACCTCGCCGTCCACCGTGACCTTCGCGCGCGCCACGCGCTGCAGCAGTGCCCTCATGCCGCGGAGCCTATCACGCCCTTCCGATGAACGCCCAGTGCCTCCCGCGATCGCCGCGCCGGTGCGAGAAGAGCGAGTCCGCGTGGTCGTACGTGCACAGCGCGAAGTCCACGAGGTTCTCCCGCGGCACGCGCTCCGCCGCCGCCTGCGCCAGCGCGCACGACGGCAGGTCCAGCCGCGCCCGGTCCGTGTCCGGCCCCGACGGCACGGCGAACTCCTCCGGGAAGTTCGACCAGACCTCCGGCCCCACCTCGTAGCGCGGCCCGCGGATGGCCGGCCCCACCGCGACGAGCAGGTCCCCGGTGCGCACGCCCAGGTCGTCCACCATGACGCGCACGGTCCTGCGCACGATGCCGCCCGCCAGCCCGCGCCACCCCGCGTGCGCCACGCCGATGACGCCCTCCGCCACGTCCAGGAAGAACACCGGCACGCAGTCCGCCACCGTCACGGCCAGCGCGGTGGCCGGGTCCGGCGTGACGAACGCGTCGAACCTCCCCTCCGGCACGCGCCCGCGGTCCACGATCGCCACGTCCGCCGTGTGATGCAGCGGCGGCGCCACGACCCGCGCGAATCCCAGCCCCGCGGCCGCGAGCACCCTGCGCCGCCGCTCCTGCACGGCGGCGCCGTCCGCGTCGGTCGTGAGCGAGAAGTTCCCCAGCGCGGAGTGCGTGACGCCGTGCACGATGTCCGGATGCACGGCGAGGTCCGGCGCCCGCCACCACTGGGCGTCGGCCCGCGACTCCAGGCGCGCGTTCTTCCCTAGCAGCATGGGGGTGTTCTCCGGGGTGCGCGCGGGTCGGTCGGCGGCGCCGCGAGCGGTGGCAGGCGGGCGGTGCGGACGCGGGCGGGCCCCGGGCGACCGGGAGGGTGTGCCATGCTCAGACAGTCCTCGCGGCCCGCGCACGCACGCTCGAACGTCCATCCACGGCTGCCGGGGCGCGGACCGCTGCGGAACTGCGCGTGGCACACCCTGCCCATCGCCCGAGGCGCCGCCTGCGTCCGCACCGCCCGCCTGCCACCGCTCGCGGCGCCGCCGACCGACAGACATGCTCCCTCACCGCGGCCCCCCCCCATCCCCAAGGGAAGACCACGCGGCGAATGCGTGGCGCCCCGGCGCGGGACGTGCGCCCGGCCGGATCGAGCGGGCGGAGGACGATCCGGACGTCGGGGCAGGCGCAGGCGACGCCTCGGGCGAGGGGGAGGGTGTGCCACGCGCAGTTCCGCAGCGGTCCGCGCCCCGACGGCTGTCGGCGCGCGGACGAGCGTGCGTGCGCGGGCCGCGAGGACTGTCTGAGCATGGCACACCCTCCCCCTCGCCCGGGGCATCGCCCGCGCCTGCCCCGACGTCCGGATCGTCCTCCGCCCGTCCGATCCGGCCGGGCGCACGTCCCGCGCCGGATCGTCACGCATTCGCCGCGTGGTCTTCCCGGAACACCCGATCGACGCCTTTGACCTTTTGCATCACCTTCAGGACCTTGCGCAGGTGCGCCACCGTCTCCACCTCCACCACGAAGCGCCCTACCGCGCGGTGCCCGTCGGACTCCATCGACGCGCTCAGGATGTTCGTGTCCAGCTCGGTGATGGCGGAGGACACGTCGGCCAGGAGGCCCTTGCGGTTCTCGCCCTCCACGCCGAGGTGCACGCGGTACACGTTCTCGCGGGACACGTCCCAGTCCACCGCGGTCCGCCGCTCCATCTCCACGACCGGCGGCAGCGCGTTCGGGCAGTCCGAGCGGTGCACGGAGATCCCGCGGCCGCGCGTCACGATGCCCACGATGGCCTCGCCGGGCAGCGGCTGGCAGCAGTGCGCGAAGCGGATCATCACGTTGCTGAGCCCCTGCACCTTGACGCCGCCGTCCTTCTTGCGGGCGAACGGCAGCATGCGCCGGAGGCCGGAGGGCTCGCGCTTCGTCTCCACCTGCGGGAAGAGCTTCCGGATCACCTGCACGGCGGAGAGGTCGCCCTGGCCGACCGTGGCGTACAGGCGTTCCGCCGAGTCGAAGCCCAGCTTCTTCGCGGCCTCCGCGGTCAGGGCCTTCTCCAGCTCCACGCCGTTGCGCTTCGCCTCGCGCTCCAGCATCTCGCGCCCGAGCGCGGTGGAGTGCTGCGCCTGCTCCAGCCGGAACCAGCGGCGGACCTTGCTGCGCGCGCCGGCGGACGCCACCACGTTCAGCCAGTCCTGGCTGGGCCGGCCCAGCGGCGACGTGATGATCTCCACGGTGTCCGCGTTCTCCAGCCGGTGCCGCAGCGGCACGATGCGGCCGTTGACGCGCGCGCCCACGCAGCGGTTGCCCACCGCCGTGTGGATGGCGTACGCGAAGTCGATGGGCGTGGCGCCGCGCGGCAGGACCTTCAGTTCGCCCTTGGGCGTGAAGACGAACACCTCGCCCTGGAACAGGTCGGACTTCAGGAGGTCCAGGAACTCCTCGGCGTTCTGGTCCGCCTGCTCCTTGACCAGCTCGCCCAGCCACGGGAAGCGGCCCACGAGATCCGGGAGCTGCGTCTTCCCCTCCTTGTACGCCCAATGCGCCGCGATGCCGAACTCCGCCTCCGCGTGCATCTCCGGCGTGCGGATCTGGAACTCCACCCACACGTTGTCCGGGCCGATCACCGTGGTGTGCAGCGAGCGGTAGTGGTTGGACTTCGGCGCGGCCACGTAGTCCTTGATGCGCTCCGGCACCGGCCGCCACAGCGAGTGCACGATGCCCAGCGCCTCGTAGCAGTCCCGCTCCCGGGGCACGATGACCCGGATGGCCATGAGATCGTAGATCTCCTCGAAGTCCTTCTCGCGCGACTTCATCTTCAGGAAGATGCTGTAGAAGTGCTTCGCGCGGCCCTTGATCTCCGCCTTGATGTTCTGCTTCTCCAGCCGCCGGGCCAGCGGCTCGGTCAGGCGCAGCAGGAACTCCTCCCGCTCCGCGCGCTTGCGCGCCACGCGCACCACGAGGTCCTGGTACACCTGCGGCTCCAGGTACTTCAGCGCCAGGTCCTCCAGCTCCCACTTCACCTTCGCGATCCCGAATCGGTGGGCCAGCGGCGCGTAGATCTCCAGGGTCTCGCGGGCGATGCGCTGGTGCTTCTCCTCCGGCAGGAAGCCCAGCGTGCGCATGTTGTGCAGCCGGTCGGCCAGCTTCACGAGGATGACGCGCAGGTCCTGCGCGATGGCCAGCAGCATGCGCCGCCAGTTCTCGGCCTGGTGCTCCTCCGGGCTCTCGAACTCGATGCCGCCGATCTTGGTCACGCCGTCCACGATGGACGCAACGTGGTCCCCGAACTTCGCGCGCAGCTCGTCGGACGAGACGCCGGTGTCCTCCAGGGTGTCGTGCAGCAGGCCGGCCACCAATGTCACCGTGTCCAGCCGCAGCCCGGCCAGGATGGTGGCCACCGCCGCGCAGTGGCTCACGTACGGGAGCCCGGAGCGGCGGGTCTGCCCCTCGTGGTGCCGCGCGGCGAAGTCGTACGCGGCGCGGATGGCGTCCGCATCGTACATGGACGGGTCGTGCAGCGCGCCGAGGACGTCCTCCAGCGCGTACGCCTGCTCGGCGGGGCCGTCCGGGACGGGCGCCGGGCGGTTCATGCGGCAGCCTCGCGGAAGTCCGCCACCTGGAACTGCGCCGTGGTGCGGCCGTTCCAGCGGTTCACCGCCACGGAGCCGGCCAGATCCACGGGGCCTTCGGGGAACCCGGCCTCCACGCGCGGCCCGAGCTCGAAGCCGATGCAGTCCAGGTTCGTGTCCGCGCGCCGGCGCACGGTCAGCTTCAGGTGACCGCGCCCGACCACCTTGGGCGGCGCGGCCGGCGCGGCACCACGCAGCACGAACACCGGGCGGGCGTTGCCGAAGCCGAAGGGGCCGAGCCGCGCGAGGTCCTCGGCCAGCGGGAGGTCCACCTCGTCGGGGTCCAGCGCGCCGTCGATCCGCAGGCGCGGGTGGGCATTCTCCTCGGTCAGGTGCCGGGCCACGCCCTCGGCGAAGCGGCGGCGGAACTCCGGCACGTCGTCCCGGCGGATCGTGAGACCCGCGGCCATGGCGTGCCCGCCGTACTGCACCAGGATGTCCCCGCACTCGTCCAGCACGCGGCACACGTCCACGCCGCGGATGGACCGCACGGAGCCGCGCCCGGTGTCCCCCTGCATCGCGATCAGCGCCGACGGCCGGTAGAAGCGCTCCACCAGCCGCGCGCTGGCGATGCCGATCACGCCCGGGTGCCAGGTGTTCGAGGCCAGCACGATCCCGTCGGGGTCCGCGCCGGCGGTGCCGCGCTCGATCGCGTCGAGCGCCTGCCGCACGGTGCGCTCGCTGATCTCCTGCCGCTTCAGGTTCTCCTCGTCCAGGCGCTTCGCGAGCCGCGTGGCCTCCGCCACGTCCTCGGAAAGGAACAGCCGCAGCGCGTCGGCCGCGTCGCCGAGGCGACCCGCGGCGTTCACGCGCGGGCCCAGCAGGTACGCGAGGTGCCACGCGTCCGCGCGCTCCTCCACCCCGCTGACCTCGAGCAGCGCCATCATGCCCACGCGCGCGCGCTCCTCGATGCGCTTCAGCCCCTCGGTCACGAGCACCCGGTTCTCGCCCACGAGCGGCACCACGTCGGCCACCGTGCCGAGCGCCACGAGGTCCAGCTCCCGGCGCAGGTCGTACTCGTGCTCCAGGCTGTCCACCACGCCGCGCAGCAGCTGCCACACGACGCCCACGCCGGCGAGGTTCTTGTCCGGGTACGGGCAGCCGGCCTGCTTCGGATCCACCACCGCCGCCGCCGGCGGCAGGACGGGCCCCGGCTCGTGATGGTCCGTGACGACGGTGCGGATGCCGGCCGCGGCCAGCTCCGCCACCTCCTCCACGCTGCGGATGGCGCAGTCCACCGTGAGCACCACGGCGGGCTCGCGCGCGACCACCTCGGGGAGGATGCGCTTCGACAGGCCGTACCCGTGCTCGAGGCGGCGCGGCAGCAGGTAGTCCACGTCGCCGCCGAGCCGGCGCAGGGCGCGCACCGCCAGCGACGTCCCGGTCACGCCGTCCACGTCGAAGTCGCCGAACACGAGGATGCGCTTCCTCTCGCGCAGGCACTCCAGCAGGAGCGCGATGGCGGCGTCCGCGCCGAGGAACGCGCGCGGCGACGAGAGGTGCGCCAGCTGCGGGTGGAGGAAGCGGTCCGCGTCCGCGAGGTCCCGATGGTCGCGCGCCGCCAGCACGCGCGCCACGGCGGGCGACACGGAGAGCTCCCGCGAGAGCCGCGTCACCTCGTCCGGGTCGATCTCCGGCGGGCCGATCCAGTTCCTTCGCAGCATGCGTCTCCCGCGGTTCGAGGATCGGAAGCCCGGGGAGAGCCGTAAGCCGAGTTCTGTACGGACTTGCGTCCGTGGTGGTCATTTCTCTAGGACGCGGATTGCTCCGCGCCTCCAGCGACCTACCCGAGAATCGTGACGAGACGGGCCGTCTCTCTTCTCCTATTCGGTCTTGCTCCGGGTGGGGTTTGCCGAGCCGCTCCCGTCACCGGGAGCGCTGGTGAGCTCTTACCTCACCGTTTCACCCTTACCCCGCGACCTCGCGGCCGTGGGGCGGTTTGCTTTCTGTGGCACTTTCCTTCGCGTTGCCGCGACTGGCCGTTAGCCAGCACCCTGCCCTGCGGAGCTCGGACTTTCCTCGTCCCTTGCGGGACGCGACCACCCGGCTCTCCCCTTGGCTTCTCGCCGGTAGGTGTACCAGTTTCCCCGGGGCCGTTCCAGCACGCACCCCCTCCCGGCTCCGGGGAATCCGATGCGCCGCAGGGCCTTGCGGATTCCCCGGCGATCCGGAGGGCGCGACGGCGCGACCGCCCCCGGCGGCTCAGGCGGGAGCGGCGTCCAGCGCCTCGTTCGCGAGCCGGTCCGTGTCCCGGTTCTCCTCCCGGCGGACGTGCCGGATCCGCACCGACCGGAAGCCGTCGAGCAGGGCGTCGACGTCGTGCTTCAGGAGGGAGAGCGACGGGTCCTTCACGCGGTACTCGCCGTTGAGCTGCTTGACCACGAGCTCGGAGTCCATGCGCAGCTCCAGCTCGTCCAACCCCAGCTCCCGCGCCTTCTCCAGGGCGGCGATGGCGCCGCGGTACTCCGCCACGTTGTTCGTGGCCCGGCCGATCCGGCGGCCCTCGCTCCAGAGTTCGGAGCCGTCCCGGTCCAGGAGCACGATGCCCACGGCGGCCGGTCCGGGGTTGCCGCGGGACGCGCCGTCCGAGTAGGCCACCGGCGTCTTCGTGGGAGGGCGCGCCGCCGTGCGGGGGCGCGCGGTCGCGGAAGCGGCGGGACGCGGGCGGGCCGCACGCGCGGCCGCGCCGCCACCGGCCGCGCGCTCGAGCGACGCGACGAGGTGCGCCTCCACCTCGGCCCGCAGCGCGGAGCCGCGGGGCGCCAGCTCGTCCAGGCTTCGGCCGGCCAGCATCCTCTCGACGACCCGGCGCGCCTCCGCGGAGAGGGCGCCGTCCCGCCGGTCAGAAGCCAATCCGCTCCTCCTCCTGCTCCCGCCACACCTGGATCCGCCCGCACTGCTCGCACGTGTTCATGCGCCGCCCCTGCTTGATCTCCTGCAGGCGCTGCGCGGGATGCCGGAAGCCGCAGCCGCCGCAGGCGCCGCGGTTCACCACGGCCACGAACGGCGTCTTGCCGGCCCCGCGCAGCCGGCGGTAGTACGACATGACCTGCGCGGGCACCTTCGCCACGAGCGGCTCCTTGAGCCGGGCCGCCTCGTCGTGGATGCGGCGGAGTTCCCCGGTCTTCGCGTCGAGCTTCGCGCGCGCCGCGGCCGCCACGGCCTCCGCCTTGCCGAAGTGGTCCTCGGCGTCCGGCAGCTTCGCGGTGGCGCCCTCCACGCGCTCGATCCAGTGCAGGCCCTGCTCCTCCAGGTCGTCGCGGCGGTCCTTCAGCGCCTCCATCTCGTGCTGGAAGGCCTCGTACTGGATCTGGTTGCGCACGCCCATCTGCTGCGTCTGCAGCTTCTTGAACTGCGCGTTGTTCGCGGCGAGGTCCATCTCCACGCCGCGCTGCTGGCTCCGCGCGGAGGCGAGCTGCGCCTCCACGCTCTCCTTCGCCTCGCGCGCGGTGCGGAGCGGCGCCTCGATCTCCTCGATCAGGCGCGGCAGGTCCTTCTGGTGCTGCTCGTACTCGAACAGCTTCAGGTCGAGCTCCTGCAGGTCGAGCAGGGCCTGGATCTCGTCGGGCGACACGCTTCCTCCTGGTTTCGCCGTCCCGCCGGGGACAAAAAGAAGGTGCCTCCCTCAGGAAGCACCCGGCCGTTCCCGTTCCAGGACATCTGTCGCGGCGGGAAGGCTGGGGGCGAGGGAGTCTCCTTCCGCGTTCGGATTGCACCGGCGGGTGGTGGGCGATACTGGACTTGAACCAGTGACCTCTCGCGTGTGAGGCGAGCGCTCTGGACCAACTGAGCTAATCGCCCGCGACCCGCCGGCCGGTTCCTGGTGGGCCCACTTGGACTCGAACCAAGGACCGACCGGTTATGAGCCGGCTGCTCTAACCGCCTGAGCTATGGGCCCGTATTCCGGGGACCAAGTGAACGCGGAGGAATAGCACGGGGTCCGGGGTCGGTCAAGCCCGGGCGCGACCGGACACCGGGGCCGGTCCGCACCGTGCCCGGAACTCCCGCGGCCGACCGGCTCCGATCGTCCGCCGCGCGGGCCTGCGGGCGCTCCCGCCGGTGCGAACGGCGGAGGGCGCCCGATCCCGCACCGGACGCCCTCCGGACCTTCCGCCGCCGCCTTCGCACGGCGCGGAGGCTACTCCAGGACGTGGATGTCCTTCCTCGCGCAGATGTCCTTCAACTCCTTCGGCCACACGGTGACGCTCACTTCGCCCAGGTGCGCCTTCCTCAGCAGGAGCATCGTGGTCCGCGACTGGCCGATCCCGCCGCCGATCGAGAGCGGGATGCGGTCCTCGAGGATCGCGCGGTGGTACGGCAGCTTCAGGAAGTCCGTCTGCTTGCTGATCTCGAGCTGCTGCTTCAGGGTCTCCTTCGTCACGCGGATCCCCATGGAGCTGAGCTCGTGGCGGCGCTTCGTGACGGGGTTCCAGACGAGGATGTCGCCGTTGAGCCCGTGCATCCGCTTCCCGTTCTTCTCGATCGTGGGCGTGACCCAGTCGTCGTAGTCCGCCGCGCGCATCTCGTGCGGGTAGCCGTCCTCCAGCACCCAGCCGATGCCGATGATGAAGACCGCCGGGTGCTTCTGCAGGACCTGCGTCTCGCGCTGCTTGCGCGGCAGATCCGGGAACATGGAGAGGATCTCCTCGGCGTGCAGGAACGTGAGCTCGTCCGGAAGATTCGGGAAGCGCGGGTCCTTCAGCTTCGGGAACTCCTTCTGGATGAAGACCTCGGCGCCCTTGATGACCTTCCAGATGCGGCCGACGATGTCCTTCAGGAAGTCCAGGTTGCGCTGGTCCGCCGTGATCCGGCGCTCCCAGTCCCACTGGTCCACGTAGGCGCTGTGGTCGTGGTCCAGGAAGTAGTCCTTGCGCACCGCCCGCATGTCCGTGTTGATCCCCTCGCCCGCGGCACAGTCGAACGACTTCAGCGCCATCCTCTTCCACTTCGTGGCCGCCTGGACGACCTGCGCGTCGATCCGCTTCGCGAGGCCGAGCCCGCACGGGAACTCGATCGGGGTGCGGGAGCCGTCGCGGTCCAGGTAGTCGTTCACGCCGCTCTCGCGGCTCACGATGAGCGGGACCTCCACGGTGAAGAGGTTCAGCTCCCTGTTCAGGTTGTCCTCGATGTAGCGCTTCAGCGCGAAGAGCGCGTGCTGCGTCTCCTTCGGCGTGAGCAGCGAGCGGTAGCCGGCGGGGAGGATCTTCTCGACCTCGGGGTACGTGCTGATCCCCGGGCCGGCCAGATCGGCCTGCTTCAGGCTGGGCATGTGCGACTCCTCCTGCGAGGGAAGGGCCCGGACGGGCCCGTTCGGCCGGGAGTCGATGGGCGGTGCGGACCGTCGAGGGGGCCCGGCGATCTGCTCCGACCACCGCCTGCGGAGCTGCCGGCCGGAACCAAGGTACGCGGCCGCGACGAGGCCGGCCACGGAGCGCCCCCCGGCGCCCCGGCGGTGGCGGGCCGGAGCCGCGGGGCGGGGGTCAGCGCGGGATCGGGTCCGTGATGGGCGGGATCTCG
Organism: uncultured Gemmatimonadota bacterium; assembly: GCA_964571855.1. Lineage (GTDB taxonomy): Bacteria > ARS69 > ARS69 > ARS69 > ARS69 > CAYYFX01. The sequence continues at coordinate 160,008 of CAZNDO010000005.1, forward strand.
CGGTCCCTTCCCCGCCGCTTCGCCACGATCGCCGCGAAGGCCGCGCAAGCCGCCGCGAGGGCGGCCGCGATGCGGAACACGCCCCCCACGCCCACGTGGTTCGCGAGCCAACCGCCGAGGAAGGGACCGAAGAAGAAGCCGAAGATGGCAGCGGCCGAGGCGTACCCCTGGATCCCGCCGCCGGCGCCCTGCGGGGCCCGCCGGCTGACCATGGCGTAGAGCGCGGGCTGCACCCCGGCGATGCCCACGCCGAGCAGCGCGCGGGCGCAGAGCATGGCGGGGAGGGAGCGGGCGTGCGGATGGGCGGCGAGCGCCAGCGCGGTGATCCCCAGCCCCGCGATGAGCACCGTCTTCAACCCCACCGCCTTGGCGATCCTCCCCACGAACGACGAGCCCAACATGGTGAACCCCGCCACCACGCCGAAGCCGATCCCGGTCCACAGCGCGGGATCGTGCGCGCCGCGGACCAGATCCTCCACGAACAGCGGGAACACGGGCATCACCATGCTGTGCGCGGCCATCGCCACGAGCAGGCCGAGCAGCCCGAGGCGGATGGGACCGTCCCTCCAGGCGAAGCGGAGGTTCGCGGCGGGCGTGGGCCGCGGGCCGCGCTGGCGCGGGGGCTCCTGCAGGTACCGGGTCACGAGGATCGCCCCCACCGTGATGAGCCCCGCCACGATGAGGAAGATCTGCCGGAAGGGGAGGAACCCCGCGAGCACGCCGCCGACCGCCGGCCCCACGAGCCGGCCGGCGGACGCGGACGCCTGCAGGTGGGCCATCGCGGCCGGCAGGTAGGCCGTCGGCGTGGACGCGGACGTGATGGCGAGCGCGGCCGGGATGAACCCGGTCACCATCCCCTGCAGGATGCGCAGCACCCAGAGCTGCAGCGGCGTCTGCACGAACACCAGCAGCAGGTTCACGAGGGCCAGCGACCAGATCGCGCGCACGACCATGAGGCGGTGGCCGTAGCGGTCCCCCAGATAGCCCCACACCGGGGCCAGCAGGCCGGCCGCCAGGAACGGCCCGGAGAACACGAGCCCCGACCAGCGCTCCACCGCGGCGCGGTCCGTCATGCCCAGCTCGCGGATGAAGAACGGGATGAACGGCAGCACGATGGACATGCCGGACACGGCGAGGAACTGCGACAGGGACAGCACGCGCAGGTTGCGCCGCCACGTGGGGCTCGCGGCCGGTGCGCGGACGTCCGCGGCGTCCGCGCCGCTCCCCGGATCGGTCAAGGGAACCAGGGCCCCGAGTAGTCCGCGAAGGCGGGGTTCGCCCGGTCCCGGTCCGAGAGCCGCGGCGCGTCCGTGGGCCACGGGATGCCCAGGTCCGGGCTGTCCCACGCGATGCCCCGCTCCGCGGCGGGGTCGTACGTGCTGCTGCAGCGGTACACCACATCCGCCTCTTCCGACGTGACGCAGAACCCGTGGGCGAACCCCGCGGGGATCCACACCTGCCGGTGGTCCCGGTCGTCCAGGTCGCACCCCCACCACTTCCCGAACGTGGGGGACGAGCGCCTCAGGTCCACCGCCACGTCCCACACGCTGCCGCGCGCGCACCGCACCAGCTTCGCCTGCCCGGGCGGGACCTGGAAGTGCAGGGCGCGGATGGTCCCCTTCCGGGAGCGCGAGTGGTTGTCCTGCACGAGCTCCACGCCCACCCCGAGCTTCGCGAGCGTCTCCTTGCGGAAGGTCTCCAGGAAGAAGCCGCGCTCGTCCCGGAACACCTTCGGCTCCAGCAGCAGCACGCCGGGCAGCGGCGTCTCCCGCACCACGAGGCGGCCGTCCGCCGCGAGCACCGTGCCCGGATCCCCTCCGGTCACGGCAGGTCCACGTAGCCCTGCAGCTTCCGGGCGCGGGACGGGTGCCGCAGCTTGCGGAGCGCCTTGGACTCGATCTGCCGCACGCGCTCGCGCGTGACGTTGAAGATGGCGCCCACCTCCTCCAGCGTGCGCGGGCAGCCGTCCCCCAGCCCGAAGCGCAGCCGGATGACCTTCTCCTCGCGCCGCGTGAGCGTGGACAGCACGTGCGACATCTGCTCCTGCAGCATGGCGAAGGCCGCGGAGTGCGCCGGGTTGATGGCGGACACGTCCTCGATGAAGTCCCCGAGGTTCGAGTCCTCGTCCTCGCCGATGGGGCGGTCCAGGGAGATGGGCTCCTGCGCCGCCTTCAGCACGGACTTCACCTTCTCCACCGGCATGCCGAGCTTGCGCGCCACCTCCTCGGGCAGCGGCTCCCGGCCGTACTCCTGCACCAGGCGCCGCGACGCGCGCACGACCTTGTTGATGGCCTCGATCATGTGCACCGGCACGCGGATGGTGCGGGCCTGGTCCGCGATGGCGCGCGTGATGGCCTGCCGGATCCACCACGTGGCGTACGTGGAGAACTTGTAGCCCTTCTTGTAGTCGAACTTGTCCACCGCGCGCATCAGGCCCGAGTTCCCCTCCTGGATCAGGTCCAGGAACTCCAGCCCGCGGTTCGTGTACCGCTTCGCGATGGAGATCACGAGGCGCACGTTCGCCTCGATCATCTCCCGCTTCGCCTGCTCGGTCATCTTCTCGCCGGCGCGGATCTGCGCCACCAGGTCCGCCAGCTCGGCGGCGCGGCACTGCGCCTCCTGCTCCACGCGGCGGATCTTGCGGCGGGAGTTCTTGACCTCCTTGGACAGCTCCTCGATCTCCTCCGCGGTGAGGCGGCCGCGCCGGCGCGAGGACTTCAGGTCCCCGCCGGCCGCGAGCAGGTTGATCTCCTCCGCGGTCAGTCCGGTCCGGTCCTCGATGGCGCGGACCTCGTCCTCCGCCTCGCGCACGCGCGCGTGCAGGTCCTTCAGGCGCTCGACGAACTTCTCGCCCAGCTTCCCGTTCAGCTTCAGCTCGTGCAGGTCCTCGTTGATGCGCGTGCGGTACGACGCGCGCTTCCGGTCGTAGTCCCGGCGCTGCTTCTCCGTCCACGACGAGCGCGGAGGCGTCTTCGCCAGCTTCTCCAGCTCCGCGTGCGAGCGCACGATCCGGCGCACGCGCACGAGGATGGGGCCCTTCTCGGTCTTCGGCGGCTGGCCGGTGGGGCCGAACCCGCCCGTGTCCACCCGGACGAACTCCTCCAGCGGCATGCGGCCCTTGTCCACGCGCGTGCCGAGCAGGGACAGCTCCTTCACCGAGCTGGCGGAGCGGAACACGGTCTGCAGCACCATGTCCTGGCCCTGCTCGATGCGCTTCGCGATCTCGATCTCGCCCTGCCGGTCCAGCAGCGGCACGCGGCCCATCTCGCGCAGGTACATGCGGACGGGGTCGTCGAAGCGCACCGGCTGCTGCGCCACGAGCGCCTCGGCCGGCTTCTTCTTCTGCTTGCGCCGCTCCAGGCGCGCGCGGCCCTCCTCCACGGAGTCCACCACGTCGACCTTCAGCTTGCCGAGGGACGCGTAGATCTCGTCCATCTCCTCGAGGCTGGCGTCCTCGTCGAGGTAATCGTTGATCTGGTCGTAGGTGACGAAGCCCTGCTTGCCGCCGAGCTTCTTGAGGGACTCCATCACCTTCGCGTGGCTCTTCTTGACCGTCATCGGTCGCTTTCCTCCGGGGTGGGTGCTTCGGTCGTCGTGTGCGTCGTCATCCGATCGTTCGCGGCGCGGCGAGCCGGGCGAGGTCGCGCGCCAGTTCGTTCTTGGTCCGGGCGAGGTCCTGCACCGAGTCCCCGTCCCCGCGCGCGAGCGCCTTGCGCATCTCCGTGGTCACGCGCTCCATCTCGCGCTCCAGGCCGCGGCGCTCCAGCCGCATGCCGCAATCCTCCGCCTGCCGTTCGATCTCCACGGCGTACTCGCCGGACACGGCGAGCTCGCCGAGCAGCTTGCGCGCCGGCTCGTCGTCCGCGAACGCGTCCAGCAGCCGCGTGCCGCCGAGCGCCGCGCCCTCCGCCACCATCGCGCACGCCTTCTCCGCGATGCGGCGCGTGAGCGGGTGCTCGAAGTCCTGCGGGGCGCACCGCGTGAGCAGCTCCGCGCCGAGCGCGCCGTCGTGCAGCGCGATGGCCAGCACGGTGAGCTCCAGCCGCGGCGGCTCCAGCGGCGCGGGCCGCCGCGCGGGCCGGGGTTCCTCGGCCGGCGGCGGCGCCGCGGCGCGCACCGGGGCGGCCGCGGGCGCGCGTCCCGCCGCCGCCTCGCGCGCCGCGATGCGCTCGCGCTGCCGCGCCGCATCCGCGGTGATGGCGGCCAGCCGGCGCTGGAGCGGCGCCAGGGCGAGGCCCGTCCCCTTCGACAGCTCCTCCAGATACACGGCGCGCCGCAGCGGATCCTCCACCGGCGCGAGCGCCTCGAGCACGCGCGCGGCGGCGCGCTCCAGTCCTTCCGGTCCCGTGTACGCCTCCGTTCCCAGGAGCGACTCCACCAGCCCCCTCGCCGAGCCGAGCGCGTCCACCAGCGCCGCCGCCCCGCGGTTCCGCGCGAGGCTGTCCGGGTCCTCGCCGTCCGGCAGCGCGACGACCCGCACCGACAGGCCCGCGCCGAGCAGCGGTCCGGCGCTGGCCACCACGGCGCGGCGGCCCGCCTCGTCGCCGTCGAACAGCAGCGTGACGCGCTCGCAGTGCCGCGCCAGCCACGCCGCGTGCTCCGCGGTGAACGCCGTGCCGAGGGCCGCCATGGCGCCCGGGATGCCCGCGTTCGCGAGCGCGAGCACGTCCGTGTAGCCTTCCACCAGGATGGCCTCGCGCGTCTCGCGCAGCACGGGCATGGCCTGCGGCACGCCGTACAGCGTGCGCCGCTTGTGGAAGAGCGGCGTCTCGGGGGAGTTCAGGTACTTCGGTTCGCCGTCGTCCAGCACGCGCCCGCCGAAGCCCACCGTCTTCCCGCCCGCGGCCTCGATGGGGAACATGAGGCGCCCGCGGAAGCGGTCGTACCAGCCGGTACCGGACTCGCGCCGGATGGCCAGGCCCGCGCGCTCCGCGAGCTCCGGCCGGATGCCCTCCTTGCGCAGCTCGCCGAGGAGGCGGTCCCATGCGTCCGCCGACGCCCCCAGACGATAGGCATCACAGACCTCCCGGGAAAGCCCCCGCCGCGCGATCTCCTCGCGCGCCGCCTTCCCCTCGTTCCCCTGCAGCAGCTGGCGGAACAGGCGCGCCGCCACGGCGTGCGCGCGGTACAGCAGGTCCTGCTCCTCGCGATCCGGGCCGGCGTCCTCCCAGCGCTCCAGGCTCACGCCCACACGATCCGCAAGCGTCCGCAACGCTTCGGGAAAGCTCACCCGATCGTGCTCCATGAGGAAGCGGATGGCGTCGCCCGTCACGCCGCAGCCGAAGCAGTGGTAGATCCCGCGCTCGGGGTTCACGTTGAACGAGGGCGTCTTCTCCCGGTGGAACGGGCACAGGCCCACGAAGTTCCGGCCGGAACGCTTCAGCGTGACGTAGCCGCCGATGAAGTCCACCAGGTCCACGCGGTCGCGGATCTCCGCGATGACGCCGTCCGGGATCTTCCTCACTTCAGCACCGCGATCGTGACGCCGGCGCCGCCTTCGGCCGGCTCGCCCATGCGGAACTCCTTCACGCGCGGATCGTCCTTGAGCTGCGCGGTGATGGCGTTGCGCAGCGCGCCCGTGCCCTTGCCGTGGATGATGCGCAACCACGTGCCGCCGGACACGACGAGCCCGTCCAGCGTGCGGTCCACCTCCTCCAGCGCCTCCTCCACGGTGCGGCCGCGCAGGTCGATCTCCAGGCGCGACGAGCCTTCGGGGCGGTCCGCGAGCGCCGGCCGCGCGGGCCGGCGCTCGTCGCGCGGGCCGAGCACCAGCGCCGATACGGGCACCTCCACGCGCAGCGATCCCACCGTGACCGCCACCTTGCCGTTCGATCCCGGCGGTCCGAGCGCGGTGCCCTTCCACCCCATCGTGGACACGACCACCGGGGTGCCCTCGGTGATGTCCTCCGCGCGCGCGGGGCGGCCGGCGGCGGCGCGCGCCGCGCGCTCCCCCGCCTCCGCGAGCTCGCGCTCGATGCCGCGGCCCATCTCGCCGAGCCGCGTGCGCGCGCGGCCGGCGGCGCGGCCCGACGCCCCGTCGTCCCGGACCGCACCGAGCAGCTCGGTCAGCTCCGCCTTCGAGCGCTCCACGAGCGAGCGCGCCTCCTCCAGCGCCTCGCGCTTGATCCTCGCGCGCTCGTCCGCCAGCCCGCGCAGGCGCCGCTCCACGCGCTCGCCGGCCTCGCGCGCGGCCAGGAGCTCCGCGGCCAGCTCCGCCTCCCGCGCCGCGAGCTGGCGGCGCCGCTCCGAGAGGTCCCGCAGCAGGCCGTCCACGGCCTCCTTCTCGCCGCCGAGGAACGCGCGCGCCCGCTCCACCAGGGCCTCCGGGAAGCCGAGCCGCCGCGCGATGGAGAGGCCCTCCGACGCGCCGGGCACGCCCTGCAGGAAGCGGTACGTGGGCGAGAGGCTCTCGCGGTCGAACTCCAGGGACGCGTTCTCCATCCCGGGCCGCTCGTGCGCGAACACCTTGAGCGCGCCGTAGTGCGTGGTCACGATGGCCTTCGCGCCCACGCGCGCCAGCTCCTCCAGGATGGCCTTGCCCAGCGCGGCGCCCTCCTCGGGATCGGTGCCCACGCCGAGCTCGTCCAGCAGCACGAGCGTGCGGTCGTCCGCGCGCTTCACGCCCTCGATCACGTTCGCCATGTGCGACGAGAACGTGGACAGGCTCTGCTCGATGGACTGCTCGTCGCCGATGTCCGCGAAGACGTCCCGCAAGAGCGGCAGCCGCGTGCCCTCCGCCGCCGGCACGTGCAACCCGCACTGGTTCATCAGCACGAACAGCCCCACGGTCTTCAGCGCCACGGTCTTGCCGCCCGTGTTCGGCCCGGTGATGACCAGGACGCCCGGCCGCTCGCCGCCGAGCGCGAGGTCCAGCGGGACCACGGCGTGCCCCGTGCCGGCGAGGCGGAGCTGCAGCACCGGATGCCGGCCGCGGCGGATGTCCATCGCGCCGTCCGGCGACGGCAGCGCGGGCACGCACTGCAGGTCCCTCGACAGGCGCCCCGCGGCGCGCAGCACGTCCAGCTCCGCCAGCGCCTCCTGGTTCGCGCGCAGCTCCGGCAGCTTCGCGCGCACGAGCGCGGTGAGCTCCAGGAGGATGCGCACGATCTCGTCATCCTCGGCGCTGCGCAGCTCCGCGAGCTCGTTGTTCATGGGGACCACGCCGGTGGGCTCCAGGTACACGGACTGCCCGCTGCCGGACTGGCCGTGCACCACGCCGTGCATGCCCTGCAGGCGGTCCCGCCGCACGCCGATCACGTAGCGGTCGTTCCGCAGCGTGACGACGGGCTCGGCGCCGCCGGCGGCGAGCGACTGCGCGAGCCGCCGCAGCGCGTCCTGGATGCGGTCCCGCACGCGGTCCTGCTCCCGGCGGATGCGGCGGAGCGCCGGCGTGGCGTCGTCCCGGATGCGGCCGTCCGCGTCCAGCACGCGATCCACCGCCTCGCGCAGCTCCCCGAGCGGCGTGAGCGCGCGCGCGATGCCCCAGAGCAGGGGCTCCGTCTCGCGCCGGTCGTGGAGGAACGACGCGACCGCCTGCACGACCCGCAGCGACCGCGCCACCGGGGCGAGCCGCGCTCCCGGCAGGATGGCCCCGTCCGGCTCCGCCTCCGCCAGGGTCTCCGCCAGATCCGGCAGCCCGCCGATGGGGAGGTCCGCCTCGTCCAGGATCCGGCGCACCTCGGACACGAGGGCCAGCCGCCCGGCGACGAGACCGGCGTCCGGAGCGGGTGCGAGGCGGCGCACGCCGCGCTCGCCGCCGGCCCAGGAGGCGCGGTCCGCGAGCGCGTCCCGGATCTTGTCCAGTTCGAGGACGCGCAGGGAGTGGGGATTCATGGGCCCTCGGCGGAGCGGAAGCGCGGACGCGCCCTCCCGGAAGGGCCCGGAGGCACGGAAGCGCGGGGGTCCGAGGAGCCCCGCGCTTCCGTGCAACTCTTTGTCCGAGCATGACTTCCGAAAGGCGGAGCCGCGGAGCGACCGCGGCACTTGACAAGTTAGTCGGCGGGGTCGGGGCTTGTCAAGGGGGGGTGGTCAACGCGAGGTCGTGAGACCGGCCCGAAGGGTCCAGGCGTCGTCCACCCGGTCCAGGCGCCGGGCGACGTCCACGCGGGTCTGCCGCGCCCTCCCGGGGATCCCGAGCGGTTGTGGGCTGGATCCCGAGCCCGGTGGAGAACCACCACCGGGGGTCATTGCGGTCACGCTACCGCGACCGGACGGCCCGCCAGATCCCCGGGAACACGACGGCCGCGAGTGACGACTTCACGAGGTCGCCGGGCAGGAACGGAAGCAGGCCGAGCGCGAGCAGCTGCTCGCCCGGGACGAAGCGCGCCAGGTTCAACAACCCGAGGACGAAGATGACGCCGCTGCCCGCGAGCATCGACGCCGCGGTGGTGAGGAAGGAGCGGTCCCAGCCGCGCTCGGCCAGCGCCCCCGTCACCGCCGCCGCGAACGGGAACGCGACCAGGTAGCCCGCGGTGGGTCCGAGGAAGACGGCGAACCCTCCCGTGCCGCCCGCGAACACCGGCAGCCCGGCCGCGCCCTGCGCGAGGTAAAGCACCTGCGCGAGGAAGGCGCGCCGCATCCCGAGGACCGCGCCGCCGAGCAGCACGGCCCAGGTCTGCCCGGTGACGGGAACCGGCGTGAACGGCAGGGGAACGGCCACCTGCGCGGCGAGCGCGGTGACCACGCTCGCTCCGGCCACGAGGAGCGCATCCGAGCGCAAGCTCCCGCGCGGCACCGCGACATCGGCCAGGGTCATCGTGCGTGCGGTCACGGGTTCCTCCTTGGAAGCGCCGGGCGGCGCAACTACTCCACCCGGCAGATCAGGCCCTTCAGGTACTCCGCTTCCGGCAGCCCCAGGAGCACCGGATGATCCGCCGGCTGCGCCAGGCGGTCCAGCACCTGCACATCGCGATCCGCGTCCACCGACGCGCCGAAGACGATCTTGCGGAACAGGTCCGCGGACACGAGCCCCGAGCACGAGAACGTGGCGAGGATGCCGTCCGGCTCGAGGAGCTGCATGGCCAGCATGTTCAGGTCCTTGTACGCGCGCGACGCCTTGTCCACGAGCGACGCGTTCTTCGCCAGCTTCGGGGGATCCGCGATCACGACGCCGAAGCGCCGCCCCTCCGCGCGCAGCGTGCGGAGCAGCTCGAACACGTTCTCGCGGCGGTACTCCACGGCGTCCGGCGCGAACCCGTTCTCCGCGACGTTGCGCGCGGCGAGGACGGAGGCCTCCGCGGACGAGTCCGCATGCACGACGTGCGCGGCCCCCGCGGCGAGCGCGTGCACGGTGAAGCCGCCGGTGTACCCGAAGAGATCCAGCACCTCGCGCCCCGCGCACCATGCGGCCACGCGCGGCCGGTTCTCCCGCTGGTCCAGGTAGAAGCCGGTCTTGTGCCCGCGGTGGAGATCCACGAGGAATCGGAGCGTCCGGCCGTCCGCCGCGCGCTCCCCGATCGCCAGCTCCGCCGGGGGCTCCGCGCCGCGCAGCGTGCCGGACTTCTTCGTGAGGCCCTCGCGCTGCCGCACGTCCACGTCGCTCCGCTCCCACACCCCCTGCACCGGCGCGCCCGTTGCGGCGGCCGCCTCCTCCGCCACGATCGCGGCGATCTCGTGCTTCACGCGCTCGATCCCGAGCGTGAGCGACTGCAGCACGAGCCACTCGCCGTACCGGTCCACCACCAGCCCGGGGAGCCCGTCGGATTCGGCGTTCACGAGACGGGCCACCGGGGCCGTGCCGCGCGCCGCCACCGCACGCGCGATGCGGCGGCGCCAGAACGCCGTGTCGATGGGCTCGTCCTCGTCCCAGGTCAGGACCCGGCCGACGATCTGCGACTTGCGGTTGATGTACGCGCGCGCGAGGAAGCGGCCGCCCGCGTCCGCGACGTCGGTGACGCCGCCGTCCGGCGCGTCGCCGAGCGACGCCACGGCGCCGGAGAAGATCCAGGGATGGCGCCGGCGCACGGACTTCTCGCGGCCGCGCTGGAGCACGAGCGAACCGGACATGACGGGGTGACCTCGCGTGGGCGGCTACGACTCGCGGGGCGGGGCCGGCCGGCGCTTCCGCGTCATGTTCTCGGCCATGGCCGCCAGCGTGAGACCACCCACGCCGCCGAGGAACGTCTCGCGGAACCCCTTCCACGACTCGTGCATCGGGCAGGGCATGTCGTCGCGGCACTCGTCCAGTCCCAGCACGCAGCGCCGCCGGATGGAATCCATGCCGTCGATGGCCTCCACCACGTCCTTGACCAGGATGCCGTCGGGGGAGCCCACGAGCGTGAACCCGCCGCCGGGCCCCCGCATCGCCTTCACCAGTCCCTTGTAGGTGAGCTGGTTCAGGATCTTCGCCAGGAAGTGGCGCGGGATGTCCTCGGTCTCCGCGATCTCCTTCACCTGCACCGGCCGACCGTCGCCGTACGCGGCGAGGTGGGTCAGCGCGCGCAATGCGTACTCGCAGACCGTCGTGAAGAACATGGTCCGGACCTCACGTTCTCGGGATTGGCGCAGAGTAGAGGAGCCTCAAGCCGTTCGTCAACACGGCGAGGGGATTGGCGGCCTCCCTGGTCAGGTATTCCGCCTCAACCCGGCGGCCACGCCAGCGCCCGTCCGCCGAGCACATGGACATGGAGGTGATCGACGCTCTGCCCGCCGTCCGCGCCGCGGTTGACCACGACCCGGTAGCCGCCGCGGAGCCCGGTGGCAGCCGCGGCGCGCCGCGCGGCGAGCAGCAGGGCGCCCAGCAGCGCCGCGTGCTCGTCGGTGGCCGCATCCAGGTCCGGCACGTGGACCTTCGGGATGACGAGGACGTGCGTGGGCGCCTGCGGCGAGACGTCGTGGAACGCCAGCAGCCGATCGTCCTGGAACAGCACCTTCGCGGGAATCCGTCCCGCGGCGATCTCGCAGAAGACGCAGCTCATGATCCCTCCCCGGTGTGCAGCGCGGCGATCGCGAGCGCGACGGCCACGATGGCGGCGGTCTCGGTGCGCAGCCGTTGCGGTCCGAGCGTGACGGCGACGGCGCCGGCCTGCCGCGCCCGATCGACCTCCTCGTCCCGGAACCCGCCCTCCGGTCCCACGAGCACGGTGACAGCCGCGTCGCGCGGCGCGTCGGCGAGCGCGCGCGCCACGGGCCGCGCGCCGTCGCCCGGGTGGGCCAGCAGCAGCGTCCCGCCCTCCGCGCGCGCCGCGGCCACCACGTCCGCGAACGGCACGAACCCGGTGATCTCCGGAACCCACGCGGCCTCGCTCTGCGCGGTGGCGGAGCACGCCACGCGGCGCCACCGCGCCAGCCGCTCCGTGCCGTCCTTCCCGCGCACGACCGAACGCTCCGTGAGCATCGGGACGATGCGGCCCACGCCGCACTCCGTGCACTTCTCCACCGCGGTCTCCATGCGCGTGCCCTTCGGCGGCGCCACCGCGAGCGTGACGCGCGCACCGGCGCCGCGCGGGAGCACACGCTCCTCCACGACGTCGGCCACGACGGCGGCCTTCGACACGGCGCTTGCCGCGAGCACGTACTCGCGCCCTTCGCCGTCGGTCGCGAGGAAGCGATCGCCCGCGCGGATGCGCAGCGCGGTGAGATGGCGGCGCTCCGCCCCGTCCACGCGGAAGCGCGGCCCGTCGCGGAGCGATGCCGGAAGGTAGATGCGATCCATGGCCGCCGAGCCTACGCCCGGGAGGGCGCCGCGGAAAGGGCGGAGCGCGAGGGCCGCCACGCGCGGCCGCTCCGCGCCCCTAGCGGAACGTGTCCCGGATGCGGTCGAAGAGGCTGCGCGACGTGGGCGGCATGACGTCCTGCACCTCGGCCAGCCGCTCGAGCAGCTTCTTCTCCTCGCCCGACACCTTCGTGGGCGTCCACACGCGCACGCGCACGATGAGATCGCCCTTGCGGGAGGAGTGCAGGTGCGGGAGCCCCTGCCCGCGCAGCCGGAACAGCTTGTGGGACTGCGTGCCGCCCGGCACGTCCAGGCGCACGGTGCCCGTGAGCGTGGGCACGTCCACCTTCCCGCCCAGCGCGGCCACGGTGAACGGCACCGGAACGTCGCACAGCAGGTCGTCCTCGTGGCGCTCGAGCACCTCGTGCGGCTTCTCCTCGATGAGGATGATCAGATCCCCCGGCGGTCCGCCGTGCGGGCCCGCGTGCCCCTTGCCGGAGATGGGGATGTAGTTCCCCTCGTGCACGCCCGCCGGCACGTCCACCGAGATCGTCTCGGAGGTCTCGCGCCGCCCTTCGCCGCGGCACGCGGGGCACGGATCGCTGATCGTGCGGCCGGTGCCGCCGCAGCGCCGGCACGGCGACACGCTCACGAACTGCCCGAGGAAGGAGCGCTGCACGTGCCGCACCTGCCCGGCGCCGCCGCACTCCGCGCACGTGGACGGGCTGGAACCGGCGCGCGCGCCCGAGCCGCCGCACGTGTCGCAGCGGCCGAGGCGCTTCAGCTTGATCTTCTTCGACGCGCCCTTCGCGATCTCCTCCAGCGTGAGCGCCAGGCGCACCTGCAGGTTCTGCCCCGTGCGCACGCCGCCGCGCGTGCCGGTCGCCGCGCCGCCGAAGATGTCCTCGAAGCCGCCGAAATCGCGCATGAACGCGCGCAGCGCGTCCGACAGGTCGAAGCCGGCGAAGTCCCCGGCGCCCGGCCGGCCGAAGCCGCCGCCGTCCACGCCGGCGGGCCCGAACTGGTCGTAGCGCGCGCGCTTCTCCGGGTCCTTCAGGATCTCGTACGCCTGCGTGGCCTCCTTGAACTTCTCCTCGGCCGCCTTGTCCCCCGGGTTGCGGTCCGGGTGGAACTCCAGCGCCTTCTTCCGGTAGGCCTTCTTGATGGCGTCGGCGTCCGCGCCCTTCTCCACGCCGAGCACGTCGTAGTAGTCGCGAACGGTCATTCCTCACCCGACGCCGGATCGGCGTTCCCTTCCGCGGGCCGCTCGGCCGGCGCGGGCGCCGGGGCCGCCGCCACCAGCACCTTCGCGGGCCGCAGCACGCGGTCCTCCAGCAGGTAGCCCGGCTGGATGACCTGGATCACGGTGTTCGGCTCCGCGCCGTCGGTCGGCAGCGCGCCGAGCGCCTCGTGCACCTCGGGGTCGAACGGCTTCCCTTCCGCCTCGATGCGCGCCACGCCCTTGCGGTCCAGCAGGTCGTGCAGGCCGCGCGCGACGAGCTGCATGCCCTCCAGGAAGGAGGCCGGCACGCCGTCGCCCGCGTGGGCGAGGGCGCGGTCGAAGTTGTCCGCCACCTCCAGCAGCTCGCGCAGCACGTCGGCGCGGCCGCGGCGCTGCGACTCCTCGCGGTCCCGCTCCGTGCGGCGGCGGTAGTTGTCGAACTCCGCGAGCGTGCGCAGCGCGCGGTCCGAAGCGGCCGCGACCTCCGCGCGCGCGGCCGCGAGTTCCTGCTCCAGCGCCGCGCGCGCGGCCTCGGCCGCCTCCGCGGCGCCCGCGCCATCCTTCGCCGGCGGCGCGTCCGCGACGGCGCCCTCGATCGGCTCGATCTCCTCGGTCCTCTTCTTCCTCGACATCGTCTCCATCCGTGTACGGGTCGGGACGCTCCTCGCGTCAGTTCCGGGCGAGCGCGCCGGCCACGGCGCCGGCCACGTAGTCCACGAGCGACACCACGTGGTCGTACAGCATGCGGGTGGGCCCGATCACGCCGATCGAGCCGCCGAACTCGCCGAAGCGGTAGGAGCCGGCCACGACGCTGCAGCGCTTCAGCTCCGCCACGGGCAGCTCCTCGCCGATGGTCACGCTGACCTGCCGGCGGTGGCGTGTGGGCTCGAGCAGGCCGGAGAGCACGTCGCGCGCCTCCAGCACGCGGAACACCGCGCGCAGGGCCTCGCGGTCCGCGAACTCCGGCTGGCCGAGCATGTTCGACGTCCCCCAGAGGTGGAAGTGCCCGCCGCGATCGTCCTCCTGCAGCTCGCGCGCGCCGCGCATCACCAGCGGCGCCACCGCGAGCCCGCGCAGCCGCACGCGCACCTCCTCGTCCGACTCCAGCGCGCCCACCTCGCCGAGCGTGCGGTGCCGCGCCACCGCGTTCACCGCGAGCAGCGCGGCGCGCAGCTCGTCCGAGCCGATCTCGACGGGCGACGTGACGATCACCGTGCGCTCCAGGCCCGCGGACATGCGGAACACGACGAGCAGCCGCCGCTCGTCCACCTGGCTCAGCTCGATGCGGTCCACGACGCCGCGGTCGTAGCGCGGCGAGAGCACCACGGAGAGCTGGTCCGACAGCCGGCCGAGCACCACGCACGCCACCTCCAGCAGCGTCTCCAGGCTGCCGAAGCGGTCCGCGCCGAGCGCGTCGTCCACCGCGCGCGCGTGCCGCCTCGCGAGCGGCGCCGGACGCATGATGGAATCCACGTACAGGCGGTATCCCGCGTTCGTGGGCAGCCGGCCGCCCGAGGTGTGCAGGTGCGTCAGGAGCCCCTTCTCCTCCAGGTCCATCATGCAGTTGCGGATGGACGCGGGCGACAGCCCCAGCCCGCAGTTCCGCGCCACCCAGCGCGACCCCACCGCCTCCGTGGACGTGACGTACCCGCGCACCACCGTGCCGAGCACGCTGGCCTCGCGCGGCGTCAGGCTGACGGGTCCTTCGGGACGGGGCAAAGGGACCTCCCGGCGCGGTCTTGGCACTCTTAGGGGTACGAGTGCCAGCCGCGGCAAGATAGGGAGCCGCCGCCGCGGCGTCAAGCCCGGGCGGTTCGTCCCAGCGAAGGCGCCAGGTCGTCCCGGCCGCCTCGGCGTCCGCGGCCTCCCGGGCTAGGATGGGCCCCCGCAACCCTCTCCCGCGGAGGTCCCCGTGCCCGTCCGTCCCCTGGCGTCCTTCGCCGCGGCCCTCGCGGCCGCGGCCCTGTCCCTTGCCCCCGCGGCGGCCGCCGCCGGGACCGTCGTCCTCGGCGACCTGCCGCGCCGCGCCTGGCTCGGCACCCAGCTCGCCCCCGGTCCCGACGGCCCCACCGTGGCCGCCATCCTGGAAGGCGGCGCCGCCGGGCTTCGCGAGGGGGATGTGTTGCGCTCCCTGGAAGGCGCGCCCCTGACCGCGCCCGGCGCGGTGGCCGGGGCGCTCGCGGGGCGGCGCGGCGGGCAGACCGTGCGCGTGGGCATCCTGCGCGACGGCGCCGAGCAGGAGGTGGACGTCACGCTGAAGCCCTTCCCCTTCGAGCAGTCGGACGAGTTCGACGTGATCTACGACGTCGTGGAGCTCGGCGACGTCCGCATGCGCAGCGTGATCACGAAGCCGAAGGGCGGTCCGGCGCGGCTGCCGGCCGTGCTGTTCGTGCAGGGCCTGCAGTGCGCCCCGCCGGACCAGCCGATCGGCGACCCCGGCACCGTGCTGCAGCTCATCCACGAGATGACGCGCGCGGGGTACGCGGTGATGCGCGTCGAGAAGCAGGGCTCGGGCGACGCCACGGGAACGCCGTGCCAGGACATCGGCTTCGCGGACGAGGTGGACGGTTTCCGCGCCGCGCTCGCGAAGCTCCTGCGCACGGAGTTCGTGGACCCCGAGCAGGTCTTCCTCTTCGGGCACAGCATGGGCGGCATCGAGGCGCCCATCCTCGCCGCGGAGACGCCGGTGAAAGGGGTCGTGGTCTTCGGGACCGGCGTGCTGCCGTGGGCGGAGTACCTCGTGGAGAACGAGCGGCGGCAGACGGTGCTCGATCCCGCCGCGGACCTTCCGGCGCTCGAGGCGCGCTGCCGGCTCCTCGCGGACTTCCTGCACGAGGTGTTCCGGAAGGGCCGGCCCATCCCCGAGGTGGTGGCCGAGCGGCCGGACATGAAGCACATCGCGGACGACTACTGGCCCGACGGCGAGCGCAGCTTCGGCCGGCACCTGCGCTTCTACCGCGAGCTGGATGCCACGAACTCCGCGGAGGTTTGGGCGAAGGTGGGCTCGCCGGTGCTGGCGGTGTGGGGCGACCTGGACTTCACCACGTGCGAGGCGGAGCACCGCTACATCGCGGACATCGTGAACCGCGCGCACCCGGGCAACGGCACGGTCGTGGTCCTGCCGAACGTGTTCCACGCGTTCAACGTGCGCGAGTCCGTGGCGCAGACGCTGGAGGCGCCGTGGCAGGGGCCGCTCGCGGAGTCCGTGGTGGAGACCGTGCTGGACTGGATGCGCGAGGTGCGGATGTGAGGGCGCGCGCTCTTGCCGGCCTCGCGCTGGCGGCGGCCTGCGTCCTGGCCGCCGCGCCGGGGTCGGGCGCCACGCCCACGCGCACCGGCGAGGCGGAGGCGCCGAAGCGCCTCGCCGCGCACATGGTCGCGCGCAGCGTCCTGCGCATGTACGGGACCTACAACGACATCTGGGGCTACACCGCGCCGGACGGCCGCGAGTACGCGCTCGTGGGCACCACGATCGGCGTGTCCGTGGTGAACATCACCGACCGCGAGGCGCCCTACGAGACCGGGTTCTTCGCCGGCCCCACATCCACGTGGCGGGACATCAAGACCTTCCGGACCACGATGTACATCGCGAACGACACCGAGGGCGGCATGCAGATCGTGAGCCTGGACGATCCGGAGCATCCGCGCCCGATCGCCGCGTTCGCCGGGTTCCGCCGCGCGCACAACCTGTACGTGGACGCGGAGCAGCACACGCTGTACGTGGCCGGATCCAACACGCACAACGGCGGCGTGCTGGCCTACTGGATCAGCGACCCCGAGTCCCCGCGCCCGCGCTACATCTGGTCCGACCGCTACGCCCACGACGTCCACGCGCGCGGCAACCGCCTGTACGTGCCGGCCATCAACAACGCGCGGCTGGAGATCCTGGAGGTGGGCCGCGAGGGCGCGGGCACGCTCACGCCGATCGGGGTCATCGCGAACTACCCGTCCGCCATGACCCACGCCGTGTGGCCCACGAAGGACGACCGGCACCTCATCACCGTGGACGAGACGCCGGGCGCGTTCACGCGCATCTGGAACGTGGAGAACCTCCCCGCCGTGGACGAGGTGGCGTCCTACCGCCCGCCGGACTCGCCCTCGTCCATCCCGCACAACGTGTTCGTGGACGGCGATCTCGCGTTCCTCTCGTACTACACGGCCGGCGTGCGCGTGCTGGACATCACGGATCCGGCGCGCGCGGAGGAGGTGGCGTTCTACGACACGCGCCCGAACGACGAGGGTCCCTCCTACGCCGGGTGCTGGGGCGTGTTCCCGTTCTTCCCGAACTCGCCAGGGCTCGTGGTGGCGTCCGACATCGAGCGCGGGCTGTTCGTGCTGCAGCTCGCGCCGGCGCTGGCGGCGAAGGAGGGGAACGTGATCGGGCCGGGCGCGGGGAGGGCGGCGCGGGCGGAGACCCCGCCGGTCGCCGCGGCGCCGGCGGCGCGGCCGGTGATCGCGGCCACCGTGGACATCGTGGACGTGACCGGCCGCCGCGTGCGCCGGCTGCACGGAAGCGCCGCCGACGATCCGCTGCGCGCGTGGGACCGGCGCGACGACACGGGCGGCGCGGTGGCGGCGGGCGTGTACTTCGTGGCGGACCCGCGAAGCGCGGATCGCTCGCCCCGCCGGATCGTCGTCGTCCACTAGGTGTCGCGTTCCGGAAGTCGCGCGAAGCTTCGCG
>CAZNDO010000006.1:0-162638 GCA_964571855.1 uncultured Gemmatimonadota bacterium
GGGTTGTCGGACGCGCGACGGGCGTGGACGCACGGCCGGAGGGGTTCGCGACGGCACTACTTCAGGTAGCCGAGGGCCCGCAACTGCTCGAACCGTTCATCGCGCCCCGGGTCGGGAACATCCGCCGGATCCAGCGCCTCGCGTGCGCGTGTGAAGGCCGCGTCCTCATAGGTCGGGATCGTCGCCTGCGTAGAGTCCGCCCGCAGGTCCGACCACCAGGCTTCGCCGGGCAGGTCGGCAGCCTGCGGCAGGTCCAGCAACGCGAGCAGGGTGGGCATCACGTCGAGAATCGAGCCGATCATGCGCAAACCGGATGGGTCGTCCGGCAGCGCGTCGCCCTCCGGGGGTGCAATCCGCGGGCCGGACAGGATCACCGCGCCCGGCGGGCCGTCGTCGTGGTGGCCCGAGAGCGGATCCACGGCGCCTTCGGCCCAGCGATGCGAGGTGTTCACCGCGTGCATGCCGTGGTCCGAGAGCACGATCACGTCCGGGGCGCGGTCGTAGCGCGCGAGCAGGCGGCCGATCTCGCGATCGATGTGGGCGTAGTAGTCCGCGGGCACCCGGCCGAAGCGCGCGACCTCCCGCTCCGTCGGCGGGTGCTCGAACTGGTCGGGATGCTCGTAGCGCCAGAAGCGATGGCCCAGGACGTCCGTCGCGCCCACGTACACGGCCAGCACGTCGAAGGACGCAGGGTCGATCGCGTGCGCGAGGGCGAGGTACGTGGCGTCCGCGCGGACGGCCCATGCGGTCTCCTCGAACAGGCGACGCTCGTCCCCCGCGGCCGCCGCGAACGCGCCGCCGAAGAGCGACGCCAGGAGCGAGTCCGTGCCGGCCGCGACGCCAGCCGCGATCCCCAGCAGCTCCTCCTCACGTGCCACCGGGTGCACCTGCCCGGCGCGATCCGGGTCCAGCCCACCCATGAGCGGCCGGCTCCCCCCGAGCGCGAGCGCGTCCAGGGTGTTCACCTGGGCCACCATCACGCCGGTGATCGAATCGACGGGGTACGTCATCCACCAGCCCAGGACGCCGGCACGAAGGCCCCGGTCGGTGCAGACGTTCCAGAACGCCTTCCGCCGCCGGTCCCAGTTGTTGAAGAGCGCGGTGGGCGGGCCGCCCGGCGCATCGACCTTGGCGAAGCCCTGGATGCCGTGATCGTCCGGGGCGCGGCCGGTGGCGACCGTGGTCCAGATCACGGGCGACACGCTGGGCACCATGCTCCGGAGGAACCCGTACCGCCCCGTGCGCATCAGGCCCGCCAGGACCGGTAGCTCGCCGGCCGCCGCGCGGGGCAGGATGTCGTTCCACTCCAGCGCGTCCACGGCGAGGATCAGCACGGGCGGCGGCCCGGCGGAATCCCTGCCGGTCTCGCCGCGCCGGCCGTCCCCGGAGCAACCCGCCGCCGCCAGGGCCAGGGCCACGGCCAAAGCCGGGGCGACACCAAGCAGGCCTGCGAAGAACCGGGCGAGGAAGGGTCTCACGGCGATCTCCGGGCCGGGGCGGCGCCCGATCGTGGGACTCCCCCGCCGGCGGGTCAACGTCCCCCCTTGCGCGCGGCGGCGGAAATGGTACATTCACGGTACGATTTCCACGGGAGTCCCGGATGCTCGCATTCACCAGGAAGACGGACTACGCCCTCATCGCCCTCGCCGAGCTGGCCGGGGCGGACGGGCCGTCCGCGGCGGCCCCGGCCCCGGTCAGCGCCCGCGCCATCGCGGCGCGCTACACGGTGCCGCTGCCCATCCTGATGAACGTGCTGAAGGACCTGGCGGCGGCGGAACTCATCCGGTCCACCCGCGGGGCCAAGGGCGGCTACCTGCTGGCCCGCCCCGCGCGCCACATCACGGTCCACGACGTCGTCGAGGCCATGGAGGGACGCCCGAGCCTGGCGAAGTGCTGCGACGAGGCGGAGGCGCAGCCGTGCCAGGAGTGCGTGGTGGAAGTGCAATGCCCGGTGACGCATTCGGTGCGTCGCCTCAACGAACGGATCAACCGTTTCCTGCGGGAGGTCACGCTGCACGATCTGATGACGGGGAAGCCGGAGCCCCCGGCCATCGTGCCGCTCACCGCCCTGCGCCCAACCACGGAGCGCTCGCCGAAGCGCCTGCGAGGGAAGTCATGAGCCAGTCCGAGGACACGCAGACCCTGCACGAGTTCGCGAAGCGCGAGTACAAGTACGGCTTCGTGACCGACATCGAGCAGGAGTCCCTGCCGCCGGGCCTGGACGACGACGTCGTCCGCGCCATCTCCGCCCGGAAGGGCGAGCCGGCGTGGCTGACCGAGTGGCGGCTCAAGGCGCTGCGGCACTGGCGCGGGATGGCCGAGCCGGCGTGGCCGAACGTCCGCTACGCGAAGATCGACTACCAGGCCATCTCGTACTACTCGGCCCCGAAGAAGAACACGCTGCGGCCGGACGAGGTGGACCCGAAGCTCCTGGAGACCTACGAGAAGCTCGGGATCCCGCTGAACGAGCGGCTCGCGCTCGCCGGCGTGGCGGTGGACGCGGTGTTCGACTCCGTGTCCGTGGCCACCACGTTCCAGAAGAAGCTGGAGGAGCTGGGGATCATCTTCTGCTCGTTCTCGGAGGCGGTGCGGAACCACCCCGAGCTCGTGCGGAAGTACCTCGGCAGCGTGGTCCCCTACTCCGACAACTACTTCGCCACGCTGAACTCCGCGGTGTTCTCCGACGGCTCGTTCGTCTACGTGCCGGAGGGCGTGCGCTGCCCGATGGAGCTGTCCACGTACTTCCGGATCAACGCCGCGAACACCGGCCAGTTCGAGCGCACCCTGATCGTGGCCGACAAGGGCGCGTACGTGAGCTACCTGGAGGGCTGCACCGCCCCCATGCGGGACGAGAACCAGCTGCACGCCGCGGTCGTGGAGCTCGTGGCCCTGGAAGGCGCCACCATCAAGTACTCCACCATCCAGAACTGGTACCCGGGCGACGCGGACGGCAAGGGCGGCATCTACAACTTCGTGACCAAGCGCGGCCTGTGCAAGGGCGCGCGGAGCCACATCTCCTGGACGCAGGTGGAGACGGGCTCGGCCGTCACCTGGAAGTACCCCAGCTGCATCCTGCTCGGGGACGACTCGCGCGGCGAGTTCTACTCGGTCGCGCTCACCTCGGGGCGGCAGCAGGCGGACACCGGCACGAAGATGATCCACATCGGGAAGAACACGAGGAGCACCATCATCTCGAAGGGGATCTCGGCCGTGCACGGCCAGAACTCGTACCGCGGTCTCGTCCGCGTGCAGAAGGGCGCGGCGAACGCGCGCAACTTCACGCAGTGCGACTCCATGCTGATCGGGGACCAGTGCGGCGCGCACACGTTCCCCTACATCGACGTGCGCAACACCACCGCGCGCGTGGAGCACGAGGCCACCACGTCGAAGATCGGCGAGGACCAGCTGTTCTACTGCAAGAGCCGCGGGATCGAGACGGAGGACGCGGTCTCCATGATCGTGAACGGGTTCTGCAAGGAGGTCTTCCGGGAGCTCCCCATGGAGTTCGCCGTGGAGGCGCGGAAGCTCCTGAGCGTGAGCCTGGAAGGAAGCGTCGGCTAGCCACCGCCGACCGGACCGGAGAGACGGGATCGGGGACCGGAGCGTCCCGGGAGGAAGCGAAGACATGCTCGAGATCCGGAATCTGCACGCCACGGTGGAGGGCAAGCCCATCCTCCGCGGCATCGACCTCACGGTGAAGCCCGGCGAGGTCCACTCCATCATGGGGCCGAACGGCTCCGGCAAGAGCACGCTGGCGCAGGTCCTGGCCGGCGACGAGGCCTACGAGGTCACCGAGGGCGACATTCTCGTGGACGGGCAGAGCGTGCTGGAGATGGAGGCCGACGAGCGCGCCCGCGAGGGCCTGTTCCTGGCGTTCCAGTACCCGGTGGAGATCCCGGGCGTGTCCACCATGGAGTTCCTCAAGGCCGCGTACAACGCGAAGCGCGAGCACCAGGGTCTTCCCGAGGTGGATGCCATGGACTTCCTCACGATGGTCCGGAAGCGGCTGGACGTCGTGAAGATGGACGAGGCCTTCCTGCGCCGCTCCGTGAACGAGGGCTTCTCCGGCGGCGAGAAGAAGCGGCACGAGATCTTCCAGATGGCGGTGCTGGAGCCCCGCTTCGCCATCCTGGACGAGACGGACTCCGGGCTGGACATCGACGCGCTGCGCATCGTGTCGGACGGCATCAACGCGCTGCGCGGGCCGGAGCGGGCCATGGTGCTGATCACCCACTACCAGCGGCTGCTGAACTACGTGCAGCCGGACTTCGTGCACGTGCTCGTCGCCGGGCGCATCGCGAAGTCGGGCGGCAAGGAGCTGGCGCTCGCGCTGGAGGAGAAGGGGTACGCCTGGCTCGAGGAAGAGGCCCGCGCCGCGGGTTCCCGGGCGTAGGGGGAGACCATGACCACCACCGCCGAAGGCCGCGGGATCCGCGGCACCTGGGAGGCGTTCGAGGGGACGGGGGCCGTCGCTTCCGCCCGCGTGCGGGAGATCCGGCACGACGGCTTCCGTCGCTTCGAGCGTCTCGGGTTCCCCACGCTCAAGCACGAGGAGTGGCGCTTCACGGACGTGTCCGCGCTGGCGTCCACGCCGTTCACGCTCCCGGACGCGCCGGCGAAGCGGCCGGACGTGTCGCGCTGGCAGTTCGACGGGATGGCCGGGCCGCGGCTCGTCTTCGTGAACGGCCGGTACGAGCCCACGCTCTCCTCCCCCGCCGCGTTCCCGGACGGCGCCGCGGCGTCGTCCCTGGGAGGCGCCTTCCGCACGCACGGCGCGCTCGTGGAGCGGCACCTGGACCGGATCGCGGGCGCGGACGACGAGGCGTTCACCGCGCTCGGCTCGGCGTTCCTGGCGGACGGCGCGTTCGTGCACGTCCCGCGCGGCGTGCGCCTGGACGTGCCGGTGCACGTGCTGTTCCTCGCGGTCCCCGGCGCCGCGCCGGCCATGACCCACCCGCGCCTGCTCGCCGTCGTGGAGGACGGGGCCTTCGCGCAGATCGTGGAGGACCACGTGACGGTGGGCGACGGCCGCTCGTTCACGAACCCGGTCACCGAGATCGTGGTGGGCGACGGCGCCACCGCGCACCACTACCACCTCGGCCGCGGCAGCGAGAACGCGTGGCGCATCTCGTCGTTGTACGTGGAGCAGGGCGCCGGCACGGACTTCGAGTCCCACTCCGTCCTGCTCGGCGGCGCGCTCGTGCGGAACAACGTCTTCCCCGCCCTGCGCGGCGAGGACTCGGAGAGCCTGCTGAACGGCCTGTACGTGCCGCGCGGCACGCAGCACCACGACAACCTGATGCGCGTGCGGCACGCGGAGCCGAACTGCCGGAGCCGCCAGTACTACCGCGGCATCCTGGAGGATTCCGCCCGCGCCATGTTCACGGGGCGGATCATCGTGGATCCGGGCGCGCAGAAGACCGACGCCGTGCAGTCGAACAAGAACCTGCTGCTCTCGGACCAGGCGTTCGTGGAGACGAAGCCGCAGCTGGAGATCTACGCGGACGACGTGAAGTGCACGCACGGCGCCACCATCGGGCAGATCGACGACGAGGCGGTGTTCTACTGCCGCGCCCGCGGGATCCCGGAGGTCGAGGCGCGGCGCCTGCTCGTTTTCGCGTTCGCGAACGAGATCTTCGAGCGGATGGACCTCGCCCCGGTGCGGCGCGCGCTGCAGGACGCGGTGGCGGCGAGGCTGGCCACCCGCGGGGGAAGGACGGCCTGACGATGCGGACCGGCACGGAGACCCCGGCCCACCTGGACGCGGCCCGCGTCCGCGCGGAGTTCCCCATCCTCGCCCCCGGCGCGGACGGGCGCCGCGTGGTGTACCTGGACTCCGCCGCCACCACGCAGAAGCCGCGCGCGGTGCTCGACGCGATCACGGAGTACTACGCCACCACGAACGCGAACGTGCACCGCGGCGTGCACCGGCTCAGCCAGCGGGCCACCGAGGCGTACGAGGACGCGCGGCACCGGATCGCGCGCTTCGTCGGCGCCGCGGACCCGGGCGAGATCGTGTTCACGCGCGGCGCCACCGAGGCCATCAACCTCGCGGCGCACTCCTGGGCGGTGCCGAACCTGGGGCCGGGCGACGAGATCCTGGTGTCCGGCATGGAGCACCATTCGAACATCGTGCCGTGGCAGATGGTGCGGGACATCACGGGAGCGAAGCTCGTGGTGGCTCCCATCGACGACGCGGGCGAGCTGGACCGCGAGCAGTTCGAGCGGCGGCTGTCCGCGCGGACGAGGCTCGTGGCGGTGGTGCACGCGTCCAACGCGCTCGGCACCGTGAACCCCGTGGCGTGGATCACGGAGCGCGCGCGGGCCGTGGGCGCGCGCGTCCTCGTGGACGGCGCGCAGGCCGTGGCGCACCTGCCGGTCGACGTGGCGGAGCTCGGGTGCGACTTCTACGCGGCGTCCGGCCACAAGATGTTCGGGCCCACGGGCATCGGCTTCCTGTGGGCGAAGGCGGAGCTGCTGGACGCCATGCCGCCCTGGATGGGCGGCGGCGACATGATCCGCTCCGTCACGTTCGAGCGCACGCTGTACGCCCCGCCGCCGGCGAAGTTCGAGGCGGGAACGCCGCACATCGCGGGCGCCATCGGGCTCGGCGCCGCCGTGAGGTGGATCGAGGGCGTCGGCGTGGCGCGGATCGCCGCGCACGAGGCGGACCTCCTGGAGTACGGCCTGGACGTGCTGGGGCGCGTCCCCGGGCTGCGGATGATCGGCGCCCCGCGGGAGCGATCGGGCGTGCTGGGCTTCACGCTGGACGGCATCCACCCGCACGACGTGGGCACGGTGCTGGACCACGAGGGCGTCGCGGTGCGCACGGGGCACCACTGCGCGCAGCCGGTGATGGAGCGCTTCGGCGTGCCCGCCACCGTCCGCGCGTCGCTGTCCGTGTACAACGGCCGGGACGACCTGGACGCGCTCGTCCGCGGGCTGGCGCGCGTCCGGGAGCTCCTGGGTTGAGGGGTGTCATGGAGTCGGAGCTGCGCGAGCTGTACCAGCAGGTGATCCTGGACCACCACCGGAAGCCACGGAACCACCGGGAGGTGGAGGGCGCGAACCGGCGGGCCGAGGGGTTCAATCCCCTGTGCGGGGACCACGTCACCGTCCAGCTGAAGCTGGCCGCGGACGGTCGCTGCGAGGACGCCGGGTTCACCGGCTCCGGGTGCGCCATCTGCACCGCGTCGGCCTCGATGATGACCGAGGCGGTGCGCGGGAAGACGCGGGAGGAGGCGGAGGCCCTGTTCCAGGGGTTCCACCGGCTCGTCACGGGCGCCGAGGACGCGGCCACGGCCGCCCTCACGCTGGGCAAGCTGGCCGTGTTCGCGGGCGTGCGGGAGTTCCCGGTCCGCGTGAAGTGCGCGTCGCTGCCGTGGCACACGTTCCACGCGGCGGCCACCGGAGAGGACGAGCGCATCACCACGGAGTGACGCGCGCAGGCGGAGGAGATCCCATGGAGCATCACGCGCCCGGGACCGAGGGCCCCCCGGCCGGACTCAAGTTCGACGGCGACCGGACCTTCCGCGAGCCCATCGTGGCCGCGCTGAAGACGATCTACGACCCGGAGATCCCGGTCGACATCTACGAGCTGGGACTGGTGTACGGGGTCTCCGTGGCGGAGGACCGGAGCGTGCGCGTGGAGATGACGCTCACGTCGCCCGCGTGCCCGTCCGCCGAGGCCATCCCCGTGGAGGTGAAGGAGAAGATCCTCGGCATCGAGGGGATCGAGAGCTGCAACGTGAGCATCGTGTGGGATCCGCCGTGGACGCCGGACCACATGTCCGAGACGGCGCGGGTGACGCTGGGCTGGTGGTAGCCGCCCGGCGCCGCCACCGCCTCACGGGGCGATGCGGTTGCCGGCGGCATCCTCGGCGGTGAGCGCCTCCACCGGGCATACCCGGCAGGCCTCCACGATGGCGTCGCGTGTCGCGCGATCCGCGCCGGCCGCGAACGCGGCCACGCCCTCGTCGTCGACGCGGAAGAGGTCCGGCTCCACCTTCGCGCAGTTCGCGGAGCCGATGCAGGTGCGGCGGTCGATGCGGACGGTCACGTCGCCGATCTTGCGTTCGACGCTGTCGGTCATGGACGGCTCCTCGAACCGGTCGGGACCGGGCGGCCGGCTTGACCGCCCCTGCCCCCGTTCGTAACCATGTTCCGAGGGGCGGTCAAGCCCCGCCGAGAGACGGAGGATCCCGTGAGCGAGCCCGAGGCCCCGGCGCACCCCGAAGCGCCCATCGTCGTCACCGCGGCGGCCGCGCGCGCCATCCTGGCGCGGGCGGTGCGCGAGGGGGCGCCCGGCGCGCCGCTCCGGGTGCGCATCAAGGGCGGCGGCTGCTCCGGCGCCACGTACGTGATGACGTACGAGCAGGACGGGCCCAAGGACAAGGACTTCGTCACCACGCAGCACGGCGCCACGGTGATCGTGGACCCGCGCTCGGTGGTGTTCGTGAAGGGCTCCACCCTGGACTACAAGGCGGAGCTCATGAGCCAGCGGTTCGTGTGGACGAACCCGAACGCGAAGAGCAGCTGCGGCTGCGGGGAGTCCTTCGCGATCTGACGGCCCTAGACCGCCACCGGCGCGGCGATGCGGGGGTGCGGCTCGTAGCCCAGGAGTCGCACGTGCTCCTCGCGGAAGGCGAGGAGGTCGGTCACGGAGGGATCCAGCGCGAGCCGCGGCAGCGCCTTCGGCGCGCGCGCGAGCTGCGTCCGCGCCTGCTCCACGTGGTTGAGGTACAGGTGCACGTCGCCGAACGTGTGCACGAAATCCCCGGGCGCGAGCCCGGTCACCTGCGCCATCATGCACGTGAGCAGCGCGTACGACGCGATGTTGAAGGGGACGCCGAGGAACACGTCCGCGGAGCGCTGGTACAGCTGGCAGGAGAGCCGCCCGCGCCCCACGTGGAACTGGAACAGCAGGTGGCACGGCGGCAGCGCCATCCGCGGCACGTCCGCCACGTTCCACGCGCTCACGATCATGCGGCGGGACGCGGGATCCTCGCGGATGAGCCGCAGCACCTCCGCGATCTGGTCGATCGTGCGCCCGTCCGCCCCCTCCCACGCGCGCCACTGCTTCCCGTACACGGGCCCGAGCTCCCCGCGCTCGTCCGCCCACTCGTCCCAGATGCTCACGCCCGCCTCCTGCAGGCTGCGCACGTTCGTCTCGCCGCGCAGGAACCAGAGCAGCTCCTGCAGCACGGAGCGGAAGTGCACCTTCTTCGTGGTCAGGAGCGGGAATCCCTGCGCGAGGTCGAAGCGGAGCTGCGCGCCGAAGAGCCCGAGCGTGCCGGTTCCGGTGCGGTCCTCGCGGCGCTCGCCCTCGTCCAGGATGCGCTGCAGGAGATCCAGGTAGATGCGCACGGTGCCTCCGGGAAGGTGCGCAGTATCCGGGCTGGGAACCGTTCCAGCAACCCCGCGCGGGCGGAGGCCCTCATCGCGCGGGCCGGCCGCCGAGGCCGGCCGCGGCGCCGAGGCCCGCGGTACGGCCGGTGACCCAGGCCCACAGGAAGTTGAACCCTCCGAGACGGCCGGTGGCGTCCAGGACCTCCCCGGCGAAGTGCAGACCCGGCCGGAGGCGGCTCTCCAGCGTCCGCGGCCTCACCTCCGCCAGGGGAACGCCGCCACCCGTCACCTCCGCCGTCCGGTAGCCCTCGTCCCCGGCGATCCCGAGCACGGCATCCGCGAGCTCCCGCACGAGGCGCTTCCTCGGCTCCCGCGGGAGGCGACTCGTCCGCGCGTCCTGGGGGATGCCTGCGCGAGCCAGCAAGCGGCCGGCGAGCCGGTCCGGAAGCCGCTCGCGCAGGAGCGCGCTCACGTGGCGATCCCGTCCGTCGCTCCGGAGGACCGTATCCCACGCGGCCGCGTCCAGCCCGGCCCAGGAGATCCTCAGCCGCGCCGGCGAAGACTCCGGCCCGGTGAAGTGTCGCGAGAGGTCGAGGATGACCGGTCCGCTGAAGCCCCGGTGCGTGAACAGGAAGTCCCCCGCGCACGCTTCCACGCTCCGTCCCTCCCGCTCGACGCGTGCCGCCACGGGCAAGGACACGCCGGCCAGTTCCGCCCACTCCGGATCCGCCGCGAGCAGCGGCACGAGCGCCGGACGCGTCGGGCGCACGTCGTGGCCGAGCGCGCGTGCGAAGCGGTAGCCGGCGCCGTCGCTTCCCGTCTTCGGGAGCGAGAGACCGCCGGTCGCGATCACCAGGCGCGGCGTGCGGAGCTCGTCGCCGTCCGCCGTCCGCACGGCGAAGCCCTCCGTGAGCGGGCGGACCTCCGCCACGCGACACCCCGCGCGCAGCACGGCGCCGGCGCGCGCGCAGTCGGTCAGCAGGGCATCCGCGACCTGCCGCGAGGAACCGCTCCGCGGGAACACCTTCCCGCCGGCCTCGTCGGCCAGCGGGATGCCGAGCCCGTTCTCGAAGTACGCGCGGACCTCCGGCAACGGCCACGACATCACGATGTTGCGCAGCGCGCGCGCCGATCCCGTGGTCCAGAAGTCCTCGAGGCGCGCGCGCGAGGGCAGCACGTTGCAGCGCCCGCCGCCGCTGATGCGGATCTTCGCACCGGGGCGCTGCGCCGCTTCCAGGACGGTCACCCGCGCGCCCGCGCGGGCGGCGAACGCGGCCGCGAGCAATCCGGCCGCGCCGGCGCCCACCACGACCACGTCCGTCGGCGGATCCTCCACGAGCTTCCTCCTCGCTTGGCGCCAACATCCGAAGCCCGCCGGCAGGAGCGCGGAATCGGGGTGGAACACCGCGCGCCGCCGTGCTTCCCTGTGCGACGAGCCGTTCCCCTCCCCCCTCGAGGCGCCGGTGTCTCCCGAGACTCCCACACCCACGCTCCGCCCGGGCGACAAGGTACTCCATCCCTACAACCGCGAGCTCGGGCCCGGCGAGGTTGTCGAGTGCTCGCGCCAGCGCATGACCGTGCGCTTCCCTCGCGCGGACACCGTGCTCGTGTTCGCGTCCGAGGGGCATCCCCTCGTCCCCCTGGAACTCCCGCCGGGCGCGGATCCGGCGCGATGGGCCGACGAGTTCCAGGACGACGTCGTGAGCCGGCTCGCGCGGGCCGAGTCGGACGGATGGAACGCGTTCCGCCTCCGGCTCGCGGCCCTGGAGCTCGCCCGGCTGCGCGAGGCCGACGGGCTGGGCTCCTTCCTGGGCGGCCGCATCGAGTTGTTCCCGCACCAGCTCCACGTGGCCGAGCGCGCGTGCCGCGAGCACCCGGTGCGCTGGCTGCTCGCCGACGAGGTCGGGCTCGGGAAGACGGTCGAAGCCTGCCTGATCCTGAACCACCTTGTGCGCACGGGCCGCGCGGAGCGCGCGCTCGTGGTGGCGCCGCGCTCCCTCGTGGTGCAGTGGCTCGGGGAGTTGTACCGCAAGTTCCACCAGGTCTTCGTCCTCGTGGACGTGGAGCGGCGCCGCGACGTGCTGAAGGAGCGGGGCCCGGGCTTCAACCCGTTCGAGGTCTACGGGCACAGCGTCGTGGCCCTGGAGGATCTCGTGGAGGAGCCGGCCCTCGCGCGACTCGCCGCCGAATCCCGACCGCACCTGCTGGTGGTGGACGAGGCCCATCGTCTCCGGCGGCGACCGGGGACGGAGGGCTCGCCGGCGTACCGCGCGATCGCGCCGGTCGCAGCCGCGGCGCCCAACGTCCTCCTCCTGTCGGCGACACCGCTCGAGGCCGACGCGCACGGCTTCTTCCGGCTGCTCGAGCTGCTGCACCCGGAGCGCTACGCCTCCTGGGATGCGTTCCGCTCCGATCTGGACGCCGGCGTCCCGCTGCACCCGTGCACCAGCTCCACCACCCGCGCCGACGTGGGCGGGCTGCCGCCGCGGGTGGCGCGTGTCGTGGACCTCCCGCCCTGGCCCGCGCGCGAGGCCGCGGAGCGGGAGATCCTCTCCCGGCCCGCCGGTGACCCGCTGCAGCGGACCCGTCGCGCGGAGGCCCTGGAAGCGCTGCTCTCCGCGCCGTCGGGACGCGACGATCCACGGATCGCCTGGCTGGGCAAGGCCGCGCGCCGGTGGCAGGCCGCCGGGGAAAAGACGCTCGTGTTCGTCGCGGCGCGGCCGTCCCTGGAGCAGCTCAAGACCGAGCTGGAGTACGCCACGAGCCGGCGCATCGCGGTCTTCCACGAGGACCTGTCCCCCGCGCGCCGCGATCTCGAGGTGGCGCACTTCGCGCAGGACGACGGACCCGCCCTGCTCCTGGCCACGGAGTGCGGCGGCGAGGGACGCAACTTCCAGTTCGCGACCCGCCTGGTCCTCTTCGACCTTCCCTGGGACCCGGTCGTCGTGGAGCAGCGCATCGGGCGGCTCGACCGGATCAACCGGCGGATCCCCGTGGAGATCGTCTCGTTCCGCCCCGCGGAGGGGTTCGGCGCGCAGGTCCACCGGCTGCACGAGGCCCTCGGCCTGTTTCGCGAGCCGCTCGGGGGCCTGGAGCGCGCGCTCGGCCACGTGACGGAGGCCGTCCGCGAAGCGCTGGATGGCTCGGCGAACCTCGACGTGGACGCGATCGTGCAGGAGACGCGCGACGCGCGCGCGCGGATGCTCCGGGCCGTGTACCACGATCTCCACCGGCACCGGTACCGGCCGGAGCTCGCCGCGGGCATCCTCGCCCGCGTCCCCGACGATCTCGGACGCCGCGTGGGCACGGTGGTGCTGGAGGCCTGCCGCCAGTTCGGGTTCGAGATGGAGCCGAAGGGAGGGCGGGGGCGCTGGTACCTGGAGTTCGGTGGCGAGGCCACCGTCGAGGCGCTGCACGGCGTCCCCGCGGGGGCGCGGTTCTACGGCACCTTCGACCGGGAGGAGGCGGTCCGGAACGAGTCGCTGGACTTCTTCGCCTCGGGCCACCCCCTGGTGGAGGCGATTCTCGGCGAGCTCGCCGACGGCACCCACGGTCGCGTGGCGTTCCTGGAGGTCGGCGGCGCGGACCGGGACGCGGACGGGGTCGTCCTGCTGGAACGGGTCGGCACGGAGTTCCGGATCCGCGCGTTCGACCTCGACGGCGCCGAGCACCCGGACTGGGTGGACCGGATCCTCCCCCCGCCGGAGCCGGCCCGCGAGGTCCCCGGCGCTCTCTGGGACGTGGACGGGTGGGCGGATCGCGTCCGGGGGCTCTTCGCGACGGTCCCGCGGGAGGGCGAAGTCGCGGCGGTCTGCGGACTCCGGCTGCGGCGGATCCTCGTTGCGGACTCCCCGGTCCGCACGTAGCATCCGGCCCATTCCTGCCCGCGGCGCCGGAGGCCCGCGCCTACCCCGCCTCGAACGGAGGTCGTGCCCCATGACTCGACGTCTGGCGTTCCTGACCGCCCTGATCCTGCTCGGCGGCGCCGCGAGCGCCCGAGCCGCGCATCTCGCAGTGTTCACCGACCCGCTGTACGTCGACGAGGGAGCCAGCGGGGAGCCCGTGCTCCTGCAGCGGTGCCTCGCCGACTCGCTGGGCCACCGGCTCAAGCCGTTCCAGGGGACGTCCGGGACGGCCTGGTCCGCGGTGCTTTCGGACGTGGACGCGCTCGTCATCCCGGAACTGGAGGACGCCCGGTCGCTCGCCGACTCCCTGGCCCCGGACGCCCTCGCCGCGCTCCGGGACTTCATCCAGACCCGCGGGAAAGGTCTCGTGATCTGCGGGGACTTCGCGATGGGGACGCCCTCCCGGTCGGCGAGGCTCCTCAACACGGCGTTCGGGTTCTCGCTGCAATCCGCGGGCGAGTCGTTCCTCGATGCGACGATCGACTCCACCGCGGCCGCCGGCACGCCGTTCGCCATCGGGATGGGGTTCCGGAACCTGCCCTACGCGAACGGCACTTACGAGGTGCGGACGTCCTCGCTCCCGGCCGGGGCCCGGAACCTCTATCCGGTGACCGCGGACTCGACCGCCGCGTTCGCCGCCACTTCCGGGTCGGGCCGGATCGTGTACCTGGCCTACGACTGGTTCGAGACCGTCCCGCCCCAGCCCCAGATCAACCTCCTGGGTTCCGCGGTCATCCACGCCGCGAACCTGGCCGGCCTGCGGGTCGCGTTCCTGGCGGACTCCTCGTTCGTGGACCACGACCAGGAGAGCCTGCGGCTCCGCGCGAACCTCGTGTCCCTGGGTCACGAGGTGACCGATCTGCTCGGCGTGGACACCGCCACATGGAACGCCGCGCTGCAGCGCTCGGACGTCCTCGTGATCCCCGAGATGGAGACCGGCAGCGTGTTCGCGGCCATGTCCGCGGAGACGCGCACCGTGCTGCAGCGCTTCATCATGTCCGGCGGCGGCCTCGTGGTCTCCGGGGACCCCTCGGGTCGCATGCGGGAGCTGGTCAATGGACTCTTCGGCTCCGCCATCGCTGCCGGCGGCGTCGGCCTCGCCACGCTCAACGCCGGCGCGGCCGCGGGGACGCCGTTCGAGTTCGGGCCGCGGACACTGCCCCAGTCGAACGGGACCTACGGCATCACCACCGCCAGCCTCCCCGCCGGCGCGGCTGCGTTGTACACGACGGGGGCCAACACCACCCTCTTCCGCATGACGCGTGGCTTCGGCCACATCGTGTTCCTCGGGTTCGACTACTTCGAGTTCGATCCCGCGCCCTACGCCTGGCGCACGGCGGTGGATCACGCGGTGCGGTATGCCTCGCCGCCGGATCTCCGGGTCGCGGCCGCCCCCGTGGCCGCGGGCGCCACGGCCCAGGTCACGTGCGACCTGAGCGGCTTCGCGGGCCTGTCCATCTCGAACCTGCGCTTCCGGCAGGGCGGGGACGCCACGTTCCTCACGGTGCCGCTCACCCAGACCGCCCCGGCGGAGTGGACGGGGACCATCCCCGGAAGCTCGGTGACCGACAAGGGCGTGCAGTTCATCCTGGATTTCAGCGACGGCACGCGCGCCGGAAACTCCCCGATCCTCGCGGACGGCGCGCACACGCACAACCTGCCCGTCACGCTCACGAACGCCGCGGTGGCCTCGCTCGGCGCCGGCGGCTACACGCTGCGCGGCGTGTCCATGCAGGCCGCAAGCACGTCGCCGGAGGCGGTGTTCGACGAGCTCGGCGCGTACGACATCAAGAAGTGGCGCTACGGCACCTTCAACGGATCCGGGTACTCGGAGCCCGGCGGCGGCGCGCGCAATGCCGTTCCCGGCCAGGGTTTCTGGATCATCGCGAAGGATGGCGCGGAGATCGCCGCGAGCGGGACCACCACGAACCTCGGCGCGCCGGTCGAGATCGCGCTCGCCCCCGGGTTCAACCAGATCGCGAACCCGTTCAACTTCCCCGTGTCCTTCGCCTCGATCATCCGCCCGGCGGACGTCGAGGCGAACCTGATCGGGTTCGACGGCTCGGGCTACGTGAACGGCGTGACGACGCTGCAGCCGGGCCAGGGCTACTGGATCCGGAACAGCGCCGCGTCGAGCCGCACGATCGGCATCCCCGCGCTCGGCGCCGGCGTGGCCCCCGCGCCGCCGGCCTTCCCGGCCGCGGATGTCGCGCCGCCGCTGCTCGCGCTCCGCGTGGACGCATCGGCGGGCACGTTCACCGATCGCGGCAACATGCTCGGCCTGCGGGACGACGCCTCCCCCGGCCGCGACGCGTTCGACCTCTCGGAGCCTCCGCCCGCCCCCGAGGGCTGGGTGCGCGCGAGCTTCGCCACGGCGGAGGACGGCGAGTTCTTCCAGGACTGGCGCCCGTCCGGCTCGGAGGGCGACACCTGGGAGCTCACGTTCGCCTCGGACCAGTCCGGCGAGCCCTTCGCCATCCGGATCACGCCGGAGCGGGCGCTGCCGGACGGATGGGACGTGGCGGTGTTCGAGGGCGCGCGCGAGGTGCCCCTGGGCCCCGACCGCACGATCGCGGGGACCGTGGGGTACACCACGGCGCCGCGCCGCTTCACGGTGAGCGTGGGGTCCGCGTCGTACCTCGGCGCCGTGCGCTCGGATGCCATCCGCTCGGTCACGGACTTCGCGCTCGGCGCGCCGTTCCCGAACCCCGCGTACGCGTCCGCCGGGGTGTCGGTGGATCTGGCGCTGCCGCAGGCGGTGGGGAACGTCTCCATGCAGGTCTACGACGTGAACGGGCGGCTGGTGCGGACGCTCCTGAGCGGGCCGGTGGGCGCCGGCGTGCAGCGCGTGGCCTGGGACGGCCGCGACGAGGCGGGCGGCCGCGCGGCGGCCGGCGTGTACTTCGTAAAGACCCGCGCGGCGGGCTTCTCCGCCGCGAAGAAGGTGGTGCTGCTCCCGTAGCGGGGCACACGCCGCCGGGAACGACGACGGGGAGGCGCTTCGGCGCCTCCCCGCTTCGTTGCGGTGCGGTCCCGGCGATCCGGGCGTGCCGGGTCAGGCGTACTTGTAGAACCCCTCGCCGGACTTCCGGCCCAGCTTCCCCGCCGCCACCATGTTCTTCAGCAGCGGGCACGGCCGGTACTTCGAGTCCCCGAGCCCCTCGTGCAGGACCTGCATGATGTGCAGGCAGACATCCAGCCCGATGAGATCCGCGAGCGTGAGCGGGCCCATCGGGTGCGCCATGCCCAGCTTCATCACGGTGTCGATGGCCTCCGCGTCCGCCACGCCCTCCATGAGGCAGTACACGGCCTCGTTGATCATGGGCAGGAGCACGCGGTTGGAGACGAAGCCCGGGTAGTCGTTCACGGTCACGGGGACCTTGTCCAGGGCCTTCGAGAGGTCCTCCACCGCCTTCACGGTGGCGTCGGACGTCCGCAGCCCGCGCACGACCTCCACGAGCTTCATCAGCGGGACCGGATTCATGAAGTGCATGCCGATCACGCGCTCCGGGTTCGGCACGCCGCGCGCCAGCTCCGTGATGGAGATGGAGCTGGTGTTCGTGGCCAGCACCGCGGTGGGCGCCGCCGTCTCCGCGAGCTTCGCGAAGACCTTCTGCTTCACGGCGAGACTCTCCACGACCGCCTCGACCACGAGGTCGGCCTTCCCGGCTGCCGCGGGGTCGTTGCCCGTCCGGATGCGCGCGAGCGCCGCGTCCTGGTCCGCGGCCGTGATCTTCCCCTTCTCCGCGAGCTTGCCCAGGCTCTTCCGGATGGCGCCCATGCCGCGCTCGAGTGCCGCGCCGTCCACGTCCACCAGAAGCACGTCCCGGCCGGACATGGCGAAGACCTGCGCGATCCCGTTCCCCATGGTCCCGGCGCCGATCACGCCGGTCGTCTTGAAGTCCACGGCGTTCCCCCTCAGATCTCGACGGCCAGCGCCACGGCGTTCCCGCCGCCGAGGCACAGCGCCGCCAGGCCCTTCTTCCCGCCCCGGCGCTTCAGCTCGTGGATCAGGGTCACCAGGATCCGCGCGCCGGACGCGCCGATGGGGTGGCCCAGCGCCACGGCGCCGCCGTTCACGTTCACCTTCGCCGGATCGCAGCCCAGCTCCTTCATCACGCCCAGCGCCTGCACGGAGAAGGCCTCGTTCAGCTCGATCAGGTCGAAGTCCCCGATGGACAGGCCGGTGCGCTTCAGGAGCTTCCGCACCGCGTCCACCGGCGCCATCATCACCCACTTGGGCTCCATGCCGCCCACCGCGTAATCCACCACGCGGCACAGCGGCTTCGCGCCCTCCTTCTCCGCGGCCGCCGCGGACATCACGACGAACGCCGCGGCGCCGTCGTTGCAGCCGGGCGCGTTGCCGGCGGTCACGGTGCCGTCCTTCTTGAAGGCCGGCTTCAGCTTCGCCAGGATCTCCGGCGAGGAGTCCGGACGCACGGACTCGTCCGTCCGGAAGGGGATCGGGTCCCCCTTGCGCTGCGGCACGTCCACCGGGACGATCTCCGCGTCGAACCGCCCCGCCTGCTGCGCCGCGGCCGCCTTGCGGTGGCTGTCCGCCGCGTACCGGTCCTGCTCCTCCCGGCCGATGCCGTACTTCTCGGACACGTACTCCCCGGTGATCCCCATGTGGATGTTGTCGAAGGAGTCCCACAGGCCGTCCGCCACCATGGAGTCCACGAGCGTGCCGTTCCCCAGGCGGTAGCCGTCGCGAGCGCCGGGCAGCAGGTACGGCGCGGCGGACATGTTCTCCATGCCGCCCGCCACCGCGCAGGAGATGTCGCCGGCGCGGATGGCCTGCGCCGCCAGCGCCACGGACTTGAGCCCGGACCCGCACACCTTGTTGATGGTCATGGCGCCCACGGACGCGGGAATCCCGCCGTGGATGGCCGCCTGCCGTGCCGGTGCCTGCCCCACGCCGGCCGTGAGCACGCAGCCCATGATCACGTCCTCCACGCGGTCCGGCGCGATCCCGGCGCGCTGCACGGCGGCCCGGATGGCCACGGCGCCCAGCCGCGGCGCGGGCACGCCCGCGATGGTCCCCTGGAACCTCCCGATCGCCGTGCGCGCCGCACCGACGAGGACCGCCTCCCGATCCTTCGACATCTCTCCGCTCCTTCCCGCGCCGTGCGGCGCGCCTACTTCATCGCCCGGGCCGCGGTCTTCAGCACGTCGCGGCCGATGATCATGCGCTGCACCTCGGACGTGCCCTCGCCGATCTCGGTGAGCTTCGCGTCGCGCATGTAGCGCTCCACCGGGAACTCCCGCGAGTACCCGTAGCCGCCGTGGATCTGGATGGCCTTGTGGCACGCGCGGTGCGCGGCCTCCGAGGCGAAGAGCTTCGCCTTGGACGCCTGCACCGCGAACGGCTCGCCCGCGTCCTTCAGGCGCGCCGCCTGGTACACCAGGAGCCGCGCCGCCTCGATGTCCGTGGACATGTCCGCCAGCATGAACTGGATGGCCTGGAACTCCCCGATGGGCTTGCCGAACTGCTCGCGCTCCAGCGCGTACTTCGCGGCGGCCTCCAGCGCGGCCTGCGCCAGCCCGAGCGCCATGGCGCCGATGGAGATGCGGCCCATGTTGAGGATCTCCATGAACTGCTGGAAGCCGCGGTTCTCCTGCCCGAGCACCATGGACTCGTGCACGCGGCAATCCGTCATGAAGAACTCCACCGTGTTCGATCCGCGGCAGCCGAGCTTGTCGTACTCCGAACCCACCTGCGCGCCGGGCGCCCCGCGTTCCAGGAGGAACGCGGTGATGCCCTTCGCCTTCGCCGCGGGGTCCGTGACGGCGGTGACCGTGTACATGCCGGCCACGCCGCCGTTCGTCATCCACGCCTTCTGCCCGTTCAGGACCCAGTGGTCCCCGTCCTTGACCGCGCGCGACTGCATGCCGCCGGCGTCCGAGCCCGAGTTCGGCTCGGTGAGCCCGTACGCGCCGAGGATCTCGCCGGACGTGAGCCGCGGCAGGAAGCGCTCCTTCTGCTCCTTCGTGCCGAAGTGGTGCAGCGGCCCGCAGCCCAGCGTGGTGTGGGCGGCCATGGAGAGCGCGGTGGAGCCGCACACGCGCGCCACCTCCTCCACCGCGATGGCGTAGGACAGGTAGTCCAGGCCCGCCCCGCCCCACTCCTCGGGGTACGGAATGCCCAGGAGACCCTGCTTCCCCATCCGGTCGAACGTGTCCTTCGGGAAGACGCAGGTCCGGTCGATCTCGGCGGCCTTCGGCGCGATCTCCTTCTCGGCGAAGTCGCGCACGGTCCGCCGCATCATGCGGTGCTCGTCGGTGAGGAAGAACATTCGGTCTCCTGGCGTTCGGTGCTAGACGGGCATGGGGCGGACGTTCGAGACGTCCAGCCGCGCCCCGGTGGCGGCCACGACGTCCGCCACCTGGTAGTCCGGATGGACCTCCGCGAGCACCAGCCCGGAAGGCCCCACGTCGATGACCGCCATCTCCGTGACGATGCGGTCCACGCAGCGCACGCCGGTCAGCGGCAGCGTGCACTTCCCGAGGATCTTCGGCCGGCCGTCGTTCGCGGTGTGGGTCATGGCCACGATCACGCGCTTGGAGCCGGCCACGAGGTCCATGGCGCCGCCCATGCCCTTCACGACCGCGCCGGGGATCATCCAGTTCGCCAGATCCCCGTTCTCGTCCACCTCCATGGCGCCGAGCACGGTCATGTCCAGGTGCCCGCCGCGCACGATGGCGAAGGACATGTCCGACGCGAAGTAGGAGCACCCGGGCGTCTCCGTGATGGTCTCCTTGCCCGCGTTGATGAGATCCGCGTCCTCCTCGCCGGGGAGCGGATACGGTCCGATCCCCATCATCCCGTTCTCGGAGTGCAGCGTGATGTGCACGCCGTCCGGGACGAAGTTCGCGCACAGCGTGGGGATGCCGATCCCCAGGTTCACGTAGTCCCCGTCCCGGAACTCCCGCGCCACGCGCCTAGCGATGGACTCTTTTTTCGATCCGCTTCTCATAGACCTCGCCCTCGAAGATGGCGTCCACGAAGATCCCCGGCACGTGCACCTGGTCCGGGTCCAGCTCCCCGGGCTTCACCAGGTGCTCCACCTCGGCGAACGTCACGCGCGCCGCCGCGGCCATCATGGGATGGAAGTTCCGCGTCGTGCGCCGGAAGACCAGGTTCCCCGCCTCGTCCCCCTTCCACGCCTTCACGCACGCGAAGTCCGCGGACAGCGGCAGCTCCAGCAGGTGCTCGCGCCCGTCGAAGATCCGCTTCTCCTTCCCGGTCTCCACCGGCGTGCCCACGCCCGTCGGCGTGTAGAAGCCCGCGATGCCCGCGCCGGCCGCGCGGATCCGCTCCGCGAACGTGCCCTGCGGGACGAGCTCCACGTCGATCCGGCCCTCGATGAGCGCCTTCTCCAGGTTCGGGTTCTCGCCCACGTACGTGGACACCATCTTCCGGACCTGCCCCGCGTTGATCAGAAGCCCGATGCCGAAGTCCGCCACGCCGGCGTTGTTGCTGATGATGGTGAGGTTCCTCGCGCCGTGCTCCACGAGGAGGCGCACCATGTTCTCGGGAATCCCGCACACGCCGAACCCGCCCATCATCACGGACGCGCCGTCCCCGATGCGGGCGATGCAGGCTCTGGCGTCGGCGACCTTCGATCGCATGCCTTCCCTCCGGTTGCCGCCGCTCAGGGCAGGAGCAGGGCCAGCAGGTAGAACGGACCGGTCAGGATCATCACCAGGGTGGTGTACCCGAGAATGTCCTTGGCGGCCAGCCGCGTGACCCCGAGCAGGGCCAGGGCCCAGAACGGCTGCAGCATGTTCGTCCACTCGTCCCCGTAGGCGACGGCCATCACCGCGCGCTCCACGGGAATGCCCAGGGCCGCCGCCGCCTCCACCGCGATGGGACCTTGCACCCCCCACTGGCCGCCGCCGGAGGGGACGAAGAGGTTCACCACCGAGGCGGAAAGGAACGTCGAGAGAAGGTACCAGTCTTTCCCGGCCGCGGCGAACGCCTGCGTCATCCACTCCACGAGACCCCCGGCCTTCAGGATCCCCAGGATCCCGGCGTAGAACGGGAACTGCAGCACGATCCCCGCGGCGCCGCGGATGCCCTCCCCCACGGAGCGCCCGTACGACGCCGGCGACCCGTGCACGAGCAGGCCCGCGAACAGGAAGCCGAAGTTCACGAGGTTCAGGTCGAGCGCGGCGAAGCCCCGGGTCGCGAAGGCGCGGACCACGAAGGCCAGGCCGGCCACCCCGAAGATCACGCCCAGCACCGGGCTCCGGTCCAGCCGTCCGGGGGCCGGGTCCCCCGCCGAGGGCTCCCCGACCGCCTCCTCCAGGCCCGGCGGGGCGGGGCGACCACCGCGCTGCGGGGTCATCGCCCCGGCCAGGAGCGGCACGAACACCACGAGCAGGCCGCACAGCAGGAGGTTCGAGGGGGATCCGAGGGTGGCGCCCACCGGGATCACCCCGATTCGATCCTCCAGGAAGTGCCCCGGCGTGGCCACGGTCAGGGGGGCCGACCCCGAGAGCCCGCCGTGCCACGACAGGAACCCCGCGTACGCCCCGGCGACCACCGCCGGGTAGTGGATGGCCACGCCGCGACGCCGCGCGGAGAGGCCGATCTCGCGCGCCAGGAGCGCCCCCACGACGAGCCCCAGGCCCCA
Source organism: uncultured Gemmatimonadota bacterium (assembly GCA_964571855.1). Classification (GTDB taxonomy): domain Bacteria; phylum ARS69; class ARS69; order ARS69; family ARS69; genus CAYYFX01. Next base: position 21,893 of record CAZNDO010000006.1, read on the forward strand.
GTGGACCAGGGACAGGCAGACGGACACGAAGGCGGCCAGGGCGGCCGCGGAGCGCGGTCCCCGCGGCAGCCCGGCGAGCGCCCCCACCACCCGGCGCGCCGGCGGCGACACGGCCAGCGCATGGCCGGTCACGAGGATGAGACACATCTGCATGGCGAAGGGCAGGAACTCCCAGAAGCCGGCGCCCCAGCCGGCCCACGCGGCTTCCGCGGGGGTGCGGGTCACGGTCAGGGCCAGGACGAACGTGGCCAGGGTGAGCCCCAGCGCGAGCACGAAGGGGCTCGGGACCCGCCGCTCCGCCCAGCCCGCGAAGGCGGCGCCGAGTCGCTCGATCACGCGCGGGGGCGCGCCGCGAGCGGCGGCGCGATGGGCGGCAGGAAGGCGGAAAGCACGGCTCCGGCAGCCTACGGGGGCCCCGGAGGGGTGTCAAACGCCCGCAGGGCTGCCCGGACGGGCGCCGGGCGAGGGGCGCGGTCCCCGCGGAATCTCCCCCACGACCTCCTCCAGCACGTCCTCCGTGGTGACGAGCCCCACGGACCGGCCCTCCCGGTCCTTCACGAGGGCGATCGACTGCTGGTGCCGGCGGAAACCCTGGATCGCCTCGTCGAGCGGGGCGTCGGGGTCCAGCACGTAGGCCGCGCGCACGTACGGGCGCAGCCGGAGGTCCGCGGGCAGCCCGAGCAGCGCCTTCGCCGCCACGAACCCCTCCACGTTGCCGTGGCCGTCCACCGCGGCGAGGTACCGCGAACCCCCGGCGCGCACCTTCGCGAGAGCCTCCCCGACCGTGCCGTCCGCCGGACACGAGCGGTCCGCGCGCAGCGGAACCATGGCCTCGGCGGTCCGCCGGCGGCCCAGCTCCAGCGCGCGCCCCGCCATGCGGAACCAGTGCGCGGAGGGCGTCGCCCGCCCCTCGTCGCGGGCGGAGCCGTACAGGAAGATGCTCACGAGTTCCTCGCGCCGCAGGATCGGACGGGGCTCCGCGGTCCTGGCGGGCAGCAGGGCGAGGAGCAGCCGGGTCGCGCCCGAGGTGAGCGCCACCCCCGGTCGCAGCAGGGCGCAGGCCGCGGCGAGCGGGGACGAGGTCGCGCGCAGCCAGCGTGTCGGCCGGCCGCGCGCCAGCGCCTTCGGCGCGATCTCCCCGAAGAACAGCAGCACCGGCGTGACCACGAGCGTGGCCACGAGCACGCCCCGCTCCGGCGACATCGAGACGGCGACGGCGGTGGCGAGCGCGGAGAGCCCCGTGTTCACGAGGTTGTTCCCCACGAGCAGCGCCGCGATCGTGGCCGGCGTGTCCGCGAGCAGGCGCAGCGCGCGCTGCGCGTCCCGGCGGCCCTCCGCGGCCAGCGACTCCAGCCGGGCGCGGCCGGCCGATACGAGCGCGATCTCCGACCCGGAGAAGAACCCGCTCAGCACCACCAGCACCGTCATCGCGAGCCCGACCTCCATGGTCACGACGCCTCCCCGCGCGGCGCCGTCCCCGGCGGCAGGTCGATCTCGATCGTGACGATGCGGTGCGGCTCCGCCCGCGTCACGCGCACCGCAAGGCCGTCCAGCACGAGCGCGTCGCCGGCCGCGGGGATCCTCCCCAGCCGCTCCAGCACGAGCCCCGCCAACGTCTCGTTCTCCTCCGACTCGAGCGCCGTCCCGAACTGCTCGTTGAAGAACCGGATCTCCATGCGCCCGGGGACGGAGACCCGGTTCCCCTCGAGCCGCTGGTACAGCACCTTCGGGACGTCGGCGCGCTCGATGAGCTCGCCGGAGATCTCCTCCAGCAGGTCCGTCAGCGTCACGAGGCCGGAGAGGTGCCCGTACTCGTCCACGACGAACGCGAGCCGGGAGCCCGAGGTCCGGAACTCCTCCAGCAGTTCCAACGCCGGCTTCACTTCCGGCACCCAGGCGGCGGGCCGCGCGAGGGAGCGGAGTTCCGCGTCGTCGGGCGACCGAAGGAGGTCCACCGCGGTCACGAACCCGTCCAGCGCGTCCGGCCCCTCGCCCGCCAGCGGCACCTTGGAGAAGCCGGACTCCCGCAGGACGCCGCGCGCATCCTCCACCCGCATGTCCCCCGGCAGCGAGAAGATCTCCAGGCGCGGCGTCATCACGTCGCCCACGGGGGAGCTGCCCAGTTCCAGCACGCCGAGCACGAGATCGCGTTCGTGCGTCTCCACCTCGCCCTCGGCGTGCGCCATCCGCAGCATCGCCTCCGCCTCGGAGAGATCCACGCGATCGTCGGGGCGCCGCTCCTCGCCCACGACCAGGTCGGTGGCCCGCAGGAACAGCCAGCGCACGGGGGCGAGCGCGCGCCCCAGCCACAGCAGCGGGCGCGCCACGAAGCGGGCCACCGGCTCCGCGTTGCGGTAGGCGACGGTCTTGGGCGCGATCTCCCCCACGACCAGCAGCAGGAAGGTCATCGTGACGGTGGCCACGACCACACCGAGGCCCGCGCTGCCGGTGGCGCGGATGATCGCCGCGGACGCCAGCGCGGACGCGAGCGTGTTCACGACGAGGTTGCCCAGGAGGATGGTGACGAGGACGCGGCGCGGGCTCTCCATCAGCCGGGCCAGCGCGCGGTCCGAGGGCGCGCCGCCCTTCCCCAGCTCCCGCAGCCGTGCGGTCGACAGGGAGAACAGCGCCGTCTCCGACCCGGAGAAGAAGCCGGAGAGCGCCAGCAACCCCGCCAGCGAGACGCCGAGGACCGCGCCGTCCATCAGCGCCTCCAGGTGGCGGGCAGGAACAGGACGAGCACGGTGTAGATCTCCAGGCGGCCCACGAGCATCAGCACGATCAGGAGCCACTTCGCCGCCGGGTCGAACCAGGCGAAGTTGTCGAAGGGGCCGATGGCGGCGAACCCCGGGCCCACGTTGCCCAGCGACGTGGCCGCCGCGCTGAGCGCGGTCTCCAGGTCCGGCGAGAACGCCGCGAGCGCCAGCGTCCCGCCCGCGAGCAGCGCCATGTACAGGAACGAGAAGCCCAGCACCTCGCGCACGATCGAGTCGTCCACACGCCGGCCGCGGCCCAGCGTGACGGGACGGACCACGCGCGGCGCCGCGGTCAGCCGCAGCGCCTGCAGCCCCGCCTTCGCGAGGATGAGGTGGCGCACGACCTTGATGGACCCCGCGGTGCTGCCCGCACAGCCCCCGATCAGCATGAGCAGGAGCAGGACCCAGCGCATCGCCGGGTGCCACAGCTCCACGTCCTCCGTGGCGTACCCCGTGGTCGTCATGAAGGAGACGACCTGGAACGCGGCGCCGCGCAGGCCGCGCTCCGGGTCGTAGCCGTGCACCCAGTACAGGCCCCCGGCCAGCAGCGCCACGGCGCCGAGCGTGACAGCGAGGTACGCGCGCCACTCCGGATCCTGGAAGTACCGCTTCGGCGAGCGCACCCCGCGGTAGTGCAGCGCGAAGTTGGCGCCGGCCAGCCACATGAACAGGATCACGATCCACTCGATCGCGGGGCTCTCGTACGCGGCGATGCTGCGGTTCCGCGTGGAGTAGCCGCCCGTGGCCATCGTCGTGAACGAGTGGCACACGGCGTCGAACCAGGTCATCCCGGCCGCCCGGAGCGCGCCCGTCTCCAGGGCGGTGAGCGCGGCGTACACGCCCCACAGGTAGGCCGCGGTCTGCCGGATGCGCGGCGTCAGCTTGTCCGGGCTCGGACCGGGGGACTCGGCCTGGTACAGCTGCATCCCGCCCACGCCGAGCATCGGGAGCACCGCGAGCGAAAGCAGGATGATCCCCATGCCGCCGATCCACTGCACGAGCGCGCGCCAGAACAGGATGCCCCGCGGCAACGACTCCACCTCCGGCAGGATGGACGCGCCGGTGGTGGTGAAGCCGGAGATCGTCTCGAACACGGCGTCCACGAATGCGGGGGTCACGCCGGACAGCAGGAACGGCAGGCTGCCGAACAGCGTCATCGCGACCCAGCCGAAGGCGACCACGCCGAAGGCGTCGCGGACGCCCAGGTCGAAGGAACCGCGCGTGGCCAGGATCAACCCGGCCCCGGCCGCGATCGTGACCGCGCACGAGACGCCGAACGCGAAAACGTCCGCGCCGCCGTGCGCGATCGCCACGCCGAGCGGCGCCAGCATCGCCACGCCGACGAACACCACGACCGCGCCGATCGCTTGGAGGACGCCGCGCGGACTCATCGTCAGGAGAACATCCGCTCGACCTTCGCGATGGCGGAGGGGAGCGCGAACACGATCACCTTGTCGTGGGGCTCGAGGACCGTGTCGCCGTCCGGGATGCCGAACGTGTCGCCCCGCGAGTAGCCGCCCAGGATCGCGTCCTTCGGGAACTTCACGTCGCGGATGGGCTTGCCCACGATGCGGGAGCGCTCGGAGGCGGCGAGCTCGAGGACCTCGGCGTCGATGTCCTTGAACGTGGCGACCTGCAGGATGTGCCCGCGGCGCACGAAGCGCAGGATGGCGCCGGCCGCGGTGAGGCGCGGGTTGACCGCCGCGTGCAGGCCGATCTCCTTCAGCACCGGGATGTAGTCCGTACGCTTCACCAGCGCCACCACCTTGCGCGCGCCGAGGTGGCGCGCCAGCAGCGCCGCCATCACGTTGTTCTCCTCGTCGCCGGACGTGGCCACGAACCCCTCGGCGCCCGCGACGCCGGACTCCTTGAGCGCCACGAGGTCCGTGCCGTCGCCGTGCAGGACGGTGGTGCGGCGCAGGGTGGCGGCCAGCTCCTCGGAGCGGCGGCGGTCCAGCTCCAGCAGGCGCACGTCGAAACCCTTCTCCTCCAGCCGGGACGCCACGCCGGCCCCCACCGAGCCGCCGCCCACCACGAGGACGCGGCGCACGCCCGCGACGGGCGCCGCGTCGGGCGTGGCGAGCACGCGCGCCAGCTCCTCGTGCACGCCGATGAGGTACACGCGGTCCCCGGGGAGGATGCGGTGGTCCCCGCGCGGGATCATCGTGGTGCCGTCCCGCACGATGGCGATCACGAGCGCGTGGATGCCGTCGTACACGTCCCTCAGCTCGGAGAGGCTCCGGTTCGCGAGCGGCGAGTCCGGCTCGATCCGCACGCCGAGCAGGCGGACGCGGCCGTCGTCGAACTCCAGGGAGTCCGTGACGCTCTGGCCCTCCAGCAGCCCCACGATCTCGCGGGCCGCCTCCTCCTTCGGGTTGATCACGCAGTCCACGCCGAACGCCTCGCGCGCGAGCCGCTCGTCCTCGACCGAGCGGATGCCGGCCAGGCGGGCCACGGAGCGCGTGGCCCCCAGCCTCCCGGCAAGGCCGCAGGCCACGAGGTTCACCGCGTCGATCTGGGAGACGGCGAGGAGCAGGTCCGTGTGGTCGATCCCGTTCTCGCGCAGCACGGCGGGGTCCGTGCCGTCCCCGACCACGCCGTACACGTCCAGCGCGTTGACCCGCTCCACCGCGGCGGGATCCCGGTCCAGGACGACCAGGTCGTGTCCCTCGCGGACGAGCCGCTCCGCGATGTACGTGCCCACCTCGCCGGCGCCCACGATCAGGATCCTCACGACGTCCTCCCCGGCCGGGCCGGCGGTCCGGCGTGGGAGTCTAGTGCCGGCCCCGCCCGCGGGGAAGCCTCGCGCCGGCGCGTGGCGGGCGGCGCGCGCGGGGGCGTTCCTTGACACCCCGGGACGCCGCTCCTAGAATCCGCCGCCCGTGCGGTGCCGCGGGAGGTGTCGAGTGCGCCGAGATCACAGGATCCGGCAACGGGTTCGTCCGCTCCGCCTCCTGCCGGCGCTTGTCGCGCTCGCATCGCTGGCCGCGTGCTCCTCCGGGCGGGACGTGGCCGAAGTGCACCGCCGCCTCTCCCTGCGCCTGGAGCACCGCCCCCCGGAGCGCGCGCTGGCCGGCCAGGATGCGGAGATCCGCGCCCGCGTGCAGAGCTCCCTGGAGGCGCCGCACCTCTCCGCGTGGATCCGCGTGCTGGAGAACGACGGCACCGAGACGCGCATCCCGCTGCGCTTCGTGGACCGGGGTGACGCGGTCGGCCGGCTTCCCGCGCGGGATCGCGGCCAGGTGACGCGCTACGTGCTGGAGGCGAAGGATGCCGCGGGGCTCGTGGTCTCGCTGCCGTCGGATGCGAACGAGGGCCGAAGCTACACGCTCCGCTTCGAGGGCCGCAGCTGGCCCGTGCTCGGCGGGATCGCCGGCCTCTCCGCGTGGCTGGCCACCTTCCTCTTCCTGGGCGCCGGCGCCGCAGCCGTGCAGGCGCTCCGCGGCCAGCTCAGCGTGGGGCCGTCGGGTCTCCTGGGCGGGCTCGCGGTCGGCTTCGTGTTCCTGGGAATCGCCATGGTCGGCGCCGTGCACGCGTTCCAGGTCACGGGACGGCCGTGGCCGAACACGCCGATGGTCTTCGCCATGAGCCGGGGCGACCTGGCGTTGCTGTCCCTGCTCTGGGCCGCGAACCTCGCGCTCGGCCGCCGCGCGCTCCTCGACGAGGAGGCCGACGGCACGCGCTTCGACGAGCGCCTGTTCGCATCCACCGGGACGGCGGCGGGGGTGCTCGCGGTGCTGTTCCTTCTGTTCTGACGCGGGGCGCGAGCGGGGGGCGAGCGGGGTGCGGGTGCCGGATGGGTCGGGCGGCCGGGGTCCTCCGCGCGGGCCCCTGCGCGCGAACGCGCCGCGCCCTGCGGGCGCGTGCGTGCGTGCTCGGACGCCCGCGCGGAGGACCCCCGGGCGCCCGACCCGTCCGGTCCCCGCACCGGGTGGCGCGCTCCCGCTTCCGGGCCGCTGCGGGGCGGAACAGCGCCGCGCGCGTTGAGGAGCGGGGGGCCGGCGGGCTCGGGTGCATCAAGGCCGATGATCGGGCGGGACGGCAGATGCCCGGCGGTGGGCGGCGAGCGCTAGTCGGCAGCCAGGCCGTTCTCGTCGAAGCGGAACGTTCCCTTCGCGGCCAGGGGATCGCCGGGCGGGTTCAGCTCGTACGGGCCGTAGTCGATGCGGATCTCCTCCGTCTCGCCCGGGTCGTAGCGGCTCGGGAAGATCACCTGACGCGAGCCGGGAACGCGGCGGCCGGATTCGTCGCGGAACGTGGTGGTCACGGTCACCGTGCCGCCGTCGGGCAGAGTCCAGGTGCACAGCGTGGGCTGCGGCGCGCGCGCGTCCGCCCAAGTGCACTCGAGGCGCAGCGTCTCCCCCGCGCGTCCCGGGGCGCCGCGGAGCTGGAGGCGGAAGCCGGTGAGCCGGGCCTTCGCGTCCAGGCTGGCGTCCAGGCGGACCACGTCGCGCAGGAGATCCGGCAGCGCGGAGTCCGGCTCCGCGGGAAGCTCCAGCCGGAGCGTGCGACCGGCGAGCTCCGCGCGGGACTCCCCCTTCGCCACCTCGCGCAGCCGGGCCGCGCCCCGCTCGAGATCCCCGTCCAGCAGCGACGCGCGCGCCACGTACAGCGGCTCCAGGAAGATGGCCCAGCTCCGCACCACCGCGGCCGGAGCGGAGCCGGCGGCACGCAGCCCGTAGTCCGCCGGCGCGCGCCACAGCTCCTGCAGCGGGACCGGATCCTCGCCGTCCTCGGGCAACGTGAGCTCCACGCGATAGGCCTGGACGTCCGCGTGGCCGATCCCGCGGAACGGGAGCACCGCATCGCGCAGTTCGTCCACGACGTCCGCGCGCGCGACCGGCGCGGAGCACAGCGCCGCCACGAGCAGCACCCGCACGGCCGCGGCGCGCATCGACGGCGGGTCACCGGTAGCGATCATGCCCTGGAACTCCCCCACCCGCCCCGCGAGTTCCCTGGCGTGGCGGCCCGGTGAAGAGAACGGCAGGCCACCCGAGGCAGCCTGCCGGATCTCCGGGCTCTTCGATGATCGGGCCGTCCGGGCGCGGTGCCCGGGGCCCGCGGTTCGTGCCGGAACTCGGACTAGAGCATTCCCTTGAAGGCCTTGCCGGGGCGGAAGCGCACCGACTTCGAGGCCTTGATCGTGATCTTCTCGCCGGTCTGGGGATTCCGCCCCTGACGGGCCTTCCGCTTCACGGTGTTGAAGCTGCCGAAGCCCACGATGGAGATGCCGCTCTTCTTCGTTTCCTTCTTGATCGTGCCGATCGTGGCGTTCACCGCGTTCGTGGCGTCCTTCTTGGACAGCTGGCACGTCTTCGCGACCGCCTCGATGAGATCCGCCTTGTTCATCACCCATCCTCCTCCGCCACACCGTGGCGACTCTCGGTTCGAAGAGCCGCGCGCAGGCTAGGCCCGCCCCCCGCGCCTGTCAACGCCTTTCGGGCCCGCGATCGCGGGAGCCCACGCGGGGCGCGGATCTCCGGGCGTGGCCGTCGGGAAGCCGAATCCCCGCGCGGGATCCCGGCGACGCGCGCACGGGGAGCCCTGCGGAACGGGCCTCACCACGGCCGTGCACCCGCCCAGCCGTGGGCGTCCGCGGGAAACGCGGCGTCACTTGGCGCGGAGGACGTCCTCGGGCAGGCGGAACATCGCGTCCAGGCGGTCCCGCTTGAAACGCCACTGGCCGCCGATCTTGACCGCCGGGATGCGCCCGTTCTTGGCCAGCCGGTAGAGCGTGCCCTTCTTGATGTTCAGGTAGGACGCGGCCTCGCTGATGTCCATGATGTCGGAGTTCATGCGCCGTGCTCCAGGGGACGCTCCGGGCGGAGCGTCCGGGGTGTCGATCCGGGATGTCGTCCTGCCAGCGACCGGGCGATCAGCCCTCCCCGTCCGGGGAGATCCGATCCTTCAACTCCTTGGAGACCTTGAAGACCGCCACCTTGCGGGGCGGAAGCTGGACCGGGTCTCCCGTGCGCGGGTTGCGCGCGGTCCGCGCCTTCCGCTGCTTCACCTTGAACGTCCCGAAGCCGCGGATCTCGATGTGGTGCCCCATCTGCAGGGCGTCCTTGACCGCCTGGATGAGATGATCCACCGCCAGCGCGGTGTCCTTCTTGGTCAGGCCCGTCGTGTTCGCGATCTCTTCGACCAGGTCCGCCTTGGTCATACCGCCCCTCTCCCGGGAGGTCATCCCACGAAGCGGAAGAACTCCGCGCCAACCCGGAGATCCCGCAAAGAACGGCCTCGAATGCGGAAAACATAGCAACGCCCGGCCCGACGGGTCAAGGCCGCGCGCCGCTACCTGGATTCCCGGACGCGAGATGGGCGTTCGAGCTCCAGGGGAGTCTCAGGTCGTCATGCCAACGTGCTACCCGAATGTCAGTTGCGGGAGCGCCAATGCGGCCAGGGCGGCCAGGAGAGCCCCGAGGGCCGTGTTGAGGAGGTTCCGGGCGTGCGGGCCGAGGCGGGCACGCAGGCATGGGCTCCCGGCCGCCCAGGACTCGGCGAAGCTGCCGGCCGCGGCGGACAGGCCGAGCCACGGGACCAGCGGCCAGCGGACCAGGCCCGCTGCCGCCGCGACCGCCGCCACGGCGAGCCCGGCCGCCGCTCCGGCCGCGGATCCGGGGAGCGACACGGCGCCGGGCGTCCCCGGAGCCGCCGCGCGCCCGTGCGGGATGCTCCACGCCCGGCGCCCCCAGGCACCCCCGGCCTCGGTGGCGACCGTGTCGAACGCCGCGGTCGCGAGCGCGCCGACCCAGGCCAACCGCAGGGCGGGAGCGGCGGCCACGAACGGCGCCAGTCCCGCCAGGGCCGCCGCGAGGCCGCCGTTCGCGAGGGCATGCGACGCGCCCCGCCGGCCCCCCGCGGGTTGCGCGATGCCGAGGGACTCCTTCCGCACGCGGCCGGCGCGCGTGGCCGCCGTGGCCAGCGACACGAACGCCACAAGGACCGCCAGGCCGCGCCACCCCTCGCCGAGGAGGAAGCACAGCGCGAGGGCGAACGCCGCCCCGGCCCCCGACCGCCGGAGGGCGCCCGCCGCGAGTCCCGCCCCGGCCGCGGCCGCGGCGGCCGGCAGCGCCCAGGGCAGGCGCGCGCCGACTCCCTCCAGCGCGACGCCCGCGCGCGCGGGGTCGACCAGCGCCGCCGCGCCGAACACCGCACCGCAGGCGGCGCCGATGCGCACGTTGTCGTCCACCCCGGACGGCGCCGACTCCGCCAGGGCCGCCGCGAGCGCCGCGACGACGACCGTTGCCACGAGCGCGGCGGCCGATGGCCCGCACCCGCCCGCGGCGGCCACGAAACCGGCCGTTGCGGCGCCGGCGGCGCTCCCGGCGAGCACGAAGGCGGCGCTGCCCGCGAGGCGCTTTGCCGGATTCCACGGCCAGCGCGCACCCCCGAGACGGGGCCCCGCGACCGCGGCGGCCGCGTCCCCCCACGCGAGCACGGCCCAGGCGGCCGCGGCCCAGTGCGGCCGCGCGCCGAGGAGCAGCACGGTTGCCAGCACGACGAGCGGGTACGAGAGGACGCCCGCGTCGGGGCGGGGTCCCGGCGGCCGCATCACCCCCGGCGCATAGAGCGGGAGCAGCAGGACGTTGTGGACGACGAGCAGCACGGCGAGGGCCACGGCCCCGCGCGTGTCCAGGACGCCGAGCAGCAGCGCTCCGAACCCCGCCGCGGCGTGCAGGGCGGGACGCGCCACGCCACGGGACCGCATGCCCGCGGGGCCGTGCCCCGTCACGCGGAGGAGCGCCCGCCGTTCCGCGGGAGTCCGCCCACCTCGCGCAGGAAGTGCGCGGAAGCACGGATGCCGCCGTGGAAGTTCGCGAGATCGAAATGCTCGTCCGGGCCGTGCGCTCCCTCGTCGTGCAGGCCCCAGCCCAGCAACACGACCGGCGCTTCCAGCGTGTCCTCGAGCATGGGCACGATGGGGATGGACCCTCCCTCGCGCGTGGCCACGGGCGCCTTCCCGAAGCCCTTCTCCACGGCGGCGAACGCGGCCCGCAGCACGGGATGCCCAGCGGGCGCGACCCACGGGATGCCCCCGTGCAGGTCGTCGAAGCGTTCCAGCACCACGGTGGGCGGCAGGAGCTTCCCGATCTGTGCGCGCAGGAGCGCCACGGCGCGGTGCGGGTCCTGATCCGGGACCAGCCGCATGCTCACCTTCGCGCTGGCGCGCGCCGGGAGCACGGTCATGCTGCCCTCCCCCGTGAACCCGCCCCAGATCCCGTTGACGTCCAGGCTGGGACGCGCCCAGATCCGTTCCACCACGCTGAAGCCCTTCTCCCCGAACAGCGCCGGCGCGCCGGTCATCTCCAGGTAATGCGCGTCCTGGCTGCCGAGGCGACCCCACCCGTCCCGCTCCGCCGCGTCCACGGTGCGGACGTCGTCGTAGAAGCCGTCGATCAGGATCCGCCCCGTCTCCGGGTCCTTCAGCGCCCCGAGCGCGCGCGCGAGCACGAGCGCCGGATTGTCCACCGCACCGCCGAACGCGCCGGAGTGCAGATCCTGCGTGGCCGCGCGCACGGTGAGCTCCACGTACGCGATGCCGCGCAGCCCCGTGCAGATGGACGGCATCCCCGGCCCGGCCATGGCGGTGTCCGAGATGACCACGACATCGCACGCGAGGCGCTCCCGGTTCGCCTTGACGAAGTCCGCGAGGTTCCGGCTCCCTACCTCCTCCTCGCCCTCCAGCAGGAACTTCAGGTTCACGGGCAGCCGGCCTTCCTTCTTCAGGAACGCGCCCGCCGCCAGCACGTGGGTGAGCAGCTGGCCCTTGTCGTCCGTGGCGCCGCGCGCCCAGATCTTCCCGTCCCGCACCACCGGCTCGAAGGGCGGCGCGCTCCACGCGTCCGGCGTGGCGATGGGCTGCACGTCGTAGTGTCCGTACACGAGCACCGTGGGCGCCGTGGGATCCCCGGCCCACTTCCCCAGCACGATGGGATGCCCCGGCGTGGGGACGATCTCCACCTCCGGGATGCCCTCCGCGCGGAGGATGCCGGCGAGGTGGTCCGCGGCGCGGCGGACGTCCGCCTTGCGCGCCGGATCCGCGCTGATCGAGGGAATCCGCAGGAGGTCCGCCAGGATGCGGACCGACTCTTCCTTGCGTGCGTCGATGTGATCCAGGACGGCGTCCACGACTCTCCTCCCGGCAGGGTTGGCGAGTCTATCAGTCGCGTGCCGCACGGACCAGACGGAAGGCCGTGCGGGCGGGCGCGGGATCCGCCGCCCGCCCGCACGGGACCGCGTCACCGCGCGTACAGCGCCTTGATGCGCGCCCAACTGGCGGCTTCCACCGCCGCCGGCTCCGCGTTCAGGGCTCCGGGCGAGTATCGCCAGGGCAGGCCCGCATCCAGGGGACGCGTCCACGCGCCGCTCCCGTCCGGGATCCGGATGAGGGACTGGTCCGCGTTGGCCTCCGAACCGTACGCGTGGCTGTCCTGCGCCCCGCCGGCCGCATCCAGGAGGCGCACCTGGTCCGACGTGTTGTTCAGCGAGAGGCCCCCGGTGGACGCCACGTCCGCGCCCGACGGGATGCCGGTGATCGTGCCGCCGCCGAACACCACGTACATGGCGCCGGGCGCCAGCACGAGGCCCTCGGGGAACACGTGCCGGACCGCGGCCGAGTCCGCGAGGGACCACGCGGACAGGTCCACCGGTGCGGTCCCGTGGTTCACGATCTCGATGAACTCGTCGTCCGCGCTGTGCCGCACGCCGTCCCCGTTCGCATCCCCCTCCGGATCGGGCGGCGGATCGGCCAGGATCTCGTTCAGCGCCACGGCGCCACCCGCGGCGGGCGACACCACGAAGGAGTCGTCGTTCGTCTGCGCGAGCAGCGCGCCGTCGGACACGCGCACGTGGTAGCTGACGGAGCGGCCGGCCGGCTGCGCCGGCATCACCGCCTCCCACGTTCCGAGGGACGTGGTGCCGTCCACGAGCGTCATGGGCAGTTCCTGCGCGACGCCCCCGTCGAGGCGCACGACCAGCACGCACGCGGCCACCCCGTCCGCGTCTCCCGCCCGCGCCCGCACGCGCACCTCGTCCGCGCTGGTGGGCGCCGCCGGGCGGCGCTCCGTGTCCAGGATCTTCGGCGTGGCGATGCCGCCGTTCGCCCCGCCCGGCGTGGGCTGCGGCCCGCCGCCGCCGGCGAGCGCGTCGAACGCCGCGAACACGCCGGTCCCGTCCGGCATGCGGCCCCACGAAACGTCCGGCACGGTGGCGTCCCACGTCAGCGCATCCAGGCGCTCCGCCGTGCCGCCGGCCACGCGGTACAACGCCACCTCGTCCCGGTCGTCCAGCGCCAGGCCCTCCGCGGAGCCGCCGTGCGCCGACTGCCAGTCCAGCGCGTGCTCGCCGGTCACGAAGCGCGTGGCCCCGGGCGCGAGCGTGCCTTCGAAACCGACGCGCGGGGTGGCGGGCCGGTCGCCGTCCGCCAGGTACAGCGCGGCCAGGTCCTGCGGGTCCGAGCCGGCGTTCGCCAGCTCCACCCACTCGTCGTCCACCGCGGAGGAGCGGGCGTCCCCCGACCAGTCCGCGTGCGGCGACGGCATCACCTCGTTGATCACAACGCCCGCGGCGGCCGGCGCGGCGAACAGCGCACCGGACAGCACGAGCAGAGGAACGTGACGTGGCATGGGATCCTCCCGGATTCGGGTACGGGGAGATGTGCCACGGGGAGAAGCGGACGCGGACGCGCCCGCCGCGGGAGACGCAACCTAGGAGGGCGCCCAGATCGGTCAAGGGGCGGGTATGGAAAAGGAGCGGGCGGACCCTTCGGCCCGCCCGCCCGTGGAACGATTCCGGAAGCGCAGGCTACCGGTAGCTGGCCTTCGTCTTGCCCCACGTCTCGGACTCGACGCTGACCGGCGGGCAGAGGTTCGGAGCGCCCGGCGAGGCGTACTCCACGAAGTACGGGTTGAACGTGTTGCCCGTATCGCAGGCGGCGCCCGCGGGCTCGGTGCCGCTGAGGCAGATCATGCCCCAGGCTCCGTCGCAATCGGTGCAGCGGACCACGCCCGCCACGTCGAAGTTCGCCGTGCCCGTGTTGCCCGTGTCCGGGCCGAGCGTGGGAACACCGAAGTACGTGGCGTCGCCCGCGGACGGGATGGCCACGCCGACGCCGTCCACGATCGTGCCGATGGAGACGTCCGCGACGCCGTCGTTGTTCACGTCGATGTCGGTACCGACCGCGCTGCTGAACCCCGAGACGAGCAGGATCGTGAGACCGCCGTTCTCGATCCAGGCGGGCGCCTGCAGGAGATCGGGCGAGACCGCCGCGTCGCCGATCACGTAGTACCCGGAGATCGGGCCGGAGAGCGGAATCGCCACGTCGATAATGCCCTTCGCGGTGGTGCCCTCGCCCTCGATCACAACCAGGGTGAGCCCGTCCAGCGACTCGCCGTTGCCGCACAGTTCGACGTACTCGCGGTCGTCCGTGAGGTCGTCGTTCATCACGGCCTCGTTGATCGTGACGGCATTCGCCGCGCCCGCGAGCGCGATGACCGCCACCGAAGCCAGGGTCGTAGCCTTCATCATGCTGCCCCTCCGGAGAGTGAGGAACGGGACGCCCTGCGCCCCGCCGGACCGGGACATCCCGGCCCTGGTGCGCCGGCCCCTTCCGGGACCGGATGGCCCCCGTCCGTCGATCGCGCGGACGGGGGGAGTGGAGGCGGGGGGAGCGCTCCCCCCGCCCCCGGGTTCCCTAGCGCAGGAACGTCAGCTTCCGCGTGGCCTCGTCCTTCCCCGCGCTGAGGCGGAAGAAGTACACGCCCGAGGAGACCGACTGTCCCTGGTCGTTCGTGCCGTTCCACTCCACCGCGTGCCGGCCGGCGTCGAAGCGCTGCTTCGCCACCGTCTTCACGAGGCGGCCCTGCACGTCGAACACCCGCAGCGTCACGTCCTCCGCGCGCGGCAGGGCGAACGCGAAGCGCGTGCCCGACGCGGACACCGGGTTCGGCGCGTTCTGGTACAGCGCGAACCGCAGCGGCACCCCCGCCACGACCGGCGCATCCGTCGCGTCGGCCGGGTTGAACGGCAGGATGTCGTGATCGTTCCGCGGCTGCAGCTTGTACTGGCCGAAGGTGAAGTCCCCCAGCCCGCGGTAGGTGCGCATGTCCGACAGCGCCGGGACGTACGTCAGCCCGCCGCCCAGCCGGCCCTCGTCGTCCACGAGCGTCTCGGCCCCGGTGAACGGCACCGTGTTGTCGATGTAGTACTGCCCGAAGCCGGCCAGCGCGTTCGTGACGGTGGAGCCGTTGAACTGCAGCAGCACGCCCTCCCACGGCTCGGACGCCGGCAGGAGGCCGGTGGAGTCCGGCCCGAACGCGGACGTGCTCAGCGTGTAGCCCTGCAGCTCCCCGACCTGGCCGTAGTCGTGCCAGGACTCCGTGAAGTGCATGCGGAGCTGCGTGAGGCCGAAGTACTCGTCCACGTCGCCGCACACCGCCACCGAGTCGCCCAGCTCGATCTGCCCGACGAGGCTGCCGCCGGAGAAGACCTGGATGCCGCGGTACGACGGGTCCGTGGACCAGTGGTTCTGGATCGCGAAGATGTTGTCCGCGATCGTGCCCGGGGCCATCGTCACGATGCCCGCCAGGTTCACCGGCTGGCCCTCGTAGAACGAGCTGTCGTTGCCCGCGGCCACGAACGTGCCCTGGACCTGCTGGATCGTCCGGAAGCCCACGAACAGGTCGTAGTTCCCGGCGGCCGGCGCGCGGCCGTTGAAGCCGTCGTTGTCCGTGACCTGGACGTTGTAGTCCACGTCCGTGAGGTTCGCGAACGGGCCGATCACGGCCTGCCACGTGGTGCCGACCGTGTTCACGAGGTTCGTGGAGTCGTACGTGGCGCCGTTGTTCGTGGAGAAGTACAGCTTGGCGCGCGGGATCGTCCCGTTGTCGATCAGCGTGCAGGTGATCGTGACCGGGCTGGTGGACACCGGCGGGACCGGGGAGTACCGCACGTTCGTCACGACCGGCGGGCCCAGGATATCGCCGTTGTCGCGCGGCTCGATCTTCCGGTCCGAGAACGAGTAGTCCACGATGCCGCGCACGAGGTCCAGGGAGTCCCCGAGCGTGGGGATGTAGTTGTAGAAGGCCTCGTCGTTCACGCGGCAGGCGCCGGTGCCGTCCGAGATCTCCCACTCCCCGAAGCCGAGCGCGGGGTTCGTGACCGTGACGTTCGGCACCTGCGTGAGCACGCCCTCCAGGAGCTCGCCGAAGGTGGCGCCGGTGGTGAGCTGGCTGGCGGTGGCGTTGAAGGCCGCCGGCAGCGGGCGACCGCTGGCCAGGACGGTGACGTTCGTGCCGCCCAGGATCTCCAGCTCGGTCCGGCCGCTGAACTCCACGACCGTGCCGGAGACGCGCACGCTGTCCCCGCGCGTGACCGAGCTGGTCCCGAAGTCGTCGAAGACCCAGATGCCGTTCCAGAAGCCGGTGCCGTTCTGGACCGTGAACACCACGTTCCCGCTGACGTCGTAGGGCCCGGACTCGGTCGTCACGATGCCCTGGATGTTCACGGCGCGCCCGACCTCGGCCGACCTGCCGGTGTCCGAGGGCGGCGAATGGAACTGGCACTGGAAGATGGTCTGCGTGCCGAAGCGCAGCTGCCGCGTGCCGAAGAACGGGAACTTGCTGATGCCCACCGGGGCGCCGGCGTCCCGCGCGCGGATGAAGTACGTCACGTGCGCCTGGTCCGCCTGCGTGGGGATGGTGGCGCGGTACGAGTTCCCGCCCACGTTCGCCATGAGCAGCGAGTCCGGCGCGCCGCCGTTGACGGCGTACACCAGGTACACGTTGCCGATCCCGTTCGCGTCCACGGCGTCGATGGTCACGGGGACCGTCTCGCCGGCGAACGGATCCGGGTTGTTCACCACGAGGTTCGACAGCGACGGCCCCGCGTTCGGGATGTTCGCCGCCTTCGGCGTGGGGGTGCTGAGGAAGAAATCCACGGCGCTGTTGTTCGTGTCGCCGCCGGCGGCGTTGCGGCCGATGGACTGGCCGACGCCGGGGACTACGTCGAGCGCGTCGTTGTCGCTGGCGCCGATCCCGAGGCAGGCGTCCGAGAGGCAGTACGCCGGATCGTCGTACTCCAGGACGTCCTGGATCACGCCGCCCGCACCGGGCACGCCGTTGTACAGGTACAACGCCTCGTAGCGGTTGAAGGAGCCCGAGCAGCTGCGCGCGTAATCGCTCGTGCCGGGCATGAACCGGATCTGGTCGTCGTTGGTCGTGCCGTTCAGGAGCGTCAGGTTCGGGACGGCGGGATCGTCGGTCTCGTACGAGCGGCCCGCGTCGTACATCTCGTAGTCCGCGTTGAAGCCGAACAGCTTCTTGAAGCCGTCGTCCGTCTCCGTGGGCACGGTGTCGATGTTGTCGCGCGTCACGACCACGTAGCCGCCGGCGGGGATCGTGCTGCCCGCCGGGAACTGCCAGTGGCGCTCGCCGCCGCACGTGCCCGCGAACTCCGTCCCGGTGAGCACCCACCCGGCGATGGAGACGGGCGCGCCGCCGGCGTTATAGAGCTCGATGTACTCGCCGCCGTCGAAAGCGGTCCCTTGGTTCGCCAGGATCTCGTTGATCCTCACCTGCGCGCCGGCCGGCGCGACGAAGGCGAGGAGCAGGAGCGCCGCCGAGCCGATCATCTTCGGTCGCATAAGCCTCACTCCGGGGAAGTGCCCCGAGGGTTCGCGTTGCTCGATGCCGTGGAACCGGCGCGCGACGAGGCCCGAACGAGTCGAGCGGGCCGGACCGGAATCGCCATGAACATCGCGTTGACGACCCCGATCCGATTCGCCGCGGTGCCGGTCTAGCGGGGGTCGCGACCCACGAGGGGACGGGACGGACGCCGGCCGGGGAGGCCACCTCACCCCGGCTCTCCAGAATATCAAACCTCGGCCTGAGGATCCAAGGGTGCGTATGCCGCGAATCGCGGGAAATCGGGCCCGGATGCGTGCGGGGCGCGAAGGAACGCCAAAGATCGCGAGAAGAGCCCCGGGGGCCTCAGGGGGCCGGGGTGGCCCGCCGCGCCGCGGCCGCGAAGGCCGGATCCGGCGCCGCCGCGTCGTCCCGCACCCAGCGCCCATCCGTGGTCGGGGCCGCCGGGGAATGGCGCGCGATCCAGTTCTCGAAGGCCTCACGCATCGTCTTGCCCGTGTAGAGCTTGCGGTCCTCGGGGATCCCGGGGAGCATCTTCAGGTCCACGTTGCCCTGGGCCAGGAAGTCGCTGGTGACCACGCGGTAGGTCCGGGCGGGATCCCAGGTCTCGCCCCCGATGGTGAACGAGACCACGCGGTCGAAGTCCGGCCTCGTGGCGTTGTACACCACCCGCCCGCCGGCGATGTACAGGCCGCTGTGGGTCCCGGACACGCGCGTCTCCACCACCTCCCGGAGCGTCTCGCCGGACATCGAGAACACGACCATCTTGTTGTCGAACGGCAGGACCTTGAACACGTCCCGCGGCGTCACCGGGCCCGGGCCGAACTCGTCCCGGATGCCGCCGAGGTTCGAGAACGCGAAGTCCGCGCCGGTCTCCTCCAGCATGGCGTCGCACACCGCGTTCCCCATGGGCGTCTCCCCCTCCCCGCCGCGGGTGAATTTCCCCGTGACGCGCCCGATCTCGCGGTCCATGCCGGCCTCGGCCTTCGCGATCTCCGCGCCGATGGATCCGGACACCTCCTCGTCCGGCCAGTACTCGTCCTCGAAGAACGTGACGAGGTATCCGCGCTCCGACCAGAACCGATGTCCCACGATCTGGTCCGTGTCGGTGTCGATGTCGAAGGTCACGATGCCGGCGCCGGAACCGCGGCCGTAGGTCTGGAAGATGTACGTGTGGGTGATCGGGTCGATCCACGCGTAGTCGAAGCCCTTGTGGATGTGCCCGGCGAAGAACGCGTCGATCCCGTCCACCGCGTGCGCCACGTCGATCGCGGTGGCGCGCGGGTCGTCCTCCTCGGGCCAGCCGTCCCGCAGCCGGTCGGCCAGGGCCTTCGCCGGGTCGTAGGGGATGCCCACGTGGCCCACGCCGAGGATCACGTCCACTCCCTGCTGCCGCAGCTCCTCCACGCAGCGGCGGGCCGCCGGCGCGAGCGGCGCGAACTCCAGCCCGGCGATGTTGGCCGGGAAGCTCATGTTCTTGGTCTCCGGCGTGATGAGGCCGAACAGCCCCACGCGCAGGTCGCCGAAGTCCTTGATGATCCAGGGGTCCACCCAGTCCACGGTCTCCCCGGTGACCGCGTCCACGAGGTTCGCGTTGACGGCGGGGAACTTCGCGCGCGACACGAGCTCCCGCGCGTTCTCCTTCCCCTCGTCGAAGTCGTGGTTGCCGAGCGCGAACGCGTCGTAGCCGGCGGCGTTCATGAAGTCCACCACCGCGCGGCCGCGCGTGAGGGTGCCCACCGGCGTGCCCTGGAAGATGTCCCCCGCGTCCAGCACCATCAGGTGGCCGCCCTTGCGATCCACGTCCCGGCGGACGCGCTCCAGGAGCGTGACCATGGATGCCCCGCCGCCGAGCTTCGGGGGGAAGTCCCGGCTCATGAACGTGGCGCCCGAGGGGTCGATGCCGCCGTGGATGTCGTTCGTGTGCACGATGGTGAGGCGGACCACGCGCGCGTCGGCGACACCCGCCGCCAGCGCGACGAGCGCGACGCCGGCGAGCAGCGCGGAGCGGGCGGGAACGGCGCGACGCGACATGGCTCAGCCTCCCAGGACTGCCCAGGTGGAGCCGACGGTGAGGAACATGGAGGTCCCGCTCTCCTCCACGAGGTCCGTGCGGACGCGGGTCTCGCCGCCGAACACGGCGTCGTCGAAGAGATCCTCGTGCCGGTACCGGCGGTTGGCCACCTCGAACGAAAGGTCCGCCCGCACCCGGCCGGCGTCAACCCCGCCGCCGAAAGTGAAGGCGGTGGTGGCCACCTCGTCGTCCAGCGGCGCCGGGGCGTAGCGCAGCCCGAAGCGCAGCGGGAAGTTGTTGTAGAACACGTGCTCGATGCCGATCCGCGCGTCCCACACGTCGTCCAGCGCGTCGTCCGCCAGCAGGTCGTTCTGGTACTCCGTCCACTGCACCCACGTGGCCTCCGCGCGCACGGTGGTGCGCACCTTCGCCCGGGGCCGCCAGGCCGCGCCGAAGCTCAGTTCCACGGGGTAGGTGATGTCCGCCTGGCCCGTGGAGGCGGCCACGCCGGATGCCTCCTCGCGCGCGTCCCCGGTGACCCGCGTACGACTGCGCAGCACGCCGGAGGCCGACACCGCCGGCACCGGGGTCCAGCGCGCGCCCACGATCCAGCGCGTGCCGTCCAGTCCGGAGATGTTCGCGCGGGTGAACGTGGTGGAGTCCCCCTGCACGAAGCGGGTCCGGGACACGAAATCGTGCTTGCCGGTCAGCCACTGGACCGTGGCGCCCACCTCGAGCTCCGGGATCACGTGCGTGCCCACGCCCAGCGACCACGCGTCCACGGAGCCGTCCGACTGTACCTCGTTCACCGCGAGGAGGGCGTCCCGTGGCTGCGTGAACGCGTTGTTGTCGCGGACCTCCTCCGAGTAGTCGTACTGGAAGTCCCGCACCGGCGAGAGCGACAGGCCCGCACCCCAGCGCCGCCCGCCCCACTCGAACCCGAGCGCCGCGCCGATCCCGCCCTCGAACTGGTACTCGTCGTTCAGGACGTAGATGGACTCCACCAGGTAGCCGTCGAAGCTGTCGTACGCCGGCGTGGAGCGCGTCTCCTTCAGCTTGAGCACGCTGCCGCCCAGCATCCCGGTGAGCCCCCGCACGGAGGGGAGGCACGCGGGGTTGCCCGCCGCCGTGAACGCCCCCGCGTCCTCCACGATGCGCGTACGGCCCAGCGCCACGGAACGCGCATCGGGCAGGAGCGCCTCGTCGCCCGTGGCCAGGTCGAAGAAGGTCAGGGCGGACGCGCTGCCCGCGCTCAGGAGCAGGGCCGCCGCTAGGGCCGGAATGCGTCTCATGGCTTCTCCCCCGCTCCTCAGAAGGTCCAGTCGGCCTGGACGCGGAAGTAGTTCGTGGTGCGCTTCACGTTCCCCGCGTCGATCGGATCGCCGACCTCGTCGTTGAACTGGCGCACGTCCACCGCGGTGTTGCGCAGCTGGTTCTCCCGGACCCACCGCATGCGCAGCGTGAGCCCGTCGGACACGCGATCCGCGACCTCGATGAACGACCGGAACCCCTGCCCGTCGCTCACGCGGAACGTGTTCTTCTCGAAGAACCAGAGGAAGCCGTCGTACACGAACATCGCCCCGTCGAACTGCAGGCGCTCGTTCGCGGTGTGGTGGGTCCACCAGCCGCCGAACGCCCACGCCGGGGACGCGTTGTTGCCGGAGATGGGGTTGAGGCCGTCCGCGTCCGGGTTCCCCTGCAGGCGCCCGCGCGGCGGCCACTTCGTGTACGACGTGGCGTACAGGAACTCCAGCTGGTCGTACCGGGAGAGCCGGTACTCCAGTTCGAAGCGCGTCTCGATGTTGTTGAAGATGGACGGGTCCGCCAGGTTGTCCAGCTCCCGGTTCTGCCACTTGTGCCGCACCTTGAGCCGCAGCGGGAACAGCATGCGGTACTCCAGCCGGCCCACCACGCGGCTGTACTTGCTCATGTCCGCCTGCCGGCGCCAGTTGTCGATCTCCATCACGAGGATGAGCGGCTCCGAGATCCGGTAGCGCGTGTTGAAGTACAGCCCGCGCTCCGCCTGCGGCTGGTACGCGTTCTGGTACACGTACCCGTACACCGGATCCTCCAGGCGGAAGTAGTCCTCCACGATCGTGCCCTTGTACCGCTCGTAGTTCGAGAACGACCGCTGGTACGGGTTGTCGTAGCCCACGTCGTAGTCGCGCCACAGCGTGAGGAAGTCCAGGTTCTCGTACTGCAGGTACGCGTTCAGGACGAGCGCGCCCGGATCGTCCCCGATCTTGAACGGCTCCCCGTCCACCTCCAGCTCGCCGTACTCGCCCTGCAGGGCGAGATGGCCGTGCACCCACTGGAAGTCCGCCCCCTGCACCCGGCGGTACTTCCCGGGGCTCTTGTAGGCGGAGAACAGCTCCGCGTCCTGCGGGACGAAGGTGTCCTCGTCGTCGTCCGCCACCAGCGGGTGCTTGTCCGTCGGGTGGGCCGGATCCCACTTCGGATCGAAGAACCGGTCGTAGCGGCTCTCGTAGCCGCTGAGGCCCACGTGCCGCCCGTAGCCGAGGTCCCACCGGAGGTTCCCGCCCCAGGTGGTCTCCTCCAGCGTGTCCTTGATCGGGCGCAGTCCGGCCGCCTCCAGCCGGTCGTTGTCGATGCGCGGCGTCATGCGCACGAGCATGTTCACGGAGCCGTCCTCGTTCAGGATGGCGTCGCGCTCGTCGTCGGACCAGAACGCCAGGAGCCGCGCCGGCCCCACGCGGGACTCCACCGCCGCGCCGCGCAGCGAGAACTCGTCGCCGCGCGACAGGTCCCCGAGGATGCCGTCGTAGCGCTTGCCGAAGCCGTAGCCGGACTGCCGCGAGGAGCGGAAGTCCGAGTTGTCCATGACCACGCCCTGGCCCCAGGACAGCGCGTAGTTCCCGGCGATGACCTTCTCCACCGAGACCGGGCCGAGGGTCACGTCCTCCGCGCCCGCGAAGCCCTTCGCGGTCTCGAACAGGTCGTCCTCGCCCAGGCGCCGCACCGTGGCGAACCCGCCCTGCAGCTGCCGGCCGTGGCGGAGCCACAGCTTCTGCGACACCGCCGGCTCCGGCGTGTCCAGCGACAGCCGGTCCCACCAGTTGTCGTTCGTGCCCTGGCCCGGGTCCCGGTCCTCGCGGAGCATGTCCTCCACCTCCGCGAACCAGTTCGTGGTCTCCACGCGCAGGGAGTACGCGCCGTGCAGCCGGCGCTCCTGCTCCCCGCCGTCCCCGTAGGTCACGAAGTTCCGCAAGTTCGAGTAGTTCCAGCCGGTAAGGCCGGGCGCGCGGCGCAACTCCGCCTGGTTGCCGATGCGACCCACGCGGTCCCGGTAGCGCGCGATGGCGGCGGCGGCGATGGGCGACATGCTCTGCAGGTTCTGCAGGTCCAGCACGCTGGCCTCGTTCACGTCCACCGGGCGCAGCGCGAGATCCTTGTACAGCTCCACCAGGGACTCGTCCGCGCCCTCGGTGCCCTCCCACCACTCGAACCGGTAGAAGAGGTCGTCCTTGCGCTGCATCTCCGGCGAGCGCTCCACGGGGACCACCCTCACGAGCGGGCGCAGCGTGAGCAGCATCTCCGGCGTCAGCCCGGGCACGCGGAGCAGGTCCTCGACGGTGACGTACCAGTCCACGAACTCGCGGTACTCCCAGATGCCGCGCGCCACGTCCCCGGGCACCGGGAGCTCCGCGATCTCCGCGGCCGTGGCGCGATTCAGGTCCACGGGCTCCTGGGCGCGCCCCGGCACCGCCGCGAGGACCGCGAGGAGGAGTGCCGCAAGGAGAGTGCGCACGGGATCCACGACGCCCCCCTAGAACTTCAGCCCGAGGCCGTACCGGACGGTGCCGTCCAGCACGGGATGGTGCGTGTAGGTGAGGTCCACGCGCACCTGCCGCCAGTCCAGCCCGGCGCCCACGTCGAACAGGTTCGGCTGCGTCTGCGCGCCGAAGCGCAGCGCCAGCGGGTCCGCCACGTGGAACTCCACGCCGCCGTGGAACTGGACCTTCTCGCCCAGCTCCTTCTCCATCTCCACCGCGGTCACCACGCCGTCGTACGGGCGGTACGCGATGCCGCCGGACACGCGCTGCGGGAGGTCGTCCTCCACGGGGTCGCCGACGGTGGGGTTGTTCAGGTTCTTCGCGAAGATGCCGGCGGTGGTGCGTTCGCGCAGCGTGGCCACGAAGCCCACGTCCACGCCCACGGCGTACTGCGAGCCCAGGTCGAAGCCGGAGACGGACAGCGTGGGGTAGTCCAGGTTGTACAGGTTGATGTTGTAGCCGAAGGCCAGGCTGGAGGAGAGGTCCTCCATGAGCGTCACGCCGTGGCCGAACGTGAACGTGCGCTCGATGGAGAGCACGGCGCCCTCCCACTCCGCGCGGTAGTCCGCGTATCCCACCGCGAACGTGCCGAGATCCGCGAACGGCATGGCGAAGGCCACCGCGTTCGCCTGGTGGAACCCGAGCCCGTACGGCTGGAACACGGTGCCCCGCAGGTCCCGGCCGTCCAGGGCGGCAAGGCCGGCAGGGTTGTAGTAGATGGCCTGCGCGTCCTCGGAGAGGCCGGCGTAGGCTCCGCCCAGCGCGCGTGCGCGCGGGCTCATCTCCAGGTCGTCGAACACGGCGTGCGCGGGGGCGGCGAGGCCGAGCCAGAGCCCCGCGACCGCCGGCACGACCCGAAGTGCGCCGCGAAGCGCCATGGGAACACCTTCCTTTCGCGTTCTACGCCGATTCATCGGGGTGCCTCCCCGCCCTCGAGACGCAGCCCCACCACGATCGGGGCGGTGTGCTTGACCACGCGGCCGCCATCCAACGGCGTGGCGCGGAGCTGGCAGACGTACACGCCGGGCGCCACGACCGCGCCGTCCTGCCCGCGCCCGTCCCACTCGAAGCGCATCTCGCCGAGCCCGAGACCGTCGTGGAGCGTGGTCACCTTGCGGCCCACCGCGTCGAAGATCTCCACGATCACGTCGTGCCGGCGCGGCGTGGTGACGGCGATGTCCATCCGCTCGCCGAGCTCCGGGACCAGCACGCGCTTGCCCACACGGACGACGGGGGAGTCCGTGAAGTCGCCCCCCACCTCCGTGATGGACTCCTGGTTCTGCGGCACCAGCTCGTAGCCCTCGAAGTACGGCTCCGTGGAGTCGAACTGCGTGATCACGCCGGTGACGTCGAGCCGGTCCCCCACCGTGTAGCGCGTGAGGTCCAGGGCGGAGAAGTTCTGGAAGACCTGCACGGCGCCCGACCCGTCGTCGATCCAGGCGGCGAGCGAGTTCGAGTTCACCACCGTGCCCTCGGTGCGCACGAGGGTCCCTTCCAGGGACTCGTCGTTCGCGCCGCCCGTGGTCCGCACGCGCGGCTCCGGGCCGGCCAGCCCGCGCACGAGGAAGCGGAAGAAGTCCGAGTTCCCGAACCCCGCGAGCTCCGTCACCGAGCCGGAGCCGGAGCTCGCGGAGATGAACTCGGTCACGCGGCCGTGGATCACCACGAGATCGTTCAGTTCCACCCCGTACACCGCCAGCTCCACGGGGATGTCGAACGAGAACACGTTGACGCCGCAGCCGTTCTCCCCGGGCTCCTGCACCCAGATCGAGAACCGGTCCACCGACGTGGGCAGGATGGTGACGTACCCGGCCACCAGGACCGTGTCCCCGACGAGCGGCGAGAAGCCGACCTCGTCGAACTCCTGCACCGCGCAGATGGGCACGGCGTCCGCCGGCACGTTGACCGTGACCGTGGTGTCGACGGCGTTGCCCGGATCGCCGTCGAAGGCGATGTCGGTGATGCCGGACACGGTGAGGGTGAGCGCGCCGCCGGCCGGCATGGGATCGGTGACCAGGAAGAAGTGCGACAGCGGCTCCGCGGGGTCGCGCAGCACCTCCCGCACCGCCGGGGCCGACCCGCCGGGCGGCGGCGCGAACGCGTAGCGCGCGGGATCGAGCGCGGTGGCGTCATCCACCGGCTCGTCGAAGCGGAGTTCCACGAGGCCCGCGGAGATGGCCACCCCCGCCTCGGCGCCGAGCACGGGCGGCACCGAGTCCACCGGCACGTTCACGGCCCCGGGCGTGGGCGTGGAGGACGGGCGGAGGTCGGCCGAGGAATCGTCCGTGTCCGTCGACGCCGCGTCCCGGCCCAGCGTGTGCCCCACCTTCGGCGGCCCGTACGGATAGGCGTCGTTCGCGCCGGTGCCGCCGGGTCCGGACGGCCCGCACAGGTCCTGCGTGCACGGACCGGGCTCGCGGTACTCGACCACGTCGATGATCTCGCCGAGCGAATTCCGCAGGACCACGAGCTCCTGGAACGGGAGGAACAACCCCGGGACGCTCGGCGATTCGCACTGGCCGGCGTTCGTGTTCGGCCCGCCCAGCAGGTAGATGCGATCGTCCCCGGTTCCCGGGTCCAGCAGGACCATGTTCGGCGTGCCGGGATCGTCCGGGCGGTTCGCCGGCGCCGAGGAGTCGAACATCTCGAAGACCGCCGCGGGCACGCCCGGGAAGTCCACGAGGAAGCCGGCGCCGGCCGCGGGATCGCGTGCGGTCTGGCAGACGACCACGAAGCCGTTCGCGGGGAGGACCGTGCCCGGCGGGAACGCCCACCGCGGTCCGAGCGTGCACGAGGCGTTGCGCCCGATGTCCGCCAGGCTCCATCCGCCGATGACGAAATCCCGCGCCGTGCGGTTGTGCAACTCGAGGAACTCGGCCCGTTCCACGCCCTGCGCGGCGGCCAGCGTGCGCGGGTACAGCTCGTTGATCACCACCTCCCCGGCGGAGGCGCTGGACACCACGTCCACGACGGGCGAGCCCAGGATCGGGGCGGGCGTGCCGCCGGCCGCCGCCGTGCGCACCGGGAAGACGCTGGGGCCGGCGGTGGCCGGTGCGGTGAGCGCGCCGAGCGTGACCGTGCCCGGGGCGGCGCCGTCCACCGCGGCCCCGGTGACCTCCACCACCCAGCCGCCGGAGCCCGACGCGGAGAACGACGCGGACGCCCCCGCGAACCCGGCGCCGGACAGCGCGATGGTGCCCGGCGCGGTCCACGTCCACGCGGACGGGATCTCCACCTGCACGGTCTCCAGCACGGCGTCCTGCCCCGTGATCGTGAAGGCGAGCGAGACGCCCGTGGCGTCCTCCACGACGGTGGACGGGACGACGACCGCGGTGCCCGATCCGTCGCCCTGGGCGAGGTCCGAGGCCGACCGCGGGTACACGAAGTGGCCCGTGAGGAACGGGCCGGCGCTTCCCGGCGGACGGTTCGTGTCGTCCTGCGCCACGAACCCGGTCACGGCGAACGTGCCGGCCGGCGGAGAGAGGCCGTCCAGGTTCGTGTCCTCGTCCACGTAGATGCGCAGCGTGTCGGCCCCGTCCGTGACCCGCACGAAGCCGGATGCTCCCGTTCCGGGCCACTCGGACGGCTGCACGACCGTCAGCCCGGACACCGTGACGAGCAGCCCCTCGTGCAGCGCGCCCTGGTCCGCCACGTCGCCCGCGGCCAGCGGCACCGCGGGCTGCAGGGGACGCCCGGACGCGCGGACGATCACGTCGCCCACGAACGCGAACGCCAGATCCAGCGTGCGCGTGCCCCGCAGCGGCGCGAAGCGCTGCGTGAAGACGAACGTGGAGACCTCCACCGAGTCCCCGGCCGCCACGCTGATCGGCGTGACGTTCTGCCGCGCGACCGCGACGGCGCCGGTGCCGTCGTGCACGTAGAACCAGGGCTGCGGCGCCGCCTCGTCGAAGGGGTCCGCGGTTCCCGTGGGAAGCTGGACCACGCCCCGGATCGTGACGAAGGCGCTCTCCAGCGGCGAGAGGCCGTTCGCGTCGTTGGCGTTGATCGAGGAGATCGGGGTGACGCCGCCCACGACGCGCAGCGGTCCCGCCGGGGCGAACTCCGAACG
Organism: uncultured Gemmatimonadota bacterium; assembly: GCA_964571855.1. Classification (GTDB taxonomy): domain Bacteria; phylum ARS69; class ARS69; order ARS69; family ARS69; genus CAYYFX01. The sequence continues at coordinate 49,171 of CAZNDO010000006.1, forward strand.
GCGGGGCGGGTCGAGGAACGTGTCCTCCGGCGCGGCGACGGCCGGACGGGCCGCCGCGGCAACCGCTGCGGCGAGGACCGGCGCGAGCGCGGCGGCGCGGAGGGAAGCGAGGCGTCTCAACGGAGCGTCTCCTCGTTCGGCGAGCCGATCACCAGCGGCACCGCGGTCTCCTCCCCGCTGGCGGGGATCTCGAGGTGCAGCGTGTACACGCCGGCCGGGAGCCGCTGCCGCAGCCGGTCGCGGCCGTCCCAGCGGATCGTGCGCAGCCCGCCGGCGGGAGCGGGCTCCTCGGCGAGGACGAACAGCTCGCGACCCGTCGGGTCGAACACGCGCAGCAGGATTCCCCTGCCCTGGGGCGCCTCGTACGCGATCTCCACCGGGGCATCGAGGGTGGGAACGAACGGTCGCCGCGGCACCACGATGCGAAGGCCCGGTCCGGGGTTGAACCCGCGGAGCAGCACGCGCGTCCCGGGCGCGACGGCGTCGTTGCCGTCCTCGGACAGCACGCCGGACACCCGGACCTCGTACAGCGCCAGCGCCACCTGATCCCCGGTGGCGAGCCGCACGCGCCGCCCGTCCGCCAGCAGTTCCGCGCCCCGGACCGCGAGGGGGACGTTCGCCGGCTCGCCGGCGGGGGTGAGCACCTGGAGGATGCTGTAGGACGCCGTGCGGGCGGCGGACGCCGCATCCAGCACGCGCGAGAACTCCAACTCGAACGAGTCCTCGGTGCGCGCCGCGCCGCCGAGCAGCGCCGGCGGCCCGAACTCCCCCGGAGAGCCGAGCGACGGTTCCGTGTTCTCCGCCCAGGTCACCGAGTAGTTCTCGCTGGTCTCGTTGTTGCCGGTGAGGCCGTTGCCGCCGGTGAGCGCTTCCAGCCCCTCGTCGAAGTCCACGCGCGAGACCGTGAGTCCCACGTCGTTCGCGCTGTCCCCGGTGGACGCGAGATCCTGCGCCGACGCGGGCGAATCCGCGAGGTAGGCGGTGGGCGTGGTGTCCGCGTCCGGGCCGTCCACCTGCACGCCGGACTTCACGGGGGACAGGGTGTTGAAGACGGGCCCCGCGTTCCCCCACTGGACGATGTCCACGTCCTGCACGAGGTCGCTCACGCCGTCCCAGTGGAACAGAACGACCACCTCGCGCGAGTTCGACAGGCCCGCGTTCGCCTGGATCAGCCGCTGGCCGATGGCGGCGGGACCGGGATCCACCATGTCGGGGACGCCGTCCGCGGAGCCGTCCTGGACGAACTCGAAGTCCACCGGGACCGTTCGCCCGCCGCCGGACCAGAACTCCGTGAACACCGTGTCGTCGTGCAGCGAGACCACGATCGTCTGGCCCGGGAGGATCGTGGCGCCGGCCGGGAAACGGGCGAGGAAATCCGTATCGAAACCGGCCTGCGGCAGGAGCGCGCCGTCCACGAACCGCCAGTAGTTCTGCGTGGGGTCGCTGGAGAGCACGAAATCCGACAGGTAATAGTCCGTGAGATCAACGACTTCCGTGGTCGGGTTGAAGATCTCGATGAACTCGGCATCGGTGGGCGTGACGGAGAACTCGGTCAGGAGCAGGTGATCGGCGGCGCGGACCGGGAGGGCCGCCCACGCGAGGAGCGTGGCGACCGCGGCACCCGTCTTGAGTCTCACGAGGAACTCCCTGGAGCCGATCGCGGTCCGGTCCGGCCGGGCGGTCCCGGCGCGCCCCGGAGAAGGGCAGCGAAGTCGTGTATCACGCGCCCCCGGGGAAGTCAACGGACACCGGTCGCTATCGCCCCCGCGCGGCTCAACCCTCGCCACGCGCCATCTCCGCGTTGGCCTTCTCCGCCGCCGCCTTCAGCGCCGCCGCCGGCTCCAGCGTCCCGCGCAGCACGGGCTCGATGGCCTCGCGCTCGAGGATGGTCCGTCCCGCGTACCAGCCGGGCGCCTTCGGCTGCGGGGTGGCCCGCGCGAGCTGTCCGAGCGCCTCGCGCAGCCCCGGCACGGCGTCCATGCGCGCCGTCAGCACCGGGTGCTCCAGGGCGGAGCGGCGCACCGGAAGGTAGCCGGTCTCCGCGGCCCAGCGCGCGGTCTGCGGCGTGTCCGTGAACCACCGCACGAACTCGAAGGCGGCGCGCTGCCGCGCCGGATCCGTGGCGAAGAGCACCACGTCCGTCCCCGCGATCAGCTGCGTGTCCTTCTTCCCCGCCGGCAGCGCGGCCACGCCGAGCGCGAAGGTGTACTTCCCCTCCAGGAACGCCAGCGTGACCGAGCTCCCCTCGATCATCGCCACCTTGCCCGCCAGGAACTCGTTCTGGTACTCGAACCCGGAGCTGACGAGCGAGGTGCCGTCGCGCACCAGGAGGTCCGCCATGAACTCCAGCGCCTCCAGGCCCTCGGGCGAGTCGAACGCCACGCGGGTCTCGTCCCCGTTGAGCAGCGACCCGCCGTTCTGCACGATCAGGTTCTCGAACATGGATGCCGTGATCTGGCTGGCGAAGCCGAAGCGCTCCGGCCGGCCGTCCCCGTCCGCGTCCACGGTGAGGCGCCGCGCGTACTCGCGGTACTCCGCCCACGTGCGCGGCGGCCGGTCCGGGTCCAGGCCGGCCTCGCGGAAGTGGTCCCGGTTGTAGTACAGGCAGCGGACCGACTTGTTGAACGGGAAGGACCACAGCTTCCCGCCCTGCTCCGACGCGGACGCGAACACGTCCACGAGGTCCGCGCGCAGCGCGCGGCCCGCGGAGTCCTCCAGGAAACCGTCGAACGGCACGATGGACCCGTTCGCCACGAGGTTCGCGGTCCACGCCTCGTAGCACTGGGCGAGGTCCGGCGGGCCACCGGCCGCCACCGCCGCCATGATCTTCTGCGACAGCGCCTCGTACTGCCCCATGGACACGTTCTCCACGGGGTGCGCCGCGCCGGCGTTGTAGTCCGCCACCAGCTGCTCCAGCGACCGCCCCAGCGGCCCGCCCATGGCGTGCCAGAACCGCAGCGGCTCGCCGGAGGCGCCGGCGTCCCCGTCCCCCCCGCCTCCGCACGAGGCCAGGCCCAGCGCCAGCAGCGCGGCCGCCGCCCGCTTCATCCGTTCCACGACGTCACCCCTTGAGTCCGGTGTGGGTCAGGCTCTCGATGATCTGCCGCTGTGCGAAGAAGTACGCCACGAGCAGCGGCGCGATGGAGAACACGGCCGCCGCCATCATCAGGCCGTGCTCGGTGCCCTGGGACTGCGAGAAGAACGCCAGCCCCACCTGGATCAGCCGCTTCGAGTCCGAGTTCGTCATGACGAGCGGCCACAGGAAGCTGTTCCACGTGTTGATGAACGTGAACAGGCACACCGCGGTCAGCGACGCGCGCGACAGCGGCAGCACCATCGTGAACAGGAAGCGCACCGGCCCGCAGCCGTCGATGACGGCGGCGTCCACCAGGTCCCGCGGGAACGACAGGAAGTGCTGCCGGAGCAGGAAGATGGAGAACACGTGGGCCAGCCACGGCACGATGAGCGCGGAGTAGTCGTCGATCCAGCCGTCCCGCCCGCCGCCGGGCAGGTTGAACAGCAGGATGTACGACGAGATGATGTACACCGGCTCCGGCACCATCATGGTGGACAGGAAGGCGTCGAAGAGGCGCTCGCGCCCGCGGAACCGGAAGAAGGAGAACGCGAACGCGGCCAGCGCGGACGTGACCACCACGCCGGCGACGATGGCGAACGCCACGAAGAACGTGTTCAGGAAGTACCGCAGGAACGGCACCGTGCTCCACGCCTCGGGGTAGTTCTCCGGCCGCGGGGACTCGGGCCAGAACGTCGGCGGCGAGCGGAACAGGTCCTCCGGCCCCTTCAACGACGTGGCGACCATCCAGTAGAACGGCAGCAGGAACGTGAGCCCGCCCACGATGAGCACGGCGTGCGCCAGGGCCTTCTCGCGCGCGGGCACGACGCTAGGCATAGTGCACCCGCGATTCGACGACCTTGCGCTGGAACAGCGTGAGCGCCAGGATCACCGCGAACAGCACCAGCGCCACCGCCGACGCGTAGCCCATGTTGCCGCCCGCGTCGAAGCCCTTCTCGAACAGGTAGTACACCACCACGTTCGTGGTCCCGAGCGGCCCGCCCACCGGCGGACCGGTCATCAGGTAGATCGGCGCGAACACCTGGAACGACAGGATCGTGGTCATCACGGTCACGTAGAACGTGGTGGGCGTGAGCAGCGGCCACGTGACGTGGCGGAACGCGTGCCGGCGGCCCGCGCCGTCGATGGTGGCGGCCTCGTAGTACTGCTCCGGGATGTTCTGCAGCCCCGCCAGGAAGATCACCACGTTGTAGCCGATCCCGCGCCACGCGGAGACGAACGTGACGCACGCGAGCGCGAGGCTGGGGCCTTCCGCCCAGCCGGGCAGGTCCACGCCGAGCGGCGCCAGCGCGAGCTGGAAGATGCCGCGCGGCTCCTCCAGCCACTTCAACCCCTGCGCGCCCGCGAGCTCCAGCAGCCCGTTCAGCGCCCCGAAGCGCGTGTGGAAGATGAGCTTCCATACCATGGACACGGCGACGAACGACGTGACCACCGGCAGGAAGTAGATGGTGCGGTACAGGCCGAGCGCGCGGACGCCGCGTCGCAGGAGGAGCGCGAAGAAGAGCGACGTGGCCACCGAGAGCGGCACGGCCCCCACGACGAACCACACCGTGTTGACCACGCTCTGCCAGAAGTCCGGATCCGCGAAGAGCCGCTCGTACTGCTGCGCCCCGACGAACGCGCGGACCTTCCCGAAGCTGGCGTCGAAGAACGACAGCCCGAGCGCGGCCACGATGGGCGCCATGCGGAAGACGACGATGAGGACGGCCGCCGGCAGCAGGAACAGCCACGGCAGGAGGCGGCCGAAGCGGCCCCGCTGCAGCGGGCTGTCCTGCGACGTCTCGGCCACGGGGGACACCTCGGATCCGCGGGGTGACGGCGGGGCGCGGAGCATAGGAGGGGCCGTGCGCCGTGTCAACGCGACGCGGCTCCGCGCCGCCCCGGCGCCCCCTCCCGCCCGCGCGCCGGCCCGCGCCCGCCCCTCCGCGTCGCCTTGTCGCACCGCGGGCCCGATGCTAGCTTGCGGAACCTGCCCGGAGCCGGACGCCATGAACGCGAAGGAACGCATCGCCCGCCTGCGGAACCTCGGCGTGATCGCCCACATCGACGCCGGCAAGACCACCACGACCGAGCGCATCCTGTTCTTCACGGGATCCTCGCACCGCATCGGGCAGGTGGACGAGGGCACCGCGATCATGGACTGGATGGACCAGGAGCGGGAACGCGGCATCACCATCACGTCCGCGGTCACCAGCGCGCCCTGGCGGGACTGCATGCTGAACATCGTGGACACGCCGGGCCACGTGGACTTCACGGCGGAGGTGCAGCGCTCGCTCCGCGTGCTGGACGGCGCGGTCGTCGTGATCTGCGGTGTCGGCGGCGTGGAGCCGCAGTCGGAGAAGGTGTGGCACCAGGCCACGGAGTACGCGGTCCCGCGCGTCGTGTTCGTGAACAAGCTGGACCGCCTGGGCGCGGACTTCGACCGCGCGCTCGCCGACCTGGAGACGAAGCTGTCCGGGACGTTCGTGCCGCTGCTGCTGCCGGTCGGGAAGGACCACGGCTACCTCGCCGCCGTGGACCTGGTGCAGGACGTGCTCCTGACCTGGGACCCGGCGGACGAGACGGACACGCCGGCGTCGTCCCCGGTGCCGGCGGAGCTGCGCGACGCCGCGGACGCGGGGCGCGAGCGCCTCGTCGAGGCCGCGGCGCTCGGCGACGAGTCCCTGCTGGACGCTTTCCTGGAGTCCGGGACGGTGGACCCCGCGCGCCTCCTCCCCGCGCTGCGCAAGGCCGTGCTCGGCGGCGCGGTGCACCCCGTGCTGTGCGGCACCGCGCTGAAGAACCGCGGCATCCGCCTCCTGCTGGACGCGGTGGTGGACTTCCTCCCCTCCCCGCTGGACGTGCCGCCGGTCACCGGCCTGCGCGCCGGCACGGAGGAGACGGTCACGCGCAACCCCAACCCGCAGCTCCCGCTGACCGCGCTCGTGTACAAGATCATGAACGACGAGACGCGCAACCGCCTGTACTACACGCGCGTGTACGCGGGAACGCTGCGCCGCGGCGAGAAGGTCTGGAACCCGGACCGTTCGGTGGACGAGCGGGTCACCCGCATCTACCGGATGCACTCGAACCGCAAGGAGGCGCTGGAGGAGGCGCTCGCGGGCGACATCGTGGCGCTGGTCGGCCCGAAGCGCACCGTCACCGGGGACACGCTCGGTCCCGCGGAGGATCCCGTGATCCTGGAGCCCATCCGCTTCCCGGAGCCCGTGATCTCGGCGGCCATCGAGCCGCGCTCCCAGGCGGACCTGCCGGACCTGGACCGCGCGCTGGCCGAACTCGCGGTGGAGGACCCCACGTTCACGGTCCGGGACGATCCGGAGACCGGCCAGAAGATCGTGGCCGGGATGGGCGAGTTGCACCTCGCCGTGCTCGTGGAGCGCCTCGCCCGCGAGTTCCACGTGGAGGCGCGCATCGGGAACCCGCAGGTCGCGTTCCGCGAGACGATCTCGAAACCGGCCACGGCCACGGGACGCTTCGATCGCGAGATCGCGGACCGCTGGCACCGGGCCGCGGTCACGCTGCGCCTGCTCCCCGCCGCGCGCAACGGGGGCTTCTCCTTCGCGAACGGCGCGCCGCCGGATCGCGTGCCGCCGCCCGCGCTCGCGTGGATCGAGTCGGCCGCGCGCGCCGCGATGGGCGCCGGGCCCTTCGCCGGCTACGCGCTGATCGACGTGCGCGCGGAGCTCGAGGACGCGGAGCTTCCGGGCGAGGCCGCCTCCGAGCTCGCGGTGCGCGGCGCGGCGTCGGACGCGTTCCGCCAGGCCGCGCAGGCCGCCGGTCCCGTGCTGCTGGAGCCCGTCGTGCGCGTGGAGGTGGTCGTGCCGTCGGAGTACGCCGGCGAGGTGCTGCGGGACCTGAACGCGCGGCGCGCGCAGGTCACGGGACTGGACAGCCGCGAGAAGCTGGAGCGCGCGTCGGCCACCGTGGCGCTGTCCCGGATGTTCGGCTACGCCACGGACCTCAGGTCCCTCACGCGCGGCCGCGGCGCCTTCACGATGGAGCCGTCCCACTACGAGCCGGCCGAGGAGGCCATGGCCCGCTTCCGCGGCTGACGCCCGCGGCTACGCGCGCGCGGTCACTCGAAGACGATGTTGTCCACCACGAACGTGTACGCGCCGCCGTCCGTCCAGATCATCACGTCGCCGCGGACGCCGGACTCGGCGCGGTCCCGGTTCGGGATGACCCGGTCCGACGCGAAGTAGTCCGTCCCGCGCTTGAGCAGCCGCTCCAGCACGAACGGGTGCTCCACGCCGGGGTTCTCGGACACGGCGTTCGTGACCAGCGCCACGCGCGGGTCCACCACGTCCAGGAACCGCTCGCTGTTCGCGTCGTTGGAGCCGTGGTGGCCCAGCTTCAGCACGTCGGCCCGCAGGAAGTCCAGCGGCCAGCGGTTCTGCAGGAACTGCTCGGTGGCGAACTCGCCGTCGCCCATGAGCAGCAGCACGAAGTCCCCGTACTGCAGGCGGTACACCATGGAGTCGTTGTTCTGCACGCTGCCGATGGCGTCCAGCAGCGCGAACTCCGGGATGAGGAAGTCCTTCTTCCCGGCGGCCAGCAGGTCCACGCGCACGCCGTCGCCCCACTGCAGGGCCGGCTCGGTGGCGCCGGAAGCGCCGACCGTCAGCTCGGTGCGCCCGCCGAACGCCGCCCCCATGCCGTCCAGCGCGCCCCGCAGGTTGTCGTACGGACCGTTGAGCGTGCCGGGCGTCTTGTCCGTGAAGTCCAGGAACGTGCCCACCGGGATGGGGTCGTTGCCGCCGCCGTTGTCCTGGAAGAGTCCGTCCAGCGCGTCGAAGTCGTCGCCGTAGAACCCGCCGACGTGGTCCTCGTGCACGTGCGACAGGGACGCGAAGTCCAGCGCGTCCACGTCCAGGTACGTCTGCAGGAACCAGCGCACCTTCAGCCCGTCCGCGGGATGGCCCGCGTCCACGAGGCAGTTCGTGCCGTCCGGCGCCTCCATGTACAGCGCGTCGCCCCAGCCGACGTCGATCATCGCGAACAGGAAGAGGTCGTCCGCGGCGACCGCGGCCGGCGAGAACGAGTCCGCCTCGGGCGCGACGATCGCCACGTTGCCGGCGCGGTCCCGCATGCGCACGCGCAGATCCGTGTAGGCGGCGCCGCCGTCGAGCTTCAGCAGCTTCGTGAGGCCGCTCGCCGCGGGCTCGTGGCCGCCCGGATACGAGTACCGCCACGTGCCGTCGGCCGCGCACGCGTACTCCACCACCGCGTCGACGGGCTCGGACGCCTGCCACGCCGCGTACACATGCTGGTCCTCGGTGAGGATCTCGAACGCGACGAGGGCGGGCGGCTCGCGGTCCGCCGCGGGATCGAACGGGGACTTCTCGTCCGAGGCGCAGGCGGAGAGCAGGAGCGCGGTGCAGCCGAGCAGCGGGACGAAGCGCACGGGGTTTCCTCCGGGAAGGCGGGCGACGGTAAGGGCGCCCGCGGGCCGTGTCAACGGGACGCGCCCGGCCTCACGGGGCCACGCCCAGCACGTCGGCCAGCCACCGGCCGACCGCCGCGTGGTCCCGCATGCCGGCGGCGTCCGCGGCGCGGACGCCCCACGCGCACAGCGGCACCGGTTCCCCCGTGTGCCCGTTCACCCCGGCGGACGCCACGTGATCCTCCCAGTCCATGAACACGACGCCGAAGCGCCGGGAGATCGCGGTGCCGAGGGCCGCGCGGCGGTCGTACCGGTTCGCCGCGGTGAGCAGGCGATCCACGTCCCGTGCCGACAGCCCGGGGTGCTTCGCCCCCTCCACGAGCACGGGCAGCGCCCGCTCCTCCAGCGCCGCGGGCGTCCCGGTCCACCGGTCCTCGGGGAAGATGCGCCGCTCCATCGCCTCCACCGACCGCGTCACCACGTCCAGGCTCTCCGGGTGCGCGTTCTCGTGCAGGTTCGGGTTCCCGGTGCCGTGATCCGCGGTCACGACCACGAGCGTGCGCTGCGGATCCACCGCGCGCAGGATCGCGGCCACCGCGCGATCCAACCGGGCCACATCGCGCGCCAGCGACGCCGCGTCGTGCTCGTGTCCGGCATGGTCGATGCGGCCCTCCTCCACCAGCAGGAACCACCCGGGCCCCGCGGCGTCCAGCCGCGCGATCGCCGCCGTGACGAGATCCGCGAGGTCCGGCGTGCCGGCGGCGTCCACGTCGTGCGGGAGGTGCGAGTCCGCGAGCAGCAGCAGCACGGGCGCGTCCTTCGGCAGGGGGACGACGAGCGAGTCCGCCACGAAGGCTCCGGCCTCGCGGGCCGCCGCGAGCAGGTCCGTGCCGTCCTTGCGCGCGCCGCCCGCGTCCGCCGGCAGGAACGCGCGCCGCCCGCCGCCGACCGTCACCGCCGGGAGGGCCGCCACGAGCTGACGCGCGATCGACTCCTCGTGGTCGCGGTCCTCCGCGCGCGCGTAGAACGGCGCCGGCGTGGCGTGCGTCACGCGGGTGGTCGTCACGAGGCCGAATGGGCGCCCGGCCTTCGCGAGCCGCTCGAACAGCGTGGGCGCGCCGGCCTCGCCCACCACGGCGTTGCGCCCGGGCCGGCCCGTGGCCCAGGCGGTGGCCGCGGCCGCCGAGTCCGTGACCAGCGCGTCCGCGGAGCGCGTGTCCACGAAGCCGGTGTGCGGGGCGTCGTCCAGTACCGGGCGCTCGCCGCGGGCCGCGAGGTACGCGCGGCCCACGCCCCAGGCGCCCACGCCGAAGCCGTCGCCCACCACGAACACCACGTTGGTGGGACGGCCCGCGCCGCCCACGGGCGTCGTGCCGGGGCCGCCGCACGCGGGCGCGGCGATGAGCAGGGCGGCGAGCAGCACGGAGCGTGCGGACGGGATGTTGCGCATCATCGTTCCCCCGGGAGCGGCGTGCCGAGCGCGGACGGGGGCCGGGAGCGGCCCACGAGTCCGGCGAGCGCCACCATGGTGAGAAGGTACGGGATCATCTGCACGAACTGCGTGGGCAATCCGCGCCCCTGCAGCCGGATCTGCAGCGCCTCGGTCACGCCGAAGAAGAGGCAGGCGAGCACGGCGGGCAGCGGGCGCCACTTCCCGAAGATGACGGCGGCCAGCGCGAGGAAGCCGCGCCCCGCCGACATCCCCTTCACGAACTGCGCGGCCTCCAGGGCCAGGTACGCGCCGCCGAGCCCCGCCAGGGTTCCCGCGAGCGTCACCGCGAGCACGCGCACGCGCAGCGGGCCCACGCCGGCGGACTCCGCCGCCTCCGGGTACTCGCCCACCGCGCGCAGGCGCAGGCCGAACGCGGTATCGCGCACGAGGAAGTGCACCGCGGGCGCGGCGACGACCGCGGCCAAGACGAGCGGCGAGAACCGGAGCGCGCCCGCGGCGGGCAGGCCCGGGAAGGACGGGCTGTTCGCCGACGACCCGTACAGGATCCCCATGAGGAACTGCGTGCCCCCGGCCACCAGGAGGTTCAGCGCGATGCCCACCACGATCTGGTCGCCGCGCAGCACCACGCCGGCCGTGGCGTGCAGGAGCCCGAGCGCCGCCCCCGCACCGGCCGCCGCGGCCGCGCCGAGCCACGGGTTCCCGGTGGCGACGGCGACCGCGGCGCACGCGAAGGCGCCGCCGAGGAGCTTCCCCTCCAGCGCGAGGTTCACGACGCCGGCGCGCTCGGAGAGCACGCCGCCCAGCGCCGCGAACGCCAGCGGCGTGGCGAGGCGCACGCCCGTGACCGCGAGGTCGAGGTCCATCACGCCGCCTTCCGTGCCGCGCGCGCGAAGGGCCGGAGGAGGTCCTCCCCCGCCGAGGCCAGCAGCAGGATCAGCGCCTGCACGACGAGCACCAGCTCGCGCGGGATGCCGGTGGAGAGGTCGATCTCCACGGCGGCGGCGTTCAGCAGCGCGAACAGGAGCGCGGCGGCGAGCACGCCGCCCACGCGCGCGCGCCCGAGCAGCGCCACCGCGATGCCGAGGAACCCGATCCCGCCGGAGAAGTTGTCCAGGAAGCGGTGCCGGAAGCCCAGCACCTCGTTCACGCCGGCGAGCCCGGCGAGCGCGCCGGCCACCGCCATCGCGAGCACGGCGGTGGACGCGACCGGCACGCCGGCCGTGCGCGCCGCGCGCTCCCCCAGCCCGCGCGCGCGCACGCGGAACCCGAACGGCGTGCGCGCGAGCGTCCACGCCACGGCGAGGGCGGCGAGGAGCGCGAGGGCGAGCGCCACGTTCGCGGGGCTCGCCGGGGACACGGCGCCCGCCAGCCCCGGCAGCGTGCCGAGCCGCGGCAGGTGCGCGGCCTCCGGGATCGGCGGCGTCTGCGGGATCATCCCGCCGGGCTCGCGCAGCACGTGCACCGTGAGGTACCCCGTGAGGCCGGCCGCCACGAAGTTCAACATGATCGTGTTCAGCACCTCGTGGACGCCGCGCGTCGCGCGCAGCACGCCGGGGATGGCGCCCCACAGCGCGCCCGCGCCGGCGGCCGCCAGCACCGCCGCCGGCACGACGACCGCCGCGGGCGCGGACGGCATCGCGAGCGGCACGGTGGCGGCCGCGAACGCGCCCACGGTGATCTGCCCCTCCCCGCCGATGTTGAAGAGCCCGGCACGGTAGGCGAACGCGACGGAGAGCCCCGTGAGCGAGAGCGCGGTGGCGTCGAACAGGACCGCGCCGATGCCGGCGGGATCTCCCAGCACGCCCACGAGCACGGCGCGCGCCGCCGCCATCGGGCTCTCGCCCACGGCGAGCGCGAGCAGCGCGCCGGCCCCGAGCGCCACGGCCACCGCCACGAGGGAGCCGAGCAGCGCGCGCCCGCCGCGCGCGCTCATGGAGCGCCGCCCCCGGTCATCGCCAGCCCCACGGCTTCCTCGTCCGCTTCGCCCCGCGCCATCTCCGCCGCCACGCGCCCGGCGTACAGGACGACGACGCGATCCGAAAGCCGCAGGATCTCGCCGAGATCGGAGGACACCAGGAGGACCGCCGCGCCGCGGTCGCGCGCGTCCAGCAGCGCGCCGTGGATCGCCTCGGACGCCCCCACGTCCACGCCGCGCGTGGGGTGCGCGGCGAGCAGCAGCGCGGGCGCGCCGTCCGTGACGCGCGCGAAGACCACCTTCTGCTGGTTCCCGCCGGACAGGCGGGCGAACGGCTCGTCGGGGTCCGCGGGGCGGACGTCGAACGCGGCCAGCCGCTCCGCGGCGAACCGGCGGATCGCGCCCGCGTCCGCGGCCACGCCGCGGCGGAACCGCGCCTCCCCTTCGCGCCCGAGCACGAGGTTCTCGGCGAGCGTGAAGTCGCCGATGCCGCCCGCCGCGTGGCGATCCTCCGGGAGGTGCGCCACGCCGAGCCGGCGCGCGCCCGCCGGTCCCGCGCCCGCCAGCGACACGCCGCCCACGGTGGCGCCGCCGCGGAACGGGCGCAGCCCCGCCACGATCTCCACCAGCTCGCGCTGCCCGTTCCCCTCCACGCCGGCCACGCCGACGATCTCCCCCGTCCGCACCGCGAGCGTGACGTCGGCGAGGCGCCCGCCGGCCGCCGCGTCCCGCACCGCGTCCAGCGCCAGGACGACTTCCCCGGGCGGACGCCGCGGCACGGGATCGCGCGGGGCGAGCTCCCGCCCCACGAGCAGCCGGGCCAGCCCGCGCTCGTCGAGGCCGGCGGCCGGCAGCGCCGCCACGGTGCGCCCGCGCCGCATCACGGTCACGGTGCGCGCGTGGTCCAGCACCTCGCGCAGCCGGTGCGTGACGAAGATCACGGTGGCGCCGCCCTCCACCAGCCGCTCCAGCGTGCGGAACAGCGCGCGCGACTCCGCGGGCGCGAGCACCGCGGTGGGCTCGTCGAGCACGAGGATGCGCGCGCCCTTCCGCAGCACCTTCAGGATCTCGAGCCGTTGCCGCTCGCCCACGGAGAGGTCGTCCGCGAGCGCGTCCGGGCGCAGTTCCAGCCCGTAGCGCGCGGACACCTCCTCCAGCCGGCGGCGCGCGCGTCCCCGGTCCAGCCGCCCGAGGCGCACGTCCTCCGCGCCGAGCATGGCGTTCTCGAGCACCGTGAGCCCGTCCACGATCATGAAATGCTGGTGCACCATGCCGAGCCCGCGGGCGGCGGCGTCGCGCGGACCGCGCGGCGCGAAGGGAACGCCGTCCACCGCGATGCCGCCCGCATCCGGGCGCACGAGCCCGTACAGGATGCGCACGAGCGTGGACTTCCCCGCGCCGTTCTCGCCGCAGATCGCGTGCAGCGTGCCGGGTGCCACCTCCAGGTCCGCGCCGTCGACCGCCACGCAGTCGCCGTAGCGCTTGCCGATGCCGCGCATCGCCACGGCGGGCGCGGTCATCGTCCCCCGCTCCCGCCGGCGCCCGGGCCGCGGCGCTGCAGCTCCCACGCCTTCGCGTACACCGCGAACTTCACCGACGCGTGGATGGCCGCCACCAGGAAGCCGTGCGTGCCGTCCAGGAAGCCGCGCTGCACGAAGTACTTGCGCAGGAACGCGGCCGCCGGGTGCGCGAACAGGTGCCAGCCGCCGATGCGGCGCCGGCCCGCGCGCTCCGGCGCGAGGTGGTTCGAGTACCGCTCCACGCGCGCCAGCGCGGCGGCCACCGTGGGGTGCGTGTCGTGCGTGATGGCCCCGGACAGGTCCTCGACCGGACCGTCCGCGTGCAGCGTCTCGTGCCCGGGCGCGCCGCGGATGGAGGCGCGCTCCCGGCGCACGAGACGGAGCTGCGGATCGGGCCACCAGCCGCCGTGCCGGATCCAGCGCCCGCAGAAGAGGTTCCGCCGTCGGACGCGGAATCCCGCCGGGGCGTCCGCGCGCTCCGCCGCCGCGCGCAGCTGCGCGGCGAGCTCCGGCGTGACGGCCTCGTCCGCGTCCAGCCGGAACACCCACTCCCCCGCGGTCTCCGCGAGCGCGTACTTGAGCTGCGCGTCGAAGCCGGGCCACGGGTGCACCACGACGCGGGCGCCGCGCGCGGCGGCGATGGCCGCGGTGTCGTCCGCGGAGCCGCCGTCCACGACGAGGATGTCGTCGGCCCAGCGGAGCGAATCCACCGCGGCCCCGATGCGCGCGGCCTCGTTCTGCGCGATCAGGAACGCGCAGATCCGCGGCCGGCTCACCGCCGCCCGGACTCCGCCGGCACCGCGAGCGTGCCCGCCGCCACCGAGTCCCGCAGCGCCGCGGCGCGCTCGAGCATGGCCGCGGTGAGCAGGTCGCGGTTGTGCTCGTCCACGGCGAAGCCCACGCCGTCCTCGGCGAGGCCGAACTCGTGCACGCCGCCCCGGAAGGTGCCGTTCGCCGCCGCCCCGATCACGGCCTCGATGGCCACGTCCACCCGCTTGATCATGGACGTGAGCACCGTGCCGGGCGCCACGCCGTTCTGGTTCGAGTCCACGCCGATGGCGTACACGCCGCGCTCCTTCGCCGCCTCGATCACGCCGAGCCCGGTCACGCCGGACGCGTGGAAGATCACGTCCGCGCCCTGCCCGATCTGGGACAGGGCGATCTCCTTCCCGCGCACCGGATCGGTGAACGCCTCCGGGCGCACGCCGGCGTAGCCCACCAGGACCTTCGTGCCCGGGACGGCGTGCTCCGCGCCGGCGCGGTACCCGGCCTCGAAGCGGTGGATGAGCGGGACGTCCATGCCGCCCACGAAGCCGAGCGTTCCGGACGTCGACTTCAGCGCGGCGAGCGCGCCGACGAGGAACGCCCCCTCCTGCTCGCGGAACACGAGCGACGCCACGTTCGGGCGGTCCTCCACGCGTCCATCCACGAGCGCGAACTCCACGTCGGGATGGTCCGCGGCCACGCCGCGGATGGCGTCGGTGAACAGGAAGCCCACGCCGATCACGAGGTCGTACCCGCGGGAGGCCAGCTTGCGCAGGCCGACCTCGCGGTCCACGTCCGCGCCGGGCTCGAAGTCCGCGATCTCGATGGGCATCCGCGCCGCCGCGCGCGTGAGGCCCTCGTACGCGGAGTCGTTGAAGGACTTGTCGCCCTTGCCGCCCACGTCGAAGACGAGGCCGACGCGGAACGGCGCCGCCGCGGACGAGCCGGGGGCGGAGCGTCCGGACGAACCCTCGTTGCCGCCGCAGCCGGCGCCGAGCGCGAGGAGCGCGAGCGCTCCGGCGGCGAATCTCCTCACGAGCCACCTCCCCGTGCCGGGACCGGGCCATCGTACCCGTGCTGCCGCGCGCGTTCGAGCAGGGAACGCTGCGCGCGCCGCGCCTCGCGCACGATCCCCGCGGGGTCCAGGCGCACCATCGCCCCGTCCTCCACGAGCACCTCCCCGCGCACGAGCACGTGGCGCACGTCCGACGCGCGCGCGGAGTACACGAGCGCGGTGGGGGCGTCGGCGGTGGGCGCGGCGTGCGGCGTGTCCAGGTCCACGGCGATCACGTCGGCCTCCATCCCCGCGTCCAGGCGGCCGACGGTGCCGCCGAAGCCGATGGCCTCGGCCCCCGCCTTCGTGGCCAGGGTGAGCACCTCCCGGGCGGTCACCGAACCCGGGCCGCTCTTCACCTGCGCGAGGTGCGCCGCCCTGCGCATCTCCGCGAAGGCGTCCAGCGTGTTGTTCGCGGGCGCGCCGTCCGCGCCGAGCGACACGTGGACGCCGGCGTCCCGCAGGCGGCGCAGCGCCATCAGCCCCGAGCCGAGCTTCAGGTTCGTGCCCGGGCAGTGCGCCGCCTTCGTGCCGCTCTCCGCGAGGCGCGCGATCTCGCCGTCGGTCAGCCAGATGCAGTGGGCCACCACGGTGGCCGGTCCGAGGAAGCCGGTCTCGTCGAGGTACTCCACGTTGCTCCGGCCCTTCACCGCGCGCACCGCCGCGGTCTCGCCCTCGCTCTCGGCCGCGTGCGTGTGCAGCAGGTACTTCCCCTTCGCCAGCGCCACGACCTCGCGGAAGAGCACGTCCGAGCAGGACAGCGCGAAGCGCGGCGCGAACGCGTACCGGAGCCGGCCGCCGGCGGCGCCGTCCCAGCGCTCCGCCAGGTCGAACGACTCGCGCAGGGAGTCCATCGGCGTCTCCAGAAGGCCCACCGGGACGCCCTCGCCCTCGTCCATCATCGCCTTGCCGCTCACCGCGCGGATGCCGGTCTCCGAGAAGACCTCGAACACTGCGTCGTGGTGGCGCACGGTGCCCATGTCCAGCACGGCGGTCGTCCCGCCACGCAGCAGCTCCGTCACGGACAGCCGCGCGGACGCGCGCAGCGAGTCCGGATCGTGCGCCGCCTCCAGCGGCCAGATCCGGCCGCGCAGCCAGGGCAAGAGCGGCAGGTCCTCGGCGAGGCCGCGGAACAGGGTCTGGCAGACGTGCACGTGGCTCTGCACGAACCCGGGCAGCAGCGTGAGCCCGCGCGCGTCCACGACGCGGGCGCCGGGCGCCGCCGTCGCAAGGTCCCCGCCGACCGAGACGATGCGGCCGTCCCGCGCGAGCAGGTCGCCGCGCGTCTCCTCCCAGCCCGGTCCGCCGAGGAGGATGCGCTCCGCGCCGCGCAGCAGGACCGCGCTCACGGGCCGGCCCCCGCCCCGCGCACGATGCGCGTGCCTTCGCGCCCCTCGATCGCCGCGAGCAGGTGCTCCGGCGAGGTCACGATCGCCTCCCGGCCGCCGCCCTCCAGGAACGCCACGCCGGCCGCGATCTTCGGGCCCATGCTGCCCGGCGGGAACTGCCCCTCCGCGAGGCCGCGGCGCGCCTCCGTCACGGTCAGCTCGCGGAGCTCGCGCTGCGCGGGCTTGCCGAAGTCCCAGGCCACGCGCGCCACGTCGGTGAGCGTGACCAGCCGGTCCGCGCCGAGCTGCCGGGCGAGCACGCCCGCGGCCTGGTCCTTGTCGATGACCGCTTCCACGCCGCGCAGGCGGCCGTCCGGATCGCGCACGACGGGCACGCCGCCGCCGCCGCCCGCGATGACCACGCACCCCGCGCCGACCAGCGCGCGGATGGCCTCCCACTCCACGATCTCCAGCGCCGGGGGCGACGGCACCACGCGGCGGTAGCCGCGCTTCGCGTCGTGCAGGAAGGTCCAGCCCTTCTCCTCGCGCCGCTTCTGCGCCTCGTCCGCGCCGAACCAGGGCCCGATGGGCTTCGTGGGGTTCGCGAACGACGGGTCGGCGCCCGACACCACGCACTGCGTGACCAGCGACACGACCGGCTTGTCGATGCCGCGCGCGCGGAGCTCGTTCCCCAGCACCTGCTGCAGCATGTAGCCGATGCCGCCCTGCGAGTCGGCGCCGCACACGTCCAGCGGCATGACCGGCAGCAGGTGGCGCGCGGCCTCGTTGCGCTCCACGATGTTCCCGACGATCGGCCCGTTGCCGTGGCTGACCACGACCGCCTCGCCGTGCCCGATCAGCCCGGCCACGCCGGACATCGCGCGCATGGCCACCTCGCGCTGCTCGCGGATGGTGCCGCGGCCGGACGAGGGGACGATGGCGTTCCCGCCGAGGGTGACGACGTTCACGGGGGCTCCGCGGGGCGCTACGCCCCGCCGCCCTCGGCGAGGTGCGTCTCCACGAGTCCCCCCTGCAGGTTGTCCCCGAGCGCGATGCGCTTGATGCGCGCGCAGCGCTCCAGCACGGAGCGCGCGAATCCGCGCGCGGCGGCGCGCTCGGTGCCGAGCGGGGACTTGTTCAGGTACAGGACCACCTGCATGTCGCCCGGGATCTTCGCGAGCAGTCCCCGGGGATGGCACAGCAGGTCCGCGAGGCGCCCCGGCGTGAGCCGCTCGCCCCACGTGACGCCCAGGAGATCCTGGATGACCTCGGGGCGGTGGCAGTGCTGCTCGTTCACGGGCGACTCCAGGCCGTCCGCGCCGATCACGATGACCACGTGCGTGGCGCACAGCGGCAGGATGGGCTCCCCGAGACGGTGCCCCTTCACGGAGCGGCCGCGCGCGCCGTCCGCCTCCACCACGACCACGTCCCACTTCAGCCGCGACAGCAGCCCGCCCAGGTACTCGGGCGGCAGCCCGAGCAGCTTGTCCCGCATGACGGAGCGCCCGAGGAACGCGGCCGGGATGCGGGCCGGCGCGGCGCCGCCGCCGAGCACGCTCTCGATCCACACGGCGCTCGTCCCCTCGTCGCGGCAGCGGCGCCACGTGCCGCCGCTGGGATCGTGCTCGTCCCAGAGGAGGACGTCGCGCACTTCGCTCAGCTCCTCCAGCTTCATCCGCGCGGTGGTGGTGGCGAGCACGCGCTTGCCGTCCCGCGCCGCCTCCCGCGCGAGGCGGAACAGCGTGGACGTCTTCCCGCCGCCGCCCACCAGGGCCACGATGGCCCCGGACGGCAGCCCCAGCGCTTCCACCAGGGTGAGGTAGTCCGCCTGCACCGTCAGACTTTCTGGAGCAGGCCGGCGATCATCGCCAACGCCTTCTCGAGGTTCGGCAGCGAGTTCGCGTACGAGAACCGCAGGTAGCCCTCGCCCTCCGGGCCGAAGGACGTCCCCGCGAGCGACGCCACGCCGGCCTCCGCGAGCAGCCGGTCCTGCAGCTCCACCGACTTCATGCCCAGCGCCTTCACGTTCGCGAAGACGTAGAACGCGCCCTTGGGCTTCACGCAGGAGATGCCCTCCAGCGCGTTCAGCCCGTCCACGATCCGGTCCCGGCGCCGGCGGAACTCCGCCACCATCCGCGCCACGGAATCCTGCGGTCCGCGCAGCGCCTCGATCGCGGCCATCTGGGCGAAGCTGGCCGTGCAGGAGTTCGAGTTCGTCATGAGCCGGGCGAAGTGCGGCGCGATGTCCTTCGGCATGATCCCGTAACCGAGCCGCCAGCCGGTCATGGCGTAGGTCTTCGAGAAGCCGTCCACCACGACGGTGCGGTCCATCATGCCGGGGAACTGCGTGATGGACTCGTGCGGGTCCTCGTAGGTGATCTTCGAGTAGATCTCGTCCGCCAGGACCCAGAAGTCGTGCTTGTGCGCGAGCTCCGCGATCTGCTTCAGGTCCTCGCGCGTGAGCATGGAGCCGCACGGGTTGTGCGGGGAGTTGATGATCACCATCCGGGTCCTCGGCGTGATCCGCGCCTCGAGGTCCGCCACGTCCAGGCGGAACTGCCGGGACTCCTTGAGCGGGACCGGCACGGCCTTCGCCCCGAAGTACGAGATGACCGACTCGTAGATGGGGAACCCGGGATCCGGGTAGATCACCTCGTCCCCGGGGTTCACGAGCGCCAGGACGGAGTAGAAGAGGATGGGCTTCGCGCCCGGCGTGATGACCACGTTGTCCGGGCCGACCGGCACCCCGCGGTCCTTCGCGAAGAACTCCGCGATGGCCTCGCGCGCGGCGGGGAGACCGGCGGACGGGCCGTAGTGCGTCCACCCGTTCCGGAGGGCCTGGATGGCCGCCTCCACCACGTTCGCCGGGGTGTCGAAGTCCGGCTCCCCGATCTCCAGGTGGATGATCTCGCGCCCGGCCGCCTCCAGCTTCTTCGCGCGTGCCAGGACCTCGAACGCGGTCTCCGTGCCGAGACCGCTCATGCGCCGGGCGGCCCGCTCCATCGTCCCGCCTCCTCGTGAGCGCCGGCGAGGCCCCGGCCGCGGGATGCCTCGCAGGAGGCGCGGACGGGGCTTCACAGGCTTCCGCCGGAAGATATCACCCGGCCCTGCGGGTGCCTAGGGCGACGACCCGTCGACGTACCCCAGGGAGCGCAAGCGCGCCGCGAGCGCCGGGTCGATGGCGGCGGGCTCCGCGCGCGGGCGCCCCTTCGCGGTCCAGTCCGCCAGCTCCGCGGCGAGCGCCGCGCCGTCCGCGGGCGGGGCCGACGGGACGCCGACCTCCCCCGGATCCTCCGCGCGGCGGAACCACTCGTTGCGGTCCCCCACCCAGGGCGTCTCCACGAGGGTCCAGTCCCGCGTGCGGACCGCGCGCTGCTTGAGCCGGTTCGGGTACTCCCCGGGACGCTCCACGTTCCAGGGCATGGAGGCCTCCGAGAACGCCACGAGGCCGACCGGCGACGTCACCCACTCCCGCAGGTCCCGGCTCTCCCACGCCGCGCGCGGCGGCACGCCGAGCGCGGCGACGAACGTCTGCGCCGCGTCCACCGTGCGCACGGTGGCCCCGGAGACCGCGGGCGGGAAGCCCGCGCCGCGGACCGCGAGCGGGACGTGCACGTCCGCGTCGTACACCCAGGGCCCGTGCTTGAAGTCCAGCCCGTGCTCGCCCACGCTCTCGCCGTGATCCGCGGTGAGGAGCGTGAGCGTCCCCGCGTCCGCGGCCAGCTCCTCCAGCAGGCTCCCCATGGCCCGGTCCAGCCCCGTGATCTCCGCGCGGTACAGCGAGAGCAGGTGCGCGCGCGCGTCCTCCGGAAGCAGCGACGGGTCCTCCCACAGCGCGAAGAGGAAGTCCATGCTCCCGTTCGCCGGGCCGCGGTAGCCGGTGTCGTACCGGGCGAAGTCCACGGGGTCGGGGGCGTACGGGAAATGCGGCTCGAACAGGTGCACCCACAGGAACCGGCGCCCCGTGGCGGCGTGCCACCACGCCGACGCGCCCGCCAACGTGTCGCGCGCGGGGCGCCAAGCCTGGTCCCGCGCCTCGGCGTGCGTCATGCCGGCGTCGTACACGTCGAAGCCGCGGTCGAGTCCGAACGCGGCGTCCAGGGCCGCGCTGGACACGAACGCCGCGGTGGCGAAGCCCGACTTCTTCAGCGACTCCGCCAGGACGGGGATGTCCTCCGGGAGCGGCCACCCGTTCCGCGGGATTCCGTGCTCCGTGGGCCACAGCCCCGTGAGCATGCTGGCATGGGACGAGAGCGTGGTGGGTGCCGGCGCCCAGGCGTCGGCGAACTGCGTGGCGCCGCGAAAGAAGCGGTCCAGGTGCGGCGTGTGCACGACCGGGCTGCCGCCCGCGCCGAAACTGTCCGCGCGCCAGGTGTCCACGGTGACGAGCACGACCGAACGCGCGCGCGGGGGCGCGGAACACGACAGCGACCCGGCGACCGACACCGCACAGACGAGTGCGACCCCCGCGGCTCCGCCCCTCACGGCACCCCTCCCGGCGCGCGATCCTTGCCGCGATGCTCCGCGAAGTCAACCGTCCGCACGCTGCGCGTCCACTCCAGTCCGAACGCGTGGGCCGGGCCGCGCTCCGCGAACGCCCGCAGGGTGCCGGCGGCGGTGCGCCGCGCGGCCGACGCGCTCCAGCGCACGGCGCCGTCCGCGGGCAGGCGCACGCGCAGCCGCCAGGCGCGCCCGGTGCCGGAGAGATCCACCGCGTCCAGCCGGCGCGACGCCGCCTCCGCGCCGACCTCCCAGCGGTGCCCCCCGGTGGACGCGGACGCTTCCGCGCGCCACCGCGAGGACGTGGCCTGCCCGCCGCGCCCGTCCAGCCGGAGGCTCCACGGCCCCGCGCCGGCGCCCGCGCCGGCCTCCACCCGCAGCCCGCGCGCGCGGCCCCCCCCCGTGGTCTCCACTTCGATGCTGCCTCCCGTGAAGCCGCCGGTGAACCGCGCGCCGCCTCGTGCGCGCCAGCCGGGCTCCGGCCCGCCGCGCGCGGCGTCCACGAGCGCGCCGAGCGGGAAGGCGCCGCCCCCGGCGGCCGCGCGCGCCTCGCGCACGCCGTGGCCGGCGCGGACTTCCAGCGCCCACGGGACACTCCCGCGGCCGGGGCCGCTGCCTCCGAACCACCATCGGTCCCCGTCGGCTCCCCGGAGACCGCCCGCGGACCACCCGCCGCGAACCACCTCGGCGCGTCCCCGCTCGGCGCCGGACTCCGTCCTTCCCCATGCCGCCACCGCCCGCCAGGCGCCGCCGTGTCCGACCCAGGAGACACCCGTCTCGCCCGTTCCGGTTCCCGCCACGGGGACGCGCCGGAGGTCCCGCCCGGTCAAGGCCGAGGTCCAGCCCGGGCCCGAGGCGGGGGCGAGGAAGCTCTGCGCGCCGAGCACCCAACGGCCGGTCCCGGAGACCTCCCCGCCGGCCCGCAGCCGGTCCCCGGCGGCCGGGTCCGCGCGCGTTTCCACCACCCATGCCGCACCGCCTCCGTCCCCCCGGACCCGGAGAGTGCCGGCCGCCGTCCCGGCCTCCGCGACCACGCGCGCGGTCACCGCGGCGGCCATCGACATGACCTGAACGGAACAGCACAAGACGCTGCCCAAGAACACGATGGAGTCACTCCCGCGCCCGGACCTGAAGGATGCTCCAGGGTGTCGCGGGACCGGACTCCGTCCAGTGTCGCCGCCGGGCGTCGGCGGCGCTCAACACCGTGCGCGAAACGTCCGAAAAACCACTCCGGGGCCGGATCGCCGGGGGGCCGCCCGCCCCGCGCCCGTCCTCCCCGACCACGCCGCTCGCGAGGGCCCGCGCCTTGCGCATCGAACGCATCGAATGGATCGGGGACGACGCGGCCGCCCAGGCCTTCGAGTTCCCGCCCCGCGGCCTCGGCCTCTGGTCCTGCGCGAACGGCGTGCGCGAGGACGCGCTGGTCCGCAGCCTGGCCGCCGCGCTGTGGGGTCCTTCCTCCGATCATCCGGTGCCGCCCGGGATCCGCCGGGTGGACGTCCGCATCCGCCTCGACGACGGCACCACGCTCGCGATCGAGCGCTCCCTCGACAGCGGCGCCGTCCTCGTGACCGGCGCGGACCCGGATCGCTTCGATCCGGTCGGCGGATCGCGCGAGATCGGCGAGATGCTGCTGGGACTCGGCCGCGAGGACTTCCTCGCGCTCGCGTTCATCGACCTCGACGGGCTGCGCGCCACGCGCGGCAACCGCCGCCTGCTCGAGCTGCTCGCCGGCGCGCGGGGAACGCGCGCGCCGGCGCCGCCCGCGGCCGGCCCCGCCGCGTCGCCCTCGCCGCCCGCCGGCGGCCCGGACGAGTTCGACCTCCCCATCGTGCACGCGGAACTCGAGGAGTTCCGCGGCGCTGCGGACGGCCGCGGCGCGGCGGCTCTGGCGCCGGCGCCGGAGGACGTGCGGGTCGACCGCGCGTCGCCGGATCCCGCCGGCGACGTCGAGGGATCGAGCCCGGTCGACCAGGTCCGCTTCGTGCGCCGCCGGATCGCGGAGATCGACCTGGACCTGGAGACGCTCAGCCGGCAACTGCACGAGATGGCGGACCGGCGCGAGGAGCTGCGCGTGGACGGGGAGCGGTTCGGGATGCTCACCGGCACGGAGCCCGCCGACGTCGACCGCCTCGTGGAGCTGACCGACGAGCTGGCCGCGGCGCTGAACCGGCGCGCGGCGGCGGTGCGCGACCGCGAGCGCTTCGAGCAGGAGCTGCACGGCCGCGGGCTGGACCGCACGACGCTCGAGTCGCTGCGGCACCGCTTCGCCGCCCTGGCCGAGGAGGATCTGGCGTTCCTGGAGAGCGCCGAGCAGGGCGCCACCGTCCGCCGCGGGAACCTCGCGCTCACGCGCAGCGAGTGCCGGCTGGACGAGACGCGCCTCGAGGAGATCGAGCGCGCCCGCACCGCCGCGGCGCGCATGGCGCTGGTCCCGCTCGTCGCGGCCGCCGTGGGTCTGTTCGGCTCCCTGGCCGCCGTGCTCGCGGGGGGAGGCGGCGTCCTGTCGCTGGCGCTGCTCGTGCTGGGACTCGCGGGCGGCGGCACCGCGGCCTGGGTCACGTGGCGCGGCCGCACGCTGCGCGAGGAGGAGCGCGCGGGCATCGTGCAGGCCCTCGAGCGCAAGCGCGGCCAGATGTCCGAGCTGGAGGAGGAGGGCCGGCATGCCGATCGCCGCGCGAAGGAACTCGCGAAGCGCGCCGGCTGCGAGTCGCCGACCCAGCTGCGGCACGACTGGCGCCGGTGGAAGGAATCCGACGGGCCGCAGCACGAGCTCGACGCGCTGCGCGCCCGCGAGGCCGAGGCCGAGGACGGAGTCGTCGGGCTGCGGGGCAAGCTGTCCGCGTTCCGCATCGACGACGGCGAGGGGGAACCGGATCTCGCCGGGCTGCAGGCGCTGATCGAGGACTACCAGCGGCACTTCCACGCGCAGCGGGAGCTGGCCGCCGCGGAGGAGGAGTGCGCCCGCGTCGAGACCGGTCTGACCGAGCTGGAGGCGCGCCGCGCGGAGGCGCTCACCACGTTCGAGGCGCTGATGGCGTCCGTGGGCATCGATCCCGATCGCGATCCGGACGAGGCGGTGGAGATGTTCGTGCTGCGCACGCGCTACGCCACCGGTTTCGACGGCGAGCCCGCCGGCGACTCCACGGCCGGGCTCCGTGCGCCCGATCCCGCGCCCGCCCCCGCGCTCGCGCTGGACACGAGCTGGATCCCGGCGGTGTCCGCGGCGACGGAGGCGACGCTGCGCCGGTTCCTCCCCGAAGCGCGCGACGTGGAGGTGGACGGCGAGCTGGAGCCCTCCTTCCGCATGGATCCGCGCGGCCCGCGCCTGGACCTGGCCACGCTCGAGCGCACGCTCGCCGCGGCCGCGATGGATCAGGTTTGGCTCGCGCTCCGCCTCGCGATCGGCGAGACTCTCTCCTCGCTCGGGGAACGGTTCCCGCTCTTCCTCGACGATCCCTGGACCCGCGCCGACGACGTCCGGTACGCCCACGGCCTCGAGTGGTGCCTCGACGCGAGCGAGCGCGGGCAGGTGGTGCTCCGCACGTCGCACGAGGTCAGGGTGAAGTGGTTCCTGCATCAGCGTCCGGCCCGCAAGTCCGCCATCCTCTCCATCCTGCCGCACTCCGCCGCGCCCGCGGACGCGTCGGGGGTGCGTTCGGGGCTCTCGGCGCAGCGCTGATCGTCCTTCCGGTCTCCGCCGCGGACCCTGCGCCGCCGGCGCCGTCCCCCGCCGTCGAAGCCTCCGCCCCGGCCACGAGCGGCACCCTCTGGCGTCGCGCGTTCCTCGTGGGCGGCCCCGTGGGCGAGATCGCGGAGACGCGGCTGGCCTCCGTCGGGCCCGAGACGGCCGTGCAGCTGTTCGTGGCGCTGGAGGGCGAGCGCGGCGGCCTTCCGGTGTTCTGCTGCGAGGCGCCGCTGATCCGGGTGGATGGTCGCGCCGTGCCCGCCCGGCTCGTGATCGCCCCGGCCGAGGCCGGCCTCACCGACGTGGAGATCCGGTGGAGCGAGATGCGCCCCGCGGCGGACGGTTCGGGGTGGCAGCGCCTCTCGATCCGGCTGCAGCAGGGCGACTGGTCGCTCCCGGTGCTGGACCTTCCCGAAGGCGCGGGCGACGGCATCGACCCTTCCGTCGGCACCGCGCGCTTCGCGGTGGCCCTCTCCTTCCGCGACCCGTCCGGGCGGCGGCTGCACCTGGACTCCGAGTCGGACGCCGCCAAGCGCGACTCCAAGGACCCGCGCCTGGTCCCGGGCTTCCGCGTGACCCGCCACGGCGGCGACACGCTGCCGGGACGCGCGGGCGCGCGCGCACGGCTCCCGGTGCGCGAGGGCATCGACCCGGCCTTCGTGCACGCGTTCGCGGCGATCCGTCCGGCGGATCCGTTCCTCGCGGCGTACGCGGACCTGGCGGAGTCCCCGTGGCCGGACACCGTGTCGGTGGACCTCACGGACCCGTCGTGGTCCTGGCTGCTCGAGCAGGTGGCCCGCGGCCGGCGTCGCGCCACCGGGGACACCCCGGTCGTGGGCGCGGACGGCCACCCCGTGCGCTGGCGGAGCGTGGACGGCGGGGCCGGCGTGGCCGAGGGGGACGTGGTGTTCGCCGGGGGATTCGCCGGGTTCCTGCAGGGGGACGACGGGGATCTCCGGCTCGACAACGACGATCGCGCATTGCACGGCGCACGGAAGACGCTGGCATTCGGCCTCGTGCGCGACCTTCCCGAGGGCTGGATCGCCGTGTTCCGCCCGCGGGACTTCCGCGGCGTGGCCGCGCAGCTGGACCAGGCCGGGTACGGGCCGCTGCCGCTCGAGATGGTCTGGACCGCGCGCGCCCGCCGCGCGATGCGCGCGTTCCAGACGGACCAGGGCCTTCCCGTCACCGGCCTCCCGGACGCGGCGTCCCGCGAGCGCCTGGGCGCCATGCTGGACCGCATGCGCGCGGTGGACGCGGCCGCGCCGTCGGACTCCGCGCGGTGAGGGTCCTCGCGGCGCCGGCCTTCGCCACGCTGCGGGAGATCCTGGCGCGCGAGGTGCGGTCCCTTCGCGCGGATCCGCTCGTTCCCGTCACCATCGTCGTCCCGCGGGAGACGGCGCGCGGCGCCGCACGCGACGATCTCGCGCGGCGCCTCGACGGGGCCTTCGGCGTGCGCGTGCTCTCCTGGCCGACGTGGGTGGATGCGCAGGCGGGCGACGCGGTGGCGCGGCGCGGCGGGCGCCGCCTGGGCGAGGCGGGCTTCGAGCGCCTCGCGGCGCGCGTGCTCGCGGAACTCCCGCCGGACCGCCGGGGACCGTGGAGCGCGGTCGATCCCGGCGAAGGGGCGTCGCGCCTGCTCGCCGCCACGTTCGCGGACCTGTTCGAGGGGGGCTTCGATGCGGAGGCCCTCGCGCAGGTGGGCGCGCTGCGACGCGACCCTTGGCGCCGCGACCTGCCGGTCCTGCTCGCGCGGGCGGGGGAACTGCTGGAGGCGGGGAACCTGTGGGACCGGCGCCGGGTGGAGCGCCTTGCCGCGTCCACCGCGGCGACCGCGGACGGTCCGCTCCTCCTCTTCGGCTTCCACGATCTCACGCCGGTGCAGCGGGCGATCGTGGCGCGGCATGCCGCCGCGCGACCGGTGACGCTGTTCGTGCCCGGCGTGTCAGGCGGCGAGGCACTGCCCGGCGAGGGCGCCGCCGCGGCCCTCCTCGCCTGGGCGCGCGACGCGGGAGCGACGCTGGAGACGGCCGACGCCGCCGCCCCCCCCGCGTTCACGCTCCGCGCCGACCGCTTCGCCTCTCCCGCCTTGACCGATCCCGGGCCCTCCCGCGTGCAGCTGGCGGCGTACGCCACGGAGTCGGCCGAGGTCCGCGGCATCGCGGGCCGGATCCTGGACGAGGTGGCGGAAGGACGGGGCTTCGAGGACTTCCTGGTGACGACACCGCCGGGCGGCGGCCCGCCGGCATCGCTGTTCCGGCGGATCTTCGCGAAGGCGGGGATCCCGCTCCGGGACGCGGTGGGCGTTCCGGGCTCGCAGACCCCTTCGGGCCGCCTCGCGCGCCTGCTGCTGCGCGCCGCCGTTGCCGGCCGCGACGAGCGCGCCGCGTCGGCGC
Organism: uncultured Gemmatimonadota bacterium; assembly: GCA_964571855.1. Lineage (GTDB taxonomy): Bacteria > ARS69 > ARS69 > ARS69 > ARS69 > CAYYFX01. The sequence continues at coordinate 76,267 of CAZNDO010000006.1, forward strand.
TGGAGTTCGCCGCCCCCCTGGCCGGCGCCGCGGAGGACGTGGCGGATGCGGCGGAGTGGTTCGTGCGCGCGCGCGATGCGGTGGAGGCGGGCGCGCGCTTCGCCGCGCTGTACCGCGCGCGGCTGGACGGGGAGCCGGCGGACGAGGTGATCGAGGCGGCGGAGGCCGTGGCCGCCGTGCTCGGGGATCGGCCTCTGCGTCTCCCGGAGTACGCCGGCGCGTTCCGCGCCGCGCTGTCCGGCGTGCGCGTGCGCTCCCTGGACGGGACCGGCGTGCTGCTGGCCGGCATGGACGCCGCGCGCGGGCTCGCGCGGCCGGTCGTGTTCCACGCGGGGCTCGTGCGCGGCGCCGTGCGCGGCCTCCCGGCCGCGGGCACGCTGCTCACCGAGTCGTTGCGGCACGCCGTGAACGAGCGGTTCGCCTGGCAGGGCGCGCGCCTCGTGACGCGGGAGGAGCGCGGCGAGGAACGGCTGCTCCTCGCGCGCCTCGCGTTCGAGACCGCGACCGTGTGCAGCGTGCTCTCGTTCGCGGAGCGCGACCGCGCGGGCGGCGAGCTGCGCAATCCCTCCGGGCTGCTGCTCGACCTCGCGTCCGCGCGCGCCGGCGTGCCGCTCGATCCGCGCGGCACCGCGTTCCGCGCGCTGGCGCCGCCGCGTGCGGCCGCGACGGCGCTCGCCCGTCCCGCCGACGCCACCGACGCCGACCTCGCGCGTTTCGCCGGCGCGCCGCCGGACGCGGCGGCCGTGGCCACCGTGCTGGACGAGGAGCGCGCGCGCCACCTGCCGCGGGTGTGGCGTGCGGCGGAGGCCCGCTGGGGCACCCCGCGCCTCGGCCGGTACGACGGCGTGCTCTCCGACCCGCGCGCGATCGCCGCGCTGCGCGACCGGTGGTCCGCGCGCCACTGGAGCGCATCGGCGCTGGAGTCCATGGCGAACTGCCCGTTCACGTTCCTGCTGCGGCTGCTGCGCCTGTCGGAGGCGGAGACCGACGCGGACGACTACGACCCGCGCGAGAAGGGCAGCCTCTTCCACGCGACCTACGAGGAGGTTTCGCGGGCGCTCGCCGGGCGCGGCCTCCTCCCGCTCGGGCCCGGCACGCTGCCCGAGGCGCTCGCGCTCGTCCGCGCCGCGATCGCGCGGGAGCGGGCGCGGCTCGCCGGCCAGCCGGCACTGCGCCGGATCGCGCGGCGGGCCACGCTGGCGGGGCTGGAGGCGGACCTCGCCACGGCGTTCGCGCGCGAGGCGCACCGCCCCGCGGGCGCGGGCCTCGTGCCGGAGCGGTTCGAGCTGGCGTTCGGAGGCGAGCCCGACGAGCCGCCCGCGTTCCTCGATCTCGCCGACGGGCGTCGCATCCCCCTGCGCGGGCGGATCGACCGCGTCGACCGGCGGGCGGACGGCGGCGTGGAGATCGTGGACCTCAAGACCGGCGCCGTGCGGGCCCGTCCCGGCCGGATGCAGGCGACCACGAACGGCAAGACGGAGGTGCGGCTCCAGCTTCCGCTGTACCTGCACGCGGTGCCGCAGGTGCTGGGGGCGCCGGGACGGCGCGCGGCATACTGGCACTGCACCGCGGACGCCGGCTTCGAGGAGATCCCGTACGAGGCGCACGACCTGGCGCGGGACCTCGACGCGATCCGCGACCTCGTGGCCCACCTGCTGGAGCGCATCGGCGAGGGCTGGTTCCCCTGCACGCCCGCGCCCGGACGCTGCTGCTTCCCGAGCAACGCGTCGGCGTGCGGTCCCGGCGTGGCCGAGCGGTTCTGGCGGAAGCTCGACGACCCGGAGCTGGCGGGGCATCTCGCGCGACTCCGCGCCACCGGCGCCGTCGCGCCGGAGGATGGCCCGTGATCGCGCCGGACCGCGGGATCCGCGATCGGATCGTGGCGGCGCGCGGCGTCAACCTCGCGGTGGAGGCGGGCGCCGGCACCGGGAAGACGACGCTCCTCGTCCGGCGCGTGCTGTCGCTCGTGGAGGGCGGGACCCCGCTGGCGCGGCTCGCGATCATCACGTTCACGCGGAAGGCCGCGGCGGAGCTGGAGTCCCGCCTCGTGGGCGCGCTGGCCGAGGCGCGCGCGGGCGGCGCGGCGTGGGCGGCCGCCGCGCTGGACGACCTGCCGCGCACCGAGCTCGGCACCACGGACTCCTTCTGCCGCGGCATCCTCGCCGACCACGCGCTGGAGGCGGGCTTCCCGCCCGGCTTCGGGCTCGCCGCGGAGCTGGCGGAGGACGCCCTGCGCGAGGCCGCGTGGCTCCGGTTCCTCGCGCGCTCCGGCGAGGCGGACGCGCGGCTGCTGGAGACGCTGCGCGCGCTCGGCGCGAAGCCGAGGTCGCTGCGCGAGATCGGCGACGCGCTCCTGGACGGCCGCGATCTCCCCGTCGCGCGCGGGACGCCCGTCCCCGCCGGGGAGCTGGCGGAGACCTTCGCGGCGGCGCTCGCCCCCGCCCTCGCGCTCCGCGCGCGGTGCACCGATCCGGGCGACCGCCTGGCGCTGCGGGTGGACGAGCTCGCGCGCAACCTGGACGTGGCCCGCGACATCGGGGGCCCGGCGGCGGAGCGCGTGCTCCTGTCCGTGCCGTGTGCGTGCCGGCAGGGTCGCAAGGAGGCGTGGGGCGGCGCCGCCGTGAAGGCCGAGATCGTCGCCGCGCTCGACGGGCTGCAGGCGCGCGTCGACGCCTGGACCCGCGCGCAGGGCGCCGCGCGCGCCGGTGCGCTCGCCGACTGGCTCGCCGGCTATCCGGCCGAGTACGCGCGGATCAAGCGGGAACGCGGCCTCGCGGACTTCCGCGACCTGGCGCTCGGCGTGCGCGACCTCCTGCGTTCCGACGCGGCGGCGCGCCGCGCGATCGCGGCGCGCTGGGACGCGCTCCTGATCGACGAGGCGCAGGACACCGATCCCCTGCAGATGGAGATCGCGCTGCTCCTCGCGGCCGAGGAGCCGGTGCCGGACGATCCCTTCGCCGCGCGGCTCGTCCCCGGGCGGCTGTTCCTCGTGGGCGATCCGAAGCAGTCCATCTACCGGTTCCGGCGAGCGGACCTGGAGCTGTACGCGCGCACGCGCGACGCCGTGACCGCGCACGGCGAGAGCCCCGCGATCACCGCGAACTTCCGCTGCGCGCGGCCCGTGCTGGACTTCGTGAACCGCGTGTTCGACGGCTGGATGGAGCCCGCGCCGGGCGAGACGTTGCAGGCGCCGTACCGCGCGCTGGAACCGGGGCGCGACGGACCGGAGGACGCCGCGCCGGTGGCGCTGCTGCTGCCCGATCCGCGCGTGGAGGCGGCGATCCTCGCCCGCGGCGGGGCCGCACGCGCCGGCGCGGACGAGCGGCTCGAGGTGGAGGCGGACGCCGTCGTCCGCACGATCCGCCGCGCGCTCGGCGCGGACGGCGCGGGACCGGGCTGGACCGTCGCCGGCGAGGACGGCCGCGCGCGCCCGGCCCGTCCGGGCGACATCGCCGTGATCGTGAAGCGGATGACGGGCGGCGAGCGCCTGCTGGACGCCCTGCGCCGCGCGGGCATCCCGGTCACGAGCATGGGCGGGCGCAACTTCCACGCGCGCGAGGAGGTGCAGACGCTGCTCGCGGTGCTCGAGGCCCTGATCGCGCCCGACGACCCGCGCGCGCTGTTCGCGGCGCTCCGCTCCCCCGCCTTCGCGATCGACGACGACGCGCTGGTCCTGCGCTTCGCCGATCCGGAGGCGGACCCGCGGAACGCCGGCGTGCCCCCGGAGGCGATCGACGCGGAGGCGCGGCTGCGCGCGCTGGCCCGGGAGGTGCGCGCGCTCCCGCTCGGCGAGCTGCTCGAGCGCGTGACCGAGGCGCTCGCGCTCCTGCCGGCGTTCGGCCTGCGCGGCGACGGTCCCGCGCGGATGGAGAGCCTGCGTCTCCTCGTGGAGGCGTCCGCGCCGCTGGAGGAGGCCGGCGCGGAGTCCCTCCCGGAGCTCGTGGCCTGGCTGCGCGACCGATCGGCCGACGAGCCGCTGGCGCTCGGCGAGATCGAGCTGGCCGGGGACGACGCCGTCACGCTGCTCACGATCCACAAGGCGAAGGGGCTGGAGTTCCCGGTCGTCCTGCTGGCCGACCTCGGCGGCAAGGGCGCCAGCCCCTCGCCGGTCGTGTGGGACCGCGGCGCGGGCCGGCTGGAGTTCCGCGTCCCGGGCGTGCCGCACATCGCCACACCCGGACACGCCGACGCGGCCGCCCGCGAGGCGCGCCGGCGCGCGGCGGAGGACCTGCGCCTCCTGTACGTGGCGATGACGCGCGCGCGCGACCGACTGGTCCTCGCGTGGACCGGGGGCGCGGACGGCTTCTTCGCGAAGCCCATGCTGCCCGCCCGCCTGGGCGCCGCGGCGGGCGAGCCCCCGCCCGAGGGCTCCGGGCTGGAGGTGCTGCGCGCCGCGGATCTGCCGCCGCTGCCGTCCGCGGCGCGCGTCCACGCGCTCGACCCGAAGGATGTGGCCGCGCGCCGCGCGCCGCGCCCGGCGGACCTGTTCGCCGCTCCCCCGGCGCCGGCGCCCGCGGCGCGGGAGCGCACCGTGACCTCCCTGGCCGGGACCGCCGCCCCCGCGCCCGCGCGCGTCGCCCTCGCCGCGGACGCCGCGGAGCGGGAGCGGTCCCGCGCCTTCGGCTCCTTCGTGCACGCGGCCCTCGAGGTGTTCGACCCGTCGCTGCCCGGAGCGGAGGGGACGGAGCGCGCCTGGTCCTCCGCGCTCCGGCGCGTGCCGCCACCCGACGCGGACACGGAGGCCGGTTGGCGCGGCCGCATCGAGCGGATGCTGGCCGATCCGGGGGTTCGCGCGCTCGCGGTGCCGGGTCGGGGCCGGAAGCTGCGCGAAGTCCCCTTCACGATGATGACCGGCGGGGGTCCGCTCCACGGGACGATCGATCTCCTCGAGGAGCTCGATGACGGCGCGCTGCGCATCGTCGACTGGAAGACCGACCGGCTCGAGGCGACGGATGCCGGGAGCGCCGCGCACCGCCACCTGCCGCAGATCGCGCTCTACGCCCGCGCCGCGACGCAGCTCACCGGGCGGCCGGTCCGCGAGGTCGTGCTCGTCCTGCTGGACGCGTCGCCGGTGCGCGTGCTCACGTTCCCGGTGGACGCCGCCCTGACCGCGCTGGCGGACGACGCGCTCGCGCGCGCCTGAGCGGGCGCTACGGGCGCACGATCTTCGCGGCCTCGCCCGCTCCGGGCGCGCGGGCGAAGTACACGCCGGGTCGGACCGGCGCGCCGTCGTCCGCCCGGCCGTCCCAGACGAGCATCGCGGCGCCCGCGCGCAGCATGCCGCGGAGCGTGACGGCGCGCCGGCCCGCCACGTCGACGATCTCCACCGCCACGTCGCCCGCGCGGCCGTCGCCGTAGCGCACCCAGAGCAGCGTCTGGTCGAGGGCGGGGTTCGGGTGGGCCTCGACCTGCGCCTCGCCCGCGGCGGGGAACGGCGGCGGCGCGACCGCGGTCGCGGCGAACGGCGTCTCCGCCGACCACTCCGGGCCGGGAAGCGGCGCGCCGCCGAACCGGCGCACGCCGGGGCTCGGGCCGCCGGGCGCGGACGACGCGTCGCCGATCGTGTCCCCTTCGCCCTCGTCGAAGTGGTACAGGGCGAGCGTGGCGGCGTCCGGCGTGAACGGTGCGGACGGCGGCGCGAACGGGACCGTGTAGCGCAGGATGCCCGAGATCCGCACCTCGTCGATCCACCCGGAGAACGAGGGGAACGACGGCCCGGCGTCGTGCTTCTCCGCGCCGATGACGAGGAACGGATCGCTGCCGAGGCAGGGCGCCCCGCCGCAGTTCGTCCCGGACGGCGTCTCGTCCCCGGGGTACGAGACGTCGCCCGGCGGTCCCGCGCCCGCGGCGTCCAGCGCGCCGTCCACCCAGATCTGCACGAGCCCGTCCGCGGCGCGGCGCTGCACGGCGACGTGGTGCCATGCGCCGTCCAGCACGCCCGTGGCGCCGCAGAACGTGGCCGACTGGAGCGACCCGTTCGTCACGCCGAACACCACGCGCCCCGCGCCGAGCGAGACGCCCCAGTCGCGGCCGCCCGGCTCCCAGCGGTCGCGATCGAACACGATGTTCCCGAGGATCCAGTTCTCGTTCGCGCCGCAGGACACCGCCGGCGCCGGGTTCTCCGCGAGCGTCCCGCGCACGTGGAACTCCAGCGTGAAGTCCCCCGCTCCCGCGTCCACCGGCGGGCCGGGCTCGTCGTCCGGATCGAAGGGGTCGTCCACCGCGATCTTGACCCGGTCCACGTCGCCCGCGCCGAAGCCGTGGAAGCGCAGCGACGTCGCGCCCGCATCGCGGGGGACGCCGGCGGCCAGCAGGGTCAGCGCGGGCAGGACGATCGCGGGCAGGACGGAGCGTCGCGGCATGGCCATCCCCGGTGCGCGTGGTTCCCGATGATACCAGCCGGCCGTCGCGGCCCGCCGCCGCGGGCTCTCCCGCGCGGTCAGGATCGCCCAACGTCGGCCAAGGAACCCCGGCGCCGCGCGATTGACGGGGTCGCGGCGGATCCCTACGATCGATGCTCCCTTCGCACGGGAGTGCAGCTTGCGGGGTCGTTCCGTCCTCGTCACCGGCGGCGCCGGGTTCATCGGCAGCCATCTCGTCGATCGCCTGCTCCGGGACGGCGCCAAGGTCGTCGTCGTCGACAACTTCTTCCTCGGGAAGCGCGAGAACCTCGCGGACGCCGCGGCGGCCGGCGGCGACCTCACGATCCGCAACGAGGACGCCGCCGACCTCCCGGCCATGCGCGAGCTGATCGAGCGCCACGGCGTCCAGGACGTCTACGACCTGGCCACGAAGGCGCTCGAGTACTCCTTCGACAACCCGCGCGGCGCGTTCGAGGTGAACACGTCCATCGCGCTCACGCTCGCGGAGCTGCTGCGCAAGGAGCACTACGAGCGGCTCGTGCACGTCAGCTCGTCGGAGGCGTTCGGCACCGCGCTCACGCGGCCCATGGACGAGGACCACCCGCGCCGGCCCACCACCACGTACGCCGCGGGCAAGGCGGCGGCGGACCTGGCGCTGCAGAGCTACCTGCGCAGCTTCGACCTGGACATCCGCATCCTGCGCCCGTTCAACAACTACGGGCCGCGCCAGAACACCGGGGCGTACTCCGGCGTCGTGCCGAAGACGATGGAGCGGCTGCTCCGCGGGCAGCCGCCCATCCTGCACGGCGACGGCACGCAGGGCCGGGACTTCGTGTACGTGGAGGACGTGGCCGACGCGCTCGTCACCGTGGCCGGCTGCGCGGCCGCGCGCGGCCTGGAGCTGAACGTGGCGTCCGGCGTGGAGACGCCCATCCGGGACGTGCTGCAGACGATGTGCGACGTGGCCGGCTTCCGCGGCGACTGGATCCGCGAGGCGCGCCGCGCCGCGGACGTGGACCACCACGTGGGCGACGCGTCGCGGCTGGAGAAGGTGACGGGATTCCGCGCGCGCACGACGCTGCGCGAGGGGCTCGCGCGGACGTGGGAGTGGTACCGCGCACGCGCCGGAGCGCGCCCGTGATCCCGGTCGCGCGCCCCTACTTCGGCGAGGAGGAAGCGGCGGCGGTGGCCGAGGTGCTGCGCTCCGGCTGGGTGGCGCAGGGGCCCACGACCGCGAAGCTGGAGGAGGAGTTCGCGCCGCTGGCCGGCGTGCCGCACGCGATCGCCACGTCGTCCTGCACGACGGCGCTGCACCTCGCGGTCCTCGCGTGCGGCGTGCGCCCGGGCGACGAGGTCATCCTCCCGTCGTTCACGTTCCCCGCCACGGCGAACGCGGTGCTGTACGAGGGCGCGCATCCGGTGCTCGTGGACATCGATCCCGCCACGCTGAACCTGGACGTCGCGGCGGCCGAGCGCGCCATCACGCCGCGCACGAAGGCCATCCTCGGCGTGCACCTGTTCGGGGCGCCGTGCGAGATCGCCGCGCTGCGTTCGCTGTGCGACGCGCGTTCCATCGCGCTGATCGAGGACGCGGCGTGCGCCGTGGGCACGGAGTTCGAGGGACGGCCCATCGGCTCGTTCGGCCACGTGGCGTGCTTCTCGTTCCACGCGCGCAAGATCGTGACCTGCGGCGAGGGCGGCATGCTCGCCACCGCGGACGACGCGAGGGCGGAGCTGATGCGCAGCCTGCGCACGCACGGGGCGGATCGCCCGGCGGAGGCGCGGCACGCGGAGGGCCTCGCGCCGGCGGCCGCGGAGTACGCCCGGCTCGGCTACAACTACCGCCTGTCCGACATCCAGTCCGCCGTGCTGCGCGTGCAGCTGAAGCGGTTGCCGGAGTTCCTGGCCTCGCGCGAGCGGCTGGCGCGGCGCTACGACGATGCGTTCGGGGCGCTGGACGGCATCCGGCGGCCGCCGCGCCGTCCGGGCGCGCGGCACAGCTTCCAGAGCTACGTGATCGTGGTGGAGCCCGGCGCCGCGGTGGAGCCCGGGCCGCTGATGGCGGCGCTCGCCGCCGAGGGGATCTCCACCCGCGTGGGCACCTACGCGGTCCACCGGCAGCCGTACCTGCGGGGACGGCCGGGCATCCCGGACTCGCTGCCGCACGCGGAGGAGGCCGCGGACCGGTCCATCGCGCTGCCCCTGTACCACGCCATGACGGCGGCGGAGCAGGACGCGGTGATCCGCGCGGTCGAGCGCGCGTGGCGACGCTGACGGCGCAGCCGCGATCGCCGGGGCGCCGCCGATCGATCCGCGGGTCCGGTTGACCGGCGCGGAGCCTCTCTGCTAGCGTTTTCCACAAAACGACCCTGAGGAAACTCGGCGCGAAGTCGTCCCCCCGCGCGCCCGGGCACCCTCCCCGACCCGACCTTCCCGAGCGGAGGCCCCCCCTGGATCGCATCGTGCTCGGCTTGTACGACGGTCCGTCCGGCGGCGCGGCGCTCGTGCGCGAGGGCGAGCTCCTGGCCTGCGCCGAGGAGCACCGGCTGACCCGCGTGGAGAACGCCTGCGGCCTGCCCCGCGCGTCCGTCCAGGCCGTCCTGCGGCAGGCCGGGATCCGCGGCGACAAGCTCGCCGCCGTGCTCGTGGCCACGCGCGACGCCACCTACGCCGAGACCGCGGGGGGCGCGGTGCGGGTCCCGCTCCTGTGGCGCGTCTCCCAGGCGCTGCCGTCGCCGCCGCCGCTCGGCCGCCGGCTGCGCGCCTCGTTCGCGGCGGCCCGCCGGCGTCGCATCGACGAGTCGCTCCGGTCCGAGTTCGGCGCCTCCTGCCCGATCGCCTTCGTGGACCACCACCTCGCCCACGCCGCGGGCGCGGCGCTGATCCTGGACCTGCCCGACTGCGTGGCGTTCACCGCGGACGCCGGCGCCGACGGCGCGTGGGCCGTGGTCACGGAGTTCAAGGACGGCGTCCCCCGGCGCGTCGCGGCGGAGACCGCGGGGCCGTCGCTCAGCGCGTTCCTGGACGCGGTGTGCGAGCGCGTCGGCATTCCCCCCGGGCTCGACCGGCCGCGCCGCCTCGAGGAGCTCGCGGGCCGCGGGGTCACGCTGCACTACGACGACCTGGAGGCCGCGTTCGGCGCGGACGACGGCGCGCTGCTGCTGGACGCCGAGGCGCTCGGGCCCGGCGGCACGCTGAGCCGCGTGGGCCGGAAAGCCCGGCGCGAGGACCTCGCGGCCAGCGCGGTGGCCGCCGCGGCGCATCACCTGCGGCGCTGGGTGACCCACTGGTACGTGCGCTGCGAGGCGCGACCGCTCGTGGTGGGCGGGGATCTCTTCGACATGCCCTCGCTCGTGCACGCCCTCGTCGACGCGCCGGACCTGCCGAGCCCGCGCCTGCCCGCCGCGCCCGGCGACGGCGGCCTCGCGGCGGGCGCGGCGCTCGCGGGTTGCTTCCCCGACCTGCTGGCTCAGCCCGTGCCGCGACTCAAGCGGACGCAGTCCTCGCCGTACCTCGGCCCGTCGTACTCGGACGACGAGATCGCGCACCTGCTCGAGCGCGAGCGGGTCCACTTCCGGCACCACCCGCGCATCGAGCGCGACCTCGCGCGCGTGCTCGCCGAGGGCCGCACCGCCGCCCGCTTCGACGACCGGGCCGAGGTGGGGCACCGCGCGCTCGGCAACCGCATCGTGCTCCGGCACCCGCAGGGGCCGCTGCGGCTCGGGCGGCTCGGGTTCATCCACGGTCCCGGCGCGTACGACGCGCTCGTCCTGCACGACGCCCTGCCCCGCCTGTTCGAGGGCGCGGACGACCTGCCCGATCTCCTGGACCACCCGCGCCTCGTGCTGCCGCGCGCGGAGTTCGCGTCGCGCTATCCGGACCTGCTCGCGTGGGGACGGCGCGTGCGCGTGCAGTCCGTGTCCGCCGCGTCGAACCCGAAGCTGTTCGAGATCCTCACCGAGTTCCAGTCCTGGACCGGACTCCCGCTGCTGGCGGCCGCGCCCTTCCGCCTGCCGAACGAGCCGGCGGTCTCCTCCCCGGCCGACGCCGTGCGCGCCTTCCGGGTGCTCGGGCTCGACCACGCGGCCATCGGCCGCTACCTCGTGCACGGCGCGGACCTCGCCGTCGCGGGCGCGGGCGAGGCCGAGGAGAACCGCGCCCAGGGCGCCGAGAATCCGTGGTAGCGTGCCGCGGGTCGAACCCCGGAGCGCGTCGATGCCGGATCTGATCCTGGAGCGGGTGACCGCGCGCCGTGACGCGGAGTGGGACACGTTCCTCGACGGCCCCACCGACGGGACGTTGTTCCACCGGCTGGACTTCCTCGAGTACCACCCCGCGGACCGCTTCCGCACGCACCTGCTCAAGGCGCGGCTCGACGGGAAGGTCGCCGCGGTCCTGCCCGCGGCCGCGGGCGACGGCGACGCCGAGGGCGGGCTCGGCTCCCCGTACGGCGGCAGCTTCGGCGGGTTCGCCATCGCGCCCGGGCTCGGCGCCGCGGCGTGCGACGCGCTCGTCGGCGCGCTCGCGGACCACGCGCGCGCGGAGGGCTTCGCGAGCGTTTGGCTGTCGTCGCGGCCCGCGCCCTACCGGATCCACGGCGACGGCGTGGAGTTCGCGCTCGCGCGGCGCGGTGCCACGGTCGTGCGGCGCGAGGTGACGCACATCGCGGACCTGTCCGGCCGCGAGGAGGACGTGCAGGCGCGGGTGCGGGGCACGTCGCGGCGGGGCGCGCGCAAGGCGGAGCGCCTCGGCACGACGGTGCGCGAAGGGACGGCGGAGGATCTCGGCGCGTTCCACGACCTGCTCGCCGCGGACCGGGCCCGGCTGGATGCCGCACCGACACACACGCTGGCGGACCTTCGCTTCCTGTTCGCCGCGCGCCCCGGGGACTTCACGCTGCTGCTCGCGGAGAACGCGGCGGAACCGGTCGGCGGGATCCTCCTGTTCCGCGCCACCGCCCGCATCTCCCTCTCCTTCTACACCGCGCGGTCGGACTCGCCGCGCGCGGAGCGCTGCATGAACCTGCTGACCGAGCAGGCCCTGCTCCGCTGCCGCGCCGCGGGGTGCACCGGGCTGGACTACGGGACATCCTCGATCGGCGGCGTGCTGAACGAGGGGTTGGCCGGGTTCAAGGAGGGCTTCGGCGGGGTCCCCCACGTCCGCGAGACCTGGCGGCTGCCCCTCCGCTGACGCCCGGCGCCTCAAGCCCCGTCCCGGCGCCGCCGATCTCCGAATCAGCCCCCTCCGGAGATCGCGTGCGCCTCGTCGCCTGCCCGGCCTGCCGCACCCAGTACGACGTGACGGACCGCGCCGAGCCGCGCTTCCCCTGCCATTGCGGGGCGGTCGTGGAGAACCGGCTGCCCTCCGCCGTGGACGCGGAGGTCCGCCGGTGCGCGGCCTGCGGGGCGCCGCTCGCGAAGGACGCCGCGGACTGCGAGTACTGCCATGCGGCCGTCGTCCGGGATCCCGTGCGGCTGGGTCTCATCTGTCCCGAGTGCTACGCGCGCAACGGCGAGGCGGCCCGCTTCTGCGCGGCGTGCGGCGTGTCCTTCCGCCCGCAGCCGATCCCGGAGCCCGAGCCCGCGCTGGACTGCGTGGACTGCGGGATGGGTCTCTCGGTCCGCCCGGTGGCGGAGATCCGCGTGCACGAGTGCGGTCGCTGCGGCGGGCTGTGGGCGCCCGGCGACCGGCTGGAGCGCCTGGTGGAGCGCGTCCTGGCGGCGCGGAGCGGCGCGGCGGATGCCGCCGCGACCACGGCGCCCTCCGGACCGCGCGAGCGCGGGGGGAACCCCGTCGCCGGCAGCGTCCGCTACCGGCGCTGCCCGGTGTGCGCGGCATTCATGGCCCGCCGCAACTGGAAGCGCATCTCCGGCGTGGTCGTGGACCGCTGCCCGGAGCACGGCACGTGGCTGGACGCCGACGAGCTGGAGCGGATCGCGGGCTTCGTGTCCACCGGCGGCCTGGAGCGCGCGCAGGCCCTGGAGCGCCGGGACGCGGAGCGCGCGGCGCACCGCACGGCCAAGGGTGATCCGAAGGCCGGGGCGGAGTTCGCGCGCATCCTGATGGAACGCCCGCGGAGCGGGACGCTGCTCGAGTCGCTCGTGCGGCTCGTGGAGCGGAAGATCGGCTGAACCTCGCGCCGGCGGCGCGACGCACCTGCGAACGGAGGGACGAACCGTGGGCATTCTCGAGAAGCTGCGCGCCGAGCTCGTCGACATCGTGGAGTGGCTGGACGACGACCAGGCCACGCTCGTGTGGCGGTTCCCCCGCTACCACAACCAGATCAAGAACGGCGCGCGCCTCGTGGTGCGCCCGGGCCAGCAGGCCGTGTTCGTGCACCAGGGCAAGCTGGCCGACGTGTTCGGGCCGGGCACGCACGTGCTCGCGACGAGGAACCTGCCGGTGCTGTCCACGCTGGCCGGCTGGCCGTACGGCTTCGACAGCCCGTTCAAGGCCGAGGTGTACTTCGTGGCCACGCGGCAGGTGGCCGACCTCAAGTGGGGCACGCCGAATCCCGTGCTGATGCGCGATCCGGACTTCGGTCCCGTGCGCGTGCGCGCGTTCGGCAGCTACACGCTGAAGGCGGCGGAGCCGCGGAAGCTGCTCGAGGAGCTGGTGGGCACGGACGGCCGGTTCGAGGCGGGCGAGGTGTCCGAGCTCGTGCGCTCCATCGTGGGCGCGGCGTTCGCGGAGGTGATGGCGTCGTCGAACGTGTCGGCGGTGGACCTGGCCGCGCGGACGCGCGAGTTCTCCGAGCGCGTGCGCTCCGAGGTGCTGGCCCGGGTCAAGGAGTTCGGGCTGGAGGTGCCGCAGCTCTGGATCGTGAACGTGTCGTTCCCCGAGGAGGTCGAGCGGGCGATCGACGCGCGCGCGGGCATGAACCTCGTGGGCGACCTGCTGAAGTTCCAGCAGTACCAGACCGCGTCCGCCACGCCGATCGCCGCGGCGAATCCCGCGGGCGGGATCGCGGGCGCGGGCGTGGGGCTCGGGATGGGCATGGCCATCGCGGGCGCGGGGGGCTTCGGCGCGGGCACGGGCGCGCACGCCGCGGGGATGCCGCCGGTGCCGCCCGCGGAGTTGTGGCACGTGGCGGAGGGCGGACGCGCGACGGGGCCGTTCACGCGCGCGCAGCTGGCGCAGGCGGCAGCGGCGGGACGGCTGCGCGCGGACTCGCCGGTGTGGGTGCCGGGGATGACGGCGTGGGTGCCGGCGGTGGAGGTGGCGGGGTTGTCCGCGTTGTTCGCTCCGCCGGTGCCGCCAAGCTAGGGGGGATGACAGCGGGCGCGGCCGCCGAGGCGGTGGGGCGTCAGCCGGTGCGTGGGGTTGCGGCGGGCGGCCCGGCGGGTCATTCCCGGCGGGCGCTCGGCCTCCGCCGTCCCGGCGGAGGCCATCGCTCCTGCGGCGGCGGCCTCCGGCCGTCCGGGCCTCCGGCCGCGCCGCAGAGCCGCCGGGAAGGACCCACCGGGCCGCCCGCCGCAACCCCACGCACCGGCTGACGCCCCACCGCCTCGGCGTTCGCGCGGGTTGTCCGACCGGAGCTCGGCGGCACGGCTACGCTGGATCCCGGGACACCGCTAGGGCGCTGCGCCCCCGCTCTGGCCCTCGCCCTTTCCCTCTTCGACCTCGAACGCACCGACCCGGCGAAGGCGCTCTCCCAGCGCGCGCAGACCACCGGACTCCTCGCCTTCGAAGGCCGCGTCCAGGATTTCCAGCGTGCCGCTGCCGGCGCCCACCAGGAGCCTGTCCTGCTCCGGCGATACGCGACCGGGGCCGGGAGGCGGCGTGTCGGACGGGCGGACTTTCCAGATCAGGACCTTGCGGCCGTCCAGGAGCGCGAAGGCGCCGGGGTACGGGCGGGTCAGGCCGCGGACGAGGTTGAAGACGGTGCGGGGCGGAGCGGTCCAGTCGATCGCGCCGTCTTCCGGGCGGCGGCGGGGGCCGTAGGTCGCGCCTTCGAGGGGCTGGGGGATGCGCGGCGCGGTGCCGGCGGCCAGGCCGGGAAGGTGCTCGGTGAGGAGCTCCACCGACGCGTCGGCGAGGCGGCGGCGGACGGTGTCGGCGTCGTCGGCGTCGGTGATCGGGAAGGGACGCTGGCCCACGAGATCCCCCGTGTCCGTGCCCTCGTCGAAGTAGAACAGCGACGGGCCCGTGCGCGGCTCGTCCCACAGGAGCGCCCAGTTCACGGGCGCGAAGCCGCGGCCGCGCGGCAGGAGCGAGCCGTGGATGCCGAGGCAGCCCTTCGGCGGGATGTCCAGCACGGCCTTCGGCAGGATCCAGCGCCAGCCGATCGCGAACAGGATGTCCGGGCGGAGCGCGCGCAGCTCCTCCAGCGCCTCGTCCGTGCGGAAGCGGCGGCCCTTGATCCGGCGCAGGCCGCGCTCCGCGGCGATGCGCGCCACCTCGCCCGTCCAGTGCTCGTGCGCGTCCGGCTCGAACGTGCCGACGCCGACCACCTCGTGGCCGGCGTCCAGGATCACGCGCAGGCAGCGCGCGCCGATCTCCTGGCTGCCGAGGAAGACGACGCGCACGCGCGGCTCAGCGCCGCGCCTTCGGGCGCAGGGCGTGCGTCTTGTCGATCAGCGCCCACGTGGCCTCGGGGATGCGGATCTCCTCCCCCGTCTCCGGCGCTCGCGCGATCACCATGCCGCCCTCCCGCCCCACCTCCTCGGTGAGCCGGCCCATCACGGACACGAAGCCCGCGATCCGTCCCGGGTTGCCGATCACGAGGGCGTGCGCCGGAACGGCCTTCGTGACCACCGCACCCGCGCCGATCATGCAGTACTCGCCGAGCTCGCTCCCGCACACGATGGTCACGTTCGCGCCCACGGACGCGCCCTTGCGGACCTGCGTGTGGACCACGTGCCACTCCGGGTCGAACGCGCGCGGGTACAGGTCGTTCGTGAAGGTCATGTGCGGGCCGAGGAACACGTCGTCCGCGATCGTGACGCCGTGGTACACGGACACGCTGTTCTGGATCTTCACGCGGTTCCCTATGGTCACCGTGTGGTCGATGTACACGCTCTTCCCCACGATGCAGTCCTCGCCGATCACTGCGTTCTCGCGGATCTGCACGTTGTTCCAGATCTTCGTGCCGCGGCCGATCCTCACCGACGGGTGGACCTCGGCCGTGGCGTGGACGAATGCCTCGCTCATTGCGGCTCCCGGATGGACACCGCCGCGCCGTCGCGGCGGATGGACGTCTCGATGGCCTCGAGCACGGACAGCGTGCGGATGCCGCTGGCCGCATCGGTGCGCGGGCGCTGCCGCGTCCGCACGCACTCGAGGAAATGCTGCGCCTCGACCTTCAACGGCTCCCCCATGCGCACCGGCGGGATCCGGATGTCCCCGATCCGCTCCGTGATCGCATCCTGGAAGCTCTCGTAGTGCTCCGTGGTGTCGATGCCCTTGTCGATGATGCGGATCTTCTCGGAGGGCTCCATGTCGTCGAACACCGCCATGCGCCGGTTCCCCACCACGGTGATGCGGCGGACCTTGTGCGGGTCCAGCCAGCTCACGTGCAGGTTCGCCACGATGCCGCCCTCGAACGTGATCGTGGCGAACACCACGTCCTCCAGCCCCTTGCGCAGGTACGTGCCGCCCTGCGCGGACACGTGCAGCGGCTTCGCGTCCGTGAGGAAGCGGATGGCGGAGACGTCGTGCGGGGCCAGATCCCACAGCGCGCTCTCCGCCGCGCGCACCTTCCCGAGATTCACGCGGGTCGTGTACAGGTAGTAGAGGTCCCCCAGCTCGCCGGAGCGGACCAGGTCCCGGAACTGCATGAGCCCGGGGTGGTACTCCAGCAGGTGGCCGACCATGATGACGCGGCCCTTCGCCTCGCCGAGCTCCGCCAGGCGCCGCCCGTCGTCCACCTTGAGGGCGAGCGGCTTCTCCACCAGGATGTCCACGCCCGCCCGGAGCAGCCGGCTCCCGAGCTCGAAGTGCGAGGAGGCGGGCGTGGCCACGACGCAGGCGTCCAGCCCCGCCGCGAGCAGGCTGTCCGCATCCGCAAAGGTTGCCAACCCGGGGTGCATGGCGGCCGCGGCCGCGCGTGCCTCGGCGCGCACGTCCGCCACCCCCACGAGGGTGCAGTCCGGCAGCGACCGGAGCACCCGGACGAAGTTCGGCCCCCAGTAGCCGAAGCCGACGACGCCGACGCGGGTCAAGGAGTCACTCCCGGAATCTCCGCGGGGGGACCGCGGCAGGGGAGCTTCGATCGTAGGGAGTGGGCGCCTTCCCTGTCAACGCGGCCGCGTCACGGGACGCGGCCGAGCTCGATCGCGGCCCAGCGGTCGCCCGGCGCCGCGTCCGGTTCGGACCAGCCGCCCGCCACCGCGCGCTCTCGCGAGACCAGGCGCACCGCCGCGAACCAGGAGCCGTCCGTGTCCACGGCGCCCTGCAGGAAGAGCCAGCCCGCCTCGATCCCGGCACCGAACAGGTTCCGGCCGCGCCCGTGCTCCCGGCCGCGCCAGTCCCACGACGCCCACGCGTGCCGGCCGCGCGCGGCGAGGCCGGCGCGCCACGCGCGCTCCACCGGCACGCCGTCGACATCCGCGCGGAAGAGATCCTCCACCGCTCCGGCCGCACGGAGGGTCCGGCCCAGCGGGGCGAACGCGCCGATCGTCGCATCGAGCGTGTTGTCCTCGCCGCCCCGGTACTCCACGGTCGTGCCCAGTCGCGGGCCGCGCGAACGGCCGATGACCTGCGCCGCGGCCAGCGTCCAGTCGGCCACGCCCGCCACGTCGTCGAACTCCAGCTGCCAGGCGTACGCGCGCCCCGGCGCGGAGGCGGCGAGGCTCATCGCGGAGATCTCGCCGTGCGAGCCGTCGGGCCGCTCGCGGAACACGCCCTCCAGCAGGAGCTGCGGGTTGTTCCGCGACGCGACGGCGGCCGGGCACGACCAGAGCGACCGCGCCCCGTCCTCGATCGCGACCGGCTGGAAGCCGCCGAGCAGCGCGCTGCCGCCGGCGGCCGCCGCTGCGGGGAGCGCGAGGGCCAGCGCCGCCAGCGCGGCCGCGCGCCTCACGCCCCGCCCCGCGCGCCGAGTTCCCGGTACGACAGCATCTTCGCGCACAGCCGCGCCGCCGCGAACTCGGACGCGTGCGCCCCCGCGATGGGCGCGAGCTCCACCACGTCCATGCCCACCACGCGCCGCCGCGCGAAGACCTCCCGCAGGATCTCCAGGGCGTCCCACCAACCCAGCCCGCCGGGCTCCGGCGTGCCGGTGCCGGGCACGACGGACGGATCCAGCCCGTCCACGTCCACGGTCACGTACACCTCCGCGCCGAGCCCCGCCACGATGTCCGCCGCCCGCAGCCCCTCGCGCGTCACGCGGCGCGCGGGGATCAGCGCCAGCTCCTTCGCGTCGCGCGCGTAGTCCGCCTCCCATGCGGAGTAGCTGCGCACGCCCACGATGGTCACCGGTCCGTCCGCGTGCAGGCGCCGCATGACGCAGCCGTGCGCGTACTCGTCGCCATCCAGCACGTCGCGCAGGTCCGCGTGCGCGTCGAGCGACAGCACGTGCGCCCGCGGGTGGCGGCGGCGCACCGCGCGCGCCGCGCCGATCGTCACCGAGTGCTCGCCGCCGAGCAGGAAGGGCAC
Organism: uncultured Gemmatimonadota bacterium; assembly: GCA_964571855.1. Classification (GTDB taxonomy): domain Bacteria; phylum ARS69; class ARS69; order ARS69; family ARS69; genus CAYYFX01. The sequence continues at coordinate 94,227 of CAZNDO010000006.1, forward strand.
GCGCCCCTCGGACACGACCCGCCCGACGGCGATCTCCACGCCGTCGGCGTACTCGCGCGGCGGCTCGTCCGGCTTGGGCACGACGGTGGCGCCGAGCGCGTAGGACAGGTCCTCGAGCCGGACGCCGGTCTCCTCGTCCCGGGTCTCCACCTGCCGGGAGGCGGCCAGGATGGCCGCGGGCCCCGCGGCCGTGCCGCGCCCGTAGGACACCGACCCCTCGTAGGGGGCCTGGACGAACACGACCTCCGCCCGGGACGGGTCCCCGTCCGAGCGCGTGGCCACGCCGCCGAAGTTGGGGAAATCGGCTTCCTCTTCCACGCCGCCGTCCTCCTCCCCGCCCGGGTCCGCCGACCCCGGCATCTTCCCCCACCCGGACCGGCCTGCCAAGCCCGTCCGCCGGACGGCGGGTCGCGGAAGCTGTTCGCCCGCCGCGGGTTCTGCTACCATCGACGGGCGTCGATTCCGCCCCTCGAACCGCTCCCTTCGGAAGCCTGACGGATGCGTCCTACCTTCGTGCCGTCCCTCGCCGGCGCCGCCTCGGCCGCGCGCCTGCTGCCCCTTCTGCTCGGCCTGCTCGTGCCGGCCGCTCCCGCCGGCGCCGTCACGTACCGGGTGCATCCCGACAGCGCGCTCGCCCTGGGCCCGCCGTACTACGCCACCGTGCTCGAGGCGAACGCGGTCGCGACGGCCGGGGACTCGATCGAGGTCTCGAACGCCGGATCGCCCTACATCCACCCGACCACGATGTTCCTGGTCTCGGGTGTCGTGTACCGCGGGGGCTTCGGTCCGGAGTTCGAAGGGCCGAACACGGTCACCTATGAGACCGTGATCGAGCTGCAGCCCGACGTGGGGGTCACCGACAGCGTCATCGAGACCGGCGCGGCCGACGCGGCCACCGTGCTGGCGGGCTTCACGATCACCGGCGGGCTCTCCTCGTTCTCGGGCGGCGGCATCTTCTGCGACGCCGGCAGCGCGCTCACGATCCGCAACTGCCGCGTGCTGCGGAACTTCGCGCAGATCGTGGGCGGCGGGATCCACATCGGCAACGGCTCCGCCGCGAAGATCTTCAACTGCGACGTCGAGGAGAACGTCGCGGGGGCGCGGGGCGGCGGCATCTCGATCGCCTTGGGCGCCGGCGCGGCCACCGTGGAGTTCTGCCGGGTGCGCGCCTGCTCGGCGGGAACCGTGACCGCGGACGGCGGCGGCGGGTTCTTCATCGCCGCGCCCGTGCCGGTCACGCGCTGCGAGATCCGCGACTGCTGGAGCGGGCTGAACGGCGGCGGCATGCTGGTCCGCAGCGCGAGCCCGTACCTCGCGTCGAACCAGTTCGAGAACTGCGTCGCGGAGCGGAGCGGCGGGGCCGCGTACCACGAGCAGGGCGCGGGGCAGCACCGGCGCTCGTCCTTCGTGGGTTGCATCGCGCGCACGAACAACGGGGGCGGGATCTCCTTCCTCGGCGGCACCTGGACGGTGAACGAGTGCTTCGTGCGCGACTGCTCCGCGGCCGTGCGCGGCGGCGGCGTGTACTTCAACGGCCCCGTGGGCGCCTCGATCTCGCTCACCGAGGTCCTGCGGAACACGGCGGTCGAGGGCGGCGGGATCGGCATCGTGGGCGCACCGTTCCGCACGGCCCTCTCGGTGGAGGTCTCCGCGTGCACCGTGGCGTTGAACTCCGCCACCGGCCCGAACGTCCCGGCCGCGGGGATCCAGATCTTCCCGGAGGGGAACTACGCGGACCAGATCGTGAACTGCATCATCGCGGACCAGGTCGTGGGCTCCGGGATCGCCTGCGAGGGCGCGCTCAACCAGCCGAACATCCGCTACTGCTGCGTGTGGAACGACGACGACCGGAACCTCGACGCCGAGTACAGCCGCGGCTGCGCGGACCGCACGGGGATCCAGGGGAACCTCAAGGTCGATCCCCGGTTCTGCGATCCCACCGGCCCCCACCCGCAGGTTTCCGTCGACAACTTCTCGTTCACGCGCGGAGCCGGCGAAGGCGGCGTGGACATGGGCGCGCATCCCGGCTCGGCCGACTGCACGATCGTGTCCATGGAGCGGACGACGTGGGGGCAGATCAAGAGCCTCTACCGGTGAGCGGGTGACGGCGGACCGTCCGTCGCCGCCCGCGGCCGCGCTCGCCGGCGCGCGCTCGGGGATGCTCGCGCTCGCGGCGGTGGGGCTCGCCGATCTCCTGCTGCGCGGCGGCCACCTCCCGCCCCTCGCCTCCCCGCTGCGCGACCTCTCGCTCCTCGCGGCCGGCGGGGCGGCCGCGGGGTTCCTCCTCGGCGCCGCGCGGCGGCTCCCGGGCGGCGCCGGGATCCGCCCCTTCGCGATCCTCCTGGGCGCGGCGATCGGCCTGCGCGTCTGGCTCGGCCTGCTGCACGCCGGCGGCGGGCTGCTCGGTCCGCGCGCGGTGGCGGAGGCGGCGCGCGGCGCCGGACTCATCGCCGGCGGCGCGCTGCTCGCCTGGCTGCTCCTGCGCAAGCTCCCGCGACCGGCCGCGGCCCGGTGGCACCCGGCGCGGGACGCGGCGCTCGTCGCCGCGGCGTGTCTGCCCGCGGTCCTGCCCCCGACCGGGGCGCACACCGGGGCCGGCCGGCCGAACCTCCTCGTGATCACCGTGGACACGCTGCGCTCCGACCGCCTCGGGCTCTCCGGCCACCCCGAGCGCACGAGCCCGCACCTGGATCGCCTCGCCCGCCGCGGCGCCACGCACTTCCGCGCGGTCACCCCGCAGCCGCGCACGCTCCCGGGAATCGCGTCCCTCATGACCGGGCGCGAACCGCCCGGCCACGGCGTCCGCGACAACTTCCACTACGCGCTCGGGCCGGACGCGGTCACGCTGGCGGAGCGGCTGCGCGAGGCGGGCTGGGTCACCGGCGCGGTGAACTCCAGCCCCGTGCTCGCGCACGACAGCGGCATCTGCCAGGGCTTCGACTCGGCCTCGGACCGCGGGGACGACTGGGCGCGCCTGCCCGTCGTGCGCGGGATCAACCACCTGGCCACGCTCGTGGCGATGCGCCGCGGGGACCGCGAGCGCATCGTGACGGATCTCGCTCTGTCCTGGCTGCGCACGCGCCCGCGCTCCGGCCCCTTCTTCCTGTGGGTGCACTACCTCGCCCCGCACATGCCGTACGAGCCGGTGCCGCCCTTCGATCGCCTCTTCGACCCGGACTACGACGGGCCGTACGCGCGCGTGCTGGACTACGGGGACATCTCGAAGGGGGACATGACCTACCGCAATCCCCTCCCCCCGCGGGCGATCCGGCATGCGAAGGCGCTGTACGACGGCGAGGTGGCCACCACGGACCGCGCCATCGGCCGGCTGCTCGAGGGGATGGCGCGCGCCGGGGACCTGGACCGCACGGTGGTCGTGGTGACCGCGGATCACGGCGAGAGCCTCGACGAGCACGGCTACTTCTTCAACCACGGGGACTTCGTGTACGGGCCCGCCACGAACATCCCGCTCGTGTGGACGAGCCCGGGCACGCCGCCGTCCCTCGCGGACGACGCCCCGAGCCTCCCCGACGTCACGGCGCTCCTCCTGGACGAGGCCGGGCTCGATCGTCCGGACGACATCGACGGCCGCTGGCCCGTCCCGCCCGGCGCCGCGCAGTTCGGCGAGTCGGACTTCTGCCGCTTCCCCGACCTGAACGACCGCCTCGGCTACCTGCTCCCGCTCGAGATCGCGCAGAACCCCGACCGCGTGGACGACTGGGTGGAGACGTGGGAAGCGCAGGCGAACCGGGCGAAGCAGCGCTTCGTGGAGGCGGGCGGGTTCAAGCTGGTGTGGACGCCGCGACCGGACGGGGACCGCGCGGAGCTCTTCGACCTGCGCGCCGACCCGGCCGAGACCGCCGACGTCTCCGCGGCGGAGCCGGCGCTGGCCGCGGAGCTGGCGGGGGCCGTGCGGCAGTGGATCGAGGCGGGCGCGAGCCGCGAGGGCACCGCCCGCACGCGCGTCATCGACGACGCTCTTCGCGAGCAGATGCAGGGTCTGGGATACCTCGGTCGCTGAGCAGCGTGCGCGCGCGGGAGAGCTTCGCGCGCCCGAAGCGGCGGACCACGTCGTCCTCCGCCTCGTGCAGGCGGTGCCGCGCGTCCGCGCGCCGCGCGTCCGCGAACAGGTCCATGTCCAGCGCGTCGGTCCACCCGGACAGTCCCACGCCCACGAGCCGCAGCGCGGCGCCGGGACGCCGGTGCCGGTCCAGCAGCGCGACGGCCGCCGCCGCCAGCGTGCCGGCATCGTCCGTCGGCGCGTCCAGCGTGCGCTGCCGCATCGTCGTGCGGAAGTCTGCCGTCCGCAGCTTCACCGTGACCGTGCGCCCGGCCACGCCCAGCGCCCTCGCCCGCCGTGCGACATCCTCCGCGAGCCGCAGCAGCACGGCCGCCAGCACCTCCCCGTCGGCGATGTCCTCCGCGAACGTGGTCTCGCGCGACAGGCTCTTCGCCGCCCCGGGCGGCAGCACGGGCCGCTCGTCGATCCCCCGGGCGAGCTCCACGAGATGCGCGCCGCCGTCGCCGAAGCGGCGCGCGAAGGCGGCGGGATCCTGCGCCGCAAGCTCGGCCGTGGTGCGGATGCCGAGCCGCGCCAGCGCCGCCTCCGTGCGCGGGCCCACGCCGGGCAGGCGCGCCAGCGGCAGCGTGCGGATCCAGGCGGCGGCCTCGCCCTCGGCCACCACGAGCAGACCGTCCGGCTTCGCCGCGTCCGACGCCAGCTTCGCCACGAGCTTGGACGGCCCGATCCCCACCGACGCGGGCAGATCCAGCTCCGCGCGGATGCGGGCGCGGATGCGCTCCCCGATGCGCGGCGCCGGCCCGAACAGGCGCTCCAGGCCCCCGAGGTCGAGGTAGCCTTCGTCCAGCGAGAGGGGCTGCACCACCGGGGAGAACTCGCCCAGGATGCGGAACATGGAGCGGGAGACGGCCGCGTACTTCGCCATGTCCCCGCGCAGGATGCGCAGCTCCGGGCACAGCCTGAGCGCGGTGGCGGCGGGCATGGCGGAGCGCACGCCGCGCTTGCGCGCCTCGTACGACGCGGCCGCGATCACGCCCCGGCGGGACGCCCCGCCCACCGCGATGGGCAATCCGGCGAGCGAGGGGTCGTCGCGGATCTCGACCGACGCGTAGAACGCGTCCATGTCCACGTGCGCGACGAGCCGGCGCTGCACCGCGGATCCCCTCCTGGCGCGCCCCGGAAGCGGGGCGGACTTCCCGCGCCGTCCGGTCCGAAGCAAGGGCCCCGGCCGGCCCGGGAAGTTCGCCCCGCTTCCGGGATACCTCCCTAGTGCTCGATCATGAGCCAGTAGACTTCCGGATCGAAGTCCGGGCTGTTCCCGGCGTCGTGGCAGCCCATGCACAGCGTCTCCCGGAGCGGCCGCCCCCACGAGCCGTCGCGCGCGTGGTGGCTGCCCTTCCCGTGGCACACCTCGCACTGCACGTTCTGCAGCGATTCCGATCCTCCCGGCACGTACCCCGCGGGATCGTCGGCGCCGGTGACATGGCAACGGAAGCACTCCGGCAACGCCTCCGAGCGCGCGTCCTTCAGCGTCTGGAACGCGTGCGCGTGCGGCGTCTCGGACCAGATCTCGTGCTCCCGTGCGTGGCACGTGCCGCACGAGACGTCGCCCACGTAGTAGCTGCCGTCCGGCGCGGCGCGACCCTGCGCCGCGCGCACCGCCTCCTCCTTCAGCATCTCGTTCAGGTTCGCGGCGAAGCCGTCCACCATCTCCCGCACCTCGGGGGACTCGGCATGGTCCGTGGTCAGCAGGATCTCGTCCCCGGCGATCCGTGCGGGACGCTTGCGCGCATCCAGCCCCACGCGCACCCGCCCCAGCGCCTGGCCGCGGTCCCCGGCGGTCACGTACACGGCTCCCCCGTTCTCGGGGCCCACCGTCCCGCGGCCGGGCTCCAGGGCGCCGATCACCACGACGTCCACGAGGTCGGGGAAGCCCTCCACGAGCGTCCTCGCCTCCGCGAGGGGCATGCGCGCCATGAGGATGACGACGTCGGCCCGCCGCCGCAGCGTGGGCAGCAGCCCCGCGAGGGCGGCCCGGGGATCGAGGGTCCCCACGCCCGCCTCCGCCAACCGGTCCGCCTCCGCTCCGACCGCCGCGGTCACCGCGGTGATGCCCACGCGCACGCCGCCCTTCTCCACGATGCGGCTCTCGGGCAGCAGCAGCGCGTCCCCCGCGCCGCGCGTGAGGTTCGCCGACACGAACGGCAGAGACGCGTCGACCGCGAGCGAGCGGAGCATCTCCTCGCCGAGGACCGCGTCCCCCGCGCCGAGCGTGAGCGCGTCGTAGCCCAGGGTCTTCGCCATCTCCAGCAGGAACAGCCCGCGCGCCGGCCCGGTGGCGGGCTGCGGACCCGCGAGATCCCCCGCGTCCACGAGCACGACGCGCTCCACCTCCGCGCGCATGCTCTCGATGACGCCGGCCCGCCGGGCCAGCCCGCCCTTCGGGGCGCGGCCTCAACCGCACGGCGCGGTCTCGCCGTGGACGTTCGTCGACGTCAGCACGACGAGATCCGGGGCCGGACCTCCCTCGAAGGGATCCTCGATGGATTGCCGTTGCACCTCGCGGCGGAGCGCTTCGAGTTCCGCCTGCGAGAACTCGGGCCGCGCGGGCGGATCACCGTCCGCGCCGAGGAGGAACACGGCCACGCCGGGCGCGGCGAGGGCGGTGACGCGCCGGATGATGCGAGGGAGCATTGGACCTCCGCGGCTTCCGTCCCAACCCCCGCGCCCGCCGCCGGTTCCCGGAGCGCAAGGTCGTCGATCGTAGCAGAAGCGCCGCGGGACGCGCGCCGCTTCTTGACATCCCGGCCGCGCCCATGCTCCCATGCGGCCTCCGGTGCGGACGCACCGGAACATGTTCGGGTGACGGGAAGCCGGTGCGAAGCCGGCGCGGCCCCGCCACTGTAAGCGGCGACGACTCCCGCGAACGCCACGGATCCGTCCGGAAGGCGCGGGAGGACGGAAGACCCGCGAGCCAGGAGACCGGCCCGAACCCACGCACCGTTGACCGCCTTCGAGGGTGAGGCTGGTGACGACGATCCCGTTCGCGCGTGCGCGCCGCCCGCGGCGCCGCGCCGACGCTCCGAAGACCAGAACGCACGGCGGATCGCCGTTGTCCCGCGCCCTTCCGGGCCCGAGGAGACGACGATGTCCGTCCGGAAGCGACTCCGCGTAGGAACCGCCGGTCTGCTCGCCCTGCCGGTCGTGGCCGCGGCGCCCGCGCGCGCCGCGACGGGACCGTGCGCCTGGGTGGTCGGCGCGAACGACGGCTCCCTCACCCGCGTCGAGCTCGACACGGGGATCGTGCACGCGAACGCGGCGACGGTCGGGACCGTCGCGAACCGGATCACCGTGGATCCGGGCGGGAGCTTCGCGCTGGTCGTCTGCTCCGGAACGGCGGACGTGCACGTGCTCGATCCCGGCACGGCATCCGTCGCGGCCGTGTGGGGCCTCCCCGCCGGCAGCAACCCGTGGGACGCGGAGATCGCCGGGAACCGCGCCTTCGTCACCTCGCTCCTCACGGATGCCGTGTTCGTCCTCGACACGGACGACGGCTCCCTGCTCGCGACCGTGCCCGTCGGCGTCGCGCCCCAGGGGATGTGCGTGGCGGACGGACGGCTGTGGGTGGCGAACACGGGCTTCGACTTCGACTCGTTCACCTTCGGCCCGGGCAGCGTGAGCGTGCTCGACCCGGTCACGTTCGCGGTGCTGGCGGAGATCCCGGTCCACACGAACCCACAGGAGTGCACGGCGGGGCCGGACGGGCGTGTGCACGTCACGTGCACCGGGGATTTCGGCGGCACCACGGGGCGCGTGGACGTGATCGATCCCGCCACGGATGCCGTGGTCGCCACGCTCCCGGTGCCCGCCTACCCCGGCACGGCCGCGCTCGGCGCGCCGCTCCCGGCCATGTACCTCGGCGTCACCACCACGTCGTTCTCGAGCGCCGTGCTGGCCTACGATCCGTTCTCCCTCGCCTGGATCGCGGACGTGACCGATCCGCTGCTCCCCTCGTTCGACTTCTACGGCAACCTGCGCACGTCCCCGGCGGGGCAGCTGCTCGTGGCGGACTTCGCCGCCGACCTCCTGCTCGTGGAGACGCCGTCCGCCCCGGGGTCGCCGGCGGCCTACCTGGTCGGCGACGGTCCCGTGGACATCGCGGTGGTGGACGGCGACACGCCGGTGGGCATCGCCCTCTCCGGGTTGTCCGCGGTCGACGGCCGGGACGGCGTGCGGCTCGCGTGGCATGCCACGCCGGAGCTCGGCGTGGCGGGATTCACCGTGGAGCGGCAGGCGGAGGGCGACGCGGCGCGGGTGGTCGCGGCCGACGTGCCGGTCGCGCGCGAGGTCTCGTGGACCGACCGCTCGGCGCCTTGCGGGCCGCGACTGACGTGGCGCGTGATCGCGCGGGACGCGGCCGGCACCGCGCTGGACGAGGCCGCCGTGTCCCTCGTCCGGCGCTGCCGCGCGGACGGCCCGCTGGGCATCCGCGCGATCGCGCCGAACCCCGCGCGGGGCCGCACGCGCATCGACTTCGACTCGCCCGCCCGGGCGAGCGCCGCGCTCGAGATCGTGGACGTGACCGGGCGGCGCGTGCTGCGGCGGGAGCTCGGCGTGGTGGAGCGCGGCCCCGGGTCCACGGCGTGGGACGGCCGCGACGACGTCGGCCGCCCCGCGTCGCCGGGCCTGTACCTGGTGCGGCTCGCGGTCGGCGACGCGTCGGCCACGAGCCGGGTGCTGATGCTGCGATGACGCCCGCCTTCGCCCTGCTCCCGCTCGCTGCCGCGGCCGCCGCCGCCGACTCGCTGCCGGCGTACGTGGCCGATCCGATCGAGGTCCGCGCGGACGCGGCCGGCACGCCGGCGCCGATGCCGCTCACGGTCACGCGGCTCACCCGCGCGGAGATCGATCGCCGCCCGGGGGGCACGCTGGCGCAACTCCTGGAGGGCGCGGCCGGGCTGCGCGTGATGTCGCGGGGCCTGGACGGGAGCGAGGCGCGCGTGGGGATCCGCGGCTCCTCCGCCGAGCAGGTGGTGTTCCTCGTGGACGGACGTCGCGTGGGCGACGCGCAGGGCGGCGGCTTCGACGCTTCGACCATCCCGCTGGACGCGGTGGAGAGCGTGGATGTGGCTCGCGGCGGCGCGTCCGCGCTCTGGGGCGCGGATGCCCTCGGCGGCGCCGTGCTCGTGCGAACACGCCCGCCGCGCCCCGGCGCACGCGTCCGCGTGGCGGGCGGGTCGTTCGGCGAGCGGGCCGCGTCCGTGCAGCTCGGCGCGCTCGCGTCCGGGCACTGGGCGCTGCGCGGCGCGGCGCGCGCGTGGCGCTCGGACGGAACGTACCCCTACGAGGACGACGAGACCGGGGAGCGCGGGGTCACGCACAACGGGGACAGCCGCACGGCGAGCGGCGAGGTGCGCGCGGAGGGCGACCTGGGCGGTTGGCGCGCGCGCCTCGATGCCGCGGGTCGCGCCGGCACGCGCGGCGTTCCGGGCAGCGAGGAGTTCCCCACGCCCTCCGCGAGACTGCACGACGAGCGGGCCTCCGCCGGCCTCCTGCTCGAGGCACCGGGCGGGACCTGGCATCCGTCGCTGGACGTCTCCGGGGCGTGGCAGTCGCGCCGCTACCGCGAGCCGGACGCGGCGTTCGGTGCGCTGGACGATCGCCACCGCAACGCGCGTGTCCGCGCCGAGCTGGCCGTCTCCCGCGCGGTCGCGCGCGGCGCCGTTCTCGTGGCCGCCGGCGCCGCCACCGACCGGCTCCGCAGCACGACCGACGGGAGCCGGCGGCGCGACGCCGCGGATGCCCGCGTGCAGGCGCATCGCGAGGTGCGTCTCGCGACGCGCCCCCTGCGCCTCCTGGCCGCGGCCCGCTGGGACGGAGTGGACGGCGACGCGCCGTTCCTCTCCCCGCGCCTCGGCGCGTCCACGGAGCTCGGCGGCGGTGTGCTCGTCTCCGTTTCGGGCGGCACGTCCTTCCGCCCGCCATCCTTCGACGAGCTGTTCTGGCCCCCGCGCGCCACCGCCGCGGGGAATCCGGATCTGCGCGCGGAGCGTGGCCGCGACGCCGACGTCTCGATCGCCTGGTCCCCGCCGTCCCGCGGGTTCCGGGTCGCCGCCTCCGGCTTCGCGCGCGTCGTCGACGACCTCATCCAGTGGATCCCGGGCGCGGACGGCGTCTGGCGCCCGCACAACCTCGCGCGCGCCCGCGTGGCCGGCGTGGAACTCGAGAGCGCCGCCGGCCTGCCGGTGGGACGCCGCACGCTCCGCATCGCCGTGCAGGGCAGCCGCCTGTCCGCCGTGGACCGCAGCGGCGAGCCGAACGCCGACGGCCGCACGCTGCCGTACCGACCCGCGTGGACGGCGGCCGCCGCCGCCGTGCTGGACGACGTCGTCGGGGGCGAGGCAGAGGTGCGCGTGCACGCGCTCGCGGACGTGTTCGTCACGCGCGCGAACACGAAGCGCCTCCCCGGCCGCACGACCGTGGATCTGGCCTGGCGCCGCCCGATCGGCGCCGGCCTCGCCGTGGACGCGACCGTGGAGAACGTCGCCGACGTCGCCGCGCGCGACTTCCGCGACTATCCCCTCCCGGGGCGCGCCGTGACCCTCGGACTCTCCTGGAAGGGAGGCGCCTCGTGATCGCACGAACCCTCGCCGCCGCGGCGCTGCTCGGCGTCGCCGCCGCCGTTCCCGCGCGCGCGGACGAATGGGGGCCGGAGACGAATCTCTCGATGACCGCCACGGACTCCGAGAGCGGCCTCACGCACCGCAGCCTCGCGCGCACGCCCGACGGGACCTTCCACGTCGTGTGGGCGGAACGTGATACGCCGAACCTCACGTACCGCGTGTGGACGCGGCGCCTCGAGGGCGGCGCATGGACGGCCGCGGAGCTGCTGGTGGACTACCTCGACACGGATCCCGGCGGTCCCGGGGACGACATCGGCGCGAAATACCCCGCGCTGGTCGCGGCGACGGACGGCACGCTGCACCTCTTCTGGCACGACTACCGCGTGGCGGGCATCGGGAACGTGGAGATCTTCACGAAGTCGCGCCCGCCCGGCGCCGCGTGGAACCCGGAGCGGGTCGCGGACGTCCGGCTCACGCACACGACCCACACGGAGAACCCGGGTGACAACGGCTACGTGCCGGTCCCGGCGGCGGGGCCGGACGGCGCGGTCCACGTGGTCTGGTACGACTACCGCTGGGACGCGACCGCGGCGGAGATCCACGCGAAGACCCGGCCGGCCGGCGGCGCCTGGGACCTCTCCCCCGGCGACGGCGCGGACGTGCGCGTCACCGGCGACGCGGCCCACTCGGAACTCGCGGACGTCGCCGCGGACGCGGCGGGGAACCTGGCCTGCGCGTGGCGGAGCGTGGCGGGCGGGGCGCGCGTGCGCTTCGCCCTGCGCGATGCGGCCACCGGCGCGTGGTCCGCCCCGCAGGACGTGGACACCCAAGGCACGGTGGCCGGCGCCCCGTGCGTGACGGTGGATGCCGCGGGGCGCGCGCACGTGGTGTGGCCCGACTCGCGCGACGGCGGCCGCGCGCTGTGGACCCGCGTCCGCGAGCCGTCCGGCGCATGGGGCCCGGAGGAACGGATCACGCGCCCGTCGCACGCCGCGGACAACCCCTCCGTGGATGTCGCCGGGGACGGCTCGCTCCACCTCGTGTGGGACGATGCGCGGGTGAGCCTGTTCAACCGGGAGATCTTCCACCGGGCCCTGGCCCCCGGCGCCGCCTGGGACAGCACGGGCGGCTCGGACTTCCGCGTGTCCGCATCCGGCGGGGCTTCCGTGCGCGCCGCCGTGCGGGCGGCGGGTGGCGCGGTGCTGGTCACGTGGCGGGACGAGCGCGACGGCAACCGCGAGGTCTATGCCCGGGTGCGCACGTCCGCGGCCACGGCCGTTCCCGCCGCGGCGGGACCCGGCGGCCGCGGACTCCGCGTCGCCCCGAACCCCGCCACCGGACCGCTCCGGATCCTCCGTCCCGCCGGCGCGGACCCGCACGACGATGTGCTCGTGCTGGACGCCGCCGGACGCCTCGTGCGCTCGCTGCGCGGCGGCGATGCGGTCCTCTGGGACGGCCGCGACGCGGCGGGGCGGCCCGTCGCGGCCGGCACCTATTTCGTCCGCAGCGGCGCGCGCGGCGGGACCGCACGCGTGGTCGTGCTGCGATGACGCCGGCGGTCGCGCGCGCGTTCGGCCCGGCCCTTGTCGCCGCCGCGGTTGCCGCGGTGGGATGCGCAGACGACCCGGTTCGGCCGCCGACCCCGGAGTGGCCGCCGGTCGGATCGACTCCCGGCGCGCCGCAGGTGCTCGTGGTGAACACGCTGTCGGAGACGATCTCGCGGCTGGACCTGGAAACCGGAGTGTTCACGGTGCAGGCCGCGGTGGCGGGCACGTGGACGAACCGCATCACCGCCGCCGCGCACGGGACCGTGTTCCTCGTGGCGGACTCGGGAAGCAACGAGATCGCGCTCCTGGACGCCGCCGACCTCCGACGGCTCGGCGCGATCGACGTGGGGCCCGGCGCCAACCCGTGGCTCGCGGGCGAGGTGGACGTCCGGCGCGCGGTGGCGTCGAACTGGCTCCAGGGGAGCCTTCGCATCCTCGACCTCGCCGCGGGCGAGCCGGATGTCGCCATCGCCACGACCACTCCCGGCCCCGAGGGCTTCGTGGTGCTCGGCGAGACGGTGTTCGTCGTGTGCACGAACTACCAGGGTGCGCAGGGCTCCTTCGGGGAGGGACGACTCGAGGTCGTGGACCTGGCCGCACGCCGCGTCGTCGCCTCGATCCCGGTGGGCATGAACCCGCAGGATGTCGTGCGCGGTCCGGACGGGATGCTGCACGTGGTGTGCACGGGGAACTACTCGGAGTCGGTGCCGGGGCGTGCGGATGTGGTGGACCCGGCGCTGCGCGCCGTGGCGGCCACCGTGCCGCTGGACGGGGCGCCCGGACGGATCGCGACCGGTCCGGACGGCGCCATGTGGGTGGCCGGCCAGGCGGGCGGCGTGCAACGCTACGACCCGCTCACCCGGGCCCGGCTCGAGGACCCCGCGGATCCGGCGCTGCAGGCGGCCGGACTCTCGGCCCTCGCGGCCGATCCCGCGGGCGGCCGGGTGTACGTGACCGCGTTCGAGGACGACCTGCTGCTCGCGGTGGACGCCGCGTCCGGGATGGTGACGGACGCCTGGATCGCGGGGGACGGACCGGTGGACGTGCTCGTGTCGCGACCGTGAGCCGGGCGGTCCGCTCAGCGCGGCTCGTCGAAGGGCCACACCGCGTAGCTCAACGCGATCCGCACGCTCGGGTTGTGGATGAGGCCATCCTTGCCCGCGAACGTGGTCTGGTACAGCCGGAAGAAATCGGGATCCGGCGGCGGGGTGCTCGTGGCGTCCAGGTGCGTCAGGTCCGCGTTGACCCGCATGAGATCCTCGGCCTCGATCTGCACGCCCCAGTTCTTCGCGATGGAGGCGCGCAGGCCGAAGCCCACGGAGACCAGGATGTCGGTGGCATCGATGCGGAACAGCGAGATCCCGGTGCCGGCGAGCGGGTCCACGCCGGCGAGGTCGGCGATCTGGACGCTGGCCGGGACCTCCCCCTCGAACTCCAGCTGGAACACGTTCCCGTCGGACCGCTCGCGGTAGATCCCGCCGCCGGCCGAGACGAAGGGGAACATCCGGGAGCTGAGGACGGGGAACTCGTAGCGCACGGATGCCGCGTAGATGTCCGTTTTCGCCAGGCTCGTGGCGTGGCTCACCCGCGTCTGCGGCCCCGTGAAGTCGAACCCCGCGAGCAGGAGCGCCTCGAGATCGAAGTTCCCCTCGTCCTGCGCCAGTGCCGGGAACTGCACCCGGTAGCGCCCCTCGGAGTGCAGCCAGGACCCGAGCACCTGGACGCGCGGACCGAGCCGGTAGCTGGCCCGCAGGCCGTACGCGAACGCGGGATCGACGTCCAGGTCGCCGCCGCTGCGCTCCACGATGACCCCGCCGAACGGGGTGGTATCGAGAACGAAGTTCACGTCCGCCATGCTGCCGTGCAGGAGGAGCCCGCCGAGCCATTCGAACCGCACGAGATCCGTACGGGTCTGCGCGGAAGCGGGCGCCGTGGCCAGCCCCGTGGCGGTCAGCATCAGGACGGCGAGAGCGAGGAGACGTGGCACGGTTTCCTCCCGGTCGACACGACCGCCCACTCTAGCCCATGGTCCCCCGACCCGCAAGGCGGACCGCGGCGGCTCTGGTATGCTGCCCGTCCCCTCGCGGCGGGGTGAACGGGTGCAGCGCTTCCCCATCCGCGGCGGACGGACCGGGCTCGCCCTGGCCGTCGCGGCCGCGTTCCTGGCGCCGGTCGCGTGCGGCTTGGCCGTGCACTCCGGGACCGTGGACGAGTTGGGCGCCCACGTGCCCGCCGGCATCCTCGCGTGGAAGACGGGGCGCCCCACCTCCGGCTTCGCGAACCCGCCGCTGGGGCAGATGCTCGTGGCGGCCGGACCGGTGCTTGCCGGCGCCGCGGATCGCCCGCTCGCCGACGGGCCGCGCGATCTCCTTCCCGCGCGGCTGCCCGTGGCGCTGCTGGGGCTCGCTCTTGTGGCGACCACGGGACTCCTGGCGACCCGGGCCTTCGGCCCGACCGCCGGGTTCGCGGCCGCCGCCGCGGCGGCGCTCTCCCCGGACCTGGTCGCGCACGCGGGACTCGCCACGCTGGACCTGCCGGTGGCGGCGTTCACCACGTTCGCGTGCCTGCTGGCGTGGCGCTGGACCCGCACGGGCAGCACGTTCGCCTTGGCCGGCTTCGCGGTGGCCCTGGGCGTGGCCTGCATGATCAAGTCCACGGCGCTCCTGTTCCTGGTCACGATCCCCCTCGGCGCGGCCGCGCTCCCGGCGGACGGCGCCGCGCGATGGCGGCGCGCCGCGGTCCTCGGCGCGTGCGGCGCCCTCGCCACCATCGTGTTCGCGTGGCTCGCGTACGGTCCCGGCCCCGCCCGCGGGCCGCTGCCGTCCGCCTGGGTCGACTCCGTGCTCTCGAAGCTGGCGCAAGCCGGTCGCGGCCACTTCGCGTACCTCGCGGGACGGCGCTCCGCGGAAGGGTTCCCGGAGTACTTCGCCGTGGCGCTGGCGCTGAAGACGCCCCTCGCGCTCCAGGTCTGCGGGCTGGCCGGCGCCTGGGGGCTCGCGCGACGGTTCCGCGCCGCAGGGGATCCCGGCGGCTTTGCCGCCCTCGTGCTGCTCCCCGCCGGGCTGCTGCTCGTCTGGATGTCGCTCGTGCAGCGCGTCCACATCGGCGTGCGGCACGTGCTGCCCGCGTTGCCGGCGCTCCTCGTTCTCGCGGGGGCGGGATGGACCCGCATCGCGCGCGCGGGTCGCGGCGGGCGCGTGGCGGCGGCGATCCTGGCGGCCTGGGCCGTGCTCGCGCAGGCGCGCGTGACCCCGGACCAGCTCGCCTACTTCCACGAGCTCGCCGGCGGTCCCGCGCGGGGCGATCGCTGGCTCATCGACTCGAACCTGGACTGGGGGCAGGACGAGGGGCGGTTCCGCGCCTGGGCCGCCGGCCGCGACGTGGCCGTCAACCCGGATCGCCCGGTCGCGGGCCTCGTGGCGGCGAACGTCAACGCCCTGCACGGGATCCTCTCCCGCGACGATCTCCGCCTCCGCTGGATCCGCCGCTTCGAACCGGAGCGCACGTTCGGCGCGTCGTGGCGCGTGGTCGACGCGCGCGAGGGCCCGCTGGCCGCGGCCGCCGCCCACGATGCCGTGGCCGCGCTGGACCTCGCGTGGTGGCTCACCGGAACGGGCCGGCCCGTCGAGGCGATGACCGTGCTCGACGCCCCCGCGGTCCGCGCGCTCGCCGCGGATCCCCTCCTCGCCGCGCAGGTGGCGCGCGTGCGCGGCGAGGCGGCGCTTGCCGCCGGGGATCCGACCGCGGCGCTCGCCGAGGCCCGCCGCGCCGGGGACGACGACCTGGCCGCGGAGGCCGCGCATCGCCTGCGCGCCGCCCGCGGCGACGCGGCCGATCCCGCGGAGGCCGCACGCGCGGTGCGGGCGCTGGCGCGCCGCGGCCACCGCGACGAAGCCTCCGCGCTCGGTCTCGCCGTCTTCGGTCGCGATCCGCTCGCCCTCCCGCCGGCGGACGCTCCCGTGCACTGGACGGAGGCCCGGCGCCTGCGCGCCCTCGGCCTGGAGCGCGAGGCGCTCGCGGTCGCCGGCCGCGCGCTCGCCGCGGATCCGCGCAACGACGACGCGCTCTGGCTGTACGGCGAGCTCGTCGTCCGCCGCAAGCTCGGGCTGACCGGGTACGACTGGCCGCCGGTGGACTGGAGCAGCGTCCGCCGCGCGCCGCGACGTTGAGCCGCGGGCTCCCTCAGCCGCGCAGCGACCGGCGGAAGTCCGGCTGGAGGAACGGGTTCGTGCGGCGCTCGGCCCCGATGGTCGTCGCGGGGCCGTGCCCGGGGTGGACGCGCATCGCGTCGCCGAGCGGGACGAGCACGTCGTCGATGGAGCGGAGCAGCGTGGCCAGGTCGCCGCCGGGAAGATCGGTTCGGCCGATGGATCCCGCGAAGAGGACGTCCCCGGAGATCACGTCCGCGTCCGCCACGAGGACCACGTGCCCGGGCGAGTGGCCCGGAGCACGCCGCACCCGCAGAACGCAGTTCCCGAAGCGCATCTCGTCCCCCTCGAGCAGCGGTCCGTCCGGAGCGGGCGGGCGCGTCAGCCGGAGTCCGAAGGCCGCGGCCTGCTCCTCGAACGCGTCGATGAGGAACCCGTCATCCGGATGCATCAGGATCGGTGCCGCGGTGCGCGCCTTCAGGGCCGCGTTGCCGGCCACATGGTCCAGATGTCCGTGCGTGTTCAGGATGAGCGAAGGGACAGCGCCGGTCCCGTCCAGGCGCGCGAGCAGCCGCTCCGGCTCGTCGCCGGGATCCACGACCACGCAGGCGCCCGTGTCCTCGCACCACAGGAGGTACGAGTTCACCTGGAACGCGCCCATCGGGAAGGTCTCGATCCTCACCCGGCGGCCCCCGCGGACCCGCCGGTCGGGGCGCCCCCGCGCGGCTCGTCCGCGGCGTCGAAGCGGGCGCGATCCCGCGCTTCCCGGCTTCCCCCCTTCGACGCGCACGCGGCGCACAGCCCCTGGAACAGGAGCGGCACGCGCCCCAGCGAGAATCCCGTGCGCTCCGCCACGCGGCGGCGCAGTTCCCCGATGCCCGGCAGGTCCACGTCGCTCACGAGCCCGCAGCACACGCAGCGGACGTAGTCGTGGTCGTGCATGACGCCGTCGTACCGGGCGGGGCTCGATCCGCCGGAGAACTCGTAGATCAGCCCCTTCTCCTTGAGGATGCGCAGCGTGCGGTAGACGGTGGCGAGGCTGATGTCCGGGATGACGCGGCGCGCCTCGTGGTGGATCCACTCCGCGGTGGGATGATCCGTGCTCGTGCGCACGAGTCCGAGGACGACCTCGCGCTGCAGCGTGCGGCGCAGGCCGACCCCGGACCAGTCCACCTCGAGGGCGCGATCCGGATCCGGGATCCGGCGGAAGGGTGACATGGGCGGCTCCCTTCCCGGTGCCGTCGATCAGTTCAGGTGCGCTTCGAGGCGGCCGTGCCCGCCGCTCGTGCGGAGCCTGTGCAGCGCGCGGTCCTTCAGCTGGCGGATCCGCTCCTTCGACAGGTGCAGCTTATCGCCGATCTCGCCCAGGGTGTACGGCTCCTCCCCCGTCAGCCCGAAGTACAGGTTCAGGATGAGCTCTTCCCGCTGGTTCAGCGTTTCCACGGCGTCCCGCACGTCCTGCACGAGCTCCAGATCCTCCAGCCCGAGCTGCGGCGACTGCGTGTCCTCGTCCGCGATCCGGCTCAGCGGCGCCTCGCGATCCGCGTCGTCGTAGTCCGTGACCATGGAGTACGCGCGCACCGAAGCCATGGCCTCCTGGATCTCGTGGCTCGGGCGCCCGATGGCCGAGGCCACCTCCGCGAGCGACGGCTCGCGCTCGAGCTTCTTCTCCAGCGCCTCCTCCGCGCGGCACACGTCGCGCAGCGTGTCCCGCCGGCTATGCGGGTAGTGCACCAGGTGGATCTGCTCCGCGAGCGCCTTGTTCAGGTTCCGGCGGATCCACCACACGGCGTAGGAGATGAAGGCGCAGCCGCGCCGCTCGTCGAAGCGGCGCGCGGCCTCGTACAGACCGAGGTTCCCTTCGGTCACGAGGTCCGCGAGGGGAACGCCCCGGTTCATGTACTTCTTGGCGATGTTCACGACGAACCGAAGGTTGGCCTGGACCAGCTCGTGGACCGCCGTCTCGTCGCCGCCACGGATCCGGCGGCCGAGTTCCCCCTCACGCTCCCGCGTGAGCAGGGGAATCCGGCCGATGTCCCGCAGGTACATTCCGAAGGAGTCGTCGAGGGGAACACGGTCTCGGCTCTTGGCCGCTGTGGACTTCGCGCTCATGATTCCCTCCCAGTCGGTCCCGGCAGGGTTCAGTCCGCCGGGGAGGTTCTTCGCGGAGTGCTCCCGAGAACCGTTCCTATTAACGACGTCTTGCGACTGGATGTCAAGTGACTTCTGTCACTAGATTAATGGGTCATCTTCGAATTTACACCCCGATCAGGGAGTGATCAGGGCCGGAAAACGCTTCCGCCATGCCGATCCAGGCGCTCGCTCGCCTCTTTTGGGGTGAGGATCTCGCGACCCTCCTCGATCTCCAGGGCGAACCGGCTGGGCGGGATGAGCCGGTCGAGGTCGACGCGCCCCATCCGGACCTCCAGGATCTCGCGGCGCACCGGGTCCACGATCTCGATGCGAAGCGGCCACGCCACTCCGTCGCGAACCGACCACTCGCTCCAGCGGATCTCGCGGTCCGAGCCGTCCCGGCGCCACGCGACCGGGAGCCCGGTGTCCGGGTCCAGCCGGAGGCGCCAGTCGGCGCTCCGGAGCACGGGCGGGCTCGTGCTCTCCCACCGCGCCGCCTCCCGGCACGGGTCCGCTTCGCAGGGATCCGCGCGCAACGCCACCCCGAGCTCGCGCGCGGAGAGCGGAAGGTCCAGCCATGCCGGATCGTCACGCTTCCCGAAGATCGCCACTCCCTCGCGCGGGATGTCGAGGCGGACGTTGCGCGCGTCCGCCACGAGATCGAAGACCGTGAAGAACGCGGCCGTCATGCCGCGCAGGCGCAGCGAGTCCGGCGGCACCCACGAGAGGGATCCGCGGCAGGCTTCGGAGTCCCCCGTTCCGTCCAACCCGCGCCAGGTCAGCTCCAGTGCCGCGCGCGCCGTGGTGAACGCCGACGCGCGATCGTGCAACCGCGCGAGCGCGGCATCGACCGTGGGCTCGGGGCCGTCCCAGGCGGCCGGCGGCGGGGGCGGTGGCCCCGAGCATCCCGAGGCGAGGACCACCGCCGCTGCCACGCCGGGGATCGCGGCGGCCGCACGTCCGCGGAGTCGGGCCCGGCCCGCGGTCATCCGCGACCCCAGGGCCGTGCGCGGTGACCCCGTCGCCCGGCCATGAAGACCGCGCCCGTGGCGAATCCTCCGAGGTGCTCGAACCATGCCACGCCTCCGCGCGACCCGCCGCCGAGCTCGGCCGCGCCGTTCAGGACCTGCAGCAGCAGCCAGTAGCCGATGACGAGGCCCGCCGGCCACCTCACCCATCGGAGGAAGACGAACAGGAACAGGATGGAGTGGATGCGCGCGCCCGGCCAGCGGATCAGGTAGGCCGCGAGGACTCCGGAGATGGCGCCGCTCGCCCCGATGGTGGGCAGCGTGGAGCCGGCGTTGGTGGCGAAGTGCGCGAGGTGCCCGCCCAGGCCCGATGCCGCGTAGAAGAGGAGGAACCGCACCGGACCGAGGACGTCCTCCACGTTGTTCCCGAAGACCCACAGGTAGATCAGGTTGCTGCCCAGGTGCAGCAGGTTCCCGTGGAGGAACATGGAGGTCAGGAGCGTCGGCGCAACGTCGGCGATCGCGGGACCACGGAACGCGGACGGCGTGAACCCGTGCGCCTGGACCGCGGCGGCGCCGCCGGCGAGGAGCTGCCAGGCGAAGACGGCCACGTTGGCCGCGAGCAGTGCACCCGTGATCCACGGAACGCGGCGCACGGGGTTCTCGTCGCGGATGGGGAGCAGGATCACGGGTTCTCCGACGCGATTCCGGCCGCCGGGAGGACCGCGGGGGTCCGGCGGCGGCGAGGGAGCCGGTCGGTCCTCCGGGGACGGCGGCGCCCGCGGCGCCGCGCCCCGCGCCGGCCCGACGCCGGCGCCCGCATCAGCGGGTGAACGTGTTCGACTCCACGATGAGCATCTTCAGCCCGTAGTTCAGGAACGCCACGTCGATCGCGCGCCGGCTGCCCGGGAGATCCCGGCGCCGCACCACGCGGCCCACGTCCCGCCACGTCTGGTGGTAGATGAACTCGCCCACCTCGTAGGACTCCTCCGGGATGTACGTGCGGAACTCCTCGGGCGCCGGGGCGCCGAAGTCCCCCACGTCCCGCGGATTCGCGAGCACATCCTGGTCCTCGTCGTACTCGCAGCAGATCAGGGCGTTCGTGGCCAGGCAGTTCAGCCAGATGAGCCCGGTGTCGTCGGGCGGCCGCACCACGCGCATCTTGCGCCGCTTGCCGTCCCGGGGATTCACGACGTACTTGATCTGCTTCGGGCCGGTGGGGCTCTCGACGGTTACGGACATTCGATCCTCCTGCGCCGTGCGTCCGGGCCAGGAGCGCCGGACGCGTGGGGTCCGCTGCGATCCCCGCGGGACCGCCGCCCGTGTTGTGAAGGGCCCGGGTGCAATCCGGCACAACACATCAGAAACTGCGAAGATTGTCAAGCAGAAAGGAAAGCCAGCGGAGCGGTATCTCGTTTCCGGAGCGGGACTTCGCGAGCCCGCCCGGAACCGGTTCCTGAACCTCGCCCTCCGCAACAACCCTGGTCACCCAACCCCGACTCCCCGCCAGCGGTTCCCCGGACGGGTGGTTCGGAGATCGCGGACGGGAGGCCGTTCGGCCGTCCGAGGGTGTCTCCCCCACCCGAACCCTGCGGTGCAACCTGTTGCCGGGAGATCACTTGTCCGATGGCGGACGCCCGTGGCCGGGCCATCCACGATCTGCGCGCCACGAGAAAGCGGAAGGGGCGGGGAGCTTTCGCCCCCCGCCCCCATCCACGTGGCCGCGAATCAGGCCTTCTTGGCGCGACGACGACGCTTGGCCTTGCCCTTGGCCTTGGCCTTCGCCTTGGCCTTGCTCTTCCGACGGACCTTGCGCTTCGCCTTCGCCTTGCCCTTGCCAGCGGACTTCGCCTTGGCCTTCGCCTTCGAGCGAGCCATCGCCATTCCTGTTCCTCCCGTGGATTGTCCTGACCCGGTACCGGGTCTTCCGTTTCCGGAAACGACGCCCCCGGCTGCGATCAGCCCGGGCTTGAAGCGCCGCGTGACCCCCGCCCTCGAGCGGCGGTCACTTCGCGCTTCGACTCGCTTCCGCAGCCGAACGGAGGAGCCGGTCCACCACGGACCGGAACTCCTCCAGATCGAACGGCTTCTTCACGCGTGCCACTGCGTCCCGCCACTCGAGGGGTCTCCGCGCATCCGGGTCCGTGGTCATGAGAACGACCTTGGCCCCCGGTCGAACACGTCGGAGCTCCTCCACCAGCCCCCGTCCACCCCCTCGACGTTCCGGAGCGATCAGGAGATCGAACGGTGTCCGTTCCATCATCTCGATCGCCTCCGCCCGGTCCGCCGCCGTCTCCACCCGATATCCGGCATCCGCCAGATCCAGCGCGAGAGTGCGCGACGTGACCGGCTCGTCGTCGACCAGGATCAGGAGTCGCTTGGACATCCGAACCACCCGACCTTGCAAGGTGGCGATCCCTCCGAGCTCACGCTCCAGCGTCGAGCGCGGGACGCAGGTTCACGACGTGCACTGGTCTCTAGCACGTCACGTGCCAGCATCCGAACACCATCGCGCGCGCACACGATCGCGATGCGACGACGGACGACGAATGCGCGGTAACTCGCCATTCACGGCGTGCTTTCGGCGATCTCGACAGGAATCAAGTGAGCGCGGCCGCGCGCGCGACGCGATGCGTGCATCGTGGCTCGACGGGGGAAAGCGTCAAAAGATTCGACAGCGCGGCGCGCGCGCCGTCCATTTCCTTTACGACGTGCGCGTCGCGGACTCCGCGCGCTCCGCGTCGGCGAGCGACGCGTGCCCGTACATCTTGAGCTTGTTGAGCAGCGTCTGCCGCGTGATGCCGAGGATCTCGGCGGCGCGCGTGCGATTCCCCTCGGTCTCCTCGAGCACGCGGAAGATGTGCTCGCGCTCGACCTCGGCCAGCGGCCGCGGATTGCGGTCCATCAGGCCCCGCGCGCGCCCGAGCAGCGAGCTGCCGCGCAGCTTCTGCGAGAGGTGCTCCGGACGGATGACGTCGCAGTCCTCCAGCAGCACCACCCTCTCGATGGCGTTCCGCAGCTCCCGGACGTTTCCCGGCCAGGAGTAGCTCTCGAGGCACTCCAGCGCCTCGTCCGAGAGGCTCAGCTCGGGCTTGCCCGCCTGGGCGCGGAACTCCTCCACGAACCGGTTGGCCAGGTAGGAGATGTCCCCCTCCCGCTCCCGCAGGCTGGGCAGCGTGACGTTGATCACCTTGAGCCGGTGCAGGAGGTCGCTCCGGAACTCGCCGCACTCGGTGGCCGCGTCCAGGTCCTTGTTCGTGGCCGCCACGATCCGGACGTCCAGCGCGCGGTCCTCCCGGCCGCCGAGCCGCCGGAAGCTCCGCTCCTCGATGAACGTGAGCAGCTTCGCCTGGGCGGCCGCGCCCGCGTCCCCGATCTCGTCCAGGAACAGCGTGCCGCCGTCGGCGATCTCGGCCAGTCCCTTCCGCGTCTCCTGCGCGTCCGTGAACGTGCCCCGCTCGTGGCCGAACAGCTCGCTCTCGAACAGGGAGTCCGGGATGGCGGAGCAGTTCAGTTTCACGAAGGGCTGCGCGGCCCGGTCCGACTCCGAGTGGACCGATCGCGCCACGAGTTCCTTGCCGGTGCCCGTCTCCCCCTGGATCAGGACGGTGCGGGCGCCGGACCGGACGATCTTCCGGACCGTCTCCCGCACGGACTCGATCTCGTCGGACTCGCCGAGGATCCGGTCCAGGCCGATGCGGCTGCCGGATCCCGCGGCGCGGGCCTCGCGCAGCCGGGAGGTGCGCAGCGTCTGCGAGATGCACCGGACCATCTCGTCGAGGTCGTACGGTTTCTGGACGTAGTCCTCCGCGCCCAGCTTCATGGCCTGCACGACGTCCTGCACGTCCCCGTACGCGGAGATCATGATGGCCACGGTGGACGGCCACCTGCGCTTCAGGTCCCGCAGCACATCCAGGCCCGAGGCCTCGCCCAGCTTCAGGTCCACGACGGCCACGTCCGGCCGCTGCTCCTCGGCACTGCGGAGCGCGCCGCGCACCGTGTCCGCCGTGCGGACGGAGAACCCCTCCTCCTCCAGCGCCCGGCGGAGCGTGGTGCGGACGATGGCCTCGTCGTCGATCACCAGGATGCGATCGCTCACCGCCCCACCTCCTCGCGCACCACGCCCACCGGCTCCTCCGCCCGGCCGGCCGACTTGGCCTTCGCCTCGGCGATCTCCCCGGCCTTCGCCCGCATCCCGGCGGCGCGCGGGATGGGCAGGATGACAGTGAACCGGGCGCCGCCGTCGGAGTTGTTCGCCGCGGAGATGAGCCCGCCGTGCGCCCGGCAGATGCGCTGGCTGATGGACAGCCCCAGGCCCATCCCCTTCGAGTTGGAGGAGATGAACGGCTCGAAGATCTCGCCGGAGTTCCCGTCCGGGATACCGGGGCCCGTGTCCGAGAACGCGATCCGGACGCTCGTGGGCTCCGCCCGGTTCGATCGGGGACTCAGCCAGCTCGAGACCCGCAGCGTGCCGCCCTTCCGGCGCATGGCGTTGCGGGCGTTCATCAGGATGTTCAGGAAGACCTCGCGGATCATGCCGCCGTCCACGTTGAGCAGGGGCAGCTCCGGCTCGAGGTCCGCCACCAGCTCCACACCCGCGGACTCCAGGGTTTCCCGGGCCAGGGCCAGGGTGTCGGCCAGGATGCGGTGGACGTTCGTCAGGCGCCGGCGGGGTGCGGGCGGCCGCGAATAGGCCAGGAAGTCCGAGATGACCGCCTCGATCCGGTCCAGCTCCTTGATGGACGCGGACAGGCTCTCGCGGTTCCCGTCGTCCCGGTCCAGATGCTTGAGCACGTACTGGATGGTGGTGCGGATCCCCGTGAGGGGGTTCCGGATCTCGTGGGCGATCCCCGCGGAGATCTTCCCGAGCGACAGCAGGCGACGGGTCTCCGCCCCGAAGCTGCCGATCCACTCCCCCTCCCCGGCGTTCCGCAGCACCCCCACGCACAGGAGCCCGCCGGCCGGGGCCCGGGTGGACGTGTACGCGGACTCCAGGAAGTTCACGTCGCCGTCCTTCGACGGGATGAGCGTGGGGACGACGGACCGGGACGCCCGGTCCGCGAGCAGGGACTCCAGGGGGCACCCTCCGTCGCACAGGAGGGTGCCGTCCACGTCCTGGCAGCGGAGGATCTCCGTGCAGGGGCGGCCGATTGCCTCCTGCCGCTCCCAGCCGAGCGTGGATTCCGCCGACGCGGAGAACTCGACGATCCGCTTCCCGTCGTCCACCACGACGATGGCGTCGCGGTTCGCCGAGAGGAGCGCATCCAGTACGCCGGAGTGGACGTCCCGCTCGAGCACGGAACGCGAGTGCGTGGAGGGCCGGCTCCAGCGCTTCTTGCGGCGGGGACTCATCGCGTCGTTCCCTCGCGCGGGACACGGAGAGCGTGCGTCGTGCGGGAACGTAGGCGACGCGGCGCGCGCGGTCAACACGATTCCCGCCGTTCGACGCCGTCACGCGCCGGACGCGCGCGGAACGATGCGCGTGCGTGCGCGCGAACGCACGACGGGGAGGACTCTCGCGAGTCCTCCCCGTCTCCGATCGCGCCCGCGCGCGGCGACTAGAAGTCGTCGTCGTGGTGATGCGCGCCCGCGCCCGCCGGCGCCTTGTCCTTCTCCTTGACCTCCGTGATCACCGCCTCGGTGGTCAGCAGGAGGCCGGCGATGGACGCGGCGTTCTGCAGCGCCGTGCGCGTCACCTTCGCGGGATCGATGATCCCGGCCTCGAACATGTCCACGATCTTGCCCGTGTTGAAGTCGTAGCCGCGGTTCTTCCCCGCCGCCGCGACCTCCTTGGCCGCCAGGCTGCCCTCCATGCCCGCGTTCTCCGCGAGCTGGCGGATGGGCTCCTGCAGCGACCGCCGGACGATGGCGGCCCCGGTGGCCTCGTCACCGGTCAGCGTGAGCGCGTCCAGCTCCTTCGCGGTCAGCAGGAGCGCGACGCCCCCCCCGGCCACCACGCCCTCCTCGACCGCCGCCCGGGTGGCATGGAGCGCATCCTCCACCCGCGCCTTCTTCTCCTTCATCTCCACCTCGGTGGCCGCGCCGACGTTGATCACGGCGACGGCGCCCGCCAGGCGCGCCAGGCGCTCCTGGAGCTTCTCCTTGTCGTAGTCCGAGGTGGCGTCCTCGATCTGCTTGCGGATCTGGGTGCAGCGACCCTCCACGTCGGCCTTCTTGCCGCGGCCCTCCACGATGACGGTGTTGTCCTTGTCGATCGTGATCCGCTTGGCCTGCCCCAGGTCCTCCATCTTCACGTTCTCGAGCTTCACGCCGATGTCCTCGGAGAGGACGTTGCCGCCGGTCAGGACCGCGATGTCCCCCAGCATGGCCTTGCGGCGATCCCCGAAGCCCGGGGCCTTCACGGCCGCCACCTTCAGGACGCCGCGCAGCTTGTTCACCACCAGGGTGGCGAGCGCCTCGCCCTCCACGTCCTCGGCGATGATCAGGAGCGGGCGGCCCGACTTCGCCGTCTGCTCCAGCAGCGGCAGCAGATCCTTCATGCTCGAGATCTTCTTCTCGTGGATGAGGATCAGGGCATCCTCGAGGATGCACTCCATCCGGTCCTGGTCGGTCACGAAGTACGGGGAGAGGTATCCGCGGTCGAACTGCATGCCCTGGACGAGCTCCAGGTTCGTCTCGATCCCCTTGGCCTCCTCGATCGTGATCGTGCCGTCCTTGCCCACCTTGTCCATGGCCTCGGCGATGATGTCGCCGATCACCGTGTCCCCGTTCGCCGAGATCGTGGCGATCTGGCGGTACTCGCCGGTGGTCCGGACCTTCTTGGACTGCTTCTTGATGCCGTCCACGACGGCCGCGACGGCCTTGTCGATGCCGCGCTTCAGCGCGATCGGGTTCGCGCCCGCGGACACGTTCCGGATGCCCTCCCGGAAAATGGCCTCGGCCAGGATGGTGGCGGTGGTGGTGCCGTCGCCGGCCACGTCGGAGGTCTTGGACGCCACCTCGCGGACCATCTGGGCGCCCATGTTCTGGTACGGATCCTCGAGCTCGATCTCCTTGGCCACGGTGACGCCGTCCTTGGTGACGTTCGGGGCGCCCCACTTCTTGTCCAGGGCCACGTTCCGGCCCTTCGGACCGAGCGTGACCTTCACCGCGCGCGCGAGGATGGAAACGCCCTTCAGGATCTCCGCGCGGGCGTCCTCCCGGAACTTCAGCTGCTTCGCCGCCATGATTCCCGCCTCCCTACTTCTTCGCGATGGTGGCGAGGACGTCCTCCTCGCGCAGGATGACGTACTCGTCGCCGTCGATCTTGACCTCCGTGCCGGAGTACTTCCCGATCAGCACGCGGTCCCCCTTGGCGACGTCGAGGGCGACCCGGGTCCCCTCCTTGTTCAGTCGGCCCGGCCCGACGGCCACCACTTCCCCTTCCATCGGCTTCTCCTTCGCCGTGTCCGGGATGATGATCCCGCCGCGCACTTCCTCCGTCTTGTCCAGCCGCCGGATCAGGATCCGGTCGGCGAGCGGGCGAACGTTCATGGGCGTCCCTCCCTGCAAGGCTTGCCGAGATAAGAAGAGAAGTCGTCGCGTGAACGACAGACGAGCCTGGACATGCCCAGGCTACGGCGGGCACGCCAGAGCGAGGAGCATGCCAGCCGCCGCGTAATGGCGGAATGCCCTGTCCCGCAACAGGATAGACGGGATCACGCCGGCGCGGCCGACCCGATGCCATGCCAGTCTGGCAGACCGAATCTCCGCCAGTCCGGCGCGCACCCTGCCGCGGAGCGCCGCGGAGGCAGGGAACGGGCTCACGGGGGCACACGAAAGGGGGACCGGGTCGCCCCGGCCCCCCTCCGATCCGCTCCCGGATCGTGGACCCCTACGGGGTCACTTCCTGCCACATGTAAAGCCGCGAGACCAGCGGCGCGAACGGCGGCTGCCCGGACATCCCGGAGAACGCCGGATCGTAGCCGTAGTCGCGGTACGGCGGGCTGTACGCCGCGTGCTTCGACCACGCCACCTCGCCGGGCCGGATCCCGTCGTTGCGCACGTTGTCCGCCATGTCGGCGAACTGCATGTGCACGATCGAGCCGCGCTTCTGCAGGGTGCGCGAGCTGCCCCAGGACTCCAGCATCTGGTCGTTGTTCGCCCAGGCGTCGCCTGCGGACGGATCATCCGGATCGCCGTCGCCGTCCAGGTCCGCGAAGTTGGCCTCGTGGACCACCGGGATGCCGTCCACGAGCGCGGCGTTGATCACCGTGGTGCCGTTCGAGGCCTGCCGCGAGCTCTTCGGGGCATGCGTGTACGCCGGGTCGTCCGACCACGCGTCCGACAGGTGCCAGATGCGGCCGGCGGAGATCACCGCTGCGGCGCGCTTGTTGACGCTGTTGAAGCTGCCCACCGTGTAGATCGAGTGGGCCGCCACGATGGTCAGGTCGTCCTGCAGCTGCTCGGCGTTCACCAGCCGCAGGGGCACCTCGGAGTAGATGAGCCCGTTCGCCGGCCAGTTCCCGGAGTCCCTCAGCTTCTGGACGTCCAGCTCCTGGACGGTCACGTCCATGTCCAGCGACTGGTTGTAGAACGTCTTCTCGGTCACCGCGTCGCCGATCCAGGCCGTCACGTCGCCGCCGTAGGCGTCGTACTGCCGGTCGCCGGCGCGGATGCGGATCGCCGCGTTCGAGTCGTAGTAGCCGCCCGGCTGCACGGTCTCCAGCGGCGGCGGGTCCACGCGGGTGGCGCCGAGCGAGCCGTCCTTCACGGTCCCGCCCCAGAGCTCCAGCGCCCCGTTGATGCCGTCGGACGGGTTGTCGTTCGTCCAGTTCGCGTTCTCGGAGTCCATGGCGTTGCCCGGCGTCCCGTTGACCATCTCCACGTAGTTGCCGTTCCGGTCCTTGATGTAGACGCGGTTGCCGGAGTACTTGTCCCGGCCCCAGGCGTCCGTGGTCCGGATCATCTGCCCCGTGGCGGAGATCAGCGGCGAGTCCACGCGCAGCGTGGTGCCGTCCGGGCTGAAGTACAGGTCGCCGTTCGCGTGCACCTTGCCGGTCACGGTCTGGTCCACGCCGCGGACGAACTCGGAGAGGTCGCCGTCGGAGTACAGGGCGTACCCGAAGGCCGGCTCCGTGAAGCCGCGGACCTGCAGCTGCCGCCGGTACGAGCCCACGGTCCCGATCACGTCGATCAGGTACTCGTCCTCGTCCGCCGCGGCCGACGCCGGGCGCAGCGAGAACCGGAAGCTCTCCGGCAGGCGGGTCCCGGTGAGGCCGTTCCCCGGGTCCCCGGGGTTCCACTCCCACACGAGCCAGCCGTCGTTCCGCTCGTCGTTCAGGCCGTTGTTGTTGGAGTCGTCCCGGACGAGCGCGCCGCCCTGGAACACGATGGGCGCCATGAGGGACGCCACCGCCACGGACCCGTCCGCCTCGTGCGTCCGGGCACGGAAGTTCGACGCGGCGAACTCGCGGTACGCCGCGTGCGCACCGGACTCGGCCACGTACAGCGCCTGCGCCCACTTCTCCTGGTTGGTGGCGATCTTGCCCTCGGTGTTGGCGAGGATCAGGAACGTCCCCCCCGCCAGGCTCAGCACGGTGAGGATCAGGAGCGAGATGACGAGCACCGAACCGCGCTCATCCCCGCCACCGGTCCCCGGGCTTCGGAGTCGGAACATCGGTTTCCCTCCTTCTACGGACAGGTCACGAAGATGACGTAGCTGGTCCCCACCGCGCCGCCCCAGCCCACGGCCTTGTTGCCGCGAAACGTGTACGACCCCGCGTCGTACGTCTTGGACCACAGGCCCAGCGTGGGCGTGCCGGTGTCCGTGACGCCCACGGACGTGCCGGTGGCGGTGTAGTTGTTCTCGATCCAGTCGGGCGGGTTGCCGCGCGGGTCGTACGCGATCCAGACCTTCACCGCCGTGTCGAACCGGAGCACGAGCGCGTGCGAGTCGCCCTTGTTCTTGTCGTTGTTCGGCGTGCGGACCAGGGTGGCGCCGTCCAGCTCGGCCGGCAGGTACGTGAGCGTGTACGTGCGGTCCGTGTAGTACTGCTGGCCGACGGCCACGTCCCGGATCACGTTGTACGGCGCCGTGCTGTTCACGCTGACGATGGTCACGCCGAGGCTGCACGCGGCCGCGAACGGCACGACGTACGGCCCGCACCGCGCCGTCGGCGCCCCGAGGAACGTCATCTCGATCCCGGCCCCGGCCAGCTCCAGCGGCGCCGACGGCGCGGTGGGGTACTCCCACCAGCGGACCGTGAGCGTGCCGCCCGCCGCGGGCGGGATGCTCTGGGTGGACGTGAGCTGCAGGGTGTCCCCGGGACCCGCGTCCGGCCACGTGCCGGCCAGCCACACGGTCGCCCCGTCCAGCAGCACGGCGTACGGGAAGAGGACGGGATCCGTCCAGTCCAGGACCAGCTTGCCCATGTGGTACGTGTCCACCGCGGACAGGTTCTCCACGCGGACGTCCATCTGCTCCAGCATGCTGCCGGTCACGACCGCCGCCTGCCCCTCGTCGATCCCGAGGCACGACACGCCGGCCCCGGAGTTGTCCACGAACACCTGCACGGAGTCGGACACCGAGCAGCCGTTGTCGTCGAAGATCTCGACGACGAGCCCGTGCGGACCGTCCGGCACGAACGACGTGGTCCAGCCCGAGCCGAAGTCGCCGAACTCGTACGGCGCCGCGTAGTCCACGTAGGACACCGAGCCGTCCACCCGGAACTCCACCCGCTCGAGCGTGGCCGTCGAGCAGGCCACGGCGTTCACCGTCCAGGACACGGTGCCGGCCACGACGTCGTAGTCCGCCGGCGTCACGATCGAGCCGGCCGGCGGGCAGAGGCAGCCCCAGCTCGGCACGGCGGACGCCGGGCTGGCCGTGGGGCTCTCGTTCCCGCACAGGTCGTAGGCCGCCACGGACACGTAGTACGTGGATCCCGCCGTCAGCCCGCTGACCGTGTGGAAGAGCACGCGGCCCACGTCGACGCTGCCGTCCCACGAGCCGGGGCTGGTTCCCCAGAACACCCGGTAGCCCAGCACGTCGGACTCGGACGCGGCGGCCCACGACACGCGCAGCGCGTCGCCGGTGCCGGTGTCCACCACCACGAGGTTGGTCGGCGGGACCGGGGGCGCCACGTTGTCCGCGCACGCGGTTGGGACGGCGTCGATCAGGCCGGAGTAGCCGCCCGTGTGCCCGCAGCCGTCCAGGGCCGCCACCTGGAACTGGTAGCTGGTCCCGTTCTCGAGCCCGTACACCGAGTAGGTCTGCACGTTCCCGACCTGCAGCGTGGACGTCACGCCCTCCGACGGGTTCCTGAAGTGGACCTGGTAGCCCACCACGTCGTTGTCGGGGACCGCGTCCCACGTGAGGCGCACGAACTCATCGCCGCCCGTGGCCGCCACGTTGTCGGGGATGTCCGGCGCGGTGACGTCCTCGTCGCACGGGATCATCGTGATGGAGAAGTCCGGCGTGTTCGGGCTCACGTTCCCGCAGGCGTCGAGCGCCGCGACGCGGAACGTGTGCACCGCGTCCTGCGCCAGACCCGTCAGGATGATCGACGTGCCGGTGGACGTGGACGTCCGGGTCGTGGCCGGGTCGTTGCTGTCCTCCCACGTGATCCGGTAGCTGGCCAGGTCCCAGTCCGCCGGCGCGGTCCAGGTGAGCTGGATGCGGTCGTCGCCGACCACGCGCCCGGAGAGGTTCGTGGGCGCCGCCGGCGGCGTCGTGTCGGACGTGACGCCGCTCGCGCTGCCCGAGTATCCGGACAGGTTGTCGGCCGCGTCCACGGCCTGTACGGCCATGCGGTAGTTGGAGTTGAGATCCAGCCCCGTGAGCGTGTAGCTCGTGGCGCTGCCCACGTAGATCGGGGACGGCCCCTGCGCCGCGGTCACGCCGTCGTACGGCGGGCCGGAGTTGCCGTCGGAGTAGTGCAGGAAGTAGCCGGCCAGGTCCGTGTCGGCCACGCCCGTCCAGGTGGCGGTGGCGGTGCCGCAGCCGAACGTCACGGCCAGCCCGGAGGGCGCCGCCGGCGGCGTCACATCCCCGCCCGTGGGCACGCTCTTGCCCAGGTTCCGGCACTGCACGCGCGTGGACATGCCGATCTTCTCGTCGTGCAGCCGGGCCGCCCGCGCCTCGCCGAAGGAGGCGCCGCTCCCGAACACGAAGATCTCCACCTCGCGCACGGACGGCCGCGCCGCCGTGACGTTCCCGGCGCCGTCGCGGTACACGAAGCGCAGGGAGTCGATGCCCACGGCGATCTCGTCGGTGAAGACGCCGTTCGTGCCGTCGTCATCCGGCGACCGGACGAGCAGCAGCTCGTTCGTGTTGCCGTCGCCGTCCTGGTCGCCCGTGTCCAGCCGGAACGTGCGGGTCTGGTTCCGCACGTTCTCGTCGGTGAGGAAGGTGACCTCGTCGGGCGTGATGCGGTTGAAGCCCTTGGCGCCGCGGAGCTCGCGGCCGATCCAGCTCACCGCGGCCCGGACGTTCTGCTGGCCGTCGATGTTCTCGACGCCCCGCCGGTACCCCTCGTTGGTGGTCGTGAAGATCCGGAACAGCCCGAACGCCACCAGGCCCACGACCACGAGCACCACCAGCAGCTCGAGGAGCGTGAAGCCGCGCTGCCCTTCGAACGATCGCGCGCGCATCGGTTCCTCCTTCCTACATGCCCGAGTCGGAGAGGTAGCAGGAGAGCAGGACCGTGCGCGGCCCCTTGCTGTCCGACCACGTGACGCCAACGGAAACGGTCTTCATGCCGGTGGCCGGCGCGTCCTCCTGCACGGTCCACGACCGGGCGAAGCTGGCCTCGATCGTGTCCGCGTCCGCGCTGTTCACCAGCTGGACCCACGGGGTCCGCTTCAGCTCCTCGATCTTCGCCTGCGCGTGGAACGTGGCGCGGCTCTCCAGGTCGCCGCGCGTCACCTTCCGCATCGACAGCGGGAACAGGCTCGCCAGGGAGAGGACCCCGATCCCGATGATCGTGATCGCCACCATGACCTCGACGAGCGAGAAGCCCCGCGCGCCCTTCGCCCGGGCCTTGCCGCGGGCCGGCGCGTCGTTCGTCACGTTTCTCATGGGATGCTCACCGTCACCTTTCCCGTGGACGCCAGCAGGTCGATCCGCCGCTGCGACTGGCCGCTCCGGATGACGAGCGACCCGGACGCGTCCGTGGAGCCGTCCGGCCGGAAGATCACCCGGTTCGCGCCGAAGAAGCTCGGGTTGGCCAGGATGCAGGCGTCCGGCATGGCGTGGTTCTGCCGCGAGTCGTCCGGTCCCATCAGGGCGTCGTTCCCCTGGTCGTCCCAGACCTGGAAGTCGTTCTGCGTGGTGCGGAACGTCAGGATGTAGTTGTTGCCCTCGGCGACCGCCTTCTCCCGGGCCAGCCGCATCGCCGTGGCGATCTGGTTCGCCGCGCCGTTGACGCGGTGCTGCTCCATCAGGTCCCGCACGGATCCCCACGACATCGCGGCCGCGAGGCCGAGGATCGTGATGACCACGACCATCTCGACGGCGGTGAACCCTGCCTGCTTCGGACGCTCCATCGTTCCCACCTCCCGGCGCCTGGTCCTGCCAGAGTCGTGCCGTTCGGAAACGGGGATGGTCCCTTGGTCGCCGCTTGCGTTCCCCGGGAAGTCCTCGCGCGCGGGGCGCGCGCGGCTTTCGCGGACGTGACGGGCCGCCTTACCTTCGGGTAATGTCACGCGGCCGGTCCCGGGGACCGGCGGGAGGCGGACGTGGACAGCACCGCACGCGTGCGCGCCGAAGGGCATCTGATCGATTCCGGCACCCTTTCGCGCATCTTCGATCACGTCATCCAGGCGGGTTGCGCGTACGAGATCCTGGACTTCCGGATCGGGCGCACGAACGCCGAGACCTCCGCCGCGGACCTGGTCCTGCGGGGCCCGGACGCCGCGGCCCTGGACCGTCTGCTGGAGAATCTGGTCGATCTCGGCGTCCGCCGGCTGGACGGCGACGACGCGCGCACCGCGCCCGCCCCGGCGGACGGCGTGGTCCCGGACGACTTCTACTCCACGTCGAACCACGAGACCTGGGTCCGCACGGGCGCCGGGTGGATCCGGGTGGAGCGGCAGCGGATGGACTCCGTCGTCGTGCTCGACGGTCCGCGTGCCCTGTGCACGAAGGTGCGGGACGTGCGCAGGGGCGCGGCGGTGGTCGTGGGCACCGACGGCATCCGGGTCGTGCCGCCGGACAAGGAACGGGACCGCGCCCACTTCGGGTTCATGACGAACGACGTGTCGTCGGAGCGCCGCGTGGAGATCGCGGTGGATCGTCTGGCGCGGGACATGTCCGCCGCGCGGGTCGCCGGGAGGCGGGTGGCCGTCGTGGCCGGCCCGGTCGTCGTGCACACCGGGGCGGTGGCGGCCATGGAGGCGCTGATCGCGATGCGCGCTTTCGACGTGCTCCTGGCCGGCAACGCGCTCGCCGTGCACGACGTGGAGCGGGCCCTGTACAACACGTCGCTCGGCATCGACGCGGACACGGGCGAGGCGGTCCAGGACGGGCACCGGAACCACATGCGCGCGATCAACACGATCCGGCGCGCGGGCGGGATCGAGGCGGCGGTGCGCGGCGGGGTGCTGACCCGCGGGGTGATGCATCGCTGCGTGACGTGCGGCGTCCCCTTCGTCCTCGCCGGCAGCCTCCGCGACGACGGCCCGCTGCCCGAGGTGATCACGGACATGAACGCGGCGCAGGACGCCTACGCGAGGGCGCTGGAGGGCGCGGCGGTCGTCGTCGTGCTCTCCACGATGCTGCACGGGATCGCGGTGGGGAACATGATCCCCTCGTCCGTGCTCACCGTGTGCGTGGACATCAACCCGGCGGTGGCCACGAAGCTCGCGGACCGCGGCTCCGCGCAGGCCGTCGGCGTGGTGACCGACGTGGGCTCCTTCCTGGGACTGCTCGCCGCGCGGCTGGCTGCGGCGGCCCGCTGACGTGCCGGCGTTCGGCGTCTCCTACTTCGGCGTGCGCGACCTGCGGCACGCGCGCGCGGACCTCGACGAGATCGCCGGCGCCGGGTTCCGGAGCGTGACGCACACGCTCTCGGAGCACGACCTCCGCTATCACCTCGGGGACGTCGCGCGGGTCGTCGCCGAGACCCGCGCGCGGGGACTCGAGGCGGCGCTGGACCCTTGGGGCGTGGCCGGCCTGTTCGGCGGCGAGGCGTGGTCGGAGTTGGCGCTGGTGGACCTCGGCAGCCGGCAGGTCGACGCGAACGGCGCGTCGGTGCCCGCGTGCTGTCCGAACGCGCCCGCGACGCGCGCGCTGCTCCGGCGGTGGGCAAGCACGGCGGTCGAACTGGGGGCGGACGTGCTGTTCTGGGACGAGCCGCACTTCTACCTCGGCGCCCTGCGCGAGGGGCCGAGGATCCCCTGCTGCCGCTGCGCCGCCTGCGGGGCGGCGTGGCGGGAGCGGCACGGCGGCGCGCTGCCCCCGGAAGGGGATCCGGCGCTCGGGCGCTTCCGGCAGGAGGCGCTCACGGGCCTTCTCGCGGACGCGATCGCGGCGGCCGGTGGAGCCGCGCGACACTCGCTGTGCCTGCTCCCCCGCGGGGAGTTCGCCGGCGCCGGCTCGGACGACTGGGAGGCGTTCGCGGCCATCCCCGGGCTGCACCGCCTGTCCACGGATCCCTACTGGATGGATCGCGCGGTCGACCCGGCGGAGTACGTGACGCGGCACGCCTCCCCGCTGCGGGCGCTGTGCGATGCGACCCGCCGCGAGATGGAGGTGTGGGTGCAGGGCATCCGGATCCCCGCGGGGCGCGAGCGCGTCCTCGGCGAGGCCGTGGACGCCGCGGTGGCGTGCGGGGCGCAGGTCGTCTCGTTCTGGAGCTTCCGCGGCACCGCCCGCATGAGCAGCCTGGCGTGCGGCGACCCCGATGCGGCCTGGCGCGCGATGCAGGGCGCGGTGCGGCGCTGGGCATGAGCGGCGCGCGCGGCACCGTGGCCGCGGCGGTCGCCGTGCTCCTGGCGGCGGGGCCGGTCCGCGCGCACCCGATGGGCAACATCTCCGTCAGCCACTATGCGGGCATCGAGCTCCGCGCCGACAGCGTCCTCGTGAAGTACCTGCTGGACTACGCCGAGATCCCGTCCTTCCGCGAGCTGGAGGGCGTGGATCCGGATCGCGACGACCGCGTGACCCCGGAGGAGCGCGAGGCCTACCTCCGCGCGAAGACCGCGTCCATCCTGCAGGCGCTGCAGCTCACCGTGAACGGGAGGCCGCTGCCCCTGGCGTCGCGCTGGAGCGGCGTCACATTCCCGCCGGGCGAGGGCGGGCTGTCCACCGTGCGTATCGCCTGGGAGCTGGTCGCGCCGTGGCACGAGCCGCCGGGCGCGCGGACGTTCCTCGTCTGGAACGACGGCAACCATGCGGGTCATCCCGGGTGGAAGGAGATCCGCTTCTTCGCCAAGGACGGTCTCTCCGTGGGCCGCACGTCGCTGCGCCCCGCCCCGGAGAGCGACGCCCTGGGCAACTACCCCGAGGAGTACCTGGACAATCCGCCCGTCGACACGAAGGCGTGGTGCCTCTTCGGCCCGGGCCTGACGGAGGAGGAGGCCGCGCGCTTCGAGCCGCCCGCGGCGTTCGGCGACCGGAAGAAGGACCGCCTCGTGGGTCTGCTGGGCGCCGAGCGGCTGTCCGCGGACGTGGTGGTGCTGTCCCTCCTGCTGGCGGTCGTGCTGGGCGCCGCGCACGCGCTGGAACCGGGCCACGGCAAGACCGTGGTCGCGGCGTACCTCGTGGGTTCGCGCGGGACCGTCGCCCAGGCGGTGCTGCTGGGCCTGGTGGTCACGTTCACGCACACGTTCAGCGTGCTCCTGCTGGGCGTGCTCGTGCTGTTCCTCTCGCGTCATCTCGTGCCGGCCGCGCTGCTGCCGTGGATGGGATTCGTGTCGGGCCTCCTCATCGCGGCGGTCGGGCTCGGCCTGCTGCGCGCGCGCTGGCGCGAACGGCAGGCCGGCGGGGCCGCGGCCGCGCACGTCCACGACCACGGCGGGCCCGCCGCCCCGCACGTGCACGTGCCCGAGGGACCGGCGACGCTGCGCAACATCCTCGCCCTCGGCGTCTCCGGCGGGCTCGTGCCCTGTCCGGCGGGCATCGTCGTGCTGCTGGCCGCGGTGGCCACGCAGCGCATCCCGTTCGGGCTGCTGCTGATCGTGGCGTTCAGCCTGGGGCTGGCCGCGGTGCTCGTGGGCGTGGGCGTGCTGTGCGTGACCGCGCGGAGGATGTTCGACCGGCTGCCGGCATCCGGCCGGTTCGCGAACCGCGTCGGGATGGCCTCCGCCGTCCTGGTCACGCTGTTCGGTGCGGGTTTGGCCGTCCGTTCGCTGCTGTTCCGCGGCGGTTGACACGCCGGGCGCGCCAAGAACTCCCGGAAGCGGCAAGGAAACACCAATCGCGAGCGCGCCGGGTGGCCGGCGGGCCACGCCGCGGCCGCGGACTCCGCGACCTCGCTGCTATAATCGTTCGCAGGCGGACGCTGCCCATTCCGTGATGATTCACACTCCCGCCCGCCCAGCGCGGGATCCCGGGAAGGGTTCGCGAGGCCCGTGAAGCACGACTCGGGTGGCTCCGCCGCCTCCTTCCCGGTCAGCCCGACCCCGGGCCGTCCGGCGCGCCGAGCAGCATCGTCTCCACGAGTTCGCCCTCCTCCACGCGCGCCCGCCCTTCCGGCACCACCGCCAGCGCGTTCGCGCGCACGAGCGACGACAGGTTCCCCGAGCCCGTGGGTCCCACCTCGCGGACGCGCGCGCCCCCCGCATCCACGACGAGCCGGACGCGGGCGAAGTGCCGGCGGTCCTTCGGCCCCTCGATCGCGGCCCCGGCGCGGGCGGGCAGCCGCGGGCGCTCCGGGTTCGCGTCCCCTTCCAGCCGCCGGAGCGAGGGCCGCACGAAGTTCTCGAACGCGACGAGCGCGGACACGGGGTTGCCGGGAAGGCCGAACACCAGCGTCGCGCCGAGGCGACCGAACAGCAGCGGCTTGCCCGGGCTGGAGAGCACGCGCCAGAAGATCTTCGTGAAGCCCACGCCGGCGAGCGCGGCCCCCAGGAGGTCCCGGTCGCCGACCGACACGCCGCCCGACACGAGGAGCACGTCGGCCTCCGCGCCGCGCGCGATGCGCGACGCGAGGTCGTCCAGCGTGTCGCGCCCGAGACCCAGCCACTGCTCCCGTGCTCCCGCGTCCCGGAGGGCGCCGCGCAGCGTCCAGTCGTTGGCGCTGCGGATCCGTCCCGGCGCGAGCGGCTCCTCCGGCCGCAGCAACTCGTCCCCCGTCACCAGCAGGGCCACGCGCGGCCGGCGCCGGACGCGCACGCGCGCGTGGCCGAGGGCGGCCAGGAGGCCCACGTCGGGCGGCGCGAGCGCGCGGCCCGCGGGAAGGACTTCCGCGCCGGCGGCGACATCCTCGCCCGGACGCCGGATGTGACGCCCCGCGTGCGGCGCCCGGAACACGCGCACCTCCCGGTCCGTCCACTCGGTCCACTCCAGCATGACGAGGGCGTCCGCGCCGTCGGGCAGCGGCGCGCCGGTCATGATCCGCACCGCGCGGCCCGGCCGGACGGGGGTCGAGGCCGGGTGCCCGGCCGTGGCTTCCCCGGCCACGGCGAGCGTGACGGGATGGTCCGGGCCCGCGCCCGCGACGTCCTCCGCGCGCACGGCGAAACCGTCCACCGCGCTGTTCGCGAAGGGCGGCAGCGCGTGCGCCGCGCGGACCGGGGCTGCGAGGACGCGCCCGTACGCCTCCTCGAGCGGCACCTCCTCGTCCGGCAACGGCGCGATCTCCGCGCGCACGCGGGCCACGGCCTCGTCGAACGGGAGCGGCTCGTCCGCGGCGAGACGCGCGGCCGCGCTCACGTCCCGTCCTCCGGAGCGACGCACTCCGCCACCCACGCCGCGTACGCGGGACTCGCCGCGAGGATCGCGAGGCGGAGGATGGCCGGCGTCCGGTACGGGTGGATCTCCCGCAGCCGTGTCTCCACGCGCTCCGCCCGCGCCGCCGTGGTCTTGAGCGCGAGCGAGAACTCGGGCTCGTCCTGCACGCGCCCCTCCCACCGGTACACGGAGCGGATCGCGCCGACGTTGCCGCACGCGACCAGCCGCTCCTCCACGAGGCGGCGCGCCGCGGCCAGCGCCTCGTTCTCGGTGGCGAAGGTGGTGACGATCTCCACCAGGGGCTCGGGCGTCACGGCGTGCCTCCCTTGCCGCCGGACGGATCCGCCGCCCCGAGGGCCCGGTTCGCGGCCGCCGCGAACGCGCCGCCGGGCTCCAGTTCCAGCACCTGCCGCCACTGTTCCGAGGCCTCGGGGACGCGCCCGGCCGCGGAGTACGCCTGCGCCAGGGATGCACGCACGGACGCCGAGCGGGGGCGGATCGCCGCGGCCTCCTCCAGGAGAGCGATCGCGCCCGCGGGATCCCCGCGGTCGATCCGTATCCGCGCTTGCGCCTGCCGCGCCACGACGGACGAGGGATCCACGCGCAGCGCCGACTCCAGCACCGTCCACGCCGCCTCGTCGTTCCCCAGCTCGCGTTCCACGCGCGCCAGGTCCAGGTACACCGTGGAGGGGTTCGGTCCCAGCTCCAGCGCCCGCCGGAACGCGTCGCGCGCGCCGCGCGGATCGGACCCGGCCGCGCGCGCCCGGCCGAGGTACTCCCACACGAGCCGGTTGCCGGGATCGGCGGCCGCCACGTGCGCCAGCGTGCTCTCCGCGGCGGCCGCGAGTCCCGCGTCGAGCTGACCGATCCCGCGGTTCACGTCGTCCAGGAGACCGATCCGTTCCGCGGGATCCGGCCCCGTGGTGAACAGGTCGTCCAGGCGCTCCGCGCTCGCTCCTCCCGCGCTGAGATAGCCGAGCGAACGCAGCGCCTCGGTCTCCTCCCCCGTGGCCGCCTGCGCGCCGAGCAGCGCCGCGGCCCCGGCGTCCGGCCAGGCCGCGTCCAGGCGCGCCGCCAGCCGATCCGCGGTGTCCGGCTGCGACGCGGCGAGATCCTCCGCCTCCCCGGGATCGGTGCTCGTGCGGTACAGATGCTCGCGCGCGCCGGTCACCAGCTTCCAGCCGCCCTCCTCCCACGCGCGCAGGCCGCTCCAGCCGAAGTTCAGCGCCGGATAGAGCGTCTCCGCAAGCACCGGTCCCGCGAACTCCGCCGCGGAGGCCGCCGCGCCGTCCGCCAACCCGCCGTCCACACCCGCGAGGTCCAGCAACGTGCTCGCGACCGACTCGAGCGCGATCGGCACTCCGGAGAGACGCGGCGCGTACCGCTCGTCCCGTACCACCAGCGGCACCCGGATCGTTGCCGCGTGGAGGAGCACGCCGTGCGTGTCCTCGCCGTGCTCCCCGAGACCTTCGCCATGGTCGGAGGCCAGGACGACGCGCCGCATCGCGCCGGGACGCCGGTCGTCCAGTACCCGGAAGAGCGCGCCGAGTTGCGAGTCCACGTAGGCCACCTCGGCATCGTAGGGGCGGCCGGGCACGGCCGCGGGCCACGGGGCGGGCGCGCGGTACTCCGCGTGCGGGTCGAAGAAGTGGATCCACAGGAAGAGCGGCTGCTCCGCCGGCGGCCGCTTGCGGTCGAAATAGCGTACGACCCGGGCCACCACGTCCGCGGCGATGCGCTCGCGAAGGTGCCCCAGCCCCTCCTCGTCCTCCCCGCCGCGGAGGTGCTCGTCGTAGTGGTCGAATCCACGCTCCAGCCCGAACCGGCTGGCGAGCGGAAAGGCGCTGATGAATGCGGCGGTAGCCCGACCGGCGTCCCGCAGGATCGCCGCCACCGTGGGCGGTCCGTCCGCGGGCAGCGCGAAGATCCCGTTGTCGCGGACGCCGTGCACGGAGGGCGGAAGCCCGGTCATCATGGACACGTGGGAAGGCAGCGTCAGCGGCGCGGGGGCGCGGCCCTCGAACGCGAGCAGGCCACCGCGGGCCAGGCGATCGGACTCCGGCGTGCGCGCCGACGGATCGCCGAGGCAGCCCCAGCGGTCGGCGCGCAGCGTGTCGATCGTGACCAGGACGACGTCGGCCGGCGGCCCGGCGGGGCCGCACGAGGCCAGGACGCCGGCCAGCGCGGCCGCCGCCACGAGCGCCACCCGTCGGTCCGTCGTCCGGGGGAGTTCCACGCGACCTCCCTTCCCATTGCGCCGCGGCGAGGAGCGAGGGTAGAAGCGACCCGCCCTCCCGCGCAACTCGAAACCCCCGGGACAAGCGCTTGATCCGGCACGACTTGCAGCCGGTCGTGCTTGACGCGGCGGGGCTTCGTGCCTAGGATCATGACAGCGCGATTCCTTCCCCTCCGCAGAAGGGAACCGGTCATGCCTCGCCGGCTTCGCGCCGCGGCCCTCGGGTTGCTCGCCGGTCTCGGCGTGCTGCTCGCCGGCGGTGCCGTTTCCGCCGATCCGCGGCCCCTCACGGTGGACGACATCCTCCGGCTCCACGCCGCCGGCGTGGACGAGGACATCATCATCTCCGAGATCGTCGTCACGGACACGGTCTTCCTGCTCAGCGTGGACGAGATCCTCCGGCTGCAGGAGGCGGGCCTCTCCGACCGCCTGCTGCAGTTCCTGGTCGACACCGGTCGCGACGACTACGCGGACGACGCCGGCGCGGAAGCGATCCCGGAGGATGCCGAGGATGACGCGGACGACGGCGAGGCCGAGGTGGCCTACGTGGAGGAGACGGTCACCCGTCCGGTGTACGTCTCGCTGCGCTGGAGCTACCCGGTCTGGTGGTACGACTACTACTGGTACGACTACTGGTACTACGACTGCCACTACGATCCGTGGCTGGTGTCGTGGACCGTGCCGTGCGGCGTGTGGTACCCCACCTGGTACTGGGGCAGCCGTTGCTGGGCTCCGCCGGGCTGGGGGTACCGGTACCACTGGTGGACGAGCTGCGGATACGGGTACGACCGGGACCACGGGTACACGAGCTACTGGGATCGCTGGGGCAGCGGCGCGCACGACCTGAGCCAGCGGAAGTACAAGTCGGGCGGGAGTTCCGCCGGCAAGCTGGCGGTGGCCGGCGTCGGTCTGAAGACGCGGGAGGGAACGCGACTTCCGGAGGACCGCTCGGTGCGCGTGGCCAGCCGCAAGGGACGCCTCGCCATGGACTCCGGCGACCTCGACGTGCGGCGCCCGGCCCGATCCGGGAGCAAGCCGGTCGCGGATCGGGGCGATGCCGTCCGTCGTCCCGTGAAGTCCACGGTGCGCACCGATGCCGACCGGCCGGATGTCCGGCGGCCCGCCCGGCCCGTGCGCAACCCGGCCCCGGCGGATCGGCCGGTGAAGCACGTCGTGCGGCGGTCCGGGGAGAAGCCCGCCCCGTCGGACCGGACGCCGCGCGCGCCCGCCGCCGCGAAGCCCGCGCCGCCCGCGCGCGGCGACACGAAGGTGCGACCCCCGGTCGCGCCGCGCCCGGAGCCCGCGCCGCAACCCGCACCCCCGCCCCGGGTGGAGTCCCGCCCGGCGCCGAAGGCCGCGCCCGCACCCGCCGCGCCGTCCGGTGGTGGGAAGGACCGCGGCAATCCGGGCAGCGGCTCCGGCAAGACCCGCGGCCGCTGAGCAGTCGGCGGCGTCCCCCGCCGCCGGCCCGCCGGCCGCTCAGTCGCGCGTGACCGCGAAGGCGGCCGCGCGCGACACTGCAGCGTCCGCGACCCGGTCGGTGACGCGGATCTCCACGTCGTACACGCCGTCGTCGAAGGTCTTCGGGTCCAGCGCGAAGTACTCCCGCGCCGTCGGGGAGCGCGCCCGGCCGTCGTACGAGGTGGCCACTCCGGGGATCAGCCGGCCCTTCGAGGACCCGAACCACGACGACCTCCCGGTCGACCGCGGCCGGATCGTGAACGTGACCGTGTAGAGCGCGTCCCCCGTGGGGGAGAGCGCCAGGCCGTAGATCTCGAAGAACAGGTGGATATCGCGATCGGCCGGGTAGGTTCCCGGCGGGTACGGGACCACCTGCAGCCCCTCGCGCACGAACGCGTCGCCCGGCCGGGCGGGACGCACGTCCACCGCCCGTTGCACGTCGGAAAGGGCCAGCACGCCCTCCGGGAACGCCGGCACCGTCACCTCGGTCCGGAACACCCCCGCGTTGCGGCTCACGCTGTCCTGCACGCTGAGCGCGAGGCGGTAGCTCCCGGGGTCCACGAGCAGGGCCGTCTGGTCCAGTACGAGCCGCCCGGACAGGTCCTCCTCGAGGGTCTTCCGGTCCCGCGCGAAGCGCTGCGTGCGGGCGACGTCGTGGTAATCGCGCGTCTGCAGGGCGAGCTGCACCTCCCAGACCGCCTCGCGGCCGTCGCCCTCCGCGCGGAAGCGCAGGTCCTTCGCCCACATGGCCGTGCTGACGAGCACCCGCGTCCTCCCCGACTCGCGGTCCGCGAAGCACTGCACGTCGAACACCACGTCCAGCTTCCCGCCGCCGAAGTCGTGGCGGTACATCCGGGGCCGGTCGTGCAGCGTCTCCTGCCCGCGCTCCATCATGCGCGCCAGCCGCTCCTGCGCGGCCGCGACTTCGGCGTCCACGGGCCCGAAGTCCTCCCGCACGCGCTGCATGGCCGTCTCCCGCGTGGGCCGGCCGGCCGCCGCGGGGATCTCCTGGTCCACGCCCAGCGCCGTGATCCCCACCTCCATGTCGGGCCGGTTCGTGCGCCGTTCCGCGATCCCGTCCACGAAATCCCCCTGGAACCGCGCATCCTCCAGCTCGAACGCCGCGTCCAGCCACCGGTACACCCAGATCTCCTTCGGCGGCACCAGCCCCAGCCCCGGGACGACGTCCCCGGGGATCGTCCGGCGCTCGTCGGGCGGACCGTACCGGAGCAGCAGCTGTCCCCGCGCATCCCAACCCGGCTCGCGGTCGCGCGCGAAGTGCTCGCGCGCGTAGGCGAGCCGCCGGTAGTGCGCGATGCGGCGCTCGTTCTCGGGCGTGGTCGGCGTGGGGTCCAGCTCCGCCCAGCGGATGCGAAGCCACTCCGCCCGTTGCTCCGACGGGAGCGAGCGGAACTCCACCTGCTGATCCTCGGTCAGGACGTACGCCAGGTGGGTCAGCGCCCCGTCGTCCGTCGTCTCCTCGGCCGGGACCACGCCGGCCAGATCCACGGTGGGACGTCCCGCGCCGCCGGTCGACCCGCCGCAGCCGGCCGGACCGACCGCCGCCAGCGTGCCGGCCGCCAGTGCACCCGCCGCCGCCCGCCACGCACGGCCCGCACGCACGGCCCCGAGCCTCAGAAGTCGACGCCGATGGAGAAGTAGCTTCGGGAGTCCCCCACCCGCCGTTTGAGATCGGTCTGCTGCGCGATGTCGTACTTCAGCGCGAAGTAGCCCAGGCCGAGCCGGAAGCCCACGCCGTACCCGGCCGCGACATCGTCCAGCGCGTTGTCCCGGAACGCCCGCGCGTCGTCGGCGAACGCGCCGCC
This sequence comes from uncultured Gemmatimonadota bacterium, assembly GCA_964571855.1. GTDB lineage: Bacteria > ARS69 > ARS69 > ARS69 > ARS69 > CAYYFX01. The sequence goes on from CAZNDO010000006.1 coordinate 138,022, forward strand.
GAGGTCGAAGAAGAGCACGCCCCCGACCCCGCCGAATGCGATCCGCAGCGGCCAGCCGAGCCGCAGCACCTCCACCAGCGGGAAGCGGAGCTCCGTGTTCCACAGCGCGACGTTCTCGCCCTCCAGCTCCCCGTAGTCCAGGCCGCGCACCGTGCTCGATCCGCCCACGCGGAACAGCGCGGGGGTCCTCCCCTGCGACGTCCCGCCGATCAGCCGGGTGGCGAACACCGTGGTCCGCCCGAGCGGGATGTACCGCCGCCAGTCCAGGATGGCCGTGCCCGCCTGCACGTCGCCGAACGCCTGGCTGTAGCTCAGCCGCGCGCGCCGGCCGTGCACGGGGCCCAGGTATCCCCACACCACGTCGTCGCGCACTACGGCGATCTCCGGCCCGCCGAAGTACAGGAGATCCGACGAGGATTCCTCCGTGCTCACGAAGCCTCCGGAGAAGCTCTGGTTGAACGTGCGGCGGGAGAGCGCTTCCCCGCGGAGCGTGAGCTCCAGGCGGTCGAACATGGAGAAGGGGCGCAGGAACGTGACCTGCAGGCCGCGGAAGATCCGGCTCTCCACCTCCAGCTCGTCCGAGGCCGTGAACACGCCGTAGTCGTTCCGGTACTGGTACGCCGCCACGCCCCAGTTGATGCGGTTCGACAGGTTGTAGTAACCGAGCAGGAGGTCGGAGTCCTCCAGGGATCCGTACACCGCCGCCCCGATCTGCACGACGTGGTTGGACAGCATGTCCGAGATGGCCACCTGCGCGGAGCCGGCGAACCCCACGTTGGACGCGAACAACGGCGAGGCCCCGATGAAGTCCGGGGACCACTTCAGCCGATAGGGCTCCGACTCCAGGGTCTCGGGATCCGGGAGGTCGAACGTGGTCTCGCGGAACACCTGCGAGAGCACGATCTTCTCCTCCTGCTCCTCGGGCGGGACGCCCGGGACGACCTCGGCGCGCGCGGCGCTGCCGGCTCCCGGGCCGGCAAGCGTGAGCGGCGGCGGCGGTGCGAGGAGATCGCCGAGCGAGTCCGCCCCGGCCGCGGACGGCTCCGGCGCCGGCGGCGCGGGCGTGGGGTCCAGCGCCGCCCAGGGCACGACGGTCTCCCGTTCCCGCTGCGCGAGCCGCTCCACCGACGTGGCGGTCTCCACCTCGATGGCCTTCCCCAGCGGATCGTCGATCGCGTACAGCTCCCAGCCGTCGCCCATGAACGTGGTGAACACCATGCGCTTGCCGTCGCGCGACCAGGAGAACGGCGGACTGGACTCCACGAGCCCGGTCACGCCGGTGATCAGCTTCGTGAGCCGGCTCAGGCGGTCCGTGGCCAGGTCCTGGATGTACAGGTCCGAGATCCCGTCCCGGTCCGAGACGAATGCCAGCGTGCCGCCGTCCGGGCCCCAGTGCGGCGCGATGTTCTTCCCGGACTGTCCCGGCAGCACCTCGACCGCGCCGCTCGCCACGTCCAGGATGGCGATCTTGGGCTCCCCGAACACGAGGTGCTCCAGGTCGGTGTCCGGGCCGCGGTCCGTCACGAACGCGATGCGCGTGCCGTCCGGCGACCACTGCGGGTCCCGGGCCAGGTGGGGGTCGTCCGTGAGCTGCGTCAGCTCGCGCGTGTCCGGATCCACGGCCCACAGGTCGGACTTCCCGCCGCGGACCCCGCTGAACACGATCCGCCGCCCGGTCGGGGCCCAGGCCGGCGAATACAGCGCCTCGAAGTCCAGGTCCAGCGTCTGCACGATTTCCCGGGACTCCACGTCCACGATGTTGAGCACGTCCGCGCCGCCGCGCTTCGAGGGGAACGCCAGGTACCGCCCGTCCGGCGACCACCCGAGCGACGTGTACAGGTACCGGAGGGACTCGAAGTCCCCCGACCGTTCGCCCTTCAGCAGCGTGGCCAGCACCTTCCCGTCCACCGCGGAGGCCAGCACGATGTCCTTCGAGAACGCGCCGTCGCGGATGAAGGCGACGCGCTCGCCGTCCGGCGAGATGGCCGGCGCCACGTCCAGGGTCTGGAAGCCCTGCTTGCGGTTCAGGCGCCGCCCGTACGCGTCCGGCCGGTACAGGTCCACGATCTGCGGGTAGTACTTCCGCCGCACCCAGTCCGTCCACTCGCGATCCAGGGTGGCCGCGTCCATCCCGAGCGTCTTCTCGTAGGCGACCTCGAGCGACCGGTAGTACGACGCCTTCCGGAGCAGTTCCCCGATCCGCTCGTCGCCGAAGCGCATCCCGATGAAGCTGAGGATGGCCTGCCCGATGCGGTACACGCGGATGTCGTACACGCGATCCATTTGGGACAAGGGGATGAGCTGGCCCTCGAGCGCCGACCACCTCAGCCACATCTCCGTGTTCGGATCCACGGACCCGATGGACAGGTACTCCGCCATCCCCTCGCGGAACCACGCGGGCAGCTGGTACGCGAGCGGGCTGATGTCCCCCGCCGTGCCGAACACGATGTCCACCTGGAACGCGTGCACCAGCTCGTGCGTGAGCACGTGATCGAACTCGCCGTAGGAGCCCGTGAACGGCAGGAACACGCGGCGCTTCGAGAACTCCGTGATCCCGCCCACGCCCTCGGAGATCAGGCCCGGCGTGATGTTCGTCTGCTGGAAGTCCGTGTGCGACGCGTACACGATGATCGGGACCCGGTCCTCGATCTCGTGCCGCAGGATGCGCGACAGGCGGAGGTAGGCCCGCTCGGCCATCCGCGCCGCCTTGCGCGCGGACTCCTCCTCCCCCTGGTAGTAGTAGATGTCGAAGTGCTCCGTCTGGATGGTCTTCCAGTCGAAGTCCTTGTACTGGACCTTGTTCTTCCCGAACTGCGCGGCGGCGGGGCCGGCGGCCGCACACGCGAGCGCCGCCGCGAGCGCGGCGGCCCGCGCGAACGCCGTGAGGATCCCGTAGGCTCTGCGCATCGGCCTGCTTTCCGAGGGGCGGGCTTCCGGCGGATGGGCGGGGGCGGCGCGCCGGACGGCTCCGCCTCCACGTTAGCAAAGGGTCCCCGGAGCCGCAAGTCGGCCTGCCGGGCGGGCTTGCGGGGTCAGCCGCCGCGCGGCGGGCGGGCGCCCTCGGCCAGCACGGAGTGGATCGCCGCGGCGAGGGCGCGGTTCGCGGCCACCACCTCGGCGCCGAACACGTCGAACGGCTCCCCGCCGAACCCGGTGACGATCCCTCCCGCCTCCTCCACGAGCAGCGCGCCGGCGGCCACGTCCCACGGGTGCAGCTTCAACTCCCAGAACCCGTCGAACCGGCCCGCCGCCACCCATGCCAGGTCGAGGGCTGCGCTGCCGAGGCGGCGCACCCCCCGGCTGCGCTTCATGAACCGCCGGAAGTGGTCGAGGTTGTCCACGTCGCTCGTGTGCACGTCGTACGGGAAGCCCGTGACGAGCAGGGCGTCGCCGAGGTCCGCCGTGCCGGATACCGAGAGCCGCCTCCCGTCGAGGAACGCCCCGTCGCCGCGCGCCGCGCGGAAGCACTCGTCCCGGTTCGGATCGTGCACGACGCCGGCCAGCAGCCGTCCCTCGTGCATCACGCCGACGGAGACGCTCCACAGCGGGAGGCCGTGCGCGAAGTTCGTGGTTCCGTCGAGGGGATCCACGATCCACAGCGGCGCACCCGGTTCCCCGTCGCCCCCGCCGCCCTCCTCCGCGAGGATGGCGTGCCCGGGGAACCGGCCGCGGATGGCCTCCACCAGGAACGCCTCGGACGCGCGATCGGCGCGCGTGACGAGATCCACCGCGCCCTTCCGCTCGATCGAGACGCCCTCGGCTGCGATGCGGAGCAGGATGCGCCCCGCCTCCCGGGCGAACTCCTCCGCGGCGTCCCGCAGCGATCGGCAGTCCATGCGGGGCACGGTAGCACGGACGCCCGGCAGCGTCGCGTCCGGCCCGGCGCGCGGCGGGGACCGGCCGGCAAGAGAAGGGGGCCGGCCCCCGGAGGGACCGGCCCCGCTTCCGCTTCTACCCGAGGAATCGGGCTACTTCAGCATGACCGCCTTGCGGGTGGCCGCGAAGTCGCCGGCAACCATCTTGTAGAAGTAGATGCCGCTGGAGACCTTCGCGCCACCATCGGCACGACCGTCCCAATCGCGGACGTAGGAGTTCCCCTCCAGCGTCTCGTCGACCAGCGTGCGCACCTTCTGACCGAGGATGTTGTACACCTCGATCGAGACGTGCGTGCGGTTCGGCACGCTGAAGCGGATGGACGTGTTCTCCGAGAACGGGTTCGGCGTGGCCTGGGCCAGGTCGAAGCCGAAGCGGCCGTTCGCCACGACCGGAGCATCGGTACCGCTGTTGATGCAGCCGGTGAAGCTGGTGGCCGGGAGACCGAAGTCCGTCACGAACACGCGGTTGAGGAGGCACGCACGCGCCATGTCGGACACCAGGGCCTCGATGCCGAAGCCGCAGTGGACCGCCACGCCGCCGCCCACCACCCGGACGTTCTTGATGATCGCCGGGCGGTTGTTGGTGGCCGCGTCACCCGCCTGGTACGTGGCGAGGACGGTGGCGACGCGCACGCCCGGAACCGTCGGGTTCAGGGTGAGCTTGTCGAAGGTCTTCCGGATGCCCGGGCACTCGCCGTACAGACCGACGGTGACTCCCGCGAGCGAGGTACCGGCGCTGCCCACGACGTTCAGGACCTTGTCCGCCGTGAGGTCGTCGGTGGCGCTCGGGAAGTTCACGCCGAGGTAGTTGCCCAGGAACCCGATCGTGGAGTCGGCGTTGTTGCCGCCCACGCCCAGGAAGTACGCCACGTCGTCGCCCGTGGAGAACAGCTTGCCGCCGTTGTCCAGGAAGCTCTGGAGCTCGAGACGCGTGGTGTCCGCGTACGAGTAGGCGTCGAACGTGCCGTTGAGCCAGATGACGGCTTCGTAGTTCGGGACACCGACGTCGTTCGCGACGCCGCCGAGACCCTCGGCCACGTCGGAGATGATGCGCGGCTCGCGCTGAGCGCTCGTGCCGCCGCCCTGGACGTTGTAGATGTCCCACTTCGGAGCGCCGTAGATCCCGTTGTTGTTGAGATCCTCGGAGCCGCCGTACATCAGGACCAGCGCGCGCTCGACCATGTCCTCGGACTGCTCGTTCACCGGGCTCGTGAAGTTGCCGAAGCCGGCACCACCCGTGGCCTGGAAGCCCGAGGAGTTCTGGAAGTCGAGGTCGGCCCGCGTGTAGTCGTCGACGAGCAGCACGTTGACGCCGCCGCCGACGGTGCGGTTGAACGGCAGGATCTGGAACCGGAAGAAGACCGGGGTCGGGGTATCGTCCGCGGCGCCCGGCCAGACGGCGACGTTCGCGCCGTTGTCCGTCACCTTGACGTAGTACTCGACCGTCTGGCCCGCGTTCCAGATCGGGTCCTTCGCCGGGTTGCCGAGGCTGCCGGCCTCGTTCGCCGACGCGTCCTCGGTGGTCGTGTTGCCGATGACCGTCCGGTAGGTGCCCTCGTCCGTGGCCGACGTTGCGTTGGGCGAGGACAGGACCATGAGCTTGTTGCTCCAGCTGCCGAAGGTCGGCGGCGTGCCGGTGCCGACGCGCCAGTAGATGCGCACGTTGGACGCGGTGACACCGTCGACGTCGTCGATCTGGACGGCCAGCGAGTCGCCCTGCGCGAGCTGCGCCGTGCCGCCGTTGCCGATCCAGTTGCCTTCGCTGGAGTTCGGCATCTGCGGCGTGTGCGCCGGATCCACGCGCGAGAACGTGTCGCTGAAGATGTCGATGTTACGCGCCGTGAACACGGTCGCGGAACCGTCGAAGCTGCCGACCGAGACGTTGTCGATCAGGAACGTGACCGACCCGTGCAGACCCCACTGGAAGTCGCCCGGAGCGTCCACGTCCAGCATCTCGAACGCCATCTGGACCGAGTCCACCTCGGCGCCGAGGAACGGCGTGAGGGACTCCGTGTTGTTCATGTTCCAGAAGTCGCAGCCAGCGAACGTGATGAACCCGTCGAAGTCGTTCCAGAGGGACCAGGAACCCGTCGCCGAGTTGTAGTACCGCATGTGCGTGTTCGTGTAGTCGTTCAGGTTGTCCGGGCAGCACATGTAGCCGGAGTACTCCATCACGCCGCCGGTCCACCCGTTCGAGTAGATCTTCGGGGTGACCAGGTAGTAGCTGAAGCCCGACACCGGGATGGGACCCGACGCCGGCTTGGCCGACCACATCCAGTCGTTGGAGAACGTGCAGGTGTTGCCCTTGTTCGTGTACTTCGGGTCGAACTCCAGGTGCCAACCGTCGTACGTCTGGCCGTCGATCGGCTGGGGCAGCCACTGCGCGAACGTGAGGCTGCCGAACGTGGACGGGTTGTTGAAGTTCAGGCCCTGCGGATTGCTCTCGAACGTGTCACGCACGGAGTCCGCCGGGGCGGCCTTGAACGTGACCTTCACGTTGTCGATCGACACGAGGCCGTCCGTGTCGCCGGAGCCGTCCGCGTCCGACCAGGCGCCGTCCGAGAACGCGCGCCAGCGCAGCTGGAGCGCCGCGGCGCCCACCTGCGGCGGGATCGGGAACGTGACGCCCGTCATCCACGTGCTGTTGCCGTAGTACGGGGTCGTGCCCGGGAACTGGTCCGAGTGGAAGAAGTAGTCGGTGCCGCAGGCGCGACCCGTGCCGCCGTGGCCGCTGTCGAGGTTGCCGGAGACCGCGTTGAAGATGGCCTGGCGACCCGACGCGTCCTGGGCACGGACCCACTGGCCCGTGGTGTCGTTCAGGTACTCGAGGTAGGCGTAGTCGTAGTTGCACTCGCTGTCGTACCGGATGTCGAACCGGACGAAGCTGGTGTCCGACTGGTTCGCGCCCGGGATGTCCAGGACGAGCGAGTAGTTCCAGTCGTCCCCGTAGCCTTCCTTGAAGATCCAGAAGGCGAGGTCCGTGCAGCCCGTGTTGACGCCCGCGCTGTCGCAGGCGGCCCACGCGGCACGCGAGCCGCCGCCCACGCCGACGTTGCGGTTCGTGATGAACCACTTCGAGGCCGGCGTCACCGGCGGATCGAACTTGGACCAGTGGCCGAAGGCATCCGTGCCGTTCGGGAACCCGGCCAGCGCGCCCTGCGTGCCGCGGCTGGGCCAGGTGTTCGCACCACCGGCACCCTCGAAGCACCAGACCTGGCTGGGGCTGTGCGTCGAGTTGGCGGTGTCCTCGGGAGCGCACGCCTGGCCGACGTTGATCCACGTCGTGCCGGCGGCGGAACGGAAGAAGAGCGGGACGCCGCTCGAGGCGTCTTCGTCACCGCGCCACTCCCTGGTCGGCGGGTTCGCTGCAAACGCGCTCGAGGCCGTGAAGAACACGGCGAACGCGGTCAGCAGAACGCCGGCGGAAAGGCGTTTCGTCATTTGCGCAGACCCCCTGAAGGCTTTGCAGCACAGGATCAAGATGAAGAGTTCGGGGTAGAAGGGACCGTCACCTGGCTCCCTCCACGGTTGACGAAAGGTCGCGCACCTCCTTCCCTGGTGTGTAAAGCCGGGTTGGGACAGCACTTCGAGAGCCAACTCTAGCAAACGGACCCGAGCGCGTCAATCACGGGGGCGGTTCGGGGGCCCATGGAGGGCGCCCGCGGGCGCGCGCCGGACCGCTCCGGGCGCCCCGCGCGGAGTTCGTCGGGCGAAGACCCTAGCTCACAGGGAATGGGATCTTCCGACGAGCTCCATGAACTCCGTCCGGGTCTTGGGGTCGTCCCGGAACGAGCCCAGGAGGCAACTGGTCACCGCGAGGCTGTTCTGCTTCTCCACCCCCCGCATCATCATGCACAGGTGCCGGGCCTCGATGACCACACCCACGCCTCTCGGCTCCAGGATGTCCTGGATGGCCTCGGCGATCTGGGTGGTGAGCCGCTCCTGCACCTGCAGCCGGCGGGCGAAGACGTCCGCCACCCGCGCGAGCTTCGACAGACCCACGATCCGGCCGGCCGGCAGGTAGGCCACGTGGCACTTGCCGAAGAACGGAAGCAGGTGGTGCTCGCAAAGGCTGTAGATCTCGATCTCCCGCACCATCACCATGTCGTCGCACGCCTCGTCGAAGAGAGCGCCGCGCAGGATGGCACGGGGATCCTGGCCGTACCCCGAGGTGAGGTGCGCCCACGCCCGGGCAACCCTCTCCGGGGTGAGCCTCAAACCGTCCCGCCGGGGATCCTCCCCGATCGCCTCGAGGATGGACTGCACGGCGGCCACGATCCGCGGGTCGCCCGGGGACTTCGCCGGGACGGGACCGGCCGGTCCGGCGCGACCCGCTTGCAGCGGCGGGCGACGCGACCGGGCGGGGCCGCGCACCGGCCGCTTCCTCCCGGACTCCTTCCCCGTCATTTTCCGCGACCGGACGCCGCCCCGCGCGCCGACCCGAGGCCCGCGACCTCCGGCTCGGCCTCCGCCTGCGCCCGCAGGCGATCCGGATCCAGGCGCGGGGCGTAGGCGGAGACCACGCGCGCGCCGCGACGGGCGGCGAGGCGCTCCGGGCCCGGGCGCGACAGCGAGCGGCAGTCCCCGGCCTCGAGCTCCGCGGCGGGCGCCCCGCCCACGACGGCCACGCGGCCCTCGAGCACGACGTGGCACTCCAGGTCCGACTCCCCGGACTCGCGGCCGAAGACCTGCGGCTCCGTGAACTCGCGAAGCACCAGGGAGAACGCCGGCTCGTCGTACAGCCCGCGGGCCACGAAGCCCGCGCCCTCCACCACCACCGGGACCGCGGCGCCGGAGCCATCCTCCCCGCGCGACTCCCCTTCCACGGCCATGATCAGCGTGCGGAGGAGGTCCAGCTTCTCCGATGCCGAGAGCCGACCCTCGTTGCCGCGGGTCTCCGCCTCTCGCACGAGGACGGACATGTCGATGCCGAGCACCTGCGCGATGCGGCGCGTGACCTTGAGGCTGGGCACGCGCTGGTTCGCCTCGATCTGGCTGATGTACGCGGGCGCCACCTGCACCTTGCGCGCGAGAGCGGTCTGCGTGAGCCCGCGCAGGTTCCGGTAGAAGCGGATGTTCTCGCCGATCTTCTTCATCGCCCGATCCTCCCCCGCGTGCCGCGCGCCCGCCGGCCGGCGCACACCCGTCGGCCAGGGAAGGGCAAAAGCGGGGCACCGTCAAGCCGGATCCCCCGCGGGCGCCGCTCAGCGACCGAAGCTCACCCCGATGGACTCCGCGCCGCGGACCTCCTGGCCCTCCGGATCGACCAGCTTGGGCTTCCCGATGATCTCCGCGAGCGCCACGCTGGTCAGCTCGTCGCCGCGGATCGCCACCATCTCGCCGAGCCGCCTCGCCTCCACCAGGTCCACCGCGCCCACGCCGAACCGCGTGCCGAGCATGCGATCCATGGTGGTCGGGCTTCCGCCGCGCTGCACGTGGCCCAGCACGGTGACGCGGCACTCCACGCGCGCGCGCCGCTCGATCTCCGCGGCCACCGCCGCGCCCACGCCGCCGAGCCTCTCGAACCCCGTGGCGCTGTGCTCCGCCGTGACCGCGACGGTCTTGCCGCCTCCCTTCAACCGCGCGCCCTCCGCCGCCACGACCAGCGAGAACCGCGCCCCGCGCGCCTCGCGCGACGCGATCGACCGGCAGACGGAGTCCATGTCGTACGGGATCTCCGGGAGGAGGATCACGTCGCCGCCGCCGGACACGCCCGCGCGCAGCGCGATCCACCCGGCGTCGCGTCCCATCACCTCGATCACCATCACGCGCTGGTGGCTGGCCGCGGTGGTGTGCAGCCGGTCGATCGCCTCCATCGCGGTCTGGCACGCGGTGTTGAACCCGAAGGTGACGTCCGTGCCCGCGACATCGTTGTCGATGGTCTTCGGGATGCCGACCACGGGCACGCCCTTCTCGTGCAGCTTCGCCGCGATGCCGAGCGAGCCGTCCCCGCCGATCACCACCAGCGCATCGAGACCGAGCGTGTCGACCTTCTGCACCACCTCGTCCGACCGGTCCACGCGCGGCGCCCCGGGCTCCGCGCTCGCCGGGAAGGAGAACGGGTTGCCGCGGTTGCTGCAGCCGAGCACCGTGCCACCCGTCTGCAGGATCCCCCGCACGTGGTCCATCGTCATGGGCCGGATGCCCTCGCGGCCGTAGAAGCCCTCGAAGCCGTCCTCCACGCCGAGCACTTCCCAGCCGCGGCCGATGGCGGACTTCACCACCGCCCGGACGACCGCGTTCAGTCCCGGGGCGTCCCCCCCGCCGGTGAGCACCGCGATGCGCGGGCGTCCGCGGGGGCTCACGACGAGGCCCCTTCGCCGACGCCGGCCGGCATCCCGAGCCCGTGCGCCGCGAGGAACGCCTCGAGCCGCTCACGGGACCTCCGTCTCCGCAAGGAAAGCCAATCCGCGCGCGCGTCCGGGTACCGCATCAGCTCCTCGCGGAAGTCGCGCAGCGAGCCGCGCCGCTCCAGCGCCCCGAACAGGGCCTCCCGCGTCTCCTCCTCCGCCACGCGTTCCACGAAGTCCTCCGCCTCCTCGTAGGCCTCGCGCGGCGACGGCGACGGGATCCGCAGCCACTCCGCGCCGGCGACGTCCTCGTACCGCTGCCGGGTCTCATCCGTGGCCTGCGAAAAGACGAAAGTCCATAGGGATCCCGTGGCGGTCTCGAGGAAGTGCTCCCGGTCGGGGTCCGAGTCGTCGAGCGCCCGGGAGAGCGCCGGCAGGTCGAGCTTCGAGAGGTCCATGGACACTCCGGGTACCGCGTGGAAAGATGCGCCGGACGGGGCGGCATGCTATCCCGGCCCCCGGGGTCGGTCAACGCCGCAGGGCGCGTGGAGGTGCTCGTGACGCCGGACACGTCCTCGCCCGGAGCGGGCGACGCACGATCCGGCGGCGATCCCCCGCGGCTGGGCCTCGCCCTCTCGGGCGGCATCGCGAAGGTCGTCGCGCACATCGGGATCCTGCGCGCGTTCGACGAGGCGGGGCTCCGCGTCGACGCGGTGGCCGCGTCCAGCGGCGGCGCGATCATCGGCGCCTTCTACGCCGCCGGCATCCCGTTGCCGGAGATGGAGAAGCTGGCGGCGGAGATCTCCTGGCGGAAGCTCACGCGCGTGGGCATCCCGCGCATGGGCCTGCTGTCGAACGACAAGATGGAGCGATTCCTGGTGGACCGCCTGGGCGATCTCCGCTTCGAGGACCTGCGCATCCCGCTCGCGGTCGTCGGCGCGGACCTCTCCACCGGGCGCAAGGCGGTGTTCACGCGCGGCCCCCTCGCGCCGGCGATCCGCGGCAGCTGCTCCATCCCGCAGCTCTTCCCGCCGGTGTCCATCGACGGGCACCTCATCGCCGACGGCGGCCTCGTGGAGTATCTCCCGGTGCAGACGCTCGCCGAACTCGGCTGCGACCTGCGCGTGGGCGTGAACCTCGGCGGCGTCCGGAACTGGCACCTGCGCGACCCGAAGAACCTGCTCGAGGTCGCGTTGCGCGTGATCGGTTTCGTGTCGCAGCAGAACGCGCGGGAGTCCGAGGCGCTCGCCGACCACGTGGTCCGCCCGGATCTCGCCGAGTTCGGCCCCTACGATCTCGACCGCGCCGACGAGCTCATCCGCGTCGGCTACGAGTACGGACGGCGCTCCGCCCCGATCGTCCGCGCGCTGCTGGAGGAGCGCGGCGCCGCGGAGCCCGAGGAGGGCGACTGGACGCGCATGGTCCGCTGGCTCAAGGACCACTCCCCCCTGGCCGCGTTCCGGAGGCCGACGTGACACCCGTCCCCGTGATCCTGGGCGCCGTGCGCACGCCGATGGTCCGGGCGGGCGAGGACCTCCGCGGCGTCCCGGCGAAGGAGCTCGCGCGCCGGGTCCTGCGCGAGGTGCTGGACCGCACGGGCGTGGACGGCGCCGAGGTGGACGAGGTCATCCTGGGCAACGCCGGAACGCCCCCCGATGCGCCGAACCTCGCGCGCGTGGCCGGGCTGCTCGCGGGCGTCCCGGAGCACGTGCCCGGGCTCACCGTGCACCGCAACTGCGCGTCCGGACTGGAGGCGGTGATCCTCGCCGCGGAGAAGATCCGCGCCGGCACCGCCGAGGTCGTGCTGTGCGGCGGCGCGGAGAGCATGAGCCGCCTTCCCATGCAGCTGCCGCCGGAGGCGAACCCGTTCTTCGTGCGGCTCGCGCGCGCGAAGGGCGCCTGGGCGAAGCTGCGCACGCTCGCGACCGCGCGTCCGCGCGAGCTGGCCCCGCGTTCCGCCCTGCTCGAAGGGCTCACGGATCCCGTGTGCGGGCTCGACATGGGACAGACCGCGGAGCGGCTGGCGCGCGAGTTCGGGATCGATCGCGAGCGGCAGGACGCGTTCGCGCTGGAGAGCCACCGCCGCGCCGTCGCGGCGCGCGGCGCCGGGCGCTTCGACGCGGAGATCGCCCCGGTGTTCGTCTCGCCGGAGTTCGCCGGCGCCGTCGCCGCGGACGTGGGCCCCCGGGAGGGCCAGTCCCTGGAGGCGCTCGCCCGGCTGCGCCCGGTCTTCGAGCGGCGCGACGGCACGGTCACCGCGGGGAACTCCTGCCAGGTCACGGACGGCGCGGCCGCCGTGCTCGTGGCGTCGGAGGAGTGGGCCGCGCGCCGCGGCCGCCGCGCGCGCGCCCGCATCCTCGGGGAGGCCACGGTCGGGCTGGCCCCCGCCCGCATGGGGCTCGGACCGGCACTGGCCATCCCGCGCGCGCTCGATCGCGCGGGCGTCCCGTTCGAGGCGGTCGGGCGCTTCGAGATCAATGAGGCGTTCGCCGCCCAGGTGCTGGCGTGCCTGGAGGCGCTCGCCTCCGACGCCTTCGCGCAGGAGGAGCTCGGCCGCACGCGCGCGGTCGGCGTGCTCCCCGCGGACAAGCTGAACGTGAACGGCGGGGCGATCGCGCTGGGCCATCCCATCGGGGCCACCGGGGCGCGGATCGTCACCACGCTCGTGCACGAGCTGGCCCGCTCCGGCGAACGCTACGGCGTGGCCAGCCTCTGCGTGGGCGGCGGGCAGGGCTCGGCGATCGTGCTGGAGCGGGCCGCGTGAGCGCGCGGGAGCCCGTGCTGCGCGTCGAGGCGCGCGACGGCGACGTGCTCGCCGTCGTGCTGGACCGCCCGGGCGCGCGCGTGAACCTCATCGACCCGGATTGGCTGGAGGACATGACCCGCGCCCTGGACCGCGCGGCGCGGGAGAAGCCCCGGGGCCTGCTCCTCGTCTCGGCGAAGCCCGGGCAGTTCATCGCCGGCGCCGACGTGGAGCTGATCGCGTCCCTGCGCGATGCGGACGAGGCGGCGCGGCGCGCGCGGCAGGGCCAGGACCTGCTCGCCCGGCTGGAGGACCTGCCGTTCCCCGTGGTGGCCGCCGTGGCCGGCGCGTGCCTGGGAGGCGGGCTGGAGACGGCGCTGGCGTGCCGCGCGATCTTCGCGGCGGACGACGACCGCGTCGTCCTGGGCCTCCCCGAGGTGCGGCTGGGCATCCTGCCGGGGTTCGGCGGGACGTGGCGGCTGCCGCGGAAGGTCGGCGTCGGCGCGGCGCTGCCGATGCTGCTCGCGGGGAAGAACATCCGCGCGCGCGCGGCGCTGAGGCTCGGCCTCGTGGACCGGCTCGCCGCGCCGGAGCTTCTCGACGCGATCGCGGTGCGCGCGCTCGCGGACGGCGTATTCCCGCACGTGCCGCGCCCGGCCGGGCGCCGCCTTGCGGACGCGGCGCTCGCCGCGTGGCCCGGACGCGCGATCCTGAAGGGCGTGACGGCCGCGCGCCTCGCGCGCGAGACACGCGGCCGGTACCCCGCGCCGGAGCGGATCCTGGAGCGCACCGTCGGCGGGCTGGGGCAGCCGCGGGCGAAGGCCATGGACGCGGAGGCGCGCGCCTTCGGGGAGCTGGCGGTCACGCCGGCGGCGAGGAACCTGCTCTTCCTGTACCGCGGCACCGAGGCGCTGGCGCGGTGGCCGTGGGCCGGTGCGCCGTCGGACACGGACACCGCATCCCGCCGCGTGGGCGTGGTCGGCGCCGGCACGATGGGCGGCGCGATCGCGGGCGCCTTCGCGGAGCGCGGCATGGACGTGCGCCTGCGCGACCTCTCGCTGGAGGCGCTGCGCGCGGGCCTCGCGAACGCGGCGGCGCCGCTGAACCGTCGCGTGGCGCGCCGCGCACTCGCGCCGCGCGACCGCGACGCGATCCTCGCGCGCATCTCCCCCACGTCGGACGAGACCGGCATGGAGCGCGCGGACCTCGTGGTCGAGGCGGTGCCGGAGGTGCTGGAGCTGAAGCGCCGCATCTTCCGCGACCTCGAGCGTCTCGTTCCGCGCGACGCCGTCCTCGCGACGAACACCTCCTCCATCCCCATCGCGCGCATCGCCGAGGGCCTCGCCACGGCCGACCGGCTGGTGGGGCTGCACTTCTTCAACCCGGTGCACCGGATGCCGCTCGTGGAGATCATCCCGGGGCCGAACACGGGCGCGCTCGCCGTGTCGCGCATGGTGGGCCTCGTGCGCCGCCTGCGGAAGACGCCGCTGGTGGTGGCCGACCGCCCCGGCTTCCTGGTGAACCGCCTGCTGCTGCCCTATCTCAACGAGGCGGCGCGCTGCGTGGAGGAGGGCTGGTCCGTGGACGACGTGGACGGCGCGCTCCTCCGCTTCGGCTTTCCCATGGGCCCGCTCGCGGTCATCGACGAGGTGGGGCTGGACGTGGCCGCGAAGGTGGCGGGCGTCCTGTCGAACGCGTTCGGGGAGCGGGCGCGACCCGCGGGCCTCCTCGCGCGGCTGCTGGAGCGCGGCGCGCGCGGCACCAAGGCGGGCCGCGGGTTCTGGATCGGCCGCGGCCGCAACCGCCGCCCGAACCACGCGGACCTGTCCGGCCTCGGCCGCGCGAAGGCTCCGGCGGAGGCGGAGATCCGTGCGCGCCTGCTGTCCGGGATGATCAACGAGGCGGCGCGCTGCCTGGACGAGGGCGTGGTGCAGCACCCGGACCACGTGGACCTGGCCACGGTGCTCGGCACGGGGTTCCCCCCGTTCCGCGGCGGACTGCTCCGGTGGGCGCGCGAGGTCGGCGAGAGCACGGTGCGCGCGGACCTGGAACGCCTCGCGTCCCGGCACGGCGCACGGTTCGAACCGGCCCCGTCCCTGGCGCGGGTGTTCGAGCGCCCTGCCGCGCCCGCGTGACCGGGCGCGCGGCTACCAGATCTCCCGGCGATCGGACACGTTCCAGAACGTGAGGGAGCCCGAGGACTCGCCCACCACGTCGAGCACGCCGTCGCCGTCCAGGTCGAACAGCGAGATGGGATAGCCGAAGCCGTCGGTGGCCCACTCGATGTTCAAGGTGGTCGTGTCGATGACGTAGCCGTCGTTCGTGACGATCTCGGCCACCTGGTCCCCGTCCACGTCGGCGATCAGCATGGCGCCGGGCTCCACGAAGTCCCGGCCCTCCTTCTCCCGGAAGAACTCCACGCCGTCGTAGTAGACGATCTTGTTGTCCGCGCAGACCACGATCTCCAGCGAGGGGTCGCGGTCCACGTCGGCCACCGCCATCGCGGAGAGGCTCTTGAACTTCTCCTCCACCGACTCCCACAGCAGCTCGAACTTCTCCGTGCCCCACACGTAGATGCGCGCGGCGGTGGTGTAGGCCACGATCTCCTCGCGGCCGTCCCGGTCCAGATCCTCCGCGAAGAGCCCCTTCACCGTCCCCTCCAGGGGGAAGCTCTTCCAGCGCTCGCGCAGCCCCTTGCCGTCCGACTCGTACAGGTGGACGACGCGCTTCGTGTCCGCGTACACGAACGCGGTCTCCCCCTTCGTCTCCGGGTTCGCGTACAGCGCGAACGACGGGAAGCGCGCGGAGAGACGGTGGATCTCCGAGACGAGCGTCTCGGCGGGGGCCTGCGCGAGGGACGCTCCGGGCACGAACACGACGGCGACCCACGCGAGCGCCGTGCGCAACCGGTTCCGGTTCATGGAGTCTCCTGGGTAGGGGAGGGGATTTCCGCGTTCGATTCTACGGGGGGGCCGGCCCGCCCGCCACCCCCGACCCGGGCCGGTTCCGGAGCGGGCGAGGCGCCGCGCGCGCGCGGCGGTCATGCAGCGTCCAGCGCCGTCCGCAGGGCACGCACCGCCGCCAGGGGGTCCGGAGCGGCCGCCACCGCCGCGACGACCGCCACGCCGGCGGCGCCGGCGCGGATCACCGCGGCGGCGTTCGCGGCATCGATGCCGCCGATCCCCACGACCGGGACGTCCACGGAGGCGGCGATCTCGCCGACGCGCCCGGTTCCGATCGGCTCCGGGAGGCCGGGCTTCGTGGAGGTCCCGTACACGGGGCCCACGCCGAGGTAGTCGCAGCCGTCGCGCACGAGACGTCTCGCCGCCTCGACCGTGCGCGCGGACCCGCCGAGCAGGAACGGCCGCGGCCAGCGGGCCCGCGCCTCCGCCGGCGGCATGTCGTCCGGCCCGAGGTGCAGCCCGCCGGCGCCCGCGGCGAGCGCCACCTCCAGGAGGTCGTTCACGACGAGGATCCTCCCGGCGGCGCGCGCGCAGGCGACCAGCTCGGCGGCGACGGGGACGAGCTCCGCCGCGGTCCGCCGCTTGTCGCGCAGCTGCACCACGTCCGCCCCGCCGGCGAACGCGGCGCGTGCCACGTCCAGGTGCGTGCGGCCGGGAACCAGGGTCTCGTCCGTGAGGACGTGCAGCCAGGGTCGATCCATCGCGGCATGATCCGCCGCGCGGATCGCGCCGGCAAGGGGCGCGCGCCTTCGCGCTTCCCAACCGCCGCGTCGCGTCCGATCCTGCGCGCATGCGCCTCCTCTTCGCCACGAGCATCGCGACCTGGGGCGGCGGCGAGGCGTGGATGCTCGCCGCGGCCGCCGGCCTCCGCGCCCGCGGACATGACGTCGTGCTCGCCGCGAAGGACCGCTCCGCCATCGCGGCGCGCGCGCGGGCGGCGGGGCTGGACGTGGCGGCCATGCCGTTCGCGGCGGATGCGGACGTCGTGTCCTTCGCGCGGGCGTGGCGGCTGTGTCGCGCACGGCGCATCGAGGCGGTCGTGGTGAACATGGACCGGGTGCTGCGCACCGCGGGGACGGCCGCGCGCCTGGCGGGCGTGCGCGTGGTGCTCCCGCGCCGGGGCAGCGAGTTCCCGCTCAAGCCCGGCCCGCTGTACCGCTTCACGTACCGGAACGTCGCCACGGGGGTCCTCGTGAACTCGCGCGCCACGGAGCGCACGCTGCTGGAGCGCGCCGCCTGGCGTCCGGCCGGGAAGGTGACCGTGCTCCCGAACGGGGTGGACACGGAGCGCTTCGCGGGCGGCCGCCCCCGCGCCGCGGTGCGCGCGGAGATCGGCGTCCCGGAGGACGCATTCGTGCTGCTCGTCGTCGGCGAGCTCACGACGCGCAAGAATCCCGCGCTCGTGCTGGACGCCCTGACCCGGCTGGACGCCGGCGACCGCGCGCCGGTCGCGCTCTTCGCGGGCGAGGGCGCCGAGCGGGCCTCGCTCGAGCGCCGCATCGCGGCCGAGGGACTCGCCGGCCGTGTGCGCCTGCTCGGCTTCCGCGACGATGTCCCGGATCTCCTCGCCGCCGCGGATCTCCTGGTGCACCCGTCGCGCGTGGAGGGGTTCGGCTACGCGGTGGCCGAGGCGATGGCCGCCGGCCTCCCCGTGGTGGCAACCCGCGCCAGCAGCCTCCCGGAGATCGTGGCCGACGGCGAGACCGGGCTCCTCTTCCCCGTCGACGATGCGGCCGCGCTCGCGCGGGCCATCGCGGTGTACGCGGGCGACCCCGCGCGCCGGGCGGGCGACGGCGCCCGCGGGCGCGAGCGTGTGGCCCGCGAGTTCTCCCGGGAGCGCCGCCTCGACGAGCTGGAGTCCCTGCTCGCGCGGGAGATCGAGGCGTCGCGCCGTCGCCCGCGGTGAGCGGACGCCTCACTCCGCCGCGTCGCGCGCCGCCTCGCGCCACACCGCGCGCACCACGTCGGCGTCGCGCAGCGCCCCGCTGGGCCGGTCGCGGATCAGGTACAGCGCCGGCTCCTCCTCGAACCGGACGTCGAAGCGCCGGGCGACCTCGGCGGCGTCCTCCGCGGACACCCAACGGACCCGCAGGACCGGGCTGTGCACCGACAGCGCGACCCCGAGGAGGCGCCGTCCCTCGTCGGACGCCGGGTCCGCGCGCAGCAGGAAGACGGCCGGCGGCTCGTCCAGCCGGTGGGCCGCGCCGGCCAGCTCGCCCAGCCCGCGGCCGTCCGCGGGCGCCCGGCGCCTCCACAGCGCCACACCGTCGCGCGCCCGCTCCAGCCAGGCGCGCTCGCGCGTCACGGCCGCGAGCTCCACGAGGAAGCGCAACGCCTCGCCGTTCCACGCCGGATCGGCGGGAAGCGCGCGCACGAAGGCCGGCACGTCCGCGTCGTGCGCCACGCTGCGGAACACGCCGCCGGCCTCGTGGTGCTTCACGAGTCCCTCCGCCACGCGCTCCGCCGCGCGGAGCGCCGCGGGCGCGCCGGTCAGCGCGTGGATCGCGAGCAGGCCGAGTCCGGCCTCCGCCTGGTCCAGCAGGTTCCCCGGCCCGGGCACGGCCAGCACGCGCCGCGCCCGCCCGTCCTCGTCGAGTCCCTCGCGCAGCAGGCGCGGTCCCGCGCGCCGCACCGCCGCCACGACGCGGTCGTCGCCGAACACCGCCGCGTAGGTGCCGAAGACGCTCATGGCCTCGAAGTTCCCGCCGGCGGGCACCGTGCCGGAGCGCGGCGGCGCGGCCGCGCCGCGCACCTCGGGGTCGCGCTTCGCGTAGTGCTCCGCCCCGGTCTCCACGAGCTCGCGCCGGGCCGGATCGTAGATGTCGGCGGCCACCGACGCCGCGTACACCGGATCGACGCCTTCGCGCAGCTTGTCGTTGAGGAACCTCAGCACGCCCAGCGCCTCCGCACCGATCGGGAGGCTCCGCGTCCGCACGAACTGCAGGCACAGCAGCCGGCCCAGGCGGAGGTTCCCGCGCAGGGTCTTCTCGTGGTGGGGCAGGCTGTCCGGGATGGCGTAGGCGCGGTGGAACCCGCCGTCCACCGGGTCCGCCAGCGGCCCCGTGCGCAGCGGGAAGAGCTCCCGGGCCAGCGTCTCCGCGCTCCGCCGCGGGAGCTCCGGGGACGCCACCTCGGCCAGGAAGACCAGCGAGCCGGGATCGACGTCGCGGTGGACCGGCGTCACGGGCAGGTCGCCCCGCTCCGAAAGCTCGATCAGGCGCTGCGCCGCCTGCGCCGCGAACGACCCGCCGCGGATCTCCATCGCGGTCCCCGCGGCGCGCGGCTCCGGCGACGGCCGCGCGGCCGGGTCGCGCCACTGCTCCAGGCGGAACGCGAGCACGTCGGGCGGCAGGGGCGCGGCGGACGCGAAGGCCCGGCCGTCGGCGTCGAGGAAGTGGAACGAGGGAAGCAGCCCGCTCGGGATGGACCACGCGTCGCGCAGCTCGGGGAACTCCTCCGCGTCCGCGAGCACCGGCACCCAGTCCGCCGCCAGCCGCGCGCGGACGTCCTCGTCCCGGAACACGCGCTCCGGCAGCAGGAAGTGGTCCCACGTCCAGGGCGCGGTGAGCACCAGGAACACCGGGCGGCCGGTCTCCCGGGCCTCCCGGAACGCGGCGCCGGAGAACGGCCGCCAGTCCACCCCCGCGTCCATCCAGGATGCGCGGGCGGCCGGCGGGGCGAAGGCGAGCGCGACGAGCGCGAGCGCCGGGAAGCGGATCATGACGGGCAGGACCCGGAGGGGAAAGGTCAGAGGATGCCGAGCCAGGTGCCGAACAGGAACTCCAGCCGTCCGATGAGCAGGGAGATGCGCGCCATCACCGTGTATCCGAAGCTGGCGCCGAACGCGATCATGAGCACCCAGATCCCGGCCCGCGACGCCTTCCCGAAGGCCCCCGTGTGCTCCTTCGAGAAGAAGAAGTAGATGAGCCCGCAGATCACGCCGCCCACGATCACGATGTGCGAGAACGTGAACATCACGGCCGCGAGCGGGTTCGCCGCATCCACCACGAAGAGCGGCAGTTCCAGCGTCTTCTTCACCTGCAGGATGAAGTCCGAGACGAGGTACCGCGTGAGGTTCGAGCCCGCGGTGTACCCGATGATGAACGCCATGGACCAGCGCGAGATCCACGCGATCGGCGTCACGAGCCGAAGGAGCAGGATGATCCCGAGGACCAGCGGGATGAGGTACACCCACTTCGGGTCCTGGCCCTGCGCGGCGGGCACCAGGTTCGCGAAGGACGCCGGGAACAGCTTCGCCAGGAGGTTCGGGATGATCTCCTGCCAGAACCCCTGCACCATCCAGTACGCGGCGGACACGCCCACGAAGAGGTGCTCCGCGAACTTGTACAGCGGGTTGTCCTTCACCAGGAAGCTGAAGATCATCAGGGTCAGGAGGGCCCCGATCCACACCTGCAGGTCGGTAGACACGCGTCCCTCCTAGCGCCGCCGTGCGCGGCCGCGCTGCGCGAAGTACGAGATGTTGCCCAGGATCACGAACGCCACGATGACCATGTGCGCGATGGTCTGCGGGAACATGCGCACCAGCGCCACCTGCGCCGCCTCGTGGAACTCCGGATGGTCGTCCAGCAGGAGCCGCTCGTACTCCGCGGCGCCCTGCAGGCCGCCGAGCAGGCCGCGAAGCTGCGTGGGGTAGTACGGGTACAGCAGGGGCGCCTCCACCGCGGTGACCCCGCCGCCCACCGGCACGCCCGTGGGATCGCCGGCGAACTGCACCCACTCCTTCACGCCCGGGAAGCCGGACCCCACGGCGAGGATCATGGTGAAGTCCCGCACGGTGGTGATGGGCGCCATCATCGGGATGTCGCGCACGGAGCGCGACGGGATGTCCCCGTAGCCCGCGTCCGTCGTGTACTGGCCCTTGAAGTCCGAGGTCAGGGACTGGATGAGTCCCTGGTTCCCCACCTTGTAGCCCAGGTTCACGTAGTCCTCGCCGTACACGAGGTCCGGGAAGTCCGGGAGGACCACGGTCCCGATGGCGTTCGTGATGAGCGGCGGGCCGGTGGCCCAGATCGTCATCAGGTACAGCTTCAGGTCCTTCTTCAGGATGTGCCGCACGAGCGCGTGGGCCATCGGGTCGTTCTCCGGCACCGTGCTCGGGCCGTAGTCCAGCGAGAGCAGCACCCGCGAGCCCGGCGGGAGCGCGTCCACGGCCTCGTACAGGTCCACGACGATCGGGCTGGGGACCACCGGGGCCGGGCGCCGCAGGATGAGCGGCACGGTGACCGCCACCGCCACGAACAGGAAGATCCAGCGCCGGTCCAGCCGGCCCAGGCGTTCGAGGAAGCCCACGTCAGTCCCCCCCGCCCAGGTGCGACCGCTCGATCCCCAGGATCAGCCGCAGCGAGTTCGAGATGATCCCGAGCGCGATCCCGATCTGGATGGTGCGCTGGCCCGCGAGGTTCGGCACGGACATGATCCATGCCGACAGGTTGGGCACGTGCAGGTAGTCGCTCCACGGCGCCGGGATCCAGCTCGTCATGGCCACGCCGACCGGCGTGCGGCCGAGCAGGATCACGAAGGCGGCGACCAGCAGCACGGTGGCCTCGGGCGTCTTCGCCCGGAACGCGCGGTAGCTGGCGGAGGCCACGAAGAACGCGAGCAGCGAGAACATGGTGGCCTGGCACGGCACGAAGATCGCCTTGTACAGCCAGTCGTACCAGAGCCGCGGATCGCCGAGCGAGAGCTTCCAGTCCCCGTCGGAGCCCAGCTTGCCGAGCCCCACGACCAGCATGACCAGGAAGCCGGCCAGCGTGACCATCGAGTAGCCCCACTCGTGGTCCCGGCGCGACACCTTCGTGAGGTGCACGCGCAGCAGGTTGCCGCCGCCGAGCACGAACGCGAACGCGGCGATGATGTTGAAGAAGTCCGGGATCCGCTCCTCGATCTCGCCGAAGGGCTCGCGCGGGATGAAGTACCCCGCGATGAGCAGCACGCCCACGATGCCGGTGATGAAGAGCGGGACGGTCCTCTTCAACGCGTGCTCCCTCCGGACGGGCCGCGGGCGGCCGTCCCGTTCCGTGCGGTCAGTTCGCGCCCGACCACAGCCACTGCAGCGCGCGGTTCACGCCGGCCACCGCCGGCGACGCCGACACCGCGGCGATCGACGCGAACAGGCTGCCGAGCGTCACGAACACCATGGCCATCAGCTTCCCGAAGTCCTGCCCCTTCAGCGAGCCCAGCATCTTCTCGTCCTGCGACAGGTACGCGCTGGCCGCGAAGAGCTCCTCGCCGATCAGCGTGTAGTCGCAGGCCGCCACGAAGAACGGCAGCTGCGTGGGCATGGCCGTGCCCGCCACCTGGATGGCGCCGATGGAGTTGCCCGTCTCGGCGAGGATGAGCGACTCGGCGAAGAACGCCCCGAGGTAGAAGCAGGTGGCCGGCTTCTTCCGCAGCATGAGCCCGTCCACGTGCGCGACGAAGCCGAACTGCTCGTCCGTGACGTAGTAGATGCTGTCCTCGCGGTAGGCGTCCGGCCGGCCCGCGGCCAGGTACGCCTCCTTCACCGTCTCCCGCGCCGTGGACATGACCAGCGATCGGCTGGTGGGCATGAGCAGGCTGGTCTCGTACTCCGCCACCATCTTCGAGATGGAGCCCAGGATGGTGATGCCGGCCACGGTCTGCACGTTGTCCATGTCCTGCAGCCCGGCCACGTACAGCACCGGCTGCCCCATCTCCGTGGCGCGCCCCACCGCCTCGGTCACCGCGTCCATGCCCGCGATCTTGCGGATGTAGAGCTTCTTGCCGGACTGCGCGCGCAGGATGTTGATCCAGATGGCGGCGCACACGATCAGCATGACCACGAGCGTGGCCAGCCGGCCGCGGTTGAACCACTGCGCCTCGGCGCGCACGGGCGGCGACTCCGCGGACCCGCCCTCGCCGCCCGGGCCGACGGCCACGATGCGGTACCGGTAGTCCCGGTCCGGGTGGACCGAGACGTCGCGCCAGTCCGCGGACGCGGCGCCCAGGAGCACCTGCTCCTCGAACTCCCCGCCGCCTTCCGCGCGCAGGATGCGGTAGCCGGTCACGCCGGTGGGTCCCGCCTCCGGGGACGGCTTCCAGCTCAGCAGCAGCGCGTGCCCGGCGTCGTTCGGCGCATCCTCGACCGCGAGGCTGACCGGCGGCGCCGCCGGCGGCAGGGTCGGCGGAGCCTCGTCCTGGGCAAGCGCGGCGGGAACGGGGAGAAGAAGGCGGAGCGCGAGGAGGATCGGGAGGAGCCCGCAGGACGGGCGGAGACGGTCAGTGCTCCCCATCGCGGCGCGGCCCTCCCGGGTTCCTCGATCAGGCACCGGGCGGGCCCCGGTTCGAATGAGGGCAGCGTGGAGGCGAATGCGCCCCGTGTCAAGTCGCCGGGGACGACGGCGGTCCGGCGGGGACGGACGCGGTTGACCGCGGGACACGCCGCTGGCACGATTCGCGCCCCTCACGGACGGAAACGATGCGCGTCATCCTCTTCGACATCGACGGGACGCTGCTGCTGACCGGCGGAGCCGGCCTCGCGGCCCTGACGCACGCGTTCCAGGAGCTGCATCGCGTGGAGAACGCGGCGGACGGCGTGGAGTTCCACGGGCGCACCGATCCCCTGATCCTGGACTCCATCGCCACGCGCGTCCTGGGGCGGTCGCTCTCCGCAGCCGAGCTCGAGGAGCTGTTCCGGCGCTACCTGGTGCACCTGCCCGGCGCGCTGGAGGAGCGCCCGTACCGCGTGCTGCCGGGCGCGCGGGAGCTGGTGGAGGCGCTGCACGCGTCCGGCGACGTCCTGCTCGGTCTCGCCACCGGCAACGTCGAGCCGGCGGCGTGGGCGAAACTGGCGCGGGGCGGCCTCGATGGCTACTTCACGTTCGGCGGCTTCGGCTCGGACAGCGCGGACCGCGCGGAGCTCACGCGGCTGGCCGTGGAGCGCGGCCGCGCCCGCGCCGGCGCCGGTGCCGAGGTCGTGCTCGTCGGGGACACCGTGCACGACGTCCGCTGCGCCGCGGCGAGCGGCGTCCCGTGCCTGGCCGTCGCCACCGGGAACGCCTCGGAGGGGACCCTCGCGGCGGCCGGGGCCGCCCGCACCGTGCCGTCCCTGGACGACCCCCGGGCGGCCGAGTTCCTGGGGCTTCCTCCGGTGCGCACCCGCGTTTGACCCCCGCCCCTCCCGGTGCTAGAGTCTCCACGTCCGGTTCCCCCGACCGGTCGTTCCCGGAGGCCCGCATGAAGCGCATCCCGGTGGGCATCGCGGCGCTGCTCCTCCTCGCGCCCGGCATGGTCGCGGCCGCC
Organism: uncultured Gemmatimonadota bacterium; assembly: GCA_964571855.1. GTDB lineage: Bacteria > ARS69 > ARS69 > ARS69 > ARS69 > CAYYFX01. The sequence continues at coordinate 162,173 of CAZNDO010000006.1, forward strand.
ACGCACGTCGTCGAGATGACCACGGTGGACGGCGAGCCGCGCTTCCTCCCGGCCGAGATCACGGTGGAGCCGGGGGACACGGTCCGCTGGATCAACACGGACCTGTACCTCGAGCACTCCGTCTGCTCCGGCTCCGGGTCGGCGGACCCGCGCTCCGGGTTCGAATTCTCCTCGCCGCTCCTGCGCCTCGGGGAGTACTTCGAGCACACGTTCCCGTTCGCCGGGGACTTCGAGTACTACAGCATCCCCCACGAGTACGAGGGGATGTTCGGCATCATCCACGCGGGGTCCGCCACGGGCGTGGGCGAGATGGAGACCACCACGTGGGGCCGGGTGAAGCAGCGCTTCTCGGATCTGCTGCCCCGCGAGTGAAGCGACCCGTCCGCACCCGCACCACCGCGTCCCGCACCGCCGCGTCCCGCACCGCCGCGTCCCGCACCGCCGCGTCCCGCACCGCCGCGTCCCG
>CAZNDO010000006.1:162738-176653 GCA_964571855.1 uncultured Gemmatimonadota bacterium
CCGCGTCCCGCACCGCCGCGTCCCGCACCGCCGCGTCCCGCACCGCCGCGTCCCGCACCGCCGCCCCCCGCTCCGTCCGGTCCGCCTCCCCGCCGCCGAAGCGCGCGCGCGCGAAGACCGCGGCGAGGCCCGCCGCGGACCCCGCGCGCGCGCTGGCCATCCTGAAGCGGTTGAAGCGCGAGTTCCCGGACGCGAAGTGCGCGCTGGACCACGAGACGCCGCACCAGCTCCTGGTGGCCACCATCCTGTCGGCGCAGTGCACGGATGCGCGCGTGAACCTGGTCACGAAGGACCTGTTCCGCAAGTACCCCTCCCCCGCCGCCTTCGCCGCCGCGGACCTCGACGCGATGGAGCGGGACGTGAAGTCCACGGGGTTCTTCCGGATGAAGGCCCGGGCCGTGGTGGAGATGAGCCGCGACGTGGTGACCCGCCACGGCGGCGAGGTCCCCCGGACGATGGAGGAGCTCACCGCGCTGCGCGGCGTGGGTCGCAAGACCGCGAACGTGGTCCTCGGGAACGCGTTCGGCATCCCGGGCGTCGTGGTCGACACGCACGTGACGCGGCTGTCCCGCCGGCTCGGCCTCACGGGCGAGGAGGATGCGGCGAGGATCGAGCGCGATCTCGGCGCCCTGCTCCCGCGCGGCTGGTGGACCATCGCCTCGCACCTGCTCATCCTCCACGGCCGCCGCACCTGCAAGGCCCGCGGCCCCCGGTGCGGCGAGTGCGCGGTGCGCGACCTCTGCCCGAGCGCGGACTCCTTCTGAACCGGCGCCGCGGGGCCCGCCTTGCCGCGCCCCCGGGCCTCGCCTAGAATCGCGCCCCCGCGCGCGAACCCCCGGCCCCGAGGAGGCACCGCCCTCATGCCCGTGCACCTGGGCATCACCTGCACCCGCTTCATCCACAACGAGCAGCGGCAGTTCCCGCAGGCGACGGGCGAGTTCTCGGAGATCCTCACGCAGCTCGTGCTCGCGGCGAAGGTGGTGAGCCGCGAGGTGAACAAGGCCGGGTTGGCCAAGGTGCTGGGCACCACCGGGGACATGAACGTCCAGGGCGAGGAGGTCCAGAAGCTGGACGTGTACGCGAACGAGCAGTTCATCCGGGCGCTCTCCGACAACTGCCACGTCTCGCTGATCGCCTCGGAGGAGAACGAGGACGTCATCCACGCGGACCATGCCCTGTTCAACCGGCCCGGCAAGTACGCGGTGGCGCTGGACCCGCTGGACGGCAGCTCGAACATCGACGTGAACGTGTCCATCGGGACGATCTGGTCCGTCCACAAGCGGGTCTCCGACGGCGCGCAGGGCGAGCGGGGCGACCTCCTGCAGCCGGGCTCCCGCCAGCTCGCCGCGGGCTACGTGCTGTACGGGTCCAGCACCATGCTCGTGTACACCGTGGGCCGGGGCGTGCACGGCTTCACGCTGGATCCGTCGCTCGGGGAGTTCCTCCTGTCCCACCATGACATCCGCATGCCGCGGCTCGGATCCATCTACTCGGTGAACGAGGGCAACTCGCACCTGTGGGCGGCGGAGACCCGCGCGTGGGTGGATGCGCTCAAGGGCAACGCGAACCCGCTGGGCAGGCCGTACTCGCTGCGCTACGTGGGCTCCCTCGTGGCGGACTTCCACCGCACTCTGTTCAAGGGCGGGATCTTCGCGTACCCCACGGACTGGAAGGACCCCGCCAACCCGCGCGGGAAGCTGCGCCTCCTGTACGAGGCGAACCCGATCGCGATGCTCGCGGAGAACGCGGGCGGACGGGCCTCGGACGGCCGGACGCGCATCCTGGATATCCGCCCGGAGCGGCTGCACCAGAGGATCCCGCTCTTCGTGGGGAGCGTGCAGGACGTGGAGTTCGCCGAGTCCTTCCACGCGGGACGCTGAGCCGGTGCGCCCGCGGACGATCCTCGGGGTCTTCGCCCACCCGGACGACGAGTCGATGGGCCCCGGCGGCACGCTCGCGAGGTACGCGGCGCAGGGGCATCGCGTGGCGATCGTGACCGCCACGGACGGCGGCGCCGGGCGCCTGTTCCACGAGCGCCCGGCGGACGACGCGGGACGCGCGGAGCTGCGGCGCCTGCGCCGGGAGGAGACCCTCGCGGCCTGCCGGATCCTCGGGATCGAGCACCTGGGGTTCCTCGGGCTGGAGGACGGGACGCTGGCGAGCCGGAACATCCTCGGGATCGAGGAGACGCTGGCGTCCCTCCTGCGACGGGAGCGCCCGGACGTGGCCATGACCTTCCACGGCTCGGGGATCTCGTTCCATCCGGACCATCGGGTCCTCACGCTGGCCCTCGCCGGGGCGGTGGCCGGGGCCGCGCGGGAGGACTGGTACGCCACGGGCGAGACCGCCGCCCTGCCGCCGCACCGCACGGCCAAGCTGTACGGCTACACGGTCGTGGAGAGCGCCATCCCGCGCGACAAGTGGCCCCGGCGCGTGTACCTGTCCCCGGACGACGAGGTCACCACCCGGATCGACACGCGGGAGCAGGTGGAGACCCGCTGGGCCGCCATCCGGGCCCACGCCACCCAGGAGTACGGGCCGCCGTTCCGTGTGCTGTACGAGGCCGGCGCCTTCCGGGAGGAGTGCTTCGTGCGGATGTACCCGTCCTTCCGCGAGGGCGAGCCGGCAGAGACGGATCTTCTCGCGGGGCTGGAATGACGCGGCGCGGCGCGCGCCCGCACGGTCTTCGTGGTCCCGCCGGCGGCCTTCCGGTAGGATGACGACGTATGCGTCGTGACGAGACCTTGTGCCTCGTGCTGGGGGGCGGCCGCGGGACGCGGCTGGACCCCCTCACCCGGTACCGTTCCAAGCCGGCAGTCCCCGTGGGCGGCAAGTTCCGCCTCGTGGACATCCCCATTTCCAACAGCCTGAACTCCGGGATCCGCCGCATCTTCGTCATCACGCAGTTCAACTCCGCGTCCCTGAACTGGCACATCTCCCGCACGTACAACCTCGACCTGTTCACGCGCGGCTTCGTCCAGGTGCTGGCGGCGGAGCAGACGTCCGCGGAGAGCACGTGGTTCCAGGGCACGGCGGACGCCGTGCGACGGTGCCTGGTGCACTTCCGGGAGTTCTCCCCGCGGGACGTCCTCATCCTGTCCGGCGACCAGCTGTACCGCATGGACTTCGGCCCGATGCTGCGCCAGCACCGCGAGACGGGAGCGGCGGTCACGATCGCGGCGAAGCCCATCGAGGCGGACCGGACGCGCGCGTTCGGGCTCATGCAGATCGACGCGGGCCGGCGCGTGACCGCCTTCCTGGAGAAGCCGCAGGATCCGGCCCTGCTCGCCGGCTACGAGCTTCCGGAGGGCTTCCAGGAGCCGGACGAGTCGAAGCCGCTGTACCCGGCGTCCATGGGCATCTACGTGTTCCGCTGGGAGGTCCTGCGGGACCTGCTGGACGGGACCGACACGCCGGACTTCGGCAACCACATCCTGCCGCAGGCGGTCCGCACGCACGACGTGCGCAGCTTCCTCTTCCGCGGGTACTGGGAGGACATCGGGACCATCCGCGCGTTCTTCGACGCGAACCTCGCGCTCGCGTGCCCGGACCCGCCGTTCGTGTTCCACACCGCGGGCGCGCCCATCTACACGGCGCCGCGCTTCCTCGGCCCCAGCCGCATCGAGGGCTGCCGCATCGAGAACACGATGATGTGCGACGGCTGCTACCTGCACGGGAGCGTCATCCGGGAGTCCGTGCTGGGCATCCGCACGGTGATCATGCGCGATGCCGAGGTCACGCGGTCCGTGATCATGGGCGCCGACGGGTACGAGGGCGACCTGCCGCGGCAACCCGGGGACCCGCCGCTGGGCATCGGCCACGGCTGCTCCATCGACGGCGCGATCATCGACAAGAACGCCCGCATCGGCGACGGCGTGCGCATCACCCCGAAACCGGCCGGCACGAACGAGGACCATCCGTTCCACTTCGTGCGCGACGGAATCGTCGTGATCCCGAAGAACTACGCGGTCCCGGCCGGAGCCGTCATTTAGTGGTTCGCGAGGGGACCGCGCGGGCCGTGGAGGTGGCAGCCGGCATCGTGCTGCGCGCGGGCCGGGTGCTCGTGACGCGCCGGCTGCGCGGGACGCACCTGGGCGGGCTGTGGGAGTTCCCCGGCGGCAAGATCGAGCCCGGCGAGACGCCGCAGGCCGCGCTGCGCCGCGAGCTGGCCGAGGAGCTGGCGGTGCGCGTCCGCGTGGGACCGCTGTGGGGGGTGCTGGCGCACCGGTACCCGGAGCGGGACATCCGCCTCCACGTCCACTTCGCCTGGATCGCGCAGGGCACGCCGCGCGCCGCGGCCAGCGAGGAGATGCGCTGGGCCGCGCCGCCCGAGCTTGCCACGCTTCCGTTCCCGGGGGCGGACCGGCCCGTCGTCGCCGCCCTCCTGAAGTGCCATCACGAAGGCATCCCGCTCCACCACTCGAGATCCCGGGAGGTCGATCCATGAGCACCGTCAGCCGCCGCCTCGCCGAGTTCACGCACGCGCTCCGCTACGAGGACCTGCCGAAGCCGGTCGTGGAGTGCGCCAAGGCCTTCCTGTACGACTCCATGGGGTGCGCCTTCGGCGCGTACCGCAGCGAGGACGTGCGCATGGCGTCCGAGGTCGTGTTCGAAGCCGGGGGGAACCCGCAGGCCACCCTGATCGGATCGGGCCGGAAGGTCTCCGCCATCGACGCGTCGTTCCTCAACTCGCTCATGATCCGGGCGCTGGACTTCAACGACATCTACTGGAAGCAGGACCCCTCCCACCCGTCCGACATCATCCCGGCGGCCATGGCCTGCGGCGAACTGGCCGGGCGCACCGGGAAGGACCTCATCGTCGGCATCGTGCTGGGCCACGAGATCGAGATGCGGCTGTGCGAGGCGGCGTTCCCGGGCATCCGCGAGGTGGGCTGGCACCACGCCACGCTCACCGCGTGCGCGTCGCCGTTCGTGGCCGCGAGGATGCTGGGGCTGCCGGTGGACCGCATCGTGAACGCCGTGGGCATCTCCGCGTCGCACTCCGCCACGTTCGGCTCGGTGACCGCGGGCAGGCTCACGAAGATGAAGAACACCGTGGACCCCATGGCCTGCCGCTCCGGCGTCGAGGGCGCGCTGCTGGCCGCGAAGGGGTACGAGGGCCCGGAGCCGATCTTCGAGGGACGCGAGGGGCTGGGGCACTGCATCTCGAAGGAGTGGCGCTGGGACATCGTGACGGACGGGCTGGGCGAGTCCTTCCGCATCCTGGACTGCTCCATGAAGGGGGCGCCGGTGGAGGCGCTCATCCACACGCCGCTCACCGTGGTCCTCTCGCTGCGCGAGGAGCACGGCCTGAACGCGGGGAACGTGGCGGAGGTGCGCGTGAAGACCATCCGGCGCGCCGCCGAGATCCTCTCCGACCCGTCGAAGTACGATCCGCACACGAAGGAGACCGCGGACCACTCGCTCCCCTACTGCCTGGCGGTCGCGATCGCCGACGGGAAGGTCACCACGCAGTCGTTCAAGGAGAAGCGCATCCTGGACCCCGCGCTGCGTCCGTTGCTGGGCGGCATCAAGGTGGCGGCGGAGCCGGAGTTCGAGGCGCTGTTCCCGCGCCTGCAGCCGTGCGAGGTCACGGTGGTGACCACGGACGGCCGGGAGGTCACGGGGCGCATGGACTACCCGATGGGCGACCCGCGGAATCCGATGACGCCGAAGCAGATGGACGACAAGTTCGACGCGCTCGCCGCCGGCGTGCTGTCCCCGGAGGCGAACGCGATGGCGAAGGCGGCGATCGACGACGCGGAGAACGCGCCCACGATCACCGAGCTGATGGAGTGCTTCGTGGCGGACGCCTGACGTCGGACGGGCCGGCCGCGCCGCCGGGGCCGCGCGCCGCGGCCTCGGCGAGCGCGCAGCCGGCGCACTTCCCCGCGCGCCGGCGGCGGATCCGCTCCGCCACCAGCCACGCGGCGGCCGCCAGCGCCGCCGCGCCCACGATCAGGTCCTGCCCGGAGAGGCCGGCGCTCATCCGAGCCCCAGCGCGCGGCCGCCCTGGAACACGGCGAAGCTGGCGATCCAGGCCAGCCCGTTCATCAGGACGATCATGAAGATCGGCCAGCGCCACGAGTTCGTCTCGCGGCGCACGACCGCCACGGTGGACATGCACTGGCACGCCAGGACGAAGAACACCATGAGGCTGACGGCGGTGAGCGTGGTGTAGGCCGGCTTCCCGGTCTCCGGGTCGGTGGCACCCTGCAGCTTCTGCCGGAGCGTGTGCATCCCCTCGTCGTCGTCGCCGAGGTTGAACACCGTGGCCATGGTCGACACCATGACCTCGCGCGCCGCGAAGGACGTGATCAGGCTGATGCCGATGCGCCAGTCGAACCCCAGCGGCTCGATCGCCGGCTCCAGGAAGCGCCCCGCCCGCCCGGCGAAGGAGTCCCGCAGCCCCAACCCCGCCAGGTCGTTCCTCAGCCGCGACGCCTCGGCATCCTGCCCGGCGCTCTCGGCCGCCGCGATGCGCCGCTCCAGCTCCGCCCCCGCCGGCCCCGGCCCCGGGTGGGACGCGAGGAACCACAGCACCACCGACACCGCGAGGATCACCGTGCCCGCCTTCTGCAGGAAGAGCACGCTGCGCTCACGCACGGTGGCGAACACGGAGCGCCAGGACGGCATCCGGTACGGCGGCAGCTCCATCACGTACAGCGGCTTCCCGCCGCGCAGCGCGGTGCGCTTCAGCACGGCTGCCACGAGGATGGCCGCCAGGATCCCCAGGAAGTACATCGAGAACAGCGTGATCCCGGGCAGCGTGAGGAAGCCGATGCGCTCGCGCGGCACGAACGCCCCGATGAGCAGCGCGTACACGGGCAGCCGCGCGGAGCAGGACATGAACGGCGCGATCATGATGGTGGTGATGCGGTCCCGCCGGTTGTCGATGGTGCGGGCGGCCATGATCCCGGGGATGGCGCACGCGAAGGAGGACAGCAGCGGGATGAACGCGCGGCCGGACAGCCCCACCCGGCCCATCACGCGGTCCATCAGGAACGCGGCGCGCGCCATGTAGCCGGTGCCCTCCATCACCGAGAGGAACAGGAACAGCACGGCGATCTGCGGGACGAAGATGAGGGTGGCGCCGACGCCGGCGATGATCCCGTCCACCACGAGCGACCGCACCGGACCGTCCGGGAGCTGCGGGCCCACGAACCCGCCCAGCGCCGCGACGCCTACGTCGATGAGATCCATGAGGGGCGCCGCCCACTCGAACACCGACTGGAAGATGGCGCCCATGACCAGCACGAAGATCACGGGACCGAACACGCGGTGCGTGAGCACGCCGTCGATGCGCTCCCGCGCGCGCGCCTCGCGCCCCGGGCGGTCCTCGCGGGACACGGCGCTGCGCATGATGTCGTCGATCGCGGCGTAGATCCCGGAGGCGTCGTCCGCGCGCCAGTCCGGCCAGATCGCGTCGAGCCGGCGGCGCAGGACGCGGAGGTCGTCCTGCACGTCCAGGGGCACGTACCGCGCGATCGCGTCGTCCTCCCCGTCGTCCATGAGGATGGCCGCGGCCAGGTCCGCCCGGCCGGCGTCCGACAGCAGCCCGCGGCGCGGCAGGCGCGCGCTCAGGCTGTCCAGCACGCGCTGCACCTGCGGCGGGCGGTGCCGGAACGAGAGGGCGGACGGAGCGATATCCCGCTCCATGAGGCGGCGCAGGTTGCCCACGCCGATTCCCTTCGCCGCGGAGATGGACACCACCGGGACGCCGAGCCGGCGCTCCAGGGTCTCCTCGTCGATGCGGATGCCTTCCGCCTGCACCGCGTCGATCATGTTCAACGCCAGCACGACGGGCCGGCCCACCTCGATGAGCTGCAGGGCGAGGAAGAGGTGGCGTTCCAGTTGCGTGGCGTCCACGACGAACACGACGAGGTCCGGCGAGGGCGTGTCCGGGTGCAGGCCGAACAGCACGTCGCGCACGATCATCTCGTCCGGGGAGCCCGGGTGCAGGCTGTAGGTCCCGGGAAGGTCCAGCAGCTCCACGCGGCGCCCCGAGGGCAGCGTGCACTGGCCGACCTTCTTCTCCACCGTCACGCCGGGGTAGTTGCCCACCTTGGCGCGCAGGCCGGTGAGGCGGTTGAACAGCGTGGACTTCCCGGAATTCGGGTTCCCGAGGATGGCCACCAGCGGAGCCCGCCCGGCATCCGGCGGCGGCGAGGGCACCGCCTGCAGGCGGCCGGCCCGGGGCAGCGCCTCAGACTGGCTCGACATGGACACGTCCCGCCTCGGAACGCCGGATCGACAGGTGCGTTCCGCGGACGACGAGTTCGAGGGGATCCCCCAGCGGCGCGGCCCGCACGAGGCGGATCTGCGTCCCGGGCACGAGGCCGAGGTCCATCAGCCGCCGCACGGAGGGCGGCTCCCCCTCCAGACCGCGGATGATGGCCTCCCCGCCGGGCGCGAGACGATCGAGGGGCACGAGTGCCGGCGCCGTGCTCATCCGGCGCGTTCCCGCGGCAGCCGGGACGGCGGCATCTCGCGCGCGATCGTCTCGACGAGGCAGCGCTCCTCGCAGATGTCGCACGACTCCACGTCGTGGTGCGGGCAGACCCGGCGCGTGCGCCGGTACCGCTCCAGCACGGCGGCCGCGTCCGTCTCCCCGGAGCTCAGGATGGCGGTGAGGCGCAGGAGCCGCGTCATCGCGTCCGGGCTGACCAGGTGCTCGATCATGCACGCGTCCTCCTCGGCCACGCCTTCCGGAACGCCGAGGACGTCGCGGAAGAAGACCGTGAGCAGCTGCCGGTTGCACTCCGTGCGGGCCGCCAGCTCCCGGCCGGACTCCGTGAGCTCCACGCAGCCGTACCGCTCGTGGTCCACGAGGCCGCGCGACGCGAGCGACCGCAGCATGGAGGTGACGCCCGACTTGGACACGCCGAGCCGGTCGGCGATGTCGCCGACCCGGGCGTACCCCTTGTCCCGCTTCAGCCCCGCCACCGCCTGCAGGTAGTGGGCCATGGAGTGGGACAACTCCTTCTCGTGATAGCGTTTCCAGACTTCCATCGGAGCCGCCCCGGGACTCAGGGAACCTACCTGAAAAGAGTTCGGGAGTGTAGACCTGTTGAAAACCTACCTCAACACGGGGGCTCGGGCAATGGGGCGGGGACGACGGATCGGTAGGGACTGGCCTATTCTGACGGGATGCGTGTCTCCCCGCGCCCTCCTAGACCGATCCCGAAGAGCGCATTGGCTCACGCGTGGGATACCGCGGGTCCAGTCCAGCGGGCCATCAACCTGCTCGGGCTCGTGGCATCTGCGGTCGGATCTTGGGTGCTTGCCAGCAAGTCCCTGCCGTGGTGGTGGGGCACGGTTCTCACGGGGATCATCTTGATGAACGTCTTGCGCAAGCTGTTCCAGGCCCCAGCGTCCCAGCGAGACGCTTGGCGCTCCTACGCGGAGGCGTTGGAGAATCCGGCAAGGCAGGCTATGGACGGCTTGCGGGAGTTTGCCTTTGTGGATGGCAGGACCGGAGACGTGGCTTTCCTCGCGTGCTACCGCATCCTGCGAGACGAGCGGACCTTCTAGCCGTCCGGCGCGCCCTCAGCACGCCCCGGCCGGAAGGCGGCTGGCCCGATCCCCAGGAGAAGCCAGCCAAGGCGAGTCGAAAGAAGGAGGGGCGGGAGTGACCCCAGCTCAAGAACGCGCGGCAGCTACAGTCGTGTGGGTCCTCGCTGGCGCGGGCGGGGCCTGGATGTTCGCCAACACGTTCAGGTCCGGGCACATCGGTGTTGGATTTGCCATGGGCTTCTTCGTCGCGTCGATGCTCCACCGACTAGCCCGCGACGTACTCGGCGACGAAGGGTTGCACTAAGTCTATATTTCCCAAAGAGTTCAGCGTCCTGAATCTAGGGCGGATCGCCCGGATCTTCAAGGGGCGGGCGTCACCCGATCACGTCCGCGGGCTCCCAGGCGTTCCCGCGGCGGCGGACACGGCCCAGACGCTCCAGGCGATCCAGGTGCGCCTCCGCCTGCCGTGCGGCCAGCGCCGGGTCCGCCCCCGGGGTGTCCGCGTAGGCCAGCGACGTGATCCGATCCAGGTCCCGCGCGCCGCCGGTCACCGCCTCCAGGATGCGGCGCTCGCGGTCCGTGCGGTGCTCCAGGACGCCGCGCAGCGTCCGGAGCGGATCGATGGCGGGCGGACCGTGCGCGGGGAACACCGTGCGCATCGGGTACTCGAGCAGGCGCCCCAGGGACGCAAGGTAGCGATCCAGGCTGCCCGGCGCGGCGTCGATCAGCACGGTGGACACGCCGCTGACCAGGTCGCCGGCGAAGAGGCTGCCGCGTGATTCCTCCAGGAGCGCCACGTGCCCCGGCGCGTGTCCGGGCGTGAACAGCACGCGGAGGCGCTCGCCCTCGTCCAGGGGAATCACTTCCCCCTCGCGCAACGCGCGCACGCCGGACGAGGGCCACTCCCCCCAGCGCGCCAGGGTCTCCTCGTGCGCCCACACCGGCAGCGTCATCTCCGCGGCGAGCGCCGCGGCGCCGCCCGTGTGGTCCGCGTGATGGTGCGTGAGCACGATCGCGACGGGCTCCGCTCCCTCGTCGCGCCGGCGCGCGATCTGCCGACGCAGCCGCTCCCGCTCCAGCGGATCCGCGGATCCCGGATCGACCACGACCATCCGCCCGGAGCCGACGAGGTAGCAGTTCGTGGTGGTCGCGGGCGGCAGCGTGGGCGTGCGCTGCGGGACGAGGTGCACGCCCGGCACGAACTCGATGCGCGGCCCCTCCTCCTCCGGGAACGTGTTCGCGGCCTGCACCGCGCGGGCGAGTGCCGCGCCGTCCGCGCCGCGCGGCGCCGCGGCCAGCGCGAACAGCATGGGCAGGACCGGCGGCGCCACGCGGATCTCCAGCGCGCGCCACCGGCGCACCAGCTCCGCAGGATCCACCCACGCCAGCTCCTCCAGCTCGCCGTTGCCGCTCGGGGCGGGCGGCGGATCCGGGAAGTCCGCCGTGTAGATGAGCGAGTCGAAGCGGACCGGCGTGAACGGCGGGCTGATCCGGCGCCCGGCGGGGCGGAGCGCGTCCGGCGAGACGTCGAGCCCGGTCTCCTCGCGCAGCTCGCGGACGCCGGTGCGGCGCAGGCAGGCGTCCTCCCCGTCGCGCGCGAGCTCCCCGTCCGCCCCGTCGTGCACGCCGCCGGGGAACGCGAAGAACCCGCCGAGGAAGCGCGACCGCGGATCGCGCCGGCCGGCGAGCGCGCGCACGCCGCCGGCTCCGGCGACCACGGGGATCACCACGGCGCTCTTGCGGAAGCGTTCGGTCAAGACGCGCTGGCGGCGGCCGGCGCGGGCGCCGCGAGGCCCAGCTCCTGGCGGAGCCTCAGGAAGCCCGGCTTGATCGCCTCGTAGATCACCGCGAGGCGCTCCTTGTACGGCAGGAAGGAGCTCTTCATCGCGTTGATCGAGAGCTTCTCGAGGTCCGTGAAGTCCAGCCCGTACTCGCGCGCCGCCACCTCGTACTCGCCCGTCATCGAGACGTCGCTCATGAGGCGGTTGTCCGTGTTCAGCGTGACCCGGAACCGCTTGTCGAAGAACAGCTTGAAGGGGTGCGCGTCATACGTGGCCGCGGCACCCGTGTGCAGGTTGGACGTGAGGCAGCACTCCAGCGGGATCCGGTGGTCCAGCACGTAGCCCGCGAGCGGCCCGATGCCGACCACGCGGCCGCCGTCCAGGAACAGGTCCTCCGCGAGCCGCGTGGCGTGGCCGATGCGATGGGCGCCGCAGTACTGCAGCGCCTGCCAGATGGATTCCTTCCCGAAGGCCTCGCCGGCGTGGATCGTGATGTTGAAGTTCTGCCGCTTCACGAAGTGGAAGGCGTCCAGGTGGTGCTTCGGCGGGTGCCCCATCTCGTCCCCCGCCAGATCGAACCCCACGACGCCGCGGTGCCGGTTCCCCACCGCCAGCTCGGCCATCTCGAGGCTGGTCATGGGGTCCATGCTGCGCATCGCGCAGATGATGATGCCCCAGCGCACGCCGAAGCGCTCGCGGCCGCGCTCCAGCCCCTTGATCACGGACTCCAGGACCTGCTGGTGCTTGAGCCCCTTCGCCGTGTGGAACAACGGGGAGAAGCGCGTCTCCACGTACACCACGCCGTCCGCCGCCATGTCCTCCAGCATCTCCTCGGCCACGCGCTCCAGCGCCTCGGGATGCTGCATGACCCCGGTGGTCACGGAGAATCCCTGCAGGTACTGCGGAAGGTTCCCGACCATGGCGCCCTCGTGGAACCACCGTGCGAGCGCCGCCTCCTCCGTGGTGGGCAGGTCCACTCGGTGCTGCCGCGCGAGGTCCAGCACGGTGCGGGGACGCAGCCCGCCGTCCAGATGGTCGTGCAGGAGCACCTTCGGCATGCGGCGGAGGATGGACGGCGTCAGCTCCATGGGGCGCCTCGCGGTTCGTCGGAGTGGATGTCGGCCGCCCAGGATACGGGGCGCGCGCCCCGCCGCGCAAGGCGCGGGGTCAGTGCGCGCCGACGAGGGCCCGCAGCACGTGGCCCGCGATCCGCGGGTTCTCGCGGAGACGGCGGACCGAGTACGCGTACCACTCGCGCCCGAACGGCACGTACACGCGCAGCGGGTGGCCGCGCGCCACGAGCGCGTTCCGCAGCCCCTCCGCGACGCCCAGCAGCATCTGGAACTCGTACTGCGCCCGGTCCGTCCCGCGGCGCGCGAGGATGGCCTCCGCGCCCGTCACGACGTCGGGATCGTGGGTGGCGATGGCCACGTGCGAGCCGTGCTCCAGCAGCAGGTCCACCATGTCCAGGAAGCTGCGGTTGATCCGCTCCCGGTCGTGGAACGCGATGTCCGCCGGCTCGCGGTAGATGCCCTTGCACACGCGCACGCGCGCGCCCATGCGACCCATGTCCGCGGCGTCGTCCAGGCTGCGCTTCAGGTAGGCCTGCAGGACCACGCCCAGGTTCGAGTGGGTCTCGCGCAGCTCGCGGTACAGGTCCAGCGTGTCCGTGGTGGTGGAGGAGTCCTCCATGTCGATGCGCACGAAGTTCCCCAGGGCGGCGGCCTCGGCCACGAGGGAGCGCACGTTCGCCGCGCAGCGGGCGCGGTCCAGCTTCAGGCCGAGGTGCGTGAGCTTGACGGAGATGTTCCCGTCCAGCTTCCGCTCGTGCAGCGCGTGCAGCACGTCCCGGTACAACCGCACCGTGGGGTCCGCCTGCTCCACGCGCGAGATGTTCTCGCCGAGCACGTCCATCGTGGTGGACATGCCGGCGGCGTTCAGGCGCGCGGTGAGGTCCAGCGCCGCGCCCATGGTCTCCCCCGCGATGTAGCGCCGCGCCACGGCGCCCACGAGGGGCTTCGGCAGGCGCGGCACCGCGGCGGCTACGGCCCGGTCGAGGAGGTTCACGGCGGTGAACGGCGCGGGAGCGCGCTCAGTCCTCCGCCGGGCTGGGGTCGAACTGGTCGGCCTTGTTCTCACGGCCCTTCCACTCGTCCGCGTCCGGGGGCGGATCCTTCTGCTCCGAGATCACCGGCCACGTCTGCGCGTAGCGCGCGTTGATCTCCTTGTACTGCTCCCACTTGTCCGGGACGTTGTCCTCCGAGTAGATGGCCTCGGTGGGGCACTCCGGAACGCAGAGGTCGCAGTCCACGCAGATGTCCGGGTCGATCACGAGGAAGTTCTTGCCTTCCTTGAAGGCCTCCACCGGGCACACCGCGACGCAGTCGGTGTACTTGCAGCGGATGCACGGTTCGGTGACGACGTAGGCCATGGGGCTCTGGTCCCTCCCGCGGACGCCTCGGTTCCTGCGCGCCGGTGCCCGGGAGGCCCGTCACGCGACGATTCCGCGGGGCATTCTAGGGCGGAATCGCGGAGCGAATAAGGGAAAAATGGGGACCCGGGCGTCCGCGTCAAGGGGCGGCGGTTCGCCGGCTGGTGTCGCGTTCCGGAAGTCGCGC